>CAVXSV010000024.1:0-62815 GCA_963764445.1 uncultured Alphaproteobacteria bacterium
CGTTGATCGCCCCCGGAGATGCCCGCTCGCGAGGTGAGCTCCGGATCTGACTCGATGCCGACATCGTCAGGGTCAGTCGGACCAAACAAGCGATGGATTGAACGGTGCTGCGCGTCGCGCCTCCTCCGGAGCTCAAGCAACTGCTGGGCCTGGATCTTGAACAGGCCGGTCTCCATGGTGGTGGCGCGGCGAATTCGCCACAGCAGGCTTGCCAGCCGCAGCACCAGCTCCCGCTCCACTGCGGATTGTGCGTCATAGTCGGCGATACGGGCGGCTTCGAATGCCTTGTAATCTTCCGCGTCCTCTAGTGCGCCGATGACCGTTTCGGCCGTCAGTCCATGACGCACGGCATTTCGCCGCGAGCGCAGTTTGCCGTCTTCGCTAGTCGGACCGGTGCTTCGGCGAGCGTTGCGGCGGTTCGCTTCGATCTGCTTGTAGGTTGTCATGGCGTATCAGCCGCAATGATTGGCTTCGTTTCGTAAAATCGCTTGCCGTTAGTGACGCCAGCACGAGCACTCTGCTCCTGTGACGGGCTTCTGCGTCGGGCCCGGCGAGGGCAGGGTGCGTTTGCGCCCAGAGTGCTGAGGCGGTGAGTAGCGGATCAATACCGAGCTGCTGCCACCAAGTCCGTTCGTCGCCGCGCCGGTGCAGCTCGCGATGATGCGAACGGCACAGCGGCACCGTGAATTCATCACTTACTTTGCGGCCAAGGGCGCGTCCTTGCGCGTACTTGAGATGGTGCGCATCCGATGGGCTGCGGCCACAGACGAGACAGGGCTGGGCAGTGACGAACTTTAGGTGATCGCGATCCCGCATGCGAAGTGTCTTGCCGATCGGGGTCACCGATCTTTCGGGCGCAGTGTCCCTGCGCTCGGCTGATTTCTTTTTGCGCGTTGGGGCGCGGTGCGGCCCGAGGTGGCCGTTTAGCTCAGGCGAGGCGATACGTTCCGCGTTGACGGCCGCGGGTACACTGCCGGAGCGCTCGCCCTCGGCAGGTTTGGCGTTTTTGCCATCCGCTAGATCTGTGGTCTCAGCCTGCTGATGGCCTTCAAGGTCGCCGAGTTTGGCCGCGAATGCGGTTTCGAGCGCTTGAGCATCCGACGTGGCGAGCTGGTTCTTCTTGGGCAGGATCCGGCCGGCCCAGACCGTCAGCGCATCGGTGTCGGTAAAGGCGTCGAGCTCGCTGATCAATTGTTCGCGCAGGATCAGCGACTTTTCCGGATCCAGGATTACGCGCGGCAGCCTGACAGGCCTGCCTCGACGAGGATAGGTCGGCTGAGTCTCTGACATGGATGCAGTAGCTTTGGCCGCCGGCGAGGGGGCACGCTGACCAGCATGTTGGTCTAGCTGCGGCACGTTGCCGTCCAATCCATCGCTTCCCGTGGTAGATGGTGCAGCCAGAGAATCACGCTCGCTCAACCATGGGGCTTCCGTCCGGGGGAGCGGTAGCGTTATTCTTTTTCCTCAGTTCTCGTCCTCGTCGCTGACAGCAATTCGGCTGCGCATTCGCGCGCGATCGCCCCCGTGCGCCCTGAAGGTCGTTGCGCCAGCAAAACCGGTTGGTGTTGCATCATCCGCAGGGCCACCTAACCGGCCAGGAGGCGTCTATGTGAAATCACCTGACGGCGGCGAACGGTCTTGTGCGGCGAGCCTCTTGTAACCGGCCGCGCCCACGACGGAAAACGGCGCCTTCACAACTGTGAGCCGAATTAGTTCCTCTGTGTGCGTGTGCGAAACGAACCCGATTTTTCACGTCGCTTCCGCCAACCGCTTCTTAATCCATGAGAGCGGTGGCGGACCTGGTGTTCTAGGCTGGCGAAAGCTGCACTGCAGGTCTCAGGCTTGAAGGTCAACCGCAGGTGGGTGCGAGGCTACAATGCAATGATCAGGAGAGCAATATGGTTGAACGCGTAAGATTAAGGACACCAATTTCACCAGCCTCGTTGCTGACGGAAACGGCGGAACGAATTGAGGCCAAGCGCGACCAGTTGAGGGTTGTGCTAGATCCGAAGAACAGAGTTGAAGAGATATTTTGCGAGCAATCCTTTCATGCCAGTATTGCGGTCGAACGCCTGCAGCGTGCCGCAACCGCAATTATCAACCTGGCCATTCCGGACGCGCTCTTTGGCATTTTAATGCGGCTGGGGGTTGAACCCGACCGTGCATGCTCCTTGTTCAGCAGTGGATCAGCGCCGATCCGAGCGCGACATCGGAAGTTTCAATGCTGCTCGAACACCACGGCCTCAACGTATCTGCCATTGAAGCAGAAGCCATGATGACGTGTTTACCAACCCTGACCGCGCTGACGCAGTTGCAGGCATCCCAAATCGCGATCCGTGACAAGGGCCTTAGCGGACTTGCCTTTTCTCGTGAGGTGCTGATGAGAAGCGTTTTCGCGCCTTCAAAGTGAGGCGAACCGTCCGATTCGGCAAACTTCAGGACCGCGACAGGTTTCGGATCAGCGGGGCCGCCAGCATGAGCACTGAGCGGCAGATTGCGGCGAATCGCGCTGATGCAAAGCGAAGCAGCGGGCCGAAATCGCGCGCCGGAAAGGCCCGCACCAGCCAAAATGCCTACCGTCACGGCCTGGCGGCGTGCATGACGATGGATGCTGACCGGGTCAGCGCCCTGAACGCGTTGGCTCGCGGATCCAGGTTGATGCGTCAGATCATCGTGCAGGCGCTCGCCATCGCTGGCGAAGCCGAGTCGAGGTGTTACGCGTTCGCGGCGGTAGTAGGCGGCTGTCCGGCAGAGACGCTGAAATGGCCTGAGAGGCATCGGTCGCGAGCTGCACAAACAGGCGCTGTCGGCTGCCAACTGCGAAGCCGGGCTCTGCAGTCGATCACCTGGCACCAGGCATTGAACGGCTGAAAAGCTTGAGCAGGTATTTGCGTCGCGTGCACGCCAAGCGCGACCGAGCGGTCCGATCTGCCCTTTCGCACCATCTGAATGCGCACCAATGAGATTTATTTCAGTCGACGGAGTAAGTCAATGAGCGGCAAATCTGCCCAGCGCTTCTATCAAGTGAAATCTGGAGAGAGTGAGCTAGCCATCCTGGCGGGCAAAAACCCGCTTGATTTTGAACGCCTACACACCGGGCTGGCTGAAGAATTCATGCCTGATGGGCTACTCGAAGAGGACGCTCTCCTCACCATCGCAAAATGCATGTGGCGCAAAATGCGAGAGTATCAAGGCCGTATTGTACCGGACGTTAAAAAGACGGCCTTCGACTACAAAAAGGCACAACAGGATCTGCTCGCGCTCCACAAGGCGCTGGTCGAAGGGGCGGCCGAACACAAAATTCGGCATCACATCCGGTGTCAGCAGCTTCCATGGGAATACGTGTTGCTAAGGCATTTTCCACGCGAAGATTTCGAGAGCACAGAGGCTTGGACCAAAGCGATGGCGGAACACATCAAGCAAAGCATGCTGCCGTTGATCGCTAAGGAAGCAGAGGCGCCGGGACCAACAAGCGATGGAGCTGTTCGAGCGCGAGCTCAGATTTGATGAGCGAACGCAGGCCGCGCCACACACGCCAATCGATCGGCTGTTAGAACTCAAACAGGCCAAACGGCCGATTAGCTTTCGCGCGAGTTAAAGGTTTGAACGCACCCATCCAAACAGGCTGAAGGTAAAAATCGCTCGATAACGGGTAGCGAGCTGCCCCACCTGACACCAACCGTGGCAGGGAGCCACCGATCGCGCAGCTTCCGCCGTCGAGTTCATTGACGAGAGGCGGAGGCCCCAGGGTGCGCCTTAAGGCGAAGCGAGGCACGGAGAAAACGATATTGCGTTGGGTTGAGGCTCGCCGGCTATGGCGCCCGTGATGCGCACGCAGTTACCAACTCCGGCACCCTCGAGGCGACTGGGAGCCGGTGGGCTTTGATCCACAGCGACATCGTCAACACCGGTGTGTTGTGGGCCAATGGCGGAAACGTCACGTCGACGGCAACGTCAGCGGCAACGGCACGGCTCTGATTAGCGGTTCTGCCGCGCTCGAATTCGGAGCGGCCTCGTCTGCGAATGTAACGCTTGATGCCGCAGCGACCGGGACAATCGTGCTCCACGACGCCTTCGACTTTAGCGGCGTCGTGTCAGGACTTAACGGGGATGACCACCTCGATCTGCTCGATGTGGCATTCGGGGCCGGGACAAGCGCGAGCTGTCGCAAATCAGGCCGGCACTGGCGGAACCCTGTCGGTGACGGACGGAGCGCACACCGCCAATATTGGTCTGTTAGGCCAGTACGACCCTGCGGGCTTCCAGACAGAGGCAGATAAGGGCATCGGAACTTTGATCAGCTATCATCACCTCGCTTGATCGACACGCTACAAATCGGGGCGGACTTTGCGGTCCCGATTTTTTTGGGCGCTTACCCAATCCAATCCAGACGCCCGGTCTTTCTTCAATCAGCGTCCGGCATGTCAGCTGACCAGTCCTCTTGGCGGTGTGGTCCCAATTGACTCCGTCTTTCCGAGGGCTTGCGGCGATGCAAAGCGTCGAGCGCAAAAAATGGTCTGGCCTGCTTGGCGGAGCGATGATCTACCCCGATAGTTCGGTGGCTCTCGCCTATCTTTTTGGCGGAAGACCGATTTCCGTCGGAGGTGCTATGGCCGTTGGTGTCGCGCGATAATTGGTGACATGGAAAGAAGTAAGCTGCATTTTTTTCCCCGTTTAACGCGCGGGAAGCGGGAAGGGCAACTGCGACTAACGATTAATCACCGCTCGGCTCCAAAAACGAACGAATGCCTTCCGCTTCCAGCGTTCGATAGAACTCTGCGTAAGCGTCCTTGTCGGTGGCGAAGCGCTCGTCCCAGACAATTGAATTGCCCTTATAGTCGACCACTTCGAGAGACCAGCCGCCATCGCCTTCTTTAAGCCGATAAATCTCGACGCGCACGGTAAAGCCATCGCGAGTTTCGGGGGCGCCCGGCAATTTTTCAATTTCCGGGTCGTCGTCAATCATAGAGGACAACCTACTGCAGGTTGGGCACGCCGCAAGACACCCGCTCCTTGCGGGCAGGCGGACACTGGGTCCGGTTGGACCCTCGATGAAAATCACCCCGGCAAATTCGAAGCGCGCCTCATACCGCAGCCCTATGGTTCTACCGCAACCCTATGGTTCGAAAAAACCCAGCGCAGGCCTCCAGCTGCAATAAAAGCAGCCGGCAGTGCTAACACCTGACTATTTTGCGATACGCGCATTTAATTTGCAGCAGGCCTAAAGGCCCGGAATCTCAAAAGAATCAGACAAAGCGACAGCAAAATCACCGCTACAGTAAGCTTAATAAAGGATTACCGAGTGACATTTTGTGCGGAAAGTTTTAATAATAAGGAGTTGGTCCGGCATTTAAATGCCAACAGGGTGTCATTTCAGTGATGGGAGTAAGTCAATGTTGAAGTATTACATTCGTTCCACGGAAGCCTTGAAGCAATTGCGCTCTGACTTCAGAGGCGTGGTGTCGTTCGAGTACGTGATCGTCGCGGCTTGCGTCGTCGCCGCAGTGGCTTCGTGTTTGGTGTTACTACTGGTCCTTGGCAGGTGGTATCAAGATGCGCTCTGCAAACCGCGATGGTAGCAAGGTCCTTTTGACCGTCGCGGATGCCATCCTGACTTGGATTATCGGGGCAGGGGGGTTTAAGCCCCCTCTTTCAAATTTTAATATGCTATTTAATATCTTGCGTCCTTCGTATTTGAGGCGTGTGTTTTATGAGCTGGATTGTTGTTGCGGCAATCTTATTTCTGGAAATCCTGTTGTTGCTCTATGTCGCAACGATCGATGTCGCGACGCGATTGATCCGGAATGAAATTTGTCTGGCGCTGGCGCTGCTCGGGATTGTCGGTCAACTGGCCAACCCGATGCAGGTTGCGCAGTCGCTGATCGCCGCGGCGATCCTGTTTCTGCTGCTGTTGGTCATTTACACGCGAGGATGGATCGGCGGCGGCGACGTCAAGCTGCTGGTCGCCCTGGCGATCGGTCTCCCGCTGACCGGCGTCATTCAGTTGCTGACGATTACGGCACTCGCCGGCGGCGTTCTTGCCCTGGTGCATCTGATGATGCGCCACCTGCCATATCCGAGGCTCGCGCCCGCCGGATCATCGTTCGTGCGCCGCGTCTACGCGGTCGAGCGCTGGCGCCATCTGCGACACGCACCGTTGCCTTACGGGGTCGCCATCGCCTGCGGCGGTATCTGGGCCATCTTGAGTCGAGGATTTTGACATGTCGTCCGCTTTGCGTCTTTCGATCATCGCGGTGCTGTTGCTCGCAACCGCCGCGCTCGGCCTCATCGCCTTCAACATGAATGCACCGAAAGCCGACCGCGGTCGCAGGTCACCAGCATGCGCCAGCGGCGCCAACAACCGTCGGTTATTTTGTCGCGGCGCGTCCGCTGCCGAAAGGCACATTGGCCCGCGAGGAGGATTTCACGGTGCGCTCGGTGCCGCCGGACAGCGTTCCGGCAGGCGCGATTCTCGATACGCCCGACTCCAAGGCCGGACTTCCCGGTTCACTGGTCCGCAAGTTCGTCGAGGCCGGCAGCTCCCATCACCTTGCAGGACATCCTGCGTCCGCAGCGATCGCGGCTTCCTCGCCAGCGTCCTGGCGCCGGACAGCCGCGCCATCAGCATCAAGGTCGACGAGGAGTCCGGCGTCTCCGGCCTGATCAGGCCCGGCGATCATGTCGACGTCGTGCTGACCCAGATGTTCGAAAAGCGGATCCCGCACGTCGCGCCCTCAGCGAAACCGTTCTGCGCAATGTTCGGGTCATTGCGATCGACCAGGAGATCGTGCAAGGCGGCGCGGCGGTACGCAAGCAAGGGCGCCACCGGCGCAAGCATGGCGCAAACCGTGTCGCTGGAGCTTACGCCGGAGCAGGTCAAGAAGATCACGGTCGCAAAGCAGCTCGGCAAGCTCTCGCTGGCGGTCCGGGCGGCCGTCGATCGAGTGGAACGCGCCGGACAGCGGCGCCGTGTCGAGCTGCGACGTGTCGCCGGAACTCGCCCGCCAGAATGCGGTCGCCGGCCAGCGGCAGCGATCGCGGTTCATGTCCGGCGGCGAGGTCAAGCAATACATGGTCAGAAAGCAGGACACGATGACACCGACGCGCGACTGTCGAGGACTGTCGACGCGGCCGACAGCAGCGGCGGATGGTGGCTGGCAAAGCGCCGGAGAAACGTTGATGAACATGGCCGTTGATCAGTCCGCCTGAAGAAGCTGCATCCGTCGCGACGCGCAACCGGATCGTCTGCTTCGTCAATGACGAGTTGAGTGCCGCGGCGCTGCGCAAGGGCCTCGACGGCAGCCAACCTGTCGATCAGGCGTGGCACGATCCGCAATGCCATCACGCATGCTCGAAACCGACACCGACCTGTTCGCGCTGGTGGTGGACATCAGCGGCATCGACGATCCGTTCGCCGAACTGGAAAGGCTGGCCAGCGTCTGCCCGCCCGACGTCCGGGTGGCCGCTGATCGGCGAAAGCAGGGAGATCACCTTCTACCGCGAGCTGATGGAACTCGGCGTGACCGAGTACCTTCCGCAGGCCGCTCACGCGGGACATGGTGCTGGACCAGCTGCGCCCGAAGCTGCTTGGCGACGTCGCGTCCGATCCGATCGATCGCGGCGGTCATGTGATCTCGATCTGCGGCGCGCAGGGCGGCGCCGGCGCCACCAGCATCGCGATCAATCTCGCCCTGCAGCTGGCCGAGACCACCAAGGCCAAGGTCGCGCTGCTCGACCTTCATCTGCAAAACGGCGAGACGGCGGTGATGCTGGGCGTCCGGCCGGGGCCCGGTCTGCGCATCGCGCTGGAAGATCCGATGCGCGCGGACACGCTGTTTCTCGAACGCGCGGCGATCGAGATCAACGACCGGGTTCGCCTGATTGCCGCCGACGAGGAGCTGGATGCGCAGCTCGATATCACCGAAGCGGGCGTGCGGCACGTGCTCGGTCTGCTGCGGCAGCGGTTCAACTACATCGTCGTCGATGTACCGGTGCCGTTTCCGCCATCCATCCATCCGGTGATCGCGCTTGTCCCGTCACGTGCTGGTGCTGCTGGAAGCCGAGGTGACCGGGCTTCGCAACGCCCATGCGCTGCGCACCGCCGTCACCAACATCGCCGGCAAGGATCGGGTCTTTACCTTGCTCAACCGCGCCGATCGTGCCGGCGGCTTGCCCAGGGCGACGATCGTCAAGGCCCTGGGCGCCGAGCCGGACATGGTGATTCCCGATCTCGGCAAGGGAATGACCCAGGCGGTCAATCTCGGAATTCCGGCGCTGAAGCACGTCTCGGGACTGCGACGTCACCTTGCGCCGATCGTGCGGGAGATCACCGGCGTCGGCGCCGAGCAGAAGGGCCGGCTGAGGAGGCTGCTCGGGCTATGAAAAAATTCGGCAGGCGCGAAGACGACGACGCCGGCTCGTTGCCCGCATTGACGCTCGCACTGGCGCCGCCTATCGCACCGAAGCCTGCGCTCGCGCCTGCGCCGATGCGCCAATGCGCTGCGAGCGTCGAGCCTGTCCGCCGGCGCTCGCCTCCGCCGCCGCATCAGCGCGCGCGAGCCCTCGATCATCATCCGGTGATGTCGGCCTCGCTGCGCGAACGGGTCATCGAGCAGATCGAGCCGTCGGTGGCGGCGACCGTTTCGCGCGACGTTCTTCGGCGGCAGATCGAGGAAATCATCCACGGAATCGCCAACGAGGACCGGCTCGAACTGTCGGGCCGCGAGCAGCTTCTGCTGGCGGACGAGATCGCGGACGACATGACGGGCTACGGGCCGCTTCGTCCGCTTCTGCTGGACGAGACGATCAACGACATCATGATCAACGGGCCCAGCAACGTCTATGTCGAGCGAAGCGGCAAGCTGGAACGGATCGCGGTGCGCTTCCGCGACAATGATCACATCGCCTCGGTGGCGCAGAAGATTGCCGCGCAGGTCGGACGGCGCGTCGACGAATCCAGCCCGATGGTCGACTGCCGCCTGCCGGACGGCAGCCGCGTCAACATCATCCTGCCGCCGCTGGCGATCCACAGCCCCTGCATTTCCATCCGCAAGTTTCCAAGCCACCGGCTGAACATGGCCGGAATGATCGAGAACGGCACGATGACGCCCGCGATCGGCCAGTTGCTGGAGATTGCCGTCCCGGGCCCGGCTCAACGTTCTCGTCTCCGGCGGCACCGGTTCCGGCAAGACGACGCTGCTGAACGCCATGAGCCAGTTCATCGATCACAGCGAACGCGTCGTCACCATCGAGGACGCGGCGGAGTTGCAGCTGCAGCAGCCGCACGTGATCAGCCTGGAGACGCGGCCGCCCAGCCTCGAAGGCACCGGGCAGGTGACCCAGCGCGATCTGTTGTGGAACGCGCTGCGCATGCGTCCCGACCGGATCGTCGTCGGCGAGGTGCGCGGCGCCGAAGCGTTCGACATGCTGCAGGCGATGAACACCGGCCATGACGGTTCGATTTCGACGGTGCACGCCAACAGCACCCGCGATGCCCTGACCCGTATCGAGAACATGGTGCAGATGGGCCAGGTCAATCTGCCGTCGCGGGCGATTCGGTCCCAGATCGTCGCTGCGCTCGATCTCATCGTCCAGGTCGAACGCATGCGGGACGGACAGCGCCGCATCGTCCAGATCAGCGAGGTGATCGGCCTGGAAGGCGAGGTGATCACCACCAACGACATCGCGGTGTTCGAGTACAAGGAGGAGGATGCTCACGGGCGGATATCAGGGCACCTACAAGTCCACCCACGCAGTCCCGAAATTCAAGAGCCGTCTTGTCTATTACGGACTTGATCGCGCCTGGGCCGAGGCCATGAGGCAACATATGACGACGCAGTCTCTGATCGTCGCCGTTCTGGTCCTGCTGGTGTGCGCGGCAGTCGTCGACGCTGTGGCTCGACGCGCGGCAACGACGCATGAATCGTCAGCTGGCGAACGGCGCTGCCGGCCGCACATGCGGCCAGCCTGCCTTCCATTCGCCGTCTGGAAGCGAGATCCCGCTGGCAGCGTCTTTGCACCGCCTGGCGAATTACAAGCCCGGACATCCCTTACGCCTTGCATCCCGGCCTATGTGCTGCTTGCCGGCGCTCCTCGCGGCAGCGGCAATCTTTTATGCCAATCGCCTGTTCGGATTTTCGACCGCTCCTCGTATCCATCGCGGCGGCAATTGTGGCCCTGCTGGTGGTGCGCGGCCTGTTCGGCTGGCAGCAGCACCGCTTCTGCCAATCAGCTGTTTCGGCAGCTTCCGGACACCGATTCAGCTGGTGACAAGCACCGTTCGATCGGGGCTGCCGGTCAACGAAGCCTTTCGCACCATCGCCCGCGAGATGCCGGAGCCGACCGCCGGGCAGTTCGCGATCGTCTGCAGCGAACTGGCTCTGGGCAGGCCGCCGGAGGAGGCCGTCGAGGCTGTCTATCGGCGAACGCAGGTGGCGGAGTATGCCATGTTCGCGGTGACGCTTGCGCGTGCAGTTGAAATCCGGCGGCAGCCTGGCCGAAACCCTGCAGACGCTGGGAGACACCGTCACGCCAGCGTGTCGCGCTGGCCGCTCGCGCCAAGGCTCTGGCCGGCGAGGTGATCTTTTCCTCGCGCGCGCTTTCGCTCGCGCCGTTATCGTCGGCGGACTGCTGTACTCGATCAATCCGCAAATCGGTCGATCTGCTGTTCACTGATCCGACCGGAAACAAGCTGCTGGCTTACGCCGTCGGCTCGGTGCTTGTCGGGCACTTCGTCATACGCTGGATGATCAGAAGGGAGACGACGCTATGACGCGCCGGTCTCGGTCTGAGCATCTCTCGCCATCGCGGCCGCGGCCGCGACCTTCGTGCTGATCATTCGCGAAATACACCTTCGCACGCTGAACACGCGGGTGTCGAATGCCGTGCTCGGCGTTCCCGACCGCTCGGCACGCTCCCAGGATCTGATCGGCTGGTTTTCGTCGATCGGCATGCGGTACAGGCGCTTCTACGCCGCAGAAAATCTGGACCAATTGCGGACGGTCCTGCAGTCGGCCGGTTTCAATCATCACCGGACCTTGCCGATCTGGATCGGCGTCAAGGTCGTCAGCATGGTCTTGTTTCCGTTCGTCGCGTTCCTTGTATGCGCAGCTTACGGGGAAGACACTGGCGTGGTGCTGATCTTCACCCTGGTCGGCGTGGTGATCGGCATCATGGGGCCGCGGCTGATCCTCTGGTCGCTGAAACGGCGTTTCGATGCCGCCATTCGGCTAGGCACGCCGGACGCGATCGATTTGCTGGTTGTGTGCAGCGAAGCGGGAATGGGCCTGGAGAGCGCGCTGGAACGCGTCGCGGACGAAATGAGCCAGACCAATCCGCGATTGGCCCGGGTCCTGCACGGTCTTCTCGACGATCTCCGGATCCTGCCAAATCGCAGCGACGCGTTCGAGAAACTGGGAGCGACGTCGGACGGGACTTCGCCGCTTCGGCACCATGGTCAGCCAGAGCCTGCAATACGGAACGCCGTTGAGCCAGGCGCTGCGCACCATCGCGGCCGATCTCCGGCGCGAGCGGATCACCAAGCTGGAAGAAAGGGCCCACAAGCTCGGCGCCAAGCTGACCATTCCGATGGTGTTGTTCCTGCTTCCGGCCATGTTCGTCATTCTGGGCGCCAGTCCGTTTCTGCACCTCATTCGGGCGTTCAAGCAGATTTAGGAGCTGACAGGAGCCATGAGCAAGTTTACGGTGCAGACGGCGACTCGGTCGAGGTAGCCGCGTGAGCCGCAGGCCCGCTGTTTCTCGCGGATCAACGCGGCGCCGTCGCGTTCGAGATGCCCTTCGTCTTTATTTTTCTGATGCTGAGCCTTGCTGCTGCCGCTGGCCGACGTGGCGATCGCCGGCTTCCAGTATATCTCGGCGCGGCAGGCCTTGCGCGCGTTCGGGCAATCCATCCAGTATTCCGCCGCCCGACGATGTCACGAATCCGTCGACGAGCTGGACAGACGAGCCGCTACGGCCAAGGCCGATCCTCGAATTATCCGATCTCGAACTTTCAAGCTCATTTGCGGGGATGGCGACGCTGCCTGCTCGGCGCAACTCCGCTGTGGTCCCAAGTATTATTCGTACACGACGAGCATCACCCTGTCGCCATGGTGCTGACATCGGTGCTGTGTCAGGGCGTGCCAATCTTGCACCTACACGCTGTCTTACTCGAACGCTTTCAATAGGATGGTCCATGCGCAACTTGCTCCGCAACCGTCGAGGTTCAGTCGCATTCGCAACCGTCGTCGCCCTGGTGCCGCTGATCGGAGTGGTCGCACTCGGGGCCGAGGCGGGCTCGTGGTACGTCACCAAGCAACATGCGCAGAATGCCGCCGATGCGGCAGCCTATTCGGGCGCGCTTGACGCTGGCGTGCTCGACTTCAGCGGAAGCATCCAGCTGCGATACATACACAAGACTATGTTTATCGCGGCAAGCAATTTGCCGCGCAGAATGCGTTCTGCAACACGGGCGAATCGCACGACCGTGCTCGCCAGCCCTTTCGGCAGGCACCATCCAGAAGCGTCGCGATCGATCAGCCCGACCAGCGACCGTTCGTGCCATCGTCAGCCAGAAACAGCCGGCATACCTCGCCGCGCTGCTTGGCTTGTCCACCGTCACCATCGGCGCGACAGCCGTTGCCGAAGTCACAGCAACCGAAGCCATGTGCGTCTGGCATTGAACGACAGGTCACGCACTCACGATCGGCGGCAGCAGTACCATAACCGGAAATGGCTGCGCGATGATGTCGACGGCACCGTCAAGTACAATAGCACTCGCGAATTTCACGGTTCGGGCTGGTCGGTCAACGCGCAAGTGGCTGTAACTGCTTCGGCGGGCCATTGCGCAATGCACGATGGCCGTACAACTATCAATATGCCTGCCTGCGACCGAATCCGTTGAAGACAGCTGGATACGCAAAGTGTTCAACGTCGAGGACGAGCCCGATCTACAACGAGCCGTGCGGTGGCAATGTTAACAATGGCAACACGTTGCAACGCTGGCCGCGTAACAGTCGCCGGCGGGCGTGTACGGTGACCTGACGGTGAACTCCGGAGGCACGGTGAATTTAGCTCCGGGAACGTACTTTTTCTACAATGCAACGATAAATTTTGGCGGAACCGTCAACGGCACAGATGTCACCCTCGTATTGCTCGGGAATTCGAGCCTGACCATCAATGGCGGCAGTGTCGTTAACCTGTCCGCGCCTGCGACCAACACTTTCGATCTGATCTGAACGGTGTCCTGATTGACGATCAGAGCAACAGCGCCGTCACCATCAATGGCGGCAAGTACGGCTAGCTACTTCAGGTGGCACGATGTATTCCCCAACGCGCCCGTTACATATGGCGGAAACAGCGCAGCCAATGCCAACACGACCTGTTGCTACGCAAGTGATCGCCAATACGCTGTGACCATCAGTGGGAATACCTAACTGAGACGATTCGAACTGTGCTCCGAGGGCTATACGCCTCAACACGCAAGTCGTCCGTCTGGTGCAGTGATGAGAAAGCTCGACCAGCGCGGCGTCGCGGCGTTTGAATTTTGCCTCGTCGCCGTGTCCGTTTTTCACATCGATGTTCGCGATCTTCGATCTCGGGCGCTATGCCATCACGATGCAGTCGCTGCGGTCGTACGCCAACGCCGGCGCCCGGGCAGCGATGATCACGATGCTACGGACGCCCGCCTTGGCGGTACCAACAGACACGCACCAACCTGCAGCACCGCCGATCTGTCCGCACGTGGACAAGCCGCCGTTTGTGGGTGCGTCGCCACGCTGACCATTACGCGAGCGCCGCCCCACTGACCGTGACGGCGGTCGAAATCGAGCCTTCATCATGCCGCATGACCGCACTCACCCAGCCGTTCTGGCCCGCATCATTCAATAACCCGAGCGTGTCCACCAAAATTCCTGTCCCGGCATCTTCCTCCTGAAAGCCCGGGCTGCGGCAAGCGATACCTTTGCGCGCTGGATTCCGGCGTTGAGCGTGATGCTTCGCAGGGCTTGAAGTGGTGCTCGGCTGGCAACATCGAATTGTTTTCTGTACGGCTGCGACAGCAAAGTGACGCGCATCTCCTTGCAAAAGAGGCGGATGTAGGGCGATGATGCTTCGGGCGACATTGTTGGCGGCCGGCGGGAGCGGGGTGTCGTTGCTGGTTCGAAATGGGTAGCGGCATACGTTGCAATGGTAACGATTATACTGAACAGATTGTAAGCCGCAGAGTGCACGAGGTGAGCGGTGAGCAAGCCGGGACGTAGTTTGCGGGTAGCCGCGGATCGCGGCGAGGGGGAATGGGATGAGTTGCGGTCGCGTTTCGGGCCGGGCAGGGCGAGGCTTCTCGCCTTCGAGCGTGATGGTTCTTGGCGCTGCGCTTGCCTTGTTTTATTCCGCTGACCGCGCGGGGGCTGCAGATCGGCGAGCCTCCTCCAGCGGCGTCTTCGTCAGCGAAATGACCGACGTCCAGCGGGTCAAGGTGACCGTCAACAAGTCACGCACCTTCAGGGTCGATACGCGCTTTTTCGACGATTGTCGCGGGCTCGCCTGACATCGTCGACGTGAAGTCGCTGAGCGATCACCTGATCTACATCCAGGGCAAGCAGACCGGCACCACCAACGTCATCCTGTTCGACACTTCGATGAAGCAGATCGGCATCCTCGATGTCGAGGTCGCGATCGATACCGGCAATCTGCAGCAGAATATTCGGTCCAGCACCGGCACGCAGCGGCATTCGCGTCTCGTCCTCCGAGGGGCAGGTGGTGCTGAGCGGAACGGCGGCCGATGCGGTCGCCGCCGAGCGAGCCATGGCGATTGCCACCGGCACCGTCCCGAAAGGCGGCGTCGTCGTCAACGCCATGAACGTGGCGGCGCCGCAGCAGGTGATGCTGGAGGTGCGCTTTCTCGAGGTCAACCGGCAGGCCGGGCGTGACCTTGGCGTCAATCTCTTTGCTGCCAATGCCAAGCGGCACGAATGTCGGGAATACAGGTCTCGGTCGAGCGTGGCCCTGCTGGCGGCATCACCGGCGCCGGACGGTTCCGGTCGAGACCGGACGGTACTCCGGTCGTCGACGCTGAACAGAATCCTGTTCGCCACACCTGCCGGCAGCCTTCCGCTGCTGGGCACGGCCGCCACGCTGGCTAGCGGCGCCGTCCCATTCGGCAGCTTGCTCACCAGCGTGCTCAGAACGCAGCAACGGCACGTCGATCGACGTCCTGGTCACGGCATTGGAAACCAAGGGCGTGCGTTACGACGTCTGGCCGAGCCGAACCTGATGGCGCTGTCGGGCGATGCGGCGCGCTTCCTGGCCGGCGGTGAATTTCCAGTGCCGATACCCACTACGACCTCGGGCGGCTTTCCCACCATTTCTATCGAATACAAGAAGTTCGGTGTTGAGCTGGCCTTCGTGCCCACCGTTCTCTCGCGCGGTGTGATCAACCTTCGGGTTGAGCCGTCGGTCAGCGAGCTTGATTTCTCCAATGCGATGACGATTGCGGGAACGACAGTTCCGTCGTTGACCCGCCGCGACGCGCGGACCACGGTTGAGTTGCGCGACGGCCAGAGCTTTGCCATCGCCGGCCTGCTGCAGACCCGCAATCGGCAGGACGTCTCGCAATTGCCCTGGATCGGCTCGGTGCCGGTGCTCGGGGCGCTGTTCCGCAGTTCGTCCTACCAGCAGGAGGAAACCGACCTGGTGATCATCGTCACGCCGCGCCTGGTTGCGCCGGCGGTGCCGGGGCAGCAATTGGCCTCGCCGCTCGACTCCCGCCTGCCGGCCAATGACGTCGATTTCTTCCTCAACGGTCAGATGGAAGTTCGCAAGCGCTACAACGACTACGTCAATTCCGGCGGCGAGGTGAAAGGACCGTACGGCCACATCATCGCCCCTGAGGTCCGGCTGCTCCAGTCCGCCGCGCGCTGTCTGATCGGACCAGCCGGTCGTAAAAGCCCTTGAATTGAGGAGCGAGACGATGACCATCAGGTATCTGGCTCTTCTCGGCTCCGTTGCTGCTCGGCGGCTGCTACGGCCTCTACGGTCACGACGAAGTCGACCGCTACTTTCAGCGCTCCGATACCATCACGATGAGCGCCGGCGATGCCAAGCAGGTAAACGCCGTCACCCATACCATCCACCCCTGGCCGCGATATGTCGGCGATCGCAGGATCGCGTACGACGCCCGGCGCGTCGGGCGCCGCCGTGACCGCGCTATGGCAACACGAAACAGCCGGTGGATCAGCTTCCCGATATTGGCGATGCGACGAAAGCAGATGGGCGTGCGGCCTCCTCCAACCGAGAATATCAACGTAGAAGGATTGGGGGCTGGTTCGTCTGCTGGAGTATCGGTGCCGGTCGGCGGGCAAAAACGCTGAATGGTCTCGGCAGCGAGACTGTTTCTAGCGCTGAGTTCAGATAACAGGAATTGCAGGGTGTTTTTGGTAAGTACTATTTTGCAATGATATTTGGCGACGGCTGCAGTGGAGTCCGCTGGGGCCGGGGGCGGGGAACAAGGGTTATGCGGCGTCTTATTCTCATGCTGACCTGTTGCTGCTTGGGGACGGTCCTTGCCGGCTGCGACGCCACGCTGAGGGAGGCCGCGATCGTCGCGCCCGTGGACGCCGGCGGGCCCGGACCCCGTGCAGGAGCCGACCGACGTCAAATACTATCCTTCCGACGAGCCGGTGCGGATGGGCCTGGAGCATTTCAACCGCGGCAATTACGGGATCGCCCAGCGCTATTTCAAGGATGCGGTCGAGAAAGCGCCGAAGGACCTGACGGCCTGGATTGGGCTCGCCGCGAGCTATGACCGGCTGCGTCGCTTTGATCTTGCCGATCAGGCTTATGCGCAGGCGATCCGGCTCGGCGGCGTAGACCGTGCAGATCCTGAACGATCAGGGATATTCCTACATGCTGCGCGGCAATCTGAGCGCGGCGCGGCGAAAGTTCGAGAAGGCCTATTCGCTCGATCCGGGCAACCCGGTCATCGCCAATAACCTTGAGCTTCTCAATGGCAGCCGCCGGTTCATCGAAAGGCCGCCGAACAATCAGCCATAATCCTAACAACGATCCGTGCTAGTTTTATTTCTATGACATTTAGTATCAGCAAGGGGGCTCTCCGCGGTCGGGAACCTTTAAGACACGCTAAACGTTTTTGACGTATGCTAACGTTTTGAACATATGGCTCGTCGCATGAACCGTCTTTTTAAACTGCAATTCATGGGACCGTTGGCGCTGTTTGCCACCACGCTTTGCGCCGAATTGGCTGCGCGTGCCCTTGAATATGCCCCCAGCTCTGAAATTCTTTGGTTCATCAATCTCAGGATGTTCGGCATCTTTCAGCGAAGCGACGCGTTTTTTCGCTATTTCGTTCAGTTTGATGGGTTTCAGTTCTTCGGGCTTGCACTTCCGATCTTCATGCTTGCCTGCTTTGGGCTGGCAGCCAAGTCCAGGGTCTCTTTCACGGTCGCAACTCACTTGAGCGCTGCCTATGCGGGCTTTTTGGTCCTCTCCTGGCAGGGTGGCGTACACACCGTTACGCAGGCATCGCTTGTAACCGTTGCGGTCCCATCGGGTGGCCAGTTCGTGATGGCGACCATTTTGGGGACTTGCCTCCTGTCCTTTGCGGTCACGCACCTGCTCTATTTCCTAGCCGTGCGAAAGGAAATTAGAGCTCTGGTAAACTGGCTGCGGCCAGTACCCAGAATCAGGGCTGAATGATACGTCGGTGTTTAAAAATGCCGCTGAAAGGCGGACTGCTCGCGCAGCCAGGATTCAAGCGACGACGAGAGGGGCTTGCTCATGCCATAATGCGCAGCCGCTCTTCGGCGCTCAAACCATTGATGCCGCGCTCGATCTCGAACAGGGCGTCGATGCGCCTGACCGCCACCAGCGCGATCGGCGAGATCGCTCCCGCTTGGTGACGATGTCCGCCAATTCAAACCTCCTGGCATGAGCCCAACACAGCGCCGACGTGATCAGCCCCGGCAAGCGGGATGGCGCGTAAAGCTCGTTGTATCCGCCATAGGCATTGGCCTGCAGGATGCCGCCTGAATGCCTTCAGATGCCGCACGAGATGTTCGTGCCGTCGGTCCCGCGAGGCGTAATAAAGCGCAGCCGGCAGTGCACGACTGCCGAAGGGCCGGTCGTCGCGGACGTAGGTCCAGATGTGTCCCTTGACCGTCTTGCCCTTCGTCAGGATCGGCACCGTGGTGTCGTCGCGGTGCAGGCGCTCGGCAGCGAGCACATGCGCATCGATCAGTGCGTGCAGCGGATGGAGCACGGCCGGTCCTGAGATCGATGCCTTCCCGCGCGTATCGTTCGCTCTGCCGGTTCAGGCAATGGTGCTGGCCGAACTTCTCGAACAGGATCACGGCCAGCAGGTTCGGGCCGGCGAAGCAGCGCGGCGTCACGTGGAACGGCGCCGGAGGCTGGGGTGATCGTCTCGCAGGCCCCCGGCAGGCGGCAGTCCATCGTGTGCCAAGTCTAATTGCGGGGTAACACGACGTCGGCGCGGACACTCCCCTTGGTGCTGATAAGGATCGCGCCGTTACGCGTGGTGAATCTGGCTCCGACCAACCTTGGCACCTTTTCGGTAAGCGATGACGGCAACGGGATCGTCGCGGTGCCGATCAGATCGCCCACCTTGATGTCAGGGGTGGTGCTTCCAGCGGAAGGGGCCGGCTTGATGTAGTCCCTTATCAACTGAATTTCCTCTCCGGACAGGTTCAACGTCATTTGAGCGTTGCTGGTTTCCTCGTCCGACCGGCTCTCTTTCGTGCCGGCATTTTTGCCGTCCTGTTCGGACTCCCTTCTGGTGTTTTCGGCCAGTTCGAGTTTACCTAGGCCAGCTTTGAGTGGCAGAAGCTCTCGCCGTAGCGAGGCGATTTCCGACTTCAGTGATCCAATCTGGCCAAGCGCGAAGGCAGCGAAGAGGCATGCAACGACCGTCAGTAGACTGAGAAGAGAAAATGCAATGCCACCAATTTGTCTGATCGGCCGTTCGGTTCTTCGGATCGAGACATCCTGTATGAAATGGTGTCGAAAAATATTAAGCAACGATTGCCTTTTTTTGGCAATGAACGCGAAAAGATCTGATGTTGCCGTCGACGATCGGCGCGGCGCGTTCATACGAGAACCAAAGGTTCGTTGCAGGAAAGCGGGCGCGTCTATGAGATTGGTGCCAGGCTGCTCAACTCCGGTTTCCCTGTTGTCTTCATGGGGAGATAGTTGATTGGGATTGTCACCTGTAAGCTCGGGAGGCGGCGAATTCATCTCGTCAGTTGATTGACGGCGGTGGCCTGCGAGATGATTTCAGGCCTGCCTGTTGAGGCCGGCGTGCCTTCTCCTACTTCTTCATTGTCCCGATTGATGGGGGTCGTTTCCAGGGTCGCCGGCGGCTCGGTGCCAAACATACTGGACCGTTCCCCCGGGCCTGTAAGATACGGCTTGCGACACAAGTGCTGAGGAGGCCGCCGGGGGAGGTCCGTCCGAGTTTTCGAGCGCTTGTAGGAGCGATAGACCTGCTTCCGTGATCTGCAAGCCCTGTCTATTTTGCGAGAGCAATCCAGATCGGAAAATGTCGATATCCGCAAGTACGGAAATAGTGTCCGGCTGGTCGACGGGATCTTCATTGACGATACGAGCCCCAATCTCGCGCCTAATCTCGTCAAGCGAGATGCGGCGCTCGGGCCATTTGGCCAAGACGTTCAGAACCGCGAATTTGAAACGCACGCTAGCCATCGCGTATCCAAGAATACAGCCAGTATCCCGAATGGGTAACAACAGTCCGCGATATAGATTGCGGCCAGAACGGGTTTTACGCAATACGCGGACCATGGTCCGTACGAACTGTGGCCGCAGGAAAAATAACTAAGCAGGATTCACGTCGGCTGAATTGCGATGGATCGGACTGGAGCGCCATAACACGTGCGCTATTTCTAGTGGCGAAATTTGCATATTTCCCCACCATGACTGTTCGTTGCCTTGGCGATGCAGTTGTTGATGATGATCGCGACATAAAGGAACCGTGAATTCGTCACTGACTTTTCGCCCCATGGCTTTTGGCTGCGCAAATTTCAAGTGATGTGCGTCGCACGGCGTTCGTTGGCAAATTAGGCAAGGATGTGAAGCCACGAAAATGCGATGCGCTTTGTTTCGCCGGCGGACCGGTTTGGCAATGCGCGACTGTACTATTTTGTCGATCAAAGTTGCCGCAGCCGAATCGCCATCGTTGGCTTTTGAGCGAACTTCAGGTTTCTCCGATAGCTCTGGTGTCGAGGGCGCGTCAGGGTCGCGCAAATTCTGATCTAGGGATTTGTCGAGGAGTGCTTTGTAAGCTGCCTCAACTTTGCGGGCATCGTCTTCGCTCAGTGTATTTTTCGCGGCGAACCGACGATGTGCCCAAGCCGCTAAATCATCGCCGTCCTTGAGCTCATTGATTTCTTGAAGCAGATCCACTCGCAGTTGGGCGGACGACTGCGGGTTGAGAAGGGGCTTGTGCACCGCGCTTGGTCGGGGCTTAGCCGAAGCACGCGCGGCGATTTGTTCAGCAGACGCCGGAATTATCACGGGATCCGGCGCGTCCATATCATCTTCGCCGGCAATCCCGACAAGGGCAAACAGGGCATAGCGCCGCGCGTAGGTGAGGGCCGCGCCCATACGATGGGGCGAGGCAGTCTCGTTTACCGGGCACACAGGCCATTCGGACGATATCCATTCACCTGATGCATGGGCCAGAAGAGTCGTTAGCCTTATCAGGCCGGTTTCCTGATCGATTGCCGTGGTTTGAATCGCGGCAATCTCCTGCTGACCGAGGCTCTTCCGCACGGTTTCGAGCCCGCTTGCGAGCGACGCATAGCGAAAGCTGCGATCGGATTCCCGCGGGAAGGGCGATTTGATCGTTGCGACAAGAGATTTTTCTGGGTTGCAAAGTTCGATTTGGGCTTTTGCCAAGGCGCCCGCAATGGCTCCAATCGTTTCACTGGACCGATGCATGGCCAACTCCTGTATCGACGAGGTCGAAACTGATGGCGCCGGATTTTGACCGCTTGGCCTTGAGGCCATGTCCGATCGCTTCCTTGACATCGTCAGGAATGAGTTTTTTCAGGTCAGCCTTTGCGCTTTCGTGCTCTTGGAAGGCCGATCGAGTCCGGCGATAGACGTCTGCCAGTTCGGACCAGCTGTTGGATCCGCTCATATCGACGATACGCACCGCCGCTAGCCGCGGTCGGGGCGTCTCAATCCCGAACAGGCGAGGCGGTTCGCCGCTGATGACGCATTGCCAGAATTTCTTCTCGGCGGTGAGCAGCAGGTGCTGGTAGAGCGGATCGGCCTGAATTGCCATTTCGACCCATTTGCCGCCCCCCGTAATGATAGAAAGAACAGCAGAACGAGCATTTACGACCCACATATTGTGTTGAAGTTGGGCCATATGCTTTCCGGCCGCTGCGTCCTCGGAAAAGGTCCAGGGCAGCATGAATTTGGCCTCAAAAACTGCTCCTGAGGGCTCGACGACACCATCGAGGGTCGCGGCCATCCATTTGATCATGGGATGTTGGACGCGTTTCTGGACGTGTTTGACGCGGGTGCCGGTATTGGTCTCGTACCAGCGCCGGTTTAGGTCCTCGGTGACCGTGCCAAGCTGGACGATGAGGTTATCCGAAAGGTCTTCCGATAGGCATTCTCCGCGTTTCTCGCGCCAAAGCCGCAGGAGTTTGGATTCGTCGTCGCCCATGATGATACGGGCGTCGGAACCGCCGATGAAAGAGCGGCGGTCGATGGCATGAAGGGTTACATTCTGTGTTCATCCTAACCCTCATAAGTGTTATCATAAAGATAGAGAATATGACTCATATGAGGTTAATATAACCCATATGATGTTTATATGTCAACGTGGAATAGCTGAGAATGCTTACGAGCTGCTCAATTCGTGCTGCGCGCGCGCTTGTTGAGCTGGAGCGCCAGTGGATCTGGCCGAGCGCATTCCGGCTTGGGTGTTGCGACGATTCGTCGAGCTGGAAGTCGCGAAGACATCAAACGTCAATGACGACGTCGAACGATCGCGGCGGTACGCCGGGCATTCGAGGCTGCTGGCGTTGAATTCATCGATGAAAATGGTGGCGGTGCCGGAGTGCGTTTGCGCGAACCAGGCGGAAAAAAGCCCGAGACTTAAGCCCGATTTCCAAACCTAAACGTAATCGCTTCAATCAGCTTGGATAATCATCCGTAGGTGCCGCACGTCGAAAGCAGGCCTAGGTTTTGCCCCTTACAGCGGGGACGTTTTACTTATTTGGGGAAGCGATCTGTCCCCAATCAAAGAAGCTGTGGATAGTTTTGAACCGATACTTCCGCGCGCATTGAAAAACTTAATTCGGTGGTCTTTGGATTCCGTATCTTTGAAGGAACCCGTTCGATGCCGAAAAAGCGCGTGCTGCCTGACGAAGACTGCTTTCGCTGGGAAGTTCATGCTGAACTATTCTATGAAAAGCTGGAGTCGAATTCCTCCAATTCCGCGAGGTACGGGTTCAGATCCTGACATCATCTGGACCTCATATTCGAGCGATGCTCCGGAACGTGACAAACTCTTCCAACTCAATACTGAGATCAGCGGGATTCTGGGGCTCGCCGTTACGAAATGGCTGGATCAGAAGTTGGACAGCCAAGAGAAGGGTGGTCGGCCGCCCGATTTGGTGACGCCCTTTTTGGGCGCACGATTGCTCAGCATTTTCTTAGAGTATCACGATAAGGCTGCCCGTCTTTCTTTCGACGATCAGCGAGACCGCGCAAGCCGAAGGAGGGCCCTTTTTATGAATACATTGAGCGAGCCATCGCCCCGCTCAATCGCTTCTTCGCTGACTTGCCGATTGCTTACGGCGCGCCTCAAATTTCGCCGACGCAAGTCGCTCGTCGCGCACTGCGTGATCTGGCCGAGCGACGTTCTGGAACCCGCTCGCGGAGGATTGCGGGCAACAATCCTCTCTGGCAGGAGTTCGAGCTTGATAGGATCTTGCGATTTTCGAGAATGGATGGTCGATGTCGCTTCGGCTCCGCTCCCCACCGTCTAGGCTTGCGAACAGTGGCTCAGCTGCGGACCGACCGAAAACGCGGCGCGGTTATCGAACGGACCCACCGTCGGAAAAAGTATTAAGCGAAAAATTTAAGCCGCAGATCAATCGATTGCTTGAGCATTCACGCGCAATTCGGTGCGGTCGCTACTCAAGCTCACCCGAGCCTTGCTGTAGGGCACAATCATCGCGGACCTAATTTCTCGAGCGCACCGTCCGCCACTGAACATCTCGACCCCTGCATCTTTTAACGCCGAGCTATCTGGCTTGAGATAGCCGCTCGGCGTTGTTGCAGAAAATCATCTTAGAGAAGTACGAAGAAAATGGCCAAGGGAGGGTTTCTGCCATAACTCCTTTCGGGCATCTCTCTGAAATACATAGCAAGTAGTTCACATCTCGAATCATTTCGATTCGAGATGTGAAAGGAATGGCCATGTTTTATGATGATGTGGACATCGAACATTTGGAAGAGGTTTTTAAGCTCCCAGCCGAACTTTTGCCGTTGGTTAAGGAGCGTCCCTGCATGTTCCCCGGGGAATTGGAAGCCGATTACGATGCTATGTTCGAACTCCTTGGTTGACGATACCCATCCGAGCAGTGGGGCCGAATGGCTGGTCGCGATCGACGTTGCGCATCTGTGCTGGGACATCCGGCGTTATCGTCGCTGGAAGGACGTGATCCTCCGGACCTATCGTGAGGACGGTCTCAAGGCTGTTCTGCGCAAGACCCACCCTGCCGCGATGGTTGAAGGAAGTGAAGCGGCGATTCGCGCCGAGGCTGAACTGGAGGCTGAGCTGTGGCGGAAAAACTCCGAGAGTCGCTCTGCAATCAATGCGCGGCTAGAGAGCCGAGGCTACGGGGAAGAGGCCATCACTGTGGCGGCCTTTATCGAGTCGCTTCCGTCCCTGGCCAATATCGAGCGCTTTCTGGTGTCGGCGCGTCAGCAGAGGAATGAAGCGATGCGCAACATTCGGATTTCTCGCGAATTCGCGCTGCGTATCCGCAAGTACGAAGACGAGCAACAGCTGAAGCTCGTGCACACGAAGCAGGCTTCGGCGACGGAGGTGCCCGCGGCTCGGAACCAGGTGCCTTCGTAAGATGATCTCGGAACGGAAGCTTGCTGCAAACCGACGCAATGCCTCGCGAAGCTCCGGCCCCCGGACTTTGCGAGGCAAATCGCGTTCGAGTAGGAACGCTTTACGTCATGGCCTAGCCGTGCCGTTGTCCAACGATCCGGTGCGATTGTACGAAATCGAGCAACTCGCCAAAGTTTTGTCCGCATCGAGCAACGATTCGCTACGCCAGGATGAGGCGCGCGAGCTGGCGGAATGCCATTTTGATCTGCGTAGAATCCGGTCTGCCAAGGCTGCAGTTTTGCAGCACCTTGGAAGCTTTGAGAATCCGGACGTCGAAGCTCACGCTGCGGCTGCCGAGGCGCTCGACAAGATCTCTCGGTATGAAAGCCGCGTGCTTGCTCGTCGCCGGAAGCTTCTTGCGGCCAAGGATAAGTCGAACGAAAGACAAAATTGAAGATCGCAACGGGGTCCGGTACGCTGAGAATGTCAGTGCGAACCGAGTACCGATTGTGTCGCGTTGTTGGCTGAGCTGATCTTGACCGCTACTGAATGCTGCCGCGTCTCGATACAGCAAAATTTCCCACTATCGAGTTGGAGCGGCTTTTCACGCGGCGAGTTTTGTCGGGGCTGATCCTGTGCACGAGACGAAATGGCTTAACGCTTCCAATTTTGGGAGAGGCAGCAGAACGAACGGCAAGGAATCGCAGAACGAACCCACGAGGCTAATTTCGCAGAACGAACCCAGCAGGATAAAAGGAAATCAGCAGAACGAACCCAACGCGATTGATCATGTCGCGTAGACCCTAACGCACGGGATCAGTGAGCAAATGCGACCCCACACCAGCGGGGGCGCCACGCCCATGAAACCGAAGAATGGCCTGAGCGGCAGATCGAAGCGCCCGCGGCATTTTGTTTGTTTCTGATTGGACTGTTCGAGAAATCATTGGGCAGGGTGCGGCGCGCGGCTTGACCATGTTTCAGCCCCGAGAAATAAATGCGCGGGTATGCAGATGCGCGCCTGCAGGCTAAGCAGGACGCTTTCGGGGAATCGGTCATGGCGTCGTCGGCGGAATTCGATATCGTTATCTACGGTGCAAGCGGGTTCACCGGTCGGCTTGTCGCGGAATATCTCGCCGCCGAATATCGCGGCAGCGATCTGAAGTGGGCAATCGCGGGACGCAACCTCGACAAGCTCGCGTCGGTGCGCGACGCGATCGGCGCACCGCGCGACCTGCCGCTGATCGCCGCCGACGCCGGCGATCCCGCGTCGCTCAAAGCCATGGTTGGCCGGACGGCCTCGGTGCTGAGCACGGTCGGCCCTTATCAGCTCTACGGCTCCGATCTCGTTGCTGTCTGCGCGGCGGGCGGCACGGACTATCTCGACCTCTGCGGCGAACCGATATGGATGCGGCAGATGATCGACGCGCACGAGGCGGCGGCGCGCAGGAGCGGCGCGCGGATCGTGTTCTCTTGCGGCTACAATTCGCTGCCGTTCGAACTCGGCGTGTTCTTTCTTCAGGAGGCCGCGAAGAAGCAGCTCGGTACGGCCGTCAATCGGGTCAAGGGCCGCGTGCGCAAGATGAAGGGCACGTTTTCCGGCGGCACCGCCGCGAGCATGAAGGCGATCTTCGCCGCGGCCGCCAACGATCCGAGCTTGTTGCCGAAACTGCGCGATCCCTTTGTGCTGACGCCGGGGTTCGAAGGGCCGAAGCAGCCGCCGGGCAACAAGCCGCTGTTCGACGAGGATCTCGCCATGTGGGTGGCGCCGTTCGTGATGGCGAACATCAACACGCGCAACGTGCACCGGTCCAACTTTCTGCTCGGATTTCCCTACGGCAGGGATTTTATCTACGACGAGATGATGGTCGCGGGACCGAAGGAGACCGGCGAGGCGACCGCGAAAGCCATCATTGCCGCCAACAACAAGCTCGGTGCGCAGGGCGGTCCGAAACCCGGCGAAGGGCCCTCGAAGGAAGAGCGCGAGAGCGGACATTACGATCTTCTCTTCGTCGGCATCGCATCCGACGGGCGGCAGGTGAAGGCCGCGGTGACCGGCGACCGCGACCCCGGCTACGGATCGACCTCCAAGATGATCGCCGAATGTGCGATCTGCCTGCGGCGCGATACGCCGGACGTTGCGGGCGGCTTCTGGACGCCGGGCGCTGCGATGAAGGACGCGCTGATCAAACGGCTGGTCGATCACGCGGGTCTGACGTTTACCGTCGAGCCATAGCCTTACACCGCGCGGGTGGCTCTATTGCAGTTGACGGGAGCCCGCCGGGCGTCTGCTGTGAACTGGTGGGAGGCGGCGAACATGCCCCACATCAGGCCGAGCATCAGCCAGAAATGCCGCCAGTGATCGGTGTCGATGATGAAACTTTCGCCGACGGTTCCAAGAAACGCCGCGAAGATCGCCAGATAGGTCCGTTGCCAGGGGACCCGGACGAAAATGTAACGAAAACCCAGAATGACTGTGGTGAAGATCAGCACGGGATAGCAGATGCCTGAAATCCACCCGCCGGACATGAAGGCGTTCAGATACGAGTTATGGGTGTCTTCCGGGAAGAACCGCGTGAACTGCAGCGGACCGATGCCCAGCGGCAGGTCCAGCGCCATCTGGAATCCCAGAATATGCCGGCCGAAGCGGCCGAAGCGGCCTTCGTCGTAGCTCTGGTCGAAGCTCGCGCGCTCCTTGAACAGGCTGTCGATCGAATCGAACGACAGCAGGATCGCCAGCAGCAGCGCAATCGCGGCGGCCGCGATCACCGCGGTCGCCACGAGCCGCGATCGCTGTTTCGTCGATGGACTGGTCAGGAACATCAGGATGAGCAAGAAGGCCGAAGTCAGCACGAACTGGCCCCAGGCCGCACGCGAAAAGGCCAGCAGCACCGCAAGGCCGATGATCCCGAGCACGACGCCGCTGCGAACAGCCTTTCCGAGGCGGTCCGCGACCACGCTTTGCAGCACGAACAGCGCCGGCAGGATCAGGAACGCGGAGAGTACGTTCGGGTCCTTGAAGGTGCCGCGTGCACGGCCATAGAGCGTCAGCAGGTCGTACTCGCCGGGAACAAGATGGAAGTAGCCCGCGACGCCGGCCAGAGACGCGATCACCGCGCCGAAGATCAGACCGCGCCGCAGCAGGTCGAGCCGTGCCGCGGTATCCTCCGAAAACACCAGCGCGAAAAAGATGACGGTGATGGCCATGTACCAGGAGGTCATGATCCAGTTCACGATCGGGGTCTTGTCCATCAGGTATACAGCGCAGATCGTGTAGCCGATGTTGATGAGAAACAGCAGCATGAGCAGCGGAACGAACGCCAGCCGCATCCGCAGGCCCGTCGCGAAGAACACGATCATCGCGGCCAGGGTCGCGAATTCGTACGGGCTGGGTTCGATGTAGACGATCGCGCCGCCGGCTCCGACCGACCACAACAGCGCACGCTGGAGCGCGGCAATGCCCGGCGCTTGCGTCAATGACGGAAGCGAACTGTCAACCGCTGCAGGGTACGCCATTACATTTCGCAAACTCAACGCACGAGGATCGGATCAATAAGCGTTTTCGGATTTCAGGAGCGCCAGCGGCGTCTTCAGCAGAATGTAGGCATCGAATAACACCGACCAGTTTTCGATGTAGTAGAGATCGAATTCGACACGCTTCTGGATCTTTTCCTCGTTGTCGACCTCGCCGCGCCAGCCGTTGACCTGCGCCCAGCCGGTGATGCCGGGCTTGACGCGGTGGCGCGCGAAATAGCCGTCCACGGCATCGTCGAACAGGCGGCTTTGCAGTTTGCCCTGAATAGCGTGAGGGCGCGGTCCGACGAGGGACAGGTTGCCCTTGAAGACGACGTTGAAGAGCTGCGGCAGCTCGTCGAGGCTTGTCTTGCGGATAATGCGTCCGACACGGGTGACGCGACTGTCGTTCCTGGTCACGACCTTCGTGGCCAGCGGATCGGCCTGATCGTGAAACAGCGAGCGGAACTTGAAGACGTCGATACGTTCGTTGTTGAAGCCGAAGCGCTTCTGGCGGAACAGCACCGGGCCCGGGCTGTCGAGCTTGACCGCGAGCGCGACCAGCGCCATCACGGGCGAGACCAGCAGCAGGATGAAAGCGCCGACGATTCTGGTCGAACAGCCATTTCAGCACCAGATCCCAGTCGGTGATCGGAGCCTCGAATACATCGAGCATCGGCACTTCGCCGAGATAGGAATAGGCGCGGGGTCGGAAGCGAAGCTTGTTGGTGTGCGCGGATAGCCGGATATCCACCGGTAGCACCCACAGCTTCTTCAGCATGTCGAGGATGCGGGTTTCCGCCGAGACCGGCAGCGCGAACAGCACGAGGTCGATGCGAGTGCGCCGCGCGAATTCGAGGACGTCGTCGACCTTGCCGAGCTTCGGGCTTCCGGCGCAGGTGTCGAGCGCGCGTGAGTCGTTGCGGTCGTCGAACACGCCGAGAATCTCAATGTCGGAGTGATCCTGCACTTTCAATGCGTTGATGAGATTTTCTCCATTCTCGTCCGAACCGACGATGACGGTGCGGCGATCGAGCCGGCCGTCGCGCGCCCAGCGGCGGATGACTGCTCGGAGCATTAGCCGTCCAACGATCAGGCCGGCCAAACCGGCAAGGAAGAATGAGGCCAGCCAGAGCCGCGAGACGGCATCGCCAAGCTTGACGAAGAACGAGACGCCGATGAACAGCAGGAAAACGAACGCCCAGGACGAGATCATCCGCCCCATCTGCCGCAACTGGCCGCGGAAAACCTGGACCTCATAGATATCGGCGGCCTGGAAACAGACCACCGCGGCGGCGGCCACGGCAAGGATCGCCTCGATATAGCGCCAGTTAAAACCGTCGATGCGGGTGACGTATCCCAGGTAGAGCGCGACGCCGATCAGGCTCAGCAGCACGAAGTCGGCGGCGCGGACGACGCCGGCGATGACGACGGGCGAATAAGCCGGCCGCACCTTCTGATTGGTGACCGCAAGCGCCGCGGGTGACAGGCGCCGCCGGCGCTCCACGGGTACAGCAGGGCCGCTGCTCGCCGCCGCATCGGTCCTCGAGCGTGCGTTGATAGGGTCCATGTCCTCAAGTCCACATCTGCGCCGCACGACAGGATGCGACGCCGGGGCAACCGGCCTCTGGTGCGGTGTAAGGACTAAATCGGGAAGATTTGGTTGCGCAGAACGTGAAGCATTTCGAAACGGTTAACGTTTCGCAAACGTCTCGCGATAGCCTGCCATGACGCCCTCGACCATCGCCTTCTGCGAGAAGTGCAGGAAGATACGCTCGCGTAGCGATTTTGCGCGCGCGGCCGCGGCCGCAGGGTCGTCCAGCGCGGCTTCGATGGCGTCCGCCATGGCGCCAACGATGCCGGGGGCGAACAGCGCGTCGGTGTGGGTGTCGAAAATCTCCGGGATGCCGCCGACGTTTGCCGCGACCATCGGAATACCCGCCGCAGCCGCTTCGATCACCACATAAGGCATGGAGTCGCCGCGCGACGGTACGACCAGCAACCGGCCCTTTGAGAATCCGTAGCGCGCCTTGACGTGTCCGATGAAGCGGACCGCATCGCCGAGATTGAGCCGCTGGACCTTGGCTTTCAGCGCCGCGGTTTCTTCGCCGTCGCCAGCAAGCGTAAGGGTGACGGGCCTGCCGTCGGCCCGCAATCGCGCCACGGCATCGATCAGAAGGTCGGTGCCCTTGATGTGCCTGAACTCGCCGACATAGACCACATCGGTCGCATCGTCGGCTGTTGTGATCGGGTCGAATTCATTGGCAGTTACACCGTTGAAGACGCATTTCACGAGGCCAGCCGGCGTGCCGACGATCCGCTGATAGGTATTCCGCGCGAATGCGCTCTCGAACAGAAACAGGTCGGTGCGGTTCATCAGCGCGCGTTCGAGGCGGCTGTAGAAGGCGCCTTTCATCGTCGTCAGCGGATAGTGCAGGGACCCGCCGTGCGGCGTGTAGATCCGGATTGTGTCTTTTGATGCTCCCTTGAGCCGCACGAAGGTGCCGGCTTTGGCGCCGTGTCCATGCAGGATATCCGGCCGCAATTTCCGTACCAGCGCGGCGAGCCGCATCCACGCAAACAGGTCGCTGGGGTGGGGTTCCCGGCGGATCGGGATGCGGTGGACACCCAGTTTCAGTCGCGGCGCGATCTCCGCGAAAGCCGCACCCGCGCGCTCGCCGCCGGTGAGGCTGTCGGCGACGATGCCGACGAGATGGCCGCGATCGGCCTGTCCATTCGCGACATCGAGGATGTGCCGGATGATTCCGCCAACCGGCGCGCGCACGGCGTGCAGGATGCGAAGCGGTTGATCGGGCGAGGGCGTCATGTCTCAGAACCATCGTTCGCCGATAAGGACGGTGTCGCCGGGGTTGAGCAGAGTGGCGGTGGGCACGACGAGACGGACGGTGCCGCGGGCATCGGTGTGGGTGACGGTGACGCGGTCACGCTTGGCGCGGGGCGAGAAGCCGCCGGCGATGGCGACCGCGCTCTCGACGGTCATGTTGGGCACGAACGGATACTGGCCGGGGGCTGCGACCTCGCCGAGAATGAAGAACGGCCGGTAGGCCTCGACCTCGGCGGCGACATAGGGCTGGCGGATATAGCCGTTGCGCAAGCGGGCGGCGACGGCGGCGGCGAGTTCGGCCGGGGTGCGGCCGCGGGCGGCGACGGCGCCGATCAAGGGCATGGTGATGCTGCCGCCGGCATCGACCAGATAGGTGTTGGTGAGGCCTTCCTGGCCATAGACCACGATGCGCAGCCGGTCGCCGGCATCGAGGCGATAGGCGGGATCGTGCATGACGGGCGGGGGCGCGCGCGTAGACAACAGGTGCGGCCGGGGCGGGCGGATGGGAGGCCGGGGCGCACGGCTGCTGCTCGCCATAGGCCAGCGCATCGAGATCGATGCGGCGACCATCGCCGCCGGATGCCGCATGCACCCCGACAGCGCCAGCACGGTCAGCAGGCACAGGATGACGGCGCGCGCGCTTCGCATAGGCATTCCATAAAATATCAAATCCATTTAAGGGCTTTTGTGGTTAAAAAAGAGTGATCGAAGAGCGCCGCTTGCGGGTCGGCACCGGGCGGCGGCTTGGTCGGTTAACCCGACAGAAACCATAATGGACTGTAATCGTCGCACGCGGCCGAGTGGTCCGTAGGAGTTGCAGGCGTCAGCAGGAGTATGCGATGCGGTTTGGGTTAAAGCGGCGTGCCGGCAAGGACAAGACGCCAGTGACGGTGTCTGCGCCGATGCCTGCGGCATCGAAGGCCTCGCCGCGGCCCGAGCTTGGCGACCTCGATCTGCGCGCCATCTGGCAGGTGCTGCTGCGCAGGAAGCGCTGGGTTATCATCCCGACGCTTGTCGCCTTTGCGCTTTCACTTCTCGTCGTCAATCTGATTACGCCGAGATACAAGGCGGAAGCCCGCATGCTGATCGACGGTCGTGAAAACAGTTTTCTGCGTCCGAACGGCGAGCGTAATGACGAGCGAAACTCGCTTGATCCAGAGGCCGTCGCCAGCCAGGTCCAACTGGTGCTGTCGCGCGATCTCGCCCGCGAGGTGATCAAGAAAAACAAGCTCGCGGAGAATCCCGAGTTCGATCCGGTGTTGCGCGGCGTGTCACCGATCAAGACGCTACTGGCACTGTTCGGTATCGGTCGTGATCCCCTCCGGATGACACCGGAGGAGCGCGTGCTGGATGCCTATTACAGCCGGCTGACCGCCTACGCCGTCGATAAATCCCGCGTGATCGTGATTGAATTCCAGTCGCGTGATCCGGAGCTTGCGGCTCGCGTCGCGAATTCGATCGCCGACGGCTATCTTATCCTGCAACAGAGCGCGCGTCGGGAGCAGGCAAAGGCCGCCGGTCAGTGGTTGTCCGGTGAAATCGACAGCTTGCGCAAGAAGGTCGCGGATGCCGAGTCGCGGGTTGAGGATTTCAGGTCGAAGTCGAGCCTCTTCATCGGCACCAACAATACATCGCTGTCGAACCAGCAACTGGGTGAACTCAACACCCAACTGAACAATGCTCGCGCGCTCAAGTCCGATGCGGAATCGAAGGCGCGGCTGATCCGCGGCATGCTTCAGAGCGGCAAGCCGATCGAGGCCTCGGAGGTTCTCAATTCGGAATTGACCCGCCGTCTGTCCGAACAGCGTGTGACGCTGCGCGCACAACTGGCGGAACAGTCTTCGACCCTGCTCGATCAGCATCCGCGGATCAAGGAACTGAAGGCTCAGCTTGCGGATCTCGATCGCCAGTTGCGCGAGGAGGCCGGCAAGATCTCGCGGTCGCTGGAAAACGATGCCCGCATCGCCAGCGGCCGGGTCGAGGGTCTCAGCAACAATCTCGATCAGTTGAAGAAGCTGGCGACCTCGTCCAACGGCGAAGACGTGAAACTGCGGGCGCTGGAGCGCGAGGCCAAGGCGCAGCGCGATGTGCTGGAATCCTATCTCGGAAAATATCGTGAGGCCACCACGCGCGAGACCATTGACGCCGCCCCGTCCGATGGCCGCATCATCTCGCGCGCTATCGTCTCGAACACGCCGGCGTATCCGAAGAAGCTGCCCATCGTCCTGATCGCGACGCTGGCGACTTTGATGCTGACGGCCGGCATTATCGCGACCGGCGAGCTGCTGCGCATGACCGCGCCGCGAGTCGCCGCTGCGGTTGAACTCTACGCCACTGCGCGCCGCCGCGCCGGTGATGCGCGAAACCCATCCCGAACCGGCGGCGGATGCGACCGGGATCGACCACCTCGCGGGCGACCTGCGGGTCGCGGGCGAGGCGGCACGCAAGATCACGGTCATGGGGACCGGCCAGAACGAGAGCATCATGCTGACGGCGCTCGCGCTCGCGCGGCTTCTGGCTGACAGCGCCAAGGTGGTTTTGGTCGATCTGTCGCCCCCATCGCCGGTGCTGATGGCGGTTTCCGCAGACCCGATGGCTCCAGGATTGGCCGACCTGATGCTGGGCGAGGCGTCGTTCGGACAGGTGATCACTTGCGACCGGCTGTCGCCGCTTCATCTCGTCACCGCCGGACGTTCCGGCACCGATCGCGCGCTGCTGCAGTCGCCGCGCCTGACGATCGCTCTCGATGCCCTGCTGCGCGTCTACGATCACGTTCTGCTCGTTGCCGGCACCGCCACCGATCTGCCGGCGAAGCTGCTGTCCGATCAGGCGCGTGCGATCGTCGTTCCCGATCCATCCATGAGCACCGATGCGCGTGCACGGTTGAGCGGTCAGCTCACAGCCATAGGCTTCACGTCGGTGACAATGCTGGACCCGGAGCCGCAGCCGTCGGACATTCGGACCGGACCGCGGGCGGCGGCCTGATCGTCCGCCGGAATTGTCGCACCGTCAGCGATGCAGTGCGCCGCGCAGCACCTGCGCCATCTGCTTCAGCGCCGGCGTCTGCTTCACCAGGCGCTTGGCGCGGGTCAGTGACGACAGGGTCATGGCGGCCAGCCTTCCGAGCGTAGTGAGCGGCAGATAACTGTCGAAAATCGGCTCGTCGTTCTTGCAGAACAGGCGCTTGTAGTCATCCGATCCGATCCCGAGATCGAGCGAGGTGTAGCCGCGTTCGGCATAATGATCGACGATATCCCGCATCAGGATCAGGCCGGGACTGTAGCGGGAGCTTTCCGACATGGTGTAGGTGTTGAACATCATCGAGAAGCGACGGCCGTCAGCGACGCCGGCGAAGATTGCGATCACCTCGGCGTCGCATTCGAGGGCGTGGATTTCGATGGCGTGACCGCCGTCCGGCAGCGGCGTCAGGCAGGCCGTGCGCAGGAAATCCTCGACGCCGGCATCGGCGAACACGTTCGGCAGCTTCTGCTCGGCCATTCGCAGCGGCTTGATCGTGAAGAACGCATCAAGCATGCGCTTGATCTCGGTGTCGGTCGTCGCCACGCAGTAGCGGTAGCCGGGCAGCGCCTGAAGCTTGCGTTCCTTGCCCTTGAGCCGGCGACGAAACGAGTTGCTGATGCGCTCCGACGGTTGCACGCCCGGCGCGATCGTCATCAGCGGACAGTCGTTGGTGGAGGTCTGGCCCGGCAGCAGCGCCATCGGGTTTCGCAGATTGCGACCAGCGCTGCGGCTGTCGCGTGAAGGCCAGCACGTCGATCTTCGCGGGATGTTCGCGGATCCCTTGAATCAGCGCATCGAGATCGGCCGGCGTGGCGGAGGCCGCGAAATCCCGCTGCCACAGCGCCATGTTGAAGGTCGTATGCTTGCCGCCCATGAAGCGGGCGACACGGACGCCGTTTTCGGTTCCTGCCACGAGCGGCAACAGCAGCAGCGGCCGCCGCTCGACGTCGCAGGCGATGATAATGCAGGGCTGAAGATCGTCTCTGGTTCCGACGTGCTGCTGCCAGGCCGACAGAAAATCGAACCGCTGATAGGGCGTCGAGAACTGGGACGCCTCGAGGCTGCGCCAGATCGGTTCGGCCGCGCGCAGATCATGAAGGATGTCGACATGTGCAATGCGTCTCTCGCCTGACCGCGCTTGTGTCATCGCCGTCGGGCTTTCGATCACAGCAGTCATGGTCATCGCTACGCCTGTCTTTGTATTTTGTTTACTTTTTCGCTTTGGCGGACCTTTGCAAAGAAATGTCAACAAAGAGTAATGGCAATACGCGAGCGGCGAGGGGTCGAGCCGCCTCGAGCGGCAGGGTGTGTCATCTGGAAGCTGCTGCAGCGGTTGGAGGCCGCGCTCGCGGTCTGCGGAATTGGCGGCCAGAGACGCCTATGCGTCGGGTTTCGCCATCCAGCTGATAATTGGCATGGCCGGCAATACCCAGCCGAGCCCGGCGACCACATAGAAGATCGCTTGGTAGAGTCCCGACGCCGCAAGCCATGGTGTCTGGGCGATCGTCATGCCCAACAGCGACCAGACGACGACCAGCGCGAGCAGGGCGATGGTGCCGAGGAATTTTCGCACCCGGATCGGCATGACGGAAAAATGCATTTCGTGGCTGGAACGAGGCTTGCGCGGAAGCCGACGGGGACTATAAAGGGCACGAAAATTCATTCAAGACATAGCTTTCGATGGTCCGTCAATCCGTACAAATTGGGTTCCACCTGCGCGCCGTGCGATGGTGGCTGGTGTTCATGGCGCTGCTGATTGCCGCCATGGTGCTGGTCGGGGGAGCGACGCGGTTGACCGAATCCGGTCTTTCGATCGTCGAATGGAAGCCGGTGACCGGAACACTGCCGCCGCTCACCCAGGAGGAGTGGTCCCAGGCCTTCGAGGGCTATAAGGAGATACCGCAGTATCGCGAGATGAACGCGGGTATGACGCTCGACCAGTTCAAGACCATCTTCTGGTGGGAGTGGAGCCATCGCCTGCTGGGACGCTTTATCGGCGTGGCCTTCCTGCTGCCGTTTCTCTGGTTTATGTGGCGCGGCATGTTGCCGTCGGATCTGAAGCGGCGGCTGTGGATCATTTTCGGTCTCGGCGGACTTCAGGGCGCGGTCGGCTGGTGGATGGTCGCGTCCGGCCTCACCAAGCGCATCGAGGTGTCGCAGTATCGTCTCGCGACCCACCTGGTGCTGGCGCTGCTGATTTTCGCGGCGATCGTCTGGACTGTGCGGCGATTGTCGGATCGTCCGTCACTCCTGTCGTCGATGCGATTGCGCGTGACCAGCGGGGTTCTGCTGGTGCTCGTGTTCGTGCAACTCTATTTCGGAGCGCTGGTTGCCGGGCTGCGCGCAGGCCGCGTTTTCAACACCTGGCCTTCTATCGACGGCACGTTTATTCCGTCGTCGGCGCGGCTGTTTTTCGAACAGCCGCGGTGGCGTAATCTATTCGAGAACACACTCACGGTTCAGTTCGAGCATCGCATGATGGCTTATACGCTGTTCGCGATCGCCATTCTGCATGCAATCGATGCGATCCGGTCGCGGGCGGGTGCCGCTGTCGTGAGCGGGGCGCTCTGGCTGGCCGCCGCTATGACATTACAGGCGACGCTCGGAATCCTGACCCTCTTGCAGGAGGTGCCGATCCATCTAGGGCTCACGCATCAGGCGGTTGCGATCGTCGTCCTGACGCTGGCGGTCGTTCAGGCGGAACGGCTAATGGTCGGTCACGCCCCCGCGCTGGAGCGGCAAGGACTTGGTGCGGCCGCCGAATAGGCCTGTTGAATTGAACAATCTGATTTAGAGCGTGAACTCGTAAGCTCGAGCGACCGGCGGATGCCCGCTTCGGTGCGCATAACGGGCTCACGTCCGACAGCGTCAGGTCCTTCCCATTCGGGCCATTGGCGTCGAGCTAATGGCCCGAACGCTATTTTTGAATCAGTTCTTCGGCGTCAATTTTGCCATCACCTCATCAAGATTGAAGCTTGCTGGCTTCTGCCGAACCGGAAATTCCTTGAAGCTTTCAAGCCATTTCGCAGCCAGAGCCTGCGCAAGTACAACGACAAAGGCCCGGGCAAAGAACCATGTCTCGTATTCTATCGAACTATCGCCCCGCTCGAAGGGATCGGCACGAAGATTGAAGAGTTTCGGTGTCCGCAAGTTGGTGAACTCTCGCCGCCAGACGTCGATGCCCTCGTGCTCCTGGGCCTTGAAGACGACCTTCCAGTCGTTGAAGCGGATGGCGACCAGTTCGCCGTCGTCATTCCAGTAGAGAAACTCTTCGCGCGGCGCTTCTTTGGCTTCACCCTTGAAGAGCGGTATCAAGTTGTAGCCGTCCAAGTGGACTTTGAAGGACTTCCCTCCCGCCTGATAGCCCTTCAGGCATTTGGCGACGATGTCTGGCTCGCCGGCGGCGGCGCAAAAGGTGGGGATCAGGTCGTAGTGTGAGCAAATCTCATTATGTATCATGCCCGGCTTGATCACGCCCGGCCAGCGAATGAGTGCCGGAACACGGAAACCACCTTCCCAGTTCGTCGCTTTCTCCCCACGAAACGGGGTCGAGCCGCCGTCAGGCCAGGTCATGACCTCCGCTCCGTTGTCGGAGGTGTAGATCACAATCGTGTTCTGCGTAACGCCGAGGTCATCAAGTTTCTTCAACAACTGACCACATGACCGTCGTGCTCCAGCATGCCGTCGGGATAGACGCCCTTGCCGGTTTTGCCTGCCGATTCGGCCTTCAAATGGGTATTGACGTGCATCCGCGTCGAGTTGAAGTAGCAGAACCAAGGCTTCCCAGATTTCTGTTGTCGATCCATGAAGTCGATCGCAGCAGTCGTGGTCTCCTCGTCGATCGTCTCCATTCGTTTTTTCGTTAGCGGATCCGTATCCTCGATCTTGCCGTCGGCGGTCGCGCGGATGACGCCCCGCGGACCGAAACGCTTTCTGAATTGAGGGTTTTTCGGATAGTCGGGGTTTTCGGGCTCTTCTTCGGCGTTCAAGTGATAGAGGTTGCCAAAGAACTCGTCGAAGCCGTGTTTGGTGGGCAAAAATTCGTCCTTGTCGCCGAGATGGTTCTTGCCAAACTGCCCGGTATTATAGCCGAGCGCCTTGAGAAATTCGGCAACGCTTGGATCCAGCGCGCTAAGTCCGATGTCGGCGCCTGGCAGGCCAACCTTCGTCAACCCGGTTCGTATCGGCGACTGCCCTGTAATGAACGCGGCACGTCCTGCCGTGCAACTCTGTTCGCCATACCAATCGGTAAACATCGCACCTTCATGGCCGATGCGATCGATGTTGGGCGTCCGATAACCCATGATGCCGCGATGGTAGATGCTCGGATTGAACCATCCGATGTCGTCGCCCATGATCATCAAAATATTCGGCTTGCGTGCGGTAGCGACTGCGGGTTGATTTTGTTGAGTTTGCGCTTCGACAATGGTCGATGAAGAGGAAAGCGCCGTGGCTATCAGCGCCGTGCCTGCGAGAAGAACGTTTCGCCGGCTCGGCGTCGAAGGTTCTGAGGAGACAATCTTACGAGCATGATCCTTATTGGATGGTCCGTCGGTCATCTTTTGCTCCCTATTGGTTACGAACCCTTCTCCACCCCGACGGCAAGCATACGCCCGTGTAAATGTGGCCTTCAAGAAGGCTTCGCTGTCGGTCGTTCAAGCGGAACGGCTGATGGTCGGTCACGCCCCCGCGCTGGCGCGGCACGGACTCGGTGTGGCCGCCGAATAGGCCAGTTCAATGCACAATCTAATCCAGGGCTTGAACCCATAAGCTCGAGCGTCCGGCGGATATCCGCTTTGAGCGCACAACGGACTCAGGTCCGATAGCGGGTCAGGTCCCATAAGTGCCAATAACGGACAGGCTTCCATTCGCGCTTTCAACTCATTTTCGCAACCGCATTTCTAAGACGTTGATTGCCAGCAAGTCTGTATAACGACGTTCGACCGTTTCAACGTAATCGTCGGCGAAGTGCGCCCCACTTTCCTGTGACAGCGCTTCCCAGGCTGCTTGCTTCTCGGCGCGGCAAGACAATATTGCCAATCGTGAGACCACTTGAGCGGTTTCATTACTCTTTGCGTATCGCGTCGCTGTGGCGTCGGCACAGGCGCGCCATTTCTTAAGAGCGCTTTTTGATTCTTCTTCTGCTGTCGCGGCAAAGGAGACAACGCATACGACAGCAGCAAGCATCAGTCTGTACATTCGTTTGCCCGAGATTGAAGTGTCCGTGTTGCGTCGCGCGCCACTCATTCAATTCACCTTCTCGATATCGTTGAGCACCCAGGTTTTGTCGTAGAGTGGCTCAAGCGGCCCGTAGAAGCGGAAGATCGGGAACCAGCCCTTGCCTGTGACCGTCTTGATCCAGTTCTTCTCCTGGCCCGGTGGCATCGTCGGACCGAAATAGACATCCACAGATCCATCGGCGTTCGCTTTCGGATCGGTGTATTTGCTGACGGATGGAAACTTCTCGCCATTCTGCAGTTCGGATCGGCTCAAAGAATCGTAGACCAGCACGGACCAAAAATCTTTTGCGGGGACGTTGGCCGGAATGCGCAGCTTGTAGTTCTGAGCTCCATCGAGAAAGCCTCCGGCGGCATCCTTGTACGTCCATAGGTAATACGAACCGATACCGACGTTCTTGGTCATCATCGCTGGCGAATTGCCGAGTGCCATATAGTAAACATAGGCCCTTCGATCTACCTCGATCACGCCATCCTTCTTGAAATCATACGGCACGTTGCCGACGTACTGCCATTTGCGATCCTTGTAGTAGTACGTATCAGGATCGGGCGATGCGAAGCTGTTTGCCCGCGCCATTGCGGCACCAACCCGCGCGGCTTCAGCGAGCAGCGCCTTGTCTTTCGGCGCCGGTTGGAAAGGTTTGCCTTTTTCAATGCCGATGGCCTGCATGTAGAAACGTTCGAGTGGTGTGAAAATATCGGCAGGCTCATCGTTGACGAGCTGGGCTAGCATCTCAAAAAACGCGAACGTGTCGGGAGCCACCGTGTTGATCGCCTTGCCAGAGCCGTTGAGGAACTCCATCGGAGGCGGGCTTGATGCCTTCGCCAGCGAATACACCTTGGTCTGTTTCATGAGCGCGACGGCTTGATCGGTCTTGCCATCGACCTTGAAGCCCCGCATGCCAAAACTGACCGTAAAGGTAGGTGACTTGAATACGAAATAACCTTCTGGCACCGGGCCGGCGTAACCCGGTGGCAAGAACAGATACTTGCCCCCTTGCCCCTTGTCGGGTCCGGGTATGCCGATATCGACAATATAGCGCTGCAACGCATCCATCGCGAAGCCAAGCATCTTTGGTGGTGCTTCGACGACGGTCGGGCCATCCGTCTTCAGGTCCAGATGCCCGAGGGCGTAGACTGTTTCGGTATTTGCGGTAAGCAGGACGGTCGCCGCGTCCATCAGTTGCTCCCATATGACCAACTGATTTGGTTGCCTGGCTCCGAAGTCAGCCAAACCGCGATGTTCTGCGACAATGGAAACGGGAGGAATTTGAGTCAAATAGACTTCAATTCCTCGATTGAGCTTTAACTGATCGAGCAGTGCCGCGGCTGCGGTCGGAGTCGGATAGCCATTCTTTAAATTCGAAATCACCGAACGTTGTCTTGATGGTCTCGCTACCGAGCCAACCGAGACTCTCGGATTGTTGGGCCTGCGAGGGCATCGCGAAGCACGTTGCAACAAGCGCGGCGCTTACAAGATTGATTGTAACGTTGGGCCTCATGCGACCTCCCAGTTAAGCAATCTCTCGTTGGTATCAGAATAGCTGAAGTTTTCGCGAAGCGCGAGTGGCCCCCGAGCCCTCAGTGCGCTCGTCTAAATCCCGTCGATAGGATAGGCACGGGCCCAAATAGCGGCCTCTCGAAAATAAGGAATTTGGCAGGTTTTATTGCCGGGATTTTCTCGTAGGTCCGAAACAGATGCGTTTCGGCGGCGCAAACACCGTCTATACAAATCTTCCAGTGTGCATCATGAAGTCACAGCTCCTGAGTCGAGGATCGATGAGCCAAGAAACGCCATCCACTCCTGGTCAATGGCGAGCCATAATCGGGGCAACGAATGACGAGATCTGGCAATCTGTCGGTCCTGCTCATCACCACCTGGGCCTTCACCGTCTGCTTCGCTGTCTGGATGATGTTCGGCGTGATCGGAATTCCGATCCGCGCAGAACTTGGGCTTGATTCGACAGAGTTCGGTCTTCTCACGGCGACGCCCGTGCTCACCGGCGCGATATTTCGTTTGCCGCTGGGCATCTGGACCGACCGCTTCGGCGGACGGATCATCATGCTGCTGTTGCTGATCTGCTGCGCGATTCCGCTTTGGCTGTCCTCCTATGCGACCGCGCTTTGGCAGTTTCTGCTGCTCGGATTGGCACTTGGCCTCGTCGGCGCCTCATTTTCGGTCGGTACCCCCTATGTCGCGCGCTTCTTTCCCAAGGAGCGCCGGGGTTTCGCAATGGGCTTCTTCGGCGCAGGTACGGTCGGCGCGGCACTCAACATGTTCGTCGCCCCGTGGCTGATCGAGGCCTATGGCTGGCAGACGGTGCCCAAGGTCTATGCCGTTGCGCTGCTGGTCACGGCCGTTTTCTTTTGGGTATTGTCCGCTCCAGATCCCGGCGTCGGCGGTCCAGTGTCATCGATGTGGCTACAATTGTCCGTGCTGCGTAATCCTCGCGTCTGGAAATATTGCCAATACTACTCGATCGTGTTCGGCGGCTTCACCGCGCTGTCGATCTGGATGCCGCAATATTTCAAGACGGAGTACGGCTTCACCATCGCTCAGGCTTCACTGCTGGCTGCCTGTTTCTCGCTCCCCGGCGGCGCCTTTCGTGCCTTCGGCGGCTGGTTGTCGGACCGCTTTGGGGCCCACAACGTCACATGGTGGGTGCTGTGGGCCGCTTGGGTTTGCCTGTTTCTGCTGTCCTATCCCAAGACCGATCTGATCGTGCATACGGTCAACGACCCGCTGAGCTTTCACATCGCTCTGCCATCGTGGTTCTTCACAATGCTCCTCTTCACGCTCGGCATCGCCTTTGCCTGCGGCATGGCTTCGACGTTCAAATATATCGGCGATGACTTCCCCGATAGCATGGGAGCGGTATCCGGCATTGTCGGCATGGCGGGCGGCCTGGGCGGCTTTCTGCTGCCGATCATGTTCGGTGCGATTCTGGACCGGCTCGGTGTGAACTCAAGCTGCTTCATGCTGCTCTACGGCATCATCTGGGTGTCGCTGACCCTCAATTATCTGACCGAAGTCCGGCGGACGCCGGTCATGGGCGAAAGACCTCGATCGCCAGCGACGGAGCCGTCGCGTTAAGTACGGAAAACGCAGTGGCTATAGCCATTTTTCTAAGTCATGGCCTGATCGAGGTCGACCATCAGGTCCTCCTTGTCCTCGATGCCGATCGACAGACGGACGATGTTGGGCCCGGCACCGGCCCTGGTCTTGGCCGCATCGTCGAGCTGGCTGTGCGTGGTCGATGCGGGATGAATCACGAGCGACCGGGTATCACCGACATTGGCGAGATGCGAGAACAACTTGAGTTTTGACACCAGATTGACGCCGGCATCGTATCCGCCCTTCAGACTGAACGTGAACACGGCACCAGCACCCTTCGGCGCGTATTTGCGGGCGAGCTTGTTGTATTTATCGCCGGGCAATCCGGCGTAGTTGACGGCCGCGACCGCGTGGTGGTTGGACAGCCACTCGGCAATCGCCTGGGAATTCTCGCAATGCTTTTGCATCCGCAACGGCAACGTTTCGATGCCGGTCAGGATCATGAAGGCGTTGAACGGCGACAGCGAGGGGCCGAGATCACGCAGGCCCAGCACGCGGCAGGCAATAGCGAATGCGAAGTTGCCGAATGTCTCCTGCAGCTTGATGCCGTGATATTCCGGACGCGGCTCGCTCAGCATCGGATACTTGTTGTCCTTCGACCAGTCGAACGTGCCGGCATCGACGATGATGCCGCCGAGCGAATTGCCGTGACCGGCAAGGAATTTCGTCAGCGAGTGAACCACGATGTCGGCGCCATGTTCGATCGGCCGGATCAGGTAGGGACTCGCCAGGGTATTATCGACGATCAAGGGAACGCCGGCCTTGCGTGCGACGGCGGCAACGGCTTCGATGTCGGTAATTGATCCACTGGGATTGGCGATGGATTCGATGAAGATCGCCTTTGTTCGCGGCGTAACCGCACGCTCGAACGTTTCGATGTCGTCCGGATCGGCCCACGCCACGTTCCAGCCAAAACTCTTGAATGCGTGGGTAAACTGATTGATCGACCCGCCATAGAGTTTGCGGGCGGCGATGAATTCGTCGCCGGGCTTCAACAATTGGTGGAGCACGACGACCTGCGCGGCGTGGCCCGAGGCCACCGCGAGCGCGGCGGTGCCGCCTTCGAGGGCGGCAACGCGCTCTTCCAGCACGGCGTTGGTCGGATTTCCGATGCGGGTGTAGATATTGCCGAATGACTGCAATCCGAACAGCGACGCTGCATGGTCGGCATCGTTGAACACGAACGACGTCGTTTGATAGATCGGTGTCGTGCGTGCGCCTGTGGTCGGATCGGGCTGCGCGCCGGCGTGGACGGCGAGGGTTGCAAATCCGGGGATGCGATCGTTCATCTCGTGTCCTGTGTGGTCAGTCAAAGGTCGTGACGGTGATAATGCTGATGGGATCGCGCTTCGCCGTCAAGGTGCGGCGGGCGCATTGCCTGCTTCGGAATGGACGGCCTCGCGGCGCGGCGAAGTTGAACGGAATCTTGGCCGGGAATGCGCTCACGCCGGATCGTTTTTGTCTTTCGCGGCCCGATCGGCGGCGAGGGTATTGCCGCCGCCGACGCTCACGCGGTTAAGCGACAGGCGCTGGCCGTGGGTGGGCATCGGCGCACGTTTCGAGCTCAGCGTGCGCGAGTTGACGCCCATCCACGAGATCTCCGACGACAATCGGCCGTATTCGATCTTCGGACAGCGGTTCATCACGACCTTGATGCCGGCAGCCTCGGCTTTCGCGGCGGCTGCGTCGTCGCGCGCGCCGAGTTGCATCCAGATCACCTTCGGCAGCGGCGACAGCGTCAGCGCCTCGTCGACGATGGGCATGATGTGGCTTGAGCTGCGGAAGATGTCGACCATGTCGAAGGGACGGTCGATGTCCTTGAGCGACGCGACGAAGGGCTTGCCCACCAGGCTCTTGCCGAGGTGGCCCGGGTTGACCGGGATCATGTCGTATCCGCGTTCGGCGAGATACTTGAACGCGAAGTAGCTCGGCCGCACGTTGACAGGAGACGCGCCGACCATCGCGATGGTCTTCACGCTGTTGAGAATGCCGCGGATGTAGTTGTCGTCGTAGGCGTCGTGATTCATTGAGTAGGTCCAGGTGAGTGAAGATATTTCGAGTTGCGCCGCGGCTGCCTAAGCGACGACGTCATTCCCGGTGCTCAATTGCGCACCTGAGGATTGCGTTTTTACGCGCAGACGCGAACATATGGCGAGAGGTCAGATTCGGGTTGCTCGCAGGAGTGCGCGAATGACGGAATGGAGTGTATTACCGATCTTCCCAGGTCGGGTCGCGCTTTTCGATGAAGGCGTCGATACCTTCCTCGGCGTCGCGGGCCATCATGTTCTCGGTCATGACCTCGGCGGTGTAACGATAAGCGTCGGCCAGATTCATTTCGGCCTGCCGGTAGAAAGCGATCTTGCCGAGTTTCACGGTGTAGGCCGATTTGCGCGCGACCTTTCGCGCAAGGTCGAGTGCTGCGTCGCGTTCGGTCCCGTCGGCGACGACGTGGTTGATCAGCCCCATCTGCCGCGCGGCCAAGGCGCTGACGGGTTCTCCGGTCAGCAGCATTTCCATCGCCTGCTTGCGTGGAGTGTTGCGCGTCAGCGCCACCATCGGGGTCGAGCAGAACAGGCCGATGTCGACTCCCGGCGTAGCGAAGGAGGCTTTCTCCGAAGCAACGGCAAGATCGCAGGTCGCAACGAGTTGGCAGCCGGCGGCCGTGGCGACGCCCTGCACGCAGGCGACCACAGGCTTCGGCAGATGAACGATGGCCTGCATCATCGCGCTGCAGATGGTCATCATCTGCGCGAAGTAGGCGCGGCCACGATCGGGATCGGCGCGATGCGCGGTCAGCTCCTTGAGGTCGTGGCCGGACGAGAACGCCGATCCGTTGGCGGCGATCACGACCGCGCGAACCGCCGGATCTTCACCCGCCGCTTCAATTGCCGCGTGCAGATCAGTGATCAGTTGCTCCGAGAGACTGTTTCGCGCCTCGGAGCGGTTGAGAGTCAGCAGAGAGACGCTGCCTTGGGTTTGCCGCAACAGAATCGGCGGATGTTCCGGGATCTCGGCGCGGGCAGGCCTGGCTGTCATCGAATTATCCACTTGGGCGAAACGATTGATCTTAATGTAACAGGCGGCACGAGAGCGAGAGCAGGGGCAGGAAGACATGGCGACCGCGAAAATGAGCGTGGCTGAGCTCGAGACGTTTCTTCACGCCGAGTTCCCTCAGGCCTTCAGCAACGACGATATCGCAATCGAAAGCGCCGACGGCGAGACCTGCCTGCTGCGCCAGCGCTACAGCGAGCGGATGCTCCGCCCGGGCGGGACGGTCTCCGGACCGACGCTGATGGCGCTGGCCGATTTCGCCATGTACGTGGTGCTATTGTCGCGGATCGGCCCGGTCGGCCTCGCGGTGACCGTCAATCTCAACATCAACTTTCTGCGCAAGGGCCACCCGGGTCAGGATGTCGTGGCGGCGGCGCGGCTGCTCAAGCTCGGCAAGCGGCTGGCGGTCGGGGAGGTGACAATGCTGTCCGGCACGTCGCCCGATCCGATCGCTCATGTGACGTCGACGTATTCCATTCCGAATGCTTGAAGATTTTGTCGGTAATATCGCACCATTTTTATAAGCTATTGGTTTTACAATAAAAAATGCTAATGATTGACGTTGACTGGAGGCGACCGCTTCTCTAGAAACCGACCGGTTCGGTGCGTGGGCGCCGATGTCTCTTTTCACGGATTTCTCACATGAAAACGTTTTCGGCAAAGCCCGCCGAAGTGACGAAGAAGTGGGTGCTGATCGACGCCAGCGGTCTGGTGGTCGGACGGCTCGCTACCCTCGTTGCGATGCGGCTGCGCGGCAAGCATCTGCCGACCTACACGCCGCACGTCGATTGCGGCGACAATGTCATCATCGTCAATGCCGCCAAGGTGGTTCTCACCGGCCGCAAGCGTGACAACAAGGTCTATTACAATCACACCGGCTACATCGGCGGCATCAAGGAGCGCACTGCGAAGTCGATCCTCGAGGGCCGCTTTCCGGAGCGCGTGATCGAGAAGGCTATTGAGCGCATGATCCCGCGCGGCCCGCTTGGACGTGTGCAGTTTGGCAACCTCCGCGTCTATGCCGGCGCAGAGCATCCGCATGAAGCCCAGCAGCCGGAAGTCATCAATGTCGGCGTAATGAACCGCAAGAACATGAGGGCCGCATAACGATGTCCGATACCATGCAGTCTCTCGACCAGTTGTCTGCGCTGAAGCCGGCCACGCCGGAAGCGCCGAAGTACACCAAGAAGGTCGACAAGCACGGCCGCGCCTACGCCACCGGCAAGCGCAAGGATGCGGTCGCCCGCGTCTGGATCAAGCCGGGTGCCGGCAAGATCCTGGTCAACGCTCGCGAGGTCGAGATTTACTTTGCACGTCCGGTGCTGCGGATGATGATCCAGCAACCGCTCGTTGCCGCAGCACGCGCCGGTCAGTATGACGTGGTGTGCACCGTTGCCGGCGGCGGCCTGTCCGGTCAGGCGGGTGCTGTTCGTCACGGCCTGTCCAAGGCGTTGACGAACTTCGAACCCGAATTGCGTGGCGTGCTCAAGAAGGGTGGATTCCTGACCCGCGATTCCCGCGTGGTCGAGCGCAAGAAGTACGGCAAGGCGAAAGCTCGCCGCTCGTTCCAGTTCTCGAAGCGCTAATCGAGCGGATTTGACATTCGCTGCCGCTTGGCAGCGAATGTCAAAATCCAGAACTTCGATAATTATGACCCGGCAGAGCCGGGGCATTGCAGACTGTGGAAGAAGTCTGCCACGCTCGTGGGATGAAGTTGTCTTCGTCGCCGTCGTGGAAGAGAACCGATATGGCATCACGCCTGACCGTTCTCATGCGATACGCGTTGGCCATGATGCTGGTGCCGCATTTCGCCTTTGCGCAGGTCGGTTGGGAGACGTGCGGCTGATCCTGCACCTGCGGTCAACACAGATCAAAACACACGCGAAGCGATCTGCCTGATGGTCGAGTTGGCGGCGAAGGCCGAGAGCTTGCCGCTGGAATTCTTCGCGCGCGTGATTTGGCAGGAGAGCCGCTTTCAGCCCGATGCCATTGGTCCGTTGACCCGCAGCGGCCAGCATGCGCAGGGCATCGCGCAGTTCATGCCGGGAACGGCGAGTGAGCGGCGACTGCTCGACCCGTTCGATCCGGTGCAGGCCCTGCCGAAATCGGCCGAGTATCTGAACGAGTTGCGCGGGCAATTCGGCAATCTGGGACTGGCGGCCGCAGCCTATAATGCGGGGCCGCGCCGTGTGCAGGACTGGCTTGACGGCAAGGGATCGATGCCGAGCCGAGACGCGCAACTACGTTGTCGCGATCACGGGATCGCCGATCGAGGACTGGGCTGCCGCCGGCAAGAGCGGCAAACCGCCAGCGCAGCCACCATCGACGAGTTGCCGCGAGTTGATGGCGCTATTGAAGCGCGCGCCCAATCCCTTTGTCACGGGACTCGAACAGCACGTGAAGCTCGGGGCCGACAAGCCATGGGGCGTGCAACTCGCCGCCGGCTTCAACCGCGACCGCGCCTTGGCCATGTACGCACGAGCCATCCGGCGGCTCGACGCCGTGATCGGCGACCGCGATCCAAGTCTGTTGGGCTCGGTATGGCGCAGCCGCGGCACCCGGACGTTCTATCAAGTGCGGATCGGTGCCGATACGCGCGCGGAAGCCGATGGTCTCTGCAACCGGATCCGGCGCGCCGGCGGCGCCTGCCTTCGTGCTGCGAAACTCACGCGCGAAAGGGTACACGCAATATCCGGCTCCGGTGCGCTTGCGGACGGCCGCCAGCCTGTTTTGACAGGGCCATCGCGGCGAAATGGTTATGCTTGGCTGGATCGTGATGGATATCGATATGCGAGGAGCTCACGGCGATGGTGCGAGAAAGCGAAGTCCGGGCGGGTGAGGTTGTAGTCGAGCCGCCGCCGCCGACGGACGCCGGACTGGTGTTTATCGGCCGTATTCGCACGCCGTGGACGTCTCGTCTGAAAACGCCCGCGTCAGGGGCGTCACGACGGCCCGGTTTGCCGCCTCGAGATTTTCGACCCCTGGAAGCCGGCATTGCAGGGGCTCGATCGGTACGCGAGCGTCGAAGTCATCTACTGGCTGCACCTGTCGCGCCGCGACCTCGTGTGCAGAGCCCCAAGAGCGACGGCGCGACGCACGGCACTTTTTCGTTGCGTTCGCCGGTGCGTCCCAATCCCCTGGGAACGTCGCTGGTGCAAGCTGGTCGGCATCGAAGGATCGACGGTGCTGGTGCGTGGGCTGGATTGTCTCGACGAGACGCCGCTGCTCGACATCAAGCCGAACCGTTGCCAGTTCACGCCGCTGGCACCGCCGCAGGACGGCGATTTCGAAACCGGCTGACTGTTCAGTTTGCCGCCAGCGCCGAGATCAGCATTCTGGCGTGATCCTCAAGCACCTTTGGGTCTTCCTTGCGGCTGGCGGGCGGCAGCAGCGCAATGCCGTCGCGGCGCGGCATCATATGCATGTGCAGGTGAAACACCACCTGGCCGCCGGCGGCTTCGTTGAATTGCTGCACGGTGATGCCGTCGGCCTTGAAGGCCTTCATACCGGCCCGGGCGATTGTATGCGTGCCGCGCGCCACATGCGCGTAGTCGTCGGCGGAGATGTCGAGAATATTGCGTGCAGGAGCCTTGGGGATCACCAGCGTGTGTCCGGGCGCGCGCGGCATGATGTCGAGAAAGGCCAGGACGTGCTCGTTCTCGTAGACCTTGTAGCAGGGCAGTTCGCCTCGCAGGATTTTTGCGAAAATGTTGTTGGTGTCGTAGGCGGTCATCGTTGTTCCCTCGAATTGCCGGCGTCGAAGGGTCAGGAGACGTCGCCGGCGTCGGTCTTGCGAAACGGGCCGGCGTCGGTGAGCTCGCGGGCTGCTTCGGCGACATATTGTCGTTCGCGCTTGAGATAGTCACGGACCGCGCGGCGCAGCGCGGAATCGACGATATAGTGCGCCGAGTAGGTGGTTTGCGGCAGATAGCCGCGCGCGATCTTGTGCTCGCCCTGCGCGCCGGCCTCCACCGTTTTCAGGCGATGACGGATCGCAAAATCGATCGCCTGATAATAGCAGACCTCGAAATGCAGGAAGGGATGATGCTCGATGGCGCCCCAGTGCCGCCCGAACAGCGTGTCCGAGCCGATGAAGTTGATGGCGCCAGCGATCCAGCGGCCGTTGCGCCTGGCCATGATCAGCGCGACATCCTGGCTCATGCTTTCGCCAATCAGGGAGTAGAAGGACCGGGTCAGGTAGGGCCGGCCCCACTTGCGTGATCCCGTTTCCATGTAGAATTGGAAGAAGGCATCCCAGGCTTCTTCCGTGAGTTCGCTGCCGGTGAGGACGTGGATGGTGATGCCGTTGGCCAGCGCATCGCGGCGTTCGCGGCGGATCGCCTTGCGGTGCCGCGAGGCGAGGGTGACGAGAAAGTCCTCGAAGCTGGAATAGCCTTCGTTCCGCCAGTGAAACTGCTGGTCGGTGCGCTGGAGGAATCCGTTTTCGGCGAGAAATGTCCACTCCTGCTCGCGGGCAAAGGTGACGTGGACCGACGAGGCATGTGTCGCATCGCACAGGCCGACGAGGCCGCCGACCAGCGCGTCGCCGACACGTGCTTCGTCGTTGCCGGCGCGGATCAAAAGTCGCGGGCCGGTGGCCGGTGTAAACGGAACCGAGGCCTGCAGCTTCGGATAGTAATGGCCGCCGGCGCGCTCATAGGCGTCGGCCCAGCCGTGATCGAACACATACTCGCCCTGCGAGTGCGATTTCAGATAGCACGGCACGATACCGACGATCGCGCCATCGCGCCGCGCAATCAGAGTGGCGCGGTCCCCATCCGGTGCGCGGGCAAGCCGAATTCGATACTTCAAGTGCGGATAAAAAGGCATGGGAAACAAATGGGTTATAGCTCTCTTTTGAGTTTAAAAGTGAATCCGGCGCCGATGTAGACGAGCGTGAGCTGATCTTTCGGCAATGATCCGCCGGGTTCGATCGCCGGACTGGCGCAGGCGTCCCAGTCCGCAGCCGAAATCTGGCTGACGGATTCAACGGCTTCGAGCGATACTTCAGATGATGTCATCGAGGACTTGAACTGGCCTCAGCTTTGCGATCAGCACCTCGCGCGCCGAGTGACCTCCGCCAAAGAATGGGCACGATGCCGGTGTCGTCAAGGGTTGCAGGGTCAAAGGCTCCGGGTGGAAACCCTCGAAGATCATCTGATCGGCATATTTGGCGGCGCGGGCGCGCTGTTCCGGCGTGCGCACTGTCCATGTCAGCAGCGGACATCGGAAAATGTTTCGCGCAATCCATGGAGCTACGGCTGGAAGTTCGTTCACCCAGTAAGCGACAAAATGCGGCCGGGTGCGGAAGGCATGACGCAGATGGGTCATCGCCGTGCGCTGGACTGGCGTCGCCTCGGGCCAATCGGCTTCCGTGTAGTCGCGCTCGGCCACGATGCCGCGCGGGCGCGACGGAATCAATTCGCGCAACGCCAGAACCTGATCCGGATCGAACGACATGCCGACCGCAAGTCCGTCATAGGAGGACAGCACTTCGGCCATGCGCCGCACCAGCCTGCGATCGCCGTTGAAATGGCTTTTGACTTCGATCACCAGCGGCACGCGGCCGGCGACCAGCGCGCAGAGTTCCGCAAGCGACATCATTTTTTCGGGCGTTTTCTTGAAGACGACCCGCTTGAGTTCGGCCGCGGTCTTGGTCAGCAGGGCTCCCGAACCTTCCGTCAGCCGCCCGAGTTCATTGTCATGATGAACCATGGCCTCGCCGTCGGCGGTGAGCTGGATGTCGGTCTCGATGCTGAAGTTTCCGGCCATGGCGGCCTGGAACGCGCCCGGCATGTTCTCGACAATGCCGCGGGCATAATCATGCAGGCCGCGGTGCGCGACCGGGCGGGCCGTCAGCCAGTCGGGCGCGCGCATCGGGGTCAGACGACTTCGAACAGACCTTCCACTTCGACCGCCGCATCTGCGGGAAGGGAGACGACGCCGACGGTGCTTGCGGGCATGGCGGCCCTTGTCGCCGAAGGCCGCAACCATCAGATCAGATGCGCCGTTCAACACCTTGGGTGCATCGACGAAATCGGGAGCGGAGTTGACGAAGCCGCCAAGCCTGACGACGCGAACCACCTTGTCGAGATCGCCGAGCGCGGCCTTGATCTGCGCCAGCAGGTTGATGGCGCAGCCGCGCGCCGCGGCGCTGCCCTGTTCAACGGTGACGCCCGCGCCCAGCTTGCCCTTGGCGATCAGCTTGCCTTCGGCATTGAAGCAGATCTGTCCGGATACGAACAGCAGGTTGCCGGTGCGGACGAAGCCGACGTAATTCGCCACAGGCGATAGCCGGTTCATGCAAGGTGATGCCCTGCGCCGCCAACTTCTGCTCGATCGTTCCTGCCATGTCGGTCCCCGGTAAATGGATGTTCAGCCTAAAAAATTGCGCTCAGGCGGTCTCTATCTCGCCTATCGCCATACCACATGCAAGCGATCGCGGATCAGGCCCGATATCCCAGAACGCCACCACAGCGAGCCCGGAAACAACGGACTCGACGGTCAAATTTGCAGTTTTCCGCTGGTCTGCCCTAGTTGCGGCGCAATAGGGCGGTGATTATGCTCGGATTCCGTCACCCTGAGAGACAACATGCGCGACTATTTTTATTGCTCAATCTCACGATTTTGGTCTGGGTTTCTAACGCTGGCAGTAGCGACTGCGTGTCCGCTGCCGTTCGGCAGCGGTGCGCAAGCCGCGGCTGGTGTTCCGTTTCTCGCCCATCAAGCGTTGTACGATCTGAGCCTCGTGAAGTCGCGGGGCAGCACATCGCTGGACAGTGCCCGCGGGCGAATCCTTTACAAGTTTTCCGGAAATGCCTGCGAGGGTTACACGTCGGACTTCAGGCAGGTCTCGGAAATGGAGTGGCGGGGAAGGCAAGACCACGCTGAGTGATCTGCAATCCACAAGTTGGGAGGATGCAGAGGGCAAGAGCTACCGTTTCAAGATCGCGACGCGCATGGACGACAGCGATCAGAGCCAGGTTGACGGTATCGCCGAACGGACCGACGACAAGATCACCGTGAAATTGAAACAGCCGGTCGCCAAGACATTCACCCTTGACGGCGAGACGGTGTTTCCGACCGAACAGATTCAGCGCATCATTGCGGCCGCGAAAGAGGGAAAATCGCTGCTCGAACTGACCGTGTATGACGGCTCCGACAACGGCGAGAGGGTCTACAATACGCTTTCGGTCATCGGCAAACCAATTCGCGGCGATACGCCGGGATCGACGCCGGATCCGTCGACCACCAACGGTCAGATGAAGACGCTGACGCGGTGGCCCGTCACCGTCAGCTATTACGATCACGACGCCAAAACCAATAGCGGCGAGCAGACACCGGTCTACGCGATGTCGTTCGAACTGTTCGAGGATGGCGTGTCGCGCGCGCTGGTGCTCGACTACAATGACTTCGTGATTTCCGGGACGCTGGGCAAATTCGACGTCAACGACGTCAAGGACATCAAGCCCTGCAAGCAATGACGCCGGGATAAGCTAAGACCACGAACGGCTTGGCCCTTTTTACTGACGTGGTTTCTCGGGACCGTCGTAGGCTATACCCTTGATCACGGCCGCGCTCCCGAATTTCTTGCGTAGATCGTCCATCGCTCGCTCGGCATGCGCCGAGCGGCGGTCCAGCATGTCGGTGTCGTCCGCCTGCGATCCCGGCCGCAGTGCGCTGACGCCGGCTCCCATCAGGCGGAACGCGGTGCCGTCGATTTCCTTCGCCAGCATCTCGCGGGACGTCGCAAAAATCTTTGATGCAAGCTGCGTCGGGACGTGAACCGATTGAGAACGGGTCCGTTGCCGGAAATCGGCGGTCTTCAGTTTCAGCGTGATCGTCGATCCCGCCAGGTCGCTTGTCTTCAGCCGTGACGATACTTTCTCCGACAGCCGCCACAGGATGCGTTCGAGCGTGGCGAAGTCGCGGATATCGGCCTCGAACGTCGTTTCGCTGGAAATGGTCTTGGCGCCGCGGTCCGCGATCACCCGCCGGTCGTCGATGCCGCGCGCCAGCCGCCAGAGCCTGCGTCCTTCCGTCGGAAATTGCTTCATCATCTCGATTTCGTCGGCACGCTGCAAATCGCCGATGGTTCGGAAGCCGCGCTGCGACAGCCGCTCCTGGGTCGCGGGCCCGACGCCGAAGATGAAGCCGACCGGCTTGTCCGCGAGCATGATGCGTGCCTCGTCCTGGTCGAGTGCTGCGAACCCGCGCGGCTTGTCGAGGTCCGAGGCGATCTTCGCGAGGAACTTGTTGCAGGACAGTCCGACCGATACCGTGATGCCGATGTTGCGTTCGACGTCGGCTGCGAACTTCGCCAGCACCTTTGGCCGGAATCATGCCGTGGACGCGCTGGGTGCCGCCGAGATCGAGAAAGGCTTCGTCGATCGACAGCGGTTCCACCAGCGGCGTCAGCGCCTGCATGGCGTGACGCACCTCGCGGCCGACCCGGACATATTTCGCCATGTCCGGCGGAATGACGGCGGCGGAGGGGCAGAGCGCGAGCGCCTTGAACATCGGCATGGCGGAGCGCACGCCATAGGTTCGGGCGATATAGCAGGCGGCCGACACCACACCACGCCTGCCGCCACCGATGATGACGGGCTTGTCGGCCAGCGCCGGATGCGTCGCGTTTCTCGACGGTGGCATAGAACGCGTCGCAATCGATATGGGCGAGGGTCAGCGCCGGTAAGCGTACGGTGACGCACGAGCCGGGGAGAGCCGCATGCGCTGCAACGGACGCGCCGAAAAGCCGAGATCGCCGAGACAATCCCGGCAAAAGCACGATGGACCGTCCGACGGACCTCCGGTCACGGAACCTCGCGCTCCCAGAGGGGATCGCCGAGCGCCTCGCGTGCGGCAGCGATAGTGGTAGGATGATGTTCCGAGGATTCCGAAAACGCCTTCACGGTTGCGTCATCGCGCAGCACGAAATCGAGTACGCCGGCGAGAAAGTGGGGATCGGAGGCAGAGGCGCGCAGGGTCTCCGGACCGATTCCGGTTTCGGCCAGAAACCGGCCCAGCCGTTCGGCATCGCCCGCAACAAAGGAAAGCGCCTGAATTGCCACGATCTCAGCTACTTCGCGCGGGTTATGCACACGCTTTGTCATCGTGACTGTTTGCCTTTCCGTAACCTATCGCCTCTACTTTGGAACCATAATGCCCGAGTCCCTGAAACGTGTTCAAGCAAGCGCTAATCCGCTCGCATAAAGATCGCACTGTGCCTTAACGGCTTTTGAGCGAATTCTGGTGCAAATCTAAATCGAGTTTGCGGATAAGTTTCGTGATGCTTGCGCATGTTTCGCTCACCAAGGTGGATGAGCGCGTCGCCGATTGGAGGGCCAGGGTGGCCAAGACCGTCCTGATCGTGGAAGACAACGAGCTCAACATGAAGCTCTTCCGCGATCTGTTGGAGGCTCATGGTTACCAGACGTCGGGGACCAGCAACGGCTTCGAAGCGCTCGATCTTGTCCGCAAGCTTCGCCCCGATCTCATTCTCATGGATATTCAATTGCCGCAGGTGTCCGGTCTCGATGTCACGCGCTGGATCAAGGACGACCCCGAGCTGCGCGCGATTCCGGTGGTTGCGGTGACGGCGTTTGCGATGAAGGGCGATGAAGAGCGTATCCGCGAGGGCGGTTGCGAGGCCTATCTGTCCAAGCCGATTTCGGTCGGCAAGTTCATCGAAACCGTCCGGCGGTTTGTGGGTTGAGGAGACAACGGTGTCCGCGCGTGTTCTGGTCGTCGACGATGTCCCCGCCAACGTCAAGCTGCTGGAAGCGCGGCTGTCGGCGGAATATTTCGACGTCATGACGGCGTCCAACGGCGCGCAGGCGCTGGATATCTGCGCGCGTGCCGAGTGCGACATCATCCTGCTCGACGTCATGATGCCGGACATGGACGGTTTTGAGGTCTGCCGCCGGCTGAAGGCCAACCCGGCAACCCATTTCATTCCTGTGGTGATGGTGACGGCGCTGGACAGCCCGTCCGACCGCGTGCGCGGGCTCGAGGCCGGCGCCGACGATTTCCTGACCAAACCGGTATCGGACGTGGTGCTGATCGCGCGGGTCCGTTCGCTGACACGTCTGAAGATGATGACCGACGAGCTGCGCATGCGCGCCGTCACCTCGCTCGAAATCGGCGTACAGGCGCCGGAGCGCGACGCGGTTGCCGACGCGGGGAAGGGCGGACGCATCCTGCTGGTCGACGACCGCGCCTCGTCCTATGAGCGGCTGGCGCCGGTGCTGAGCGCCGAACATCATGTCGATGTCGAAACCAATCCGTCCGAGGCGCTGTTTCATGCCGCCGAAGGCAATTACGATCTTCTCATCGTGTCGCTCGGGCTGGAAAATTTCGACGGCTTGCGTTTGTGCAGCCAGGCGCGCTCGCTGGAGCGAACACGGCACGTTCCGATCCTTGCCATCGCCGATGCCGACAGCAATGCGCGATTGCTGCGTGGTCTCGAGATCGGCGTCAACGATTATCTGCTTCGACCGGTCGACAAGAACGAGTTGCTCGCCCGCGCCCGCACGCAAATCCGCCGCCACCGCTACACCGATCACCTGCGTGACAACGTGCAGAACTCGATCGAAATGGCGATCACCGACGGGCTGACCGGGTCTGCACAATCGCCGCTATATGGAAAGCCATCTGACCACGCTGGCCGAGCAGGCCTCGCTGCGCGGCAAGCCGCTGGCGTTGATGATGCTCGACATCGACTACTTCAAGTCGATCAACGACGGTTACGGCCACGATGCCGGCGACGACGTCCTGCGCGAATTCGCGGTGCGTATCCGCAAGTCCATCCGCGGTATCGATCTCGCCTGCCGGTATGGCGGCGAGGAGTTCGTGATCGTGATGCCAGAGACCGATCTGCACGTCGCCGGCATGGTGGCCGAGCGGCTGCGCCGCTCGATCGCAGGCGAACCGTTCGCTGTCCACAAGGGTGTGAAGCGGATCGATGTGACCATCTCGATCGGACTGTCGATCCTGGAGCGGAAGGGGGAACCGGTCGCCGACGTTCTCAAGCGGGCCGATACCGCGCTCTACCGCGCCAAGCACGACGGCCGGAACCGCGTCGTGGCGGCTGCGGCCTGATCCTTCGTCGAAATAAAAACGGGATCCGAAGCACCCCGCTCGATGGGGAAAATCCACCGTCGATGGCAGGCGAGGTTACTTGATCTTCGACTTCGCGGAATTCGACGTGCTTGCGCGCCACCGGATCGTACTTCTTCTTGACGAGCTTGTCGGTCATGGTGCGCGAGTTCTTCTTGGCGACGTAATAGAAGCCGGTGTCGGCGCTGGAAACCAGCTTGACCTTGATGGTGACCGCTTTGGCCATAAGACAAACCTCTGATGTCTGGAATCGGGAAAGCTGGCCCAGCGTCAGGCCTGCGTTTGGCCGGCAACCTAGCTTCCATCCGCCCAAAGTCAAGGTTTTCGAGGTTATTGAGGACCTGAATCGACCCGTTACCCCGCAAAGAGCCGGTTTTCGGCCGCGGCAGCCGATTCGGGGCCGGCGTGATTCGCACGCATCCCCTGAATGACGATTCAAGCCACGCCCGGCAAAACATCCCTGTGCATCCTGCCGCCGTAGAAATGGAAGAACGGCACGTCGGCATCATGACGCAGCGGACCGGCGGCGAGGCGTTTTTCGAGTTCGTCGAGCACGTTCCTGGTCATGGAATGCAGGTCGGCGAGAGGCTTTGAACCGATCTCGACCCAGACCAGTTCGACCAGTTCAGCGTCGGAGTGGATCACCCCGTCGACCCGATGGGCGATCGCGGACGCGTCGGCCGTGAAGAAGCGGGTGTCGAAGCGCCGCACCCCGCCCGGCGGCGTGATGGCGCGCGCGATCAGGTACAGGCCCGACGGGTCGGGCAGCAATCCGGCATCGCTGAACGCTTGCCAGGCTCCGGTCAGTTTTGCGCCAGCGCCCTCGGTCTTGCGTCCGAGACAAAGCCCGGTTTCCTCGCAGGCCTCGCGAATCGCGGCGACCGCGAGCGAGCGTGCGCGGGACGATTCGGTCTTCGGGCTGCCCTTGAGCAGGTTGGCCTCGAGCTCTTTCGGTATCGGCGCAGCGACGGGCACCTTGTTGTCGGTCTTGTCGACACTGCCGCCGGGGAAGACAAACTTGCCCGGCATGAAGACCACTTTGTCGTGGCGCTTGCCGACCAGCACCTTTGGCGTGGCCGCGCTGCGGTCGATCAGGATCAGCGTGGCGGCATCTTTCGGGCGGCGATAGGGGTGATGGCTGGCCCCTTGCGGGGGCTGTTGCGCCGTCGCGCTCATATCGCTGCCGTGAGTTTCTTATTGGTCGCGTCGAACAGCCGTATTAGGTGTCTTCGACAAATTTCTCGTCGAAACCGTGCATACGGAAAGCCCACTGGAGTCCGACCACCGCGCCCTTTATCGGCTGAAGCAGCAGCAGCGACAACAGCAGCGTCATCGGAAGATAGATCGCCAATTGAAAGGCGACCGGCGGCGAATAATTGGTCTCGATCATCAGCGCCAGCGGTACCACGATGTGGCCGACAATGACGATGACGAGATAGGCGGGCAGGTCATCAGCGCGATGCGGGGAAAAATCGAGTCCGCATGCAGAACAATTGTTGGCGGTTTTCAGGTAAGCACGAAAGAGCTTGCCTTCGCCGCATTTAGGGCAGCGGCAGAAAAAGCCGCGCTTCACCGCGGTCCAGCCGGGGCGCTTCTCGCCCTGCGCGGTGTCCCGGGTCCAGATCTCGGTTGCTGTGGTCGCGGTATCGGGAGGCGCCGTCATGGTTTGCCCTTCCTTGGTTTGCGGGCCTTGCTCTTGCCCGGCCTGCGCGATGTCTTGCGCGGTGTGCGGCCCGGATGGGCCTTCGAATTCACATTGGGGTGCCGCGTGCCCTGACTGCGCGGTCCCTTGGTATCTTGCTCACTGCGGGCGCGGCGGCCGCGTGCCCCTCCGACATGCCCCCCAGATAGGAGTTCGAAACGCAGCGCGCCAGCTACCGGTACAGCTTCTACCAGACGAACCTCTACCGCGTCACCCAGCTTGTGCATGGCACCGCTGCGCGAGCCGACCAGCGCATGGCGGGCCTCGTCGTAGTTGAAATATTCCGTGCCCAGGGTCCGTATCGGGATCAGTCCGTCGGCGCCGGTATCGGTCAGTTTCACGAACAGTCCCGCGCCGGTCACCCCTGAAATCCGGCCCTCGAAGATATTGCCGATGCGGTCGGCGAGGAAATGCGCGATCAGGCGGTCGGCGGTCTCGCGTTCGGCCTTCATGGCGCGGCGCTCGGTGACGGAAATCTGCGCAGCGACTTCGGCCAGCGTCTCGACGGTCTCGGTGTCCGGCAGCGCGCCGTCGCCGAGGCCGAGCGTCATCGTCATCGAGCGGCGCGTCCGGTGGGATGGCGGCCTGGAATCTCACCCAGAAGGGTATCGACGTGCTGCTGCTCGATGCCGGGCGACAAGTTCGATCGGTTGGAGTTGCACTGGACCCACGTGCAACCCTGGGAAGCCCAGGCAGCGCGAGGCGCGGGGCGAGACGCGTCCGAGTTCTTTCTCGATACCAAGGAACAGCCGTACACGACGCCGGAGGGCCGCCCGTTCTCGCTCACGCGCGTGTGGGGCCATGGCGGCAAGACGAATGTCTGGGGCCGTGTCAGCCTTCGGTATTTGCAGATGGACCTCAAGGCGGCCGAGCGGGACGGGTGGGAGATCCCGTGGCCGATCGACTACTCGGAGATTGCGCCGTACTACGATCAGGTCGAGCAGCTGGGATTCGGCGTCTGCGGCGGCACAGACGACTCGGACGTCCTGCCGGGCAGCAAGGTCCTGCAGCCGCCGCCGGCGCCGCGGTGTGGCGAGCGGCTGCTGATGAGGGGCATGACGAAACTCGGGCTGCCGGTCGTCGCCGGACGGCACGCGAATATGACGCGCCCGACCCGTGGGTTTCCGGCGTGCCACTACTGCGGGAACTGCGGCGCCGGCTGCGACACGGCGTCGTTCTTCTGCTCCGCGGATCATCTCCTGCCGTTCGCGTTGAAGACCGGGCGTCTCACGATTCAGTCCAACGCGGTCGTCGCGCGGATCCTGACCGGCGACGACGGTCTGGCGCGCGGCGTCCATACCTCGATCGTCAGACCGGCGCCGAGCGTCAGGCGCTGGCGAAGGTCGTCGTGGTCGGGGCGAGCTGCGTCGATTCGACGCGCATCCTGCTGAACTCGAAGTCGTCGCGCCATCCGAATGGGCTCGGCAACGGGTCGGACGTCATCGGTCGATTCCTGTGCGAGCAGATCAGGCTCAACGTCGCCGGCTATTTCCCGCAGCTCAAGGCACGCCGACGAGGAACGATCGGGGACTGGTGGCGGCCCATCTACATGACGCGTTTCAATCATGTGACCGGGAAGGGGCGCGACTACCTGCGCGGATTCGGCGCGCAGTTCTGGAACACCGGGGCCAGCATCTACGGTGCGCACTATGGCTCGGACGCTTCCGGGTTTCGGCGCATCTTGAAGCAGGCGATCAAGCGCCGGCATCCCGCGTGGTTGAGGTCCATCCGTTCGGCGAAGTGCTGCCGTACGCTCACAACCGCATCACGGTCGACCCGTCGCGGGTCGATCACTACGGCGTGCCGCTACCGCGGATCGACTATCAGATCGGCGAGAACGAACGGAAGATGACCGAGCACATGGCCGACACGGTCGAGGAAATCGTGAAGGCGTCGGGGGGCGTGCCTGGTCAACTACAAGCGGGGCCAGCTCGACGCGATGGGGTCGGCGATTCACGAGCACGGCACCTGCCGGATGGGCGCGGATCCCAGGCGGTCGGCACTGAACAAGTTCAACCAGATGCACGAGGTCCGGAACGTCTTCGTGGTGGACGGGTCGGCGTCCGAATGCGTCCGAGAAGAATCCGACGTTGACCATCTTCGCGCTCTCGTGGCGCGCGACCGATCATCTGGCCGAGGAGATCAAACGTGGCAACCTCTGAACGCGCCGATATCGGACGCCGGCAGGCCATTCGTGCGCTCGCGAGCGGCGCGGTCGCGGCAGTGACGTCGGCCTCCTGGGTCGAGTCACTGACCGCCCTGGCCCGTCAGCAGGCGCATGCGCATGCCGCCGTCGCGGTGATCGCCGCTCAGAACTGGGCCCCACGCAGCTGACCGCGCACCAGAACGATCTGGTCGTGCCGTGACCGAGCTGATCATTCCGCAGACCGACACGCCGGGTGCGAGGGCGGCCAACGTCAACCGGTTCATCGATCGGGTGCTGACGGATGCACAACCGACAGTGCGCGAGTCGTTCGTCCGCGGCCTGACCTGGATCGATACGCGCAGTCGCGCACTTTCAGGCGGGGATTTTCTGGACGCGTCTCCCGAGCAGCAGACGACGCTCCTGACGCGCCTGTCGGCGGAGGGCAATTCGGACAAGGAAGAGGCGATCGGGCGCGTTCTTTCAGGCGATCAAGTCGATGACGATCAACGGGTATTACACGAGCAGATCGGGCTTCGGCAGGAGCTCGGCGATAATGGACCGCTGTTCCTGCCGCAGTTCCAGGGCTGCGACCATCGGGAACATCAGTAGGGTCGCGTCCCGACCCCGATTCTTCAGAGCTCCTTGACTCCTTCGGCGGCGGCGGTGAGCGCCGCGAGGGAGGCGCGCTCGGTCAGCTCGACCCGCTGCAGGCTCTTCATGTCGCGACGGTGCAGCGCGTCGGCGCGCAGCCGCCAGCTCTCATCGCGCAGGCGAAGATACTCCCTGGCCTTTTCCAGCGATGGCTCGTGATCGGCGCGGACGTTCTCGAGCGACATTACCCGGACCCGCACTCCCTGGAGCTGCGGCTTGATTTTCCGCTCGATGAAGCGTGCGAGCGACTCGCTGTCGAGCGTGCCGCGCTTGAATTGCGTCGCCGCCGCGTCGTAGAGCGCCGCGGTCTCCGACTTCGACGGCGAGCAGCCGGTCGATCTCCGGGCGCATGTCCGCCGGAGGCGGCCTGAGCGCCTGAATGGCGACGATCGTCGCCGCGAGCATCAGGGCGATGGCCGTGCCCTGAGCGAGACGGTTCTTCGCCTGGATCGCCTGAACGAACATCCGCAGGCCGGCGAGCACTATCAGCAGGATCCGCCGTACCACGACGCTTGCCGCCAGCAGCCACTGCATCACGCGCTTCCGCTCGTCGGTCGACATGATGTAGAAGGCGAACCCGGCCAGGACCAGCAGGAAGAGAAACATGCGATCCCGGGCCTCAAAAGGCGTGCCACGGAGGGTCGATTTCAGGGCAGATTCCGCCGGTCGCGAGGGCGTTCGGCCTCGCCGGATTTCAATGAGGGTATCCGGTGGATCGACTTTGTAATCGCTTTGGGGTAATCAGGGCGAATCGTCAGCATTTATTAGTTGCGCGCCGGGGCCCCACCCCCGGCGCGCGCCGCGGGGCCCCACCCCCGCGGCCAGCCAGCGCTCGCTGCGCTCGCGCCGGTGTTTAGCAGCATCTAGCTGCTTGGATTGGCAATGCGTTCGAACAAGCCACCACAGAATGCTGATCCAAGCGGCTAAGGGCTGCTAACCAGCGGCGCCGAGCGAAGCGAGGCGCTGGCAGCGCGTGGGGGTGGGGCCCCACGCGGTTTCGCGGGGGTGGGGCCCCGCGAAACAAACTAAAAATGCTGATCCTCGGCTGCTTGCCATCCGGTTGCTGACCGGAGCACACCTATTGCATTCCAATAGGAAGAATGACAGCATGTCCCCATGGCCGACCGATCGGATGTCAAGCAGGGCACGCTGGCCCTGATGGTGCTGAAGACGCTCGAAACGATGGGGCCGTTGCACGGCTACGGCATCGCCCGTCGGATCGAGCAGACCAGCGGACACCTGCTCGCCATCAACTACGGCACGCTCTATTGCACCAGCGCTACCTGAAGCTCGAGCAGGAAGGCGACATCGAGGCTGAGTGGGGCGTCTCGGACAACAACCGCAAGGCGAAGTATACCCGCCTGACCAGGTCCGGCAGGAAACGCGTCGAGCGCGAGACCCGCGAGTGGCAGCGGACTTCGGCAATCCTCGGGCGGTTCCTGGCCCCTGGTGAGCGGTCGTGAGAGCCCTCCGCCGGTGGCTGCGTCGACTGGCCGGCGTGGTCCGCCGCCCCCGCGGTGCTCGCGAGCTCGACGAAGAGCTGGCGTCGCACCTCCAGCTGCACGTCGACGACAACCTGCGGCGCGGCATGACGCCGGAGGAGGCGAGACGCCAGGCCCTGGTGGCTCTGGGCGGTCTGACGCAGGCGACCGAGGCGTACACAATCAGAGCAGGGTGCCGGTCGTCGACATCGTGATTAGGGATCTTCACTACGCGCTGCGCCTGATGCGCCGGAATCCTGGCTTCGCCGCGATCGTCGTCGTGACGCTCGGCATCGGCATCGGTGCCAACAGCGCGATGTTCAGCGTCGTCAATTCGCTGCTCCTGCGTCCACTGCCTTACGCGAATCCGGATCGCCTGGTCGCAGTCGAGACGATGGAAGCGGTGAGGTGGAGCTCGTCATACGCGGCGCCACCGGATTTCTACAAGTATCGCGACAGGAGCCGGTTCTTCGATCAGGTCGAGGCCTACTTCACGCGCGCTGGCAACCTCACCGGCGCCGGCGCGCCGGACGCGTGCAGACGCTCGTGGTGTCGCCGGGGCTGTTCGACGCCCTGGGAACGCAGATGACGCTCGGCCGCGGCTTCGTGCGGCAGGAGGAGCAGTGGGGATCGCATCGGGTGCTCGTACTGACGACGGGATTGTGGGAGCGGCGCTTCAGGGGCCGATCCGTCCGTCGTCGGCACCGCGATCACGCTGAACGGCGGGCCGTACCTGATCGTCGGCGTGCTCCCGCGATCGTTCTCGTTTCTCGGCGCCGAAGCCCCAGATCTTCGTGCCGATGGC
>CAVXSV010000025.1:0-142847 GCA_963764445.1 uncultured Alphaproteobacteria bacterium
CTATGTCGTATTGCTTTACAGGTGTGGATGTCGCGCGAGGAAACACCAGGTAGGGCACCTCTCAAAAAGGTGTCGATTCAATGTAGGTCGCGGGCTTTCGCCCGCGCCTAGTCCGAATTCAGAATCCCAACATCAAGAGTCAGAACCTGGCAGTCGCCGCCGTCGCGGAGATTGGCTCGATGATGAGGTGCTCCACCAAGTCATAGACGTCAGCCTGTGGCTTCGGCGTTCTTCTGCAACCGTGCTCGATGATGTGGTAACGACGACGAGATCCAGCGCAGGCACGATGAAAATGAACTGTCCGCCAAATCCCCACGCATAGTAGGTTCGGTGACCGCCCAGATCGCGGATCCACCAGCCGTAACCGTAAAACCGGTCGTCCTCGCGCTGGGACTGCGCACGCGGCATCTGTGACGCTTCGACCCAGCGAGTCGGAACAATCTGCTGGCCATTCCGGCGCCCGTGATTCAGATAAAGTTCTCCGAATGCCACCATCTGGCGCGGCGTCATCAGCATGTCGTTACCGCCAAAGAACACTCCCTGCGGATCTTGCGGCCAGCGCGGCAGCGTGAATCCCATCGGTTTCGCGAGCATTTCCTGGGCGAACTGCCAGGTGCTCTTGCCTGTCGCTTTCGTAAGAATGGCCGATAACAAGTGCGTGTTGCCGGTGCTGTATTCCATGATCGTGCCCGGCTGGCTGACGAGCGGTCGGCCAAGAGCGTGGCGCACCCAATTCGGACTCTGGACCCACGCCCCGTAGTTTCGATTGCTGGTGGTCTCCAGTCCCGATTGCATCGTCAGGAGATTCTCGATCGTAATTTGCTTTTTCGCAGAATTGGCCTCGCCGGCAAGTACGTCTGGAAAGAACCCACTGATCGGCTGCTTGACGCCGGTGATCATCCCCCGATCGATCGCGATGCCGACCAATGCGGAAATCACGCTCTTCGATGCAGACTTGATATTGGCCGGGCGCGTCGGCTGCGCGCCGTTGAAGTAGCGCTCCAGGATCAGATTGCCGCGCCAGCTTACCAGGAGGCTGTGGAGCCGCGGCATTGTGGCACCGGCTTTCGTGGCTGCGTCGAGATTCGGCACCTGCGCACTTGCGGCGTTCACTTGCGCGATCAGGAGTGCAGTAGCGATCAGAAAGCTTCATGGTACGAGTAGCCGGATGATGCCGTCCTGCTTGTTAAGCAGGAATATCTGGCCATCGGGACCTTCACAAAAGCGCAGGTCCACGCGCTCGGCTCGAAGGCTTGCCCTGCGCGGCCTTCTTTTCGTTGATGACCTGGAGAAAGTTTTTCGACGCGCCCTTGTCATTCAAGAGAATCCGGTGAATCGGATCCTGTCCACCCATTGGCAGGTTGTCAGCACTGACGTAGAAGATCTCACCGCTGGGGTTGTCACCGAAGAGCAACAGGTTCGTCAGCTGCGGAATTTTCGTGCTTCGGTAGACGAGACCTCCGATGGCTGCAGAGTTAGGTTGAAACAACGGATCGAGTTGGCCGTACTCAACGATCGGATATGTGATCTTGGGATCCTTGCGCCGGTCCGTCAGTTCGACGCCACCAGGTCGCCCTGCAACGAACTTGAAGCTCCCTCCCAGATATTCCAGCCGAGATTGGCGCCGGCGCTGACGGGACTGATTTCTTCAACAGTGTTCTGCCCGATATCGGACATGAACATGTTGCGGTTCTTTGGATCCCAGAAGAGGCGCTGAGGATTGCGTACACCGTACGCATAAATTTCACCCAGCGTGCCGGGATTGTTGTCACCCGCAAATGGATTGGATGGAGGAATACCGTATTTCTTGTTCGAACTGTTGTTGCCGAGCGGATCCAATCGAAGAATCTTGCCGAAGATTGAACTGAGATTCTGCGCGTTGTTGATGGGGTCGCCGGCGCTGCCGCCATCCGCGAAGCCCATATAGAGAAGACCGAAATCGGCATCGCCGGCTTTCGCAAGCGGATTGAAAGTGAGGTGGCCGCCGTTGTGGTTCGCAAACGGTTGCTCGATCCTGTAGCAATTCCCGCGGCACAGCTGCCATCGAACGTAGCAGCGGTCGGATCCTTTGCAGTCCACTCCAGCAGGACCGTGTCGTGCGTGTGCATGCCTCCGCCCGGCTTGAAATTCGCAGGGACAGTGATGTTCGATGTGTCCGTCGACCGTATAGAACTTGCCGAAACCGCGACTCCCGCGTTCGCCGAACTGCGGATGAAACGCGAAGCTCTGCAGCCCGCGTTCCCTTCCCATGGCTTGAACGTCTACTTCCCACTTCGCCAAGGTCAGATCGAGGTAAGGCGTAACGGTCTTGCCGTCGTAGCTGATGGCGTAAAGCTTGCCGAACATGTCACTGGCAAAGAACCGTCGGGTGCCCGGCTCATTCACCATCGTCATGATGCGCGGAGTCATGCCGTTGGAGTCCGGAATCGTGGCGAATTCAGTGAATTTGACGGCGATGACACGGTCGGTCGTGGGAATTGGATTAGGAAAAGGATCCGTGGTGGTTTGAGGCGAACGCTGTGCACGCAATCAGCAGTGCCAGCACAACCGTCTGAAAGACGCGTCGGGTCATATGTATCCTCGCTAGAGTGGAAGAGGATACATTATCCAGCCAACTGCCGGGGCGACCGCAAGGAAAGATAGAAATACGGAGATCTATCGCGGAACTGTCCTGCTTGGAGATGTTTCCACGGTTCCGAATGAGACACAGTCCGTCGGAGAACTGACAATGGAGCCTCCCGGAAAGGAGTCTGGCGAATGCCGTTAAAAACCTGGAAGAAACTTTCGGAATCGGTCGTGTTCAGGAACCCCTGGTGGACGTACAAAAGGGATGCCTTCGAATTGCCGACGGGAAAACCCGGAGAGTATCACTACGTTCATACGAACGGTTCTTCCATGGTTGTCCCGATCATGGACGATGGAACGGTGTTGCTGGTGAACCAGTATCGCTACCTGCGAATCGGGAGAGTCTGGAATTTCCCTGCGGGAGTGTGAAAGACGGCTCGACTCATGACGAAACGGCGCGGCATGAATTGGTCGAAGAGACCGGCTATTCGGCAAAGATGCTGACTTCGGTCGGGGAGTTCAATCCGTACAATGGCGTGACTATCGAGATGTGTCGCGTCTATGTCGCGAGCGGTTTGCTTTACGTCGGGGGGACGCCGGATGAAACGGAAGAGTTCGAGATCGTCGGGTGGCACCGTCCGAAATCGATGCGCGCATCGGCGCAGGGCTGATCTCGGACGGGATGACAATCGCGGCATGGTCGATTGCGAAGTTGGGGCGGGTGCTTTGAGCCGAACCCGTGAGGACGCCGTGGAGCAACGTTGCCAGGACGGCTTCCGCAGTTTTCTAAGTGCGATTGTCTCCACGGGCTGTCCGACGTCGACCTACTTCTGACGGGCGATGATCTGGTCTTTGATTTTGTCGTAGGTTGCTTGCGGAATGATCTTCTTCGTTACCAGATCATCTTTCCGCTTGTATGGTCTGCCTTTGATGATCTTGTCCGAGTAAGCAGCACCGATGCCGGTCAGCTTCTTCAACTCGGTTTCGCTGGCGGAGTTGATGTCGATCGGAGCACCGGCTGTCGTTTTGGCTGCGGCTGTGGCGGGTGCCTTGTGCCGCCGGCGCCTTCGTTGCCGGAGCTTTTGAATTCTGCGCAGGTGCTGCGCGAGCGAGACGGCGGCGACCTGCGGGGCGGCAATCCCGCCGATTGCGAAAACAACAGCTCCCACAACCGCTAAGAATGATTTGCTTACTGTCATTTGAATTCTCCTTTTATTTAGAGCCCGGTTGTAGCCAGGCATGGGAGATTAAACGCAAAACAAATTAGGAGAATCTTAAGTGGCGATTAAATCTGCTTAATGAACCGCTGCAGGCCGAGCATGTAGTTGCGGGTTCGGCCCGCGTTCAATTTCAAACGGAGCGTTAGTGAAATCCGAGCGCGGGCTGAAGCCCGCGACTAGATTGGGGAGACCGTCAGCGTCGCGAGCAATGCTCCGATATCCCGCGTGTTCTCCAGGGCCCAGAGCGATTGTAGAACGGCATCGGTTTTCTCGCGCGGCCAGCGCTTGCCGATATTGCCGCGGAATTTGCGGTCGATCTCTGGCCTGTGCATCGGCTTGCCCGCGAAGCCGGGAATGTCGTCGACCTCGCGGCTGACGCGCTGCCCACCATCCAAAGTCGCGGTGATACGCGTTGGCGCGTCGCCGACCCGCGCGGTGAACTTCGGATCGTCCACGACCGTAATCTTCTGCATGAAGGAGAGGATCCGTGGTTCGTTCAACTTCGCCGGTGCGTAGCTTTCATTCGTGATGTCGCCGTCGAACATGGCGCGCGCCACGATGTAGGGCATGGAATGATCGGCGGTGTCGCGCGTCGTGGGAGCCCACTTCTCGCGATCGGTGCCGGTCGCTCAATACTGCGCGTTTTGACGTTGCGATTTCGATGGACACGATTCGTTCGAGCGCCGCAGCTTTGCCGGGTGCACCCTTTGTCACCTCATCGGCGACCGCGATGGCCGCAGCGATCGCGGTCTGGGTGTAGACCACCGCAGGATAGGCCTTTATGCCACATTGGTTGATGCGGAACGGATTGCCGCGGCCGCCGAATTTCCCGACGTCGATATTGGCCTCACCCGAGACCTGGTTAAAGAAGCCGAGCCGGCCCTCGAAGATCGGCGCCGGACCGGTCAGGCCGCCGCGCGCCAGCATCGCGGCGAACACCGCGTTGCGCGAGGCTTCGCCATCGGCGAGCCCCTTCCAGTCGGAGAGCACCTGCGCCCTGCGTCTGGCCCATCGCGATGTGGTCATTGATCGCGAGATTGACCGCTTCGGTCAGCTTCGACGCGTCAAGCTTCATCAGCTTGCCGGCGGCAAGCGCGACTGCCGGAAGGCTGAACACGGGTGTGTCCCAGCCGCGCGCGCTCAGGTCGAGGGCGTCTGCGAGGCGGCAATTGATCTCGTAGGCGAGCGCGATGGCCATGATGAGGTCACGCACGCTCGCACGTTCGGCTTCGGCGACCGCAATGCAAGGGGCGATGTGATCACTCGGATGCGTGGTATCGTTGCGCGACATAGATGTCATTCAGATCGTAATACCGGCCCGCCGCGCCATTGGCGAAAGCAGCAAGATCAGGCGAAGTCTTACGTGCCGTGCCGATGATGGTGGCCGGCCCTTGCACGCTCTGCGCGATCTCGCGGCAGACCCGCACGGTCGGCTCGTCCAAGGCGGCGATGCCGCAGCCGAGCGTGTCGATGACGTGCGATTTGACGCGTTCGATGGTCGCGGCGTCGAGATCTTCGTAACGCAGCGCAGCCGCATACGCGGCCAGTCTTTCCGCCAATGGCCGAGTTTCGGCTGCTCGTGCGTTTCGCGCAAAACCGTACACGCCGAGTGCCGCCATTCCGACGACAATGCTGCGGCGGGAAATCTTCTTGCCGTCGATCGAATCAGACATGACTGGTGTCCTTTATATGTGCGTGCGGTTCCACAACTTCTTGATCCAGATCTCCACAAGGCGAGTGCCGGATCACTAGTGCCACGGCTCCATAGCGCTCTTGCGGAGGAGAGGCGCAGCTTCTGGCGACGCGATGAACCTCAGGAATGCCCTGGAGACTTCCGGTTGCTTCGACACGGCCAGCACCGCTGCCGCGAATTTCACGGTCTCCTGCAGTTCCTTCGGGAGCGGGCCGATGTAGTCAGCGCCCTTGATCGGGATGATCACATTGATCTGCTGCAGCCCGATCTCGACCTCTCCTTTGGCGACGACCTCCGCCACGGGAATGCCATCGATGAATTTGGTCTTGGCTTTGAGCTGATCGGCGATGCCGAGTTTCTCCATCACCTTGGCTGAGATGATGCCGCTGCCGCCCTGGGAGTACCCAATCGATTTGGCATTGAGCATCGCAGCCTTGAACGCATTGACCGTGCTGATGTCCGGCCTCCGCGCTCCTTTCTTTACAGCGACGCCCACTTCCGCCTGAGCAAAATTAGTCTTCGTGCCGGCGACCATCTTGCCGTCTTTTACGAACGCATCGACCTGTAGAGGTAGCAGTGCGGCGATGTCGGCCGGGGCGCCTGAATTAATCATCTGGTTCAAATCGGCAGTCTGTCTGAATAGCACGATGACCTTGTGTCCGGTCATCTGCTCAAACGCGGGGCAAGGTCACGTACCCCAGATATGACTCCCATGCCAGCTAGAACGGTGATCTCGGCGGCCTGAACCGGCCCACCGGCCAACAGGATCACGACGGCTACAACGGCCATCGACCATGTTTTCATAACGTCCTCCTACTTCAGTCGCGCACGCGATTTTATGCCGAAAAGTCAGTGGCGGGAAATGTTCGCGCGACTCCAAGTCCGAGGTTGTCTTTCCCATGTTTTCGCGTTTCCTCTATTTGCGGTTTTGCTCTAGAATCGCTCGCAGGAGGAGAGCCACGATGAAGACCTTATGCGTTCCAGCATTTGTCATCCTTGCGCTGATCTCTGCTGTCGTGCCGCTATCGGCGCATCACTCATGGCCGGTGAGCTATGACCGGCTCGTGACAGTGAAGGGCACGGTAATCGAGTTCAGGTGGGCAAATCCGCACCCGATGATGACCATTGAGGTTCAGACCAATGACGGACGGACGGAGAAATGGCAAGTCGGTGGGCCTGCCACCAACCGGATGGAGGCCAACGGCTGGACCAAGACGACGGTGAAGCCCGGTGACGTGATCACGGGCATCGGCTATCAGTTCTCCGATGGCCAGAAGATCGTCCGGCTCGAGCGCGCCGTACTGCCCGACGGCAAGGAAATGCGCCTCTACGGCCGCTAGGCCCGTGCATCCGTTTTCGTAGCTAAGTCATGTGAGCCTCCTTTGAGGCTCACCGCTTTACTGGTCGGCTCGTTACACCCCTGCGACAATTCTTCAACGGTGGATGGACATCCGCCACGAGACGAGGACTGAGATCATGAAAAGATGCGCATGGTTGTTATTGGGTGTGGTTGCGATGGCAGCTATTCCCGCGATAGCTCGAGCACAGGGAGCGCAATATCCCATCATCGATCGTCGCACCGGGAAAGGGTCCGTACACGTTTCCCGAGGGCTACCAGACGCCCTGGGACAAGATCGACACTATCGTGACGGCAAAGATGTCGCCGAATCTCTTTGTTCTGCATGGTTCAGAAGGCCTCGATCCGGCGCACCCGGAGGCGTCCGGCGGCAGGGTCATGGTGCTTTTCGGAGCCGACGGCGTCCTGATGGTGGATACCGAGAACAGGCAGGTGGCCGAGAAGACTCTGAAGACGATCCGGTCGTTCACGGACGCGCCCATCAAGGTTGTGGTCAACACGCATATTCATGGCGACCATACCGGCGCCAATGCGTTCTTCGCCAAGCAGGGGGCGCTGATCTTCGCGCAGGAAAATCTGCGCAGTCAAATGCTGCGACCACCGGCGCGTGCCAACGGCCAGCCGGCCCCGGCGCCCGATATGGCTGGCGTTCCGGTGGCGACCTATGGCTATAACCCCGCAGCGCCGGGCCAGCCCGCCGTTACTTTCAATATGAACGGCGAGACGGTGGATTTCATCCCGATGATGCCGTCCCACACCGCTGGCGACACCGTTGTGCGCTTTCGCAAAGCCAATGTGATCTACATCGAGGATTTCTACCGCAATTTCGGCTATCCCTTCGCCGATCAGACCAATGGCGGAACGATCAAGGGCATGCTCGATGCGGTTGACCTGTTCGATAAGATAGCCGGCCCCGACACGACGCTCGTCCCCGGCCATGGCACGTTCGTCAAGAAGAAGGATCTCGCTGACCTATCGCGCCATGCTGGTGGACATCATGGCGAAGGTGAAAACGCTGCGCGAGCAGGGCAAGTCCCTGAAGGAAGTTCTGGCAGCGAACCTGACTGCGCCGTACGACAAGACGACCGCAGGGCGACACGCAGCAGAGCAAAGATCGCTTCATCACCGAAGTGTACGACGAGGTGAAGGACTTTCCGCCTGTCGTGGACGGAAAGCGGGCAATGCCGAGCCATAACTGATAAACTGAGGAATAGCTGGATCGGTTCCAATTCTGCTTTTACCGCATCGAGCTTGTATCGATTCTCTTCATCACGGATCCTTTTGCAGACTGTACTGTTTCGCGAACTGTAGGCGGTCATGACCCTTGCTGTCCAAAATAGGACAGAAGCCTAGTAAAACCGAGTGGAGTTTGTTGCGTTTTTGCATGCGGTTCTGCGCCTGACCAGGATGAGGTTGTCAGTCGATGCGAAGCGGCCGTCCAAATCCCGAGAGATCGAGGAGCAATTGCTCGGGTAGAGGCCAAGGGCGGGGTTCCGAAGGGATTGTTGAGCCATTCTGCTAAATCACGATAGGTAAAGAGATTTAGGCGAAGCAGAGGCGAGATTGGATAGGGACCAGCGGGCTTTTGAAAGATGATGGAGCCACTTGAGCAGGAGTATTGCGATGAGGGCTGTCCAAATCTGAATACGGAGAGCGTTCTCGGTGGTTCCGACGAAAGTTTTGATTTTGAGATTCTGTTTGAGGGCTTTGAAAAAGACTTCGATCTGCCAGCGTTCTTTGTAGATGCGGGCGATGGTGCTGGCGGCGAAGTGCATGTGGTTGGTCACCAAAACCAGCGGATCATCTCCTTCAACGCGTACCGTGATGCGGCGAAGTAGACCCGGATACCGGCCACTGTAGCGGCCGGTGTAGCTGGACGATTTGATCGTCCAGAATTCGAGCCGATCCGACGATTTGCCGGCGAACGACACGATAGAGCGGAGGATGTGGAGATCGGCAGACGAAATAGGTTCCTTGGCCATGTCCATTGAGCGAATGTGGAGAAGTTCAAATAGGCACGGTCACAAACGACAATGGATTGAGCTGGGTAACGGGATGGAACGGCGCTATCCGCACGTCACTGGCTTTGGCGGTGGTCAGCAAGACAAAACGGGGCATGTAGTCGTCGTGGTCGAGCAGGACGTGGGCTTTGACACCTCCTTTGGCTCGCTTGAAACCGGCCCAGGGAAACAGCGTCAGGCACAGGGAGATGGTCGTGGAATCCAGCAACAGCAATTTGTTTTTGAAGCGAAATCGTGTCGGCCGCGGCCCTAACTGCTGCTGTTGTCGGAACCGCTGCAAAATGGTCCAGAACAGTTCCTCAAACAGAGCAGAAGGACGATGTTTATTGGCGTAGGACAAGGTGGATTTCGAAGGAGCAGTCTGCACACCCAAATGGACAAGCTTTCCCAGACAACAACTCAATCCATTGCAGATCTCACGCAGGGAATCGGTGTGCGCCAGTTGACAGAACAGCATCGCCACAAACTGGGTCCAACAGGTGAATCCTTTGGCGTCACGTTCGGCCTTATGCTTCGCGAACCAGTCCGGCAAACTCTGTTCGAGGGAAATGTTTCAGAAGTTGATTAAACAGACTCGCGACTTGTACCATTCGGCAGCCCTCCTTTTTCGAGCTCGTCGCTGACACCGTTGCCGTCGAAAGCTGGTGTCGAACGAGAAACTCGGAGGGGCTTTTTACTTCGTTACTGTCTGTTTCAAACGCTGTTTTGGACAAAGAAGGTCTATGACCGCGCGCATTGTTAGATCCAGTAACGATGCGCGGTCATAGACCGCGCCTACAGTGGTGCACAGCCAGAGAGGGACTCGTCCCTGGAATGCCGCACCGGATAGAATGAATCGACAATGGCGACTAACACCAAAACGACTCGGCTCCAGGATGATGCCGAGGAAGCATTCATTGAGGAAATCGAAAACTCTCTTCGGGCAGATGGGGAAATTAGCCGTCTCGGAGATTCCGCAGGGCCCGCGAAGATCTGCCATCGGACCCCCTCCGCTTCGTTTTCCACTACCTCAAGTTTTACAAATGGCTCCTTATCAGCAATAGCCCTGCTCGAACTCGGGCAGGCGACGTGCCAGATCCTCATTCCCAAGGCCGTGCAGCGCCTGATCGATGCTGCAACTGCGGTCGGCGTCGATAGGAGCCAGTCGGTGTGGACGGCACTCGCCGACCCTATGAAATTCTTTGTCCTCTTGAACCTTGGCAGTCCCTTATTTTCAGCCGGGCGAGCGGATCCACATTGGTGATGGTGGGCCCCTCGCTGCGTCGGCGGGTACGTCATAGCCTGTATCGCTACCTACAAGGTCACTCGCAGCGCTACTTCGCGGGCAACTTTGCGGGATCGCTTTCCAATCGCATTGCGGAAGTGTCGATGAGCGTGAACCGATCCGTGTGGACAGTGATGTTCGATTTTTTGGCCGGTGACCGTGACGCTTTCGGTCTCTGCTTATCGTGCTGGCGCAGGTTCACATCGAACTTGCACTCGTGATGGGCACTTGGGCAATGGGATACGTGATCGTGTCGTACGTGCTTGCAATGCGATGCCGAGAGTACGCTCGGCAGTTTGCCGCGGCACGAAGCGCGGTCAGCGGCAAGATTGTCGATGCCGTCACAAACGTCATGAGTCTCCAAGCTCTTCGCCCGCAATGAATTCGAACGTGGCGCGTACTCAGCCGCTACCTCGACCAGGAAGTCAAGACAGCGCGCCGAACTTTCTGGCTTCATGGGAGGATGCGTTGGTTCCAGTTCATCGCTACTCTGTTCCTTCAGGTGGGAATGATCGTCTATGCCACTCGGCTCTGGATGGATCGCAGCATTTCTGTCGGCTCGTTCGCCATGGTGGCAAGCATGCTCTTACTTGTCATCAATGATGTGCGCAACCTTAGCCGGAGATTTCTGGAATTTTTCGAGTATATCGGCAACGTGACCGATGGCGTCGGCATCATTATTCGACCACACGAAATTACGGACAAATCGACTGCTCGCGAGCTTGTGGTCACGCAAGGCGAAATCCGGTTGGAGAACGTGGACTTTGCGTATAAGGGCGGCGGGACTGAGGTTTTCCGTGGGCTCAATCTCACCATCCGTTCCTGCGAGCGCGTCGGCCTGGTCGGGTTCTCCGGTTTCCGGCAAGTCCACGTTCATGAACTTGATTCTGAGGCTGTATGACATCCAAAAAGGTCGCATACTAATCGACGGTCAGGACATCCGGCGATGTCACGCAGGACTCTCTGCGACGCGCGATCAGCATGATCTCCCAGGATCCGATGCTCTTTCACCGCTCGCTGTTTGACAACGTCCGGTACGGCTCCCTCGATGCGACAGATGACGAGGTGCAGGACGCCGCACGCCGTGCTTACGCACACGAATTCATCGTTTCTCTGCCGCAAGGGTACAACTCGCTTGTCGGTGAGCGTGGTGTGCGTCTCTCAGGCGGGCAGCGCCAGCGCATCGCGATCGCCCGCGCTGTGCTGGAAGAATGCCACCAATCTTTTTTATGGATGAGGCCACCTCGGTCTCGACTCGGTCACCGAACGCGCGATCGAGGACGGCATCAAACACCTCCTTCGGGACCGTACCTCAATTGTGATCGCCCATCGCCTTTCGACGATTGCACACCTGGATCGCATTCTGGTTTTTAGTGCCGGCAAGGTCGTTGGAGGACGGCACCCATGCAGAACTGCTTGCACGCGATGGTCACTATGCGCGGACGGGAGCATGCAGGCTGGCGGGTTTCTGCCGGAGAGTGAAATCAAACACGAGCTTAACGAAAGCGTGCAGGCCGAAGACAAGGCATGGGTCGCGAGCGGACTGCAGGAAGAAAACTGATATAGCGGAAGGAGCGCATTCATGGAATATCGAAGGCTTGGATCTCTTAACGTGTCTCTTGTTGGCATCGGATGCAACAACTTCGGTTGGCGGACGGACGCGGCAGGAACGGCGGCGGTGGTCGATGCCGCGCTCGACGCCGGCATCAACTTTTTCGATACGGCAGACTGTCTACGGGGCTGGACAGAGCGAAGAGTTTCTCGGCACGGCGCTCAAGGGCCGCCGCGACAAGGCGATCATCGCCACGAAGTTCGGGATGAAAATGGGCGAAGGCAAGGAAGGCGCGCGACCGGAATATGTTCGTCAGGCGCTCGATGCCAGCCTGCAACGCCTTCAGACCGACACCATCGACCTCTATCAGATTCATCGTCCCGACCCGAACACGCCGATCGCAGATACCATGCAGGCGCTGAATGACGCCGTGAAGGCCGGAAAAGTGCGTGAAATCGGCTGCTCGAATTTTTCCGCTGAACAGATGCGTGCTGCGCGTGCGACGTCCGGCCCTCGATATTTCGCGAGCGTGCAGAATGACTACAGTCTGTTGAATCGCGAACCGGAGGCAGACGTGTTGCCGGAATGCGCGCGCACCGGCGTCGGGTTTCTGCCCTACTTTCCGCTGGCAAACGGGCTGCTCACAGGCAAGTACCGCAAGGGCAAGCCATTTCCCGAATCAAGCCGGGGGAAGGATGCGTTCGGCCCCAAAGTTTTCACTCCGGAGAATCTGGAACGCGCGGAAGCCCTGATCGCATTCGCCGAATCGCGCGGTCACTCGCTGCTGGAACTGGCATTCTCCTGGCTCGCCGCCAGGCCCGAGGTCTGTAGCGTTATCGCCGGAGCAAAAACTCCGGATCAGGTGCGTGCGAACAGTGCCGCAGCCTCGTGGAAACTCACAGCGGCGGATCTCGCCGAACTGGATAGACTTTTGGCGTGAATTAGCCGCGGATTGCACGGATTACACGGATGGCGCGCATCCAAGGCCATTGATTTGCGCGCCATCCGTGTAATCCGTGCAATCCGCGGCTGCTGTCTAAGGCTGCTCAAGATCACCTCGAACCGGGCGACATTCGAAGCAACTTTGGAACGTGTCATCGACAACCCAAACTTCGGTGAGTTCCCGGTGAGGAGTAATGTGTCGATATCGTGGGTTAACTCGCCACGATCGTTGGTGAGCATCGGTAAAACTGGAAACTCTGTACCATCCGGTCTGCGAAGATGCGAAGACACGTTACCCTTTGGAGTAAATCCGGTTCCATGGACATCCACGTGTCCGGGGTGCTGAACCTTGACGGGGGACACAGCGACTTTCGGATTGCTCTGGGCAAGGGATGTCGTAAGGAGGAGAGCGAGTACGAAAAACTTCAGCCAATTCGATGCTTTGAATCTATGAATGCGGGTAATTCGGGAGACAGACGCATAAATCACCGAAATTTGAATTTGGGTGATTTTAGCGTCTGTCCCGAATTACAACCGCGTACGTCCAGCTATAGCCTTTGCGACACGATCGGCAGCGAGCGGATACGAATGCCCGTTGCGGCGAAGATCGCGTTGGCTAATCGCAGGTACGGCAGGCGGCAGGGAAGGTTGCCCAGACCGGTCGGCGTAAAGTCGGTCTTGAGGAACTTGACGTCGATCGCCGGCGGCGCGTTTCTCTGATGCGTGTCGGCCGGCGTGATCAAGGTCGTGCTGCGGCCGGGCCGGTAACCGTAGGCCGAGCGCAGCATGTTCTTCTTCTCGAACCGGCTCGGGTGTCTCGGATCGTTGGTGATCTCTGCTGCGGTCACCGTGGCACTTCTGTTCATGTTCGGAATGCTGCGGTTCTGAGGAGAGGTCCGCGATGCATCTGGTCGAGATTCGTCCGCCCCCTCCAGACAATAACGGCCAATCGTTCGAAGCCGAAAAATACGCCGAAGTCCGCCAGCACTTGATGGAGCGTTTCGGTGGATTGACCGCATTTACCCGTTCGCCCGCCCAAGGCACCACCACGGAAAGCGGCAAGCCGGTGCAGGACGGTCGAGGTCACCCGACGCGACCAAATTCATCAACGGTCGGCCCCGGAAGATATCGTGGGTTCGGGGAGGAGAAGAGCATCGTGCCAAAAGCGACCCGCATCGTACATACCAAACAAGCAGCCTCGTCGCGAGTTGCGCAATAAGATTGCTCAGAAACCACTGGCATTGCCGGGCGAACGGGGCGTTACTGGCAGCACGTAGGCGCCTTTTAGGCCGCTGGATGGTCTGCCCCGCCGGTGTTTGCCGCGACGGGGCTTCGGTGGTGGCAGCGATGATGCTGACAACCGGAGACGTCTCATGGCCAAAACATCCTCCCGTAAATCTGCGCCTCGAACCAAAGCAGCATCGAAAGTTACGACCCCAGCGCGTCGCTCGCCACCTAAAGAAGCGAAGGATGCGATGATCGCAAAGACCACTCCGGCGAATGTTAAACCGCTTGATCAAGCCGTTAAGCATCGCGCGGGCAGCAAACAGGCGCAGGTCCTTTCAATGTTGTTGAAGCCCGCCGGCACGACGATCGGTGCCATCATGAAGACGACGGGCTGGCAGGCACATTCCGTGCGCGGCTTTTTTGCGGGTGTTGTTCGCAAGAAGCTCAAGCTTACGCTGACGTCGGAAGCCGGGGACTGTGGCCGCGTCTATAAAGTGTCCGGCGATATTGGTTCAACGAACGCCGGTCTTAAGCCCACGAAGGCCGCGGCGTGATACCATGGCGCGAGCATCAACATCTCAACGGTCCGGTCGCCGCCCTTGATTCGGGTGCCGCTTGAAGACGAGATTGCGCATCTGCGCAGTCTCGATCTGGTCGGGTTGCAGTCCCGTTGGCAAAGTGTAGTGGGGCGTACAGCGCCTCAGCATCTGCCAAAGCACCTGTTGTTCGGCATTCTCGCCTATCGCGTTCAGGCAGATGCGCTGGGTGATATTGATGCGGCAACCGTCCAACTGCTGAAGCGCTCGGTTGCAGTCACATCACTGGATGAAGTCTTGCCGCTTGTAGCGGCGATGGACAAACGCAAACAGGACGCCTTGCCGGGTACAGTGCTGACGCGGGAGTGGAACGGTCAGCAGTACCGGGTCACGGTGGTCGATGGCGGCTTTGCTTTTAAGGGGAAGACTTTCGACAGCCTGTCGAAGATCGCCTTGCCATCACAGGAACCAACTGGAACGGACCGCGCTTCTTCGGGCTCCGTGCATGCTAGTGCCAAGCAAGCAGGGGCATGAAGCCCGCTGACAACCGGATCGTTCGCTGCGCGATTTACACGCGCGTGTCGACGGACTCTGGCCTCGATCAGGAGTTCAACTCGCTCGATGCTCAATATGATGCAAGTCAGGCTTACATCCGTAGTCAGGCGCATGCCGGGTGGAGCCTGATCAAATCGCGCTACGACGATGGTGGGTTCTCAGGCGGTTCGACAGACCGCCCTGCCCTTCAAAGGCTCCTGACTGATGTGGCGGCCCGGCGGATCCACATCATCGTCGTTTATAAGGTCGACCGTCTGACGCGTTCACTTGCGGACTCGCCAAGCTCGTCGAATTGTTCGACGCTCATGGCGTGTCATTCGTGTCCGTAACGCAGCAGTTCAATACCACGACCTCCATGGGCAGGTTAACCCTGAACGTCCTCTTGTCCTTTGCCCAGTTCAGCCAGATACGAACCTGACAAGATGATCGCTGCCGTGATTGAATCCAAAGGAAGCCGCCAAGCTCCGCAGCACGATTTCGGCTTGGGCGCCCCAATCAACTGGGCAACGCGTTAACCAGTCATGAAGCTCCACAACTCGAAAGGGATCCTGAATCAATAGAAGAATAACGAGCCGATCAATGGAGACGATGGCGCGGTCGCTTCAGGCGAAGGCGAGTTCGTGAAGTTAAGTTTCATTCATGGTTTGAATGGCACGAAATATCGCTGCTGAGGTCTCGCTCCGATCGTAAAGCAATCGGTTTTCTGTCGAAACTCAAGGTCCCTCGCGAAATCTATCATGTCCGCCTCGCTATCCCAAATAGCAGTTGACCTCCCGTTATTCACGCCGCGGCGGTATTCATCCGGCATCTCCCTTGCTGAGCATTCGCCGAGAGCGACATTCAGCAAGGAAATTGTTCATCATGAGGATTGCGTTGCCTCAAACCGCGGAGCCAATTGACCCCGACGGTTGTATTCATCATCCTTATTACCGACGCGGACAAGAGTACCGCGATCGTGCAGCAGGACTGTATTGAATGCGGGGCAACGACCACAACGTCACGGCATCCCCGCCAGCGAAGGTCCGAGGCTGGCCCGTGCTCCGCTCATTCGCATTGTATCGGGCTGCCTATATCCCGGACGATATCGTCGCCGGATTAACTCTCGCGGCGATCGTAATCCCGGAGCAGATGGCCACGGCCCGCCTCGGCGGATTTCCCCCGTTGGCCGGATTCTTCGCTTTCCTCGCCGGATCGATCGCCTTCGCGATATTCGGCAGCAACCGTTTCCTGTCCAGCGGCGCCGATTTCGACCATCACACCGATCTTTGCCGGCGGCCTAGCCATGCTGGCGGCGTCCGGCTCGCCGGACTACGCCGCACTCGCGGCGGCACTGGCGATGATGGTTGGCGTCTTGCTGGTGGCCGGCGGCGTCTTTCGTCTCGGCTGGATCGCCGACCTGCTGTCCATTCCAGTTACGACAGGCTTTCTGGTCGGCATTTCCTTCCACATCCTGGTCTCGCAATTTCCGGGGATTCTCGGCATTTCCGTGCACGACGGCGGGCCGATGCTGCATCGGCTGGCTGTAATCATCGCGGCGCTGCCCGCAGCCAATCCGATCACGATCCTGATCGGACTCGGCGTGCTCGCCATTATCGTGGTGTTGGAAAACATCGATGCGCGGATTCCTTCCGCGCTGATCGGTCTTGTGCTGGCAAGCCTAGCCGTGGTGCTGTTCGCGCTTGAGCGGCGCGGCGTCACCGTGCTCGCTGATATTTCCGTGTCGCTGCCAGCATTGGCGCTACCGGATATCACGTTTGGCCGTTTTACCAGCCTTTTGTCGCTCGGTCTCATAATCGCGATCGTAACCATGGTGCAGACCGCGGCCACCACCCGCTCGTTTCCGTCGGATGCGGACCGGCCGCCGGACGTCGATCGCGATTTCATCGGGGTCGGCGTCGGCAGCATTCTGGCCGGCTTGATCGGTGCGTTTCCAGTCAATGCCAGCCCGCCGCGCACAGCGATCGTGTCGGAGACCGGTGGCCGGTCGCAGCTCGCGGGCCTTGTCGCGGTCGGCGTCATCGCTGCCTTGATGACGTTTGGCGTTGCGGTGTTGCGCCATGTCCCCAACGCGGCGCTGAGCGGCGTGCTACTGTTTGTGGCGCTGCGGATCGTCCGTGTTCGCCAGATCGTTACGGTCTGGCGGCAGTCGCAGCCGGAGTTCTGGCTGATCGTCGCCACGGCCGGCGCGATCATCGTGCTACCGATCGAGCAGGGGGTCGGCATCGGCATCGCGCTCTCGCTGCTGCACGGCATTTGGAGCACGACCCGCGCGCACGTGCTGCTTTACGAACGCGTGCCGGGCACGTCCATCTGGTGGCCGCTGACGCCAAGCCGCGCGGGCGAGCATGTGCCTGGCGTCGTGGTCGTGGGCTTTCCGGCGCCTCTGTCATTCCTGAATGCCGACCGATTCCGTCGCGACTTCCTGGCCGCGCTGATGCATGATGGGGCAAGACCGCGCGTGGCCGTGCTGGAAGCAACCGGTATTGTCGAGATCGATTTTACCGCGGCGCAGGCCCTGAACGAAATCATTCGCAGATGTCGCGAGGATAGGATCACATTCGCCATTGCGAGGCTGGAATCCGAACGCGCGCAGGCCGCGCTGACGCGATTCGGTGTGCTCGACCTGCTTGGGCCGGAGAGGCTGTTTCAAAGTGCCGACGAAGCGGTGCGCTCGCTGGCAGAAGGCTCGCCGCACGATTGAAGTCGCGCAGCGACTGAACTTGCGGGTTGCGTCATGCCCAACCTTTTTTTTGCGTGATCGGCATGAAGCGTGCCGTTTTGGCAAAGTGTCCCTTCTTTCAGCGGTTGCCCATTCTTAACTCCGTGGGCTTGGATAAGTGTGAATCGGCACAGGGGTCAGATCACTGCAGGTGCCGGCAGTAACGCCATAAAGACAATCGAAAAAAAGCCGATCGGAGTGGGGTCACGATCGGCGCCGATCGTGACCCCACTCCGACGTAGATTCCGTTACTTCTCACAAGGAGTTACCGCTGCAGCTTCAAGGGGCTTTGTTCAGCGCCGGTTTACATCCAAAGATCGATGGGTTCTGACACGGTTGTAATAGTCAGCATAGGATTTCAGAATTCGGCGCAGATGCGCCTCGCCCAAGACAATGACGTGGTCCAAACACTCGCGCCGGATCGATCCGATCAGCCGTTCGGCAAAGCCATTCTGCCAGGGGAAGCTGGTGCGGTGGGCTTGTCCCGGATGCCCATGGCGCGCAATTGGCGGGTGGCGACGGCAGGAGCTGATACCTCTGCCATTTCTATGGCCCGAACTCTTCTAATTGCAGCCGCTGGTGCGCTGCTCGCCACCAGCGCGTCTGCTGCACCCCTCATGAATCAGAATCCAGCTATCTCACCCTCGTCTTCAACTGAAAACGTCAGGCTCGTCTGCGATGAATATGGGCGCTGTTATCGCACCCGCGGCCCCCGTTATTGCAGCGGGGGTATTACGGAGACTCTTACGCTTATGGGCGGCGTGGTTACGTCGAACCTAGCTATGGCTATAGCGAACCTGGCTATGGATACGGCTACGGTGGCGGACCAAGCATTGGTTTTAGCTTTGGCGGCGGTCGCTGGTAAAATAGCAAAGAGGTAGCTGTTCCCTGGCGCCTTCATTTTGAGGGTTGCGCAAACGAACTGATGATAGTTGGTCCATTTATCATCAGTCAGCATAAACTGATGTTTTGATGCGGCAATTTTCCGATCACCTGTAGCGCTCGGCAGAGAACCGTTACAAAGCAACAATCTGATGCCCTTTTATCACCAGAATGACTATGTCCGGTTCGCACCAGAAGCGGACATCCTCGCCAAGTCAGCTTTTGACCCAAAGCGGACGTGGCGGGCAATTTTCGTTTTTAACTAGTCTAGACGGCCACGGACAACAAATGCGGAGCGATTTACTGGGCCTTGTTTTTACTGTCTTGGGCCTTTTGCTGGAGCAGCTTTTCCTCTGCAGCTTTCAGGGGGGCCAGCCTGACCGTTAGTTTATCGATCTTGCCAGAGAACCGGAACGGCGGCTGATCGCAGTTCCTTGTTTCCGGCTGCAGCATGATTGCTCAGCACAAGCTCATATTGACCGATGCGAAATTCGAAGTCACCGTGATCTACGCCACACAGCCGTTAGGCCGCCGGAAATCACTTGAGACATTTAGGATCAAGAGGTCCGGTTCGGGGGTCAGGAACGGACATTTCAGAATAGCCTGTACGATCACCCGTGACTGGGTATGGTTCTGTATCCTGATAGATCGATCAGGAGCAAAATCGTGTCCCTCGGAAAACAGGCCAAGCCCTTAACGAAGGGCCAAATCGACGCCGTTGTGAGCTATCTCGCAAAGACCCGCCATCCGGCCCGCAACAGGCTGATCTTCCTCCTTTCCATTCGGGCGGGACTTCGTGCTCGCGAGATTGCTCTCCTGACCTGGAGTATGGTTACCGACGCAGAAGGCGAGATCGCTCGCGATATCGCGCTACAGAATGAGGCGAGCAAGGGACGGTCTGGACGGATCATCCCGCTTCACTCCCAGCCGCACCGAGCGGTCGAAACAGACATCGCCTCAGACCATCGTGAACATGTTTTCGCGATGGTATGAGCAGATCGGCTTTGACGGCTGCTCAAGCCACAGCGGGCGACGCACCTTCATCACGAACGCGGCGAGAAAGATTTCACTCGTGGGCGGTTCGCTTCGTGATGTGCAGATGTTGGCTGGGCATACGAGTTTGCGCGTCACCCAGCGCTACATCGACGCCGACCAAGACGCGCAACGGAAGATCGTAGAGTTAATATGATTTATGCGCCGGTGATTGAACGGGAGAGCCTGCTTACCCATCTTCTGGTTTTCATTGATTATCGGTAGTCCACATGAAGATTTCGCAAGTCCAACAGGACGCCATAGCTGCGCGCATGGCCATCATCGTCGGTGCAGAAGAGTTCGATCGCCTATTTTTGGGTGTCGAATTTGCGGAGCTCGAAGGCGATATTCTCTTTGTGTCGGCATTGGACGAGGGCTCAGCTGATGAGATGGAGGAGAAGTACGCCCTGCATATCTCCGTCATCGCGTCCAAAATTCTGCAAAGGCCTGTCGCGATCGTGATGGTGTTACCCAAAGCAATGGTATGAATTTATTCGTGCTGGGCGTTACACACCCGGCTTTCACGAGGCACCCAACTGCCTCGGGCAATGTTTTTGCCCTTTCGCGCGTCGTCCTGCTTTGTTGGCATTGCCGGCTGGAAGGGAGGCGAAATGTTTTCCGCCACCGGGTCGAAGTGGCCGACTAAGAAAAGGAGGCGGAAATTATCCTGCCTTCCGCCGTCCCGTCGAGCGCTCAGGCTTAGCCGCCTTCTTGGAGGCCGGCTTTTTGCCCTCGATGGACATGATCAGTGGTCCCAATGGAACAGAGCTCCTAACGAGAAGCCCGATCGCTAATATTTTACTAGCATTTCGGGTGCCGGCGGAAGACATTTTGCATCGCGAGCTATTAGGTTGCTTGGCAACCGGTGAGGCGCCGTGTCGCGCTCCCACCGTTCCTCCTGGAGGAACGCATGCACATTCCCCTTTTCAGATTGGTCCTATCCTCTTTCCATCTGCATTCCAAAGAGGCGGCGCGGTTGCGCGGCGAGGCTGACAGGCTGCCGCATGGCACTGAGCGAGTATCGCTCCTTCGGAAGGCACAGCAGGCGGATACGTCGGCTCACATCGAGAAGTGGGTGTCGTCGCCGGGCCTGCAGCGTCCAACATAGTTTCGAGACAAAAAGCCGCGCATCGAACTAACGCTTCGGCGCGGCGTTGGCGAATATGCAGCGTATCTTCATCGTGGCCATGGCGACCGGCTTGATCATACTTACGATCATTCTGATCGCGCTGGTGGTGCCCAAACGCGGTGCCAAGGAACTATCACCGCGATACTCGATTTTCTCCTTGTAACCAAGGAGGATCCCATGTCCATCGAAGGAAGTGCCGGCCCCTTAATCGCTAACGATAAAGTCGAGGGCACGGCTGTCTATGACACCAATGATCAGAAGATCGGCACAATCGCTCGAGAAGACCAGCGGGCGAGTTGTCTACGCCGTGCTGGGGTTCGGCGGATTTCTCGGCATCGGGGACGACTACTACCCGCTGCCCTGGCACTCCCTGTCCTACGACACCGGGCTTGGCGGCTACCTGACCAGCGTCACCGCGGATCAGCTGAAAGCTGCCCCGAAGTATAAAGCCGATGATAAATGGAACTGGTCCGACCCAGATCGAACCAGAGCGGTCGACGATTACTACCGCCTATAAGACGACGCGCTTAAGGCGGCCAATGCAAGAGTGGCCTACAGCATGGCGGAGTATCCGTACGGAGTATCCGACCAGCACATTGCGATCTATCGAGCGAAGGCGGAGGAATGTCGCAAACGAGCGGAGAACTCTTTAAGTTCTTTCGACAAAGAAGCGTGGCTGCGCCTTGCGGAAGACTGGACAAAGATGGCGCAGGAAATCGGGCGACGGCTGAGGCGAGAATAGAGAAGGAGGGAGCCCCGATGGAAGAGCCGGACAGAGTAAAGGTAATGAGGCGCGCCTACGAGCTGTGGGAGCAGGCTGGATGCCGAAAGGGAGTGCCGAAAAGTTCTATCATCAGGCTGAGCAGGAGCTGAGGAACAAAGAGAAGTCCGCTCCGCCGGACACTCTGAAGTCCAAAGGGCAATAGAGCGGCCGGGGGTAAGCCTAGTTTGGCGGCGACGTAAAGCCGATTTTTCTAATCGCGTTTGAAAATTTATGATTCGACTCTCCTAGAATTCAAGGCGAACATTCATTCCCCGCCCGGTCCCACGGCTTTATCAATTACGAGAACGCCAAATTTCGCTCCCCGCCTTCCTCTGACGAATGGAACAGCGTCATGAAGCATCGCCCACGCTCCAAGGACGATAAGACCCTTCAGGAGCGCCTCAACGAACAGGCGCAGCGCCTCGGGCGCGAGGCCGCAAAAACCCCTCCTGGCACGGCTCGCGATATGCTTTTGCAGCGGGCCATTCAGGCAGAAGCCACTTCGCGAATGGACGGGTGGCTCGCGTCTTCCGAATTGCGGCCGCCAACATGACCGGCGCATCCAAGTCCCCGATACTACTGCATGCGGCCGATGCGCTCAGGCGGGCGCGCAAGCTCCCCATCGGCCCAGCGCGAAACGACCTTCGCCAATTGGCGAGAGGATTGCGAGACCTTCATCGAGCGGGCGCACGCGCCCATCTCCAAAGCGTCGAGAAAGCCGCAAAAGGCTCCGAAAGCATGCACATGAGCTGATGGGGGCGTTGGAATGTCCTACCCTACCGAACAAGAGATCATCCGCCGCGCATTTGAATTGTGGGAGCGAGCCGGCTGTCCTGAAGGCAAGGACAAAGACTTATGTCGTCAGGCCGAGCAGGAGCTGCGGAACGCAGCAAAGTCCGATCCGTTGCGGACGCCGGATAATCTGTAAATTGACCGCCAGCCCCACGCGCGTGTGATCCTGTTGCCCAAAGGCAATGGCATGAATCCCTTCGATGCGTGATTCCTGTCCCTATCACATATCAAATCCGGGCATATTGATGGTGTAGTCCGCCCAGAATCGGGCGACAGAGAATGCGTCCGGCTGTCTCGGCGGCGCGTGAATTCGGCGCGTCGTTGTTCAATGACAAATGGGTGCGCGTGCCGTTGTAGTAGGTCATGTACGACAGCAGCACGTGGCGCAGATGGCGTTCGCCAAATATGACGATATGATCAATGCATTCCCTGCGGATCGACCCGATCAGCCGTTCAGCGTACGCATTTTGCCAGGGTGAGCGAGGAGACGTCGGACGATCTCGAATACCGATGGATCGAACCCGGCGGATGAATATCTCGCCGACACCTCCCAATATCAGTCTGTCAATCGAGATGAAGGGAGGTCTTTTGGGACGGGTTCGCCGCAGCACATTATTCCAAGATCAGAATTTCTGCCTCAAGCGCAACTCGTGACCGCAGCAGGTCCATCACCATTCCAAAGATCAGTCTGCACAAATCCAACATCGAGCAGCAGCTTTGCCCAATTCTCGATCAACCGCCAGCCGGATGGCGTTTGCGACAGGGACAGGCATCGCCGTCGCACGCCGACGCGGCATGCAAAAGGCCATGGTCGCGGTCGCGCGCAAGCTCGCCATCATACTTCATCGCATGTGGCGGGATGACGCTGACTTCCGTTGGACCGCAAGCGCAGCATAAACAGGGGGCAACCAATCGGCCTGTTCAACTTCCTTCACGCTGGAGGAGGCGTCCCGCGAGGACGACGGGATCGGGTGAGACCGAGGAAACTCGTGCGGCGCACTTTTGACCGCGCGGCTTAGATGGCTCCGCCCGATCCTTCTGATCCCATCATGAGGCGGCAACATGCCGACCTCGGAGAGAAGCAAGAGCCTCGCTGGACGATCTCAGACATTGTGGATGTGCAAAAAGGAGCTTGCATCGTGCACCCCGAATAGAGAATAAGTTTCCCGAGGCAACGTCCTTGAGCACCTGCTTCTCAAGCGACAGATCGGCAACGAGACGCTTGAGGCGGATATTCTCCGTCTCCAGGTCCTTCAGCCGCTTCACCTGATCGCTCTTCAGCCCGCCGAACTCCTGCCGCCAGCTAATGGGATGGACGGCTCTCCCTCCCACCCTGCAGGCTGAGAGCCTGCAACAGGAAGGAGAGCTGCAATGACCATCGAGACCCTCGGCATCGATATCGCCAAGAACGTGTTCCAACTCCACGGCGTCAACCGCAATGGCCACGTCGTTTTGAAGCGGCGGGTCATGCGCGATCAGCTTCTGGAGGTGCTGGCGCAGATCGACCGCTGCACGGTCGTCGTCGAGGCCTGCACGGGAGCATTCTACTGGGCGCGCAAGTTCGAGGCGCTCGGCCACCGGGTGAAGATCATCAGCCCGCAATATGTGAAGCCGTTCGTGCGCCGGCAGAAGAACGACGGCAACGATGCCGAGGCGATCTGCACCGCCGCGCGTCAGCCGCACATTCCGCTCGTCCCGAAGAAGACCGTCGAGCAGCAGGACATTCAGGCGCTGCATCGCGCGCGGCAGCGCATGGTCAATCACCGCACCGCCGTCGTCAGCCAGATCCGCGGTCTCCTGCTCGATCGTGGCTTCGCCATCGCCAAGAGCATCACCCGCGCCCGTCGGATGATTCCCGAGATCCTGTCCGACCTCGACAACGAACTGACGCCGACTCGCGCGTGAGGCGATCCACGAGCTCTACGATCTCTTCCGCGACCTCGACCGCCGGATCGTCTCGTTCGACAGGAAGATCGATCGGGTGTTCCGCGACAGCGAGGCCTGCCAGCGCATCGCGACGATCAAAGGCGTCGGACCGAAGACCGCCACGGCGATCGTCGCCGCAATCGGCGACGGCGTCCGAGTTCAAGAACGGCCGTCATCTCGCCGCCTGGGTCGGTCTTGTGCCACGTCAGTTCTCGAGCGGCGACCGCACGGTGCTGATGGGCATCTCGAAGCGCGGGAACCAGCATCTGCGAAGTCTGCTCGTTCATGGCGCCCGTGCCGTCGTGCGAACGGCGCCAACCAAGACCGATCACAACAATCAGTGGGTCAATCAGCTTCGGGAGCGGCGCGGCTTCAACCGCGCGACGGTGGCGGTCGCCAACAAGAACGCACGGATCATCTGGGCCGTGCTTCGAACGGGCGAGCCGTACCGCGCCGCCTTCTGAAGGCCCGCCCAGAGTTTGCGAGACGACGGAGAAATGAAACGCACAGGTCGGACCGGCGCGCAAAGAGCCTGACTATTATCGAGGCCTTCGAGGCCTACCAGCTGTAGAGGCGTGCGCGAGCGGATTCCCCATTTGGGCGCCCCGATCTCATCGGGTGACGCCGGATAGATGTTTGCAACGGCAATCAGATCCTGGCCGGACATGGGCGGGTCGAAGCGGCCAAATCGCTGGGCATGTCTGAAGTCCCGACGGTCCGGCTGTCACAAATGACCGAGGCTGATCGGCGCGCCTATGTGATTGCCGATAACAAGCTGGCGCTCAATGCCGGCTGGGACTCCGAGGTTCTCGCCGGCGAGATGCAGGCCCTGATCGAGATCGGCTTCGACATCGAGTTGACCGGCTTCTCGCTTGCCGAGATCGACCTGACGATTACGCAGGCGGAACAGAGCAAGCCCAGCGGCAAAGATAGCAACGACGACCAGATCCCGCTGCTTCGAACGACAGCAGTGACCTGCCTCGGGGATGTCTGGTTGCTCGGTCGGCATCGACTGCTGTGCGGCGACGCCCGTGAGAGCGCCTCGTATGCGACGCTGATGGGCGATGAACGAGCGCAATTGATGTTCACCGACCCGCCATACAATGTTCCGATCATGGGGCATGTCTGTGGTCTCGGCCGCACCCAGCATCGGGAGTTCGCGATGGCGGCCGGCGAAATGACGCCAACGCAGTTCACTGGTTTCCTGACGTCAACGCTGGGCAACGGCGCCGCATACTGTGCCAACGGCACGATCGCCTACGTTTGTATGGATTGGCGTCATGTCGCCGAACTGAGCGAAGCTGGCCGCACGGTGTTCAACGAACTCAAGAACATTTGCGTCTGGAACAAAAGCAACGGCGGCATGGGTACTTTTTATCGCTCGAAGCACGAGTTGGTTTTTGTCTTCAAGCTCGGCGAGGCCCCTCACCTCAATACGTTCGGTCTTGGCGATACCGGAAGGTACCGAACAAATGTCTGGGATTATGCCGGCGTAAATTCTCCGCATCCCGGGCGCTCATCCGAACTGGAAATGCATCCGACCGTTAAACCGGTCGCACTGGTCAAGGATGCGATCCTGGATTGCTCACGCCGCGGCGCAATCGTACTCGACATGTTTGGTGGCTCCGGAACGACGCTGATCGCAGCCGAACGCACCGGTCGGACGGCGCGCCTGATTGAGTTCGACCCCCACTATTGTGATGTGATCGTCCGACGCTACGAGGAACTCACTGGCAAGTCCGGTCGGTTGGAGACAACTTGGCAAGAATTCGTAACCGTGGCCGATGACGCCGTCGTGCGCCAGCACTCCGAGGAACCGACCGATGCCTGACGACAGCGAAGCGGGAGACCGCCCGAAGGTCGGGTATCGCAATCCTCCTGCAACTCACCAATTCAGAAAGGGGCAGTCGGGCAATGTCCTTGGCCGACCACCAAAGTCATCAACCATGGCAGCTGTCCGCTCGACCCTGGGCAAGGCCTATCTCGCCGAAGCGCAGCGAAAGCTTCGCATCACTGAGGCCGGCAAGGTCAGTGAGCTGAAGACGATCGAGATTGCCGTGCGCCGTCAAGGCATGGCCGCGGTCGGCGGCGACATCAAGGCCCAGAGGGAATTTGTTACCGGCGTGCGGCTTGCCGAGCGCGACGAGCGTTCACGAAACGACGGACTGTTCGACGCAGCGCTCGACTACATCGCACTTTGCGAACGGCTGCGAGACGATTACAAAAAGCAGGGTCTTCAGGCGCCTGAGTTCGACATCGATCCCAACGACATTCTGACCGATGCCACGACCCGAACCGTCTCTTCAAGTACGCGTTCTAGAATCGGACCACTGCAGCATCGCTGGCCCTCGATGATCTGAAACACAAGTTTACTCACGAAGTTGACGCGCTTGAAGCTCTGCTCGCTGCAAATCCCGACAACAGAGTTATGCGGCGAGATCTCGAATTCCCGCGACAGATGCTGAGAGGGTTGGCCGGGCCATAACGTCGTCCGGGATCGGAGGTGGTCGCGGGTTCCGGGCTGGTGCTTTGCTGCCAGTTGTTACGGCGCAATCGAAAGCGCGCGTCGCGAGCGGCCTGCACCACCTCAGACTAGCTTGCTTTTATTCCGCCCCCGTGGCCTGCTTTTTGCTCCGCCGTTGACACTTTAGCCGTCGTTTTATGCAATCACTTGTTGCCGGTGAAAATTTGACGCGCGAAAGGGATCACGACCGCAATGATGACCAATGTCACTATTAAAGGTAGTATCCAGATCACAAAGAGGCCAAGCAGAAGAACGACAGCTAGCATCAAAATTGCGCCGATTGCCGCAGCCAAAAGGATGATCCCGAATGGGCCAAGCCTTGTGACATGGATACGGCGGGGTCCGTGTGTCGTCTTAGGGGCCCAAATTTCAGAATAGAGCTGATTATCTGGCGGGATAATTTCAGGCTCGGACCGCGGACGTTCACTGCTCTTCTTAGTCATCATTCAGCCTTTGGTCCGTCCACTGAATAGTGGGCGGCTTAGAATGGACACTGAACATAATCACGGTGTGGATGCTGATCGAAAACGACTCCCGTCGGCATCATGGAGAGACGAACAATACCCTGCGCAAGTTGACCGCTGACGGCGCTGCGGCGATCGCTGGCTCGACCACCAACACGACGAGCCGAGGGCCCGTCAGTTTCAGCCCGACCTTCACAGCGCCAATCCTCGCGAGGTTGCCGGGCAAGTCCGTTTTGGGCGCTAAGAGGCCCGGCTTAAGCCTCTCTCCGCAGCCTTTACAGTCATAGAAAAACTGGCACGCATCAGCAGGCATCGTTTCCAGGGCCTGATGAGCGCATTTCGGACAGGTCAGGACGGACTCAAATTGCATGATCGAATTCCCGGCTCCCGTTTAGCATATCGCAAGTTGCGGCAGGAGTGCGACCTAGGATCGATATCTGCGAAAATGCTTTCTCAGATCGTAGCCGCCGCGATGGTGCTTTCCTCGGTGAGCGTGGTCGGCAACGCACTCCGTCTGCGGATGGTCAAGCTTTGATCGCAACCCTTTGGAGTCCGGACTCTAGCTGAACGTAACCCTGCCATTAAACCTTCTCTGTTCCGGCTCCGATTTACAAAACTGTAGTGAACTTCCGTGGACGTAGCGTAGCATCGAATGATCCCGCTCGCAGGACGCATCGGCGTAGTTTCACGGGAGAGCATTCGCCAGTCGGGGAGGCTCAGATGCAAAACGAAATTTCTCCAGACCACATATTGCAAATTGGCTTTGGGTTTTGGCCAGCCAAGACATTATTGAGCGCCGTGGAACTCGGACTCTTCTCGCTGCTTGCGGATGGCCCCAAAACGGGTCTCGAATTGCAGGGCGCCATGGGTCTGCATCCGCGCGGGACGTATGACTTTCTCGACACCCTCGTCGCGCTCGGATTACTGCAGAGGGACGGCGCCGGTGAAACCGGCAAATACGGCAATACGCCATCGACAGCGCTATTCCTGGTCAAGCGGAGCCCTCAATACATCGGTGGAATCCTTGAGATGGCGAATGCACGCCTGTATCGGTTCTGGGGCGATCTCACACCGGCATTGCAGACCGGAAAGCCTCAAAACGAGATCAAGGAGACAGGCAAGTCCATGTTCGGCGAACTCTATGCGGACCCGAGTCGCCTGGAGCAGTTCATGGACGCGATGAGCGGCATCTCGATGGGCAATTTCACGGCGTTTGCCGAGAAATTTGACTTTTCCAAACATAAGACGCTGGCCGATATAGGCGGTGCAACCGGGCAGCTTTCGGCCATCGTCGCGGCGCGCCATCCGCACATGCAATGCCGGTCGTGCGATCTCCCTGATGTGAAGCCTATCGCCGAACGGCGCTTGAGAGAGCGCAATCTCGGCGGCCGGGTCACCGCCGAGACGATCGACTTCTTCGCGGATGAATTTCCCAAGGCGGACATCATCACAATGGGAATGATCCTTCACGACTGGAATCTCGAGAACAAGAAAATGCTGATCGCCAAGGCCTACCGCGCATTGCCTACCGGCGGCGCGCTGGTCGCCATTGAAAACATCATCGACGATGAACGCAGGCAAAACAGCTTCGGTCTCATGATGTCGCTGAACATGCTGATCGAATTTGGCGAGGCGTTTGACTTCACCGGCGCCCAGTTCACCGAGTGGTGCAAAGAGGCAGGGTTTAGTCGCTGCGAGATTATTCCGTTGGTGGGACCCGCAAGTGCAGCGGTGGCTTACAAGTAGGGGCTTGGCACAGTGGATCGCTCTGCCCCTCCTTCCGCCGCGCGCTCTTGAACTCCGGGTGGACCATCGCCTCGACCCAGATGCCCTTGTGAGCGATGCTCTTCGAGTACGGCTGGACTTTCGGACCAGGAAATCGAGGCGCTTGTGCAGGTCGGCGGCTGAAGCCTTGTCGAAGCCGTGGTCCACCTTGCCGGCGTAGACGAGGTCGTCGCCGGTGCGCCGGCCAACTCGAAGTCCATTCCTCGTCCAGCGCGAAGCCGGCGATGGTCAGATTTCACGCGCGATGACAGGGCGCGCCGACGTATCGAACCTTACGCCGTGATTTTTTGCATTTACGTCACGCTCTTTCGGGATCGGGCCGACACCAATTTTAGTGGCTTGCTTGAGAGTTTTACTTCATCGCTCTCCAATGATTTGCGTAGCCGGGGCGCCGCGAATTCGAGGAAACTGCGCATTTTCAGCGGAAGCCGCCCCTGTGCCGCGTGGATCAGGCGCGGCCTCGATCAAAGTGTGAATACTGATTGAACTTTGACCCTGTGTGTGCCGAAAACCTCATCCGAGTTGATGATGTGACGGAATCGCCTAAGCTGGTGGAATGATCGGGCTGCTCTGTTTCGTTCTGGCCGTCCTGGCCTCGCCATTCAAGTCGAAGTTGCGACTTGAGGCTGAGAATGCGGTGCTGCGACATCAGTTGATTGTCTTGAGGCGTAGGTTGCATGGTCGCGTCCGGCTCACGAACCATGATCGCTGGTTCTTTATCCAGCTGTATCGCTGGTTTCCGTCGATCCTGCAGGTTCTCACGATTATCCGGCCCGAGACGCTGGTGCGTTGGCATCGGGCTGGCTTTCGCCGCTATTGGCGGTGGAGATCGCGCCCATTGGGAGGGCGACCTCAGATCGAGACGGAGCTGCGCGCGCTGATCCGGCGGATGAGCATCGAAAATCCGCTTTGGGGCGCGCCACGTATCCATGGTGAATTGCTCAAGCTTGGGTTTGAGGTCGCGCAATCGAGCGTCGCCAAGTACATGGTCAAACGGCGAGGACCGCCAAGCCAAGGGTGGCGAACCTTCTTGCGCAATCACGCGCCGGATATTGCCGCGATGGACTTGTTCGTTGTCCCGACTATCGGTTTCGATCTGCTCTATGCCTTCGTCATCGTCCGGCTGGACCGCAGAGAGCTCGTCTGGATCAACGCCACGGCAAATCCGACGGCAGAATGGGTTGCGCGTCAGATCACGGAGGCCTTTCCTTGGGATGAGGCTCCGCACTACCTGATCCGCGATCGCGACCGGATCTATGGCAGCGTTGTCACCCGCCGATTGCGCGCCATGGGCATCCGGGACAAGCCCACCGCACCAGCTTCACCTTGGCAAAATGGCTTTGCCGAACGGCTGATCGGATCGATCCGGCGTGAGTGTGTGGACCACATCATTGTCCTGGGCGAGGTGCATCTGCGTCGAGTCCTGCAATCCTACGCCGACTATTACAATAGCGTCAGAACGCATCGATCCCTGAACAAGGATGCGCCGGTTTCTCGCCCGGTTCAGCGAACCGGTGTGATCAGTTCACGCGCCATCCTGGGCGGACTTCATCACCGCTACGCCCGTGTTTAAGTTTTCGGTACACACAGGGGAAGGTCGAGGACTTATCATCTGCCGGAACGATCGAGGAAGACGACGACAAGCTTGGGCAAGCCGTCACCAACATTGCACTGACATCGCTCAAGCGGTTAGTCGGACGGCAAGCAGTCATTAAAGCGGGCACAAGCCGGAACGCCGTCTGGGCACTCAATCAAGATCGCGCTTCGCATCGAGGCTAAGCGCGCTTCGGCTCACGTATTTCGGATGACTGCTCCTTCTCCTTAGAGTCAGGAACGAAAGTATCGGCTACGAAGTTTTTATCGACCGAACCAAACCGGATAACAGTGTGCGTATAAATCCAGCCGCCCGGCACTCTGAAACGAAATATGGTTTCATCATACTGACCGGTGACATGGTCTTTAAACACTTCTTCGTGGGTGTGAAGCCTTTGCTCGGGCATAAACTTCTTCCGATGTGCCGCTGCAACAACTACCAAAATCAACTGACTTGCCACGTTTTAAGGACAAAGCTGCGAGGCGGTTGACTTGCTAACCGTTCGACCGACGAAGCGAGCAATTCGTTTCCATCAGCGTTGCGGATCTCTTTGTTGGCCGCCGCCCTGCTGGCCGTCCTGGTTTGGATTTTGCGTCTGTTGGCCAGGCGTCTGATTCGGGTTCTGGCCGGACTTAGCGGACCAATCGCCCTGTCGATTCTGCTGACCATACTTGTTGGGATCATTCTGTTTGTCATCACGTCTCCTTAATGGTGGGGAACATATGACAACCGGGCGTACGGTGGTTCGTTCCGGCAAATCAAAAAGAAAGCCGTTCAATTCAAATGTGGCAGACTACTTGCTGGGACAGCTCCAGATTGGCGCTCCGCGATCGATCTCCGGCGTCGCTGGCCGGAGAGATGCTGCTAAGCTGATCGGCTCCCCAAAAGGCGATCGATTTTGCCATACCTGCGATATGTCCGCTATCCGGCCAATTTCGGACCTGCCAGTGCCAGTACAAAACGGCATTCGTCATGGCCATAAGCTTCTCAAGGCTCTTGCTGCCGAAGCCAATGGCGCGACCGTTTCCGGTGAGGTCGATGTGGACGGTTGCAATTGGGATAGTCAGACTGTTTCGGAGCGTAGCGGCAATGGGTGGAAAATAGAAAAGGCCCGCCAGCGTCAACTGGCGGGCCTCTTGGACTACCCCCTGTGCGCTAGCCCGATGCCTGCAATACTTCGGCGGCGTTGCAAAGTGTGTTCAACCATACACTCCATCTCTTCTTTAAGATAAATTGTTGCGGCGATCGGTTGAGACCACCGAGGTAACGCGGACCTCGAAGGCCGGAACGGGGCTTGTCTGTATCATCTCGGAGGTCGGCCCTAGTCCAGCAGCGACCCGTATGCTTTGATGCGGGGGACTGGACGCATGGGAGACCCGATGTACACATTCATTCGAAAGTTCACCAATGTTCGTTCGGTTGCGGATGCTGCCCGCCGCGCCAAAAGCGGCATCGGTCAGATCCTAAGGGAATCGCACGGATTCATATCCTATTATGTGCTGGACGGGGGCGAAGGCGTCGGTGTCGCCGTGATGATATTCGAGGACCGCGAAAGCGCCAATGCGGCGAACAATAAAGTACTGGAGTTTGTTCAAGCAAGCATGCATGACCTTAATCTTGGAGACCCCGAAATCATCGCCGGGGAAGTTTTGGTGAATATAGAGTCTGATGTGTTCGTTAAAGGCTCATCCGCTACGTGTGCAAGCACAGCGTCGAGAGGCGGGCCGTAGCGCTCACCAACAAGAAAAATCGTGTTCCCACACGAGCGAAGGACCTGAGCCATTGGCGCAAGCGGCTCGGCGACAAACTGGAACTGCTGCTGGCCTCGGCGCCTGGCGCACGACATTGGCGCGTTGCGCACGCGCGACCTTGAGCGGGTCACGGTCAACACCACGGTGAGCTATGACGCACGGTTGAGAAAGATCGGTAGCCCCCGCTTGTTGGCGTAGAGGGGACGGTAGCGCTCCGTGTTGTACGTGCTGGCCACGTCCAATTTGCGCGGCCCAAGCTTGGCGTCAGGGATGGGCACCAGGTCGTAGCGGCCCTCTACCAACGCCGACATCAGGCCGGTCCTGCCTTCCAGGACCGCATCGTAGGCCATGTTACCGAAAGTCAGGGCGACGAGCTTGTCGATGAAGTCCGGATCGCCCGATCGCAGGTCATAGGTGAGGTCAGAGACGATAGTCTCCTCGCCGGCGCGCCGTTTGATCTCGTCGGCAAGCACTTCGGCGACGCTCGCCTTCTTGCGGTGACCGTAGGGGTCAGGCTCGCCGTATTCCTGTACTTTGTAGCCCTCCCACTCGGCGCCCTCGCTGAGCACGATCAGCGCGTAGTTGCTTGGGTTGCCTCGCTTGTCCTCGAGGAGCAACTGGATCAGCTTGTCGAGATCGACCTTGTACTCCGGTATGACGCATCGGATCGAGGTCGCGTACGCGGTATAGAGCGCCGAAAACCCGGCATCTCGGCCAAAGACCCGGAAAATACCAATGCGCTCGTGCGAGCCGACAGTGGTGCGCTGCCGCTGGATCGCATCGCTGGCGCGGGTGATGGCGGTCGAGAAGCCAATGCAATACTCGGTGTTGCGGACGTCGTTGTCCATTGTCTTGGGGATGGCGATGATCTTGACGCCGAGTTTGTCGAGCCTGGCCGCATAACTGAGTGTGTCATCGCCGCCAATGGCGATCAGGTGTTCGATGCCTAGTCCTGACAGGTTCGCGAGCACCTGGCCGGTCAGGTCCCAGGTCTTGGTTTCGGTGCCGCCGTAGGTGTTCGTGGTAACTGGAAGCCCGGTGCCGATGAGATGGTCGGGTAGCTTTTTCATTTTGGAGGGATTGGTGCGGCTCGAGTGCAGCACGGTGCCGCCATGCCGGTCGATGGTGCGCGTCTTTTCACGGTTCAGCGGGATGAGGTAGTGAGACGTGCTGGTGGGGTCCTCGAGGTTCAGATGAGTCAGGGCCTCCCAACCACGGCGGAGACCCACGACCTCGATGTCGTCCTCACTGCCGCGATAAGTCACGGTCTTGATGATTGCATTGAGACCGGGGACGTCGCCGCCGCCTGTGAGAATGCCGATGCGTTTTCTCGCCATATCCACCTTCCAGGATCAGCATGTCGCAATAAAGCCTGCCTCACGCCGTCGGCGTTTCGCAGGCGAACTCCGCATGCAATCACGCTGTCGATCAAGTGCATCAAGTGCACTGCGGCTAGATCCAATAAGCATACGATTTACTGCGAGCACGTGCTCCCTCATTCAGATCGCTTGTCATTTCTCGCTCTGTCGGTGGGCCACCTCGGCAGAAAGGTTGATAAACACCGATATGCTATGAGCCGCGATTGTGACCCACTTTCCTTTAAACGACAGGCAATGCCATCGGCAGCGACATGCCCGCGAGCGCGTATACGGGCGAGTACACGCGCACGAATTTTAGTCTCGGTAGAGGCAGTATGCCCTCGCCGCAGGCTACGAGCTATATCGATCGTAGTAGCGTTGAAGACTATTCCGCCGCGGCTGCAATTCTTTGGTCAAGTCACGCGCGAAGTCGGTAAATCCTGCCATAAGAAGGCACTTTCTGGGCTTTTCGCGACACGCTCGGAGCCCTGATCAGAAGCCGAGCCCGAATGGATCGCGGCCTATATTGGACCTCGATCTGCCGGGATTCGTTAGGGACCGGTGCGCTCGGGCCAGCCAACGAGGAACACCGAAGTGGGTCAAACGCAGTCGCCGTTGGACACTCTGCATCAAGGACGGAGAGCTGTTCCACCCGAACCAACATCCGGTGCGAACCGCAGAACTGCTGTCCAGCCTCAAGGTCGGGGTTCGCCAGCGCGGCGGCTTCGGCATTCGTTGATAGAAAAATTCCTTGCAAATCAATGACTGGCTAACCGTCCGGCCTTCAGGCGCTCAGCCGCTTTGGGCGCTCTTCAGAGATTTGGTCTATTTGAAGCGCCGACGTTCATACGACAAGAACCAGCTTGAGGTCGCGATCCTCAATCTTTCGATGAAACGCGGGTGCGATGCCGAATGGCGGCCCCATCGTCATCTGTGCGCGAGAGCGGACCGTCCAGGAGCCGGTGCGCTAGGTCTGCCTAGCGGTGGAGGACACAGGAACGGGGGATGGATGAGCAGATGCGCTGCGGCGGTGGTTACGCTGGCGGAGCGCGACGAGCGCGGTGGTTGCGCTCGCGCGGGCTGCTGCTGTCGGATTGCGCTTGGCTCATGCTCGATGATCGTTGGCTCGGGCAGTCGCGGCCGGATGGCGATGCAGGAGATGTGTTCGGCCAGAATGCGCAACTACCGTCTAGTCGGCTGCCCTGCGGATGGTTGCGCTGCTGCTTATCCTTGAGACCGCGATAGCCACCACCGGGAAAGGCAATCACCAGGTTGGGGCCGGCACCCTCACGTCGGTCCACACCTTGTGTTCGGTCCGAACGTCTGGGTGATCGGGACATCGGAGGCGTCGCGTCCTTGTGCGATCAGCACGTCAATCCGGACGGTTTGCTGCTTGGGCAATGTTACTCTGGTTCGCTTCATGTTATCCTAGTCCGCTTAACTGACAGGAGCATTGACTTTAAAGGAGTGTATTATGCTTGTATGGTTTCGTCGGGCAACGGTCGCAGTTCTTGCGTCGCTGTCCCTTATCTCGGCAAGTTTTGCAGATAATATGAAAGCGCAGCGTCCGGTGGCAGCGGCGGGCGAAGCTCAACGCGGGCGGCGCAGCCTGAAAAAGCTCATCGTCTAGTCGTTCATATTGATCAGAATGATCCAGCGGTCATGGATCTCGCTCTAAATAACGTCACGAACGTCATCGAATACTATCGCGGCAAGGGTGAGGACGTAAACGTGGATATCGTCACCTATGGCCCGGGCCTGAACATGCTGCGGGCCGACACATCGCCAGTCCAGGACCGCATCAAACGTTTGAAGGATCTTGCATTTCCCAGCAAGATTCAGTTTTCCGCATGCAATGTCACCAAGGAAGGCATGGAGAAAAAAGAGGGCCACCCGATTAAGGTGCTGTCTGAGGCTGTGATCGTGCCTTCGGGCATGGTTCGGTTGATGGAGCTGCAGGAGCAGGGCTGGAGCTACGTCCGGCCGTAACAGGACTCCCGACCGCTAAGCCAAGAATTGCTTCGACCATCTCGGATTAACGCCTCTCCGATGATATTTTGTATGGCGCCCACTTACAGGATTTTTTCTCGAACCCACGGTGACGTAGTTTCACTTACGATCCAATTTGTATCCTGTAGCTTTGCACGGATATTAACGCTCCTCGCTGGTACGCTGGGCGGGGGTATCAGTCGTGATTTCTCGCGACAGCGTTGAGCGGGCGTTTCTGGGCCACTCCTGAGCAGTTTAATCTGCCTTCAAAAGGCTTCCACGGCACTGCCTGGATCGCGTTTCCCAAGAGAGTCCGCTGGATCCGCTCCAGCAGAAATACCCCTCGCACCATCTCGCAGACGCTTATTGGAACCGTGGGCAAAGGCGAGCCCACTATCTCGCAAAAACGCCATACTTAAGTCACAGAGCACAAAAGGTTGCTAACAGAGCTACGGTAATTCTTGGTGCAAATCTCATTGCAACTTCCATTTTATCGAAACGTTGCATCGGTCTTTGCCTTCCATCAAACAAACTCTTCAGCCCAAATTGCTAAACGACCGCTAGCGGCTTACGTTTGATTTAAGAACTGCCAACCTCTCTCGCGCCCTCTCCAAGCCGGCCGCCGCGGCCAGCTCGTAGAGTTTGAGCGCTTTTTCGGCGTCCTGGTTGTTGCCATTTTCCGACGGGGGTTGAAGCGTTCGGTTCTCATAAGTTTCGGCCAACATGAACATCGCTTCCGGGCTACCTTTTTCCATGCCGTACTCGAGCAAAAGGCGCGCGCTAGCAATATCAGATTGTCCAATTAGAAACTGCGCTCGAGCTAAAAGTCTTGCCTCATCTACGAAAGGAATTGGAATTTCCGACGGGGATCGGCCTAGCTGGGCGGGCGGTTGCGGCGCTGGCACGCTGCGACTCGCAAGAAAAGCCGATGTTCCCGTTGTTCCGCCGTCCGGACTCTTGGGGTTCGGCACTGTCCCCGTTCTTTCAGGCACACTCGACTCTTTAACAGCTCGGTTCTGCGCTCTCATGTGTGAGACGCCAACTTGAGCCATATCACTCCCACTGATTACGTCGCTGGTCGCCGCAATGTTCTGACCAACGGATATCAGTTCGCGTTCTAGTATTGTCGCACGAGCCATTGTTTCGTCGAGGGCCTTTTTAAGATTTTCCTCCTTGGCCTCGCTGAGATGTTTGATTTGCAAATTCTCTTCTCTCGCCTGGTTGAAACGACTAGTCGTGTCGGACAATTCGGTTGCCAAAGCATCCGCAGTTCGTTTTGCTTCGAGCGTCTCGGCTTTGGCAGCGTTTTCGCGCGCAACGAGCAAGTTGATCTCTTCGCCTGTTGCCGCGAGGTGGCGGTCTGCTGGTTGCTGCATTGCAGGACCGGCAAACTTGTCAACCTTGATTGGCCCAGTTTCTAAGACGCTAAAGACAGAAGCCGCGTAACCAGCGATTAAGAGCATCACCCCCATGGAAGTCAGAAGGAAAGGGCGAAGCCATTTTGAAACAATCGTCTTCGGCTGCGATGATCCAAGGAGAAATAAAATATCCCTCTTCTTCAGGCCAGCAGCGTCACCTGATATGGGTACCCAATGTGTCGGGAAGAGCCGCAGTGGTTTTCCGTTGATTTCGACCCAGCTGCTACTTTCCGTTGCCCAGCGGCCGACCTCCCAAGAGCCGGACACCAAGTCCTGCAGGATAACGAATTCCCCGTTTTTAGGAGCTTGACCTACCTGCCGCATGGAAAAAAGTCCCAATGCTACATTTGGAAGGTAATAATTGTTTGCCGGCTCTTTGAGCTATGGACATTGAGCTTCGACTGGATTCGATCGCTTGCGAGCTTTTCCACCATGCTAGGGTCGTGGCGTCAATGAATTAGGCTTGAGTGGGATCCGAAAAATTTTGAAGCCAGCGATGTTGGGAAACCCCTCCGCCGCTTCCGAAGATACCAAAGTCAAGACAGCAGCCGGCACTTCTCCACTGATCACCCGGTCGATGGCCCTCTTTTGACTGTTACTCAGTTGGACTTTAGGCGCTCCCGCTGCCGCGATCGCGATCCTGACACGGTCGGATGCAGCATGCCCGTCTATCGCAATGATTCTACCGGTCAGATCGGATATCGACTTGATTTTCGGTCGCGCCATTAGAAGGTAGACCAGAACGTCCGTTTTGTTTGGCTGCGCGGTCTTTTCGGCATCACCACGCAGCACGGTTTCCGATTGGCCCTTATCATTCGGTTCCGGCACCGGGGCCATAGTAGCGACCGTCATTCGCTCCGCGACCGCCGTAGCGTTCGCCACCTCCTCCTGAATCGTTCTGGTAGTGGAACTCGGAACGGCAGCGCCGGTGGCACGCGAATCCGTGGTGTTTGCTCGTGTCGTATCGGCCCCGGCGCTAGCAGCCCGGGTCCATTTGCATGCGGTGCCGATTTTGTTGCGCACGACATCCCATCCGTCGATCTCGAACGTCGCTTCATGGGAGGAGCTCGTCCGGTCGGCCACGTTGATCTTCAGCCGTGCGCCGTCAGGCAGTGACTGAAGAAGTCCGACTGGATCATCCTTGTAGGTCGCGGTCTTCCCATCCGAGGACAACATCCACTGCAGCCCAACCGCGGGCTGATCATTGACCTGATAAGCGACCCGAAGTTCACCGCCGCGCGTTGCGGCCCAGGTGCCGTCGGTGCGAACCAGGAGCTCGGTATGCCCTCCACGACAGCGAACGGCGAGACTGCTCACCGCATCCTTTACCTGTGACGTTGAACGGATCACCGCTGTCACAAGCGGGCTGTAGTCGACGGGCGATGTCGTTTCACTGATGACCCAATTTGTGCCAGTCGGTCGTCCGAAAAAACCGGCCGGTTTTGGGGAGATGTCCGGTCGGATCGCTGCGGTCGGCACCTTCGTGGATCCTGGCGGTTCCGGCGGTTTTTTTGCGACAATGTCCGTCTGTGGGGTATTGGCTGTTTCAGCCGAAGGAATTTCGGCAGGCGTTTCCAGTGTATCGGTTTGAGCCGGAGGCGAAATCCGTGAACGAAGAATCTGTTCGGTCTCCGGGACCAGCCGGCGTTTCGGACAGCACGTGCTCCAGGCACTCGAGCTGAGCGGAGCGCGTTTTCTGAGCGCAATCTATTCTCAGCGCTGGATCGTCTGGCAGCTTTAAGCAGATCGCTTCAGCGACGCGCGCCGCCCGAAAGCACGAGTCCATCCCGGCAATACTGTCATTGCTCTCATTACTCTCATTTGCGGATCGAACAGAAACGATACCGCACCCAAGTATCAACACGCTACCGATGAGCCGGGCCCACATCATGGACGAGCGCTCTCTTTACTAGGAGCGGATCGATCCAGCCATTCCTGCGCGGCTTGAACACGCTCCAGGCCGGGTGCTTGCGTCCTGAGGTTCACGTCCTTCCATTTTGGGTCGAATCCTGGTGATCGCAGCTTATCGATCCGGTCGAACAGTAGATCGACGAATCGCGCTACCCGACGATAACGCGGCGAGTTCGGGCGCCACTTGAACGAAGCCAGGATGGTGGGAACCGCAATGGTAGCGATCCGCTGGTCCTTGGCAATGAGGTTGGGATAATCCACAAGGGTCCAGATAGGAGGGGAGGTAGTAGTCCTCGAATATTGGGCCCAAATTCGACCGGAAGGAATTTGAACCCTTCTTCCCATTTTCCCTTTACGAAGGCGTCGACCGGCTTTGAGGTCACAAAGACGACGGCAACGATCTCATCGCCGTGTCGCATCTTCTCCAATGCGACGGGATGCGGGATGAACATCTTGTCGACATCGATGCCGAGGCGACTGAAGATCAGGGGGCCGGAATAGGCGGCGGCAGTGCCTTGGGTATTGAAGTTGACTTTTTTGCCGACCAGATCCGCAAGTGTTTTGATTTCGGGTCGAACGAAGATGTGTAATTCGGAAGGAAACAGACTCAGGATGTAGGCGATGCGCTGCTGGATTTGCGGGACCTGGGACTTGTACTCCTCCAGAGTGTCACTGTTGATGATCGCCGCATCAACCCCCTTTAGATAAAGCAGATCATTGACGTTCTCGGTCGGGCCACGTGTAACGATCGGAAGCACCTGCATGTGACCGCCCTCGTTGACGACCCGGGCGATTTCCGTCGCGAAACGAATGGGCGCACCTTCCAGTAGCCCACCGGCCAGACCGATTGTGCCGGCGTTGACCCGATCTCTGATCTGCGACTCTTCGGACGCGACCGGGCGGCTTCGGATCTCTCAGTGCCCGACGAGGATTGAGCGATGGTTGGATCGATAAGCACAAAAAGAGCCAACAGAACGACAGCGGATCTTGTGAAAAAAATCATTGCGATCTCTCGCTAAAATGAACCCAACTTCTGGTCAGTCTTTCAATACTCAAGGGTGAATTAAGCGAGTAGCTCCGCCTTAATTGCGTGATAAGTTATTGAACTTTATCATATTTTTTTAAGTTACGAAACCCTTAATAGACCCGGTGCCGATCATATCGTTCGGACGATGAATGATTGCTGAGGTCAACGACGTTCGCCGAAGGGAGCGACTGTCCTTCCGGTGAAGCGTTTTTAACTGCCATGGGGTTTTGTCTCGCAGGATGGCGTTGAGGATCGGTGAGTGGCTTCCGGGCTACGGCGATGATGGCGACGAGCTTCGGCTTGCCTGCGGCGACGAGCTTGTCGCGGAACAGTTTGAGCTGAGGATTGAAGCGCGCGGCCACCATCGCCCCCATGAACAGCATCCGGCGAACGCGGGTCGCCGGTCTCGGTATTCGCTACGTCATCTCGTCAATGCCGGTCCTGCCGGGATCACCACGCTGGAGCAGCCTGCTCCGAGGTGGTCGCACTACGTCTTCAAGCTGCGCAAGGCTGGCCTTGTCATTTCCACCGACCGCGAATCCCATAGCATTGGCGGGTGCGGGCCGATCCTGAAACCTTTGCTCCGGGCCTATCCACTCCACGTTATGTGAAGGCCGCCATCACTATTTTAGTGATGAAACGGTGATTAGGCGGGTCGCAGGAAGTTGGCGCGAAATCGATGACAGGTTCACCCGCGTGATCTAGAAGTGGCGTTGGAATGGGATCTAAAAAACCAGCCCGGGCTACTGAAACGTTGCTAAAGCGGATCGAGAATTGAGGTTTTGCCATGTTCATAATGGTGTTTAACGGGCTCGCTTGGCTTCTCATCATTGGAATTTCCATTCTTACTTTGATGGTGGTTTTCCCCATGATCGGCAAAATGCTCGCCGCAGTACGAGGGCTCTGGCCGTTCAACCGCCCGCTCGGTAAGTAACACTAGCTGTGGCGTGGTAGCTTTGGCGCCACATCCACACAGGTTTGGCTTAAGCATGGAAGGCATAATGAGAGCTGACGAGTATAATGGCTCAAGTGTTTGGAACCTAGAGCACGACAACTACGACGACCAAAGCGAGGAGTGTAAACAGTTTTTAGGTAGCTTACTTGGCGTATAAGTTTACTGCTCTTTAGTTCGCGGCGGACACCTTCGCCTCGCATCACTCAAAACCTGCCGGACATTCTTGAAATATATCGCCTCAAGCTCTGGCCCAGTTTCATTGCAAAGGTATGGCATATGAAACTTCAGGTCGTCTTCAAAGCTTCGCCGCCATTCCGGCGCGTCGTAGACGGTGAGAAGTCTCGTCATACGCGAACAGCATGTGCGAAACGAAATTCTTGTACTGAATGTATTTGATGCGGTCCTTTTTAAGGTTGGCTAAATCTGGCTCAGTAAATTCCGGATATTTGAGAATGAACTCGCTGTAGGACATGTACACTTGTCTGGCGGCCGTTTCATTGAAGTTGCTGCGTATCGAATAGACTTGGTAGCCCACACCCAGTATCGCTATCACGCCAACCGCCGCCGATACTATCTGCGCCCAGTTAGATTTGGGCCTTGGAGCCGCTTCGCCCATCTAATCCCCCTCCGATTCTCCCGTACGGTTTACTAGATTTTCCGCCGCTGGGCTGCCAAAGCACTCAGTCCAATCATGAGATTTGGGACTGCAGACCAACCGTGGGACGGCAATCGAAATCAGCACCAATGAGGCGCTCATGCGATACCGCGTCACCATCGAGATAGAAACGCCATCCGGGACCAGCCGCCGCACGTTCCTCCACGGAAGAGACCATCGAGGCGCCGCCGCAGAACCGCAACGTCCTTTATCCAACCAACCAAAAGGAGTCATGGCAGTGGCCAAGGGCAAAGACAAACCAACCAAGCAGACCAAGAAGCCGAAATCCGACAAGCCTAAGGGCTCGGACTCGTCGTACCAGCAGGAGAAGGCGAGCGGCAGAAAGGGTTAGTCGCGAGGTTGCCTAGCCGTTCGACGGGGAGCGAATGCGAGGTGTTCCAGCTTCGACACGGCAATGATCGTCGGCTTCAACTCGGGTGGCGCGTTATCAAAATGTCGCTTGTTCAACCGAGCTATCACGCCGCTCGGCACACACTCCCAATTTGAAGGTTCGCAATTGAGTTTATTGCCATCTCGGCATTTCAGTTTGTGCCCTGTCGGGATCGGGCCATTCTGCTGTTTCCACATCCAGTGGTGTTTTAGGACGTACTTCTTATGATGACGTACCTTAATTGCTACGAACCCACCTGGCAGCATGCGCTCTGAGCCTATATCCTTACTACCCTCTCGCATTTTGCCGTGCGTACCACGCCAATGTTCACGATGCAGAAGGTCTTCCAAATTAAACAACGTTACATCGTGGCGGCAGAAGGTTTCTACGAAGAGCCTATGCAGAGAGCGCCTGTTCATCGTTTTACGCTTCTTGATAAAGCAGAGTTCTGCTCGGCTGTAGGAGATTGGAGGCTTCCAGCGTCCCGAAAGCCATCCGTTCCTCTTGCAAAGATCACGAAGCTTTTCAACAGTAATGTCCGTCCGTTCGAAACGCTCTACGAACGCCGCATAGAGTTCGCGCCTCGGCAGCGCCTTGTGTTTCTCGACAAAGCGAAGCTCTACTCGACTGAAAAGTCGACTGCTGCGGATCATTTTCTTTGCAACACGGTTAGCGAGCGTCCACCTGCCGTCGGCGTTACGTCTTTCATCATCGAAAGATATGGCCGAGGGTCGCTGCCATCGAAGTCTGTCACCATCTTCGCAGCCTGCAACTGCATCGCTGCATTACGGATGATTTGATCAGCGACCGCAACCATTGCCTCGGCACGCTTATGCTCCTGGTCGATCTTCTCAGACTGCAAGCTTCTTCGGAAAGTCGCTCCATCTGAGCGAACAAGTGGTCGTTGAGGTCAGAGAGTTTGTTTTTGGTCATGCTGTGTCTCCAATGCAAGGATGCATCAAGTTGTACTGCATGGGTTTGCGATAGATTGAACTGATAGGAACTCTCGGTATCCTCGATATCCCTCCACAGAACTCCATTGGGCGGGTGAGCTTTGCGTCAGACCAATCGTTCGACGTGGCTGGCAACCGGCCCATTTACGATTTGAGTTTGATGTCCTTGAGTGCCAGCGCTTTACTGACGTTGGTAAGCATCTCGATTACAGGACCGTCAGCTATCGTGCTGTCCGGGCGAAGCAGGCGCTCCATCAGGATGTCAATGACCGAGTCGAATCGCGACCTGACAACCGAGTGTAACGGTCGCTGCAGCGCCTTAGCGTCTTCCCAAGGTGCGCGCACGCGGCCGTTGGCTGTTCTCAGTAGCAGCGCGTGACGTTAACGGTCTGCTGCCCGCCGCCGCGACCGGGCACCGTCACCGCCTCCGCCGTGCAGTCCGGCACATCGGGCCGGTCCGACGGCACGACATTCGGCGGAAAGCGATGGGCCCAGTCCCAGGGCACGTCATAGGTATAAGTGTAGCGAATATCGGATGACGTATGCGCCGGCAGCGTCACTTCGGTCGTGGGCGTGCCATCCGGCCCGTAGAAGCCGCCGCCGACACCCGGAAAGAATCCGCGGTGATTGCGGAACGCGTGAGGGGCGGTCGGGCGAAACATCGGACGCGACGAAACGACGCCGCCACGACCCGCTGCTGCCGACCTCGCTGAAGCCTCGGTCGCAGCAAGATTAACCACCATTGCGACGGCAGACGCGGCGAGCGTCACAAACTTTCCAACCATCATGGCACGCACCCATTCTGTTTGACTGGCAGCTCCCCGAAAACACGCTAAGCCGGGCATTTTGTGCCTGCAAACACACACTTAATAGTTGGTTAAGGCGTAATATTAATAGGTGCGCTTTTCGGGGATTAACTCTGTTGCTGTCGCCTCACGCCTCAAGTGAGCCGCGTGACGACGCCAGTCGGCGTTGCAAAACCTTCCATGCTCCTGATGCGCTTTCCAAGTCACCAGCCAAATTCCGGCGACCAGTCCTCGAACCGGCGGTTGGTGCCGAGATCGTGCGCCCAGTGATGCGCGATGGTGGATTGTATTGCGACTGGCGGCCGACAGCGATGAGGATGGCCTCAAAACGGCAACCCCTCCAAGACGGCGGCCAAGAATACGCAGTACGTTGGTAGCGTGAACTCGAAGCCACCTATACCGAACTTCAGTACGTCTGTGAGCCCGATAGAAAAATGATTTACGACCCGACCCGGGTGCGATTTTACGCTGAAGCCACTGTATCAAGCCTATCCCGCTCTGGGGCGGCACCCGGTGCAAAAGGTTCAGGACCGCGCTCAGTGCCAGCACGGCCGGAGCGGGCGGCCATTGTCGCGCGCCGCGCCCGCCATGAAACGCTTGCGGTCCGGTGTCCACCGTTATAGAGCGCCGCAATCGGGCAATCGTTGCGGTCACTTGGCTTACGGGCGTTCGGGATGGGGGGTTGGTGACGCTAAAGCTGAGGCACATTGACCTTGTGAAGCAGTTGGTTGACCAAGACCCGCGGGAAGTCAAAACGAAGAACAGCAAGCAACTACGAACTACGTTTTTCGGTGTCGGCGGCACCGCGCAGCAGATCGTAGAGGAGTGGATTGCGGAACTGAGGCAAGTCCATCTTTGGGGGAATGACGACCCGCTTTTTCCCGCCACCGCAATCGGTCAGAACTCCGAGCGGCAATTCGCGGCGATCGGATTGGCCCGCGCACATTGGGCAACCGCCGATGCCGTGCAGAAAACCAGGCGGCATGCAGGGCTTCCTGGGCCTGAGGGGATACGGCGAGTTCGGTGCAGCCAACCGTCCGTCGGGATGGAATACGTGGCTGACGTTCAACATTTCCCCGACCGCGACCGCCGCGATAGCGCCCACGAAGCATCTGGTGGTGAAATGAGCTTTGTCCAAACCGCACATTAGTGGCGAGCGGCCGATATCCCCGATGGGGCCAACCGCTTCATTTGGGCGGCCGGACACTTCTAGCCCCGTGACGCCATCAGCTTGCAAGTCCGAATGGTGGCCCAATTACGAACATCTAATAGCGGCGCAGGACGCTTCTGACCAGCCGCAGCTTGGTTGATCCTAGTATTTTCTGACGATTGGCTTTGTTGTCGGAGGCGCTGCCGGGCGCGGGCGGCGAGATAGAGAAGGTAATCCAGGTATTCCATCCGGATGGCCGGTTTTCCGCAGCAAACTCACCGTAAGCCTTAAAATTAAGATAGCCCTGCATGTCACCAACAGGAAAAAGGAACCCAATCTGCGGACCGATGCCGACCACCTGGGACTGGAAGCAACCGACATGGTCGCCTGAACCACTGTCGCAGCCTAGCTCCTTGTAGACATAGCCTACAAGCCCAACCATGACCTGCTTCGAGATAAACTGCGATGCACCCCAGTCGAAGTGCAGGTCGACGCCGCTTTGATATTGCGTTGACGTGTTGACGAAATTGTAGGTGAGGCCGAGCACGCCAGAAAACTCATGGCCGGTTTGCGGGTTGAAATAGGTATAGCCGCCGCCGAAGTCGATCGCGCCGTGTCCGATGCCGATATTCGACAGGCGCGGGGATTGGTACGCACCAACCGGGATATCACCCGTGGTATAGACCATGTAGTTGTGGACGCCGGCGTTCCATTTCAACTGGAACATCGGCGCCAGATCCCCAAAGCCCCACGTCGTATCGCTGATGGTGTCGGACCGTGCGAAAGGGGTGGTGCCGCCGAACGGGGCCCGTCAGCACGCCAGACAGGGTCCCCGCCAAGCTGGTGCCGACGACGCCGTAGGCTGCCAAGAGAGACACCGACGCCTGGCCGCCGAGCACCGGCGTCGCGAATACATAGGTCGGGAGCACAAAGCCAAGATTACCAGTGGCGTTGATATTCAAATTCAGATTTGCGTTGACGGTCAGGTTGGCCGGAACTCGGTTCAACGTGAACTCGCGCGAACGCGCGACATCGGCGCCGGCCGATACGGAGGTATGGTAGTAGATATTCGCCCACGACCAACCCGGCTGTTGCGGGGTGGCCGCCAGGCTTCCAAAGAGACCAGGGACCCAGAAGCTGATGCCGTTTTCGTCGGCCCACGCACCGTTGGAATAGGACATCGACGCAGGCGCCAAGACGATTGCAGCAACGGCAAGTCTCCGTAGACTTGCTGCTAAGGCCAATGCGATTTTCGCAGTCATGGCTTACCCCTTAAGGTCTGTCGTTCCGAACGAAACTTGCCTTAATGTAACCTTGGAGCAACCAGCAAAATTCAATCCACGATTGATTTTCAGAAAGAAAGATCGATACTGCGACCAAAGAGCCACAGGCGCCCCAGCGGGATATGGCCATGTCTGCGACGTTGCCGGTCTGGCGTTAGACAATGAGGCCCATCTCGTACTTTTCCTTGTGAAACCGTACATGAGCGTTCGCAGCCCAACGAACTCCCGAGTTACGACTACCTTTTGGCAGTCGAGCATAGCAGAACCAAAAGTTGCTAGACTATGACACTCAAGCGCACTATCGCCGTCGGTATTCTAACTTGTGCTGCTCTTAGCGCACCTGTAACCGCCGGAACGGTCGAGGACGCTGTCGATGCACTCGCCAGAGGCGATTATGCTAAGACCCTGCGTCTTATTCGTCCGCTGGCCAATGATGGTGACGCTGAAGCCCAATATAATCTCGGACTACTGTATGTGACTGGCCGTGGGGTGCAGCAGGACGATACCGCGGCAGCGCAATGGTTTCGGAAAGCTGCGGCGCAAGGCTACGCCCTCGCCCAAACCAATCTTGGGGTCCTCTGTCGCGACGGCCGAGGAGTAGCACAGGACAAGTCCGAGGCAGTTGTGTGGTTTCGCAAGGCTGCCGAACAAGGCGACACCGTCGCCGAGTTTTTGCTCGGGAACCAATACGCATTCGGAAAAGGTGTGCCACAAGATTACAGTGAGGCGATGATCTGGTATCGGAAGGCTGCAAATCAAGGCCATTCCAAAGCCAAGCTCTTTCTCGGTATTATGTACGCAGAAGGTCGCGGCGTACCGCAGAACTATGTAAGTGCCCACATGTGGTTCAGCCTAGCGGCGTCACAGGGTGACCAAAAAGCAGTAACGGTTCTAGAAATGGCCGAACGAAGGATGACCCCGGCGCAAATAGCCGAAGCTCAGAAGCTCGCGCGGGACTGGAAGCCCAGTACCCAGCCACCTCCTCGTTAGCCGGGTCCCTCTGCAGTGCAGATGCCGGGCCATAATCAAAAAGCGTCGTCTTGATCGTCGTTCAATCACTCCCGGTCTACTGACAAAAAGACATTCGTCGTTGGCATCCAAAAACGTTAATCGGAGACATCGCGCGATCAGTTTGAAGCGCTCACAAACTGAGGCAGCGATGGTGACCAAATCAGAAGGGCTGATGCGGCGTTGAGATCAACCATCTTCTTGTTGCCGAAATGTCACCGCATCGAGAATTGCACTCACATCCGACGCGCATCAATCTATACGGGTGGGCAACAGTACCTACTGGCAATAAGTTCTGGCGATAAGTTTGCGGGGTCGGCGGCCGGGCCTCCAGGAGGCGACAATGCAGAAAATCTTTCTTGCGGGCATCGCTCTTGCGGGATTATTGAGCGGCTCTGCTTTTGCCTCTGACTTGCCTGTCAAAGCCCCGCTGTACAACGCACCGATCGTCGCGCCGCCCTATAACTGGTCAGGCTTTTATGCGGGCATCAACTTTGGCGGGGGCTGGTCCAGCGGCAGCCTGAATATTTCCTGGCAACAATCTGTATGGCGGTCTCAGCGAATTCGTCGGTGGTGTGCAGGCGGGCTATAACTTCCAGGCCGGTCACTTTCTCTTTGGCGTCGAAGGCGAGTTCGATGGGGCCGCCTTTGCTCATCCGGTCCTTCCGGCACCGACATTGGGATTTGTGGACCAGCACTGGATCGGCACCGTGGCGGGCCGCGCTGGTCTCGTGAATGATCGATGGCTCGTTTTCGCCAAGCTCGGCGGCGGCTGGGTGAACAGCACTGCCACCTTAAATCTTCCTGGCGCGGTTTGGACCGGGTCCGGCACTCGCAGCGGATGGTTGGCCGGCGCGGGCATCGAATACGGGTTCAAGGCGCATTGGACGGTCAAGCTCGAATACGATTATCTCGCATTATCAAGCTGGAATTCTCCCGCGGTTCCTGCGGTGGCTTTTAGCCGCGACCTTCAAATGGTCAAAGCCGGGATCAACTATAAATTCGAGAGCGGCATTCCCGCTGCAGCCGAGCCATCGCGCCCTGCCAGCTCTCAAGAGCATTCGGAAGACTTGCAAAAGCAATCGCAAAATCCGATCGCGGATCTGGTCAGCGTGCCATTCCAGAGCAACACCAATTTTAACGCCGGACCGTTCAATCGCACACAGGAAGTATTCAACATTCAGCCGGTGGTGCCGATGCATCTAAGCGACGACTGGAATGTGATCTCACGCACCATCATTCCGCTGCTGAGCCAGCCGAGTCCGTTCTTCGACAGCAACACCAACGGGATTGGCGACATTACTCAATCGTTGTTTTTTTCTCCCACAAACCCGGGCAAACTCATCTGGGGCGTCGGCCCAGTCTTCACTGTTCCGTCCGCCAATGATCCTATCCTCGGGACCGGCAGGTTCCTGGTCGGTCCGACGGCCGTTTTCCTGGTTACGCCGGGACATTGGGTGATCGGTGTGTTGCTCAATAACCAGTGGTCGGTCGGCGGCAATCCACTGCGACCGCCCGTCAACGCCTTCCTCGCTCAACCCTTCGCCAACTACAACTTGGAGCACGGTTGGTACCTGAACACATCACCCATCATCACCTCGAACTGGCTCGCAGCATCGGGCGAGAAGTGGACCGTGCCAATTGGTGGCGGCTTCGGCCGGGTTTTCAAAGTGGGTGAGCAACCGGTCAATGCATCGATTGCCGGATATTACAACGCGATACGTCCGACTGGTGCTCCGGCCTGGTCACTGCGAACTTCTGTGTCGCTGCTGTTCCCGGTCAAATGACGTTGCGGTGCGGAACGAGACTTGTGGCTCGATGTCCGCAGAAGATCAAACTTGAAGCTTACGGACCGAAGAGCGGCAAACCGCGACGTTACGGCATCGAACTTCGGTAGTACGTCGTTCAAAAAAGCACGAGGGGTCGGGCTTCAACTCGTCTACGGCGTGCAATGTGCAAATTCAGGCGGTGCGCGTTGCGGCAGTTTAATATCAAAATTGATCGGCAGGTAGGAGGCATTTTTGCATAATTTATCTCGGAGACATTTTTTGAGGTCGCCCGCCGCCCTGGGCATCGGCTCGATGGCCATCTGGCCGATCAGGTCCACGCCAATCACATCAGGAGGGGGCGGAGTTGGACGCGATATCGCCCCTCACGGGGTCAGTATTGCGCGCGATTTTGCGCTTAAGGACGCGAACGTCACAGCAAACCCGACGGCAGAATGGGTTGCACGTCAGATCACGGAGGCATTTCCTTGGGATGATGCCCCAAAATATCTCATCCGCGATCGGGACCAAATCTATCTATGGCGCGGTTGTCACTTGCACGCCATGGGCACTCGGGACAAGCCGACCGCACCGGCTTTACCCTGGCAGAACGGCTTCGCCGAACGGTTGATCGGATCGATCCGGCGCGAGTGTTTGGACCACATCATTGTCTTGGGCGAAGCGCATCTGCGCCAAATTCTGAAATCCAATGCTGACTATTACAACGGCGTCAGAACGCACCGATCATTGAACGAAGATGCGCCGGTCTCTCGTCAAATTCAGCGGACCGGATGCATCAAATCACACGCCCTCCTTGTGTTTCCCGTCAGCACCCCTGAGACAAATTGAGGGACTTTCCGAAGGGAGGATTTCTGGTTCATCGTAGCCGTAAGGAGCGAAGATGAAACGGAAATCCGGGCCGGGCAAAGCGCCCGCAGAACAAGTGCTGAAGGACATTCGGCGCCAGACCCGCCGGCAGTATTCAGTGGAAGAGAAGATCCGCATCGTACTGGAAGGGCTGCGCGGTGAAGAGAACATCTCTGAGCTTTGCCGCCGCGAGGGCATCGCTGCCTCGATGTATTACGGCTGGTCCAAGGAGTTCCTGGAGGCCGGCAAACGCCGATTGGCGGGCGATACGGCACGCGCCGCAACCTCCGGCGAAGTGAAAGACCTTCGCCGTGAGACCTCTGCCTTGAAGGAGGTCGTGGCCGATCTCACCCTGGAGAACCGTCTGCTCAAAAAAAGTATGAGCGGGGATGGGGAGGACGAGGCATGAGATACCCTGCATCGGAGAAGGCCGGGATCATCGAGCTGGTCGAGCAGTCACATCTGCCGGCCAAACGCACGCTGGACAAACTCGGTGTCCCGCGGGCCACATTCTATCGCTGGTACGACCGCTACCGCGAAGGCGGACTTGAGGCGTTGGCGGACCATCGCTCACGACCGGACCGCGTCTGGAATCGCATCCCGGACGACGTCCGCGGCCAGATCATCAACCTGGCGCTGGAGCTCCCCGAGCTGTCGCCGCGAGAGCTGGCCGTTCGGTTCACCGACGAGAGAAAGTACTTTGTCTCGGAGGCTTCGGTTTATCGACTGCTGAAGGCACACGATCTCATCACCAGCCCGGCCTATGTGGTGATCAAGGCGGCGAACGAGTTCAAGGACAAGACCACCGCCATCAACCAGCTCTGGCAGACCGACTTCACCTACCTCAAGATCACCGGTTGGGGCTGGTACTACCTCTCGACCGTGCTCGACGACTTCTCGCGCTACATCGTGACCTGGAGGCTCGGTCCCACGATGTGTGCCTCCGACGTCACGGCCACGCTCGACCAGGCGCTGGCGGCATCGGGCCTTGATCACATCACTGTTGCGCACCGGCCGAGGCTTCTCAGCGACAATGGGTCGAGCTACATGGCAGACGATTTGGCCAAGTGGCTCGAAGGCAAGGGCATGCAGCATGTGCGCGGCGCCCCGTATCATCCCCAGACCCAGGGAAAGATCGAGCGCTGGCACCAGACCCTGAAGAACCGCATTCTGCTCGACAACTACTATCTGCCCGGAGATCTCGAACGGCAGATCGACGCCTTCGTCGAGCACTACAATCACGCCCGCTATCATGAGAGCATCGAAAACGTCACACCGGCCGACGTCTACTTTGGCCGAGCGGAGACGATCCTCGCAGAACGCAAACGCATCAAGCTGGCCACTATCGCAAACCGTCGCTTGCAGCATCGACTGCAGGCCGCTTAAACTCTAACCCTGATGAGCTAGAGCCTCCCTTCTCGAAATGCCTGATCAGTCTCAGATTATCTGACGACGAACAGCTTGGCGAATGCGCACGTAGGTGCCACAACGGCAGATGTTGCCGGCCATCGCCGCGTCGATATCCTCGTCGTCGGGATGTGGGTTCTTGGCCAGCAGCGCTGCCGCCGCCATCTGACCCGATTGGCAGTAACCGCACTGGATCACTTCAAGGTCGAGCCAGGCTTTCTGTGCCCTGGCGCCGGCCGGTGTGAAACCGATTCCCTCGATGGTGGTAATCGTTCGCTCGCCTATAGACGAGACCGCAAGACGGCAGGAGCGTACCGGATTGCCGTCGATGTGCACCGTGCAGGCGCCGCACTGGGCGATGCCGCAGCCGTATTTGGTGCCGGTCATGCCGAGCACGTCACGCAGTACCCACAGGAGCGGCGTGCCGCCGTCGACATTGACGCTGTGTATGTTCCCGTTAACTTTGATGGCAAAGGACATGATGCCCTCTCAGACCAGTTTAATGGCAACGGCGATGTTGCCTCGAGTTGCTTTCGAATACGGACAGTTCTCGTGTGCTTCATCGATCAGGACGAGGGCAGTATCGCGGTCGATACCCGGCAGACTGATGTTGAGCCGAGTGCTGAGGAAGCAACCGTGGTCCGTGACGTTCAGATCCACCTCGGCGTCGATCACCATGTCGACTGGCAAAACGGTTTTTCTTTTTCGCGCCGCGAGAGCGATCTCACTTTCGAAACAGGCCGACCAAGCCACGGCAAACAATTGCTCCGGATTGGTGCCGATCCGCGCTGAGCCTGGAGTTCGAAAGCCTGACGTCCAGTCGGCCGTCAGAGCTGCGCGCGGCACCATTTTCCCGACCACCAGTGGTGTGGGTTTTGGCTGTGTTCAGGACTTTTGCAACCCAACTCATCGAGCATCTGGTCCGAAACATTAATCTTGAACGGCCGAACTGGGCTATCGTCAGCCGCAGCAATCCTGCCAGGCAGGATGCCGATGGCAGCCACGGTCCAACCGGAACTCGAAGTTAACGCCGGCGTTAACAAGGGCTTTCGTCCGATTTGGCATTTTCAAATTACCTTCGACAGCCGCTCGAAATCCCTCTGGACGGAAATCATGGTGGTGCCTGAGGAACCTACGCCATTGGATGACCGGTCTTGGCCATAACTGATCCACAAGGGGCGATGAACTTCGAGCCGGAGTAGACAGCATGCGCGCAGAAGCGAGTCAGGTGCCACCAGCCGAACTACGAATTATGTCCGTTGAGCCCCGACAGACAAGCATCTGGATCAAAGAACTACCCTATAGTCTCGTTCTACTACTAACCATAATGGGCGTTGCCTATACGAGCTTATTGAAACAACCGATTGTCGTTTATTGGGAGATTCTGGCGGTGGTGATTGGAGCCATCTGTATCGGCACCGGATGGCCGAGCGCAGAGGACAAAGCCGCGCGATGGCGGTTGGTTCGGACGCAGGTACTGCACTGGTGTGCATTTCTGCTCGTGATGAACATGATGCTGTTGCCGAGCGTGCAGAGGATCCTCAATGCCAATGTGACTGGGCTTGCCATTTTCACGTTGCTGGCACTTGGTACGTTTACCGCTGGCATTCATGTCGCTTCTTGGAAGGTCTGCCTTCTCGGACTCGTCATGGCCCTGAGCATTCCGGCGATTGCGTGGATTGAGAGTTCGGCATTGATTGTGGTTCTGGTTGTGTCACTGGTGCTTGGGATTGGCGCCGTGCTTTGGGTGCATTGGCATAGAAAGAAGCCCATCCCAGATTGACACACAGGAGACAAGCAGCGGCGCAGCTTGCATTCGATCACGCAAATGCCGAGCCCGCGGAGGTAAAGAGCCTATCAAATTCCCGAAACCAGAGCTTGAGAAGGTCCGCGGCAAGAGATTAAGGGCGCGGCTCTTTCAGGGGCAGGCGAGGCAGCTAGCAGGTCGTCGCAATGACCGATTGTCGAATTCTTCTGCCATTGTGTGTACCGAAAACTTAAACATGGGCGTAGCGGTGATGAAGTCCGCCCAGGATGGCGCGTGAACTGATCACACCGGTTCGCTGAACCGGGCGAGAAGCCGGCGCATCGCGTGAATCTTCTGGGCCACCCCGGTCCTCAACTTTAATTCACCAGACCAGTTCATCTCCTTCCATCCGTCGAAGACCGCGGGATCAGGCGCACACCTCGACAGGTCGGACACGCCAGCCAAACCGGGTATGCACGCGCTGCTGCACCACGTAGCAGGCGCCATCGCCATAGTAGGAATCGTCGTAGCCGTAGTCGTAGTACGGATAACCGTAATCGCCATAGTAGTCATACGGGTAGCCTAGTCCGACCGCAAATGCACCGAACGCAAATCGGCGCCCGTGGTGGAACTGGTGGAAACCGCGGCCGCGGAAACCATCGGCTGCGAAGGCTCGACTGCGAAATCCACCGCTCGCAACAGCGGCTGATCGGAAACCTCCGCCTCCGATAGCGGCTGAGCGGAAACCTCCGGCTCCGATAGCGGCTGAACGGAAACCGCCGCCTCCGATGGCGGCTGAACGGAAACCGCCTCCGCCAAAACCGCCGCCGCGGAAGCCGCCGCCGCCAAACCCGCCACCGTGGAAGCCGCCTCCACCGCCGCCGTGGAAGCCGCCACCGCCACCGCCAAAGCCGCCGCGAGCCGAGGCGACGCTCGGGGCAAGCATGCCGACCGAGGCAGCTGCGAATAAAGCTATCATCGTCTTGCGCAACATGACCGTGTCTCCCTGAAATCGCTCCCAGCGACTAAACGCCCCCAGCAAGAATAGTTTCGGCTTCAGGGGAAGTTGATAGGTTTCGTGCGCGAGCGACCCGACGCGCGGAATCAACATTTGCCGATGCATTTCGTCAGGTCGGTACCGGTCGCATCCTCAAGGGCACGAAGCCCGCGGATCTGCCGGTGGTGCAGTCGACCAAGTTCGAGTTGGTCATCAACGCAGGACACTCGACTTCACAGTGCCGCCCTCGCCACCGCGTCCGACGCTATTGCGTCCGTCACTGGCACCAACCGGACAAACCGCGCTGATGACGTCCGTGATTGGGGTAGACCGGAATTAGCGCGCTGGGCGTCAAACCGACGCGATTAATGAACGATGAGACGGCGCGGGCTTGCCGTCCTCGCCGCCTTCGCGGTGCAAAAGCTCGACATCGAGAGGGAGGAAAGGCATCTTGAGCCGCGATTCGGGAAGACCTATGTGGATTACGCCGAGCGTGTGCGGCGGTGGATCTAGGGTCATGTGTGGCACCACTTCGCTTCCTCTGAAATGGTAAAGTAGCGGATGCCAGTCTCGGCTTACCTCAAGGCAGGCTTGTTCGTGGCTGCCGAGGCCGCCGCATTGTTCGCAGCAGCCGGCACGGTCGCCATCCCGGGCTTTGGGCGTATCTCGCAATTTTCGCCGTCGTCATGATCGTTTCGTTCGCGGCGCTCGATCCAGACCTCCTGTCTAGGCGGTGAGGCCTGAGCGTCGCCTATGAAACTCCCGTTGCTGCAAATATTCCGGCCTATCCCGATTTTTTTCAGCCGCTCTTCACCCAGCGATCTTGCACCACGATCGACGCAGATAGGCTGCATCTTATTTTGACGCCACGACAGCCCCTGACTTATTTGTCAGAAACTAACTCACGAGTTATTTGCGATTTTTGTACTGCGCCCCAACGCGTCGGCAATTGGCCCATCGCGTCATTTCGCTGCGCTGCGGAATTTTGTCGCTATCGGGCATAGCTGACAGACGCGGTCATAGCTCTCCCGAGAGAACACAAACGCCAAATGGCTGAGCGCTATAAGGGGCTCAGCTTGCTCCCAAGGTAAGGCGTGCGCCGTAGGTCTCGACTGGCGACATTGCCAGTTGACAACGTCATCTGTCGCACGCGTGAGTCGATTTTGAGAAAGGACTCCCGCGCGAGGACCGTTCCGTTTAGCCGGCGCATTGGCGAAGCGCTTCGAGATCCAGAATGTCGATGTGGCGGTGCGAGGAAATCTGAATCACTCCGACTCGCCGCAGCCGCCTGAGCTCGCGCGAAACTGTTCCAATCGTTAAGCCGAGAAAGTCGCCAATTTCGGCACGCGTAAGCGGAAGATCGAAAGCCGTAGCGGCGTCGCCTCCTGCAAACGGATCGAGCTGCCGAACCATCATCATAAAAAAGCTTGCCACCTTTTCGTGTGCCGTCTTTCGTCCAAGCGCCAGCATCCACTCGCGACCCTGATCGACCTCGCGAAGGGCTTGATGCAGCAGTCTCGCTTCGAGGGCCGGATTTTCTTCGAGCATCTCCGCAGTGCGTTCCTGGTTACGCTGCAGATCTCAACATCCGAACAGGCTTCGACCCGGACAGGGCTCTCGTCTTGATGAAGTCGTCCGACGAAATCGGGCGCGAATTGAAGTCCGACGATTTGTTGGCGACCATTGGCCAGAGTCTTGGTCAGCTTGAGCGCGCCGCGCCATGACATTGGCATAAAACCCGATCGGCCCCTGCTCCTGCAAGAGAACGTCGCCGGCGGATACCTTCACGACACGCGTCGCCGGTCGAGAACCTTTGGCCACCCTCACGATATCGGTCAGACCATCGGTAAAACGTGGCACGGGGACACCAAGCTTGTCCAACGTGCGCTTGGCCGGTAGATGCGATTGCTCGACCAGCTGGAGTGATCTCGGCCTTCTCGGAGGCAGGATACCTCATGCCTCGTCCTCCCCATCCCCGCTCATCCTTTTTTTTAGCAGGCGGTTTTCCAGGGTAAGATCGGCTACGACCTCCTTGAGGGCGGTGGACTCGCGACGAAGATCCTTCACCTCGCCGGAGGTCGCGGCACGCGCCGTGTCACCGGCCAGCCGGCGCTTGCCGGCTTCCAGAAACTCCTTGGACCAGCCGTAATACATCGAGGCGGAGATGCCCTCGCGACGGCAGAGCTCGGAGATGTTCTCCTCGCCGCGCAGCCCCTCCAGCACAATGCGGATCTTCTCCCGCCGAGTACTGCCGGCGGGTCTGACGTCGGATGTCCTTCAGCACTTGTTCTGCCGGCGCTTTGTCCGGCCCGGATTTCTGTTTCATCTGCGCTCCTTGCGGCTACGATGAACGAGAAATCCTCCCTCCGTGAAGTCCCTCAATTGGTCTCACAGGCCCTGACGGCGAACACAAGAAGATTGCTCAGAAACCACTGGCAATGCTGGTTGAACGGAGCGTTACTGTCGGGGTGCCAGGCGTAACGTGCCTTAGGATGGACCTGCCCCGTCGGCTTTAAGGCTGTGACGGGGCTTCGGTGGTGGCGGCGATGGTCGCTGCCTGAACCGGAGAAGGTCCCGATGACAAAGACTGTTTCAAAGCGCAGCGCCACCTCTCGATCCAAAAAGAGCAAGCCCAGGCAGCGCAATGTTGCTGCGCGACGGACGGTACGCAAGGCCATCAGCGGGCAAACCAAAATCGCAGTCTCCGATTGATGCGTCGAAGTCGGTTGGCAAGCTACGAGCCGACAGCAAGCAGGCCGGCGTGATTGCCATGCTGCGGGCACCGGCGGGTGCGACGATCGCCGCGATGGCTGGCGCGACCGGTTGGCAACCGCATTCGGTACGGGGATTCCTGGCGGCCGTTGTTCGTAAAAAGCTCGGCCTCAACCTCATCTCTGAAGCGGGTGACGCCGGCCGCGTGTACCGGATCAAAAATGACGGTGCGCCATCTGTTGGCTCATCCAGCGCAGGCCGCGCGGCGTGATGCCCGATGCCAGGGTCCGGATTAAGAACACGCAGGCCAGCGGACAGAGCGCCGCTGCAACAAGAGATCGCGCATTTGCGCGATCTCGATCTGGCAGGATTGCGAGCCAGATGGAAAAGCGTGTTTCGCAGATCGCCGTCGCCGCATCTGCCTCGGCATCTCCTGTTCGGCATTCTGGCCTATCGGTTGCAGGCCGACGAGTTAGGCGATCTCGCCCCGGATACAATCCGGCTTCTCAAACAACTTGGCAGCGGCAGCACGGTGGAGGCCGTACGACTGACGGCCGAACTGTCGCAGCGCAGGACCGACCTCAGGGTCGGCACCATCCTGATGCGCGAATGGAATGGACGGCCGCAGCGGACCATGGTGATGGCCGACGGCTTTGCCTGGAACGGTCGAACCTTCGACAGCCTGTCGGCCGTCGCCTTCGCCATCACCGGCACCCGATGGAACGGACATCGGTTCTTCGGGTTGCGGGACAAGATCAGATCAGCATCCATCAGCGAGGATGCCTCGTGATGGCGGCAGCACCCAGCAAAGTCGTTCGTTGCGCGATCTATACCCGGGTCTCGACCGACGCCGGGCTGGATCAGGAGTTCAACTCGCTGGATGCCCAGTTCGATGCGGCGCAGGCCTATATCCGCAGCCAGGCCCATGCCGGCTGGACCATGATACGAACCCGCTATGACGACGGCGGCTTCTCGGGCGGCTCAACCGACCGCCCTGCCCTCCAGCAACTTCTGGCCGACATCAGGGATGGCAAGGTCAATGTCATTGTCGTCTATAAAGTCGATCGCCTGACCAGATCGCTGGCCGACTTTGCCAAGCTGGTCGAATTGTTCGATTCCCATGGCGTGTCGTTCGTCTCGGTGACCCAGCAGTTCAATACCACGACCTCGATGGGACGTCTGACCCTCAATGTGCTGCTATCCTTTGCCCAGTTCGAGCGCGAGGTGACCTCGGAGCGCATCCGGGACAAGATCGGCGCCTCCAAACGCAAGGGCCTGTGGGTCGGCGGCGTGGTCCCGCTGGGTTACCATGCCAAGGATCGCAAGATTACCGTGGTTGAAAGCGAGGCCGGCACCGTGCGGCACATCTTCCGCCGCTATCTGGAACTTGGCAGTCTCAACCTGTTGCTATCAGATCTAAGAGCTGGCGGCGTCACGACACGAATTCGGATTCTTACCGATGGCCGGACGGTCGGCGGTATTCCGTTCACGCGCGGTCCGCTGGCCTATTTGCTGCGCAACCGCTTCTACATCGGTGAGGTGCGATACAAAGGCGAAGTCTTCCCGGGCGAACAACCACCAATTCTAGAGCGAGAGCTGTTCGACGCGGTGCAGGCCAGACTCGAGCAGCAGCGAACCAATCACACGGCCGCCCGGCATGCCTCGGACTCCATTCTGATGGGCCTGATCTTCGACGACCAGGGCGAACGCATGACGCCAACCTACGCCGTCAAGAACGGCGTGCGTTATCGCTATTATATCTCCGCGAGTTTGAACCAGGGCGGTAAAGCCAGGGCCGGCAACCTCAGCCGTGTACCTGCGCTCGAGATCGAAGCGCTTGTCATTGCTGCCGTTCGCAAACGGCTCGGTGCCGACTCGACGGTGCATACCGCCCCAAGAACGATGCACAACGCAAAAACAGCCGATCTCAGCCAGCTGAGAAAAAGTCTTGATCGCGAGTCATGTCCTGCGTGTCGATGTGAAGCGGGGCCAACTTGCCGTTACATTGAAATCGGTGCACGAAAGTCAGGATGCCCGAAGTGAGCTCTGCGAAACCGGCGCTGAATGTTCCTCATCTCCGGCCGGAAATGACGGTTCAGATCATCTCGGTGAACAGCATCGCGATCCCCTCGCGACGACCCTGCTCATTCCCTGGACCAAAAAACCATCGAAGCTGCCGCGGGAGATCATCCGGCCATCCGAGAACGCTTCCCGATCCGACAATCGACCGATCCGGGCCGAGACCCGTGCCAAGCTCGTCGCCGCCATTGCAAAAGGCCGACTTTGGCTGGACGAGATTGTCGCTGGAAACGCCGTCGACGTCGAGCAGATCGCAAAACGCGAAAAGTGCAGCATTCGACAAGTCAATATGACGATATCGCTCGCATTCCTTGCACCGAGCCTGGTTCAGGCGGCGGTCGATGGACGCCTGCCGCGTGGCATTGGCGTCGCGAACCTACGCGATGCGCCGGCAGAATGGTCGCAACAGTTGTCGATGCTGGGCCTGTCGTCGTAGCAGTCCTTAAGCTCATCCGAGACCGCTTCCCAAAATGCCAGCGACGTCGCCACGCAGACGCCAGGAACAGAATTTTTCGCTCCGGAGACCGAGAGGCTGTTCTGCCTGTCTCTCGCTCCAGAGACCAAGATACTCCCGGCAGTGAGCCGAAAAAACCGCGCGTGTGGCGGGCTTTTTTGCGACTATCTCTGCCAGGGGCAAATTGCGGGAATGCGTGGTGGGGCCCGGCAACCGCCATATGCATCAGGTTTTTGTATTTTAAATCAAATATTTGAAAGCGTAGTGTTCTGTCGGATACCAACAAAAATACCAACAGATGGTGGTAACTAAACTGGTCTCGGTTGTCTGACCAAGAATTCCGTCGATAAGTGGACCCTCTGCCGAGGTTTCTTGAGCTCGGTAGCCTCAAGGCGGCATTGTACCTGTAGGGCACGAACGAGACGCGCAGGGATAGGCCGGTCAGCCAACAAGCGAGTTAGCCCCACTCGTTTCCTTGCGCACCATCTGGGCGGGAGGGCTCGCGAATGACAGCAAACATGCGGATCAGGCAATGGGTACAGGCGCTCCAGAACGCCCTTGAGCCTTCTTTGAATGTGCACAGATGCCGCTGGCCGCGTCTTTCGATTGAAGACGCAATCATGCGTGCGGAAATCTGTCGCGGACGTTTGAGCAAACGAGGCGTGCCGACCGACGATGTGGAAGCTCTACTACATGACCTGCGTGAAATCAGTTGGAAAGACATTCTCGAATGGGAGTGGAGAGACGACTATATATCTCTGACATGGGCGGTTTACTGGACAGCTGCCGACGGTCGGCCAATCGCTTGCGACGATGAAGTGTATGAGCCCGCCGCTCAGCAGCTCGTCCAAGCCGCGCGCGATGCCCGCATCACTATCTACGGCGTAAGACACGGGGAAGCGGTTCTGGGTGCCATCACGCCCTTCAAGTTTCAGAGTGCGCCGTTCTTTTGTGATCTTCCCGACCGCATCTTGTTTCATGACACGGATAGCGAATCTCAGCCATCGCCCATGGTGTGCTGGATGCGCGATCCTGATGAAGATTGGAGCGACGGCGATGGCGATACAATCAGCGACGGAGCAAAGGTTTATTCCCGCCGCCTGTGCGTGAGGAAGTCCGATATGCAGGTCCTGTGGCCGAGACAGGGGCCGGCCGCGGAGACTGCGCCGATCCGACCTGCTGTCGAAAGGCGCCGCCGTGGCAGGCCCGGTCACGAAAAAAAACGAGTGACGGAGGCCATGTGGCGCGACGTCCAATCTGGATATGACCTTGCGGCTGCCAAGGAAATTGAAATGGAGGCCAGGTACACAGCCTCCCGCGATACCTGCCGCAGAGCGCGTGACGAGCTTTTGTCGGAAAATAGCTCCCGCTAATTCTCGACATTTACCGACCATCGACATTTTTCGACAATTTCGATTCACTTCTACGCTCCGCGTTGCTGGTATTTCAGCGAACGCAGGAGGTCAAAATGATTAAGCAAATTGTCGCTGTTCCTAACGGTAGCGGCACTGTTGCTGCTGAGCCCGTCCACATGGGCGCATCTGTTCCGCAAGCACGAAATTTCGCTCACTCAATCGAAGGAGTTTCGCAACTCACGGGGCTCGGGCGCACATCGATTTACAGCGCGATTCGATCCAAAGAATTGAAGGCCCGGAAATTTCGTCGTCGAACTGTCATTCTCGAATCCGATCTACGTGCGTGGCTGCAAGCTCTGCCCGAGGTCAACACGACGGAGGTGGCGCACCATGCGTCACCATGAGAAAAGCCTAGGAGGCGGATGCTCGGAGGCTTTAGGAAATGATCTGGCAGCCAGCTTGATCGATTTCGAAAACACCACAGCGGTTACGGCCTGTGAGGTCCCGCCGCTCGTAGCCATCACTCTCGTTAGTGCCCCGCAGGGCAAGGGGCGGGGGCGGGGGCGGGCTTTGCTCCGTGGCGGCCATGTCGGACACTACACGCCTGCCGTAACCCGCAGCTACGAGGGCATAATCCGCACAGCGGCTATGGATGCAATGGGCAGCCGGCCGCCCTTCGATCAGCGGATTGAGTTCGTCTTGCGCTCGGTGTTTCCGGTGCCTGCGTCTTGGTCGGCGAAGCCGCGTAACCAAGCCATCGTCGGTGAGACCAAGCCCGGCAAGAAGCCCGATCTCGACAATATCGCGAAGGCGTGGCGCGACGCATTGAACAGTGTCGTCTTCCGGGATGACGCGCTGATCACGCGGGCGGTCCTCGAAAAGACTTACGGGCTACAGCCGATCGTGGTGGTTATGGTAAGGGCTGCGCGATGATCGACTTCAGCAAGGTCAATGCCGCAGCGATAAGTGCTCTGCCATCGCTGCTCGACCGCTGGTTACCCGGTGGGCGACGGGAGGGGCGCGAGTATGTCGCTCGCAACCCACGCCGTGCCGACCGCACAGCGGGAAGTTTCCGCATCAACATGACCACGGGCCGCTGGGCCGACTTCGCCACGGATGACACCGGCGGCGATCCGGTTAGCCTTGCCGCCTATCTCTTCGATCTGTCGCAGTTCGATGCCGCGCGCCGGCTCGCCGCGATGCTTGGAATGCACGAGAGATAATTATGCTTACTCGAGATGAGGCGTTCGCGCCGTTGAACGTAACCAGTGCTACGTCACAGACGCCCGATGACGAATGGCATCCGGTGCTGCCGGTGCCGACGGTGCTTCCAAGGTGCTCTAGGGCATCATCAATCGCTTTTGCCCAGAGGGATACACTTTCACCAACCCGGTGGCGCTATCAATGCCACAGGCCAGTTTCTCGGATGCGTCGTCCGCTATGACCGGCCAGCGAACGGCTAGGCCGCAGCCAAACAGGTGAAGCCCTTCACCTTCTGCGAGGGGCCGGACGGCAAGCGGGAATGGCGGTGCAAGGGTTTCCCCGAGCCGCGCCCGCTCTACGGTCTGGATCACCTCGCCGCACGCCGCGATGCCCCGGTGCTGGTGGTCGAAGGCGAGAAGACCGCCGATGCAGCGACGAAACATTTCGAAAGACTACGTGGTGGTTACGTCGCCGGGTGGTTCAAATGCTGCCCGAAAGGCCGACTGGTCACCGCTCAGGGGTCGTCGTGTCGTGATCTGGCCCGATGCCGATGAGCCGGGATCGAAATATGCCGACACCGTGGCCGATCTGTTGCAGGGCATCGCCGCATCGACCCGCGTCGTGGCTATTCCGCCGTCTATGCCCCCAGGGTGGGATTTGGCTGATCCGCTTCCCGCCGGTGTCACGGATGATGACATTGCGCGCTGGTTGGAGGGCGCGAAGCCGTATGGGCAGACAGCCGACGACGGCTGGCCTGCCGTGACGCCGATCACTTCGACGTTGCCGCCGGTTGAACCGTTCATTCCCGAACTGCTGCCCGAAGCCATCCGCGATTACGTCATGGACGTTGCCGACAGGCAGCAATCCCCACCTGACTTCCCGGCCGTCGTCGCGCTCTGCGGTATCGCTGCCGTGGTTGGAAACCGTGTACGAGTTCGGCCAAAGCAGAATGACGATTGGGAAATCGTGCCGAACCTGTGGGGGGCAATCATCGGCCGCCCCAGCGCCATGAAGTCTCCCGCAATGCAGGCGGCTCTTCGCCCGATCTACGCCATTGCCGACGATCTGCGCAGAAAGTGGGAAGACGAAATCAAGAGCGCCGAGATTGACGGTGAGCTATCCAACCTCTGCGCCAAGGATGCCAGGAAAAAGGCAGGGAAGGCGATCCAGAGCGGCGACTGTGACACCGCGCGTGAGATTATCAAAGGCTTGGCCGGTGGCGATGACGATAAGCCGCCGTGCCCTCGCATGGTGGTGAACGATGTCACGGTTGAAAAGTTGGGTGAGCTTTTGAATGAAAACCCGCGCGGTCTCCTGCTGGTCCGCGACGAGTTGCCCGGCTTCCTTGCCAACATGGAACGCGAAGACCATCAGAGCGCGCGCGCCTTTTTCCTTGAGGCGTTCAACGGTGACGGTCAATTTACTTATGACCGCATCGGGCGCGGGACCGTGCATATTCAACACTGTACTGTTAGCATCATCGGCGGTGTCCAGCCATCCCGCATCGCCCCTATCGTCCGCGGAGCCATATCCGGTACCAGCAATGATGGGTTGATCCAGCGTTTCCAAGTAACAGCTTGGCCAGATGATATTGGATCGTGGCAGTGGGTTGACCGGGAGCCGAACACACAGGCGGCGCGCCTCGCCTACGAAAAGGTGTTCCGCGACCTGTACGATTTGCCGATGGGCGATACAAAGCACCCGGCCGTGCTTCGCTTCTCGCGGGAGAGCCAGGTAATGTTTCAGGAATGGATGGCCGAAATCCAGTACGAAGCCCGGTCGGGTTCTCTGTCATCGACGCTCGAAAGCCACATCCTAAAGATGCCGAAAACGGTGGCATCTCTCGCGCTGCTGTTTGAGTTGATCGCCGGTGGCCGGCTTGAGGTGAACAAGATGGCTATGCGCATGGCGCTCGGTTGGGCCGAATACCTGCGCAGCCACGCCAACCGGCTCTATTCGGCCGGCAACACCATGATCGAGGATGGAGCTCGGCTGATCCTGGAGCGCCGTAACCAGCTGCCCGAGAAATTCACAGGGCGGACCGTTCACCAGAAGGATTGGACAGGTTTATCCGACCGCAAGGTAGTGGACGCTGCAATCGATCTGCTGGTGTCTACACACCATTGCCGAGCCGTCGAAAATGCCACCAATTCAGCTGGCGGTCGGCCGTCAACCGTCTATCGGTGGAATCCGCTCCTTCGGGGGGCGTGACGTGGGTAAGTGGCTTGCGGGCCTGAAAAAACTTGAAAACGCTAAAAGACGAGCACCTTCAAAACCCTCAAAACTCACCCAGCGTGGGTTTTGAAGGTTTTGAGGGTTCGTGCTCAGGCGACGTTGCGAATTTTTCGGTGTCCAAGGCTTCCCCCGCGCATGGGGTTTTAAAGGTTTTGAAGGTGCCGGTTTCGCGGGAATGCAGAAATTCATTCCCTGATCCGGACGCCTTGCATGATCGGTACAAAGAGCGCGCCGCCATCATGGAGTATGATGCCGGCATGTCCCGCGCCGAGGCTGAAGCGGCAGCCTGGGCCGATGTTTTTGGTAACCGCCCCAGTCCGTTACAGCAGAGCGGGTGGCCCGGCTGAAAATCGACGATCAACGGGGGCAGTGATGCTGGCCAGGTATCGGCGACTTTGTGCCGCGATCACCGTTGAAGTCGTCCAGATGCCAGCGAAAGCCAGGTACTGTCCGCCGGGACCCGTCCAACTCCACCTATTGAATGGACCGGCGGGCTCGCGGTTGAACCTGGCTTGATCGCCACGTTCGGGGCCTCGAGACCGGGACCAGGCCGATACAGCATGGATCCGCCGAACAAGGGGTGCGTGTTGGCATCTCCGGCGCTGGCATCCGTGCGCCCGACTTGCGCCCATGGTTACGTTTGGCCTCTGGTTACGCTTCATCGCCGTCCTCGTGTGCTTGTTGTGGTGAAGCCGTGTGGATGCGGCATCGATGCATGGCAAAAAGCGCGCCACTCTGAAAACCAAGAGCGCCGACAAGCAGCCGGGCAAGGGCGGCCGTCCGACGATCTATGATCCGAAAATCCATCCGCAGGCTGCAGAAGCGTTGTGCGCCAAGGGGTTGACGATCGCCGAGCTTGTGCTCGCGTTCGATGCAGCGATTAGCACAAACTGGATGTGGAAGCTCAGCCAACCGGCATTTTTCGAGTCGTGCCGCATGGGGTCTGAAGCGGGGACCGCGCGCGTCGAGCACAGCATGTACGAGCGTGCCGTTGGTTACACGCACGATAGCGTCAGGATTTTCATGCCAGGCCCTCGCGCACCATGAGGACTGACAGCCCGTTGCGCATTTTGGCCGAGCAAATCTCCTGCATCGCCATCCAGCCGCGACTACCCGAGCCAACGATCATCGAGCAGGGCCAAGCGCAATCCGACCGCAGCAGCCCGCGCCGAGCGCAACCACCGCGCCGAGCGTAACCACAGACGTCGTGCTCCACCAGCGTAGCCAGCGTAACCAGCGTAACCACCGCCGCCCATAGGCGGACAGCCCGTTTAGTTGTACTGCTGACGCTCGCCTCCAGCGTTCTGGCGCTGCCGAACATCGGGCTTTATTACGGCATTCAGAACTGGACGGCACGCCTGACTGGCGGCGTGGTCGATGCGCATTTCATTGCGATTATCGAAACCACACTCGAGTCCCCCCTGGGCCAGGTCGCGATGATTCCGCTGCTGACCTGGATCGCGCGCAATGCACCGTTCGACCTCAAGGCGACATTCTTCGCGGTGATGGCCTCGTTCACAAATATGGCGCTGACGGCCAGCAGCTTACTTACGAAATATTTGAACCAGATATTCGTGGTGACCCGCGAAGTTAAGGATCACGCGACCGACACCGTTCAAACGCCCGCTGACTACAGCCAGCTCGGCTGGCTGCTGATCACAGTGACCCTGATCGGAGTACTGATGCCCCTGCTCACCGTGCTTTTGGTGCAGAGGTCGCGGCTTCAGACCCACGATTGAGATAGAGTTGCGACGGCCTTCGCTCAATGTTGCGCTAGAAGCTACCGACCGGGCGCGCACCTTCCTTGTGCGGTTTTGAATCTCCGTTACGAAATTGCCAGGTTTGAAAGAACGTCTCGACACTTTAGGGCGCGGGGAATTGTCGAATCACGACCACTCAGCCGATTGCGTTCATCGAAACTGAGCTGAGGGCGCCGTCGCCGAAGTTTTCAACCTCATCAGGATGAGCGTGATCAGAAGAACACAAAGATATACCACCAGTTGCAAGACTGTGGGCTGATCCGTGTATCCGACCAATGTGTGGAGGGTGCGACCTAACAATCCATGGTCGGGTATCAACCAAGCAGTGTCCCACACGATGGTGCCTAGCGCGGTCAACCAGTTTGCTCGTTCTAGGAAGGAAGTCGCTTGGGCCGCCATGCCCGCGGCCAAGAGGGTGATGAGACCTGTTGTGATCCTAAAGAGCGGTTTAGCCGGTATGCGGAGCAGTCCGCGATATGTCAGGAAGCACACTGCGGCACCAAGTGCGAGGCCGATCAACCCTCCAACCGCGAAGCCTTCGCGTGAGCCGCCATCCGTCGTGACCACCCCGTAGAGGAATAAGACGACTTCGCTGCCTTCTCGTAAGACAGCCACGCCGACGACGATGGCCAGTGCGAGTAGCGGCTTGGATCCTTCGGCGACGGCCAGACCAGCGGCGCGCATAGTGTCGGCAAGTTCTTTTCCATGTCGCGCCATCCAGACGTTGTGCCAGGTCAACATGACCACCGCGGTGCCGAGAATCACGGCATTAAAGACCTCCTGTCCCATACCTTGAAATGATCCCGACAACGCCCCCGCAAAAGCCGCGACAAGGCAGGCGCCCAGCGCGCCACAGGAAACGCCTGCGAAAATCCAACGGTTTCTGTGCGGGACGTCGCGGGTCACAGCAAGGACAATGCCGACAATCAAACCGGCTTCGAAGACCTCGCGGAAGACGATGATGAGCGTAGCCAGCATCTCGGAGCTCCTATTGCACAACCAGGGTGCCGCGAGCCTTCGCATTGAAATCGTCATAGAACTCGTAGCGGCCCGGTTGCAAGGGGCGAATATTGATCACACCCTCGCTGTTGGCAGCGACGACTTTCTCGACGCGCAAGGATTTGCTCTCAAATTCCATCGCCTTTGCGTCCATATTCTGCATTCGCAGGGTGAGGGGCTTTCCAGCCGGTGCGCTTAGCTCGGCAGGGCGAAACTGGCCTTTCGCATAGGCCCCTTTGACCTCAATCGCCTGCTGGGCGTGGGCCATCGGCATCCCAAGGGCGGAGACGGACAGGATCATCACCAATCCGATCGTTCGTAAAAGCGTCTGGAAATAGATCATGGTGCGTCCTGTGGAATTGTATCTAGAATTCGATGGCGAGTTTGAGTTTCGCGCGCTGCCGTTGAAATTCAGCAAGATTTCAGTGAGGCCGAATTGCCAATCTCCCGGCCAAACACCTGCATGTTCCAGGCGGCCGTCATAAACATTTTCGGCGTGAATTGAATATAGGCTGTGGGCCCGATCATCACCGCATCGCCAGTGAAACTGGAGAAGTCCAGGCTGTCGTAATGACGCAGGTACCAGACCTCGCCACCGATAACGACGTCCGGCGCGATACGAAGCGAGACACGTTCTCCGGAGGCGATACTCAGGGTTAACTGCTTGACACGCGACTAGCAAAAAGAGTTGTTCTAAACTAGAGACATTCTAAGCCTACAGAGGTTGAAGCTGATTGATCGCTGACGCATCGATCGCCGATGGTGAATTGTCAGATAGAAAGCCTGATACCACTCGTGCGTTGTTTGGAAGGGAATGCGGTGCGGGGAGTCCTCCCCAATGCCGCGGCTGCCCCCGCAACTGTAAGCGGTGAATTTTCCGTCACATGCCACTGGGAAACTCGGTCCTGGGAAGGCGGCGAAAGGTCTCGACCCGCGGGCCAAGAGACCTGCCCTCAACCGTGGTCACACGCGCCGATGTCGTTCGAGGAGTACACACATTGGCTTCGACGGATGCGCTGACGGGTGCCGTCCGGATCGAATGACTTCCTCGAACTCAGTCAGGCGGAAGAGGCCGCTGCCCTATCCTGCAGCCAAAGCGCCTATGATGGCGCCTAGCACCGCCAGCGCATCCACCGTGCCGTCGTCCTCACCCTTTTCGAAGTCTGCGCCGCTTCGGGCCATCGTGTTCGTCACGTGAGCCAAGCAGAGGACCTTGCAGTCCGTTGCCCCGGCAAATGCATATAGAGCGGCCGCCTCCATTTCGACTGCCAAAATACCCTTGTTAGCCGCGGCCTGAATGGCTTCGCTGGTTTCGCGGAAGGGAGCGTCCGTGGTCCAGGTCGCACCGGTGATCGTTCTGGGGCCGTCTTGCTTTACTGCCTCGACAGCCCCCGCCAGCAACCGCGGACATGCACTCGCGTACTCTGATGGGAGAGCATAGTGATAGCTTGTGCCTTCGTCGCGCAACGCGCGGTCGATGATGATGAAGTACGGAGGAGGACCGGAGGCGACGATCTGCCCGGAGGACGTCAAACTGATCAGAAGGCGACAACCGCTGGCGAAAAGCTCTTCAGCCACCAGAACGGCGAAAGAAGCGCCGACCGCCCGTCCGACGATGCCGACATCTCTTCCAGCGAGGAAGAAAACATCGAGTTCGGTGTGATAGCATGGCCAGCCTTTGAAGGGCTTGGCGCGCCCGGTCCGGCGAAGATGGCTGACCAGATGGCCGTCCGGGTCCAGCAGACAAACGGAGGGAACGTCGACCTGCTCAATGTTCTTCTGGCGTCGCGCTTCCCGCATCAGCGCCGCGGGCACGAAGACCGAAGGCCACCGTGGTCGGGTCCGGCATCATGGCCGAGACGCTGACCAAAGATGTCGCCCTGGCCCTGCTCTGCAACACGTTGCCGACCGGCGCGATACTCGTCGTCCTGATTACAGTCTTGGGACCGATCTCCGGCGCCCATTTCAATCCGGCGGACGGCAGGGCTTGTCACGGTGCGCCGCGATGGTCGGTCGATGATCTACGCAGCCCAGTTTGAAACGATGAACGCGCTGCTCGGCTATCTCACCGACAATTGTTGCGGCGGCGCTCCATGCGCGCCCGCTGTCGAATGCAAGCCCGCGCGAAAGCGCGTGGTCACAGCCTGAAAGGAAAGACCATGAAGCTTCTGCATGTTCACGTTGCCGTTAATAACCTTCCGCAATCCATCGGCTTCTACTCGGCGCTGTTCGCCGCCGAGCCCGCCGTTGGCCACTTCTCGCTCTATATCCGCTCATATTGGGGCAAGCAGCCAATTCTCGACGGCTCCTGGCAACCGCCAAAGATCGTGAAGGCGAACTGAGCTGATGTCCGGAAAAAAGCGCGGTGATTGCGCGACGGCGTGCGAACATGTGTACGAAGTGCCGCAACGATCGGGAAAGGCGACGACGACCAGATCGCGGGCTCCAATCCGCGGGATACTCAGCCAGCTCTATCCCACGTAAATTTCTGAGAACGTTACTCCGGCATTTGTTGCTGGCGGCTTGGACCATGATGAGCGCTCTGTCCGACGAATTGAAGTCGATTGCGGTATCCGAGCGCCTCTATATCCTGAACAACACGGGCCGTAGTACTGCGGAAATGCTCAGCCACATATGCAACCTCTATTCGGTCACCACCTAGCTGCTCATCAGTGCTTTCAGCATCGCATCGCAGGCGGCTTCGGCCTCATCGAAAGACTTAAAGGGCGAGCCGATGATCTTAATTGCGTCTTGGCCTTGGTAAAGCGGACGCCATGACGCCACATAGCCTGGCCTTCTGTGAAATCCGGGACCGGCAAAACTTTTGAAACAACTGATCACGAACGAATAGCCGTCGTTGGTTGCGCTCCATATTTCCATCTCCTCGACGGCACGGTGGAATTGGAGGGGCATTGCCAATTGTTCACCTTTGGTTGCCAACACGGTTGGCGCAACATACGACCATTGTGTGTACCGAAAACTTATCCGAGTTGATGACGTGATGAAATCACCTAAACTGGCGAAATGATCGGGCTGCTCTGTTTCGCTTTGGCCGTCCTGGCCTCGCCATTCAAGTCGAAGTTGCGGCTTGAAGCTGAGAACGCGGCGCTTCGATATCAGTTGATTGTTTTGCGGCGCAAGCTGCGTGGCCGTGTTCGACTCGCAAACAGCGATAGCTGGTTCTTTGTCCAGCTTTATCGCGGGTTCCCGTCTATCCTTCAGATTCTTGCAATCATCCGCCCCGAGACGCTCATCCACTGGCACCGGTCTGGCTTTCGCTGCTATTGGCGCTGGAAGTCACGATCTTTGGGAGGTCGGCCGCAGATCGAGACGGGACTGCGCGCGGTGATCCGGCAGATGAGCATCGAAAATCCGCTTTGGGGCGCGCCACGCATCCACGGCGAACTTCTCAAGCTTGGGTTTGAGGTCGCTCAATCAAGCGTCGCCAAGTACAACGGCGTCAGAACGCACCGATCATTGAACGAAGATGCGCCGGTCTCGCGTCAAATTCAGCGGACCGGAAGCATCAAATCACACGCCCTCCTTGGCGGACTTCATCAACACTACGTCCGGGTTTGAGCTTTCGGTACACACAACCCTCTAACGGACACATGGATTGAAGCGGGACGGCAAAAAGAGGCTGCGCATTTGGATTAGTCAGATACCAGGCAGCTGATCCATGGGTGCTGCCTGACGATTCCGATAGTCATTGCAGATTAGCTCTAGCCACTTCGACTTCGGTCATGTTGTTGTGGTGAAAGAATTGGTTTTTCCCATTATCCCAGGCAATCCGCACGCCAGACCAATCGCTAGCTGTGACTGTGCCTTGATCAGTCGCGCTGTCGTGCCAGGCGACGCGTTGCCCAATTTTTAATTTCTTAGATTGATCAGGAGTCATGACCGAGGCTGCCTTCCATCTGGCAAGCCGTATGATTGTCACACACCTGCCGAGTTGGAGCTATCGCCAATTTTTGGTGACGACCGGGCCGGTCAGGCGGCGGCGGTTGCGGGCAGACGGTCGGTCGGCTTGCTTCGCCTGCAACAACGGGCTGGCCCCCGACGAGGAATATGTTGCCGCGCTGATCGAGTGCGTCATCGCCGGTGACGTGGACCCGGCCAAAATCGGCCGACCGAAGATCGCGAAGACGCTCATCAATAGCGTGCGGCTTGCCGAGCGCCTCAGGCGCGCACGGCGTATCGAAAACGGTCACTCGGTCTTCGATGTCGAGCAGGATAGGCTGCGCAACGTGGTCATGAAGCTTGCGCGGGGGCACGCATCCTACGAGCTCAACGATCCGAAGCACGACGATCCCGATGTCTTTTGGGTGCAACCGCTCTCCGCGCTGAACCGCGATCAGACCAAGCAGTTCGAGGACCGACCAAAGCCGGGCGAAGTCCAACTCGGCATATGGCCCGAGGTCGGAAGCCGCATTGTCCGTCGTCAGATAATTTGAGACTGATCAGGCTTTTCGAGAAGGGAGGCTCTGGCCATCTCGGTTGTCATTTAGGCTGCGGCCTTGCGGTGCTGCAAGCGCCGGCGTTCGAGGGCGACGAGCTTTGGTTTTCCGGCATGGTGGAAAGTCTGAAAGCGCTTGACCCCAAACGGCCGATTAGAGAAGCGGACATAACCCAACGGGGGGGGCGCCGGTGACGACCGCGACTTTGCCTAGGAGACGCATGCCAGCCTCCTTTCGGTCGCGCGCGTCGCAGCCGGGCGCAGGTAGTCATGCATAACCTTGCCGAGGCCAAGGGTCAGATCGGCGACGAAGTGGACTGCCGAGACGACCTCGAGCACCGGCAGGTCGGCGACAGGTGCTAGCGCGTGCGGGTTAAGCTGCAACGAGCCAGGCCCCGCCCAGGCGCCACGTACCTCGACGTCCTCAAGACCGTATTCGACTAGCTCGCAAATGCGCGCTGTGCCATCGACGTGCGGAATGACCTTAATCAGGAAATTCGGCGCGCCCATTGCGAGCTTGATCTGCGAAGTGTCCACAGTCCGGTGCTTGTACCCCATCGTGGCGGTGGCCACGCTCACCGGGCCGTAATCGAGAGTGCCGACCAAGGTGTCCTTCTCGACCTTGAGGCTGGGGCTCGCGAGTTTCTTGGGGAAGCCCCAGAGCTCGCGCCCGCCCGCGATCGCTAACTCGTCATCGAGGAACATGCAATGGGTGTAGTTCCCATGCCGGCCATTGAGCGACACCGGGATCACCTGGCCGCATCTTGCGCAGGCCGCGCCCCAAGGTCTTTCTGGGAGAATGTTGCTCTGGGCAGCATAAGCCCGCAGCCCGACGATGGTGATGACGTTTCGCACGTCCCAGCCTTCTTTGACAGAACCACCTCCAGGAAGTAGCGGAAGTCGTTCAGATCAAGTATACAATTCGATGAAGTTCTGGCCGAAAATATTCGCGACCGTGTAGCCGAATGGTGTTCATAATTGCGCGTCCGCTTTTCAGGCAGCCTTAAAGGCGTCGTGCGTGCGGGTTGAATAGACCAGCGCGGCGCCAGCATTGATCGAGACCGCGACGCCGAGCGCCTCGGCGAGCTCCCCTTCGGTGACGCCGAGCTTCTTGGCTTCGGCCGCATGGACCGTGATACAGCCATCGCAGCGCAGGCTGATCGCCACGGCGAGCGCGATCAGCTCGCGTGTCTTGGCGTCGAGATGACCAGTCTTCGCGCCGGCACCCCCGAGTGTCATATAACCCTTCACCGTATCTGGGCTAAGTTTGCCGATCTCGCCGACGCCGGCGACGATTTGGCTGCGGTAGTTATTCCAGTCGTGCATTGCCATAATAACCTCCTTAGGTGTGTTTTGTGGGCTGTGTGTGGACCCGTTTGCCGCTCCGTAGGATGGCTGGACGGCGCAAAGGGATGTCCACGCGGATCAAGGAGTTCGAATGTCGGATGCGGGAGCAGCTGAACTGCTGAATGCGATGGTGCCGCTGCTCAGAGTTCGGCCCGTGATCGAAGACTTCTGCAGGTTTGGGGGTAGCTGGGAGTCACCTCATATGCCGAATGGCAACGGATGGGCTCAGTTCCACATCGTTACGCGCGGATTTTGCGTGGTTGAAAGGCCGGGCCTAGGCGAACTCACGCTCGAGGCCGGCGATATTCTGCTCCTGCCGCATGGAGACAGTCACGTGGTGCGAAGCAGAGCGGTGGGCGTCGTGCGGTCGATTTCGAGCGACTTTCGCAACGGCGTCCGTCAGCGCACGACGATCGACGCCCAGGCCGATACTGAACTCCTTTGCGGTCGGCTTCTGTTTGAAACGGAGAATCCGCTGGTGGCTGCGCTTCCCGACGAGATCGTCATTCGCACGGCGGGTGAGCCTTTGCTGGAGCGGTTTCGCCATCACCTGACGGATATCCGTGACGAACTGGATTGGGGAAAGGCTGGCTCGGAGGTGATCGCGGCCGACTTGGCGAGGGCGCTGTTTGTGATGATGCTGCGGGACCATCTTGCGGAAAATCCCGCTGTTGACGGGACAGTTTCACTGTTGCGAGACCGCACAACGGCCCGTGTTGTACTGGCGATCCTCAACGATCTTGTCCGCGACTGGACCCTTAACGATATGGCGGCCGTGGCGGTCGCCTCCCGCGCAACGCTGGTGCGTGCCTTTCGAAAGCACGCCGGCACCGCTCCAATGACGTTCCTCTCTGACTTGAGGTTGGCGATCGCGCGAAAACGGCTTGCTGGAACGACGGAGCCGATCGCGAGGATCGCCGAGGAGGTTGGGTATGCTTCCGAAGGCGCCCTGAGCAAGGCGATCATGCGCAAATACGGGGTTCGTCCTGGCGCGTTGAGACTAGCCGGTTCTAACCCTGCCGCGTTGGCTGAAGAAGAGTCCGGAGCGCCATAGTTGCCGCTTGGTCTCCAACCGTGCGCGTCGCCGCCAGGTGATGCTCAGTCCAACACGTCTGTAAAAGCCGGAGCAATAATCCCTCAGTGAAGCGGCCGATTGGTTTGGCCGTGCCGGAATAAAAATGCGGCAGGTAGAGTTGTGTGTACCGAAAACTTAAACACGGGCGTAGCGGTGATGAAGTCCGCCCTGGATGGCGCGTGAACTGATCACACCGGTTCGCTGAACGGGCGAGAAACCGGCGCATCCTTGTTCAGGGATCGATGCGTTCTGACGCTATTGTAATAGTCGGCGTAAGATTGCAGGACTCGACGCAGATGCACCTCGCCCAGGACAATGATGTGGTCCACTCAGATTTGATATGCGGTAGGCACAGCCGCCTTATGCGGTTATTTGTTGTCGGCGAAAATTCGACGCGCGAAACGGATCACGACGGCAATGATGATCAATGTCACTATTAAAGGTAGTATCCAGATCAAAAAGAAGCCAAGCAGAAGAACGACGGCTAGCATCAAAATTGCGCCGATTGCCGCAGCAAAAAGGGTGATCCCGAATGGGCCAAGCCTTGTGACATAGATACGGTGAGTTCCGTGTGTCGTCTTAGAGGCCCAAATGCCGGAATCGGGTTGATTACCTGGCAGGATAATTTCAGGCTCGGACTGCGGGCGTTCACTGCTCTTCTTAGTCATCATTCCGCCTTTGGTTCGTCCCCTGATGGCCTGCCCCCACGGGTGGTCTGGGTTGAATGTTAGTGCATGATCGGTTTTGGCGCCATGGCTGGTGAGGCCAGCGAAGCTGGTCCGCGTAGCAGAGCCGGCCATTGCACGGCCTCTGACGCCGGTGGCCTGTAGTCCAACGATGAGTGCGGGCGCTCGGTATTGTACAACACGACGACAGAACGCTCATGGGACCGCGGGGCGCGAGCTTCTTTATTCCCAGACGTTTTCGATCGGGTTGAGTTCAGGTGCCTAGGGTGGCAGACGCACGAGGGTGACGTTTTCGGGAATCGTGAGCGCGGCAGCACTATGATAGCCGGCGCCATTGAGGACGAGAACGGCATGGCTAGCCCGACACCGAACCGTCGCTGCAATTCGTCGCGAAGATCGACCCGCCGCCAACGCACGACCCCGTGTGCCGCGGGGTCGGGGCCGGCCTCGACAAGCTCGGCCAATTCGGCCTGCTGCCGCGCCGTGAGTTTTGATCCGGGACCGGGCGATTTGAGATTGCGAAGCCCAGCCAGGCCCGCGATGTTGTAGCGGTGCACCCAGTCCCGCAAGGTCTGACGGTCCATGCCGCAGGTTTCGGCCGCCATCTTGCGGTCCACGCCATCGAGCACCAACGTAAGCGCAAGTATCCGACGCGCCGCCGCGCCATCCTTCTCCCCGCTCGCCACCTTGCGAAGTTCTGAAGCCGTCAAATCAAGCCGGGTGATCGATACCGCCGCTCCCATCGATGTTATGCGGGGGAATGAGGTGCTGCGGTTTTACTAATGCATCGTTGGCTTCGTCGCCGGGGAGCTCGCGAGCATCTGCTTGCGGGCACGCTTGCAGGCTAAAACGATCGCGTGCATTTCATGCTCTGCGTTCTTTGTCATCTCGCGCACATGTCGGAGAGTTCGTCTCCATATCCTTGATCGAGGCGGGCTTTGATTCATCGGCCGAGAGCTCGGCCACCGCTGCGAATAGAGCGCGCATCTGAGCAAGACTTTCAAGACCAGAATTGGCACGGTCAGGAAACTCAACAATCTCATTCTTCCCAAATAGCCCCTCGACAAAACCATCGAGTTCCTGCCGACGCATCAGGGCGATGGCCGCTAGCCCTTCGCGCGTGACGCTCACTTCGGTGCCGAGACGGACCCATTTGAGAAGGTAAGCGGCACGCTGGGCCTGTCCGGTGCTGCCAATACTACCAACATTCTGGACCGTGACCAGAACGGCTGCACGCTCTACGGCCGGGGCCGCGACATCGAGGAATTCGAGATGGCGGTGCAGTTCGACAAGGCGACTTGCCAGTGGGCTGCTCTGGGCAAGACTAGTGAGGTGCGGCGCACCGACGAGCCCGCTCTATCTTGGCGGCGATGGCGAAGGCTCGCGAGCCAATGTCACCAACCCAGATTGCCGACGCTACCGGCGCGGCGGCTATCGCAAGCTGCCGCTGTCGCTGCGCAAGCAGAACCTCGCCCCCAGTTCCTGCGCGCCGCGCCGATGGCATCCATGCCGCCCCTTACGAGGAAGGTGAGAAGATCGGCCCCGATCTGTTTCGCCATGCCTGCCTGATAGGGCTGGAGGGGCTGGTGTCGAAATACCGCGAGCGCGCCTATTGCGCAGGCCGTTGCACCCACTGGATCAAGGTCAAAAACCCCAAGCATCCGGCCTATCAGCGCGCGCAGGATCAGTTTTAGCGGCGGTGCAAGGTGCGCGAGCGGAAATAGGCCGCTCCCACTCCTCCTCAAAGTAGGCCAGACACGCGCATCAGACACGAAAGAGGCCGCCGAGGCGGCCTTACTCGTCAAAAACAGATTTCCTTAAGTCGGCGCGCGCAGGCTAGGAGAACTAAGCCATTGCTGAATAAGCAAGGCGTTCTCGCTTAGCCGCGCAGCCTTCAAAAGAGCTTCCCGCTTGGCTCCGGGAGGCGCCCTCTCTGCACGGTCGCGGGCTTCTCTTTCAAGTTTGGCAAGGCGATCTTTTAGGGAGTAGGTTTGTTTGGACACTAGGTAGCTCCGCATAGCGGGCGAGAGCACAGGGCTCTCAGTCACCGATAGAATGCCGTGATGGGCCGATGATGGAACCACTAGGCAACCTTTCCGGAACCAATAGCCAGCTAATTCGGTCGGGTTGCCGACCTGGTGATTACAGGTCGATCCATTTCAAATCAGGCCACCCCAAAATCAAATCAGGCCACTAGGGAAAAACAGGCACTACCCAGCAGGGGGGTTGGCTACGGTGATGGGGATCATGCTTTTTTCGGCTTAGAGTTGAGCCCCGGTGGCGAATCCGATCGCAGGGCCCTCCATGGGGCGTCTCCGGGAAGCACAACTTCTTTCGGCTCAACGCTAAGCCAACGAAGCCCGCAGTGACGCTGAAATACCGAAGCCGGTCGTATGGCGAGGATTGGAGTGACGTCGAGCAGCGGGACGCGATCGAATGGACGTCGTGCCGGCTCGATGGAGAGCCTGCCTTGGTTTGCATGTTCGGTGCACCGGATCAGCAGGGGCACAGTTGGAAAACAGGCCCAGTTTTAGATTGAAAAAAATTGATTAAAATTAAAGGCTTAGTCTGAAAAATACATTGGCCTGCGACAGCTAAGTAATTGACATTGAATAGATATTAGTAATTTTGGCGCACTATTTTTCGAGTCCTCTAGGCCCGCTATCGTCCCTAAACGCGCGGCACCGCCTTGACCGGATGATACTCAACGTGGATCAGCCGCTCCTCGAACGACGGGCGTGCCTCGCGTAACGCACTTAGCCCGCCGAGCAGCCGCCCGATCACAGCCACCTGCGTGCTGGTCATCGGATCATCTCCAGCGTGCGAATGATGCGTTGCTTGAGTTCACCGAGGTTGGTGTCGTTGACATCGAGCGCCATGAGCAGAGCCTGCAACGTCTCCAAGATCATCCCGCTCTCGGTGATGTCGGACGTTGCTATCATCTCGCTGAGTTGCTGACGGAAAGCATCGTGCCTCGCTTCCCATGCTGCATCCACCGCTTCGCCGCGCCGGTCGCGCATCGCTTGGAGGTCGATCACATCGTCAGGGATGGGAGCGCGCGGCGTTCTGCCTGCGTGGATATCGGCGGCACGCCAAACGGCTGTGCTCGCGATGGCTTCCAGTTCTTGGCGCGACAGCCCGGCCGCAAGCGCGCGATCTTCCAACGCGGTGAGCCGGGCGTTGCGTTCCTCGCTATCAATCGTCTTGTCGCGAAATTCCGCGAGATAGATTGCTTCGTAGGCGCGCTGCAGTTCGTCGCGGTCACTTGGCGGGGTGTCGGGTGGTCTGGTATCGTCGGTCATGGTGTTGCAGCCTCCTACGCTGCTTTCATCGAGGCGGGTTCGTCCCCGGCAAGGGACGGCCCGCCGCCTATTTCTGCCGGACTGCGAAACATCTGTCCATGATACGTGCAGGTCGTAGGTTAATTAACGGCCCGCGCAATGGTTGTAAAAACAGCGGCTTAGGTCCGGCCCGGCACCACCTTCAGGCCCGGAATGGCCCGAGGACGCTATGCGGAACGATCAGCTGATTTTCGACCCCCCGCCCGGCGGTTGAACGCGAGCGCGCCGCGAGATCGCACGCCACGTCTGCCTCGATTGCGGGATCAACGTCATCAAGATCGGCGATTACGCCATGATCGACGATGACATCTGGAAGCAGCAGCTCGGACTGGATTGGTCACACGCCGGAGATCCTCGCCAAGCTGGTCGAGCGGATATGGGGCGGCGCGCTCCGATACGACCACCTCACCGACACGATGCAGTCCGCCAACACAAGCAAGCCAATTTCGATTGGCGTCCCACCGCCACCACCGTCCAAGCGCGGGCCGTCATATCTTGTCGGCGTGCCGCCACCGCAGTACGGACACGGCGGTGGCGCGCCGCAGGCGGCGAAAAGGCCCGGCTGGATCAAGTGGTGAGCAAGCCGGTGAAGGATGCTCATGGCATCGTTCTAGGCCGGGGATCGCAGCCGTCTTCCTACGGTGCGCCGCTCGTCATGCCGAAAACCATGTCGCTGACGAACCGCTTGAACAACTCATTTTCCACGAACTGCTTGTAGACCTGCGTATCTTCCTTAAGCAGTGTCTGGATTACCTTGCTCAGGGCCTGATCGTGCGCCATACGTGCCGTATGGGGCGTGTTCGCCTTGGCGTTCTGATAGGCATTGTCAGCCGCGACTTTCGGAGCGATGTCGTTCCGAATGCGGTTCACCACACGGTCGGTATCGGTGAACATCGTACCGAAAGCGTCATTGAAGTTTTTTAGGATGTTGCTGAGGCGATCCAATTCAGGTTCGGGCTTCCGGCCGCCGCCGTGCGTGGGGGCATGCTCAATCTCGGCATCGGCGTCTGCGAGCGCGATCTTCAGCACCGCTTTCTTCTCGACACGGTAACTGTCCATGTCGATGGATTCGAGAATGCCCTTCGACAAATCAGCTTCCTTTGGTGCCGGAAGCTTGGGGATCAGCATGTTGAGAAAAATCGAGAGCTTTTCCCATTCGGCGTTGCTGTACGGGAGTATTGAGGACAGAAAGCCGTATGTGCGCGTGAACGCCTTGGCTTTGCCTTTGAAATCGACCTGCGCGTCTTCGCCGAGCGTGTCCTTATACACTGCAACGCAAGCATCGAGGATCGGGTCCAGCTTGTCGCGGTCAGCTCCGCCTAAGAACAGCTCGACAATCCTTATCAGCTGCTCGGGCGAGTAAACCTGGGCGTCATCGAGCGCCGCCTTGAGATCATGCAACTTGTTGGGGTCCGTTTCCTCGGCAAGAAGTGTCGTACGGTAGTAATCCTGAAAGGAGAAGGTGATCGCTTCGCTGTTGTTCTGGAAGTCGAGCACGAAGCAATCGTGTTTCTGGGGATGCGCGCGATTGAGCCGCGAGAGCGCCTGAACCGCCTTAATGCCTGAAAGCGGCTTGTCTACGTACATCGTGTGTAAGAGCGGCTCGTCGTAGCCGGTCTGAAACTTGTCGGCGCAAATCAAAAACCGATACGGATCGCTCTGGATTTGCTCGGCGATGTCTCCGCTCGGAAAACCGCATCGATCTTCTTGTCGAAGATCGCGATGCGGCGGTCGAGATCACGGAACAGATCATGCAGTTCAGCGATCGCGGCGGTCGTCGTTATCGTTTTTTCCGCTCTTGGCTACTACAACGACATTGGAGCTTTCCTGATGGCGTGGGTGCCGCACATTACCCCAGACCGGATGCCGCCAGGATTGTGTTTTGGTTAGTCGCTGGGGTCGCCTTACTATTTCTCGCATTTTCCTTCCTAGTTAAACCTAGGCATCGCGAGCCCCAGTTAAGCTGGCACCGTCTCCTGAAAGACGCGGTTCGCAACGGGAGTCTAAAAGTTATCGAGATGGCTGGTGACAAGCCAAATGTTCACTCGCGAGAACACCTAAGCGCCGATTTCTTGCTCAAGCTATTGAAAAGATTGGCGCTGCCTAGGGGAATTGAACCCCTGTTTCAGCCTTGAGAGGGCGAGATAGAATTCTCTGAAGTTTTCGGCACTCCTAGTCCGCTCAAACCTTCGAAGTCATAAGACGGCTGATTTACAGGAAGCTTATGATACCGAGCGCCATCTGCTCTATTTGCTTGCACCCGAGCGCGTGATCATGACCGGCGTAAGTCCAGTGTCAGAACTGGATGACTTAGCGTCTGCAGGATGTGCTTACCCTCTGCACGAAGAACTACCCCGCACCAAAAATTCCTAAATCGCATCGAAGTCATTTCGCTGCAGCGCCGTGTGCTGGATGTATTTGTGGCCGAGGTAGGCTTGCAGGGCGCTGGTGTCATGACCCTTTTTGGCCAAAGCGTAACCACAGGTGTGCCTAGGTATGTGCGGATACCATCCGCGCGAAGCCTGCCGTATTGCGGACGGGATGAATCCGTTTGCTTCCGATACGCTTCCGGTAAACAGCCACCGACCCATGAATATTTTAAACTGCAAATTTATGACATGTATATTCAATGAGATAGGTGGTGGCGGACGCAGTCGGATGCGAACCGGTCTCCGGGGATTTTACGGGAATTAACAGGGCAAAATTGCAAATTTCGACCTTTTGGCAAGCCCGAGCACATCAGAAGCTGCGCTTTTGTAGGCCTTTCGCAGAAAATTCCCGGCAGGATGCCAGCGGGAATTTGTGAAAGCATTTGCGGGAAAATAAACGACATCGGCGCGAAAACGGCCATGAACGTGCGTGCCTCGAGCCCGCTGAAATTTACTGCTTTTCGTTGTACGCGGCGGATGATCTGGATTGTCGCGACGCTTGAAATCCACTCTGAATAGTCATATTGTCTCGAGGCCAGAGATGGGCGTCGATGATGCGGCATGGGCCGTTGCGTCGCGCCATTGTGAATGGGGAGCCGGCATGGGCCGGAGCTGTTCTTAAGGTACCTCGACGCTGCATGGGCAGATTGCGTGGTTTCGGTTTTAACCGGAGCTGCGCTTTTTTTATGGCCAGCTCCCAACTCCGGAGCGATCCATGAGTCGTGAATATCCCGTTGGCTACAAGAAGCCACCTCAAGAACATCAATTCAAACCAGGCAATTCGGGCGGTCGCAAAAGGCCATCGGAGACGAGCGCTTCCAGAATTCGCAAGCCAGCTCGATCAACCCTTGAGGGCACAGCGCGGGGGAAGAACAATCGCGCTCCATCCCTTTGAGGCAGGTTTGCTCTCGCTTGTCAAAGGAAGCTCTGAAGGGAAAACCGCGAGCCATCAAAGAAGTACTCAAGATTTTCGAAAAGGCTGGATTGCTGGACGCGCCCGTCGGCCGGCAAACCAATGGCTCTTAGTTATTCCGAAGGGCTTCACCTTGGCGGTCTTAAGGGTCCTGCTGAGCAAGTTGGGATATCCGCCTTGGGATGCCGAGACACTCGCCGCCGCTAAAGCCGAGCACGCAAGCGATAGGGCCCAGATTGATAAACTCTACCAACAGTTTCTGAAGGGGCGCGGCAAATGCCTAACTACTCAAAGCTTCCTGGCGGCCGCAAGCCGCCCCCTCCCGAGTATCGGTTTCTCAAGGGAAAGTCGGGCAACCCGAAAGGTCGTCCGCGCGGCTCGATCAGCCTTTCGAAAGCGGCTCGGAAAGTCGGATTGAAGCAGGTGCAAATCTCATATGGAGAAAGAAAAATAAGGCAGCCTGTCCTCGCGACATGTTCTGGAGGTCCTAAAAAGGGAAGCGGCCCGGGGCGTGCCGTCGATGATTGACCGAGCTCGCACGGATTCGTGCCAAGCTCGCTCCGGCAACGGACGAGCAGCGGGGCGGCTTTCTTCTCGTCCCGGAAGGCTTAACTTCGGAAGAATGGATCGCACAGGCTGAAAAGCACAATGCTACGGCTCGAGATCCCTCTCTTCCTTGGGAACCTGATCCGCAAGCTGAAGCCGTGGCGGCAGCTGCGCGATTGAAACGGGACCTCGTTTCGGTGGAATTGGAAAAAGCGCGAAAGGGTCGACCCTCTCCTCTCGGCGAGGCCATGCTGGCCTATGAACGAAAGTGGGGCGAACGCTACGATCCTGTAACGGATCAATAACAGGGCCTTATTAGTTCCCAAGCGGCAGCGCCCGGGACGTTATTAGCGGTCCTGGAATCAGTTGGCGACATCGATCATGCCCCACCCCGTCAGCATCTACGACCTCTACGATAAAAAGAGCTTTCCCTATTGGGAACGGGAGATTGCCCAAGGACGTTTGCCCACTTCGATCGAACTGACCGACCTATTAAACGCGAATCGAAATGCCCCGCTTCCGTCGTGGCTGATTGCAACCATCGACCGTCGCGACGAGCTGAGGCGACGCACCGGTCGTCCTCGCAATTCGGCACTAAAAGAAATTCAGATCCAACTGGCCATAGCGAAATATCGGGCGTGCCTTGAATGGCTGCAAAAGCGAGAGCGAAGTCTGGGTCTTAAGGGATGGTGTTGCATTCGGACCAGCGATTGGTGGGTTGGACCTCCGCATGAGCGAGCTGCTCGAATGACGACAGCTCGATGGCTCAAGCACATGGATTGGAGAGCGTTTCTGAATCGGGCTTCTTAACCATAACAAGCCCACTTATTGTGAATGAAGCCACGAATTTTCGTCTCTAAAAACACCTCCTCAATCATGGAGGTACCAATGCTCACGAACTCTGCATCTAGGTCACATCTTACCATCGTTTATCAGGACATAGCTGCTCTAAGACCGCGCCAAGGCAATCCCCGCACCCATTCCAAGAAGCAGATTGCCCAGATTGCGCGGGCTATCGAACAGTTCGGCTTTACAAATTCGGTTCTGGTTGACGATTGCAACGGGATCATTGCAGGCCATGGCCGCGTCGAGGCAGCGAAAATCGTGGGGCTGCAAGAAGTCCCGACTGTCCGATTATCAGCCATGAGCGAAGCTGCAATCCGCGCCTATGTGATCGCCGACAACAAGCTTGCCGAAAACGCTGGCTGGGACCGAAACCTGTTAGGTCTCGAACTTCAATATCTGACCGAACTCGATCTCGTTTTGATGTTTCATTGACTGGTTTTGAGCTTCCTGAGATTGACTTGCTGATCGGCGAGCTAACACCGGCCAATAGCAACGATTCGGCCGATGCCGTGATACCGGTTGCGCCGGGCGCGGCCGTTACGCGGGCCGGAGACGTTTGGAAGATTGGCAGCCATCGTCTGATCTGCGGAGATTCGACAAAGCGCGAGACCTATCAGCACCTGCTTGGCGATGCCCGCGCGCAATTGGTGTTTACCGATCCGCCTTATAATGTGCCTATTAACGGACACGTAGGCGGCCTCGGGAGCGTCCAGCATCGCGAATTTGCAATGGCGTCGGGGGAGATGTCGCAAGCCGAGTTTACGGCGTTCTTGATTTCGGTTTTTCGAAATCTTGCAGAATTTTCTGTCGACGGATCGATCCATTTTCAATGCATGGATTGGCGGCATGCCGAAGAAATTCTGCAAGCTGGCAAAGCCGCCTATAGCGAGCTCAAAAATATCTGCGTTTGGGCCAAAAATAACGGCGGCATGGGTTCGCTTTATCGGTCGCAGCACGAGTTGGTATTTGTCTTCAAGTCAGGCGCCCGACCCCACATAAACAACGTCGAACTGGGCAAGCATGGCCGATATCGCACGAATATCTGGAGCTATCCTGGCGTCAACAGCTTTGGTACCGATCGTTCCGATCTCGTTCTTCATCCAACCGTTAAGCCCGTGGCCATGGTTGCCGACGCCATTCGGGATTGTTCGCACCGTAAAGGCATTGTGCTCGACGCCTTTACGGGGTCCGGCACCACACTTATTGCGGCGGAACAAACCGGCCGCCGCGGCTTTGGCATTGAAATTGATCCGCTCTATTGCGACGTGACAATTCGTCGGCTGCATGCTGTGTGCGGCCTCACCGCCATTCTGGAGGCAACCGGCAGGTCATTTGAAGACGTCGGGGCCGAACGTGCGGCGCCTGAATGATCGCTCACGGGTTGCTGTTGCAAACGCGACTATGTCGCCCTTGCAGCGCACGATGGTGACCGGCATCGGCGCATAGTCGTCATCCTCAGAATGTAACTTCTGCCGGTAAAGTCTGCGATCCTAGCGAGTTTTCTAGACTTTAACAGCATGGTGACAACTTGGCACCACCGCTGATAAACTCGACTCGGCGGACCTGCCGATAGAGCAAAGGAGATCAGCGCCTTTGTGCTCTGTAAAAGTCGCTAAAACAGGGAGGATGCAGTTTTGTTCGTCGCCTTCACAAAAGAAGAGAGTGCTGAAACGGCATCCGAGACGCTTCTGCCGGATCGTCCAATTTCATTCACGCCAATCTTGTAACTGAAGCAGGAATGAGAGCCCTAGAACTCCAGCTTAAGCAGGCGCGGGTGGCGTACGATACGACGCTGAAGATTGAAGACGTGAACGAACGACGGCGGCAAGCTGCGATCCCTTTGCGAGAACGTCGCTACTTCATCGAAAGGGTTCGAACAGCTCAGGTAGTTCCAGGTCCTACATCAGCCGACGTTGTCGCCTTTGGTAGCAAGGTGACTTTCAGCCGGAGTGACGGTCGTGTGCAAACGTACCGCATCGTCGGTGAAGATGAAGCGGACCCTAAGGCGGGTTCGATCTCCTTTGTATCGCGGTAGCACAGTCTCTCATGGGCAAGGCTGTGGGAGACCTAGTGGGGTTGAGTAGTCAAGAGATCGAGATAATTGCCATTTCTTAGGAGTGGTCGAGCTTTGCCTTGTGCATTGAGACGTCGTCAATTTTTGCAGCATTAGCAGGCTGTTGAAGAAGGCCTGATTTGGGCGCGTTGTCGAGGTGCCGGTTTGTTTTGAGCATTTGTTGCGCTGGCTCGAAGCGAAGCCCGGGAGCGCCCGCTCGTTGGCCTCATGTGGCGAGCAGCTTCGGAAGCCGAACGAGGCTGTAGGCGGCCGCGGCAAAGGTGAAGGCACCTCCCATGCGGTCGGTGCCCCGCAGCATCGGCCTTCGCATACCGCCGACGGTCTTCATCCAGCCGAACGCCTCTTCGATCTGCTTGCGGATCCGCTGGCTCGCGGCATAGCCCGGATGGCGTGTCGTGCGCGCGTCGACCGCTGAGCGGCCGAACCGACGCGTCGTGTTTTGCGCCACATGCGGTCGCACGGGTTGGTGAAGTCGGGGAATTTGCTGTTCGCCTCTGTCGTTAACAATCAGATCGTTTGCATCGACGATTTAGACCGTCGAAGAGCAAACATCCGCATCGACGATATTCTTGGTCTTGTCACCTCGCTTCGAGACGAACGCCACTGCAATGTGGTGTTGCTCCTGAACGAGGAGAAGCTCGACGATAAGGATATCTTCGACTGTCATTTCGAGAAGACAATCGACAGCAAGCTAATTTTTTCGGCCATCGGCATCAGAACTCAGTCGAGCACGGCATCACATCGAAGGACGATATTGGGAAGGAAGTGTCACTGCGTCGAGCAGGGTTGGCAATTTTCGGGGTTTGATGGTGGCATGTCCGGGAGGATGACAGCGACCGCGTTTGTCAGGTCCGATCATGCAGAAGTGCAGGAATGATGATTTCTTCTGCGACCTAAGCGCTGGTGCCGTCGCACCCGATCGGTTGTATAGTTGAAAAAACGGGAGGCTGTGCTGCATTGCATCAAGTGCGCCTGAACCCAGCAACGGAGGTCCGCCATGAAAGTCAAAGACGTGATGCACAAGGGTGTCGATTGGGTCAGCCCCAACACCCCCGTCACCGAACTCGCGAAATTGATGCGGGGACATGACATCGGCTGTATTCCGATCGGGGAGGACGACCGACTGATCGGGATGGTAACCGACCGCGACATCGTCTGCAAAGGGCTTGCGAACAATGACTTCGATGCCGGCCGCGCGACAGCGCGCGATGTGATGACCGAAGGCATCCATTGTTGCCGAGAGGACGATGACCTCGCAAAGGCGGTCCATCACATGGAGAAGTTGCAGCTTCGCAGGCTGCCGGTGATCAACAAGAGCAAGCGGATGGTCGGCATGGTCAGTCTGGGCGACGTCAGCCATTCTGCGTCAGGTGATTTACTGTCCGAGTGCATCAAGAGCGTTTCGGCCCATCACTGAACCACGGCCGGCCCTCCTTTGCGATTGCCGCCAAGCCGCACGATCTTGGCGACTATGGGTTTCTGCGCGCCGACGTGCCATGTCCGAGATCAGTTCATGCCTGGACCGGTAAAGCCTGAACGAAAGGGAATAAATCTGGCGCTGGCCGAGTCTCCCTCCTTGTGAAGAGCTTTTTGCGATGGAGGACTGGTTATGAGCCGAAAGCAAATTGAAAACGGTGGACCTGGGTTGGATCGCCGCCACGCACTTGAGTGCATGGTGTGGGCTGGAACCGGCGTGCTCTGGACCATCAGCGGAGGCGTCCGGTCGCCCACGGCTTGCTGGGTGAAGCGCGGGCTGCGGACTCGACGGATTTCAGTTTTCTGCAAATGAGCGACAGCCATGTCGGCTTTAACAAGGCCGCCAATCCGGATGCCCTTGGGACACTGCGCGAAGCCGTTACGAAGGTGAAAGCGATGACGGTGAAACCTTCGTTCATCATCCATACCGGCGATATCACCCATCTGTCAAAGCCGACGGAATTCGACGACGCTGACAAGGTTTTCACGGAGACCGCGCTTCAGATTCACTACGTTCCCGGCGAGCATGACCTCATCGACGAGGATCGTGGCAAAGCGTATCTGGACCGGTACGGCCAAGGGACGAAAGGCGCAGGCTGGTACAGCCTTGACGATCATGGCGTTCACTTCGTCGGGCTCGTAAATGTCGTCGACCTCAAGGGTGGCGGTCTCGGCAACCTGGGCGCAGAGCAGTTGGCGTGGCTTGAAGATGACCTCAGAGACAAATCCGCCAGCACGCCGATTGTCGTCTTCGCTCACATTCCGCTCTACGTACTTTATCAGCAATGGGGATGGGGCACGGCAGACGGCGAGCGCGCGCTGGCGCTTCTGAAGCGGTTCGGGTCGGTGACGGTTCTGAACGGACACATCCACCAGTTGGCGCAGAAAGTCGAAGGCAACATGATCTTCCATACCGCGCTGTCGACGGCTTTCCCGCAGCCGGCGCCCGGTACGGCGCCGTCTCCGGGGCCAATGGTCGTGCCGGCCGAAAAATTGCGGAGCCTGCTGGACTGTCCACAGTCACGCTGCGTCAAGGCAACAGGCCACTCGCCATTGTCGATGCGACGCTCGCAACCTAGGATCGGGAGCCGCAACATGAAGATACTGACCAATGGTGTTCTCGCGCCAGCGAGGAGTCTTGCCTTCCGACGCGTAATCATGATCGCGATTCCGGCAGGTTTGATGGCTGGAACCGCGATCGCCCTGCAGGCACTCGCTGCGCAAAACTCGAAAGCCACCATCACGATCGATAATTTCACCTTTGCTCCCGCGGAGCTGACGGTACCGGTGGGCACCATCGTCACTTGGACCAATCGCGACGACATTCCCCACACCATCGTCGAGAAGGACAATGCCTTCCGCGCCAAGGCGCTCGATACCGACGACTCCTATTCGTTCACGTTCACGACGGGCAGGAGACTATAATTATGTTTGCGGCCTTCATCCGTTCATGATGGGGAAAGTGATCGTGAAGCCTTGAGCAACTGCGCCTGCTCATTTCCGGAGGCCTCGACGGCTAACGCGGCGCCCGGTTGGCCGCCGCGCCAGGGGCGGGCAAGTATGCTAGGAAAGCCGCAGCGGCCCATGCGTTTGACCGAAAGCAGCAGGATTTGCCGTGCAGGACAAGGGCGACAAGGCTCTTTTCGACGAGGTGTTCGTGCCGTATCTGCCGGAAGCCTTTCGCCTCGCGCGATCGCTGACCGGAAGCACGAACGATGCGGAGGATGTTGTGCAGGATGCCGCCATCCGTGCGTTTCGCGGAATCAATACTTTCGGTGCGATCAATGCCCGCGCGTGGAGCCTGACGATCGTCCGCAACACGGCCTATAGCTGGCTGATGAAGAACAGGCCGAAGGATGTCGTATTCACCGAAGATCTTGCTATTTCCGATCGACAAAACATGGAACGCGAAGGCTCGGACGGCGCGAAAGTAAAAACGCCGGAGGACATCGCGATCCTGAAGGCAACCGCGAAAGATGTCCGTGATGCGGTCGCCGCATTGCCTGTGCTGTTTCGCGAAGTCATCGTCTTACGTGAAATACATGAATTGAATTATCGGGATATCGGTGGGATTACGAATTTGCCGATTGGCACGGTGATGTCGCGCCTATCGCGCGCCCGGCAGATGCTGATCGAAATACTGGGACACAGCAGGGCATGAGGTCATCGACGCGAAATAAGGACGAGTTGACGTTGCATGCGTATTGCGACGGCGAACTCGACGCCTCCACGAACGCAGAGTTCGAGCGCCGCCTGTCCGCCGATGCAGGCCTGCGCGACAGTTACAACGGCGTGATGGCGCTCAGACGACGCGCTCGCGAGCGAACCTATTCCGCCGGAACTGGAGTCTCGGGTGAAGTCGGTGATCGGCGCACCGCGTCCCGGCAATCGCTGGTCATGGCGAGCCCTGGCTGCCTGCGCGTTGATAGGTGTGCTTGCGGGAAGCGCGACGGCGATGGTTGTTGAGCGATATCAGATCCGTGATGATACCGCGAGCTTCGTCGTCGGAAGCCATATTCGAGGTTTGCTGACGCCGCAGCCATTCGATATCGCCTCATCGGACCGGCATACGGTGAAGCCATGGTTCACGGCGCGCTTGCCGGAATCGCCGCAGGTGGTCGACCTTTCCGCCGCCGGTTTCACACTTGTCGGCGGACGTATCGATGTCATCGGACACAAGCCGGCCGCGACGGTCGTCTACAAGCGCGCGGCGCACATCGTCAGCCTCACGACGCTCCCCGCGGATCAGACGGTTCCTGACGCCATGATCGCAGGCTATCACGTGCTGAGCTGGCGCGACGCCGACTTCACCTATGTTGCCGTATCCGATATTTCCGATGCGAACCTTGCCTCGTTCCAACGCGCATTTGCGAGTGAGGCAAAGCGGCCCTAGCATGCGATGCGTAGTTTGATGGCCAACTTGAAGGCAGTCTTCCGTACCTCCACCATTGCCTCAACAGGGATTGCCCGTACTGCTCGCGCCGTGCCTAGCATCAGCTTCAGCGGTTCGATTTCCAGGCGGCCGACGGTCACCTCACTTCGCCAGCGTCAGCAACTCGCGCTGCGCCAGGATCATCGCATGCGCGGCGGCAAGGTCGGCGGGAAGCGGATCGGAGGGGCTCGTCACGATGACGAATCAATCATATTCGTCGCAAAAAATCGTGCGCGATCTTCGTCGTAAGACAAAAAATATCAGCTTAGCGAAAGCCTGTGGACGCCAGGTCGCCTGCGGCATGCGCCAGTCAATGCCGGACAGAAGATAGGATAATTGCGCAACGCTGATCGTGACCACGTTGTCTGCAAGGGATGGCCACAGGAAGCGGCCGCGCTCCAGTCGCTTCGTAAACAAGCACGCACCTTGACTATATGCGGATCGCGCTTCGATCCCTCCTGCACAAAGACCCGCAAGGCTCGGGAAGCCGCGCCGCATATCCGTATGACCCGTTGCAAGCCAAACCCGGACGTTGCCAGGTATGGCTATCATCGGCGTTCCAGCACATCGAGAACCCGCGCCAGCGCATCGGCATCGACTTGCGCATCACCCGAATGCGCCGCCGATTGCCGAGATCAATCTCGATCAACCCATCCGGGCGACCGGCACCGGCCGCACCGGCCTGTCGTCTTCGGAAAAAACCTTCGCAGTTTCCTCGCCCGTTTCCGCGGCGGCAATTTGCAGCGGTGCAAAACACGGGCCGACCTTCTGGAGGCGCATTGATAAGGTATTGGTCGCCAAGATAGACGTACCGAACTGACTTCCTGCAGGTAACGCGCCGAATCCTGGAAATCGTGCGGCCAAAGGCGCAAGCGCAAAATTCGATCTCGTTCCAGCAGCCCGTAGCCGCAGTTCCAGTTCTGATCCAACTTGCGGCTTCTACCTTTTATAGCGGCAATATTCGTCACCGTTTGCGTATTCCACGCAGATCTTCACGCGGCGGCGGGGTACGTCGTCATCAAAATAATAATCCCTGTCGTTCCTGTTTCGGTCGGCTCGATCCCCGTCTCGGGCGCCCCCTTCTCCGTTGCGTCGGGGATCCGTGTCGCGACCACGGCTTGTGTCACGGTCACGCATTCTCCAGTCCGGCCCCGGTTCACGGTTGCTGCGGCTCATATTGTCGTCGTCGTCGCGATGCATCCTCCAGTCGCGGTCCATCTCGCGGTCGCCGGCTCTCGACTGTTCGCGGCCAACTTGTGGATTTCGTGCTTGCTGAGAGTTCTGGTCGGTCTGAGCAGGAGCTGCTTCGGACTTATGATCGGACGGCGCAGAGGAGGGACCGTTTCCTTTCTGCTGAGCGAATGCTGGGCAGAGACTCGAGGCCAGTAACATGGTGGTAAGGACAAGGTTACGCATGTCGTTTTCCTCCATCCAGGTGGGGTCGTAACAACTCGGGCATCAATTGGTTTCGGAGGTCGGGCTCGAAGGCGCGATCACGCTTTCGACAGCCTTTACTGAAAGTCCGGCACGCGGTGCGACAACGGTGCCCATTGCCAATATCCCCCCAGGGGGGATATAGCGTCCTATGGCACATGATCATGTTCACGAATCTCATCCGAAAATCGTCAAGCGGCTGAAGCGGGCCGAAGGCCACCTTCGCCGCGTCATCGAAATGTTTGACGAGCCGCTCCTGCCTCGATCTGGCCCAGCAACTTCACGCTGTCGAGAAGGCTGTCAGCGAAGCGAAGCGCACGCTGATCCACGATCACGTCGATCACTGCCTGGATACCGCGGCGAACGGCACCGGCAAATCGACGGTGGCCGTCGTCGATGAGTTCAAGGCCATTTCCAAATATCTGTGACGGCTGGGCCGGGTCGACATTGGGTCCGCGTCGGAAAGCACCATGGCAAGCCGCTCAACCATCATCGTTCTCGCGTTCGCGGCCGGGGCCGCGATTTTCGCGCTCGCGCCGGGGCTCTCGACGACCGTTCAGCGGGCCGTCGGGATCGGGACGCCAGACCAAGACGCAACGTCCGCCAAAGCCGGCCGCACCGGAGCCGATCATCCGGGCTTGCTGCCGATGAGCGATGAGCAGATCAAGCTCGCGCAGATCGATCTGGCGAAGGTCGGCCCCGCCACAATCGCCAAGCGTCTTGACCGTGCCCGGCACCATCGTTCCGCAGCGCCGACCGGATCGCGCATGTCTCGGTCAAGCTGTCCGGAACGGTCGCGGAGTTGCGCAAGAACATCGGCGACGACGTCGCCAAGGATGAGGTACTCGCGGTGCTCGAGAGCCGCGAGGTCGCCGACGCCAAGAGCGAATACCTGGCCGCGCGCCTGACGAACGATCTGCAGCAGGATCTGGCCAACCGCGACAAGATCGCTTTGGGAAGGCAACGCCATACCCGAGCAGCAATATCATCCGCTCGCGCAACGCCGCGGCGCAGACCGCGATGCGGGTCAATATCGCGCGGCAGAAGCTGATGGCGCTCGGCGCTCGCCGACAACGAGATCGCAACGCTCCCGGAGGCGCCGGAGGCTCGCTGCGCCGCCAGAACGTCCGGGCGCCGATCTCGGGCCGCATCGTCGAGCGCAAGGTCGAGCTTGGCACGGCGGTCGGCCGCGACAATCTCGAGACCGAGCTGTTCGTCATCGTCGATCTCAGCCGGGTCTGGGTCGAGTTGTCGGTCTTCGTCGGCCGACCTTCCGCTGGTCAGGGAAGGTCAATCCGTCGACGTTGCCGCGCGCGGCCTTTCGGAAGCGACCACCGGCAAGATCATCTTCGTCAGCCCGCTGCTCGACAAGGAGACGCGCACCGCGCGCGTCGTCGCCGCGATCGACAATGCGCGACGGCCGCTGGCGGCCGGGTTCGTTCGTCACGGCGGCGATCGCGATCGAGCGAGCGCGACGGTGCCGGTGGTCGTCGCCCGCGACCGCCGTCCAGACAGTCGAGGGCCGCAAGGTCGTGTTCGTCCGCACCAAGGACGGCTTCGAGAAGCGCGACGTCGTGCTCGGCCAGACGCGACGGTCAGAGCGTCGAGATCGTCTCGGGCCTGACGCCGGCGAGACCATCGCCGCGACCAACACGTTCTCGCTGAAGGCGGAACTTTCCAAGCCCGGCGACGAGGACTGAGCGATGATCGAGCGGATCATCGATTTTTCGGTCCGGCGCCGATGGCTGGTCCTGCTGGTCACGCTGGCGGCGGCGGCATCCGGCTTCTGGTCGCTGACGAAACTGCCGATCGATGCCGTTCCTGACGTCACCAACGTCCAGGTCCAGATCAACGCGGTCGCGCCGGCGCTGACGCCGGTCGAGATCGAGAAACAGGTCACGGTCGCGCTGGAGACGGCGCTGGCCGGCATGCCCGGGCTGGAATCGACGCGCTCGTTTTCGCGCAACGGTTTTGCGCAGATCACGGCCGTCTTCGCCGACCGCACCAACATCTACTTCGCGCGCCAGCAGGTCTCGGAGCGCATCAACGAGGCCAAGGCCAACCTTCCGCCCGGCGTCGAGGTCAAGATGGGACCGATCTCGACCGGGCTCGGCGAGATCTACTGGTGGGCGGTCGAATACGACAAGCCCGGCGCAGTCGGCGCCGGTCCGCGACGGGCAAGCCCGGCTGGCAGACCGACGGCAGCTATCTGACGCCCGAAGGCGAACGCCTGACCGACGATTTTCAGCGCACCGTCTATCTGCGCACCGTGCAGGACTGGATCATCCGTCCGCAGATGAAGACGGTCCCCGGCGTCGCCGGCGCCGACGCCATCGGCGGCTTCGTCAAGCAGTTCCAGGTGCAGCCCGATCCCGTCACGGCTGATCGGCTTACGGACTGTCGTTCAAGCAGGTGATCGCGGCGATCGAGGCCAACAATGTCAGCCGCGGCGCCAACTACATCGAGCAGAACGGCGAAGGCTACGTGGTCCGCGCCAGCGGCCGCGTCGAGAACATCGAGGACATTTCGCAAGATCGTCGTGACCACGCGGGCCGGCGTGCCGGTTCGCGTCAAGGATGTCGCCGAGGTCGCGATCGGAAAGGAATTGCGCACCGGCAGCGCCAGCGTCAACGGCCGCGAGGTCGTGCTCGGAACGGCGCTGATGCTGATCGGCGGCAACAGCCGCACGGTCGCGGCCGCGGCCGATGCGAAGATCAAGGAAATCAGCCGGACGCTGCCGCCCGGCATCTATGCCCACACGGTGCTGAACCGCACGCAACTGGTCGATGCCACGATCGAGACGGTGGCGACCAATCTGGCGGAAGGCGCGCTGCTCGTCATCGCGGTGCTGTTCCTGCTGCTCGGCAATCTGCGCGCCGCGCTGATGACGGCCTGCGTCATCCCGGTCACGATGCTGTTGACCGCGACCGGCATGCTGCAGGGAAAGATCAGCGCCAATCTCATGAGCCTCGGCGCGCTCGACTTCGGCCTGATCGTCGATGGCGCCGTGATCATCGCCGAAAACAGCCTGCGCCACCTCGCCGAACGACAGCGCGAGTTCGGCCGAGCCCTGTCGCTGCGACGAACGGCTCGAGACCGTGACCGAATCCGCCACCGAGATGATCCGGCCGACGGTCTACGGCCAGCTCATCATCATCCTCGTCTACGTGCCGCTGCTGACCTTCACGGGCGTCGAGGGCAAGACGTTCGAGCCGATGGCGCTGACCGTCATCATCGCGCTCGTTGCGGCCTTCGTCGTGTCGCTGACCTTCGTCCCGGCCATGATCGCGATGACGGTCACCAAAGCCGGTGCGACGAGCAGGAAAACGTCATCATCCGCAAGCTGAAGGCGGCCTATGCGCCGCTGTTGACGCGGGTCGATCGCGTCGCCGCTGCCGGCGATCGGCGTCGCCACGCTTCTGTTCGTCGCGGCGCGGCCTGCTGTTCACCCGGCTCGGGCAGGAGTTCACGCCGACGCTCGACGAGAAGAACATCGTGATGGAGGTCAAGCGTGTCCCGAGCACGTCGCTGACGCAGTCGCAGGCGATGCAGCTCCAGATCGAGAACGTCGGTCAGCAAGTTTCCGCAGGTCGCGTTCGTGTTCTCGCGCACCGGAACGCCGGACCTCGCCGCCGACCCGATGCCGCCGAGCTCGTCCGACACCTACATCATCGTCAAGCCGCAGAGCGAGTGGCCCGATCCCGTCGATGACGAAGGACGACCTGATCAAGCAGATCGAAGCGGAAGCGACCAAGCTGCCGGGCAACAAGCTCGGCTTCTCGCAGCCGATCGAGATGCGGTTCAACGAACTGATCGCCGGCGTGCGCGAGGATCTGGCGGTCAAGGTGTTCGGCGACGATTTCGCAGAGATGCAGCGGACCGCCGGCAGCATCGCCGACGTGCTGCGGCGCGTCGAGGGCGCCCAGAACGTCAAGGTCGAGGAGACCACCGGCCTGCCGTTCCTGGAGATCAGGATCGACAAGGCCGAGATCGCGCGCCGCGGCCTCAGCCTGCTTACGATCCAGGACGTGATCGAGACCGCGATCGGCGGTCGCGTCGCCGGCCTCGTGTTCGAGGGCGATCGGCGCTTCCAGATCGTCGTCCGGCTGAACGATGCGCTGCGCAACGACATCGCCGCGCTCGAAAACCTGCCGGTGCCGCTGCCGCATGCCAATCCGAATGCGCCCGCGGCGTCCGTCCCGCTTCGCGCGCTCGCGACGTTCGAACAGACGGAAGGTGCCAACCAGATCAGCCGCGAGAACGGCAAGCGGCGCGTCGTCGCGACCGCCGAGGTGCGCGGGCGGGATATCGGGTCGCTGGTCGCCGAGGCGCAGGCCAGGGTCGCCGAGCAGGTCAAGCTGGCGCCCGGGTACCTGGCTCTGACCTGGGGCGGGCAATTCGAGAATTTCTCCGTCGCCCGACAGCGGCTGATGTTCGTGGTCCCCGGCTGTTTCCTGCTTGATCTTCCTGCTGCTGTTCGGCGCGCTGGGCTCGGCGCGCGACGCGCTGCTCGTCTTCAGCGCGGTGCCCCTGGCGCTTGACCGGCGGCATTGCCGCGCTGTGGCTGCGCGGCATGCCGTTCTCGATCTCGGCTGCCGTCGGCTTTATCGCGCTTTCCGGCGTCGCCGTGCTGAACGGACTGGTGATGCTGAGCCAGATCCGCAAGTTGATCGCGGATGGCGTGGACACGCACGCCGCGATCAGGGAGGGCGCGCTGACGCGGTTTCGTCCGGTCGATCATGACGGCATTGGTCGCCTCGCTGGGCTTCGTGCCGATGGCGCTCGCGACCGGGACTGGCGCGGAAGTGCAGAAGCCGCTCGCCACCGTCGTGATCGGCGGCCTGCTGACCGCGACGCTGCTGACGCTGCTGGTTCTGCCGGCACTTTATTCCTACTTCGCGTCCGCCGAAAGATCGGCAAAACCTACTAGCGCGTTCATTCCGAGCCGTGCGGCCGAATAGAAATCGGAAGGCATGATATGTTGAAGGAAATTCAGGACTGGTTCGGTCTGTCGCCGCAGGAACAATCACTTGGCCTTGGTCACGGGCATGACGGAGGCAGGGGCCATGGCCACACGCACGGCGCGATAGATCCCACCATCGCGACGACGACGCGGGGCATCTGGGCCATCAAATGGTCGTTCGTCGTGTTGGCGATCACGTCTATGCTTCAGCTTGGAGTCGTGGCGATTTCGGGCAGCGTCGCACTGCTCGCCGACACGATCCACAATGTCGGAGACGCGGCGACCGCGATCCCGCTCTGGATCGCCTTCATGTTGGCACGCCGCAAGCCGAGCAAAACTTTCACCTATGGTCTGGGGCGGGTCGAGGATCTGGCGGGCGTGATCATTGTCGCGATCATCCTGTTCAGTGCCGTGTTCGCCGGCTATGAGGCGATCGACCGCCTGATCCACCCGCAGCGCATCAATTTCATTTGGTGGGTGGTGGCCGCTGGCATCATCGGATTTCTCGGAAACGAAGCCGTGGCTGTGTTCCGCATCCGGGTCGGCCGCGAGATCAACAGCGCCGCCCTCATCGCCGATGGCTATCATGCACGCACCGACGGCTTCACAAGCCTGGCGGTCGTCGCCGGTGCGATCGGCGTATGGCTGGGATACCCGTTGGCCGACCCGATCGTCGGTCTCCTCATCACCATCGCCATCTTCGGTATCGTCTGGCAGTCATCCAAGGCGGTGTTTGTCCGGATGCTCGATGGCGTCGAACCTGCCATCACCGACGAAATCAGACACGCTGCCGCGCACGTCAATAGGCGTCCGCCAGGTTTTTGACGTCAAGGCGCGCTGGCTCGGACATCGCCTGCTCGTCGATGTCGGCGTCCGGATCGACGCCGACATGACGATGGCCGATGCCGATCGTTTGGCGGACACCCTCAGGCATGAGATGTTCGAACACGTTCCCGGCGCTCAGCGTGGCCAACGTTCGCGTTTCGTCGCGGTTCGACGGCGACACCGGGACGTCCGCGACCCATCATGCCCCACAGCCGTTCAAGGTTCGCAGCGAGTTGGCGGAGGGAGAGCTTTCGATCGCGAACACACCGGCAGGCGAGCGAATGCGGCTCACGCTGAACCAACCGATCGATGGATTGAACGCGGTCGTGGTGATCGACCGCGCCGGACGGAGCGGAGACGCTTGTTCTTTCGCCCTCCTCGCTAAGGCTCACCGTTCGAAAGCGCGTCCGCGCCCGCCGAGCCGCATGAATTCAACGCGCGGCTCATTCTGTCGGCAGATGGCAAGGAGGACATTCAGAGGTTTCACATGACGGAGCCGGCGGGCCACACGCACTGAGCCAAGTTCAAATGGCGGGCAGCGGGCACCGTTTGAGTTGACATCGCGGCACTCGCGGCTGTATTTTCGCTGTATGGGGATCGCGATCTCCCCACGAGGCGACATGCTGAAGTATCGCGTCCCGTTTCCAACGAGGGCGCAGCCATGTCGTCATACACGTCAATTACCATTGAAAAGCTTTCTCGGTTGATCGGCACGGCGAATACGCCTGCGCTCATCGATGTGCGTACCGATGCGGATTTTGCTGACGACCCGCGGACGATTCCGGGCGCGCTTCGCCGTCCATATGACACCGCGTCGGATTGGGCGAAGAACTTCGCAGGCCGTTCGGCGATCGTGATCTGCCGCAAGGGTCAGAAACTCAGCGAGGGTGCCGCCGCGTGGCTGCGGCATTCCGGCGCGTCGGCTGAAACGCTCGATGGCGGATTCGAAGCCTGGAAAGCAGCGAAGCTGCCGATGGTCCCGGCATCGAAACTACCTTCTCCGGATGCGCAGGGACGGACGGTCTGGGTCACCCGCTCGCGTCCCAAGATCGATCGCATCGCTTGCCCGTGGTTGATCCGGCGCTTCGTCGATCCCAATGCCGTCTTCTTGTTCGTCTCTCCCGCCGAAGTCGAAACCGTCGGTGAACATTACGGCGCCGCGCCGTTCGACATCGAGAACGTGTTCTGGAGCCATCGCGGCGAACTGTGCACCTTCGACGTCATGATCGAAGAATTCGGGCTGTCGACGCCGCCGCTCGACCGTTTGGCGATCATGGTTCGCGCGGCGGACACCGGCCGGATGGATATTTCTCCGGAAGCCCCTGGCCTTCTGGCCGCATCGCTCGGACTCTCCCGCATGTACGACGACGATCTCGAACAGCTTGAGGCGGGAATGCTGGTGTACGACGCCTTCTACCGTTGGTGCCGTGACGCGACGGGCGAGACGCATAATTGGCCAACGGCAAAGCCAACCCAAAAGGCGACGCGGTAGCGACGAATAGGCCGCTTCTTGGCGGCCATCCACTGGTTCGCAGTTCGATGGATCTAGGCGGGACTGCGGATTGAACTCGCAATCGGCTCAATCAAGGAGGAGTGATCATGCGCATCGTACCTTGGCTCCTGGTTTCGATTTTTATCCTACCGCTTGCCGCTGTTGCCAACGCGCAGGAAATCAACTGGCAGAACGTCGACGATGCGTTTGGCAGGAAGCCTGCCGTGTCGGGGGACGTGCACCGCTACGGTTTCCCGCGTACCGACCTCACGGTGATCCTTGACGGCGTCACCATCAAACCTGCGCTGGCGCTGGGCGGCTGGGTTGCATTCAAGCCGATGCATGGAGGGGCTATGGTCATGGGCGACCTCGTGCTGCTTGAGACCGAGATCAATCCGGTGATGGCCAAGCTGATCGAAGGCGGCCTCGAGATCACCGCCGTCCACAACCATCTGCTGCGCGCCACCCCCGCGACGTTCTACATGCATGTCGGCGGCCACGGCGACCCGGTCAAGATGGCCGCCGCCATCCATGATGCCTTGGCGGTGAGCAAGACGCCGCTCGTGGCGCCAGCCGCGGCTCCTCCTCCGCCAGCGGTCGATCTCGATACGGCGCACCTCAATGAGATCATCGGCGCGAAGGGACAGTCGAATGGCGGCGTTTATCAATTCAATGTGCCGCGCCGTGACCCGATCACCGAAAGCGGGATGCCGTTGAGCCCGGTCGGCCCGTTGGGCCTTGCAATCGGCATCAATTTTCAGCCGACGGGCGGCGGCAAGGCGGCCATCACCGGGGATTTCGTTCTTGCGGGTGACGAGGTCAATCCGGTGATCAAGGCATTGCGTTCGAATGGGATCGACGTAACGGCGGTGCATAGCCACATGCTGGATGAGCAGCCACGGCTGTTCTTCCTGCATTTCTGGGCTAACGACGATGCCTTGAAGCTTGCCCGGGGATTGCGCGCCGCACTCAGCAAAGCCAGACTGGAATGAGGCCGCAATGAACAGCCGCGTCACGCAGTCCAGAACGCGATGCCATCTGTGACGGCGATGACCCCACAGAGCCGGGCTTCAGCCCAGAATGCCAAAGCAGCAGTCACACCATTTCATCCGGAGACCACATTGAACAGCTCGATCGTCGCGGCCGCACGTCACGAAGAGCGTCATGGCGTTTCGTTCCGCGAGGCATTCTGGGTTTGGCTGCGGGTCGCAGCCTTAAGCTTCGGCGGTCCGGCGGGACAGATCGCAGTGATGCACCGCATCCTCGTCGAGGAGAAGCGCTGGATCGGCGAAACGCGTTTCCTTCACGCGCTCAACTATTGCATGCTGCTGCCGGGACCCGAGGCTCAACAACTCGCCGTCTACATCGGCTGGCTGTTGCATCGAATTCCTGGCGGCCTGGTCGCAGGTACGCTGTTCATCCTGCCGGGTTACGTCAGCCTGATGGTGCTGAGCTGGCTTTATGCTGCGTACGGCGAAATCGGATTCGTGCAAGCGCTCTTCTTCGGCCTCAAGGCCGCCGTGCTTGCGATCGTCGTGGAGGCGGTCTTCAAGGTCGGAAAACGTGCGCTGAAAAACCGCGTCATGATCGGACTGGCCGCTCTGAGCTTTCTTGCGATTTTCTTTTTTCACGTGGCGTTTCCACTGATCATCTTGGCGGCGGCGCTTATCGGCTTTTTGGGCAATGCTGGGGGATACAAAGCCTTCAGTGGCTCATTGGGCCATGGAGAAACGGCCGGCGAAGCCGAGGAGTCTGCAGCAATCGATCAAGCCTTCTCCGAGCAGATTCCAGACCACGTTCGTCCGTCGTTGACGCGTGCGATCAAAGTCACGGCCATCTGTCTGGTGTTGTGGCTTGGACCCGTCACCGCTCTGGTTTACATGTTCGGCTGGGACAACGTGTTCAGCCACATCGGATTGTTCTTCAGCAAGATGGCGGTGATCACGTTCGGTGGTGCCTACGCGGTACTCGCTTATGTCGCACAGCAGGCCGTCGAATATTATCACTGGCTTCAACCTGGCGAGATGCTGGTCGGTCTCGGGATGGCGGAAACAACCCCGGGACCGCTGATCAGCGTCGTGCAATTCGTTGGCTTCATGGCGGCTTTCCGACATTCCGGAAGTCTCGATCCCATGATGGCCGCCGTGCTGGGCGGCACGCTGGCCAAGTGGACTACCTTCGTCCCATGCTTTCTCTGGATTTTCCTGGGCGGACCATACATCGAAGCCCTTCGCGGCAATAAAGCCCTGACTGCATCGCTGTCGGCGATCACAGCGGCGGTCGTCGGCGTCATTCTCAACCTTGCGGTTTGGTTCGCCATTCACACGATCTTCCGAGAGGTTGAACCGGTTCGCGCTTTCTTGTTTGCATTCGATGCACCGAAATTGTCGAGCGTCGATCCTTGGGCGCTGCTGCTTTCGCTGGGGGCTGCCGTTGCTATTTTCCAGTTCAAGGCGGGAATGATTCCGACGCTAGTGATATTCTGCGCAGCGGGCATGGTCCTGTTTTATGCTGGGATGCTCGCGTGATAAATCCAGAGCTTCTGTCGGGGTTATTCGTCCGATGTTCGCGCGAGTAAGTTCGGAACTCAACAGCGATGAGATCGATCTCATAGGCAATGAGCGATTACCTGCCGTAGCCACCCGGATCGGATTGCTAATCGTTCGCAATGCACTACCAGGTTATATGCTATACGAAGGTCGATGCTTGCGATGCCAAGTCATGCTTTCCGTGTATGACGCGGGAGAGGATTTCTTGGAGCAGCACGCGATTTCGGCATTAGCCGCGCTGACAAGCTGACGCGGCTCGCGATCTTCCGCCTGCTGGTCGAGCATGACCCGGTGAACAAGCACGCTTTTCGCAATTCGAGTCCGAAGCGACTAGAAGCAACGAAGCGTGCTGCAACCTATTATAGAGGTAGCACGGGCCGACAGCTGATCACCGAAGCATCGGTTCCGAGCCAACAAAAATCACGCCGAGCTACTCGAGTTTTCCTCACCTCAGTGTCTGAAGAGTTGCCCGATACTGGCCGTTCTCGCCAAGCGAACCTATCGGCATCTGTTTTCCGCGCAGGTTAACGCCGCTTCGGCACCGGAATGATGTCCGTCGCGCTTGGCTTAATTCCACCATCCCGCAGCTGGCGATCGATTGTTCATTCGAAGTCATGTCTAGGTTTACACAATTGGTCTCTGAAGGATTAGACCATCCTTCAGAGGAGCGAACGTACTGAAACTGTATAGGCATACTATTCTCACTGCCTTAGCAGTTGGAGGCTATTATGGCTCCACTCGATTGCCCCGAGACCGCTCAACAGGTTCAAGACAATTTAACGAAGAGACAGTTTCTAGGTCATCTTGCCGGTACAAGCATCGCGGTGATGTTATGGCCTAGCGGCGCGGAAGCCGTGATGGAATTGTGGGAAGCAGGCGACCCGCTCTGTGTCGTTCCCTATCCAACACTGCAGAAGCCTGATGGTTACGATCTCGATCTCGCCTACCTCGAAACCTTCATTGCGTTGTCTTCCACGTTGACCGGTGTTTCGCCGCTGGATCGACATTTGGCGAACCAATACATGGAACGCTACGCAACTCACCCTCAGCTCTCAAAAAATCTGGATGCTCTTGTCAAAGTCTATCGGAGCATCTCGGACGGCAAGAAGCCAGGTGAGACCGACATCAAGCAGAGCATCATAACCGCTTCTGACGGTGCGGTTCGAGCGGGCGCCAAGCAGTTGATTTATTTATGGTACATCTCGGCATTTTTCATTCCGCTTGATCCCGGTTCGGATCTGAACCGGCCTCCGCTTCAGGACGATCCCACCGACACGCGCAAGAAGGCGTGGGTTTACGGCACGCCGGAGCAATACGAGCGCGGGCTGATGTGGAAAGTCATCTCTGCCCACGCACCGATGACTCCAGGTGGGCCGCGTCACTACTGGGCCAATGCTCCGACGATCTAGCGTGATGACCCACTGACGCTTGCGGGAGACAATCATGAGACCGATCCTCGAATATGCCGAGTTCGACGTCGTCATCATCGGCTCTGGAATTGCGGGTGCCTTGGTCGGTCACCAATTGGCCCAGTCCGGCCATCGAGTCCTGATTCTGGAGGCGGGCGGCGTCCCGTCGGATTCTTTGGGCCGGTGGGCAATGGTCCACAATTTCACAAGCTCGCCGTCGAAAGCACCCGATTCTCCGTTCTGTGGCGACGACGTATTGCCGGTTGACCCCAACGTTGATCCCAAGAAAGATCCCGGCAAATACCGCTTCCTGCAGCCCAGTCCAATCGAGGACGGCGGCAAGAATTATTACGACTACGATGCGGAATCGATCAGCAAGAAACGGTTTTTCAAGAGCTACTACGAGCGGATCGTCGGCGGCTCAACCTGGCACTGGCAAGGCATCTATATTCGGATGTTGCCAAACGATTTCAGAATGAAAAGCCTCTACAAGGTGGGATTTGACTGGCCCATCTCCTATCGCGACCTCGAACCCTGGTACGTCCGTGCGGAATATGAAATGGGCGTCGCCGGAAGCGACGAGGAAAACGAAGAATACTACCAGCGGAAGTTTGGTGCCTACCGTAGCAAGCATTTTCCAATGCCGGCGCTCGTGCCGAGCTACATCGATAAACAGCTTGCCCGAGCCATCAACGGCAAACCTGTTCCGAAACATGGATTGCGGCTGCAGGTGAACACGGTACCGCACGCGATCAATTCCGAGCCATATCAGGGGCGTCCAGAATGTGATGGGCACACCTCGTGCGTGCCACTGTGTCCGACGAAGGCACGGTACGAAGCTATTATACATGTCGAAAAGGCCGTCCGGGCGGGAGCGATTCTTCGCACGCAGGCCGTCGTCACCAAGATGGACATCGACCCGGAGAAAAAGTGGGTCACGCGGGTATGGTACAAGCGCTCGGACGGCACGTTGGACAGGGCCTCGGGCCGCATCGTCGTACTGGCAGCGAACGGGATCGAAAATCCAAGAATCCTCCTGTCTTCCAACGCTGCCACATCGAGTGACAAGGTCGGGCGTTACCTGATGGACCACCCCATCAAGCAATCGTTTGCCCTTGTCCCCAAGCCGCTGTTTCCGTACCGCGGCCCGCAAACGACATCTGACATCGCCGTGTTCCGTGATGGCGATTTTCGGGGCCGCTATGCTGGTTTCAAAACCTCGATCAAGAACGACGGATGGTCGAGCACCAAGACCGGTTCGCCGCGCGGCAATTTCATTCCCCCCAAGGACGCGAGCGGCAACCAAAACGTCAACGGCACGATTTTGGATTTTGTAGAAAACTGGGGTCATTTTGGAACGTCATTGCGCGACAAGTTGCGAGATCATGCGACCCGGCAGATCACCCTCAACAGTGCCTGCGAACAGCTTCCGGTGGAGACGAATCGCGTCAGTCTTTCGACAAACAATGACGGTCTTGGCATACCCAGACCGATGATCCAGTACCGTTTGGACAACGACGACTACGTGCGGAATTGCTTCAAGACGGTATTGGATGTCCACACTTTCATTTTCGATCAACTCGGAGCGACTGATCGGGTGATGCAGGCCGATTCACCGGATGCGCTGATCTACGGCGGGTCGGGTCACATCATGGGCACCACTGTCATGGGTAACGATCCGAAGACCTCGGTCGTCGACAAGGATTGTCGCACTCATGACCATCCGAATCTCTTCATTCTCGGAGGCAGTGTGTTCCCAACGAGTTCAACCGCCAATCCGACTTCGACGATTGCCGCTCTTGCGCTGCGCGCGGCCGAGACCATCAAGACACAGCTCAAGTCGTAATAGGTCCGCGTATAAATTGTCGCCGTTCGTAGAAATTTGAGAACTGGATAATTCAACCAATCGGAGGCGCCAAATGGTTGCCGGGTTGCTTCAAATGCGGGGCAGTGTTGCCATAGATCAATTCTGGCCAACAGGACGATCCGACGCAGACACCACGAAAATCGTACTGACGGTGTCCCCCAACGCAATTGAATTCAGGAAGAATAGCTCGTCGCCGTTTCACGGCACGCACGTCTTCGATCATGCCATGGTGAAGGGGAGGACTAGCAAGCCGCCAATCAAGAATGGGCAAGTGACCGTTCGACTGCAGGGTATCGACGCTACCGAATTGCACTACCAGCCAAGCCCGCTCTCCGAGCGGAGAAGAAGGGGCTGAGTGCGGCCAAGCGCAATGCGTACCATTTGGTTACCCATCCTTACCGGCAATTCCTTGGAGCGACGGCAACGAAGGCTCTTCGTGACTTTCTTGCAAGGCCGGGACAGCCCGCCTTGGATTGCCGCGTCTTCACCCAGGTCGACCAACCGGATGAGGTCTTCGATACCTACGGGAGGCTCGTCGGTGACATCGAGGCCACGATCGGCGGAAAGCTCGTTAACATTAATCAATGGTTGGTTGAGCAGGGGTGGGCATTTCCGACGTTCTATTCCTCAATGACCAACGATGAGATCAACACGCTTCTCGGCCTTGGCAAGACGGCTCGCTCGAAGAAGAAAGGTGCTTGGAAATATCTGAGCAAGTCGATTGGTCCGTTTAACTTTAACTTGCTTGAACCGAAAAAGAACGACTTGAGCGTACTTACAACAGACAAGGGACCCGTCATTCTGCCAAAGCTCTATCGTCGGTACACGAACTGGTCAGCCCGCAACAAGGCGAAGATCACCAGTCAAGGCTTCCAGAAATTTCTTGCGGCGGGGTCCGACGGTAAGCCTGACGCATGCTTTGAAACGACCGACTTCCTGACGAACGGCGTCCATTCGGCCGCGCACAGAACGTTCGACGAATTCGTTGTCGCCGGAAAAACCATCAAGTTCGAACCCGATGGACTGGTATTCAGCGAAGCGCCGTCGGCGTTGATTGGACCGGATGGCAAAGCGATTACTCAGTTTTAAAGAGTTGTAGTGGTATCGTCGTCTTGGCTCAGAAAGACACGGCGTTCGAAGCGACGGCGTCTCGACGTCGAACGGCGGTGAGCCCAAGGAAAATTGTTTCGAGTGTCAATTGAGCTTTGAACTAGAGCATTTTTCGATCAGGTAGCGTCGTATCCAGCGGCGGCGAGATGATTTTTCATTCATCGGGTGAGAAGCGTTTGAGAGCGTTCGGCGATTGCTTGCCAGAGATCGGGCATGGTGCGGGCGGCACAGCGCTCGATCGCGAGATGTCCACCCTGGATGCGGCGGATGCGGCAGAGATTGCCGCGATGGCTGTCAACGAGACGCTGCTCTCGGAGGGAAATTCGATCGACGCGCTTCGCGAACGGCTCGGCGCGATACGCAAGGCAACCGATGATCTGCCGCGCCGTCGGCAAGCGCGCGATGACTTCCTCGGCAAATTGTCGCAGCGGATGGAAGACCTTGAGCAGTCGCGAAACCTGTTTCGAACCTTCCTTGAGCGCTATCGCGATTTTCATGTGGCTGGGCTTGATGGTGCTATCCGGTCTGGCATCCGGAGGTGCGTGGCCCGAACTATCTCCATCGCGACGAGCGGGAGCACAATACGGCGCTCCGAAACCGTCTGGTCGACATGATCGCTGCGGTTCGGGAGTGCGGTTCGCTTGCCGAACTCGATCAGAGTGCAGAAAGATGCCGACGAGATTTTGCGCGACACCTGAACTGTTTCGAGGACGGGGCTGTCGAGGAGGATATCCTTTCAGCTTTCAACATTGCCCTTGACCAGTTCCACAACGGCAAGCTACCGCAAATCAAACCCTGGCATATTGATGGTGCAGTCCGCCCAGGATCGGACGACAGCTAATGCGTCCGGCTGTCTCGGCGACGCGCGACATCGGCGCGTCCTTGTTTAATGACAAATGGGTGCGCGTGCCGTTGTAGTAGCTCATGTACGAGAGCAGCACGTGGCGCAGATGGCGTTCGCCGAATACCACGATATGATCAACGCATTCCCTGCGGATCGATCCGATCAGCCGTTCGGCGTATGCGTTTTGCCAGGGTGAGCGAGGAGACGTCGGGCGATCTCGAATACCGATGGACCGAACCCGACGCATGAATATTTCGCCGTATGCGCCATCGCGGTCCCGGATCAGGTAACGAGGGATTTGCTCCCAGCCACACGCCTCCGTCAGTTGGTTGGCGATCCATTCGGCCGTCGGATGCGCGGTGACCCCAAACCATAGGATCTGCCGCCGGCCATGGCCCATGATCAGCAATCCATAGACAGGACGAAAGAAGATTGTCGGCACCACGAAAAGGTCCATCGCGGCGATCCCGTCAGCGTGGTTACGAAGGAACGTCTTCCACCCCTGCGACGGAGGGGCCCTCCTCCGCGCCATATACTTGGCCACACTGGTCTGGCCGATCTCGATGCCAAGCTTGAGAAGCTCACCATGGATTCTCGGCGCTCCCCACAACGGATTGGCGATGCTCATCTCGCGGATCAGCCGGCGAATTTCCAACGGCACAGCCGGTCGACCGCAGCGATGCCTCGATTTCCAGCGCCAATACAATCTGAAACCGGCACGATGCCAACGGATCACGGTGTCCGGTCGGACGATTGCCAGTGCATCATACATCTTGGGAAACAGTCGGCAGACACCTCCCAATATCAGTCGGTCAATCGAGATGAAGGGAGGTCTTTTGGGACGGGTTCGCCGCAGCACATTGATTTGTTGCCTCAAGACCAGAACTTCTGCCTCAAGCGCTACTCGCGACCGCAGCAGGTCCATCACCATTCCAAAGATCAGTCTGCACAAATCCAACATCGGGCAGCAGCATCGCCCAATTCTCGATCAACCGCCAGCCGGATTGAGTTTGCGACAGGGACAGCTAGGTCGACTACGTGACGCAAGTGCTCGGGCCGACGCTCAAGCCCGGCGACATCGTCGTGATGGACAATCGACAATCTCGCAGCACACAGGCGGGCTGAGTCGGCTTCGCAATCGAGGCGGCTGGCCCACGGCTCCTCTACCTGCCGCCCTATTCGTCTGACCTCAATCCGATCGAAATGGCCTTCGCCAAACTCAAGGCTGCCCTCAGCAAGGCGGCCGCGAGATCAATCGAAGCTTTGCTTGACGCTATTGCCATCGCACTGGCTACCTTCACGACCGAGGAATGCATGAACTTCTTCGCCGCCGCCGGCTATGATCGTGTCTGATCAGATTAGCGCCCGCGAAAGCCGCGCCTTAGCAGACCCGCGACGGCTCCGCGGATGCGCACGGTCTCGGCGACGTCATCCGGAGGCGACCCGAACAGCCACGTCACGAGCCGCCTTCGCTGCTCGAATGTCGGATGGAGATGCGCAAGGGCGGTCTTGCCTGTCGCAGTCGCGACGGTGACTGCGATCCACCCCAGCCGCTCCATGTAGAGCCAAGGCTGGGCGCCTTCGGCCGGCGGGCGCATGGCCGTCGTCCATGTCAATTCCACGGCAGAGGTGGAGAGCGCGGCGACGCGGCACGGAACAGCATGATCATCGCCCGCGAGCGCTAGCGCGCCGGCCTCGTTGACAGGAAAGAACTTGTCGCCTCGCGGCAATTCGAAACAGGCCACGAACGCGATGAATGCAATGAGCATCGAAATGCCGGCCCAAAGCAGATTGAAGTAGTCGAGAGACGAAATTTCGCTGGCCGCATAGGGAGAAAGAAATGCCCATGCGATGCTCGCCGCGGAGCCGAACGCGATCAGGCCGAACGCGAGCGCCAGCTTCCACCGCAGCTTCGGCGCCGATCGGTCGCCGCCCTTATCGGTGATCTTGAAGGGCCGGCCGAACGGCTTGACGACGGCGCTGATAATGTCGCGGAGACCGCAAACGAAACGATCGCGTGCGTCGCCTCCATGAACAAGGGAAGGGTGCGCGATCGCGAAATCCAGGCCATGTAGATGGTCTGGCCCAGAATGGCCGGCGCACCGTAGCGCAGAAACGCCAGATAGTCGGCCTCGAACGCCGGCAGACCGGCGAACCAGTACATCATCGGCGCGATCAGAAGCAGAACCAGAAACGGCTTGCAGAGCCAGTTCAAAATCCCGTGGACGTAGTGCAGCCGTTGAATCGCGGAGTATCCGCGGCCGAACAACGGACCATCGCGCAATAACGCGACCTGTATCGTGCCGAGACACCAGCGGCTGCGCTGGGTGATGTATTCGGGAATGCCTTCGGCGGACAATCCGCAGCTCAGTTTCTCGTTGAGCCACCATGTCTGATAGCCGTGCGCCAGCATCGTGTAGGTCAGGTTGATGTCTTCCGAGATCGCCTCACTTGGAAATCCGCCGATCTCAACCAGACGATCGCGGCGCACGACGAACGAGGTGCCGACGCAAAACGCGCATCCCCAGGCGTCCTTGGCGGGCTGAAAAACGTCGAAGAAGAAGCGCTGATCGTCGACCATGCTCTGCGTGGCCAGCAGATTGTGCTGGATCGGATCGCCGTTGTAGTAGAATTGCGGCGTCTGAACGATCGCCACGCCCGGGTCCGCCAGCAAGCCGACCGTTCGCTTCAACAAAAGCCGCTGCGGCGCGAAGTCTGCATCCAGAACCAGAATGACAGGCGCATTGGTCGAGGCGGATGTTACCGCGAGGGCGTTGTTGAGATTTCCGGCCTTCGCCGCCTTGTTGTCCGCCCGCGTGATATATCGCGCGCCCGCTTCCAGGCAGTAGTCGCGAAGCCAGCTTCTCCGCGTGTCGTCGAGCACCCAGACGGTGAAGTCCGGATAATCGAGTTCGAGCGCGGTCAGGATGGAGCGCTCGACCACCTCAAGCGGCTCGTCATAGGTGCAGATGAAAACATCGACGGCGGGATAGGCGTCGCGGACGCGCATCTCGTGCTGCGCCCGATCGGCTTGTCCGGATCGATCGATGCTGCGCAACAGGATGACGATCGACATCAGCGTGTAGACGACCGCGATGAACTCAAGCGTGAAGAACAGATACGGCCAGAGGCTTTCGGCGGTCATCGAAAGCCGCGGCAGGGTGTCGTGCCAACGCCAGACGACATAGATTACGAGCAATGATCCGATTGTCGTGCCAAAGATCATCCGGTCGAGCGCCCGTGAGGGGGTGAGCAGGCGCGCGCTCACAAGCAGCCCGATCCACAGTCCGAAATCGATCATCAGAATCGATGCGTTGTCAGCAGCGCTTTCCAGCATCAGTTCGTCTTTCTTCCGGCAAACGGGTTCCAGCCGGTTGCCGCCAGCGCGGCCCATGCGGTGGCTCCAAGATGGGGCCTGCGATAGTAAAAGAAGTCGGCGTTCGTGCCGGTGGGGTCGATCGACAGGCCGGTGGTCACCCTGGCGTTGCGCGTCGCGTTGAGCAGGCCGGATTCGGTTTGATCCGAACGAAGCCCGGCCAAAATCTCCCGGCTGCGCGCAATATCCCCGGACATGCGATAGGCCAGGGCCGCCTGCGCGGTTCCTTCAACCCACAGGCCGTCACGGTCTCCGTTGAAGTCGAAGCCTCCGGGCACCGCCAGATGCGTCTCCGCGAAATGAAGCGCCCTGCGCCACTCGGCGGGCGCATCGGGGACCGCCATCCATGGCCAGAGCTGAACGTCGAGCGCGAGCATCGCGCCGTCAGCCGGTTTTCCGTCGGGGTTGCGTCCGAGCAGAAAGTGGTCGCCGCGAAACGAAACGTCGAGAAGCCGCCGCGCCTTCGACGCCGCCTCGGCATATTTCGTGTCGCCCGTCAGCCGCAACAGCCAGTTGGCGACCGCATACACATCTGCGTTGTGTTCGGTTGACACCCAATCAAGCCGCACCTGGGCGGGATCGTAGCCGTGGAAACCGCCGCGAAAGCCCTCGGTCTCGGCGGCGGTGTTGGCGGTGATCCACGCCAGCAGTCGCTCGGCATCGGCGAGATAGGCAGTGTGCTGGGTCGCTTGATGCAAGGTCAGCAACGCCAGCGCAGCCCAGGCGACGTTGCCGGTGGCGGTGCCATCCTGCGCGGGATCTTCCGCCCACAATTTCTTGTCGCTGTCCCACCAGCCCGGAAGCGCGGGCGGTCCCTTGCCGACCGGGCCGGCGCGATAGGCGTTGCGGATGCGGCCGTCATGGAACGTGCGGTCACTGCGAACCGCCTTGCTCAGCGCGTCGCCAATCAGCCGCGCTTCCGGAAGATTTCCACACGCCACCAGCGCGATCGTGGCCAAGGCATTGTCATAGACAAATGCCGTCGTGGCCAGTCCGCGAGGCAGATGATCTTCATCCTGCCCGGGTTTATAGCTTCGGATAAAGACCGGCTCCGAACCGCGCGACTGCGATGCCACAGCCCGGCTCAGCCCGGCGCAATATGGATTGTGGCCGGAGACCGGATCGCCCATTGCTGCGGAACCTGATGCGATCGCGATACAAAGGCCGATGACGAGGGGCCGGATCACTTCGCAACGACCGCTTCGGTGCGGGCCGGCCAGTCTTTCCATTTCGCCAAAGCGTAGCGGTCCTCCGGCGCTTCGCGGAATTTCGCCGAGAGACGGGCGTGCCCCGCCTTGCGACTGCGCTCATGGAGCGATTGGGCATTGGCGGATCCCCACGAGGTCACGAAGGTCGCGAACTGCCGCCAGGCGACCGACATCGACGGGACAACGGCGCCGTTGTCCCGCGTCACCGTGACCCATTTGCCGACCGAGCATGGCGTGGATTGCCAAGTCACCTCGGCGTCGCCGCTCTTTTGATCCGGCATCACGATCGCGTACATTTCCCGCCGTTCGGTTTGCGGAAACGGTACCGCGTAGCGTTCATCGAGCTTGTCGCTGGTTTTCGGCAGCAGCGAGGTGATGATGCCGGATTTGAAAGGTGCTCCATCGACCCGGACATGGGTGCCCGCCGCCAGATTCTGGCCCTGCCGGTAGGAGAAGATGGCGACGACAAATTGCTGCTCGCAATCGATCAGCGAGGCCAGCGCGTCGCCGGCACTGACATGGCGTCCCTTGGAGGCCTGGACCGTCAGGACCATGCCCTGGCCCGGAACCCGCACCTCCGCCGCGGCCAGCTTATCAAGCCGGATGCGTTCCGCATCGATCAGCCCCTTCTGGTCGGCGAGCTGCGCGGACAATTCAGTCTCCTCGATTGCAAGCCGCTTGGCGTCGAGATCTATATCGCGCCGCTTCTGAACGAGTGTGGCAATGGGGGTCAGATCGTCGCCGACATAGATTTCTTTTTCCAAGGCTTCGAGCTGGCTGATTTTCTGGCCGAGTTTCGCCTTCTCGGCATCCGTGTTGTGAAGCGCCGCTGAATATTGCTTCAACGTCGGGTTTAGCATGTCCATGCTCGCGGTGTTGCGTTCCACCATCTTGGTCTGCCGATCGACCAGCGCCTTCTTCGCGCCGCCAAGCGAGTCGGATTCGGCGACCTTGGCGCGCAACTCCTCGATCTGCGACTTGAATTGCGATTTCAGTTGCGCCAGCTGGCCGTCGATTTCCTCATTCAGCGACGTCAGATAATTCAGGTCGGAACTCCGCTTTTCTTGCGTCGCCGCCAGTTTCTGCCGGGCATCGGACGTCTTCTGCTCCAGCATGATGAGGGTGGTTCGATCGAGCCTGGCATTGGAAATCTGCGCGAGCACGTCGCCGGCGTTCACCTCGCGCCCCGGCGTCGCCGACAACAAATCGATGTCGCCATTGATCGGAGCGGTCAGAAGTTTGACGGGCGCATCGACTACCGCTCGATCGGATTGATCGGCAACGATGGGCGGAACGACGGCCATAACCATGAGCGCGGAGAGAACCCCGGCAACTACTAAAGATGATACACGCAGAATCACGGGATGACGCCCGCCGGGCGCAGGGCGACCGGATCGGCTCGTCGTTGAATCGGACATTTATTCCCCTTCAATGTTGCGGGATTTGAAAGGGCGTTGCCTCCTGGAATGTTCCGTGGTCCCGCTGTCACACTGTCCCGGATTTTTGAACCAACGATGTGCGCTGCTGTTCGATCAAATGATCGGCTTCAAGTTTTGTTACACAGCATACTGCGGGTGGCGCACCCCTCCAATCGCGCGCGATAGAGGCAATGGCGCGCTCAAACGTTGATCGAGGTGTTGCAATAGCGGCCGCTTCAAGAACCCTGCGCGGAATTGCGGTCATCGTTGGCGGCTGCCGCCAGAGTGCCTACTTCCGCGCCCTCAGCCGTTGCGTCTCTGACGGCCCCGATCTCCGGTCGGATCAGCATCGGGGTACGACGGAGTGCACCGCAAGCCTCGGGGGCGATGGTGCGGCCGACAACGCCGCTACCTCGTAGCGTCCGACGAATATCGCGTCGGCCGCGTCCGGTCGGGCGCAATCGGCTACGCCCATCGCGTTGAACGCTGGCTTTGGCGGCAGAATTGCCAAACCCGATCAAATACCGTGGTGACCTCAAGGATCCGGGCGCGAGCTTGTCGCTGCTGGCCGAGCACGACTACCGCGTCATGCAGAAGGACGAGGCGGACTACGACTGGATCTGGGATGCGTGCTTCTTCGGTCGCGGCCTCCTTCTCCTCAACGGGTTTGACCGCTCCAAGGGCATCATGGCGCCCGTCACCGAGGTCATTGACCCGCTCATGTGGAAGCGCGACCCACGCGCCACCTCGGCAACGGCGACCAGCGCGGTCGCGGCTCGGGCTACAAGCTCGACAGCAACGATGCTACCGGCAGCATCAATCCCGCGCTCTTCTTTACGAAGGAGTACGCCATCGAGAAGGCAAGCGTTCCGCTTCTCATTTCAAATGGTATGCGGTTCGCCAAGTATTACCTGACGGGCCTCTAGGCCGTGCTACGATTTCAGGAGGAGCGAGCCGCGCTTCGATTACTCATCATGACTATTATCATCGGCGCCGCAGTGTCCCTGCTCGTGCAGTGGATCAAGCAGAAGACGACAAATCAGCTTGAGACGCTTCTGGTCCTGCTCGGGGTGAGCCTCGGCGCGGCCGGCTCTACTGCGCTTTGGTCGCGGTGGGCTACTGGGAGACGGTCGCCAACGTGCTTATCATCGCCGGCGCATTTTACGCGTTTGTGATCCAGCGGTTTGAGAGCAAATCTGAGTAAGGCGCTATAAGCCCTCAGGACGCGCAAAGCCCCCTATAATGGGGGTTTTATCGTCTTTCACTGTTGAACGCCTCACAGCTCCGTGTAACGGCCGTGAAACGCAGAATGGCGCCTCCGGAACCATGGCAGTAGCCCGATGTTGTTCCGGAGCTGCCGTCCCTGCCCAGGCAGCGCGATAGCGGCCCTAGCCTCTGTCCCCGAGTGCTGGGGCCGCTTCCTACCCCGGAGGTCGAGCATGGGACGTGGACTTTTGCTTTGGCTTATTGGCGTGCCGATACCGGTGATTCTTCTTCTGTGGTTATTCTTCGGCCGATGACTTTTAACCAAGCGGCGGCGAGCGCATGCTGTGTATGCCGAAAACTTCATCCGAGTTGATGATGTGACGGAATCGCCTAAGCTGGTGGAATGATCGGGCTGCTCTGTTTCGCTCTGGCCGTCCTGGCCTCGCCATTCAAGTCGAATTTTCGACTTGAGGCTGAGAATGCGGTGCTGCGACATCAGTTGATTGTCTTGAGGCGTAGGCTGCATGGTCGCGTCAGCGCCGATGATTGTAACGCTCGACGAAGGTCTCGATCTGAGTTTCGAGATCGCCGGGCAGGAAGCAACTCTCCAGCAGGATGCGGTTCTTCAGGGTCTGGTGCCAGCGCTCGATCTTGCCTTGGGTTTGGGGATGGCACGGTGCACCACGGGTATGATTCAGGCCGCGATCCTGCAGCCAGTCGGCGAGTTCACCGGCGATGTAACACGGCCCATTGTCGGACAGCAGGCGCGGCCGCTGGCGCACCGTTGCCTTGTTGCAGCCTGATGCGACAAGCGCCAGGTTCAGCGTAGCGGTGACGTCCTCGACCTTCATGGTCGTGCATAGCTTCCAGGCGATGATAATACGCGAGAAGTCGTCGAGGATGGTCGACAGGTAAAACCAGCCCCAGCCGATGACCTTCAGATCGGTGAAGTCGGTCTGCCAGAGCTGATTGGGCGCCGTCGTCTTGTCCTTGAATTCGTCGGTGGCCTTGATCACGATGAAGGCCGGAATGGAGATCAGGTCGTTCGCCTTGAGCAGGCGATAGACGGATGCTTCCGAGACGAAATAGCCTGCGCTGTCGGTGAAGGTCACGGCCAGTTCTCGCGGCGACAGTTCGGGCTTGTCCCAAGCCAGCTCCACGATCCGATCTCGCACATCATCCGGAATCCGGTTCCAAACCCGGTTCGGCCTTGGGCTGCGATCCTCGAGTGCTTCAATCCCACCGGTCAGGAATCGATCATACCAGTGATGGAAAGTGGCGCGCGGAATGCCAAGCTGTTCCAACGTCCGGCGCGCCGGCAGATGCGACTGCTCGTACCAACGTTCAAACGGACCACTTCGTGGGGGCCGGTCACCACGCACTGCTTATGAATTGTGCATAGGGTTTCAAAAGTCGCGTAAAGCGGTGCCAGTATGATAGTCCGCGGTCAATGTGCTCCACTCATTGAGATTATAGGCGTAGTACGCCTCGAGAATTTTCTCCGTCCTGTAGTTGAGCGCCTTATCGCCGATCAGGAGACCGATGCCGCCGGCCGCGAGGAACTCCGGTTGGCGCTTAAAATCCCGCTAGGTGCACGGACGGCGTCTACTCAACCGTTAGTGAGCCGTCCGCCTTGCCGCCGAAGTCGTCGTAGAAATCATACTTTCCCGGCTTGAGCGGCCGCAGCTTGATAACGCCTTCGCTTTTCGCGTCGATGACTGTTTCGACGCGCAGGGAGGCGCTCTCGAATTCCATCGACTTGGCATCGAGGTTCTTGACCGTCAGCGCCAGCGGCGTGTTGGCCGGGGCATGCAAGGCCGAGGGCTGAAACTGGCCGTTGCTATAGGTCACCGTGAGGCTCGCCGCTTGTTGTGCGTGGGCGATTGGCAGCGGCGTGGCGAGACTGAGGGCCGCGGAAGCCGCGGCGAGGAGAACAGTGCGTGCAAGTGACATGATTAAATCTCCGATGCTGGATGTCAGAATTCGACGGCGAATTTGAGCCGCGCGCGATGGCGCTGAAACTCGGCGAGATTAAGCGAGACAGGATTGCCAATTTCGCGCCCCCAGACCTGCGCGTTCCAGGCCGCGGTCATGAACATCTTCCGCGCGAAGCGGACGTAAAGTGTCGGTCCGAGCATCACCGCATCGCCGGTGAAGTCGTGCAGGCCGATGCTGTCGTAGTGGCGCAGATACCAGGCCTCGCCGCCGATCACGACGTTCGGCGCGATGCGCCACGACAGCGCGGCTGAACCGCCGAGCTTGGCTTCGCGCACGGTTTCATCCAGCACGGTGCGCGTGATCTCGGGTTCGTAAAGGAAATTGAAGCCCGCAAACAGCCGGTTTTTGACCAGTTCCAGGTCGGCGTTGATGGTGGTCTCGAGTTCGAAGTTGCGGATGCGCTCGCCGCCGGTTTCATCGATGCGGCGGAATGTCGGCTCGACCGCCAAGGTCACCGCGAGCGGATTGCTCGACGTACGCTCGAGCGCGAGATAGCGGAATTCGGCGAAGCCGCCGCCGACCGCCACCTGGCGCAGATTATCCAGATCCGGCACGTTGCGGATATCGTGCGTCGATCCCAGCGCGCCGAACTCGATCTGAATGAATTGCGTCGGCGTGAATTCAAATTCGTACTTGGTTTCACTAGCCCGATAGCGGCCGTCACGTTTGCCGAAGCGAGAAATGCTATCGATCGTGAATTCCTTTTCCCCCTCCAGCCCGATGCCGGAACCAGTGGTGAAACCGAAGATGTTGTGCCTGTCGCAAATCAAATCCGGACATATTGGTGGTGCAGTCCGCCGAGGATTGAACGACAAAGAATGTGCCCAGCGCGGTCGACGGCGCGCGATACCGGCGCATCCTTATCCAAGGATAGGTGCGTGCGCGTCTCATTATAATAATTCATATACGACTGCAGCACATGACGAAGATGCCGCTCGCCGAACACAACAACGTAGTCAAGGCACTCCCGTCGGATCGAACCGATCAGTCGTTCAGCATAGCCGTTTTGCCATGGGGAACGCGGCGACGTCGGTCGATCGCGAATGCCCATGGATCGAAGTCTTCGGATGAAGACCTCGCCATAGGCCCGATCTCGATCACGGATCAAATAGCGGGGAGCTTGCTCCCAGCCGCAAGCTTCCGTGAGTTGATTTGCGATCCATTCCGCGGTCGGATGTGCTGTGACGCCGAGCCACAGAATTTGTCGTCGACCATGCCCCATGATTAACAAGCCATAGAGCAAGCGAAATGAGATCGTCGGTACGACGAAAAGGTCCATCGCCGCGATGCCGTCGGCATGATTGCGGAGGAACGTCTTCCAACCTTGCGACGGCGGGCCTCTACGCCTGGCCATATACTTCGCCACGCTGGTCTGTCCGATTTCGATGCCAAGCTTGAGCAGTTCGCCATGAATCCGTGGCGCTCCCCACAGCGGATTGGCAATGCTCATCTCGCGGATCAGCTCGCGTATTTCCAGCGGCACCGTCGGCCGGCCGCCGCGGGGGCGCGATTTCCAGCGCCAGTACGATCTGAACCCGGCGCGATGCCAGCGGACAATGGTGTCCGGTTTCACAATTGCCAACGCGTCGCGAACTTTAGGGAACAGCCGATAGAGACCAACGAATATCAACCGATCGATGGCGCTGAAGGCGTGTTTCGTTGGAGCCGTTCGCCGCAGAATGTTGATTTGCTGCCGTAGCACCCAAATCTCTGCCTCGAGCGCTATCCGCGACCGGATCAGATCGACGACCATCCAACCAATGAGCCTGCAAAGGTCCCTCATCACACAACAGCATCGCCCGATTCTCAATCAACTGCCAGCCGGATTAGGTTTACGATAGGGACAACCTGCACGTCACCGGTTAACATCCACAGCACGGTGAGAACACGACCTTGAAAAGTGGCACCGAACCAGAACGCATTGGAGGGTGGTGGCTAGAAAAGAACGCGCGACCATCAACGCGATGCGTCCCACGCAGAAGCTGGGACCCACTGTTTCATCGGCGAGTGTCCAAACAAAAAATGCTTTTCACACGATGCGCCGCTCCGGCGAAATATCATGCGTGATAAGCGAGTGCCCGTTCACATCCAGTAGCGCTCTTGAGTTTCGTCGGGTCGCGTTCGCCATCGGCGACATGCCGAAGGATTTCGTTCTGCCAGCGCTGCCTTATAGCTCGATGTCTGACAGTAGGGCGGTAGCTCCGCGACGGCGTCGTCCAGCGTCGATCGCATCAGCGTGATATCCGCAGGTTGATACACTGCGCCCGGCATCATCATGTCCCATCCTCCCTGTGCTGGCCATACCCGGACGCGGTTTTTGCGCGTCGCCTTGCTGTCTCTGACGGGCGGGAAAAGGAAGGAAAGTGTGCGCCGATCGAACCGCGAAAACCAGCAACAAATATGGCCTTTTGCGAAAAGGCTTCTGAAGTTTCGGAGCCTAATTCAACATGGGGGATACATCCGCCCTCGATGCAACGCCTCGCTGTGAAATCTCGCGGCATCTGGCGTTGACGGCGCTTTGGCGGCTACTCTTTTGCTTTTTGAACAGCGCGAGCAAAATAGTCCCGGGCCACCTCATCCAAGGCTGAGGAGATTTGTTCGCTAGGCTCCCGGGTGGCGACCTGTTTTCGTTCAAGTCTTTCCGCTTCGCGAATGTAATCCATGGACAATCCGCGCAAGCGCTGGGCTTCCGCATCACCGGGTAAAGGTGCGATTTGAGCCAAATATCGTGCACGCACGCGTGCGCGTTCGTTTCGTGAGCCATCCATGACAGCCTCCGAGAGGCTTTGCATTTATGAGTCTCTGATCAGTTCCCGCTTCCGAACATTCGGGATAGAGAAGAAGGCCCTTGAATTGGCTCGCTGATCAAGACAGTCAACGCGCCCCGCGATGTTGGGTTCCTGACATAGCGATGATTTTTTAACGTCCAAGCTCCATGCACCTCCTACCCTGTGAACTACATCGAAACGAAGGGCCACAAAAAGACGAGCCCAGCCGCTCCGAGGCCATCCGGCGGATTGTAGAGCTCAGGCTGAAGCTGTATGTGCCGAAAACTTATCCGAGTTGATGACGTGATGAAATCACCTAAACTGGCGAAATGATCGGGCTGCTCTGTTTCGCTTTTGCCGTCCTGGCCTCGCCATTCAAGTCGAAGTTGCGGCTTGGAGCTGAGAACGCGGCGCTTCGGCATCGGTTGATTGTTTTGCGGCGCAAGCTGCGTGGCCGTGTTCGACTCGCAAACAGCGATCGCTGGTTCTTTGTCCAGCTTTATCGCTGGTTCCCGTCTATCCTTCAGGTTCTTGTACAGCCTTAATCAGCTGAACGTGGCGACGTCGCGGGCGAATGTGGTGATGCTAGACTCTCCCCCTACCTTCCGTTGAGTTGTCCTGCCCGCGCGGTACTTGTTGAAATCTGGAAAGCCTTTAACGGGACGAATAACGGCAGAATTGGACTGTCGGTTCGTCGTGCATCCGACCGCTGCAACATTGCACGCGGAACGGCCGCGCGAGCTTTTACGGAGTTCAGGAACGCGGCTTCGTCGAATGCATGACCAAAGGCGCTTTTAGCCGAAAGGCGCTGCACGCCACCGAATGGCGTCTGACCTGGTGGGGCTGCGATGTCACCGGCGAACTGGCCAGCAAAAAGTTCATGAGCTGGGGCCGCGAAAAACAAAACGCGGTATCAAAATATCCCGTCGCGGTATCAAATCAGAGCCACCGTGCGGTGTGAAACGAGGCGAAAACGGGCCCACGGTGCCACCGATTGACACCGTGACGGCCGATTGTGCGGTGGTCGCGGTATCAATCGAGGGCACACAGTTTACCAGAGGCTTATGCAGAATGGGAGAGAAGCAAATGAGCATGAGCAAGAGCTATCGGCTTCTGGGTGTCATGTTAGTCACCGCCACAATTGCATACCTTGCTTCAAACATTGGCGCACTCAGCTGGGGGGAGGTAATCTTCATCGTGGCTGTTGCAAATCTCGGGCTGCAAATGATGGCAGGAATGAATATTTTTAAATGGTCTGATGACATCTAGCATCCAAGCGGAAGCAACATGCCCAGACCACGCGAACGCGTTTGCCTGCAAGACGGTTTGAAGCTGAACATCAATCGGCTGATCCGTGACGGCTTCGTCCGGCGCGACGCATTTGCCCGTAGTTTCATTCGGTGGTCGCATTCCTCCTGGGGCGAGATTGCTACCGGCAGCGTCACCACCGATCTGACCGGCGATTTCCATGGATGGCTCGAAATTGAAATCGGCGGCAGGGCGCAAAGTCTATCCCTCATTGCGTGCCCCCGCCCTTACGGTGGTCGGCAATGGTATTTCATTTGCCCGCAGCTAGGACGGCGCGCATCGCTGCTGTGGCGGCCACCGGGAGCGAACTGTTTTCGTAGTCGGCAGGGATGGGGGCATGTCGTGGCCTATGCCTCGCAATTCAACGATGCCACCGGCCGCGCTCACCTTGGCCAGTCGCGGATCCAGTCGCGGCTGATCGGCAACAACGATCCGGACGAATGGGAGTTGCCGCCGAAGCCGAAATGGATGCGGTGGCGAACCTATGACCGGCTCGAAGCCCGCTTTGACCATTACGAGGCGGTGCTGAATGACGGTTCGGCAGCTTTAGTCGCCAGACTGTTCGCCAAATGAGTTGTTTTTGAAATCAATACGCGGGGCTAGGTTAGCCAAGAGGTTTCGAATCGTGAGCGGGTCCTGAACCGACACAGGTTCGACTTTAGAGAAGGAGGCGCTAGTCTCCCAGTTAGCGTGGAAACCGGGCAGTCGGGGGCGCATATAGAGGAGGAGGTCGCCATGCTGATTTATGTTTTCAACTCTACACAGAACCCGAAGACCTACGGTTTTACAGCCGATGCAACGGGCGCGAATTTGCCGGGTGAAGACGGCCCATGGATACCCTTCAAGTCGCTGAAAATGAACGCAGGGGAAAAAGGTCGTATCGGCGTTGATACTGACGCGGTCCTCATGGCCATTTCGGATCGCGGATATTATCGGACCGCCGCCGAACTGAAATTCGAGGACTGAATGACCCCAAACGCCCGAGGGACCTCAACCAAGCTAGCTAATGGCATCGCGGATATTGCGACCGGGCAAGATCGAGTGCGGATGCACGCTGCCACCGCGATTCCGAATTTCCGGACACTGTAAAGCTGGCGGCAAAGTGATTGAAGCCGGTAACGATACGGAATCAGAGCGGCCCGTTAGGAACGAATGAGACTGATCGCCAGGGCAGTGGAAGCCATTCGATGGTCCACCACCCCAAACAGGGCACTCGGTCGTTGGGTACTTTGATTGTGGCAGCGTTGTTAACTGGAAAACGGACCGTCCGAAGCGTATATTCGCAGAATGGCACGGCTTGTCTGCTCCACCACTGACCCACGAAGAATTTGTCTCGTTGCGGGACTGCGCCAAGGGTCTGATGCACTGCACAGTCCCGGCCGAACACAAAGACCGACTGATCCAACTAGGGTACATACAGGAATTGTCGGGCGGACTTCGACTAACGAACGCTGGCAGGCTGAGGATTGCGGAAGCCGAATGACTTTAGATTAAGCCGAACGGTCGATCTAGGTCAGCACAGCTGACTTGATCTTCTTTGAGCCTCGCCCAACTTTAAATAAGGTTGGGTTTGATCGATAGGTTCTCGCACCGGCTAGCACCAACAAGAGACAAGAGACCCTTCTCATAGAGTGGCACTGTCATACGGCTAGAGCAAAGTCGAGCGCATCAACACCAACTGTCATCGAAAGGACCGTCGGTCGATCCGGCGGTCTTTTTGTTTGGGTGGCGGGCATCGACGCCAGAGCCGCTGAAGAGGCCGCCAACTGAGGCGGCTGTGTGTACCGAAAACTTAAACACGGGCGTAGCGGTGCTTTGGGACAGGCACAGGCATCTTCGTCATGTGCTGCAGTCGTATATGAATTATTATAATGAGACGCGCACGCACCTATCCTTGGATAAGGCAGGTGGCTGAAGCTTCTGAGTAGGCTGCACACCTCAGATTGATGTCTAACCAAGGGGCGGTCCTTCGGGCCGCCCTTTGTCGTTTCTCATTCGCTTTGGGTTTCACTCCTTCGCAGCACGGAGCCTTCCATGTACGATCCCTTGGCTGTATCGGCCCTTTAATTGCGGTTTGTTGTCAAGCCACTTCCGTACTTCCTGCTGTCCATTCGGCACGGCGGTAGCGTTTGCCCCGTCGAACTGGTCGGGGTTGCGGAGACGAGACGAGCGCCGGCTGGCGATACGATCGCAATTGTGGCGTTGGAAGAACGTGTGGCGTTGAGTGGTACGGCCGACGCTTCTCTGGCAAGGCCTGCCACCGAAGAAAAACCGCTGAGCACCAAAGAGCGCGAAACCCTGCTTAAGATAGTCATCGGGATGGCGCGGGACAGCTACAAATACGATCCCAAACTGAACCGCAGCAGCGTACCGCAGGAGATAGCCGACGATTAGGCAAAGCACAGCATATTCCTGGACGTGGACACAGTCCGGAAGTGGCTCAAGCAAGCGGCAGAATTCTTGCCGGGCGACTGATTGATGTCCGTTCATTGGGGTAGACCGGAAGTGGCTCCGCGAGCGTTAAGCCGACGCGATTGACCCATACCGGAAATCGGGCCTCCGGGTAATGGTACGTCTGGTCGTCTCCAATCCCGGCGCGTCGGCTCTTTTGCATAGCAGAACAATGCCTAGGATAATGTCTTCGCGCTTAGCGGGTTACGACGATGCAATTCCGCGTAAGAAAGGCTGCCCACGTCTTGGAACGCATTGGGCTTGCGATGGCTGGAGCGGCATGCGGACTGTTTGTTGCCGTCCACGTGGGGTCTAGCATCGCGGCACTCACTTCTCAGGTTTTTCTGGTCGTCATGATGATGGGTGGCGCAATTGGGTTCTACTTGGGAATTGATACTCCGCCTCTGGTTTTTCACGGACCAAATGGCGGGCCTTCAGAAGGCGGCTCCGGTCGAAAGATTGATACCGCAGAATTTCTCAGCGCCGTAGGCACATTTCTCGCTACATTGACGGCTTTTGTATCGGTCGGTGTGATTGTGCTTCGTGAAAATCCACACATGTTTTGGACAATAATTACAATGCTGGGATGGGTAGTTGGTCTGACGATGCAAATCATTGCCGGAGCAGTTGCACGCACTCGCACATGATATGCCGTCCTTTTTTTGGCGCAGATTTCATGCGAACCGGTCCGTGACGACACGTGAGGAGGTCAACATCCACAGGGAAAATGTCAGGCCACCGGTGGCTGATGAGGCCCATAGGCCGCTCCCAGCCGTGTTGTTCGCTAAGAGCCGCTACGCTGGAGCCCGAACAGATGCAGCAGCGGTATTCGACCAGTTCGCAGATGCGTGGCGTACCGTCGACATGCGGAATGATCTTGAGCAGGAAGTTCGGCGCCGCAAGCGACGTTCTGATGTGCGACAGAACGCAGACGGCGGCCGAATCGCTGCCGGTGGATCTTTCGACCATTCCACGGATTCGATTGAACCCATTGCTCGTCCTGGCTGGGTATCGGCGCCTCACGAGTGCGCAGCAGTCTGCAGAAGGGTTACAGCAGGCTTCAGAGAAGCGCCAGATCAGGTGAAAGTCGCTCGCAATCAGGTATGCCACCTTGATCTGTGGCGAATGCCATTGACCTTCAACCACGTCGGCCGCGGCACGGGCGTCTCGGAATCACTCACGCGGTCTTCCCTGTCGCGCTTGTCGAGCCGTGTATGAGGATCGCGCTTCGTATCAAATCCAGTGGCCGGGGATCACTTCCCGACCACCTGAAGCACATCAGCCTTACTTGCCTTCACACTCAGGAATTGTCTTCATCGCGGCTTCGGCGTCCGCCACTGTCTTATAGACCTTCCCGGTTGGGCCGACCACGACAGAGGTGGTTGTCGTTGGCTTTTTATGTGCGACCGTACATTTCTTCGTCGTCGAATCTTGCACGACATAGTATGAGTTCGCCGCGAACGCGGGGGCTGAGAAAGCCGTGATGATCGCTGCTGCAGTCAACAATTTCAAATTCATTTGACGCTCCAGTGGTTATTAGCACAGGCTTTCCTGTGCTGTGTGCGTAAACTATGCTCGAGAGCAAAACGTCCGGCGGACTACAATGGTAGAAGACTGGCTCCCCCTCGTCGATATCTTTCAATCCTCGTCAAGCCAACGGTGCTGCCGCCACGATGACCGTCCCGTAGCAATACCCACCCTAGTTGTACCGGTGTCGGGTCATTTTTCTCATCGAAGGCTGCATCAGAAGTGTGATGGCGCAATGTAGGCCGTGCCGAATTAACTGAGGGTGCTAATAGGAAACCCGCCGGTGGGGGGGCACCGGCGGGCGGGGTAGACGAGGCCGAGGGGGGCTTGCTCGGTCCGGGTAGGTAATGCGCCCGTTGGAAAAGCGTTCCTTAAAATAAACGCCAGCCGGAAGAGAAGGGCTAATTTAATCTGAGAGCAGGACGGTTCCCGTCCCGCCCTGGCGTGGCAATCTCATGGGAGTGCGGAAGCTCGGGCAAGGTGTTTGTTAATGACGAACTGCCGGGACTTTTGAAGCCTCCTCGATCCGTGGTTCAGGCGAGCGAGGGAACTCGCGGCTACACCGACGCGTTTCCAGTGACTGGCCCGCGAGACCACCAAGGTCGAGGGCGGCAGGAGTCAATGATGCGCCTTGCGAGAGTAATTCTGACGGTATTGCTTGCGTGTCGCCACCTCGAGTGGCGCATCGGCCCAGAGCCTTGAGCGCATTTTTCAGGACATCGGCCATCTCGAGCAACCTCGACGCGCGGCGATTCGGGCCGAGTGGGAAAAAATTTCACCCGGGGAGATCCTTTGTGTCGACAACCGGCTTAGGCGTGCCCGCAGGTCCGTCAATACCCTGATCGACCGCGGCATCGGCCCGACCGACAACCGTGTCACCGGTATCGTCAGCGACTGCCGCGCCGGTCGCGATCCCGATAGCTCGAACGTCACGGCAACACCGAGCTTCAATTGCCGTGCCGCGACCCAGCCGGACGAATTGGCGATCTGCGCCACTCCGGAACTCGCCCGTCTCGATCGCGCTGTCGTCGAAGGCTACGAGCGTATGCTCAGCACCGATGGTAGCGGCGCGGCGAAAAGCGTGGCTGAGCCACTATTGGGCCGCCGTCACGCCTGCGGGCCCGACATCGACTGTATCAAGCGCGTGCAGTTGACGGCCATCGCCGCCTTTCAGGCGCGTGGCGCGCCAGCTCCAAGTCCCCGCCCCGGCGCAGGTGACCGTGCGCGAAAAGGCTGCGTATAGTGTCGCGGGAATGCAGCTCGGGAACAATGTTGGTGTCGGGAGTGCAGATTATCGCGATTATACCTGCGCGCCCACCAAACAATATCCCGGCTTCACCGGATGCCAACGTCAGATGGCCGAGCGCTCGCGCCGCAGACGCATCTTGGAATCCACTTCGTTTCTCCACGCCGCCGACGGCTCCGCGGTTTACATCAACCAGAACCTCGAACCCGTTGCCATGGACGAGAACGATGCCCATGACGAGATCAGCCGATTGTCGGAAACGCTCGGCAAGGCGACGCTGCTTCCGATGCCAACACACCAGGGGCGCGCCGAGCGGCCTGATCGCGTCTTGGGGCGCGGTGTCATTGCAGCCGTTGGACCCGGCGCGCACGGCAGAGCTTGCGGCAGGTACCGGTGACAAACTTGGCATCCTGGTCGACACCATCGGCAACCCACAGCGATCGGCGCAACTGGGCCTACCCATCTATCGTCTTGGCGGTGGCGCTGGCTATGTCTGGTCGGCCAGCTGGAACAGTCGCGGCCGCGGCGCCCTGCGCATGCTGGCAATCGACGCGTCGCGGTTGCCCGGCGCGGCCGTAGAGGCCAAGCCATCGGCAGACCCGCCAGCGATCGTTTCCGCGCCGACAGCACCAACTGTCGTGACCGCCGCGCCGACTTCGCCCCCGCCCGACGGGCCAAAGGCGGCCGTCGCCACACAGCCAGCCCCGTCCGTTGCTGCGCAATCAGCGCAAAAATCGGTAGAGCCCGCCCCGGTTGCTGCTCCAGAAGCCAAGACGCCCGCGGTGGCGGCTTCCCCGCCGACGGATGTGCGGGTGGTCGGCCCGCCCATCGCGCTGCGCCCGACGGCATCGGCAGCGACGCCGACGCCCACATCGGCCGGTTCAGCGGGCGGAAATGGTCTGGTGATCTTCTTGATCGCACTGATCGCTGTATTGATCGGCGCTGTCGGATATCTTCTTAGAAAATCCCGCGTTGCCATGCCCGCCGCCGTTGCAGCAACGCCTGCGTCGTCGCAACGCCTGCGCCAGCAATACCTCCTGATGTGCCCGTTGTGCCCGAGTTGGAAAAGATCAATCTTACGGGGCTGGTACCCGCAGAGTCGCCGGCCAGCGTTTTAGGTGCAGGCGGCGTCAAGTAGGTAGGAACTTGGAATGACGTTCGCCGCCGGAAGGTAGCTCACTCCTCGCCAGGCAGCGAGCACGCAATGATCCTTATAGCTCCGTGGGTTGGGTTCGTTCAGGGAGTTTAAAAATCGTTGAGGCCTCTCCCGTGCAGTGAACGCATGTCGTTCGTAGCGATCTATCGCGAAAATAATCTTGAAGGCCCGGACAATATCGAAGCTGCGGTTGCAGTCGACCTACGTGCGCCGCTTGTCAGTGCGTTGCCTCTCACCCACCTGCCTCTTCACCTCAGGTCTGGAATATCGGCTTGAACCTCAGCGACCGCCTATTCCCGACACAAATCGGATTGGGGTCGCGATCGGCGCCGATCGTAACCCCAATCCGACCGGCTCTTTCCCGATTGTCTTTATGGCGTTACTGCCAGCAACTGCAGCGATCTGACCCCTGTGCTGATTCACACCGGTGTGATCAATTCACGCGCCATCCTGGGCGGACTGCATCACCAATATGTTCGTGTTTAGGTTTTCGGCACACAGTGCGGTTCCGGTCAGATGCCATTTAAGCGATGGCAGCGTTTCATACTAGGCTATTGCAGATACCGTTATGCCGCGTGATCGGTCGCCCGTCGGCACCATTCAGCGGCGACATCACGTTTCGCGAGCACATCTAAATCTGTCATCTGATTGGAGGCTTTAGGCTCCAACATAAAGATGTGGGTGTCTGTCTCGGCCACAAAATCCGGCTGATACTCAAGGTCTTCGATCCCGCTGCGATAGAAGAGTGGCCACGCGCCGGCTTAAACCACTTCTGCGATTCCCTTTCCAGAACAACGGCGAGCTTCCGTTCAGCATCCGATTGAAATTTCTGTGTTGGGTAGAGACAACGCGAAAAACCACCGAACAAGTATCGCGACATGTTGCTCTTGTCCGATGGGGAGAGGCGGAAATCCAGTGGTGGCTCGTCGGCCGCCGCCGTGTAGGCGCTCTTGCGGAGTTCCGTGAACCCACGCGTAATCACCACCTCGTACTCGACTTGTGTGTCCTGCCAGAAGTTCTTCTGCATCTGAGCGTGCACGAAGTTGGCGATCTCCTTCTGATGCAGCCGGAACACTTTTCGCGCATCTTCTTCGGATAGATACGAAATAAAATGCCGCGTGACCTGCTCTGCCAGATCATAAAGCAGGTTGGCGTGTTCATCGTAGGCGACATCATCGAAATCTATGAGACCACTGACGATATAGTCCTCAAGGCGCGCTTCATCGATATTTCCGGCACCCACGCCAATCCGATAAACCTGACCAGTCCGCAAATGCGCTGCCCACAGAGTTTCGTTCGGTGCTTCATACCGCACGCGGGAAAGATCGAGGGTGAACGGGCGGAAACCGGATTTCACCTCGCTCTTTGGAACCACGAGGATGCGCGGAATATCGATGGTCTGCTGGACGACGAGTTCGGCGGTTCTGGCCACGATCGAAGCCAGATCAGGCCCCTTCGCGATACCATCCAGCTCCAACTGCGCAGGTCGATATTGGATCTCCACTTCGCGAAGAAGCGCTGCCTGCACCTCGGGTCGCTGAAGGTGCGCGACGCTTGGCAGGCGCGAGGGTTGAGTCTCAAACTTCCGGATGACATCATAGGCGATCTTGCCAACCCTCTGCTCATCCGCGTTGAAGATGGCAGGAGCCTCGTGGAAGCCAGGAGGCACACCCGGCGTAACGTCAGACTGCAATCCAAGCTTCGAGGCGAGCTGGGGCTGCGAAACCACCGTCACCGTCTTCTGCTGTCGCTGAACGGACTGGTCGCCGCGGCTATGGCATCAAGATTCGACCCGCTCTATTGCGATGTAACGATCCGAAGGCTGCGCGCCGTCTGTGGTCTCGAGGCGAGCCTCGACGGCACTGACAAAACATTCGCGGAGGTCGAAGCTGAACGCTCCAGACCCGCAGTGGCAGGCTGCTGATTTGCGAACCATTAGAACCGCCCTCACCGCAGCGGTCTGCAGGTCTTCGCGTAGCAAGTTGTTGGAAGGTATTGTGGCGTGAAAGAGGCCAGCCCTGAAGTTTGAGATTGATGCCGGCAAGCGTCGGTAAGTTCGTGCTAAATTCGGAGGACGCCTCACGCGAAACCCAGGGAGACCTCCAGTGAAAACACACCAAATTGCATTGGCAATGCTCGGCAGCTTTTCGCTCGGCGCGGTTACGGTGGAGGGACTTCGCGCACAGGCTCCGCCGCCCGCTTTCGTGATTTCAGAAATTGAAGTTACCAACGCGGATGCTTATGCGAAGAAATATGTCCCTCTCGCCAACAAGGCGCTCGCCGACAGTGGCCAACAGCGGCTTGCGTCCGGCGGCAAGACCGTGGGGCTCGCAGGCGCGCCGCCGGCGTCGCGCATCGTCGTTTCGCGGTTTGACAGTCTGGAGAAAGCGCAGGCTGCCTACACATCGCTAGCTTATCTTGAGGCCCGCAAAATCGGTGATCAATACGGCAAGCTGAGAATCTTTGCGGTCGAAGGAATCGCTCAATAGTTTCGTGGCATTCTCACGTTAGCGGTGCGCGATAAATCCAGCATTCAATCGCGGTCACGCAGCAGCGATCAGTTCGCGCCACGTCTGCATGGCCGAGGCTAGGAATGCAATGGCGCGTCTTCGATGAGATGAGGTGACGCTGGACGTTGAAGGTGCTGAAGGTGGCGGCCTGGACCATCAGCGTCTCATCAGATGCAGCGCATGCGGCGCAGGGATGCCGATCGCCGTTAACCCCACGCCCGCCAGTGCTAGCAGTCCCGATATCCACGCCAAAGGCGATCATGATGCCAGCACGATCGCGATCGGGAGCGCCGCGGATGCCAGTTCGAAGTGATGATATTTCGCCATCGCCAAGTCGCGCGCGTGCTCGGCATGCTTGGCGCGCTCGGCGAGTTGTTCCTGTCCCTCGCCGGTTTCAGGGAACGATAGCGCGCCGCGGTCTTCTGCCAGTCATCGATCTGCTTTTGGCGGGCCGCCATGGTCGCCTCGTCCTTCGCCAGCCGAAGGGTGCCCTTGGCCTGGTTAGCCTGGGTCTGGACCGTGGTGCGTCGGATACTCTTGGCTTGGAAGAAAGCCAGAGATTGGCAAACTCGACATCTTGCTGATGGATTCGGTCTAGCAGACCTTGCCCAACGTCTCGGACAACGCAAGGGCGGGCGCCTGTGTTTTCCGCGGCCTTAACCGGCAACAAACAATTCGATCAAACGCAGCCTCCTCAAAAGCCCACCCGGTCCGGGGCGACAATGCGCGGGGGACGCGGCCATCCAATTCAGGCGTCGCCCTCACCGACAGAATTTCTCCACGATCATGAGCGGCTTGGCGGCGGCTTACATCTTTGATCATTACCTATCTCGCCCCGGTTTTCGGAAAGATCTCCACCGGGACCGGTCCTCTGGACTGTCGATAAGCGGTTCATCCGGCCCTTGCAGGCTCGGCGTAGAGCTCTGTTCGAACTCGTTCCTGGTGTGCTCTACGAGGCGGTTGATGTGCGGGGTGTCAGTGTGATCGCCGATCACATCGAGCCCGTTGCTGCCCTTGCCGTAGATCAGTGTGATCATACCGACGCGCTTTTCTTCGACATTAAGGGTGAGCGTGTCCATATGGGTGTTGAACATCGCCTCGATGATCTCAGGGACATTCCGTGATCGGTTGACTGCCGTCTCCTCATTAACGGAGATTAGAAACCCGTCGTTGACAGCGTTATCGATGAGCGCGTTGGCGACCTGTTCGTCCAGTGGTGTCTTACTGATGGAAGCTCTCCAGTTTATGCTTTCGATCACCATGTCCTCGCTAAGCGCGCGCGACGGGGCGATTTCGGCGCATGTAGTAACAAACGTCTTAACGAAACCGGTCTCTTTTTGTCTTTTATTTCGCAACCGGCACGGGGCGCCGCAAATGCCTCAGGATTGCGGTGGGAAAGTGGAATGTGCCTCACTTTATGATGATGCGGGTTCCCTTGGGGTGGACGCTCGCCGACATGTCGAAGGTCGACAGTTGGCGGGAGCTACCCGGTGGCGAGATCGAGTTAATGATGAAGCGGCTGCGGAGCGCGGATGAACGCGTCCAAAGATGGGGTGCAATTCGCCGGTCGATGATGCGGCTATTTTTGCTTTTATGAGCGGCCACCAGCTGTGCCTGCCGCAAATCAAATCCGGACATATTGGTGGTGCAGTCCGCCGAGGATTGAACGACAAAGAATGTGCCCAGCGCGGTCGACGGCGCGCGATACCGGCGCATCCTTATCCAAGGATAGGTGCGTGCGCGTCTCATTATAATAATTCATATACGACTGCAGCACATGACGAAGATGCCGCTCGCCGAGCACAACAACGTCGTCAAGGCACTCCCGTCGGATCGAACCGATCAGTCGTTCAGCATAGCCGTTTTGCCATGGGGAACGCGGCGACGTCGGTCGATCGCGAATGCCCATGGATCGAAGTCTTCGGATGAAGACCTCGCCATAGGCCCGATCTCGATCACGGATCAAATAGCGGGGAGCTTGCTCCCAGCCGCAAGCTTCCGTGAGTTGATTTGCGATCCATTCCGCGGTCGGATGTGCTGTGACGCCGAGCCACAGAATCTGTCGTCGACCATGCCCCATGATTAACAAGCCATAGAGCAAGCGAAATGAGATCGTCGGTACGACGAAAAGGTCCATCGCCGCGATGCCGTCGGCATGATTGCGGAGAAACGTCTTCCAACCTTGCGAGGGCGGGCATCTACGCCTGGCGATATACTTCGCCACGCTGGTCTGTCCGATTTCGATGCCAAGCTTGAGCAGTTCGCCATGAATCCGTGGCGCTCCCCACAGCGGATTGGCAATGCTCATCTCGCGGATCAGCTCGCGTATTTCCAGCGGCACCGTCGGCCGGCCGCCGCGGGGGCGCGATTTCCAGCGCCAGTACGATCTGAACCCGGCGCGATGCCAGCGGACAATGGTGTCCGGTTTCACAATTGCCAACGCGTCGCGAACTTTAGGGAACAGCCGATAGAGACCAACGAATATCAACCGATCGATGGCGCTGAAGGCGTGTTTCGTTGGAGCCGTTCGCCGCAGAATGTTGATTTGCTGCCGTAGCACCCAAATCTCTGCCTCGAGCGCTATCCGCGACCGGATCAGATCGACGACCATCCAACCAATGAGCCTGCAAAGGTCCCTCATCACACAACAGCATCGCCCGATTCTCAATCAACTGCCAGCCGAATTAGGTTTACGATAGGAACAGGCTCTTTTGTCTTTGAAAGAGCGTTGGCGCGTGTCCGTAACAGCACAGATTAAGCGTCTTTCCGATCTCGAAATCATTCCAGAAACTCATGCAACAGACCTCTACAAGCTCTACTCGGCAAAGGGCTGGAACCGGGAAGAGCCGATGGATCGAGAGTGGCTGGTACCCGAGCCGCGAAGCCTAGCGGACGCGATGAATATTGTGGTGGACTCAGGCCTACGCACCAAAGCAGACCTTCTCTCGGTCGAATTTACAATGTCGGCCGGCGACGTTGAGAATCTGACTTCCCTCCCGCCCGGTTGGTTCTCAGCACGTACGGCGGAAGTAGTTCAGTTGAAGCAGGATTCGGAACGTATCATGCCGAAATCAGAATTGCCCGGTGTGGCCGTGCCCTTTAATCGAAAGTAAGTCCGCCAAATATACGCAATACTGTAGTCCTACGTAACGTCTTGCGTTGACCGCCTTTAGCTTGCGTTGACCGCCTTTAGCGGTACATTGGTCCACAAGCTTACAGGCAGATTTATTATCGTGTTTCGCGATATATGATCCAAAGCCAGGGACGCTGCTCCCTATGATCCATGATTGAAACATATGGCCCATGGCCTATGCGACGCGTAGGAGTGCCTGTAAGCCTTTTCCTTTTGGTGATTTGCGTTGTCGATCCTTCACACCCTCCGCACGGCAAAAACTCGATATGACGTTGCAGCGTTGCTCGGCTACAAGCCGAGCGCATTGTCCTATATCGTCTTTCAAATACCAGCGGCGGATAAATACCAGACCTTCGAAATTAAGAAAAAAGGCGGCGGCGAACGTCGCATCGATGCGCCGATTCCAATGCTCAAGGGACTACAGAGGCGGCTCGCCGACGTTCTGTACGAATGCCTTCGCGAGTTAGAAGAGCCCGAGAAACGCAAGAACAAGTTGTCGCATGCGTTTCGCAAGGACTACTCCATCATCACCAATGCGAAAGCGCATAAGTCGCGCAGCTACGTGTTAAATCTCGACTTGCAGAACTTCTTTCCCAGCTTGAACTTTGGGCGTGTCCGCGGCTTCTTTCTCAAGAATAATGAGTTCAAGCTGGCCGAACCGGTAGCGACCATTCTCGCCCAGATCGCTTGCAATGATGGAGTTTTACCCCAGGGAAGCCCATGCTCGCCGATCTTGTCCGAGCTGTTGACGCACTTCCTCGATATAAGGCTGGTCAAATTGGCCGCCAAAAACAAATGTTCCTATACGCGGTATGCTGACGACATCACATTCTCGACCAACCAGAAGGAATTTCCAGCGGCCCTTGCGGTCGGGGTGGGCGAAGGTTGGATACTAGGTGATGAGGTAAAATCTCGCATCCAGGGTGCTGGATTTACGATAAATGACACGAAAACTCGTATGCAGGTGAGGGGAAGTCGCCAAACCGTGACCGGCCTCACGGTCAATGAAAAGGTCAACGTACCGCAGCGTCACTATAAATTTGCACGGGCGATGACGCATTCATTTCTCTCTACTGGCACCTACAAGCGCGACGGGGTAGATGACTCTTCCGTTCAGCGCCTGGAGGAAGTCCTTGGCCACATCTATCACATTAAGGAACGACAGATAGATATTGCGATTGACGCTGAAAAGAACAAGGAAAAGCGGCACAAGCTGCATGCCGATCGGACCAAACACAAGAACGAATATCCCTCGGCGATACGCCTCATCTATTTCCAACTTGTTTTCTTCAAACACTTCATTGATCCGTCAAAGCCGCTCATCATTTGCGAAGGACCGACCAACTCAATTTACCTTAAGAGTGCAATTCGCAAACTTGCGGCAATGCATCCGAAGCTGGCTTCGACTAAAGACGGCAAGCTTTCGCTCGATATCCATTTCTTCAAGTATTCAAAGCAATCAAAGGACCTCCTGCAGCTTCGTGGCGGCTCACCTGACTTAAAATTCTTCCTCGAAGCATGGAAAGAAAAGCTCGCCCAATTCAAGCACCGCCCGATGAAGCACCCGGTGATCGTGCTGATCGATAATGATGACGGCGCAACTCAGATATTTAAGCTGCTTCAAGGCAAGAAGTTTGGCGTCACCATTGGCCACGCCACGGACTTACCCTTCTATCATCTTGGCGGCCATCTCTATCTTGTAAAAACACCGATCAAGGGTCCCAATAATAAGTCCTGCCCCGAGGATTTTTTTGATTCCGCCCTGCTCGCAACAAAGATTGACGGGAAGACCTTCAATCCCGACAAGGAGCATGACGCGCCTGGCGAGTTCGGGAAGGTTGTTTTTGCAGAGCGTGTCGTACGGCCGCACGCTGGCACCATCGACTTCTCGGGTTTTGACCCCCTTCTCGTTCGCATCGACGCCGTCCTCGATGATTACGCCAAACGCACGGCTACAGGGCCAGCGCCCGCACTATCGCCGGCAGTCCCAGCGGTGGTGGCACCAAAAAAGAAGAAGGGCGCGAGGGCGGCCGCCGCGGTGGCCTCGCCGTAAGCAGGCTCAACGCTCTACTGTCGGGCGGCCGGCCGCGTAGAACGGTTCAAGATTCGAATCGGGAGCCGTCGATGCTTTTCACGAACCTCAATACGGCACTGATGGAATCAAAGATAAATCGCGCCTCCGCCTTTTCCAAAAGGACGTTGTCGTGGGCAAGGCTCTGATTGTTGAGGATATGGTTGAACTTGTCGAAAACCCCAATTGAGTTCTTCAAAATCTGCTGGGTCATCTCTCTCAATTCCCGCTCTTGAATGGACGCTCTTGGCGTATTTTCCAACCCTGCTCTGGAGGGGTTCGCCGCGATCCCAACTAATCCCGCGCTGGTCGAGCAAGTGTCCGAATTTCTTTGCGCAATAGCTGTGGAGGCGATCGAGCGCAGCAGAAGGCCTGTCGGCCAAAATGTCGCGCTCTATGGCCGCGACCAGCTCTTCAAGGGTCTCGTCCGGAGTAAATAGGTCGATGGCGTCGGTCCGCGCCACCTCTCCGCCTCCTTCAATCCGCGCTAGAAGCTCGAAAAGTCTTGCTTCAACAGCAGGATCACCAGACCCTTCCGCAAACAGCGCTTGGCGGTGGGTCCACAGACTGCGAAAGACACTTGCGACCAGCGGACCATCTTCAAAACGGAAGAAAGTGCGCAACCGGTTCATTTTTGAGGAGCCATTTGCCGAATATTTGCGATCGTCGATATCTATCCCGAACTCATCATCGAAATACTCTCGAAAAGTTTTGTCTGAGAAGTCGAGCACTCAATATCGTGCCTTTCGAGTTCGACATTTCGTTCGACAATTTCCGCACGATGCGCCGATGTCGCCTAATTTGGCGGGACGGAAATTCCATCGGCGCAAAGTTTGAACTTCTAGGTGAGCCAGGGCCGTCTCAATCGCGATCTGTAGTTGGTCATAGCCGCGCCCGCGTTCGAGCTACCGCGCGAAGTCAGCGGGAAGGCAAGCTCCGTCACCCGTTGTTTAAGAAACTGCGGGAAGACCTGCGAACTTACAGCCAACTGTGCTTGCTGCAGTGCGTCTGAACATGCGCCCAGAACTTCCATGAGCTGGAACAACCACCGAGGATTTGCATTGTCCCTTTGATTGTTTCCATTTGCTTGTGAGGCGATCATGCGTTCCCCTTCAAGAATAGCGATTGCGATAGTCTCGGCCTGGATGGGGATACATCTGAACCCCGCTGCAGCACAGAGCTTCCAAGAGAGATGGTCCATCGTTCCGGGAGCACATGCAGAGCAGCCTCCCCCGGCCAACCGGCACATTGGGTCAGATCCGCAAACGCAATCTCCGGTTGGAACAGAGCCGGCACTTAGTTCGGAAGATCGCTTAGGTGTTCGATCCTCCAAGCAGAGCTTCTCTGGAAGGGCTTCGTTCTATTCGTATCGAACAGGGAAAACAGCGAGCGGTTCTTCGTTCAACCGGAATTTGCCAACCGCAGCCCACCGCAGCCTGCCGTTCGGCACGAGAGTTCGCGTGACTGACCTTGCGACTAACAAGTCGGTAATAGTCACGATCACCGACCGCGGACCGAACGCTCCCGGCCGCATGCTCGACCTTTCGCTCGACGCTGCGCGTACCTTAGGGATTGCGGATCGTGGCGTGGTCCGGGTTCGTGCTGAGGTGCTTTAGCTTGTACTGCTAAATCGACCGGCAGCCGGGAAGCAAAACGCAAAAAATAGGAGCACCGCGACCGGCGGAAGTCAGCCGAAGGGAAAGTCCCGCACCCGTTCTTTAAGGAGCTGCGGGACGACATGTGATATCGACCGGCCGGTTGCCAGATCGGCAATGGGGTCGAACTCAATCCCAAAAGCTAGGCGGCAACACGTCCTTTATTCGGACCTCGCCCAACTCCTTCCCCGCATCATCAGTGGTCACAATGCGTTGGATCGCGAGCTAGCCGCGGCTGCAAACAATTCGCGCGTAGGGATCGATACGAACCAGTTGAGCAACAAGATTGCTCAGAAAGGACTGGCTTTGCTGCGGCAACGGAGCGTTACTACGGCTGTTATAGCGAGCGAATAGGCTCGTCAGGATCTTGCCCCGCCGGCTTTTGGCCACTGCGGGGCCGCGGCGGTGGGGCGCGATGGATGCCCCGCAACGACGGAGATCCTCATGACGAAAGCCAAAGCAAAGCAGCCAGCAGCGACCAGACAACCTGCCTCAAAATTAGCTGCCCCCCGATCCGTTAAAGCCAAACAAGTTGGCACCAAGACAAAAAGGCCAGCGGCATCGAAGGTATTGCCGGCTGCCGACTCATCCGCCTTGCCAACGAAAGCATCAGGCGCTCGCGCCGATTCCAAGCAAGCTCGGGTGCTCGCTCTGCTGCGATCGACAGATGGCTGCACGATCGAAGCCATCGTTAAGGCGACGGGTTGGCAGCCGCATTCGGTGCGTGGGTTCTTTGCCGGTGTCGTTCGCAAGAAACTGAAGCTGGATCTTGATTCCGAGCTTGTTGATGAGGTCCGACGCTATCGCATCAAACCTCCAGCGGATGGGGTCAGCAAATCGGCTAAGGCCGCCTAAGCGATGGCGCCTCGCAGACAATCACGTCGCACCATCGATGCGGCCTCTCTTGAGATCGAGATCGCGCGTCTGGGTGATCTTGATCTCAAGGCCCTTCGCCTCCGATGGCAGGGTGTGACGGGTCGCTCGGCACCAGTTCACCTGCCGAAGCATCTGCTGTTCGCAATGCTCGCCTATCGCATCCAGGCCGATGCCTTCGGCGATCTCGATGCGGGGATGGTGCAGATATTGAAGGCTGCCGTTGGATCAGGCGGATCGGCTGCGATCACCAAACTGACCGACAAGGTCGATCAGCGCAACCAGGAGCTCGCGCCCGGCGCGATCTTGACCCGCGAATGGAATGGACGTGACCATCGGGTGATGGTGCTCGCCGATGGCTTTGCCTTTGAGGGCAAAACCTATGACAGCCTGTCCAAGGTCGCCTTTGCCATCACCGGGACCAAATGGAATGGGCCGCGGTTCTTTGGCCTGCGGGCAGCAACGCAGTCTGCGGGGCCACAATGACGTCGGCTGGCAAATCCGTCCGGTGTGCGATCTATACCCGCGTCTCGACCGATGCCGGGCTCGATCAGGAATTCAACTCGCTTGATGCCCAGTATGATGCATCCGAAGCCTATATCCGCAGCCAGGCGCATGCGGGCTGGACGCTGATCAAGATGCGCTATGACGATGGAGGGTTCTCGGGCGGATCAACCGACCGCCCTGCTCTTCAAAAGTTGCTCGAGGATGTCAGGTCCCGCAAGATCAATGTCATTGTCGTCTATAAGGTCGATCGCCTGACACGTTCTCTGGCCGACTTTGCCAAGCTGGTTGAACTGTTCGACGCTCATGGCGTGTCATTCGTCTCGGTGACCCAGCAGTTCAACACGACGACATCGATGGGCCGTTTGACCCTGAATGTTCTGCTGTCCTTCGCCCAGTTCGAACGCGAGGTCACAGCCGAGCGCATCCGCGACAAGATCGCCGCCTCCAAGCGCAAGGGCTTGTGGGTCGGAGGCATGGTTCCGCTCGGTTACTCGCTCAACGATGGCAAGCTCTCCATCCACCAGGACGAAGCAAACACCGTCCGGCTCATTTTCGAGCGCTACCTTGAATTGGGCAGCGTCAATCGCCTGGTCGCTGATCTCAAGACCAAGGGACTGACCTCCAAAGTTCGCAAGCTCTCGAGCGGAGCCATCCGAGGCGGCGTTCCGTTCACCCAAGGCCCGCTGTTCTATATGCTGCGCAACCGGTTCTATATCGGCGAGGTGACATTCAAGGGCGAGGTCCTGCCCGGACCACAACCGCCTTTGCTTGAGCGATCCCTGTTCGAGGCCGTCCAGGCCAAGCTGACCGAACAATGGTCGCATCGGACGAGAGCCAGGCAAAAATCCAAAGCGCTTCTCTCGGGACTGCTGTTCGACGATGCTGGCAACCGAATGATCCCAACTCACGCGACCAGGAACCGCGTGCGGTACCGCTATTATATCTCCCAACCGCTGCAGCGCGGTTATTCGGATGATCCCGTCGGGTCCATATCTCGCGTCCCCGCAGATCAGATCGAGGCGCTGGTCACCCATGCCGTGCGTGACCGACTGATGAAGTCTGACGACCGGTCACAGTTGCACTCGGAACAAAATGCCGTTGCAACCCATGTCGCAAAGGTCGAGGTTCGTGCCAAACAATTGGCTGTTACCATGAAGGCGATTGAACCGACGCAACCCATGATCGCGAGTTGCCTCACGATGCCGGCACCGCGCTCGGTCAAGGCGAGCTCATCCTGATTCCCTGGACCAAGCCGCCGATGCGCAAGTTCCGAGACGTGATCCAACCCGCATCCGCTTCGACCCAGCGAACACGACCGATCCGCGCAGAGCGTCGCGCTGGCCTGATCCGTGCCATTGCACGCGGCCGGCAATGGCTGGACGAGATCGTCTCCGGACGATTAACAATCGAAGAGATTGCGGTCAGGCAAAAATGCAGCGTTCGACAAATCAATCTGACGCTGTCGATGGCTTTCCTCGCGCCGCCACTGGTCAAGGCCGCAATCGAAGGTCGCCTGCCCCGAGGCATAGGCATCGCGGAACTACGCGATGCACCGCCCGCGTGGTCGAAACAGTATACGAAGCTTGGATTGCCCACGCTTTAGGTCGAACCGCGACTGCAGACCAACGTTGCATGGGATCGGTCGGTCTCGTTAGATCGACCTGTTGACGTTGCGGTCTGCGCACCCCGACGGTCATGCGATCGTCGGCGCGATCAAACGATCGCGCGATGCCGTCGAGCGTGAGTGTAGCGCTCTGCTTCGGCGCTTCGCCACTCTCGCCAGTCAATCGACGCCTGCAGGACTGATCCTTCGGACGCGAAATCGTAAAAGATCAACGAAGGAGGGCGGGATCTTTCCGGCAGGTTCAATCCAGCGAGGATAGACGGCGCCGGGTAATAGGCGGTTATCTGAGCTGAATGGAACCCTGCCAGGAACGGAAATTTTTCGATCAGAGACAGCGACCGAAAAATCAACAGATCCACGAACGGAGACAGTCACACACCAAACCAGGGTCAGAAAACCCCGCCAACGGCGGGCCTTTCCTACCGGTCTCAATGCAACGACAAAACTGTAGACTGGATGGTGGGCGCGACAGAAGTATCATAGTTCAACACTATCAATAGTTTAAATAACGGTGAGGGCTAAACCGGCACATTGAAGCGTAAAGGCCATTTTGATGAGCGCCCTCACCCTTTGAAGACCGCAGTCAACCTTTAACGGCTTGTCCGACATCTGCGGATTATCAAACCAGCGGGCACCGCTTAGAATAACGGAGGTTCGAATCCTGCTGGGATCGCCATCCGGCAGAAATTCTTGAATGATTTCCGCGTCGTTAGTCAGTGATTGAGACCGATGTTAGTCACCGCCTTGTGCCCGGTTTGATCCCGGCTGCGCGCTTGACCATCGCCGCTTCGGCCATCCGCTTCTGTTCGGCCGGCATCGATGTAGACCTGCACCTGCGCCAGCGTGGCGTGACCGCTCACCGCCATGATGCAGCCGCAACCGGCGGCGGCTTCGGTCAGCGCGTGATCACGCCGGGTGCCGTCACTGCCGACGATGCCGTGGCAGGACGATGGGCGGTGATCTGCAGGTCGAGGATGTTCCGGTGATTTCACCAGAAACGCGGTGAAGATGGACCTCTTTTTTGTGCCTATCGTCCAGTTACCGGGTGCGCTGCTTCGCGCAGACCTTCCTCGCAATCGTCTAGATCGGCCTGCTCCAAAGCCGTGGGCGATGCAGGGCGATTTTTCCAGACGCGCTCGACAACATCGACGCAGGAGCTACCAGTTCGTGGATATTTGATTTCTAGGTGGTTGGTCTTCCACCAGATCAGAAAGCTGCCGATACCAAAGAAGAGCACCATAAGCAGATAGCCGCTGCGGTGCCATTGTTGGAAAGTCTCGCCAAGAGATCGAGGTCTACCCGAAGTCATCATCAGCTCCCCTAAGCGGGCCGCCTCATACCACACTTTTCCGGTCCCTCGCAGGTCAGATATGGCGCTGCCTCCCACGCAGGGGCGATGCCGGTCTCAACCGCATCAAGGACACGCTCAACGCGTTGGCTCTGATCGGGCCTGTGTCACGTCGCGAGACCCGGGCGCTTCCACAGGAGAACCCACTTTCGCACAATCGCGCGACCCGGTTTCTCGGGGGTGATCGGTTCGAGGCTGACGTGACGACCGACGATGGCCTCCAATTCGCGCCGCCACTGAGCATTCAAGGCAAAGAAATTGCCGAGCGCCCAATCGTGATTGCCGACAGGCGGCGCGAAGCCAAGACCGATGTCAACGTCACTCTCCGGTCTCGAAGTCCCACTGCCCTGGATGCGTTTTTGAAAGGGCAATTCTCTCGCCTGAGAGAGCTTAGATTTACTAGCATCCGCTGCAAACTGAGCAATGTGCCTGAGGAGATGGTCCTCTTTAGTGAGGATGTTGCGAGTTACAATTCGAACGGTGTGATTGAAGCTGAGGCGCGCCGCATTGAGATCGACACGCCCACCCTCTATCTTTTCCTTGAGCGATTTTCTTTTGGCGAACGTGTTTTTGGCGATGACGAAGTTGGATCAGTAATCCTTCAAAAGTTCGGCTACAACCGGTCTAGCTTTACCTCTCATTATGAGAAATTGAAGAACGTCCTTTACAACGAGTGCCCAGCCATTCGGTCGACGCTGACGACTCTCAATGAAGCATTGAAAGACATTGAGGTTGTTTACCTCCCAACCTACCGACGGATCGAGCTCGCGGTCACCCCGAACCGCCCAGACCCATATGGCCGTACTCGCAAGCAGGTTCTGCCCGGGTCAAAGCCTGGCCTATATTCCGGCGATATCCAATTCGGCTTATCTGATGTCGTAGACCGGCTATCGGAACTCAACCAGCAAGTCGTCACCGACTTTAGCCTCGGTTATCGCGAACTCAGCGCCAGCATCATCAACGAGCTTATTAACGGTCAATTCGATCGTGTCGTCCCTACAACCGAAGCAGTACCCGATAGAGCCGAGCTGGAGCTATTCTTTTCCCGGCTTAAAACGGATCGGACAAGGCGACAGTTTGGGCCTTACTTCGATTTGTCGATACCAAATATCGGTCAAATCTATACCGGGCAAAGCGGTGGCATATTCTCCCGAAAGTAACAAGTTTCTCCTGTATTTCTTAGGGAAATTAAACAGCGTCGTTCAATCAACGCGAGGGATCGAAGCGCAAGTTCGGGATTTCATAGATAACTGCAACAAGTACCTCTCCTCAGTTGACATCAGCACTAGCGTACAGGGCGAAGGTATTTCCTCTGCGGCCGATGGAGAGACTGATGGAAAGGCACTGACTCTCAGCCGCCGTGACTTAACGATCTCCGTCGAAAGCTTGACCGCGCATCGGAAAATTCCGCTAAATTCACTTTCTTCTGGTGAAAAGCAGATGATTTCACTTTTCGCCAAACTCTACCTTTACCCGAAAGACAAAATCATTCTGATCGACGAACCGGAGTTGTCTCTTTCAATCGATTGGCAGCGTCAGATACTGGTCGACATCGTCGAAGCTCCGCTGTGCCAGCAAGTTGTTGCGATTACCCACTCCCCATTCGTCTTCGACAATTCGCTTGAGCCATTCGCTCGCCCCTTGACATCGACCATTGACGTTGAGAGCGCATTGCAGGCTACAGACGATTTCGAGGCCGACAACACATGACTGCTATTCCTGTTTCTTTAGATCCCTACGTAAATAGGCTCCGTGCGGCCCGAAGTAGTCCGGCAGTCTTGAAGGTGAAGCTCGCTTCTGTTCGAAGTTCTAACCCCAATTGCTTCGTCTTCGCATTCGAAGGAGACACTGATAAGGGGGCTTACTTCCAGTGGACAAAACGCTTTCGGTCAGAGCTGGTTTACGAGCCATTTCCATGCGGCGGAAAGCGCCAAGTCCTTGAATTTCGTGAAATGTTACGGCGCGATCTTGGTAGCTTGGCGGAGCGCGTGTACTTTTTTATTGATCGTGACTTCGATGAGTTTCGGGAGTTTGAGCCCGACCCGGCAACCACTTTCGCTACCGACCAGTACTCAATAGAAAATTATTTAGTTAGCCGGCAAGTTTTGGAAGAACTCCTGAAAGATGAGTTTCATTGCCATGCCGAGCCAGAAGTTCGCAATGCCTGTCTCGATGAATTCGATGAGAGGCTGGCCCAGTTTCTAGGCGCAACAACGGCGATCAACCTTCGTCTTTTTATAGCTAGAAGACACAGATTTGAGCTCAAGAAGACCCTGCCGAACAGAATAAACCAGGTAGCTCAAGTATCTCTGAAAGGCGTGACGCGACTGGCGGTGGGGCCTGAACAAATTGTCGTGTTTCAAGAGCAAGTAAGTCATGAAACATTCGCTACGTTGAAAGACGAATTTGATAAGCTGGACCCACAAAAACGATACCGTGGAAAATTTAGCCTGCTGTTCTTTATGAGGTGGCTCGAACTCCTCGCCGCGGATCGAGCGTCTGAGCAGTCCTTGCATTTTGACAGGTTGTCCAACGCTAAAAGCGTCAACACCGGCGGCATAACAATTGGTATGCTGGCTTCAAAATCTGACGCTCCGCACGGACTAAAGGAGTTCATCGAAACCGTTCATTAACCGGTGCACAGAATACGGCGGGCTTGAACTTGATAAGGCAAAGCGAATGAAGGAGCTGGAGCGGGAGACATTCGGCTTATGGGTCTAGTTACCGATCTACCGCTAGAGAAGCCGATTCCAAGGAGGTTGCCGCGGGAAACTTGCAAGCCCTGAGCGGCGACGACAGGCCCCAGAGGGCATGTGCGCAGTTGGTTCGCGACACTTGGTGCCAGGAGCTCGTCATCGAGCCCGGCAGCGCCGGAGCGAGAACGTCGGCAAGTTTCGTAAGGGCTGCACCGAGCTTCTCAGGCGCAGGTAGTCCAGGTTAGCGTACCCAAGCTGATTCTCGCGCTGAACAATCCCGCGCCAACAAGTGGCTTGCAAGATTTACAGCGCGGCCTGCGGCTGGATTCGTCGCATGGTGTTGATGGGCCTCTGTTGTTGCCGATGTATATGACGTCCCGTCAACAAATCGGCTGCGCAACTGGCGGAAATCAGAAGGGCGCCCGGTGCTCCCCGGACGGCCCTGTTAGCCTCGGTGCTGGTGGCGCTAACCCATGCAGGCCAAATGGCTCTGACATGGACCACGCTCGCGGCCTACACACACGCCCGTCCGTCGGCGCAGCGGCACAGGTGACCTTGTCTATTGCGAATTGCACTTGCCATAGCGGCCGACGCGGTCGCCCAGGATCAGCTGGCACGGAATTGCGTCAATGTTCAGGTAGGCGACTGATCGTCGAATGGCTGACATTATACGACCGCGCTATATCGATTAACACTTCTCCGGCCTCCCGGCGAGCGATCGCCTCTTTTCGCTGATGGCCGGTCAGCTTCGGCTTGCGTCCCAGGATCACTCCCCTCGCCTTTGCGCGCTCGCGTCCCTCGGCGGTCCGCGCTCGGATCAGCTCCCTTTCAAACTCAGCAAGCCCCCCCAACACGGTCAGCATGAGCCGGCCATGCGCCGTGGTCGTATCGGCCCAAATATCCTTTAGCGATTTGAACCCCGCCCCTTTTTCGGCGATCGTCCCAAGTAGATTGAGGAGATCGCGAGTAGACCTTGCCAATCGGTCGAGTCGAGTGACGACCAATACGTCCCCTTTTGCGAGGACCGCCATCAAGCGCGTGAGCTGCTTGCGGTCAGACCGAGCACCACTGATTTTTTCCTGAAATATCTTCTCGCATTTGGCCGCTTTTAGTTCCGCTAATTGGGTGACTAAGGACTGCCCGTCGGTACTTACCCGCGCGTATCCGTATATCGCCATATCGCTCTCCTTTTCGCACATATAATATGCACAGCATAAAGTGGCGTTTTATATGGGTCAACGATGTTGTGCATAATTCATGATTTTTGCACGGAGGCATATAGATGTCCGTTGTTGGGGGATGAACGGACTCTTGGCGAACGGCTCATCACTTCCGAGTTTGACCCACTCGGACATCGTGACAATCTCAGCTCTTCG
>CAVXSV010000026.1:0-125729 GCA_963764445.1 uncultured Alphaproteobacteria bacterium
TTGATGTTCATAGAGCCGGATTTCCTCAAAGGGCTCTCATCGGCGATAGCCCGCCACCCAGCCCCTCAAGATCATCGTACCGCCATTCTAACTACGAAGACTCTTATCAGTCCGAGCATCAGCGCCAACGGATCGAGGAGTACCAGGACATCCGTCAACTTAGCTCCGCGAAGCGCGGGATGGCTCCCGGTAGCACCAGCAGCGACGAACCCGACATTGCGTTGGCCGCTGCCAAGCGCGTTGCAAAACCTGTCACGCGCACCAAGCGCCGGATCGGTCGTCGAGGCCATCTCGCCCCCGACAACAGTCCGCGCGCTGGCGCGAGCGTGTTGACGCGATGCAAAACGAACAGCGCGCATCTCCGGAAACATTTCTTACACGGACTTTGGCGTGGACCAGATCGTTGACAGCTTGGATCGCTGACACATTCGGCGGGTCGATAAAAGAAACAACGAGGTCTCGTTCGTCGTTAATGACGATCCGGCCGAGCACTACTTTGGCAGATTTTTGAGATTGGGCTGCGTTTTTGGGATTCCCGGGGGCGGTTTGCGTGATTTATGGGTGGTCGGCTTTGGGAGGGCCGGCCATGGACGAGAGCGATGGGAAGCCGATCTGGAGCGCTGGCTCGCGCCGTTTCTGGCTGCTCTGGGCACAAGGCGCGGGCACGGATGTGTCCGGCCTATGTGGCCGGGCTGATTGGCCTGGTGATCGCAAGAGCGTCCAGCCGATGGCGGCGCGCGACGGTGACGGCGGCTACGACCAGCTTCACCACTTCATCGCCAGCGGCGTCTGGGACGCCGCGCCGCTGGAGAATTGGCCTTGCTCGGAGGCCGACGGCTGGTTGGGGCGCAACGACGCCTGTGCTGATCGTCGACGACACGGCGCTGCCGAAGAAGGGCGATCGCTCGGTCGGCGTCGCGCCGCAATACGCTTCGGCGCTCGGCAAGAACGCCAACTGCCAGACGCTGGTGTCGCTGACGCTGGCTTCCGGCGAAGTGCCGGTCATGGTGGGGTTGCGGCTGTTCTTGCCCGAGAGCTGGACGAGCGATCCCGCGCGGCTCTCCCGCGCCGGCGTGCCGGAGGATCGCGGGGTTCATCGAACCAAGCCGGAGATCGCGCTCGCCGAGATCGATCGGGTCCGTCGCCGCCGGGGCGCGCTTCGGCTGCGTGCTGGCGGATGCCGGATATGGCCTCAGCGCGTCGTTCCGTCAGGGTCTGAGCGAGCGCGGCCTGGCCTGGGCAGTCGGCATTCCCTTCAAGCAGAAGGTCTATCCCGTCGACGTGGCGATGATCTTCCCCGTCGCCGGGCGCGGTCGCCCGCGCAAGCGGCATATCCCCGGAACGGCGTCGATGTCCGCGCAGGCGATGCTGGACGAGGCGCCCTGCGGAAATGCTGAGCTGGCGGCGCGGGACGAAGGGGCGCCTGAAAGCCCGCTTTGCCGCAGGCGCGTGCGTGTCGCCGACGGTCCGCCACAGCGGATCGGCGCCATGGGCGCCCAGCATCTCCCGGGCGAGGAGGTCTGGCTGATCGGCGAGCATCGCCGCTCGGGGAGCGCAAGTACTATCTCTCGAACCTGCCCGCCGACAACTCTGCGTCAGTTGGCCGCCGCGATCAAGGCGCGCTGGATCTGCGAGCAGGCGCATCAGCAGTTGAAGGAGGAGCTCGGCCTCGACCACTTCGAGGGACGATCATGGAACGGCCTGCACCGACATGCGCTCATGACCATGATCGCCTACGCCTTCCTCCAGCACCGCCGCCTCGCCAAGCGGCCCGGAAAAAAAGAATCCACGGCCCGCCACCACAGCCGAGCCTGCCGGCCGTGCGCCACGCCATCGTCGAACTCATTCTTCGACCACCAAATCAGCGATGCCCATACTGCAGAAGACAAGTCAGCGAAATGCAGCGGCGTGAATAAATCTGCCAAAGTAGTGCGAGGATGGCGGCAATCTCCTTGCGCAAATATGGAACTACCACCGATCCACACTAGTGCGACATGAAAACAGGAACCGTCATCGCCGACAGTATTCCGACGCGTTGCTGCCGCCAAGTACGAATTCGCGCAGACGAGAATGTCCATAGCCGCCCATCACAAGCAAGCTCGCCGAACAGTCAGCAACATGCGATAGAATGGTATTCGCTACATCGATATCAGCGGCAGGCGTCGTTCTCACTTCGATCTTGATATCGTGTCGGGCGAGATGCCTGCCGATTTCAATACCGCCAATGACGCTTTCATTAGCGGTCTTCTCATTCTCGACGATAAACAATTCGACAGCTTTGGCTTTTCTCAACAACGGTAGCGCATCATTGATGGCACGCACTGCGGCGCGACTTCCATCCCAACAGCACACGACACGGTCGAGCTTCAACCCGTCCTGCTGGATATAAGGGACGACAATAAGCGGCCGACCAGAATCAAACAACGTCGCTTCGATCAGAGTACTGTTATCGATGCCATTATAATCGTCCGATTGCATGATGATGCTTAGATCGAAACACCGTGCCATTTCTGAAAACGTTCTAGGCGGCCCGAATTCACTCTGCAAGAATAACCGCGGTTCGGCCGAAATACCATCGCGCTTCACGGCCATCTCAAAGCGGTCAATTGCGCCTCGCGCCGCTGTTTCCTTTCACAAGTAGGTCGGCGAGAATATCCGCAGGGAAATTCGGGCAATATAGTTGGAATGTTCGCCGGAAAGGCAAAGGATATTCCTGTCAGATGCGCGGCGAACATTTCGGCTGTCGACGCAGCAAAGTCGCGAACGAAGTCCCTGGACGGATCGCGCTCCAGGTGCAGAATAATATCTTTGATCATATAACTTCTCCCAATCGGACCGTTTTAGAAACGATACGGTGGTGACATCGGGTCGAATTGACGTACCTCAAAGCAAGACCGCACGCTTCCGAGCGTCGACGCCTTGACCTAAGTCAACAAGACCGGGCCGCGATGGGTCAAGAATTTTGCATTCGCCAATCTGGTTTTGCAGCAGGAAGAGTAATGCGCGTTTCTAACTCATCGTTGCTTCTAGCACTGTCCCTGATCCTCACCTTAGGATCAGGACAACGCATGGAAGCCGCCAACATCGAGCAAGGTCGGCGACTTGGCGCTGCTTTATTGCGCGGGATGTCATGCCATCGATAAGGTGAGCCCCAGCCCCCTTCGGATTGCGCCACCATTTCGTAACTTACACGAGCGCTATCCCGTCGAGACGCTTGAGGAAGCCCTTGCTGAAGGGATCATGACTGGACATCCCAGCATGCCACAGTTCCAATTCGAACCTGATCAAATCAACGATTTTATCGTGTTCCTTAAATCCCTGGAGTGATCCGCGTTGCCGAATGCAAGGCATCGACGACACTGTCGGTAAGCATGCGCGAATTCGAGGCCGGACAAATGCCAAACACGACATCAATACGCGTTGCGTAACACGAGCGCGACGGGTCGTGCATCGATAGCGCGATCTCATTGGCTACGACCGAAATCTGGCTGCAGATCCTGCGAACGAAGTTTGCCGCGGCGTCAAGGTTTCGCGGCCGGCTCGAATATCTGGTTGCTGAATGGAGAAGACGTCGGCACCTGAATCACGATGAAGCCGCGGCCGATCGCCTGATGACAACCGTTACATGCCGCTGTCAATTCAGTGAAAGCGGCAGAGAACTTCTGGAGATCTTTCGTCTGAATAGCCTCACTAAGCCGCCGAACCGGCTCCACCACAATTGTCATGTCGGTGACCGGAATCCCGGGATAAAGCGTCGCCGCATCTTGAAAACTTTCTTTAATCTGATCCAGCTCATAGGCAGCAAGCTCCCAGTTCCGCAACTTGCCCGCAAACGATAGCTTGAAGTGGCGAAGCTGCGATTGTTCCCATGATGTCGCCAAGATGCGGAAGATAGTTTGCGCTTGGCAATCCGCCGGCGATTGCGCAGCAGCGAACGATGCCAAGATCGCTCCAGCGCATGAGACAGCGATCAGCATACGAGATCTCATCTCACACTCCATCTGCCAAATGACCTCTGGCCGCCACAAGGCCTATTCGACCAGCAATTCGTGAAGAACGGCTCGATGATTTCGTACGCTGGTGGCTCGTTCTTCTTCAGAAGCATGGAGAGTGACGAACTCATTCCTGCATTCGAGGCACCTCCAAAGCTGCTGAAGCTGGGGCGGATTAAGACGCTCCTCCCACTCAAGATGGATCAAACGTGAGCCACACCGCGTGCAAGTCCAACGATGGTCAGTTTGTGGTCGATGCCATCGTTGCGCTCCCTCATTTCAGACTTTCAGATTACAGGAGACCGGGTTCGCCACGATGCTGATCTAGGTCAAGGAGCGTTCGCCGCCGACTTCCAGGCTCTGTCAACCTTTCCATCGCACGCCGCCGGGAATCCCGGCCGTTGAACCCACGCTCTACAGCGCCTTAACGGTCCACGCGATCATGTCCTTGGCGATTCGTCCGAATGCATCGTTGAACGCTGCGCTGGCCGCCGCTGGTTCGATCTTGTCCAGCTTCTGGGTATCTTGGAACAATCGCGCTGCAACGTACCTTGCCATTCTTGTTCAGGATTCGCGCCGACAATCCGATATCCGCGACCGGTTCGGGATCGGTCGTGATCTGAAAGCGCCGAATGTCGATCAGAAGTTGATAGTCTGCCTGCACTCCATCCATTGAGCGCAGCGGCGCATGAGCGATGTCGTAATTTTCGAAGCTTTCGAGCAGTTTTGCCTGCAGCAGCTTCGGAATGCTGTCAGCCCACATCGCTTCGGCGAAATCCGGATACTCCTTGGCCGACGAAAACAGAAAACGCTGCGTGTCGAGCTTGATCACCGCAGTCGGCTCCGGAATGAACGAGCCCGTTCTTGAGAGTCCGGTCGGGCGGGCTGGGAAAGCCGCTCGCCGCGCGGAGGTCGTAAGTGACTTTCCGCGCCGGTGAAGCGCCTCCTGCCTGTCATGCGCTCAAGGCCAGCCACGATGCCATCGAGCTTGCCGGTATTGCGGGCCAAACCTTCGGAGAACACTTGCAAGTTGGCGATGGTGGTTTTCAGCGGCTCCGCATTTTCTGCCAGCACCGCATCAACCCGCCGCAACGCATCGCGCGCAGCTTGAGTCATGCTCTGTCCCGCTCCGGCTTCCGCGATCAACGTCGGGACCGAACCGGAGGCTGCCGAGCTGCTGACCGCCTTCCAGCGCAACGACCGGTACGCCGGTCAGGCCCTGAAATTCGAGGCCGACTTTGGTGTCTGGTCGCACCGGCGTGGTCGATGTCACGGCAATCGACGCGTTGACGCGGCGCGGATTGTCCGGCGCGAGGCTAAGCTCAGTCACCTCGCCAACACGAATGCCATTGAAGAGAACGGCCGCACCAACCAGCAGGCCGGGCACCGAGTCCCTCGAATTGCACGTGGTAGGTCGCTCGCGGCCCCAGGCCGCCGGTGTTGTGCAGCCAATAGACGAAGCCGAACACCGCGGCGATGGCAGCCAGCACGAACGCGCCGATGATGACAAAGGGGGCACGGGTTTCCATCGCTCAACTCGCTTTCGGTTGCAGCATCAACGAGCGCTTGCCATGGAAGTAGGCCCGCACCCACGGATGTTCGGATTGGAGCAGCTCGCGCATCGGCCCGATGGCGACAATTTTGCCGTCCGCCAGCGCCGCGACGCGGTCGCAGACGGTATTCAGACTGGCGAGATCGTGGGTCACCATGAACACCGTCAGGCCCAGGGTTTTCTGCAATGTCTTGATCAGGGTATCGAAATCGCCCGCCGCGATGGGATCAAGACCGGAGGTTGGCTCATCGAGAAAGACGATCGCCGGGTCGAGCGCCAGCGCCCGCGCCAGCGCCACGCGCTTGGTCATGCCACCCGACAGTTCGGAGGGAAACTTGTCGCCATCCTCCGGGGTCAGGCCGACCATTTCCAGCTTGGCTGTGGCGATCTCGTCCATCAACGCATCTGACAGCACAAGATTTCTCGCGCAACGGAAACTGGATATTCTGCCGCGCGGTGAGCGATGAAAACAGCGCTCCTTGCTGGAACAGGATGCCCCATCTACCGGCGGCCGTCTGCGTTCCGCGATCATGGGTCGACCCGATCTTGGCGCCCATCACCTCGATCTCACCGCTCCGTCGCGGGATCAGGCCGATGATGGTTCGCATCAGCACCGACTTGCCGCCGCCCGAGGCGCCGACCAAGCCGAGGATCTCGCCACGGCGTACATCGAGCGCGAGATGATCGATGACGACGCGGCGCCCGAAACCGACGACGAGGTCGTTGACCCGAATTGCAAACTGCCCCACCGATGCATCCATCGCTACATTCCAATCGACGCGAAGAACACCGCGAACAATCCATCGAGCACGATCACCAGGAAGATCGACTTCACCACCGAGGTTGTCGTTTGCTTGCCGAGCAACTCGGCGCTGCCCTTGACGCGCAGGCCTTCGCTGCAAGCCACGATACCGATCACCAGGGCCATGAACGGCGCCTTGATCATGCCGACCTCGAAATGCGTCACGGAAACGGCGTCGTGCAGCCGCGCTATGAAAATGGCCGGACCCATACCGCCATAGAACCACGCCACCAGGCCGCCGCCGTAAAGCGCGGCCATCGATCCGATGAACGTCAGGATCGGCAACGCCGAAACCAGCGCGAGGACGCGCGGCAGGATCAAAACGACGACGGGATCGAGCCCCATGGTGGAGAGCGCGTCGATCTCCTCACGCATCTTCATGGAGCCGAGTTCGGCGGTGTAGGCGCTGCCGGATCGGCCGGCGACCATGATCGCGACGATCAGCACGCCGAGCTCGCGCAGTACAAGAATTCCGACCATGTCGACGACATAGGAATCGGCGCCGAACTTGCGAAAATGGAAAATACCCTGCTGAGCGATGATCGCACCGATCAGAAACGTGATGAGCAGGATGATGGGAATTGCCTGCCAGCCGACCCGATACAATTGATAGACCAGCGAAGTGAGCCGCAGCGAACGCGGCCTGCGAATGATGCCGAGCAATGCGACGCAAAGTGAACCGAGCATTTGCAGGAACACGGCCACGTCTTCGCTGGAGCCCCAGGCAGAGCGGCCGATCTCCTCCACTTTGGCAATGACAGGATTGCGCGCCTTGGGTGGCGGAGGATTGTGGCGGTTTACATGCCGGACCTCCTCGATCAGGCCAGCGTAGTTTTCGGAGACCCCGACGACTTCGACCGGATGATCGGCTAGACGCCATTCGCCGCGACAATTTTTCGAGCAGCCAGGCTCCCAACGTATCGAGTTCGCTCAGGCCGCCATATCCATTTTCAAGGACTTCGCCCGCTCAAGCTGCGGCTTGACGGCGTCGCGAGCACTTCCAGGACGATGACATTCGCCGCGATCCAGGAACCGCCCGGGCGCAATTCGAGCGCATCGCCTCTTGATGTGACCGCCAATTGAGGTGCCGTCGCCAAATGCAAATCTCCTAGCTCGCTGACCCCTCCATAAACTGCATCCGGGAAATCGACATTGACTTGCCTCAAACCGCGCACGCGGCGGCTCGCCGAGTAGGCCATTTGATGCAAGTCAACGGCACGAAATCGTCGCGAGCGTAGATTTCATCAGTTACGACGGAGTACAACTAAAGGTTGGCCTCATCGGTCGACAAGTCCATCAGACACGAGGATTATGGTCATGCATCTCAAACCGATCCTGAATACGTCTCTGCCGCGCAACTTCCGGCAGATTCGTCTCGAACTGGCGCGCGAACCCGGCCATCCTCGAAGGCGACAGCGGCGTCGGCTACATCGTTATTGCCCCGCTCGCCCCCGACGGCCGCATCGACCCCAAGTCTTGGAAAGAGCATCGCGAGGCCTGTCGCGTGACACGTTTGCGGCCGGACGGGGATGACGACGATGTCGGTCATCTCGTTCATCGCCCCGGCGGCACATGGGCATTCCATTACGACAGCGAGAGCAACCTGCCCGACGAAGCCGGCTATCACTTCGCGGACGAGCGTTTCGTACCTGGTGAATACGTCTCAATCAACGAAGGAGGCACCATGCACACCTATCGCGTCAGGTCGGTCGCCCACCTGTGATACAATGATCGATTGGATCGCTACAGATATGCCTTGGCTAAAGCGCAAGCCTGACATGGCAAATGTCATGCTCGACGGGATCGTTCGTGATTTCAAAGCCGAGATCCCGGCACATCGCCAGCATTACCGTGTTTTCCGATAGCACATCCCCGACAATGTACTTCAACCCCTCGGACTTGGCATAGTCGATGATCAATTGCATCAGCATCCAGCCCAGCCCTCTGCCCTTCAAATCCGAGCGAAGCAATATCGCATACTCACCGGTTTCATAGATCGAATCCGAGTGAATGCGGACGACGCCAACCATCTCGTGGGTGGCCTCATCGAAGGCCACAAAAGCCATTGCGCGCGCGTAATCGAGCTGCGTCAACCGCGCAATAAATTCGTGGCTGAACTGCTTCATGACCGCAAAGAACCGGAGTCTCAGATCCTCCTTGGTGACGTGGCGCAGGAATTCATAGATTAACGGTTCGTCGTCAGGCCGAATCGGCCGGACCATGATCCGCCAATTATCCTTCAGCTCAAGATGCCGCAGCCATTGCGATGGATACGGCCGAACAGCAAAGTTGGCATTGCCAGGACCGACAAATTTTCGCACCGGAGGCCCCACCGCGATGCGAGCATCGACCGTAAGAACCCCGGTTTCATCGGCGAGCAGCGGATTGAGGTCCAGTTCGCCGATCTCGGGAATGTCTGCCGCGAGTTGTGCCAGCTTCACCAATGTCAGAGGTATTTCGTCCTGTTTGACAGCAGGCACGTCACGATAGGCGCGTAACAGCCGAGAGACGCGGGTGCGCTCGACAAGATCACGCGCGAGCTTGAGATCGAGCGGCGGCAAGACCAGTGCCTTGTCGTTGATCACTTCCACGGCCGTGCCTCCATGACCGAAAACGATGACGGATCCGAAAGTCGGATCGTTGGCAATCCCCAAGATGAGTTCGCGAGCCTTCGGCCGCAGGACCATCGGCTGCACCATGAAGCCATCAAGCCTCGCATCCGGACGCTTCGCTTTGGCATTCGCAAGAATGCTGACGGCGGCGGCGCGAACCGAATCCGACGCTCGTGAGATTGAGAACCACGCCGCCGACATCGGATTTGTGCGAGATGTCGCGCGAAAGCACCTTAAGAACGACGGTCGCTCCTTGTGCAAACCACGACTCCGCCTGAGCAGCGGCCTCTTCGGCATTGGCAGCCACCCGCGTCGGCACACTGGCAATCCCGTAAGCGTTCAGGACACCCATGACTTCAATCGGGTCGAGCCACCGCCTGCCCTCCGCCACCGCCGACTCAACAATTCGCCGCGCCGCCTCGGTATCTGGCACGAATTCATGCGGCAGGCTTGGTGGAACAGCAGCCAGCGATTCGACCACCTCGCGGTGATGAACGAGATGCATGAATCCGCGTACGGCGTCGTCTTCCGTCGGATAGTCGGGAATGCCGGCATCGGTAAATGTTCTCGAGATCGTTTTCGTCCGCGCCGACCCATACCGCCAGTACCGGCTTGGCGAGACAGCGTGCTTCTGCCGATCGGTGTCAACGGCGCGGGTGACCGCCGCGGCGATGGCGCCTGAATCGGCAATCGCCGTTTGCACATTCATGACAAGGACAGCATCGCTATCGCTATCCTGCAACAGAATCTCGAGCGCGGCGACATAACGCGCCGGATCGGCGTCACCAATGATATCGACCGGATTGGAGCCCGACCATGTCGCCGGCAAAACGGCGTCGAGCTGTTGTCTGACGACGGGATTGAGTGCCGCCGGAATTCCTCCCAACTCGACAAGCCGATCGACCGCAAGGACACCGATGCCGCCCCCGTTGGTGAGCATGGCCAACCGCTTTCCAGACGCAAATTTGACTCGGCTCAGTGTCTCCGCACAATCGAACAGCTCCCGAAGATCGAATACGCGCAGCATGCCGGCGCGACGGAACGCTGCGTCATAGACGGCATCCGAACCCGCCAGCGCACCGGTGTGGGTTGCCGCCGCCTCAGCTCCTTGCGCCATCCGTCCCGATTTGACGACGACGACCGGCTTGACTCGCGCCGCCGCCCGTGCCGCAGACATGAATTTCCGGGCGTCCTTGACCGCCTCGATGTACATCAGGATCGCCTTGGTATCGGTATCGAGCGCAAAGAAATCCAAGAGATCAGCGATATCGACGTCAAGCTGGTCACCAACCGATACGATCCCGGAAAATCCGACATTACGATGCGCGGCCCAATCGACCATCCCGGTGGCGATCGCACCGGATTGAGAGATCAGCGCCAGATTGCCCGCGCGCGGCATATGAGCCGCGAAGCTCGCGTTCAGATTGACCTTAGGCATCAATATGCCGAGGCAATTAGGACCGATCAGCCTCATATGATACGCACGCGCCGCGCGCTCGGCGGCTTCTGCCAATGAGCCCGCTCCGTGGCCGAGGCCGGCGCTGACAATGATGACTCCAGCGGCGCCCAGCCGCCCGGCTTCGGCAACGATCTCAGGGATCGTTCGTGCCGGTGTCGTGATAATCACAAGCTCCGGTACAAACGGTAAGTCCGCCAAACGGTTGACCGTCGGCATACCGCCAATCTCCGGGTAGTGCGAATTGACAACACCGAATGGGCCTTCAAACCGGGATGCGCGTATGTTTTTTATAATCGCTTGCCCGACCGAGCCGCGGCGCGTGCTCGCACCGACCAACGCCACCGAATCCGGGGCAAGCAGACTATTCAATCGATAGGTTGACATGGAACCTTCACAGCGAAAGACGTCTGCGCTGCAATCTCGATGGCTTCTTGCGGCGCATCAGGCACATGCGCTTGAGAATGATAACACTGAAATCGCGAAGCTCGAGTTGATTTATCCTGGGATGCGCACATCGACAGCCTTGCGCAACTGCCGCTGCAAAGATGCCTGGGTTCATCAGCACGACGAGCAGCTTTGATTTTACAGGGTACGCTGCTCGCCACGGGTGCAGTCTCGTAAAGCTCGCATGACATCCTCGCGCGCGATAATGCCGACCAGATGCTGCCCCGCACCCATAACGGGAATGCTGCGAAGCCGGTGCTCGACCATCAACTGCAATACACGCACCAACTTCGTCGTTGCGCTCACATAGATAAAGTCGTTGATCATCACATCGGAAACGGTTCGTTTCATGAGTTCATCATAGCGCGGCACCATTGAGCTCAGCGTAAGGGCAAAACATTTGAGGAAGTCGAACTTTGTCACCAGGCCAACGACCTCCAGTTGGTCGACGACCGGATAAGCATTGAAATCATCGCTGGCGAACAGATCGTTGAGTTCGTCCATCGTGACATCGCACGATACCGTCTTGACCTTGCGCGTCATGTAACGGTCGACGGCCTGTTCGAGAAATTGATACAAGATGTCACCCAATTTCGCTGCATTTGGCTTAGAGCGGGCTGTGGCTCGGGCGCGCGCAGTACATGTCGCGCGCGCCCGGATTCTCAAATCAGGCTGCCGTTTTGACTTCGATTGTTTTGGCCCGCGCGGGTGCCGGCTTCGGTACCGTGACCTTCAGGATACCCTTCGACATCACTGCCTTGATGCTGTCGAGGTTCACGCCCGGCGGCAGTTCGACAGTTCGCACGAAGGAACCGTAGGTCCGCTCGACAAGATGATAGTCCTTTTCTTTTTCCTCTCGCTGGTTCTTCTTCTCGCCGCGAATCGTCAAATGATTGTCCACGACGTTCAACTGCACGTCATTCTCCTCCATGCCAGGCAGTTCCGCGGTTAATTCAATCTCCTTGTCCGTTTCGGCAAGATCCATGCTGGGCATCAGCGTCCGTGACGAGAGACCGGCAAAGCTCCTGCTGAAGCCATCGAACAGCCGGTCCATCTCTTGCTGCAACATCGCCAACGGATTTGCTTCGGTACGTGCCAGGGAACTATCCCGTCCTATAGGGATGAGCGACTTCATCATGATTGATCCTCCAAACAATGACCTCTGAGCGGCCTGTTTGTTATTCCACCACATGTCAGCGGAGAGGTTTTGATCGAGGTCAAACAGGGGTGGCCATTGCACTGCAATAAATACCGGAGTTACTTTCCAAGCGGATCGGACATACCTTAGCCTAGGGGAGGTTTCCATGCGCGCGATGGTGCTCTCGGCTCCAGGCACACCGCTCCTGATGAAGGAGCGCGACGATCCAGTCCCTGGCGACGGAGAGATCCGCGTCAAAATCAGTGCGTGTGGGGTCTGCCGCACCGACCTCCATGTCGTTGATTTCGGAACTTCCCGGCATCCGCTATCCCATCATCCCAGGCCATGAAATCGTCGGCCGCATCGACCTTATGGGTATCGGCGTGACCGGTCATGAGATTGGTGACCGCGTCGGTATCCCCTGGCTGGGGTATACCTGCGACGTTTGCCGTTATTGCCGACTCGGCATGGAGAATTTGTGCGACCGCCCGCTTTTCACCGGCTACACCCACGATGGCGGCTTCGCAACTCACACCATCGCCGATGCGCGCTATGCTTTCGCGATCGGCCGAACCGGCGACGACGTATCGGTCGCGCCGCTATTATGCGCCGGCCTGATAGGCTGGCGGTCGCTGGTCATTGCGGCCAATGCTGAACGGCTCGGTATCTACGGATTTGGCGCGGCAGGTCATATCGTCGCTCAAATCGCTGTCTGGCAGGGGCGCTCCGTATTTGCCTTCACCCGCGCCGGGGATGTCGCGGCGCAGGACTTCGCCAGGCAACTTGGCGCCGTCTGGGCCGGTGCATCCGATCAGCGTCCGCCGGCCGAACTGGATGCCGCCATCATCTATGCCCCGGCCGGTGAATTAGTCCCGCTCGCCCTGCGCGCAGTTCGCAAAGGTGGCCGGGTTGTGTGCGCTGGAATCCACATGAGTGATATTCCGTCATTTCCATACAGTCTCCTTTGGGAGGAGCGGCAGCTGCTGTCCGTTGCCAATCTGACGAGGCAGGACGGCATCGATTTCTTCAAGATCGTTCCTCAGGCCGGAATTCACATTCGCACGACGACCTTTCCCCTCGATAAGGCAAACGACGCCCTTGCCATGCTGCGGGCAGGACAATTGCTGGGGGCAGCCGTCCTTCAACCCTAACCAAAGCCGGACATGACAAGCCCGACCACCCAGGACACGGCCATTCAGCGGGAAGTCTTTGCCTTCCTGACCGACCCCGCGACACATGGCGATGCCGACGTTCGCCGCATCGAAACCCACGCCGCCGTGGTCTTTCTCGCAGGCGACAGGGCGCTGAAGGTCAAGCGCGCAATCTGGTTTCCATTTCTCGATTATTCCACACTGGCGAAACGGAAGGCGTCCTGCGAAGAAGAGATCAAGATTAACCGTCCATCCGCGCCGCAAATCTACCGCCGCGTTGTCGCAATCACACAAGGCAATGACGGTTCGTTCAGCATCGGCGGTGACGGGCTTCCGGTCGAATATGCCGTCGAGATGGAACGTTTCGACGAGCGCCTGACGCTGGATCACCTCGCGCAAGCCGGCGCATTGGATCCTGCTCTGGTCGTTGACCTTGCCGACGCCATCGCGGCATCGCATCGGACAGCATTCGTCACCGCGGTCGACAGATGGATTTGTTCCGTTCCCTCCATTATCGCCGACAATACATCCGCATTCCGGGCTTCAGGCTTCTTGCCGGCTGACGCCATCGATGATCTTGACGCAAGAAGCCAGACTGAGTTCTCGAGGATTCAAGCGCGATTGAAGGAGCGCGGCCGCCTCGGGCTCGTTCGACGTTGCCACGGCGATCTACATCTCGCCAACATCGTGCTGATCGGGCACAAGCCAGTTCTGTTCGACGCGATCGAGTTCGATCCCGCGATCGCCTCAGTCGATATTCTTTACGATCTGTCGTTCACCTTGATGGATCTTCTGCACTACGGACGTCGTATCGAAGCCAATATCCTTCTCAACAGATACCTGACCGCAACATTTGAAGACAATCTCGACGGGCTCGCGACCCTCCCGCTGTTCATGTCGATGCGCGCCGCCATTCGCGCCAACGTCCTGCTGGCACGCCTCGGCGGACCCAACACCGATGAAACGACCATACGAGTTGCGGCCCGCTCCTATTTCGCCTTGGCACGCCAACTGATTTCTCCTTCCTCGCCAACGCTTGTCGCTATTGGCGGCCTGTCCGGAACCGGAAAAACCGTGCTGGCCCGCGCGCTCGCTGACGCCATTGAACCTCCGCCCGGAGCCTTGATTTTGCGTTCAGACGTCGTGCGCAAACGGCATTTCCAGGCTCATGAGACGCAACGGTTGCCTACAACTGCCTACCAGCCGGAGGCTACCGCGATCATTTATCAAATCCTGACCGAACGCGCCGGACGAATTCTCTCGCAAGGGCACTCCGTCATTCTCGACGCCGTCTTTGCCAAGCCGGCCGAGCGGCATTCGGTTGCCGCTATCGCTCGCAAGCTCAACCTGCCATTTGTCGGTTTCTTTCTCGTGAGCGCCCTAACGACCCGAATGAAACGCGTCGGACTGCGCGTAGGCGATGCATCCGATGCCACGCTCGATCTCGTCAGACACCAGGAAAACTATGATATCGGCTTGCTCGATTGGCACATGATCGACGCCTCCGGAACACCCGAGCAGACTTTGCAATGCAGCAAGGCGAAGCTTGGCACCCCTGAAACCAATCCCTCACCGATAGCGCCGGACCCACAGTGACCGCTTCCCCGAAATCTCGCTTGGACGGCTCTCGCTCGGAACAGCGACGGGGAAGACATCGTTATAAACTGCCGCGACTGACCGCAACGATGACATGCCAAGACACATTTCGCGCGATCGCTCGCGGTTGTCTCGACGATCTGGTAGCAAATCGAGAGGACGCATGTGACGGAGACCATGAGGCGCTGCATCAGATGCGCATTGCGCTTACCCGCTTGCGTGCTGCTCGATCCTTTTTCTCATCTTTCATTTCATTTTCAGAATGGTCGCGCCTCAAGGGTGAATTTAAGTGGCTGAATAAGCACCTGAGCAGAGCTCGCGATCTCGACGTCGCGCTAAAACGGCTTCCCTCAGTTGATGATTTGAGGCCGCAAGCACAATCGCTCGGTCGAATTTGGCGGACAACATGGGACACTAGCCATCGACAGCTAAGGCGGGTACTCCGCTCAAATCGATACCGCATGCTGGTGCACAATGCATCAGTCTGGGTCGAGAATGGAAAGAGGTCGCCCGCGGGCCCACAATCGTCAACAGAGAGACACTCCGCTTCGCTTAGAGCTTATTCTGTCCGCCGGCTTGATCGGTGGTACAAGAAGCTGCTCAAACAGAGCCGCGTCCTCGAGGATATGAACGCAAGTCAGCGCCATCGACTCAGGATAAAAAGCAAACGACTTCGGTATGCGCTGGAATTCATCGGACAACTTCTCCCAAACAAATCTCTTCTGAGAGTGAAGGCGTTGCTGAAGTCTCTACGCAAGATTCAGAAATGCCTGGGGCAGCTAAACGATGCAGAGCAAGGCCGTTCTATCGCGACCACTTTGGCAAAATCGGAGCGAGATGACCCAACCAAATGGCACTCGCTGTTTCCGGCAGGCAGGAAAGACGAAAAACGGACAATCAAGACTGCCGTACTAACTTTCCGACAGATGGCGGAGCTGAAGCCATTCTAGATAGATTATTCGCATCTCAGCATTTCGTAACCCGCCAAATATGGAGCGATCGGCGGCCAGACCTCGAGAATAGTTCCGCGGAGACATGCATTTAGCTCACGCTTGTTCGAACATCTCAGAATCCGCCAAAAGAATTTCATCCATTAATAATTTTTGGCGCGCCAAAGATGCAATCCAGCGCTTGCCGATTGACGTCGGCCATCTGCTTCATAACCTATGCCACTGGTCTGTTAACGATCCATCCGCGTTTCGTTGTGAGTTTCCAACACAACGAACCTCCTATCCTAAATTCACGATATAGATTATTTCAATGGCCAGTTGAGGTGAATCAAATGTCGAACGTACAACCAGAATCCCGGCTATCGTCGCTGACGAATGGATTCTGCTTTGATATCTATCAATACATTCCCATGCCTTCGCGGGACATGTCTAACTTGGCCCCGATGAACTAAAGGTACAATTCATGCTGCTTTTTCTGGACGGTGCAACGGACCACAGCACGTGAACGCTTTCCGCGTCGTTTGGGAACGCTTGAAGGAGCACCCACTATCGCGAGTCGGGCCAGGGCTCATTACCGGGGTGGCGGATGACGATCCGAGTGGTATTGCGACATACTCTCAGGCCGGCGCTCAATTCGGGTTGGACATATTATGGACGATGCCGTTAGCCTTCCCTTTGATGTCGGCTGTGCAATCAATGTGCGCTCGTATCGGCAGGGTGACCGGAAAGGGACTCGCTGCCAACATCAAGATTGCGTTCTCACCGATTGTGTTATTCGGCGTCGTACTGCTGCTGCTGATCGCCAACGTTCTTAACATCGCGGCCGACGTCGCCGCCATGGGTGAGGTGGCGGAGCTCGTCACCGGCTTTGACCGCCATGTCATGACGGCACTTTTTGTCCTTGGAACCCTATTGCTGCAGGTGCTCGTCCTTATCATCGTTACGTCTTTTTCATGAAATGGCTTACGCTGTCTCTGCTCGCTTATGCCGCGGTTTTGTTCACGGTTCATGTTCCATGGAGCGAGGTGGCAATGAAAACTTTGTGGCCGCATCTCACCTTGAATGCTGATGCTGCAGCCGTTGTCGTCGGGGTTTTCGGTACCACCATAAGTCCATACCTGTTTTTCTGGCAAGCGTCGGAAGAGGTCGAGGATATGCAGGCGACGATGGGAGCCTCTCCCCTCGTCGACGACGCACGTGCTGCGAATATTGAACTCAACCGCATCCGTTGGGACACCTGGAGCGGCATGCTCTACTCTGACATCACGGCCTACTTCATCATCCTGGCGACCGCCGTCACGCTCAACGTCGCAGGCATTACCGATATCGAAACCGCGGCGCAGGCGGCAAGTGCGCTGCGGCCACTTGCCGGAGACCACGCATTCACTCTCTTCGCTCTCGGCATTCTCGGGGTTGGCCTGATCGGAGTACCGGTTCTTGCCGGCTCTGCTGCTTATGCTCTCTCCGAAGCAATGGGCTGGAAATGGGGGCTCGAAAGAAAGGCCACCGATGCTCGCGGCTTCTACGGCGTCATAGCCGTCAGCGTGCTTGCCGGGCTGCTCATCCAGTATTCGCCGATCAGCCCCATGAAAGCACTGTTCTGGAGCGCGGTGATCAACGGGATCGTTGCGGTGCCGCTTATGATTGTCATTATCCTGCTCGTGTCCAAGAAATCCGTGATGGGCGCCTTTACTGCCGAGCGCACCGTTATCGTGATTGGCTGGGTCGCGACGGCGATCATGGGCGCAGCGGCCGTGCGAATGTTTATTCCGGGTTAGCTCGCGTTGATGGATCGGGCTGAACAGGAGTCGGTCGCCCTCTTCACGCCACCGAATCCGGCTGCGACGCTTGATGCAGATTAGCGCGATAGCAACACGCAACGCGTCGACTCGGTCGCCAGGTGCTGCGTCATGCCACCGAGAACCCACTCGCGAAATCGCGAATGGCCGTAGGCTCCCGCAACAACCACACCCGCTCCGACGCTGGATGCAATTCGATCCAGCGCAACCGTAGCGACCGATTCCGAACTCCCTTCAGGAACAAGTGCGCTTGCCACAATACTGTGATGCGACAGCCATGTAACTACATCAGCGGTACGCTGCAACGCCGCTTCGTGGCTGCCACGATCTTCGATGATCTCGACGACCGTGACATCTTTGGCTTTGCGAAGTAACGGAAGTGAATCAACGATTGCCCGTCGCGCCTCGGGAGTGTCTTTCCAGGCGACCAGAACACTTCGCAAATCGAGCCAGTTGAGCGCTTCGGGAACGACGAGCAGCGGCCTGCCCGCCTGCATAACTAGATCGCTCGGATTGACCCTGGCAAATGGGTCTGTAAACGCGCTGCCTCGGCTTTGCCCGATCACGACAATATCGGCAGCACGCGCTTGACGCGCGACGAACCGAATAGGCATCTCCATGTTGGAACGCCATTCGACCTGTTTCGCACCTCGATTCATTGCCTTTCGAAACTCGGCCTCAAGCTCCGACAATCGCGTCTTGATGGCGTTCCGACCTTGCTCAACCACCCTATCGGCCTGCTCACCCGAGGTGAAATAGAGCGGCGGGCTAAATTCCGCAGCCGCGATCCCGACGGCTCGCGCATCAAATCGTTCAACCATCTCGCCGGCAATGGCGAGACAATGATCGTTCGACTGATCGGACGCAAGACTAACCATGATCGTTGCGTAAGTCATTCTTTTCTCCCGATGCGGGGTCCCAGGCAATCACAAATTGTGCCGGTCACGCCAATTCAGTCTATGGATCGGAGATCACGAGGGGAATGATCCAGATCAAGCCACCGTTTGAGTAAAGGCAACATTCTTATTCGCCTGAAGTGAAACCAACACGATACCAGTTGACCTAGGTCAAGCCGACTCTGTCGCTTTCGCAATAGCCTTTAAATATCGTTTTCAATCCAACTTCTTGGAGTTCGTCATGCGCGCTTATCAGATCATGACCAGGCAGGTCCTCACGGTCTGTCCCGACACCGCTATCGTCGACGCGGCAAACACTATGCTAAAACAACACATCAGCGGACTTCCCGTGATCAACGCGATGGGAAAGCTGGTCGGTATTGTTTCGGAAGGCGATTTTATTCGCCGTGCCGAAATTGGAACGCAACGAAGGAGGGCTCGATGGCTGAAATTCCTGCTCGGTGCGGGTAGAGCAGCATCAGACTTCGTTCACGAGCAAGGTCGCAAAGTCGGTGAAATCATGACGCCGGATCCATGCACCGTTTCAGAAGATACGTTGCTGGAAGACATCGTGACAACGATGGAAAAGAACAGCATCAAGCGATTGCCGGTGATGCGGGGCGACCAGATTGTCGGAATCGTCACACGCGCCAATCTACTTCAGGCAGTCGCAGGGCTCGCCCGCGAGGTTCCCGATCCAACCGCGGATGACGACCATATTCGCGATCGCATCGTTACATCCATCGAGAAAAGCGACTGGTGTCCATTCGGCCTGCGCGTCATTGTGCGCGGCGGGATCGTCCATCTCAGCGGAATCATTACCGACGAACGGGCACGACAGGCTGCCGTTGTCGCGGCAGAAAATATCGCTGGTGTGAAGGAAGTTCACGATCATATTTGCTGGGTCGATCCCATGTCTGGAATGTACTTTAATTCTACGGAAGATAACAAAGTGGCAGCGGCAGGCTGATTGTTTCCGGAAGAATACGACACATGTAGGTTCGCTGTCGGCTGCGATGGGACTGATTATTGGCTTATGACCGCCTCGAAGCCAAGCCCCCAGCCGCATTCAAGGGGGCGAACTGGATGGAATTGGCTCTTGCATCAATCTCAATGAATAGGGCCGCAACTCGACCGGCGCTGCCGCAAGGCGACGATACAAATCGCGCCGTTGCGCGATCGGCCACCAATCGTAAAGGAAGATTTCCAATGGGCGCCAGTTTGCGACCCATCCCAGGATCAGGAAACTTTCTCTAGCTAGAGTGTTTAACGAAGCACCAGTTAGGTATCCGGCGACGAAATGCGCAGAAGCAAGGCAGAATATCAGAATGGCAATCCCAATTCCGAGCGATCGACGTCCAATCCTAAGGAGTTCATTCAGCTCATGCTGGCTAACGACCGCACGGCTAGTGAAATAGCGGGTGAATGCTTCGCCGATGTCTTGGAGCGTTTTCGTTTTGAATTCGACATCTGAGAGATAAACAATAATTCTGATCGACCTGTTGCCGGGTAATTCCTGTGCCCAGCTCACGATATAGTTTTCGACATCCAGGTCGAGATCCTTTTCTCGAAATGGAAACGGATCGAGCGTGTGAAAGAGCTGGGCGATCTTGTCGACGCGTACCTCGATCAATCCTTCCCTATTCTCTGATGTCATAGAATGCACCCAGCGCGCGTGACGGCGACCGTCATGACCACGTTTACCGGAGACACTTTACTTTAAGCGTCCTCCGATGCTCTTGATCTGCCGCAAGGAGCGCCAACGAAATGTCCTCATGCTGCCTGGAATCCAGCATTTCAGCATTCCGAAGGAAACCACAATGAAATACTACTTCAGTAAGACCTTGCCAGTCGGGTTTGACGAGGCCATAAAGCAAACAACGGACGCTCTTAAAGACAAAGGCTTCGGCATCATTACCGAGATCGATGTCAAGAAGACTCTTAAGGAAAAGCTTGGGGTAGAATTTCGCAACTACCGCATACTGGGGGCGTGCAATCCCAAGCTGGCTTTTGAGGCGCTTCAACTTGAGGACAAGGTCGGCACCATGTTGCCGTGCAACGTCGTCGTAAACGAAATTGCTCAAGGCCGCACCGAAGTTGCGGCCATCGATCCGGTCGCTTCCATGCAGGCGATCGATAATCCGCAACTTAAACAGTCGGCCGAACGTGTCCGTACCTTGCTGCAGAACGTGATCGACAGCCTCTAGTCCCCCTTTCGATCACGATCGCTTGAGAATAGTTATGACTTGCTTGAAAAAAGAACTTCCATTGAGCGACGCTCCCCGAACTCGGAAAGAAGGTCGCCGGCCTTGGCGAAGGTTGCCTCGTCGACGCCGCGAAACCTCCGGCGCTGCGATGGTCTAGTGGCATTTGGCGATCGGCGGCGCGGTCGTTGCCTAGTCCGCGGCGGTGAAGGAGGCTTCGCCGGGCCAGAATGCTACGGTCGAATACCGGCGGGACGAGTATGCCAAACCGCCGATGCTCGCAACCGGTGGTCGCTTTTGAATTGAAGTGGGCCTATGGTTCCCGCTGGTTTGGTGGACAAAGGAACGTCGATGCCGCGACAGTTGCTCTGGATCGGTTACTGCACATTAGCCAGCTCACTTTTGGGAACAGCGTGCTTCGCTATTCCGGACCATGGTCCGACGCGGGATGCCAATCATGGCCGGACGCTGGTCACCCGTTGGTGCGTTAGCTGCCATCTTGTCGGAACCGATCAAAAACAGGCAACGACTGACGCGCCGCCGTTTGCAACTATTGCAAAGACGCCCGACTTTGATGCCGCGAAGCTCGCATTTTTTTTGCTCAATCCTCATCCGAAAATGCCGGATATGCAGCTAAGTCGAGATGAAACCTCAGACATCGCAGCTTATATTGCGACGCTTAAATAGCACGACGGGCGATTGTGGTGGCACGACCGCACGGCAATGTGGCCCGCGCGCTGCCAACCGGATGATCGTTCGGGCACAAGAGGGCGCTGAGTGAACCCTTCTTGGCACAATTCACTATCGCTAGCATCCGCCGCGGAACGGACGTATTTCTCGGCGCAAGTTTGGCGCATTTCGGCCTTTATGCGCGGTTCCCATCGCAAGCATCGTTCTGCAATTCGCGCGCTGCGACGGCTGCCAATTTTGGCGATTATCGAGATCGCATCACCTTGGCCGTGCGACAAGGCCTTCGCTGAAGGCGCAAAGGAAATTGCTCGCACGTGGCCTGTTGGCACTAGCAGGCTTGCATGCCGGAGCCGCCCTGATCCATCACTGGATTTTTGGCGACCCCACGTTGATGCAGATGTTGCCAAGCGCGAAGCCGTGAGGTGATTTGCTACTCTCGCCAGCAACACCGCGCTCGCGAACAGTTTAACGGTACCTGTGGTGCACTAGCGGTAAGTATAACTTGATCCTCATCGAGCCCGAAAGCGACCTGCCCCGCATCTCGCTCGAATTGTTTGATTTTCAAATCTGGGGACCTGCTCACCAAACGTGACGACTCGGTTCTGATGGATGAATGGTCAGCGCCATAAAGGCTTTATCTTTGATTCTGATCAATGTGCCGTACCATGGATAAGCGAGGTTACTTGTCGTGAAAAAACCCCATGGAGAACGACCATGATTGATTCCCAACTTCGTCAAAACATCATCGACGAGTTTGAATTTGACCCAGCTTTCGACGGCGAGCATATTGGCGTCGCCGTCGACAAAAATGTCGTCAGCTTAACTGGCCACGTTACCAGCTATGCCCAGAAGGTCGCGGCCATCGCAGCTGCTCGACGCGTCAAAGGTGTGCACGCGATCGCGGAGAACATCGAGGTCCGCTACCCGTTCCAGACCAAGACGGCGGATGACCAGATCGCCAAACGGGCGATGGATATGCTGAAGTGGGATGTCATTGTCCCCGATACGGTCGATGTGCTCGTGCAAGACGGCTGGATTACGCTGAGCGGTCACGTCAATTGGTACTACGAAAAGACGGCGGCTGAGGACGACGTTCGTAAACTTTCCGGCGTGCGCGGTGTAACGAACAAGATCAGCATCAAGCCCCGCGTTGAGGCATCGAACGTCAAAACCAAGATCGAATTGGCGCTCAAACGCCACGCAGAAATCGAAGCCAATGCGATCCGCGTTACGGTCCAGGACGGCAACAAGGTCATTCTCGACGGCGAGGTCGACAACTGGGATGAACGACGTGCGGCCGAGAACGCCGCTTGGTCCGCACCCGGCGTGGCCTTTGTCGAAGATCATCTGACGATACGTTGATCGCCGAGCCTACAGCGTCCGCGGAGGTGCTGCAGGCTTGACCTTATCATAAACTCATTTCTTCTCTTGAGACGGGGATGGCATCTCTTTAGCCTCCTCGTCCGCTAGCAATTTCAGGACGACCTTGCGCTTTTCTTCATCTGTGGTTTGCGCGAGCAGCTTGCGGTACAAAAGAATGTTTTCGTTGTGGACATAGCGTTGCATAAGATGTGCCCTCCTGCGGAGGCAGAACGCACACCAGACCCTTTGCAAACAGAGGGTGCGCACGAGAGAGCTTTGTTGGCTAGGCCCGGTACAATAGTATAATAATTCGTAGCGGTCTCTGTATTGGGGAAGTGTGAGGAGCCCCTTACTCATCAAGGTATAGTAAATTTATATGCACTGCAGCACCAGAAAGTGCCCTGTGACGAGTCAGGATCCGCCATTCTTTAAAAGCCTTTTGCGCGACGAGGATTTACAGTGCGGGCTTGACAAAGCCGGAATAGGGATTTGGGATCTCGATCTTTCGACCCGGGAATTGTACTGGTCCAGCGCAACACGCAGGCTTTTTGGCGTATTGCAGGATGACCCAATCAGTTTTGATCTTTTCTTATCCCTGCTTCAGCCAGAAGATCGTGTACGCACCGAATCGGCTATTGAGCGCTGCATCCAGACTCGGGGTAAGCTTGATATTCAATATCGGGTCCGCGAGGGAGCGAAAGGGAGGCATTGGGTTCGGGCAAGAGGCGGTCTCGTCAACGAAGACGGAGTGCCGCGCCGTCTAAGGGGCGTGGTGCTCGATATCGACGATCAGAAGCTGATTGAAGAAACCTTGCTGGCGCGCGAAGACCATCTTCGCTCGATCCTCGACACGATTCCCGATGCGATGATCGTTATTGACGACCATGGCATCATGCAGCGCTTTAGTGCAGCCGCCGAGCGCTTATTCGGCTACTCCAGAATCCGAAGCCATTGGCCAAAACGTCAGCGTTCTGATGCCTGAACCGGATAGCGGCCGCCATGACGGCTATCTCGCTCGTTATCAATCCACCGGCGAACGGCATATCATCGGTATCGGACGAATCGTGACCGGGAAACGTTGGGATGGGACCACTTTTCCAATGCACCTGTCGGTCGGCGAAGTGCAGTCCGGTGGAAAGCGACATTTTACCGGATTTGTTCGCGATCTCACGGAGCATCAGCAAACTCAGGCAAAACTTCAAGAACTGCAATCCGAGCTGGTTCACGTGTCTCGCTTGAGCGCGATGGGCGAAATGGCATCGGCTCTCGCGCACGAATTGAACCAGCCTCTTGCGGCCATCAGCAACTACATGAAAGGTTCGCGCCGCCTCCTAGCAGCGAGTGCCGACCCCAATATATTGAAGATCGAAACGGCGTTGGACCGAGCGGCGGACCAAGCCATCCGAGCCGGCCAGATCATCCGACGGTTGCGAGATTTCGTCTCCCGGCGGGAGTCGGAGAAGCGTGTCGAAAGCCTGGCGAAGCTGATGGAAGAAGCTGGGGCTCTCGGTCTTTCGGGGGCCCGTGAACAAAACGTCATACTGCGGCTGGAGCTGGATCCGGAATGCGACCGCGTCCTCGTCGATCGCGTGCAGATTCAGCAGGTCCTGGTCAATCTCTATCGAAATGCCTTGGAGGCAATGGCAAAGTCGTCGAAGCGGGAACTTTCCAGTTCGAGTACGAAAGCTTCAGACGATATGGTCGAATTGTCGATATCGGATACTGGCCATGGCTTCAGTGAGGTTGCCATTGCAAATCTGTTCGCGACTTTTTTCACGACCAAAGAAACCGGTATGGGCGTGGGTCTCTCTATCAGCCGATCGATCGTGGAAGCCCACGGCGGCCGAATGTGGGCCGAAACGAACAATTCCGGCGGCGCCACCTTCCGACTGACCTTGCCTATAGCGCCGGCTGAGGATTTACCAGATGTCGCATAAGGGAAATGTCTATGTCATCGACGACGATTCCGCGATGCGGAACTCGCTCGATTTCCTGCTTGGCTCGGCAGGCTTTAAAGTGGCAGTGTTTGAAACTGCCGTCGGCTTCCTCAATGCTCATTCCGGTCTTTGTTTTGGCTGTATCGTGTCTGACGTCTGTATGCCGGGTATCGACGGAATCGATCTGCTCCGTCGCCTTAAAGCCAGCGCTTCGCCCCTACCTGTCATCATCATGACCGGACACGGAGACATCCCGCTCGCAGTTGAAGCTATAAAGTTAGGGGCGCTCGATTTTGTCGAAAAGCCGTTTGAAGATGAACGGCTGATCAGAATGATCGAGGCCGCCCTCCAACGCCACGATCATGGGAAAAGTGACGTCGTCTCGGCTGACATCGCATCAAGGGTCGCGAAGTCTCAGTCAACGCGAACGTCAGGTCATGGACGGCCTTGTTGCCGGATTATCCAATAAGCTGATCGCCCGCGAACACAATATCAGCCCCAGGACGATCGAGGTTTACCGGGCAAATGTCATGACCAAAATGCAGGCACACAACCTGTCTGAACTAATTCGGCTCGCCCTGCGCGCTGGCATTCTGAACGATTGAGCCAAATCAAGCCTTCGCATTCCCACAATCGTATTGATAGTGATTAGCCATCCGGATTCGCGGTATCAGATGACAGACCTAGCAATCACAAAGCACAAAATCTGCGTTCTCGATGACGATCCTGACGTGCTTCAGTCCTTGCGGTTTCTTCTCGAAACCCACGGTTTCGGGGTTCGCACGTTTAGCGCCGCCGTGGCGCTGCTGACGTCCGTTGATCCCGACGATGTCGACTGCCTGGTGATTGATTACAAAATGCCACATATGGACGGGCTGGAGGTGGCGGTTCGCCTCCGTCAGCGCAACATCGCGGCACCGATCGTTCTAATAACCGGCTATCCCGACGAGCATATGGCGGAGAAGGCCGCGGCCGCCGGGATAGAGTATTTATTATTCAAGCCACATCTGGAGGAAAGCCTCGTAACGCGCGTTCGGGATGCCATCTCTCGCCAATGCCCGAGCCATTAGAAACCCTTCGCGGGAACCAAATGGCCGTTCCCGGAGGCATCCGCTGACTGGCTCACCTCCGGGAATCTACTTAGGGTGCGGCCCCTAAGATATCGGACGCAATATCCCTCGATGGTGAAACACCTTACAAACCGTCATCCCAACCAAGGAGATGGCGCATGCTTACGCAGTCAGTCAGCACCCACGAAATGGCCCGCAACAGCAGGCTGCCCATTGAAGCCGGAGACAAGTTCGGGCTGGTCATGGGCCGTGCCTGCCTCGTGGCAACAGAATTCCACTACAGCAAGGAAGAAGAGATCTACGGCGAGGACGAACCTGCCGAGTTTGTCTACCAGGTCGTCCGCGGCGCCGTTCGTAGCTATAAGTTGCTGTCAGACGGACGGCGCCAGATTGGCGCATTTCACTTGCGGGGGGACGTGTTTGGGCTGGAGGCCAGTTCGAACCACCGATTAACGGCAGAGGCCATTATCGACACCACCGTTCGCCTCGTAAAGCGCAGCAGTTTGGAGCACGCGGCAGCAATCGACGTGGAGGTTACCCGTAGGCTTTGGAACATGACGGCTGGCGATCTCCAGCACGCCGAAAACCATATGCTGTTACTCGGGCGTAAGACCGCCATGGAGCGAGTCGCGGCCTTTCTGTTGGAAATGGACCGCCGCCTTTCGGCTGCGGCGATGATGGCTTTACCTATGTGTCGACGTGATATCGGGGACTACCTCGGACTTACGTTGGAAACAGTTTCGCGGGCCCTCTCTGAGCTTCATGATCGAGGCATCCTCGATTTTTCAGGAGCCCGCCAGATCGTCCTTCGAAATCGCCAGCATCTGCGGACCATGAACGCCTGAGGGTCGTCGTCGATCTCTCGACCTCTGACCCCCCACCGGTCGGGATGTCGACCAATACCTGACCATTGACCACGGCATGTATCCCCTATGATCGCTCCGATTTCATAAGATGTTCTCGCGCACCGGTCAGTATGTACTAACAGTACTCCACCCACACACAGCCCGGGCGCGTGGAAATTGTGACTTGCCCAGCGTGCAGGCAAATTCATGTTATCAATCGAACCATCGGCAAGTTATTTGAAATAAACAGCATGCTGCCTCCTCCAGACTAACCTTTCTGAACCTGTTCAGGCAGCAACAACGAGACCTCCGGCAAGCGCAACGGCGCTAATCCCCCCGACCAGAATCCCGACTTTCTTGTTTCCGATCCAACTGGCTATAATGACCTTGGAGACAGTGTTGATTGCGATTGCTATCATGATGGCACGAGCCGCTGTATTCAAATCCACATCGCCTCCACCCATGCGGGCGATCGAGATCGTCACGGCATCGACATCTGCGATTCCGGAAAGCGCGGCCACAACGAGGATGCCGACCCCGCCGAACATTCGACGCACTAGTTCTGCGGCCAGCATCACGAACGCGAGCAACACCGCTAGCTTGATCGCAGTTCCGACCTCAAGAGGATTGCTGATTTGAAGTTCAGGCGTTTCTTGTTGGACGTTTCTAAACCACAAGATGGCAGCACCGATGCCGAGCACCGTCGCCGCGGTTGAGAGCGCGGGTATAAGCGGCACAAAGAGCGCACCATTGAGTGCCACTGCAATCGCTCCCCGCACGCAGCATCATGACGACACCTGCGACCAAAATACCTGCACTCAACAATCCCGACGATGACGGATGCTCGCGGGCCAACTTCGCTAAAGCGATCGTGGTGGCAGTGGACGATGCCAGCCCTCCCGCGACGGCCGCCATGAAGACCCCAAGCCGATTTCCAAATGCTTTCACCGCCACGTAACCGGCAAACGAAATTGCTGCGATCATAATGGCGAGAAGCCATATCTGATAAGGATTGATGGTCCTCCACGGATCGACCGGTCGATTTGGCAGTAATGGCAACAGCAGGAACGACATCGCGAGCAAAGTCATCACGGCGCGAATTTCCTGCCAACTCAACGAAGTCGATCCATCGATGCAACGGCTCTCGCAACGCCAGAAGGACCGTCATGCCGACAGCGCAGGCAATAGCGAGTTGCAGATCCCCCACAACAGCCATAGTCCCGAGCAGGAATGTCAGCATTCCCGCGACAACTGAAGTTACGCTGGCATGGCCTTCGTTTCTGGCTTCCAGCCAATGAAAGGCCGCGAACGCCGCTGTATATCCTAGAAAGACCCATCCAATGACCGGGGTACTCGTTTGCAGTGCGATGAGGCCGGTTACGCCGCCTAACAGTCCGGACAGCGCGAAAGTGCGAAAGCCGGCGGCTCGCCGATTAGTCTTCGGCATCCCGCGTTTGCCAGCCACGCTCCAGGCCGACAAGGAGCCCAATGGCCAGCGACACCATAAGGCGACTCAGAGCTTCATAATCCATGCCGTATTCCGCTGGTTCGTATCACCGAGATCCGATCGCTGCCATCAAAACTTGCGATTCCCGAATTATGGCATCGACACTGCCCAGGCTCGATCGTATGGCATGATCGTCGACGATTCATCAACACCTGACAATTCGAGTTCGACACTCAGGCAATGAGCATGATCGAGTAGACTAATTCCGTGATGCACGTAATGTCATTCCTTATGTCAGTCGGCGGCCCCTACACATGAACGGTATCGACCTCCCTCGGCCCCAGCCGAAGATCCGTCGTGTCAACCTCGATACCGGCCGCGAAAATGTCGTCGTTATATCGCGGCGCTCTCGAGCCCTCCGACCGGAGATATTTCGGGGCTTCAGCCGCGTGGAGCTCCGTCAAAATTCCAAGGTCATGCTGGCTACGCTCATCATCACCGACGATGACTCGTTAGTGGGTCCCGACGACCTGGGGCTTTCTGACCCGGCATTCAGACGCTTCGCAGAGCCCGTTGGCAGCGCAGTAACGATTGCACCGGCAGCGTCTCCGGCCAGCCTCGATGCGGTGCGCGCCAAAATCATGGGGCAACCCTTCAGCGCTGTCGATATCAACACGATTGTCGATGATCTCACGCATTATCGGTACTCCGACATGGAGATAGCCGCATTCCTGATCAGTTCTGCCAGCTTTATGACAAATGGCGAACTGATCGCTTTGGTCAATTCGATGGCCCGGGCGGGGACGCAACTCAAGTGGAGCAATCCGATCGTCGTCGACAAGCATTGCATCGGTGGCATTCCCGGAAATCGCACCTCCATGATTGTGGTGCCGATCGTGGCAGCCCATGGGCTCACGATTCCAAAGACGTCATCTCGAGCGATTACCTCCCCCGCCGGAACAGCAGATACGATGGAAACGCTGGCACGTGTCGATGTGGGTGTTGAAGAAATGAAAGACATCGTGGCTGCGTGCCGCGGCTGTCTGGTGTGGGGCGGACACGTCAATCTGTCCCCGGCGGACGACATCCTGATTTCGGTTGAGCGGCCACTTGGTCTCGATACCCGCGAGCAGATGGTGGCGTCGATCATGTCAAAAAAGCTCGCTGCGGGCTCGACCCACCTCTTGATTGACCTGCCAGTCGGCCCCACGGCCAAGCTCGTCAACGCGATGGATGCCATGAGGCTGCGCAAATTATTCGAGTTCGTCGGCGATCATTTTGGGATATCCATTGAAGTTGTCGTTACCGATGGCTGCCAGCCGATCGGCAATGGCATCGGCCCAGTTCTTGAAGCGCAGGACGTTATGGCGGTTTTAGCCAATGATCCGGGAGCGCCGACTGACTTGCGCGAGAAATCTCTACGGCTTGCCGCGTGCCTGCTCGAATATGATCCGAAGCTGCGTGGCGGCAGCGGTTATGCCCGCGCACGCGAACTGCTCGATAGCGGCGCCGCGATCAAACAAATGCAAAAGATCATCGCCGCGCAAGGGCCTACGGTCTGTTGCACAGATCTGGGGAATTTGACGTTCGATGTCACAGCTTCACGCGATGGTTTCGTCTCCGGGATCGATTGCTTGCAACTGAACCGGCTTGCGCGAACTGCGGGGGCGCCGATCGATAAAGGCGCCGGCATCAGACTGTTCAAGAAACTTGGTGACCGCGTCCAGCAAGGAGAGCCGCTTTACCGCATCCATGCGTTCGACCAGTCGGAGCATGACCTTGCCGCCGCCGCAACAAAGATCAATACGGCCTACAGGATCGGCAGCGAAGGTGCCAGCAGCCTTGAGGCGACCTCGTGAGCAGTATTTCCATCCAGTACCTGCCGTCCTCGGCGGCTGATGCCAAACGGCTTGCATCCAAGCTTGGGATCGCCGCGCATGAGATCACCTTGCATCGTTTTCCCGATGGAGAGATGCGTGTGACGGTCGGTCCAGCGACATCGACAACGATTATCTACGCCTCGCTTGACCGGCCCAACGACAAATTGATCGCTGTCTTGTTTGCCGCCGAGGCGCTTCGTCGCCAAGGTTCGAAACGCCTCGTGCTGCTGGCTCCCTATTTTTGTTATATGCGTCAGGACACCGCTTTCCACGAAGGCGAGGCAATCAGCCAGAAAGCCATCGGCCACTTGATTGTAAACACCGTCGATCGTGTCATCACGGTGGACGCTCATCTGCATCGGACCTCTGACATCAAAGCTGTCTTTCCAGGTATCGATGCCGATAATCTTTCGGCCATACCGGTAATTTCAAGCACGCTCCGCGCGGAAAGTATCGACCCCGCGGTGGTCGTGATCGGTCCCGATTCGGAAGCCCGACAATGGGTGAGCCGCCTCGCAGAGTGTCTCGGCCTGACTTACGCGGTAGCGCAAAAGGTTCGCCATGGCGACCAGTCTGTCGAACTCAGATTTGCCAACCCATCATTGTTTGCCGGCCGCCCCACCCTGATAATCGACGATATCGTATCATCAGGCGGCACTTTTATCGCCTGCGCGAAAGTTCTTTCGGCCGCTGGCACCACGGCTATTGATGCCGTCGTCACGCATGCGCTGTTTCCATCGGAACTGACAATTGCGTTCGCGAACGCCGGAATTCATTCCATCCGATCAACCCACAGCGTGTCGCACGCTACTAACACGTTTATTTTAGACGATCTGTTCGCCCCGGCCCTCCGCCGCGAGTTCAGCGATACCATCCCGTTCGAGGCCATTTTATGAGCGTCACCATTCAATTTTGCGGTGCGGCCCGCACAGTCACGGGTTCGTGTTATCGCTTCAAAACCCCAGCCGGCAGCTTTCTGGTCGATTGCGGGCTTTTCCAGGGACAGAAGACGCTCAAGGAGCTGAACTACACTGCCTTCCCATTTCGTCCGGCTGATATCGGTGTTGTCCTTCTCACTCATGCCCACATTGATCACAGCGGACTGCTGCCGAAGCTGGTGCGCGAAGGTTTTCGCGGCCGGATACTGGCGACGCGTGGAACGATTGATCTGTGTTCATATATGTTGCCGGATTCCGGAAGCATTCAGGAATCCGAGGTTATCGCTCTGAATCTGCGTAACGTAAAACGCGGGAAACCCGAGGTCAGCCCGATCTACACACAGGCCGACGCCATTACGTCACTGCAGGCGTTCCACCCTATCGAATACGAGACGTGGACCGACGTCATACCCGGCGTACGCGCTCGTTATTGGAATGCTGGCCATCTTCTCGGGTCCGCCTCGATTGAACTGGAATTTGTTGAAGAAAGCACTTCTTCTCAGCCTCTGCGACTGCTCGCTTCTGGCGATGTCGGCCCCAATACGAAATTGCTGCAACCCGACCCCGTCGCCCCGGCAGGATTCGACTATGTTATATCGGAATCGACTTATGGCGATCGAATTCGCCCGGAAACGACACGACAAGGTCGCCAGCAGCGCCTGGCTGTCGAGGTCTGCGATGCAGCCGCAGCAAAAGGTGCCTTGCTTATCCCTGCCTTCGCTGTCGAACGCACACAAGAATTAATTGTCGACCTGGTTGATCTCATGGAACGCGGCGAAATACCCGCTGCACCGATTTTCCTCGATTCTCCTCTCGCGATACGCGCCACAGAAGTTTTCCGAAAGCATGCTGCAAGTCTCGATCCAGGTATCGATGTAGCTCATTTGCTTAATTCGGCTCACCTCAGGTTCACCGAGACGGTGGAGGAAAGCAAGTCGATCGCAAAACTCACCGGCTTTCACATCATTATTGCAGCGAGCGGTAATGTGTGACGCAGGCCGCATCCGACACCATCTCAAGCACTGGCTATGGAACAGTAGGGCTACGGTGCTTTTGGTCGGTTTCCAGGCTCGCGGCACGCTCGGGCGATTCCTCGAGGACGGCACCAAAGCCGTTCGCATCCAAGGTGAGGAAATCAAGGTGGCGGCCCGGATTCGTCAAATCGACGAGTATTCTGGACATGCGGACGGATCCGAGCTGGCCCGATGGATCGCAGCGCGCCGTCCCGTTCAAAGAGGCATATTCCTGGTCCACGGTGAAGAGCAGGCTATTACGGGACTATCCGAACAGATTGCCGATCGGCTTATTCCATCCGCGAAAATCTTTCTGCCCATTCTCGATGACATTTATGACTTATCGACAAACGTACCGACGAACCTGGACGTCGCACATCGCCGTCGGCTAACGCCCGAGGCAGTTGTCGCACTCGATTGGCACAACGATATGTCCAAACTCATCCTCAATATCAACGAGAAGGTTGGGGCGGCCGCAGACGATCGCGCACGGAGCGTCATTATTAGGAGATTGAGACGAGCACTTGACCCTGACAACTGAGGGATGTTCTCCAAAAATGAGAGCTGGAAGGTCATCGCTCGAATTACGCCCGGATCGTCTCGACTGAGCTTTGGCAACAGCGAGTTAGGAGAATGCTACGGTTTGGAACGATGTTCTGTCTCTATGCTCAATTTTTATCAAGCGATGGACCAATTGAACCGCAATTGTCTTGCCACATAGCTCTCTTGGAGTTCCGAGTATGAAAACAGCAGCGGTACACAACCGTCAGACCAGTTCCAATGACCTTGATCTGCTCGACAAGTACTGGTGCGCCGCCAATTATTTGTCGGTCGGACAAATCTACCTTCTCGACAATCCGCTACTGCAGGAACCTTTACGTCCCGAGCACATCAAGCCACGGTTGCTGGGGCACTGGGGTACGACACCGGGACTCAACTTCATCTACGCGCATCTCAATCGGGCGATCCGCGCACACGACTTGAACGTGATTTACATCTGCGGACCCGGCCATGGTGGGCCCGGCATGGTGGCGAACACTTACCTTGAAGGCACTTATAGCGAGGTCTATCCCGACATCAGCCGCGATACCGACGGTCTGCGCAAGCTATTTCGCCAATTTTCCTTCCCTGGTGGCATTCCGAGCCATGCCGCGCCGGAGACGCCGGGCTCGATCAACGAGGGCGGCGAACTCGGCTATGCCCTGGTTCATGCCTACGGCGCGGCATTCGACAATCCCGACCTCATCGTCGCGTGCGTCGTTGGCGATGGCGAGGCCGAGACTGGACCACTGGCCGCTTCTTGGCATTCCAATAAATTTCTTAACCCGGTGCACGACGGCGCGGTTCTCCCGATCCTTCATCTCAACGGCTACAAGATCGCCAACCCAACCATACTCGGCCGAATGCACGACGAAGAAATTCGTCAGCTCTTTACTGGTTATGGCCATGAACCGCTGTTCGTGGAAGGCGACGAGCCCAGGCTGATGCATCGGCAGATGGCCGACGTATTGAAGCAAGCGATTGACAGCATTCGTGCGATTCAGAGAACCGCACGCGATGGACGCAAGACAAGCGACCGTCCGAAATGGCCGATGATCGTGCTCCGCAGTCCCAAGGGCTGGACCGGGCCGAAGGAAGTCGATGGCTTGAAAGTTGAGGGCTTCTGGCGCGCGCACCAGGTCCCGATTGCCAACCCCCGTGGAAATCCCGAGCATCTTGAACTGCTCGAACGCTGGATGCGCAGCTATCGACCTGAGACGTTGTTTGATGGCATCGGTCGTTTGCTTCCCGAATTGCAGGCCCTTGCGCCAATCGGCGAGCGGCGGATGGGCGCCAATCCGCATGCCAATGGCGGATTGTTGAAACGTGATCTGAGGCTACCGGACTTTCGCGATTATGCCGTTGATGTGCCCCGCCCGGGGGGCGTCAAAGCCGAGGCAACGCGCACGATGGGACGCCTCCTCCGCGACGTCTTCCGCCTGAACAGGGAGGCTCGAAACTTTCGGATCATGGGACCGGATGAAACCGCCTCAAACCGCCTCGATGCGGTCTTCGAGGTGACCGAACGTGTCTGGATGGAAAGCACCGAGCCTTACGATGTTCACCTGGCTCAGGATGGCCGGGTGATGGAGGTCTTGAGCGAGCATCTCTGCCAAGGCTGGCTGGAGGGGTATCTTCTCACCGGCCGACACGGCCTCTTCTCCTGCTACGAGGCCTTTATCCACATCGTGGATTCCATGTTCAACCAGCACGCCAAATGGCTAAAGGTTTCGCGCAGCCTGCCGTGGCGACGCCCAGTCGCCTCGCTCAACTATCTCCTGACCTCACACGTCTGGCAGCAGGATCATAACGGCTTCAGCCACCAGGATCCGGGCTTCGTCGACCTTGTCGCCAACAAGAAGGCCGACATTGTACGTATTTACTTTCCGCCGGACGCCAACACGTTGCTCTGGATCACCGATCATTGCTTGCGAACCTATGATAGGATCAATGTGATTGTCGCCGGCAAACAGTCCTCGCCGCAATGGCTAACCATGCAGCAGGCGGCAATACATTGCGACGCGGGTATCGGAATATGGAGATGGGCCGGTAGCGAAACCGAAGGCTACGAGCCGGATGTGGTGATGGCTTGCGCCGGCGACGTTCCGACGCTCGAAACCCTGGCCGCGGTAGACCTGCTTCGAAGATCCCTGCCCGAGCTAAAAATCCGCGTCGTCAACGTGGTCGATCTCATGACATTGCAGCCGAAGGAGCAGCATCCGCACGGCCTCAGCGAACGCGATTTTGACGGCATCTTCACCCGCGATCGGCCAGTGATTTTTGCCTATCACGGCTATCCCTACCTGATCCATCGCCTGACTTATAACCGGGCCAACCACGCCGGCATGCACGTCCGCGGATTTGAGGAAGAGGGCACCACGACGACACCATTTGACATGGTGGTGCTGAACGAGCTGGACCGGTTTCATCTGGCGATCGAGGTCATCGAACGCGTCCCCGGGCTGGGTGTTACCGCCGCCCATATCAAGCAGCAGTTTCGCGACGCGTTGATCGAACATTCGCATTTCGTCCGCCAACACGGCGAAGACATGCCGCAGATTCGCGACTGGGTCTGGGCAGGCAAAGCAGCTGCGCAAACTTCGGTCCCGGCCGGGGACTGACGATCGCCCTCGTCTGTCATGTCAGGAATATCGATGATGTCCGACGCCGCCTTGATCCTGAATGCCGGGTCCTCCAGCATCAAATTCGGATTGTTCGATATCTCGGGACCTGGGCCGCGCTTGCTTTGCAAAGGCCTGCTCGACGAACACGAGGCGAGGCCAGGCTTCACCATCACCGACGCTGCGGGCAATCACTCGTTCGAGAAGCGTAGCGCGCTAGCTGGCGATAACGGCGGTGTCTTGATCGCCGATATCCTGAACTGGAGCAGCGACTATCTTGCCGGCGGCACGTTAGTCGCCATCGGGCATCGCGTTGTTCACGGCGGGCGTGATTTCCACCGACCAACCAAAGTGACTGACAAGACCATCGATGCGATGGCCGCCCTGACACCGCTCGCGCCTTTGCACCAGGCGCGCTGTTTGTTCCCGATACGGGCGATCAAGTCGCTGCGGCCTGATCTCACGCAGATTGCCTGCTTCGACACCGCTTTTCACCATGGCTTAGCGCCACCTGTCAGCCGCTTTGCGATCCCTCGGCGGTTAGAAGATATAGGCATCCGGCGTTACGGCTTTCATGGGCTTTCGTTCGAATTCATTGCCAACCGCCTGACGGAAATCTCGCCTGCCCTATCAGCTAAGAGAACTGTGACCGCGCATCTCGGCAACGGGGCGAGCCTTTGCGCCATGCGCCACGGTAGAAGCGTTGATACCACCATGGGCCTCACGCCGCTGGACGGATTGATGATGGGCACGCGTAGCGGCGCCATTGATCCTGGCGTGCTGCTTTACCTTCAGCAGCGCGGCATGTCACTCGATGATCTCCAGAACACCCTATATCTGGAATCCGGATTGCTCGGCGTCTCCGGTATTTCCGCCGATATGCGCGCGCTGCTCGCCAGCGACGATCCTGGTGCTGCCGAGGCAATCGAGCTGTTCACGTTTCGCGTCGCCAAGGAAGCTGCCGCGATGGCAAATACGCTAGGCGGTATCGAATGCCTGGTTTTCACCGGTGGCATCGGCGAGCACTGCGCAGAAATAAGGCAGAAAATATGCGAGCGGTTGCATTGGCTAGGTGTGCGGATCGACGGTTCTGCGAACGATCAAAAAAGCGAGCAGATCAGCACCGGAAACAGCCGGGTGGAAATACGTGTCATTTCTACCAGCGAAGAGACGATGATCGCCCGCCATTGCGCTGAGGTTTTGCTAGCGGAACGCTGAAATGCCCACTCTTGCCGGGCCGTCCGTCACAAGTTCCAGCGCCTCGACTTGCGCTAGTTTGTGAGGCGTAGGCGGCTTAGGGATTCGGGGCCTACTTCGCTGGTGCTTGATTTGGGGATGCTCTCGAACTTTCCGGGGGGAAGCATCCGCCAGCCCTTATTCTCCATGTCGAAAGTCGCTGATGCAGACTTATTATCTTGACATGAAGGACGGAGTTCCGATCAGGGACAGGTCGGACTGGAATTCCACCGAACTCACAGGCAACGAGCACAGTAAGCAAATCGCGGGCCGGTTCAGCCACGAACATCAGGCCACAAACGACAAGCTCCATATCATTGTTCTCAACGCCGGCAATGAAATTCATCGGGAACAGTTTAACCGGCCTCTGTTTAAGTCGTTCGCAGCCGAAACAAAATCGCTTCAGCCAAAGCTCTGCCGTTGACTTCTAGAGGTGGTCGACGGCTGGTATTTAAGAGCGGATGCAGACGAACCTGGGCCAGCAGTTCGCTCCGCAGATTATTCGGTCTCTCGCGACACATCTTGCCGTCGCGGTACTCCAAAATACTAATGACGTTGTATAGGCGCCGCTCCCGGCTGCACAGAAATTCGGTGATCCAAAGATTCGATCGGCCGCGTACATCGTTCGATCCTGACAACTTTCTCGGTTCTGGAGGCCCTGTACTTCCTGATCTCTTACCGGCTCATGACCGCGCGATCTGACTGGGGTAACTCTAGCAGGCTGTTGAAGAAGTCGCTCGTGTCTCGGCTTTCGGTATGATTCAGTGTCTCCGGATAAGGAGGCGGATTTGCGTGGATCGGACGAGAGAACGGGGTCGCTGTTCAGCTACGTGGATCTGGAGGCGCGGGTGCGGAAGGACCATCCGCTGCGCACGATCCGACTGATCGTCAATGAGACGCTGGCGGCGATGGAGCGCGATTTTGCGACGCTCTACTCAGGCACAGGGCGACCCTCGATCGCGCCGGAGAAGCTGTTGCGGGCGACGCTGCTGCAGGCGTTCTATTCAGTGCGCTCGGAGCGTCAGTTGATGGAGCGGCTCGAGTTCGATCTCCTGTTCCGCTGGTTCGTCGGAATCGGCGTCGACGAGCCGGTGTGGGATCACTCGGTCTTCTCGAAGAACCGTGACCGGCTTGTCGAAGGCGCCATCGCCGCGCGGTTTCTGTCGACACTGCTGACGCAGCCGACGGTGAAGCGGCTGTTGTCCACCGATCACTTCAGCGTCGATGGCACGCTCGTCCAGGCGTGGGCTTCGATGAAGAGCTTCAAGCCGATCGATGGCCCGGACGAGCCGCCGCCACCCACGGGCGGGCGCAACGTCGAGACGAACTTCCGAGGCGAGACGCGGTCCAACACGACGCATGCGAGCACGACCGATCCGGACGCCAAGCTCTATCGTAAGGGGCCGGGCATGGAGGCCAAGCTCGCCTTCCTCGGTCATGCCTTGATGGAGAACCGCTCAGGGCTGATCGTCGACGCCTGCCTCACCCCGGCGAACGGCCATGCCGAGCGCGTTGCCGCCCTGGCGATGATCGAGTCGCGCGCCGATCGTCCCGTCGCGCTGACGCTCGGCGCCGACAAAGGTTATGATGCCGCAGACTTCGTGAACGAGTTGCGCTCTATGAACGTGCGACCGCATGTGGCGCAAAACACGACGCGCCGGTTCGGCCGCTCAGCGGTCGACGCGCGCACGACACGCCATCCCGGCTATGCCGCGAGCCAGCGGATCCGCAAGCGGATCGAAGAGGCGTTCGGCTGGATGAAGACCGTCGGCGGCATGCGAAGGCCGATGCTGCGCGGCACCGACCGCATGGGAGGCGCCTTCACCTTTGCCGCGGCGTCATCAGCAGCGATGGCCCTGCCCCAGTGGAACGATCGGATTATCGCACATTCAAGGCCTTCATCCATGACAGCGAAGTCGTTCATGTCATTTCCTCCAATACAGAAATGATAACTCGGTCTCCTAGACCGTTTGGCCAGCATTAGTGCGATCTTCGAAAATAGGCTTTTTGCACGGATCCAGATCAATGCCGGGCTCTAAAAACGCAGACTCTGGAGTCGACACTAGCGGTCGATTGATCAGGCTTCGAAAAGCTGCGGCATCCCCATAGTCGGCATACAGATTGTAACGTTCCTGCGCGGCAATGACTCGGCGGGCGTGCTTGATCGGACACCAATACTGCTCAGTGCGGCTACCGATTTCACGAGCATAACCGAGGACGCCGTTGCCATACGAACAATAAGCGCAGTTTATTTTCTCGATCGTGTTCAAATAGTCCAGGTGATAGCGATCGAAGATGAGGTAGCCGCTCCGTTTGACTTTCTCTATTTTATACACCGGAAAGCAGATCAACTGATAGAGCGTGACGAAAAAATCGAGCAAGACAAGTGGGATTATCAGCGAATAGATCACCGGCGCCGTAACGATGTGCATGATTCCGGCATTCCAGACATAACGTATGAAACCAACCCTTAATTTGCGATGTGCCCGAAGAATTTCGCGGTCAAATAAGGCGCGGCCGCCCTCAAGCGTGTATTGCAGGTTCGTCCGACGAATGGCCAGTTGGGCCTCCAACTCGCTTTCGAGCGATCTTATCTTCGCGACGACGGTTTCGACGTTCTGTTCCATTGCATTATTCCATTGCCAGCCCGCGAGTGGCCACTAAAGGCTTCAACATTGGAGGTATTGCAATCTTGGGCGACTGGCTTGCGCTCGATCAAGTCCCCCGGACCTTAGGCCGGGGGCGGCCGCAGTCGTTCCTTTTTGCCGTAGCGCTAGCGGTTGGCTTAATGTCGGCACTGCTTCCGATGGGTCATGACAGTCACGCTGGCCCCGTGAGGGCACAGCGGATGGCGGCGCGGCAGGTGATCATCAGGCGGTTGACCGAGGCATCGAACTTGGTTCGGCTTCACCGACGTTACATGGCCGGTCGCAGCGATGATCGCGAGCGTAAACCGTCGCCTATCTGATGGTTACGGAAGCTGGTAAATATATGGCTCTGGCAGCCTCAAGGCGTTCAGCCGCGACTCAACAACAAAGCCTCGGCACGCTCGGACGCGGCATTTTGCGCAAGGTCCTGGCGCTCGGCCGCGCCTCAGCACCACAGTTGGATTACACCCAATAACGGATAGTCATGATACAGAGAGGTCCGACCGTCTGGCGACTGACAGTCGCGCGGCTACGACGGTAATCTGCACAAGTTGGGCAGTACCTGCGACGCTTCTTTACTGGTTGAACCGAGCATGCGGGCGACCGCAGCACGCAATTCGAGCGGTTAATGACGCCGATCGCCCTGCCGCCGCAGGACCAGCGGCTATTGTGCAATATGCTGCGCGTCCATCAAGGCAACGACATCGTCGAGGTACTTTCCTCATGGACGCAAACGGGATCGTGCGTCATCACCTCATGAAACAAGCTGGTACGTATCCCGCCGGCGAGCGGGCGTGTCGTCTTCGATCCCAAGTAATTCCTCGAGCCATTTTCCTGCGGGCGAAATCAAGCTCTCCCCGGCGAACGAAATCGCCTCCGAAATCATGCTGATCAAGTCCCTTCTTTGGCCCATTACCGGCAGACCGCACCATTGGTCTCCATGAGCAAATGCGCGGCATCCAGAAGCCGCGCATCAGACCTGATTACCGCGAATGAGCGGCGCATGATGCTGGCTGGATACCTTCATCGGGATTTCCCTCTAACGATATGAGCCGCTGCATCACGCGACGACCCGTTACGCCAAGGCGACGAGCGCAATGGAACCTGCATATCCCGGACGCTACCAATGATCATCCTGTAGACTATGCGCGCGAGCCGACTTGCGCTGAATCAAACCGCGCACGCGACTTTGGCTTTTACTGACATTGCGGCGCAACGGCAGCCGCCGCTTCTATAGGACGGAGAGCGGTCATGTTGAAAAATCTTCTCGTTCACATTCCTTCGGAGCGGCTGGTACGCCCCGTGGTCGACGGTGCGATCTCGCTTGCGGTCTCGCACGCCTCGCATCTCGATGCGGTTTCAGTCGGATATGAAACGGCGAATGTCGGACTTGCGATGGAAGGCGGCGCGGCGGTCGCGGCCGTCTTTGAAATTGAACAAGAGCGCGCGCTAGCGCGAGCCAATGCCGCGCTGGTGGTATTTGAGGCCGAAGCCCGCAACGCCGGAATCATTTATCATTGCCGAGCCATTAGCAAGCCTCCCGGTGGAAGCTGCGGCATCGGTGAGCGCTTCGGCACGGTTGCATGATCTGACGGTTGTGCTGCAACCCGAGCCCGAGCACGACACGTTCGACAACGTCATGCCGCAGGAAATACTGTTCGAATCGGGCGGCCCGGTCCTCTTCATCCCGTATACGCACAAAGGTCCCTTGTTGGCGAAGCGGCTCGGGATCGCATGGGACGGCAGCCGCCTCGCCGCACGCGCGCTTCGCGACGCGGCACCGTTCCTAGCCCGTGCGGAGGCCGTCACCATCATCAGTATTAACGACGCTCATGCGCCAGCTGAAGCGTCCGTGACAGCCGTATCGGCTCATCTGGGGCGATATGGCGTGATCGCCCGGACTGAGCGAATGGATGCCGACCGCGCCGATATCCAGCCGACCATCCTATCGATCGCGGCCGACGACGGCCTCGATCTGATCGTAATGGGTGGTTATGGTCATTCGCGCCTACGGGAGCGCATTTTGGGTGGCGTTACGCGCGGTATGATTCAATCGATGACGGTACCGACCCTGATGTCGCATTGAGGGCTGCGTGTATGGATGGAGGAGAAGCACATTGCGAGCGATGGCCCTCACCTCTCCTGGATCGCTTCTCCGGATTCTGGAGCCCGATGACCCGCTTCCAGGTAACGGCGAAATTCGCGTCAGGGTAAGCGCATGCGGAGTCTGCCGAACCGACCTTCATGTTGTCGATGCGGAACTGCCTGGCATCAAATACCCAATCGTTCCAGGCCATGAAATCGTCGGCCGCGTTGACCTCATCGGCACCCACGTCACAACCCACCGGATCGGGGACCGGGTCGGAATCCCCTGGCTCGGATACATCCAGGTTGAAAAACGGGCAAAGGCCGTCCACTCGGACGGCGGATACTGAAAATGCCGCACGTAATGATCGACCCGCGCCGCATCCGGCCAGTCAGCCTCGATGGCAATAAGATTGAAACCTTTCCTCACGACGAGATCGCGGGTGATCCGCGCGCGTATCTGGTAGAATTCCGAGGTGCCGTGCGTCGCTTCGCCAATTAGTACGAACTCGTGCAGACCCAATCCGTTGCATGAGCGGAGTGAGATCGGCGGTCTCGATGGACGGAAACGATTCTGCAGCATCTGCAAGATTACGGACCAATATTTCCTCGTCCGTATATACTGGACGCGCTTTCCAACGTTCACGCGCGAGGCCGCCGCCTCCGGGGATGTCCCAGCCCTCTTCCCCGATCAAGGGAACGAAGCGAACATCAGCAATATCTTCGCTGCGATACTCGTTGGCCGAAACCCTGATAACCCGCACCAGTTCTTGACTGCTTTGGTCCTCGCCCACCGGGATTACCAACCGGCCGCCAATCTTCAATTGCTCCTTGAGGGATTCCGGAACCTGCGGCCCGCCGGCGGCCACCACAATGACAACGCGGCAATTTCGATTTCATTAGAATTGTCCACAAAGTGACCTCGTCGCCGCCCTCAACGCGTAACACGTATTCGACTCACTTTTCCCTCAAGGGGCCGCCGCAGCGCGTTCTCGATCTTCCTCTTAACGTCTATCGCCTGCACATGACACTTGATCGCAACACAGTTTACAGCCACGGGATCCCGGCCGAAATAATGCCCTATCAACGTGCACGTATCATCGACCACGGGAAGGCCGCTGATGTGACGTGGCAGCATCAACAACCTAGCCGCGTCGAGCATGAGTGTGTCGCCATCATATGATGCGCGCGCATTTCAAATCTCCAGTTTCAAGTCTAAGGGTATTTCGAGATCGAGATGGCCATCCCATAGTTGATGCAGGTCAAGCACGATCCGCCGTCGACGAGATTATCGAGTTTGATCTGCATCAAACGATTCAGGTGGATCAGATGGAACTGTAAAAAAAAAGAGGCATACGGGTTAGCACGCCCGATTGCTGCAAGACCTGTTCGAATGAACGCCCGTCGCAAGTATCGCCAATTTTTCTCTCAGTTTTTCGTCTCAAACATCATCGCGAGTATTCCAGCATTACGGGTATAGAGCATTCGGCGCGGCAAAGCCTTCCAACTGTTCGTACTGCCATTCAATCAGGTCGGGGATTCATCAGTTTTCCAAAGTCGCGAATGGCGACCTGCTTCAGACTTGGGCTACCGACAGTCCATTGGAGTTAGACTCAGCGTCATGGCCCTGATGGTTGACCGCGGTTTTGTCTTCAAAATGGTATATCAATTGATTTCTATGGCGACTTGAATGGGACCAGGTCAATGAAAGACCCTTACGAGACGCTCGGCGTCGCACGATCTGCGACCGATAAGGATATCAAGGACGCATTTAAGAAACTGGCGCGCAAATTCCACCCTGATCTTCATCCGGGCGACAAGGAGGCGGAGGCGAAATTCAAGAGCATCTCGGCTGCCCATGATCTGCTCAAGGACAAGGACAAGCGGCGGAAGTTCGATGCAGGCGAGATCGACGCGGGCGGCGCGGAGCAGCCGCAAGATCGATTCTATCGCGACTTCGCCGAGGGGCCTGCCTACACCTCCCATGTTGCGCAGGATGGATTTGATAACAACGAGGATCTGGAAGAATTCCTGGCAAAGGCCTTCGCCGGCAGGGGGCAACGCTCAGAGCATGCGTTCCGCGCGCGGGGCCAGGATGTCAGCTATATCCTTCCGGTCGCCTTCCTAGACGCTGCCAACGGCGCCACGCGGACCATTACGTTGCCGGAAGGCAAGACCTTGGAGGTGACCGTGCCCGAAGGAGCCGAGGATCGGCAAATGCTGCGGCTGAAAGAACAGGGAATGTTGGGTTATGGCGGCGGCTCCCCGGGCGACGCCTATGTCGAACTGCATATCCAATCGCATCCGTTCTTTCGCCGCAAGGATGACAACATCCATGTCGAGATTCCCGTAACTCTGAGGGAGGCCGTGCTGGGCAACCGGATCGAGGTGCCCACAATAGGTCAACCGGTGACGGTGACGGTCCCGAGGGGATCGAATACCGGCACTACCCTGCGGCTGCGGGGAAAAGGCATCAGCAACCACAAAACCGGCCAGCGAGGTCATCAACTGATCACCCTGAAGGTGGTGCTGCCTACAGCCGAAGAACCCGAGCTGGTCGAGTTTCTGGAAGCATGGCAGCCCAAAACCCCGCAGGATCCGCGCAAGGAGATGCAGAGATGATTGCTATCGATGACCTTCTGGCGGCCATATCCACACTGCAACGCAACGATCTTGAACGCTGGATCAGGGAAGAATTGGTCATCCCGCGACAGGACGCAGGTTTGCTCTTGTTCTCTGATAAGGAATGCGCGCGGGTCCGTCTCATCTGCACCCTGACCCATGAGCTCGACATTGATAGCGACACACTACCAGTGGTGATGTCGCTGCTCGATCAGCTCTACGACACCCGCCAGCGGCTGTTGTCGCTAACCCGGGCCGTAGCCCGGCAGGACGAAACGGTTCAATCAGCAATCATCGCTGCCATGTCGCCTGACAGCATTCTCTAATGGCGCTTAGCGCCTCGCCGGAGGCAACTCCTAAGTTTTGTCTATGCTACGCATGCCCGACGTGGAGAACTAACCAAGTGCGCGCCTATTACCGCCCAAAAAACAAACAACCAGAAAGCGCGGCTTCTGTGCTTCCAGTAGCCTTCACCAGAGACACCTGAGATGCGTTGGCCCACATCATCGAAGTCAACCCCTTCTCGTCTTCTGGCACGCTTCCTTCAGTACGGCACGAGAACGACTCTTCGAATCGACCGCGCAAGAGGTGGCCGGGCGCAACGTCAGCGCCCCCGCCTTTATCGGCGGGGAGCTGACGGCTATCTTATCAAATATTCAACCACAGGAGAGCGTCGCATTATCGGAAACCGCGCGCCACAACCGTGCGTTGGCCGTTTGAAGACCGCGAGCTTATCAAGAGCAGGACTTCGTCTTTGGCGCAGCAGGAGCTTGAGACCGAGTGGCAAGGTTTTCAAGCTGTCCGAAATCTTCAAGACGGGCGAGCTGGAGCAGGCCTTTTCCTGGCGAGAACCCGAGACCGGCCTTGCCTGCCGCAGCAAAACAGACTGGTCAGCTTTCCCTTACTCCACGGCACTCGCACCTCGGCTCGGTTACAGAGCCGACAAACCTGAGCCACAGGTTTCGCTTCGCAATCGGGTCAGTTCTCCGACGAAGGCGGACTTCGCCGCTGGCCCACGACATGTACCGAACGTCCCGCTGGTAGTGGGGATCCCGACAACCACCCCAAACGTGTTGCAAAGGCCGACATTTTGCGTTTGGTCCAACTGTGGGCAGAACGCTCAACGAAACGCCATGTTATCCAAGCAAGGATGACCGTTCCAAGAATGATCGTGGCGGTCCATAACTCGGCGTTCTGGACCGGTGCAGCTGCAGTGAGGATCGTATAACCTATCTGCATGTGCAACAAATAAAGCGGGTAAGTGATGCCGCCGGCGGCCAGGATCAGACCCGATCGCCTCTCGAAAAGGACCCCGTATCATCGGCGCGGGCGCTAAAGATGCTGTTAACGGCTGTGGCGGAATTCGCGGGGTTTCAGCTTTCGAGGATCAACCTCCCGGCCCATCGAGTGCCGTCCGTTTCACACAAAACCTGAAAGCATGCTGGCGGTCGCCAACAGCAAGACCACGATCCAGGGCGGCTGCTTCCACAGGGTGAGCAGCAGAAAGCCGCCCAGTGCGAGCGCAAAGTCGCGCGGCGTCAGGACCGCACTCGTCCAGACCGGATTATAGAGTGCAGAACCAAGGATGCCGACAACGGCGGCGTTGGTACCCCGCATCGCAGCCTGAGCGGCCGGTCGCGTGCGCAACGCATCCCAGTACGGCAACATACCAAAGACGAGCAACGTACCCGGAAGCAGCAGCCCGACGAGGGCGATGGCTGCGCCAGCCACGCCGTTCGGCGGCGGAACAGTTACAGCCCCGAGATAGGCCGCGAAAGTGAACAAGGGCCCAGGTACCGCTTGTGTAAGCCCATAACCAGCCAGGAACGACTCGTTGGTGACCCATCCCGACGCAACCACTTGAGCCTGCAGTAGCGGAAGCACGACATGGCCGCCGCCAAAGACGAGAGCTCCCGACCGGTAAAATGCATCAAACAGGGCGAGAGCTTGGAAACCGGTAGCGGGGACGAGGACTGGAGGGATCAGGAGGAGCGCCGCGAATAGAACGAGCGCGATGAAACCTGATCGCCGGGTGACTGGGAAACTCAAATGTCCGCAAACCGGCGCGACGTCTCCGCGGCAGAGCCACAAACCCGCGCAGCCGCCGAGTGCGATTGCAACGATTTGCCCGAACGACCCGGCGAAGAACACAACTATGCCAACCGCCGCAAGCGCGATGCCGGCTCGGGCGCGATCCGGTGTGAGGGTTTTCGACATACCCCAGATGGCTTGTGCGACGACCGCGACGGCGACGAGCTTGAGACCGTGCAAGAAATCTGCGGCCACGGGCCCTGTGAATGCGGCGGCGCCCATCGCGAACGCTAACAGTATCAGAGCCGAGGGCATGGTGAAGGCGAACCACGCCGCAAGGCCGCCCAGAAGCCCGTTGGCGCGCAGAATGCCAAGAGAAAATCCAACTTGGCTAGAGGCCGGCCCGGGAAGGAACTGGCAGAGCGCAACCAGGTCGGCATAAGCCGCCTCGTCCAGCCATTTCCGGCGCACCACCAACTCGTCGCGGAAATAGCCAAGATGGGCGATCGGGCCCCCAAACGACGTCAATCCCAACTTCAGAAAAACTGCAAAAACCTCGCCCGGCGAGCCCTTGACTGCCTCAACGTTCATCAGCTTGCACCGGTGCCGGATTTCAATGCTTCATTGCTTCGCTGGTAAATTCTCGAACGCGGAACTTTGCCAGAGCGAGCCCCTTCTTTCCAGGTGGTGGCCTTGTATAGTTTTCTCGTGACACGCCCTTCGCGGCGCACGCGCGAAGTCAAATATGATCTCTGGCGACCGCGCGCGAATGTCTGCTTCTGGCTCTTCGGATAGGTCTGGCTGACGATGCTCGCGATCAACGAATTGCTATCAGACGTGGTAGTTTGCCGAGGGCTCACGGTCGGACCTGAGCCCGCCTTACTTCGCAAGCGTATATTGGATCTCATTTCCACCGAGCGCCCTCAGCGCGTTGAGTATGACCGCGACATCGATCGCCTCCTGAAGCAAGGCGCCTAGAACGGGCGTGAGATAACCAAACGCTGCGGCGGTCATACCGAGTAGCGAGAGTCCAATCCCCGCAGCGACGCTTTCGAGCGCGATGAAACGCGAGCGTCGCGCGATCTGAATCGCAGGTACGATACGATCAAGATGGTCAACCAGAAGGACTACGTCAGCCGCCTCGGCCGACGCTGCCGTGCCCCGTGCGCCCATTGCTACCCCAATATCGGCCGCGGCCAGCGCCGGGGCGTCATTCACACCGTCGCCGACCATCATGACTGGACCGTTCTTCCGCTCCGTAAGGACAACCAACACTTTCTGATCCGGCGTCAGCTCCGACCTAACGGCATCGATCCCGAGCCCGCCCGCTACAGCTTCCGCGACCTCGCGACGATCTCCGGTCGCGAGAACGATTCGCTGTATTCCCAACGTTTTCGAGCGCTTGCAGAAGGGCGTGCGTGCCAACCCGTAATTCATCGGCGAGCACGATCTCGCCGGCCATCTCGCCACCAATCGCAACGGCGACGATGAGGGCGCCAGCCTTTTGTGGTCGTTCAAGCAAATTTGTTGCCGTCCTCGTCAATTTAGATCGGACGAAGTGGATGCCGCCGACCACCACATTTAGCCCGTCAACACTGCCCTCAATGCCCTCGCCGGCCGTCTCGATCACATTGGACGGGGTTGAGAGATGCAGGTTGCGGTCGCGCGCCTCGATCACAAGGGTTTGGGCGATGATGTGCTTCGACGCCTGATCGAGCGAGGCTGCAATACGCAAGATGTCGTCGGGAGCGAGATGATCGCGAACCTTGACCGATACGACCTGCGCCCTGCCGTCGGTCAGCGTTCCCGTCTTGTCAATGACGACCGAGTACGCGCGCGCCAGCGCCTCAATGGCCTTTCCGCCCTTGATCAGGATGCCAAATCGCGCCGCGCGTGAAAGGCCGGACACAATGGCGACCGGCACCGCCAGAATAAGAGGGCACGGCGTTGCAACCACGAGAACGGCGACGGCACGAATGGGATCACTGGTGAAGTACCAGGCTGAGCTTGCAATCAGCACGGTCACGCCAAGAAACAGTATGGCAAACCGGTCGGCAAGCCGCGACATCGGCGCCTTGGAGCGATGCGCCTCCTCGACCAGCCTGACAATGCCGGCATAGGTGCTTTCAGCGGCGTGATGTGACACCATTAGGTCGAAGGCTTCGCCGGCATTGGTCGATCCGCTCATCACCTCGTCGCCGGCCCTCTGTTGAACCGGGATCGGTTCACCTGTCAGCGCCGATTGATCCAGAATTGCGACGCCGCTGGCGACCGTTCCATCGACCGGGACAACATCGCCCTGTCTAATGAGCAGGCGATCACCCGGCACGATTTTCTCAAGACCGACTTCTTCAAGCACGTCATTGCGATGCCTGACAGCCGTACGGGGTACCCGCGCGAGGATCGCTGTCATCTCGCGGCGCGCGTGACGCTCGGCGAAGGCTTCGAGATACTGGCCTCCCGAATACATCAACGCGACAACGACAGCTGCAAGGTTCTCGCCAACCGCCAGCGCTGCCGTCATCGACAGCGCTGCGACGATATCGAGACCGACCTCTCCGCGTCTCAGACTTGCTGCAATCTCATAAAGCAGAGCCACCAGAACCGGAACTGTGAAGGCAGCCCACACCCATCCTTGCCATGCTGGCAAGCCAAACAAAGGCACAGCAAAACCTGATAGGAGGCCGAAAGCCGGTAACGCAACAAGAACTGATCGAAGGATAAAATCAGAAAGCATGGTCAATGACCTCAATCGCAGCACTTGTCGGGATCTCGAATCCCTTCCCGTCGCGAATGCGGCGATAATGGGTTAATAACCAACGTCATCTGAATACCGAACTCATGTTCATGGCGACGCAGGTCGAAAGACAGACCGCAGGAACCCAGATTGGAACGGTCACATGCGGAGCAATAGATTTCTTTGACGACGCCGAATCCGAAGCAGCGCCATATTAACGACGGCGAAGACGGAGAAGGTCGCCAGTAAGTCCTTTCCGCGACCCACGCGCGGGTTCAATCTCTTTGCGCTGCAGCGCATTAGGAAACGCCGCTAAACGAGAGCCAGCGTCACCAGTTACGCTATGACAGGTCATTCCTGGAAGGCGGTCTCTTCCATCATTGAAAGAGAAGATCTCGCTGGTCGTGGAGAGAATATTTCCGACCACTCGTTTGTTCTCGCCGCTTGCTGCTGCACGCGTATAACTTGGCATTGTCTCGTGTCAATGGCCGCCTCCCAGCATGCGCGTGTCCAAGCTTTAATCCTGGATACACTTGAAGTCTTCTCGACGACTCAGCATTGCTCAGCGAACCTTCTGATCCCGAGCTCAGACTTTTGCGCTGAAGCGGCGCAATTGCCGGCAACCAATCCGACAATTGTACCTCATTTACCCGAGCATACATAAGGATCGGACGTTACCTATTCGCCGAAACGAGGAAGCATCCTTGCGAGCGTTTGATCACGAAGCACCCAATGATGGATCAACGCAGCGGCGGCATGTAAGCCCGCGACAATCATCAGCGTATGAGCAAGGACTTCGTGCATCTCTTCAATGTTTTCGGAGAACGCCCGATCCTTGACCCAAGGCGATGCAATTTCGGACAATCCAAATATTGGAATAGATTCGCCGCGCGCGAATTGCAGCACAATCCCGGCGACAGGAACCGCGATCAGCAGGCCATAGAGCAAGTAGTGAGCAGCCCGTCCTAAGCGAACTAACCAGATGCCGAGCGTTGTAGACCCCGCGGATGGCGGTGGGTTGAAGAAGTTCCACGCCAACCGGGCGCCAAGCAGGATTATAACAGCGAGTCCCGCGGATATATGAACGAACAGCCCGGCATCACGCTGAGTTCCTTTTGGCAAATCATCGCCGAAAAGACCGAGAGTCCAGGCAACAGCGACAAGAACGACGGTGAGCCAGTGGATCGCCTGCGGTATCGCACCGTATCCCTTCGATGAATTATAGATGAGCATGTTGGACCTCCTCCCTTTGTGAAGGTTACATCGCGCCTCATCGGCAGTTGTTGATATTGATCAGATGCAGAAGTAGCACCCCGCATCTTCCAAGGTGCGTTGACATAACGCGCAACAAGCGGTTTTCGGCGAAATGCACCTAGCGCATTCGCAAATTGCGCAGGTTAAATCTACATGGTCGGGCGGTTCATTGTGAACGCGCCTCGCTTCAGCCCGGTCATTCCCTGCTGGCGATCGTCATCTTCCCGTTCTGGGAGGTACGCGGCGGGGGGCGCGCGAGCTGCGTTGCGGAGCATCAACGCTGCGGTCGTGGGACTTCTGCTAGCCGCTCTCTACGATCCGATCTGGACATCAGGAATCATGACGAAGGCCGATTTTGCGCTCGCAGCCTCCGCTTGCTATTGAGAAACTCGACATCAAACAATCGCCTGTAAGGATCGAGTGCTCAAGTGCCTTTCCCCTCATCGCGGTCAGAGTGCAGAGGCCAGAGACGGTCCATCACGAAATATGTAAATGATGTCGACCAAGCGATAAGAAATAAGCCATTGATGCCTTCAATGCCTGAAATGAGCCGAAATACGCCCGTGGGGTAAACGTCTCCAATTCCCAGCGTGGAATAGGATGTCGCGGAGAAATACAGGAAATCGGCGAAGTGCTCCTCGATATGCCCCTTGAGCGAACCCAGCCCTGCGAGATCAAGAAGTAAGTACGCAATTGCGTAAAGCCATACTTCAACCGTGTGGGCGATAAAGCAACCCGTCACTACAAGTGAGAACCTTCAAGCGAACGGCAAGCTTGAATGCGGGAATCAAAATCGACATTAATCGCAGCATTTCGTAGTGTATAATGATACATGCTGCTACTAGAAGCGTGGAAAGAACGAGGGCCTGGAGCATAGGGCGGAGCCCTCCGATGATTTAGCCCAACTGTTTCCCCAAGACTCCTTCGCGGACCGCTAGTCTTAAGGACAGTTCAGACTTTATCTCGCGCGTGAGAACTGTACAGCTCTGATCTTTTATGATGCATGGCTGACGGCGTCCCTCAGACGTCGCAGTTGGCGTCAAGCGGGCAAGTTATCTTCTGCGAAGACGGCTTGCATCTTGGGCGGCGTCATTTACGTGCCTAGCCGCCAGTCTTGGGCCCATCGAATGACGCGGGGCTTTTCAGGCCTCTGGCGAATACCTGCACGGCGAAGCCCTTCGGCACATCCGGCATCTTGCCTTGCGGCGCTTGCACAACACGCCGGCCCCGAAAGCCAAGAAGCCCCGCAAGGCGGCGGTAGGCCAAAAAGGAAATGCTCACGTCCATCGAGGGCAAGAAGCCTATTCCGTCCGGCTTGGAAACGTCACCTGACGCTCTGATTCGGAGGCACCCGTCGTAGATGACACCATCCCAGTCCTCCACTTGATGCTGTCGATGTATTTGTCTGGGACGCGGATGCCGCTCGAAGAGCAACGTACTGATTCCCGACAGCGAGGTAGACCATGGTAAAACCGTTTCCGTCGAAGACCCATATCGGTAACCACATGCTGCATCCCGAAACGCTGATGATGAACTACGGGTACGATCCGCAGCTGTCGGAGGGTGCCGTCAAGCCGCCCGTTTTCCTGACGTCGACCTTCGTGTTCAAGACCGCCGAGGACGGACAGGACTTCTTCGATTTCGTGTCAGGTCGCCGCGAACCTCCCGAGGGCATGGGCGCAGGCCTGGCTTATTCGCGGTTCAATCACCCCAACAGCGAGATCGTCGAAGACAGGCTCTCTGTCTATGAGCGCACCGATAAATGCGCGCTATTCTCTTCGGGCATGTCGGCGATCGCGACTACGATCCTTGCCTTTGTCCGCCCAGGCGACGTGATCCTGCACTCCCAGCCGCTCTATGGCGGGACCGAAACCCTGTTCACCATGACGCTTGCAGGCCTGTCCATTGGCGCGGTCGGCTTTGCCGATGGCATCGACGAAGCCGCGGTCAGCGTGGCAGCGCAAGACGCCATGAGCAGAGGCCGGGTGGCGATGATTTTCATCGAGACGCCGGCTAATCCCACCAACAGCCTGGTGGATATTGCGCTGGTGCGCCGCGTCGCCGAAACGATCGGCCGGGCTCAGGGCCATACGCCGATCGTCGTGTGCGATAACACGCTGCTCGGTCCGGTTTTTCAGCGCCCGATCGAACTTGGTGCGGATCTGTCGTTGTACTCCCTGACCAAATACATCGGCGGTCACTCCGATCTCATCGCGGGCGCTGCGCTCGGCTCAAAAGCCCTCATGAAAGACGTCAAGGCACTACGAGGAGCCATCGGTACCCAATTGGATCCCCATTCCTGCTGGATGCTCAGCCGATCGCTCGAAACACTCAGCATCCGCATGGAAAAAGCCGATGCAAACGCGCGGCTTGTGGCGGATTACCTGCTTGACCATGCCAAAGTGGCCAAGGTCCACTACCTTGCCCACCTTGACGAGAACTCACCGGCCGGCCGTCTGTTCAAGAGGCAATGCACCGGCGCCGGCTCCACGTTCTCGTTCGACATCGTCGGCGGCCAAGCTGCGGCATTCAAATTTCTCAACGCGCTACAGATCTTCAAGCTGGCGGTAAGCTTGGGCGGCACCGAGTCGCTTGCCAGCCTGCCAGCCTGTATGACGCACTCCGGCGTTCCGGCCGACATTCGCGAAAAAATAGGAATTCTCGACTCCACGGTCCGGCTGTCGATCGGTATCGAACATCCGTCCGATCTGATTACTGACATCGCGCAGGCTTTGAATGCGCAATAGCCGTCCTTGTAATACTTTCTTTGCGCAATTCGCATGCCGCCCTTCATGTCGACGAGCCGCATTGACTCTCGGCCATTCGAGGCCGGGGGCGTCACAACGCTACCGGAAATCCCGTGTCTTCACCTTGATGCTGTCGCTATGAAGATTCGGCACGTAGATGTCCCCCCGGCTCGGCCCCTTCGGCACGTTGCGCGGATCGATGCCGAGACTGCCGTCTTGGAACTCGCCGCGCCCCTGGGGCAGCGGGAAGCCGGTGCGTCCGCATCTCGTTCGCGCCGGTGCCGGTCATCATGCCGAATGGGGATTGGCGAAGGTGATCACGCGAACCGCTCCGCGATCTTCAACGGTGACGAGGGTCAGGGGCTTCCTCCTTGGGACATCGGCTCAAGCGGCCATTAGCCCGACAATCGTCACGTAAGCTTGATTAGGTCTTGGCAAGAAAATTAAGAATAAACCTATATCTGTATCAGTTCGGCATTGAAACGCGTTGCTGCCAGCAATCCGTTGCCGTTGTCTTTTCCCGGCGAGGACTTCGCTGTCATGGCCCGAAACAATTGATTTTGGGGAAAAGGACGATGCGCATAGCAACGGGGATAATCTTAGCAGGCGCAATCGCTGTGAGTGCCGTTGGCGTAGTATGGTTGAAGACTCCAACTCTGCGCGCCAGTACAGTACCGAGTGCCGCGCCGGATCACACTGCCGCCTCGGTCCTCGTGCCCGCGATCACTTCCGTTCTCGTCACAGATCCCAGCCCTGCAAAGACAATCGTTCTGCCGGCCCCGCCTCTCCCCGCGGCGCAACCGGCAAGAGCCGCTTGCAACAATCCGAACGCGCTCGGCGTCGCGCGCACCGTCGAGATCGACACGACCGGTGGCCCCGGATTTGGCTTCGAGCATTTCAAGCAGCTCGATTTCCTGCGCGACAAGGAAGTGGTGCTGACATTCGACGACGGCCCATGGCCGCTCAATACACCCGCCGTCCTCAAGGCACTGGCGGATGAATGCACGACCGGCATTTTCTTCTCGATCGGCAAGCACGCGACCTATCACCCGGAAATCCTGAAGCAGGTTTACGCGGCCGGGCACACGGTCGGATCTCACACATGGTCACACGCCACCCTCACCAATAAGAAACTCACGGAGAATCAGCGCAAGGGGGAGATCGAAAAAGGTTTCAGTGCGGTGAAGTGGGCCTTGGGCGTTTCGCCCGCCCCATTCTTTCGCTTCCCAGCGCTGCAGCATCCGCCAGAAATGGTGACCTATCTCGGCGAGCGCAATATCGCGATGTTCTCGTGCGATCTCGACTCCTTCGACTTCAAGGCGCGCAATGCGCAAGCCGTTATTGATGTGACGATGAAGAAGCTCGACAAGCTCCGCAAGGGCATCATTCTGATGCACGATTTCCACAAGCATACGGCGGAAGCCTTGCCCGAATTCCTGAAGCAGTTGAAAGCCGGCGGATACAAGGTGGTAGCAATGCGGTCCAAGGCGCCGGCGCAGACCTTGCCGCAATACGACGAAGGGCTCTTGAAAGACGCGAAGTTGCCGACCGTAAGCTCCAGGCCGGTGTCCAGCGTCGTCCAGACGATTGCAGAATAAGATTCTGTAACCGACGGCGGCGGCTAGTGCGGCATACTACCAGGAAGAGGTAAAAAGTTCATTCACTCTGAGCCCGGCTAGTTTCTGATCTTGCTAACTTCACGCCTCATTGGTGACCGCCTCGGCACGGCTGCACGATTTGACGGTTGTGCTGCAACCCAAGCCTGATCGCGACACGTTCGATAACGTCATGCCGCAGGAAATCTTGTTCGAGCCGGGCGGTCCGGTCCTCTTTATCCCCTATACACACGAAGGCCCCTTGGTAGCGAAGCGGCTCGGGATCACATGGGACGGAAGCCGGCTCGCGGCGCGCGCGCTTCGCGACGCGGCACCGTTTCTGGCCCGTGCGGATGCCGTCACCATCATCAGTATTAACGAAGCTTAGCCGCCAGCTGGAGCGTTGTTGCCCGCGCACCGCGTTGATCAGCTGTGTTCGCTGGCGATTCAGTAGATCGCGCGTGCGGAAGATTGCGGCACTTGGCTGGGCCGCTCGCTCTTCACCGCGACGAAGCGCATCGTCGGACGCTGCGGTGTCGCTTTCCGGCTACAGGACGGCTGCAAGCACATCGTCCGACGCAAGCAGGAACGAGCTGCAGAGGCGCAAAAACATCAGAATTCGATCGATCACGTGAGTATCCAACTAACAGATTGTAGCTGACAACTCGCCGACATGGATCAACAGCGACCTGTCATGACCCCTTGGAGCAGTGTCGTTCACGCTAGCCACAACTGCGGACTTGCTTGACACAAATCAACCGTCGGCGAGCTGAGCGGAATAAACAATAGCCGGAGAGAAACCAAGTCGGTGGTCGTCGGCACACATGGAACACTGACAATGCACCACTGTCAGGCGAGCTCGGGTCTGCGCTCTTGGCACAGTTCGGCTCGAACCATTCTTGCATTGGCCTTTATCGGCCTGTCGTCGATATCCGTGGCCGAGGACGCGGTGAAACTCAGCCCGGAACAGGCAACGAGCCTCGGCGTTCGGGTCGTTCGTCCCGTTGCAAGCCCGACCGACAAGACCCTGCCCTATCCCGCCCAGATCGTGATCCCTACGCCGCAATTGTGGGTCGTGAGCAGCCCGGTAGCCGGCATGGTGACTAATCTTTCAGTGGCGCGGGGCGACCGCGTTATCGCTGGACAGCCGCTCGCCATTATGGAGAGCCCAAGCTTCGTCTCCCAGCAACGCGACTACCTGCAGGCTGTGGGGCAGGAAGTTCTGACCGCCCAACAGCTTACCCGCAATACCCAGCTGTTCAAGAGCAATGCGGTGCCGCAACGTGTTCTGGAGTCCAGCCAGACCGAAGGCCGGCTGGCCAGCATCGTGGTTGCGGAGCGGCGGCAGATGCTTCGGCTCAGCGGACTTTCCGACGACGCTATCTCAAAACTGACCAGCGAGGCTGCCATCAACGCGACCCTCTCGGTTGCCGCCCCGCGGTCGGCGACCGTCGTGGACATCATGGTTTCTCCCGGTCAGCGGGTGGAGCAAACGACTTCGCTGATCAAGCTCGCACAGCTATCTCCGCTATGGGTCGAGATCGCGGTACCCGCATCGAACATCCACGCCATCCGTCCAGGGCGCGAAGGTGGAAGTCGACGGCTATCGCCACGCCAGGCCAGGTCGTGCTGGTTTCCGAGACCGCCGATGCCGCTACCCAAACCGTGTTGGTCCGCGCAGAGGTGCCCAACACCGGCGAACTACGGCCCGGGCAGACGGCCCAAGCGCGTATCGGCTTCGCGTCCTCGGCCGAAAGCGCCTGGGAGCTTCCCTACAGCGCACTGATCCGGCGCGGCGAGCAGGCGTCGGTGTTCGTGGCAACACCCGGCGGCTTCCGTCTCGTGCCGGTCACGCTGCTGGAGGAGGACCAGGACCATGTCGTGGTCTCCGGCGCGATCACAGACCAGGACGAAGTCGCCGTCGGCGGCATCTCGGCGCTGCGTGGTATCCTGCTCAAGCTTGGAGCCGGCTAGTTATGCTCGAGCGCCTTGTCGCATTTGCGCTTTCCCAGCGACTGTTCGTCGCGCTTGGCGTGCTTCTATTGATCGGCGCCGGGGTGGTGATGTTGCCGAGCCTGCCGATCGACGCGTTTCCGGATGTCTCGCCGGTCCAGGTCAAGGTCATCATGAAGGCGCCGGGCCTCACCCCGGAAGAGGTCGAACAGCGGATCACTGTGCCGATCGAACTTGAACTGCTCGGCTTGCCCAACAAGGAGATCCTTCGCTCCACCACAAAATACGCGCTCGCTGACATCACTGTGGATTTTGAGGACGGCACCGACATCTATTGGGCGCGCAACCAGGTCTCCGAACGTCTGTCCAACATCGCGCGCGACCTGCCGGAGGGCGTGAGCGGCGGGCTGGCTCCGATCACGAGCCCGCTCGGTGAAATGTTCATGTTCACCATCGACAGTCCGGATCTGTCGCTTGCCGAGCGGCGCAGCCTACTTGATTGGGTAATTCGTCCCGCGCTGCGAACGGTGCCCGGCGTCGCCGACGTCAACTCGCTTGGCGGCTATGTCCGGGCTTTCGAGATAGTTCCACTCAGCGATGCGCTTGCGGCCCACGGCATCTCCTATGACTTGTTTCGGCGTGCCATTGAGGCGAACAGCCGCAATGACGGCGCCGGACGTGTCAATCAGGGCGAAGACAACGCGCTTGTGCTTATCGAGGGCAGCATTCGCACCATCAGCGACATCAGGCAAATCGTTGTCGACACCAAGGACGGCGTTCCGATCCGGGTCAAGGACATTGCCCGCGTTCAGGTGGGCTCGCTGACGCGCTATGGCGCCGTCACCGCGGATGGTCACGGCGAAACGGTCGAAGGACTTGTCCTTGGGTTGCGGGGCGCCAATGCCCGCCAACTAGTAAGCGACGTGCGCGCACGCCTCGACGAGATCAAGCCGTGGCTGCCCCAGGGCGTCACCATCAGCGTGTTCTACGACCGCAGCCGGCTGGTCGATCGTGCCGTCGGAACCGTCATCCGAGCGCTTGGTGAGGCAACCATCCTGGTCATTGTCTTGTTGCTAATGTTTCTGGGCAATTGGCGAGCCTCGTTGGTGATCGCGTTGAGCCTGCCGCTCGCGATCGTCATCGCGCTGATCATCATGCGCATGGTCGGCATGTCGGCGAACCTGATGAGCCTCGGCGGCCTTGCCATCGCAATCGGCATGCTGATCGACGCCATGGTGGTGGTCGTCGAGAACGTCGTGGGCGATTTCAGCAAGGAACCGCAGGGAAAGGCCGCGCCGCTCGTCCATATCATTTTCCGCTCGGTTTCTGAGGTGCTGCAGCCGGTCGCATCCGGGCGTGCTCATCATCATGATCGTTTTCGTGCCGCTGCTGACGCTACAGGGACTTGAGGGCAAGCTGTTTATCCCTGTCGCGCTCGCGATCATATTCGCGCTAGGCGCCTCGCTACTGTTGGCGCTCACGGTTATTCCTGTGGCGACCTCATTTCTGCTCAAGAACGCTTCGCACCACGAGCCGTGGCTGATCCGCACCGCGTCGCGCCTGTATGCGCCTGCACTTGACTGGGCCCTGAACAATGAGCGCAAGGTGATTATCGCCGCGCTGGTTGCTCTAACTGCTGCGGGCTACGCCTACACCCAGCTCGGCAAGACGTTCATGCCGACCATGGATGAAGGCGATATTATCGTCAGCGTCGAGGCGCTGCCGTCCATCAATCTCGACGAGATGATTGCGATCAACGCGAGGCTTCAGTCCGCGATCCTTGCGAAGGTGCCTGATGTGAAAGGTATCGTGGCCCGTACCGGATCCGACGAACTCGGCCTGGACCCGATGGGACCCAACCAGACCGATACATTCCTGGTCCTGAAACCCGCAGAAGAGCGGAAGACGGCCGACAAACCTGCTCTGATTGAGGAGCTACGGCACGTGCTGGCCGATTTCCCCGGGCTGTCGCTCAGCTTTACGCAGCCGATCGACATGCGCGTGCAGGAGATGATCAGCGGCGTGCGCGGCGATGTCGCGGTGAAGATTTTCGGGTCTGACATCGCCAAGCTCAACGAGATTGCCAGCAAACTGTCAGCCATTCTGTCCAGCATCGACGGCGCCGAGGACGTCTACACCACGCTCAACGAGGGCGCGCAATATTACACGATTGTCGTGAACCGCATGGAGGCAGGACGTCTCGGCCTGACGGTGGACGCGATCTCCAACTCGCTGCGCACCCAAATCGAAGGCCGCACGATCGGCACGGTGCTGGAAGAAGGACGCCGCACTCCCGATCCTGGTCCGCGGCAGCAAGACCACGCGGGAGGCGCCCACCCTGCTGGCTAGCCTGCCATTGACGCTGCCCACCGGTCAGCACGTCGCGCTATCGCAGGTCGCCCGCATTCATCGCGTCGACGGTCCCGTCGTGGTCAACCGCGAGAACGGATACCGAATGAGCGTCGTACGCGCCAATGTGCGCGGCCGCGATATGGTCGGCTTCGTCGAGACAGCCCGCCAAAAGGTTGCGGCGGAGTTGCCATTGCCCCAAGGCTACCGGCTCACCTGGGGCGGCCAATTCGAAAATCAGCAACGCGCCGCCGCACGGCTCTCGATTGTGGTGCCGGTTGCAATCGGCCTCATCTTCGTGCTGCTGTTCACAACGTTCGGCTCGATCCGCCAGGCGCTGTTGGTGCTGGTCAACATCCCGTTCGCGGTCATTGGCGGTGTCTTTGCGCTGGTCCTGACGGGCGAGTATCTCTCGGTTCCAGCCTCCGTCGGGTTCATCGCGCTGCTCGGCATTGCAGTCCTCAACGGCGTCGTGCTGGTGTCCTATTTCAACCAGCTCCGCGCCCATGGCATGCCCGAGGGACGGATTGTCGTTGACGGCGCCAAGCGCAGGCTTCGACCCGTCTTGATGACGGCAAGCATCACCGCCCTGGGCCTCATCCCGCTGTTGTTTGCCACCGGGCCGGGATCGGAAATTCAGCGCCCGTTGGCCATCGTGGTGATTGGTGGCCTTGTCTCGTCGACGGCTTTGACGCTGATCCTGCTGCCGATCCTCTATCGCCGGTTTGGCGGCGTCGCCAAGGAGCTCAAATGAGTGCCGAACTGGTCTGCCTCACATTGATCGCCGCGCGATCGCTTCGCGATGAGCTGTTCGACTATCTCAACGAACAGCGCGATCTCGTTTCCGGCTTCACGGCCTCCGATGTCGCGGGACATGGCCCCGACGTTCGATTGCAGACATCGGCTGAACGGGTTAAGGGCCATGACGACGAGCTCATGGTGCGGACAATTCTTCGGGTTCAAGACGCGGCACAGTTGCTCGATCGTCTGAAAATGGACCTCGCTGGATCGAGGATAGTCTATTGGATCATGCCGGTTTCAAAATTTGGCGTGATCGACGTTCCGACTGGATAAATCCGCGCCGACATCTCCAGATCGGAGTACGCCCTATCTCAGGGGATCGAGCGAGGTGCCACCAGAGGCAAGCGCTTCAGCCTGGCGAAAATCCGTGTCGGCACCGACTTGTCCCGATTCTTGCCTTCATTGTTCCGCGCTCACGGATCGCACCGCATTCTCGGGTCAGCTTTGATGACTAAATCGAGGTCCGCGACGCACGATCAGCATCCCTTGTGGCCAAAGGCTGCTGCTGCCCGAACTGTCGCAAACCTCAGCACGAACAGCTCTTCAAGCACTCGACTTGCTTGATTGTTGCCCCTGCAGGTTAGGCGTACCGGGTCGCTTCGTTGATGAAAATCAACCTTTGGAAGACATTGTTGTGTGAGAGCCTACTCGCACGCGACAAAGCCGCAATAGTAAGGAGTGCCATCAGTGTCCCAGACGCCATCTGAGCAATATCGCGCCTACAATGTATGGGATGCCCCGACGCGATGGTTCCACTGGATTAACGCACTCGCCGTGCTCGGCTTGATAAGCGTCGGAGTTATGTTGCTAAACGATGATGCGCTTGGACTTTCGGTCGGCGGCAAAGTCCAGCTCAAGCAGATCCACGTGGCGCTGGGCTACGTCATGGCATTGAATTTAATCTGGCGCTTTGTTTGGGCCTTTCTCGGCAACCGCTATGCGCGATGGCGTGCGATGTTGCCCTATGGGCCTGGCTACTGGGGCGCATTGCGCAGCTATGCCACCGCTTTCCTTTCCGGCGAGCCGCAACAATATCTTGGGCACAATCCGGCGGCGCGTATCGCAATCGTGCTCATACTGCTTCTGCTCCTCCTTCAGACCGCTACGGGACTAATCCTGGCTGGAACTGACTTGTTCTGGCCGCCGTTCGGTGGATGGTTCGCGGGCTGGGTTGCTGCGACTGGCTTCGATTCGGCGTCAGTTTCGCCGCTGGCTTCGGATACGATGGATCAGGCTGCATACAAGGCAATGCGCGCCTTCCGGTTCCCCATTGTGACGATCCACTTGTATGCGTTCTATGCGCTTGCGGCCGTCATCTTGACCCATCTCGCTGCGGTGATCGTGACCGAGATACACGAGGGCGGAAGTATTACGTCGGCGATGTTCACTGGCCGCAAGATTCTCAACCGGCCACCGCAGGACTTTGAAAGATAAGAAGAATGCATGCCCTTCACCGTGAAGCACATCTCATCGATCGTATCGGCTGGCTGCGCGCCGCGGTTCTGGGCGCGAATGATGGAATTATCTCTACGGCGAGCCTTGTTGTTGGCGTTGCCGCGGCGGCAAATTTGCAAAGTGAGGTGCTAGTTGCTGGCGTTGCCGGTCTCGTCGCCGGCGCTGCTTCGATGGCCGCTGGAGAGTATGTCTCCGTGAGCTCGCAGGCCGACACTGAGGCCGCCGATCTAGCGCGAGAACGACGCGAGCTTGCGGAGCAGCCGGCAGCAGAACTCGATGAGCTCACACACATTTACATCGAGCGCGGGATCGAACCCTCGCTGGCCCGCCAAGTCGCAGAGCAACTGACGGCAAGGGATGCATTTGCGGCGCACGCTCGGGATGAATTGGGTCTGTCGGCACACATCGTCGCTCGTCCGGTTCAAGCTGCTTTGACCTCGGCGGCGACTTTTTCAATGGGTGCTGCATTGCCGCTGTTGATCGCAGTGTTCTCGCCGTTGGCGCGAATCCCGTGGGCGGTATCGGGAGGCTCACTCGTTACGCTCGCGATTCTAGGGGCTATTGGAGCTCAGACGGGTGGAGCTGGCATCTTCAAGCCGACGCTGCGAGTCACCTTTTGGGGCGCTGTCGCCATGAGCACGACCGCTGCCATCGGTCGCCTTGTAGGTCATGCTGTTTAGGCGCACCGGGGGAGTTTGTCGCCACCGCAGCAAATCGCTCAAGCCTTAGCAGACGAATAAAATGGTGGACGCGCGTAGCGCGTCCGAGAGCGGAATCGCTCATCCGCAAAGACGGTGCCGGCCGGTTTCGCTCCTTTTCGATGGGCAGCCAGCCGAAAGGCGAGGTCAATCCATTCATCCTCAAGGTCCTCAAGGCGGCTAACTATCCCATCGACGGCACGCGCTTGAAGAGCTGGCTTGAGTTCGCCAAACCTGACGCCCCCGTGATGGACTCTTGACTGTCTGTGACAACGCCGGAGAAACCTGCGCCGGTGTGGCCAGGGCAGCCGATGAGCGCGGATCGCGGAATGGAGAATCCGACCGCCATCGAGGGCACCGGCCTGGAGAAGAAGGCGGCCTTCGTGGCCGCGTTTCGGTATCTCAAAAATCGTATCTCGATTTTCACGAACCTACTTCTGCGTTCGAACTCGTTGTCGCTTGTAATTTTTTGGGCGCTGACCGATTGGCCTGATGCCGAATGGCCGCCATCACGGCGACCATTTTGGACCCAGCGGGCTGGCAGCCGCTGGAACATTGAACTTCCATGGCAGTTGGCTTGTGGCGGGAGCGGCGCCCGCCGCCGCGCATTGCGCGAGCCGATGCTGGCCTCCCGCGCGGCGCGGGACTTGTCGCTTCCTTGGTCGAAAACCTGAAGATCCTGTTGGTGCGGCAAGTGACGTACAGAGCTGCCGCCTATGCCGCCACGGCTTCGTGGATATCCTCCTGTGTGTACCGAAAACCTTATCCGAGTTGATGACGTGATGGAATCGCCTAAGCTGGCGGAATGATCGGGCTGCTCTGTTTCGTTCTGGCCGTCCTGGCCTCGCCATTCAAGTCGAAGTTGCGGCTTGAAGCTGAGAACGCGGTGCTTCGACATCAGTTGATTGTTTTGCGGCGCAAGCTGCGTGGCCGTGTTCGACTCGCAAACAGCGATCGCTGGTTCTTTGTCCAGCTGTATCGCTGGTTTCCGTCGATCCTGCAGGTTCTCACGATTATCCGGCCCGAGACGCTGGTGCGTTGGCATCGGGCTGGCTTTCGCCGCTATTGGCGGTGGAGATCGCGCCCACTGGGAGGGCGACCTCAGATCGAGACGGAGCTGCGCGCGTTGATCCGGCAGATGAGCATCGAAAATCCGCTTTGGGGCGCGCCGCGTATCCATGGTGAACTGCTCAAGCTCGGGATTGAGGTCGCTCAATCAAGCGTCGCCAAGTACATGGTCAAACGGCGAGGACCGCCAAGCCAAGGATGGCGGACCTTTCTGCGTAATCACGCGCCGGATATTGCCGCTATGGACTTGTTCGTTGTCCCGACTATCGGTTTCGACCTGCTCTATGCCTTCGTCATCGTCCGGCTCGACCGCAGAGACATGGTCTGGATCAACGTCACAACAAATCCGACAGCGGAGTGGATTGCGCGTCAGATCACGGAGGCCTTCCCTTGGGATGATGCCCCAAAATACCTCATCCGCGATCGGGATCAAATCTATGGCGCGGTCGTCACACGCCGATTGCGCGCCATGGGCATCCGGGACAAGCCCACTGCACCAGCTTCACCTTGGCAAAATGGCTTTGCCGAACGGCTGATCGGATCGATCCGGCGCGAGTGTTTGGACCACATCATTGTCTTGGGCGAGGCGCATCTGCGCCGGATACTCAAATCTTATGCCGACTATTACAACCGTGTCAGAACCCATCGATCTTTGGACAAGGATGCGCCGGTTTCTAGGCCGGTTTACCGAACCGGTGTCATTTGTTCACGCGCCATTCTGGGCGGACTGCATCACCAATATGTTCGTGTTTAGGTTTTCCGTACACACAGGCCGTGTGCCGCATACCCTCGCGCCTGCATCGCCCGTCAAGAGCGGCCCCCTGTTTGGCGTGCGCAGCACCATCGTATTCTAACGGCTGATGGTGACGGCCCCCCTGGCGGGCCGTCACCATGCGCTATGCTCGGGCGAAGTCTGTCTTACCGACAGATGGTCGGCCCCGAGCCGGCAGCCCAACGAGGCTATGGCCTGATCCGGTGTCATTCGGGCCCTCAGCGCCCCAGCAAGGTCTACGAGCGTTTAGAGATCGATCGTTTTATCGTTACCGTGAGCTGCACTAGTTGATCAAATCGTGTTCGCAAAGAAGAAAGCCGATGGCGTTGAGAATAAAAGCGCCAGCGGCGAACGTCGTGGCATCCATTCCAAGCATTCCCCGTTAACCTAGTGTTGAATGCTGGCGTGCTTTGAGGCGTCCAGCCGTTGCTTAGTCCACGCTTTGCAAGGGTCAGGCCCGGTCTTTCGTCTGCGTGAAAGACCGGGCCGTTTACTTAGGTGGTCGTCGAACCATCGTCAGGCGGCAGCGGCGTCTGGAAATCAGCACTGTCCGTCTCAAGCTGGGCCAGAACCGCATCGACCTGCTCGCTTCGCAGCGCGTCCAAGACCCTCTTGCTCTTGGGTGCGCGTGCCGTTGTAATAGCTCATGTACGACAGCAGCACGTGGCGCAGATGGCGTTCGCCGAATACCACGACATGATCAATGCATTCCCTGCGGATCGAACCGATCAGCCGTTCTGCATACTCATTTTGCCACGGTGAGCGAGGAGAAGTCGAGCGGTCTCGGATGCCGATAGACCGAACCCGGCGGATAAACATCTAGGCTCGATCGCGATCCCGGTCAGGTAACGAGGGATTTGCTCCAGCTGCAAGCTTGAGTGAGCTGATTGGCGATCCATTGGCCGTCGGATGCGCGGCGATACCGCCAGCGTGGTTACGAAGGAACGTCTTCCAGCCTTGCGACGGAGGGGCCCTCCTCCGCGTCATATACTTGGCCACGCAGGTCTCGCCGATATCGATGCCAAGCTTGAGCAACTCGCCATGGATTCTCGGCGCTCCCCACAACAGATTGGCGATGCTTATCTCGCGGATCAGCCGGCGAATTTCCAACGGCACAGTCGGTCGGCCGCAGCGGCAACTCGATTTCCAGCGCCAATACGGTCTGAAACCGGCACGATGCCAACGGATCATAGTGTCCGGTCGGACGATCGCCAGTGCATCATACATCTTGGAAAACAGTCGGCAGACACCTCCCAATTTCAGTCTGTCAATCGAGATGAAGGAAGGTCTCCTGGGACGGGTTCGCCGCAACACGTTCAATTTTTTTCCTCAAGACCAGAATTTCTGCCTCAAGCGCAACTCGCGACCGCAGCAGATCGATCACCATTCCATAGATCAGTCTGCGCAAATCTAACATCGAGCAGCAACATCGCCCAATTCTCGATCAACCGCCAGTTGGATGGGGTTTGCGACAGGGACAGCTCGTCCCGGCTCCTTAGCAGCAGCGGCCGGCACCGCGCCGATTGTACCTGCGCTCGATGAAGACGTTCACGTACTCGCGCTCGCTCAGTGGCGGGGTGCCCGGATGGCGCTGCGCGTGATGGGCGAGGTAGGCCTGATAGTCGGGCGCACCGATCGCATGCAGCCAGCCGTGCCGCAGCTGGGAGGCCGCGATCCGCGCAAACGCCACGCACTCCACCGCTGTCATACCCGTGGACTCCGTGCATGACAGCACCGGTTTAAGGACATCACGCAGCAACATTGGCCAATCCTTCTCCACGGGCGATGGGCGGAGTTTCGTTGGCACTCGGCCCCGCGTCCGGAGCGCCTGCAACGACATCCGGATGGTGAAATAGCCCATCACCACGATCAGCACGACGAACATCACCGTAAGCGTGCCGCAGATGTAATTGTTTAGCGCGACGCGCTGCATCTCCGCGATGCTCTTCGCAGGAGCCAAGATGGTACCGGCCGATGCCGCCTCGCTATATTTGTTGGCCAGCGAATAAAAGCCGATGCGCGGATCAGACGAGAACGCCTTCATCCATCCGGCTGTGAGCGTGCACATCAGAAGCCATGCAGTCGGCACGAGCGTCACCCATGCGTAGCGCTCGCGCTTGAGCTTGATGAGCACAGTCGTGGCAAAGAGCAGTGCGATACCGGCGAGCATCTGGTTGCTAATACCGAACAGCGGCCAGATGGTGTTCACGCCGCCGAGGGGATCAATGGTGCCTTGGTAGACGAAGTAGCCCCACCCGGCGACGCACAGCACTGTAGCAAAGATATTTGAGAAAATAGACTCGGTCTGGCCCAGCGGCGCGTAGATGTGGCCGAGCAGATCCTGGATCATGAAGCGGCCCGCCCGCGTCCCGGCGTCGACCGCGGTAAGGATGAACAGCGCTTCAAACAGGATAGCGAAGTGGTACCAAAAGGCTTCCAGCGTCTTGCCACCGAACGCCTGCGCCATGATCTGCGCTATTCCAACCGCCAGGGGTTGGTGCGCCGCCAGCTCGGTTGAGGATGGTGCGCTCACCCACATCGGCGGCCGTCTGGGTGATGGTCTCGGGCGTGATCACCCAACCCCAATTGCTGATCACCTCGGCCGCCCGCTGCGGCGTATCGCCGATCACCGCCGCAGGACTATTCATGGCGAAATAGATGCCGGGATCGAGCACGCAGGCCGCGCACAGCGCCATCATGGCAACGAACGATTCCATCAGCATGCCACCGTAGCCGACAAAGCGGGCATGCAATTCCCGTTCGATCATCTTCGGGGTCGTGCCGGGGACGGCTGCTGGCCGAATTGGTCGTATGACGAAAGCCCGCCCCGGCAGAAGCCGAGTCAGAATTTCGGGAGGATCCGAGATCGCTGCCATCGAAACCAACTCTGTCGAACTCAAAAGGTTCTAAGGATGTGTCTGGTTCCCGACAGATAAACGACGGTGTAACGCCGATGCTCAATTCGTGGAACTGACCGGTGATTTAGTAGCGAGGCGTGCGGTCATTCTGATCGTTGAGGATGAATTGCTGATCCGGTTGAACGCCGTCGAAATGATCGAAGAGGCAGGATTTGAAGTCGTCGGAGCAGCAAATGCGGACGAGGCGATTGCAATTCTCGAAGGTCGCTTAGACATCACTGTCGTATTCACCGATATCCAAATGCCCCGCAGTATGGATGGCCTCAAGCTTGCTGCTGCGGTTCGGGATCGCTGGCCACCTATCAAGATCGTGGCCACTTCAGGCCACGTCAAACTTGGTCTCGTGGATTTGCCCGAAGGCGGGCGTTTTTTGCCATAGCCCTATAGCCCTGCTGAGATCACTAAAACACTTCGCGAATTGACCGTGGTCTAGGGCCGGTTGCCGGCAACTTCGTTCATCGCCGCCAAGCCTTGCCCGGGCACGGTACGAACTTCACCGTTTTCGGTCAGCGGCGATATGCTGCAGTGTTCTTTGCATCACGCCGCGAGCACCCGTAAAGCCTGTGTCTTCGCAAACGTCGTCGCCCCCGCCGAGGCCTTACCATCAACTCAGCGATAAACTTTGAGAGTTCGGCGCGGACGAACGCGGCCTGGTTCGCATTGAGGTCAGAGTTGCAAAATCCCTCCGGCGTTGACAGTCGCGCCCTCAGGCGACCGCGTTCAGCGTATCGTAAGCCTCGATCCCCTCGCCGAGCAGGCGGTTGCGGATGGCGTCCTCGACCTGCGCCAGCACGCGGCGCGCCTCGTGCGCTTGCGCTTCGGCGGCCTGCGCGCGGGCTTCCGCCGCCGTGGCCTGCCGCTCAGCGGCTTCGATGCGCAACTGCGCCTGCTTCAAGGCGCGCGACGCACCCTGCAGCTTCTCGCCGGCATCATGGATGATGTCGCGCCGCGACCGCTCGGCCGCTTCGATACGTTGTTCGGCGAGGTGCAAGCGTTCGACCGCGCTTTGGCACATCGAGCGGGCGCTGGCTTCGATTTCTCGGGCGCGGTCTTCCATGCCGGTGAAGACTTCGGCGGCCTGATACACCAGCTCCAGCGCGGTGGCGCCGCTGCTACGTTCGGGGGCTTGCGGGAAATTCAGGACGTTGTCGGTATCGTCCCTGATAGATCGTGTGCTGTAGCTTGAGCTGTCGCTTGGGCTGAACTGTGCCATGTGCGTCGAATCCTTGGCGTCATCCGTCAAGGAGATTTGCACAGTATGGTAAAGGGAGGGTTAATCGGGGGAATCATGGCAGTGGAAGACTGCCAATCGCGAAGCTGTCACACGTGGCTCGCGAAGCGCAAGAAACTTCAACGCGAGATGCGTCAAAACGCAGGAAGTGGTCAGCTTCCTTCAGTAAGTATGCCAATTAATGCGGTTGTGGCCTCGCCCATTCACCGACGTGATCGTGGTGGTTTGACCAACTTCGTTCGTAACCGAGGCCAGATATCCGGACGTGTCGTAGGCATAGGTCACCGTATCCCCGGTGCCGCTCAGCGGGCCATCAACCGTTAGAAGGGAGCCGGCGGTGTCGTAAGTGAACGCCCAGGTTCGCGTCTGACCGTTGGTCGAATAAGGAACTGTCGTGGAGGTCGTATCCGTCTGCGTCACTTGAGTGAGCTGACCGGACGTCCAGGTATAATCGGTGGTGAGATTAGGCTCGACGACCTGCGTCGGAACATGCAGCGTCGAATGCCACGTCGTCGAGGTTGTTCGGGCAGATGGCGTTCCGTATCCGTCGATGGTTTGGGTCGCCTGCCCTGCCGCGTTACGCGTATAGTTGGTTACCCGTCCCTCGGCATCTGTCGACGACGAGATGAATTTTGTCGTGGTGGCGAGGGTATAGTTTCGGTCCGTGCTTGCCGGACAGCTCGCGCTGGCCGTCCCGTCGATCCGGGCCAAACTGACATTACCGTAGCTCCAGTTGAATTTGTAGACAGTCTGTTTGCCAAGGGCGTTCGTCACCGTTCGAGACGGAAGCATCCAGGATCGGCGGAGTTGGTGTGCAAATTGTTCGCGACTGGATGATGAAGTTCAATGCACTCGGCCCGGACGGTCTTTTCGATCGCAAGGCGCCCTGGGCAACCGTCCCGGCTCAAGGACGAACATCGTCAGGTGTTGGCCGCCGTGATAGAAAGCGGGCCGATCCCTGATCTTCACGGCGTTGTCCGTGGGCGCATCGTCGATTTCTGCCAGTGGCTGTATGAGGAGTTCAGGGTCACAGTCTCCAAGCAGACTCTGAGCCGGGAGCTGCGAGGCATGGGCTATCACAAGCTCAAGAGCGTCGATCCAGCCGATATAGAACTATGGTTTGGCGACGAGGCGCGCATTGGCCAGAACACAGCCGGTCGACCGCAGCGATGCCTCGATTTCCAGCGCCAATACAATCTGAAACCGGCACGATGCCAACGGATCACGGTGTCCGGTAAGATTGCTCAGAAACCACTGGCATTGCTGGGCGATTGGAGCGTTACTGTCGGCGCGTTGAGTGCCTCCTTCGGCCACTGAATAGCCCGCCCCGCCGGCGTCTGTGCCGTGACGGTCCGGATCGACGCCGACCGCGGCCTGCAATGGTGCGAGAGCAAACTCGGCATGCCCGTCACGTCTTTGCGCCCCACAGCCAGTTTCGGATTTCCGGCATGTCTTCGCCATGCTTGCGGATGTAGTGCTTGTGTTCGATGAGCTTGTCCCGAAGCTGCTGCTTCAAGTGGGCCCCCTTGGCACTCAGTTGCGGCAGGCGATCGATTACGTCCATGACCAGGTGGAAGCGGTCCAGATCGTTAAGCACGGTCATGTCAAAGGCGGTGGTGATCGTGCCCTCTTCTTTGTAGCCGCGGACGTGCAAGTTCTCGTGGTTGGTGCGGCGGTAAGTCAGCCGGTGGACCAACCATGGGTATCCATGGAACGCAAAGATGGTCGGCTTATCCTTGGTGAAGATTGAATCGAAATCTGTATCGTTCAGCCCGTGCGGGTGCTCGGTCTGCGGCAGTAGCTTCATGAGGTCCATGACATTGACTACCCGAATTTTAAGGTTGGGCAGATGTTGGCGCAGAATGGAAACAGCGGCGAGCGTTTCCAGCGTGGGCACGTCGCCGGCGCAAGCCATCACTACGTCCGGCTCGGAGTCCTGGTCATTGCTGGCCCATTGCCAGATGCCGATGCCTTCTGCGCAATGCGTGGCGGCGGCGTCGATGGTCAACCATTGTGGGGCTGGGTGTTTGCCCGCAATCACGACGTTGACGTAATGACGGCTGCGCAGGCAGTGGGCTGAAGCGCCGAAACACGCTGTTCCAATCGCCAAAACTTGTCAGTGTCGTTGTTTGATCTAGGTCAAAGACGCCTACGCGATTTTGTGTTAAAAAGCATTCAGCAGCGCTGATTTATCATTCTGCAGCGCTAGTTGATGATGTTTTATACATCATTGTTGACCGCGATCAGCTCTGGCGCTGATATTCTGATCGCCCTCAGGATAAGGGAGTACTTCGATGCCGTTCGATGCGATCGTGATGAGTTTCGCTCTCGTCGCCATTATGGGCGCGTTTTTGGCCACGCTTGCGTGGGGTGTTCATCAGAGCGGGTGAGTACGACGAGCTGCCCCAAGCTGCTCGGATCGCAATGCAGAAAACGGTGCCGGCCATCTTGAGCGGTCGATGGAAACGTTAACGTGCGAGCGCGAAAAACGGCAGGCGCTGACGCCGGCACCGTGTCGTTGCATGCTCAGGTGTCCTTTCGTGCAGCCACGCGCGCTTAAGCCTTACCACGATACGTCCGTTCAGGGTCACGCGTCGGTTTAGCGGATTCGCATTGCGCAAGGTTGGCCTTGTACTGTGCGATCGCATTAAGCGTGGATTGCTCGTACAGACGCAGGACCGTCTGCTGCACCTGTCTCAGAATCTCCAGGCGTTGCCGTTCATCTCGATGAGCGCGCCCGATCCCGTTCGGTACACGATTCCGCGCTGTCGGCCGGGTGGCACAAAATAGCGGAACTCAACCTTAACCTGAAAACTGGCGCCCTCATGGGGCCAGGTCAGGTGCGCCGACAAAAGACTAAGGCCGTACACGCCTTCAGGGACCAGCCTTTCATCCCAGTATGCATCGGGGAGCAGCGGGTGCCCGGACTGATTTGAGGGCCTAACTGTGCCTACCGCAAATCAAATCCGGGTATATTGATGATGCAGTCCGCCCAGAATCGGACGACAGAGAATGCGTCCAGCTGTCTCGGCGGTGCGTGACATCGGCGCGTCTTTGTTCAATGACAAATGGGTGCGCGTGCGGTTGTAGTAGCTCATGTACGAGAGCAGCACGTGGCGCAGATGGCGTTCGCCGAATACCACGATATGATCAACGCATTCCCTGCGGATCGATCCGATCAGCCGTTCGGCGTATGCGTTTTGCCAGGGTGAGCGAGGAGACGTTGGCCGATCTCGAATACCGATGGACCGAACCCGACGCATGAATATTTCGCCGTATGTGCCCTTGGCTGGCAACAACAAACCACCTTATCGCAAATCAAATCCTGTGCTTACCGCATATCAAATCCGGGTATATTGATGGTGCAGTCCGCCCAGGATCGGACGACAGCTAATGCGTCCGGCTGTCTCGGCGACGCGCGACATCGGCGCGTCCTTGTTTAAGGACAAATGGGTGCGCGTGCCGTTGTAGTAGCTCATGTACGAGAGCAGCACGTGGCGCAGATGGCGTTCGCCGAATACCACGATATGATCAACGCATTCCCTGCGGATCGATCCGATCAGCCGTTCTGCATACGCATTTTGCCACGGTGAGCGAGGAGATGTCGGACGATCTCGAATGCCGATGGATCGAACCCGGCGTATGAATATTTCGCCGTATGCGCCATCGCGATCCCGGATCAGGTAACGAGGGATTTGCTCCCAGCCACACGCCTCCGTCAGTTGATTGGCGATCCATTCGGCCGTCGGTTGCGCGGTGACCCCAAACCTGTGTGTACCGAAAAACTTATCCGAGTTGATGACGTGATGACATCACCTAAACTGGCGAGAAATGATCGGGCTGCTCTGTTTCGCTTTGGCCGTCCTGGCCTCGCCATTCAAGTCGAAGTTGCGGCTTGAAGCTGAGAACGCGGCGCTTCGACATCAGTTGATTGTTTTGCGGCGCAAGCTGCGTGGCCGTGTTCGACTCGCGACGATCGCTGGTTCTTTGTCCAGCTTTATCGCTGGTTCCCGTCTATCCTTCAGGTTCTTGCAATCATCCGCCCCGAGACGCTCATCCACTGGCACCGGTCTGGCTTTCGCTGCTATTGGCGCTGGAAGTCACGATCTTTGGGAGGTCGGCCGCAGATCGAGACGGGACTGCGCGCGTTGATCCGGCAGATGAGCATCGAAAATCCGCTTTCAAGCGTCGCCAAGTACATTGGTCAAACGGTGAGGACCGCCAAGCCAAGTGGTGGCGGACCTTTCTGCGTAATCACGCGCTGGATATTGCCGCTATGGACTTGTTTGTCCCGACTATCGGTTTCGACCTGCTCTATGCCTTCGTCATCGTCCGGCTCGACCGCAGAGACCTCGTCTGGATCAAATTGCGCGTCAGATAACGGAGGCCTTCCCTTGGGATGATGCCCCAAAATACCTCATCCGCGATTGGGATCAAATCTATGGCGCGGTTGTCACACGTCGATTGCGCGCCATGGGCATTCGGGACAAGCCTACCGCACCGGCTTCACCCTGGCAGAATGGCTTCGCCGAACGGCTGATCGGATCGATCCGGCGCGAGTGTTTGGACCACATCATTGTTTTGGGCGAGGCGCCTCTGCGCCGAATTTTGAAGTTCTATGCTGACTATTACAACGGCGTCAGAACGCACCGATCATTGAACGAAGATGCGCCGGTCTCTCGTCAAATTCAGCGGACCGGAAGCATCAAATCACACGCCGTCCTTGGCGGACTTCATCACCACTACGTCCGGGTTTGAGCTTTCGGTACACACACGGGCCATAAGGCGGCGGTTAGTCTGTACGTCGTGCGCTCGGCTAATCAGACAGGCGGAGAAGTCGGCTACAAACGACACAGAGGAAGAAACAGGAGAGTTTTATCCATGATTGAGGGGATCAGCGCAATCACGCTGGCCACACACGAAATGCCGCGAGCTGTTCGATTCTACCGCGCGCTGGGGTTTGAGGTCCTGCATGGCAGCGTCGATCGACGTGAGCTTATCTCAAAGTTCGAGGAGACTTCAAAGATGCTGATGCAAACGGACGTCGGCCCTTTGGCGCACGCTTCTGTTGACGCTGTGCTGGCCCATTTGCGGAGCATCGCCACAGAGCCAAAGCTGGTCTGCCCCCTGAAAAGTGGTCCTCCCTGAAGTAGGCTTCTGTTCGAAGCACGGCCCAGATAGTCCGTGCGTTCTTGTTGGCGACCGCAACCGTTGCGCGGTTGAAGCCACGCCGCTCCCGAAGCTGGTTGACCCACTGATTGTTATGATCAGTCTTGTTGGGGGCCGTTCGGACGACCGCCCTGGCGCCATGGACGAGCAGGCTGCGCAGATGCTGGTTGCCCCGCTTCGAGATGCCCATCAGCACGGTTCGATCTCCGCTGGAGAATTGTCGCGGAACGAGGCCGACCCAGGCGGCAAGGTGACGGCCATTCTTGAACTCGGACCCATCGCCGACGGCGGCGACAATCGCAGTCGCCGTCTTTGGGCCGACGCCCTTGATCTTTGCGATGCGTTGGCACACCTCACTGTCGCGGAACACCGCATCGATCTTCCTGTCGAAGATGATGATGCGGCGGTCGAGGTCGCGGAAGAGATCATAGAGTTCGTTGAGTGCTTCTCGAGCGAGCAAGGTTATTTCGTTCTCGACGTCAGACAGTATCTCCGGAATTATGCGGCGCGCTCGGGTGATACTCTTGCCGATAGCGAATCCACGATCGAGCAGGAGACCTCGAATTTGGCTGACGACAGCGGTGCGGTGATTGACCATCCGTTGCCGCGCACGATGCAGCGCCTGAATATCCTGCTGTTCGATGCTCTTCTTTGGGACGAGGGGAATGTGGGGTTGACGTGCGGCCGTACAAATGGCCTCGGCATCATTACCATCGTTCTTTTGCCGTCGCACAAACGGCTTCACATATTGCGGACTGATGATCTTCACCTGGTGCCCGAGCTCCTCAAATTTACGAGCCCAGTAGAATGCTCCGGTACATGCCTCGACAACAATCGTGCATCGCTCGATCTGAGCGACCACTTCCAGAAGCTGATCGCGCATGACCCTCCGTTTGAACACGGCCCCGCCACCGCGGTTCACACCGTGGAGTTGGAATGCATTTTTGGCGATATCGATGCCGAGAACCTCGATGCTCATTGCAGCTCTCCTTCCTGTTGCAGGCTCTCAGCCTGAATGGTGAAGGGAGAGCCGTCCATCCCATTAGCTGGCGCAATGAATTTGGCGGCCTGAAGAGGGATCAGGTGAAGCGGTTGAAGGAACTGGAGAAGGAGAACGAACGGCTGCGCAAGGCGGTGTCGGATCTGACGCTTGAGAAGCTAGTTTTGAAAGAGGCTGCCTCGGGAAACTTCTGAGCCCCGCCCGTCGCCGTCGATGCATCGATCATGTCATGGCGAAGCTTGGTGTATCGGAACGCTTTGCCTGCGGGGTTCTCGGACAGCATCGTTCGACACAGCGCAAGAAGCCAACAGGGCGCGCCGACGAAGCGGGGCTGACTGCCGACATCATCAGGCTCGCCATCCGGTATGGCCGCTACGGCTATCGCCGGATCACGGCAATGCTGAGCTCCGAGGGTTGGACAGTGAACGTCAAGCGCGTTGAACGGATCTGGCGACGGGAGGGGCTGAAAGTCCCGCAGAAGCAGCCGAAGAAGAGCCGCCTCTGGCTGAACGACGGATCCTGTATCCGCCTGCGGCCGGAGCGCGCCCGTGCATTCGATCAGGGTTCGTCGTCGCCCAACATTGGGGCGGGCGCGCCAATTAGTGTGGCGGAAACAAAGGATGCCTTCGAAGTGACAGCCGAACTTCCCGGCGTCGACGAGAAAGACATCAAGGTCAGCCTTGATGAAAACCAATTAGTGATTTCCGGTGAGAAAAAGGCGGAGAGTACGAAAGAGGAAAAGGACTGGCATGTCGTGGAGCGGAGCTATGGCTCATTCTACCGATCTATGTCACTACCGTTCGAGCCAGAAGACGGAGCCATCGACGCACATTTCGACAAGGGCGTGCTGCATCTCACAATCAAGAAGCCTGCCAAGGCGCTGAAAGTCAGCAAGACAATCAGTATTAAGTCAGGTGCTCCACCGAGCGCGGAACGCTAACAAGACTGCTGCGCCGAACAAGGCCACTTAGTCCCCAACGATCGTTACAAGAGTACTAGAGACCGGAATTGTTTGACCCAATTCCGGTCCTATGAGGCACGTTTGAGACATGCCGCGATGTCCGCTCTGTGGTCGCATTGGCTGCGCGGATATCGTCAAAGCGTTGGAAATGATCCAAAGCCATCAATGCCGCGTTGTGTCCGCTATGTACACCACTGGCGACCGCGACAGCGAGCGTTGATTGCGCTTCGGCGCCTAACTCCAACCATCGAGTGGGGAGTCAAGTAGGATCAAAAAGAGCCGTGCATCGCGAGCGCAACGCGGATGAAACTCGACTAGTGTCGCTCGGCTTCAGCCTCTTGTTCCAACTGCAAGATACGCGCCCGTAGCGCGTCGAACGTCTCTTCGGCCGCCTCGCTAAACAGCGGATCCTCATGACTTGTCAAGGCCGAAGCGATCTCCGTCCAATCTTGAGGCCCCAAAGCATTGAGGGCGACGGGAAAGAAATCACGATCTTCCATCATGATGTGACGCCGCTGGTGCTCTATGAAATCGCGAACAATGTTGTCGACATTTTGCCGTAGGATTTCCTGATCCGCGAGGACACTGTCGACCGCTTGAGCGACGCGGCGCAAACGCTTGGCCCCTTCTTGGTGCTCAAGTGCGAGGTTACCGACCTTTGCAGCCGCAATCGGATCGCGAAGCTTTAGCTTGGCAAAGACCAAGTCCTCCTGGGGATGATGGTACACCTCGGGATAGAGTTCGAAATAGCTAATAATCGCGCGAATAACCTCATAGTCGGGGCGGCTGCCGCGATCGAAAATCTCTAGTTCGCGTTCGAGGACGGCGAGCAGCTTCTCGATATTGCGATGTTCTCGGGATAAACGCTCCATGATCATTGCGGCCTCCGACGAACCATTGAGAAATGAGCAATTTTACCTGAAAACGATCTCAGCTTTTTGCGCCAGATCAAATTCAGGCCGCAAGCGCGTGCGGCGCCTGACCGACGGCGCCGGCGGTTCCACGTACGAGCACGCGCCGGCCTCGGCGGAGGCCCAGTGGGGCTAAGGCCGCCTAATCGATGGTGCCTCGAAGACAATCACGTCGCACAATTGATGCGGCATCTCTTGAGATCGAGATCGCGCGTCTGGGTGACCTTGATCTCAAGGCCCTTCGCCTCCGATGGCAGGGTCTGACGGGTCGCTCAGTACCAGTTCACCTGCCGAAGCATCTGCTGTTCGCAATGCTCGCGTATCGCATCCAAGCCGATGCCTTCGGCGATCTCGATGCGGGGATGGTGCAGATGTGTCCGCATCTGCCTTGCTGGCCAGACCCGTAATTTCGCGCTGTTCGCTGCCCGGATAGTCCGCCAGTATTTTCCAATCGCCTTCTGCAACCCGGACTATTTTGAATGTCACTTTTGTTTTTGCCATGCCGCACTATGCAGGTGACGGTCGTTCCGAATAGGGGTGGTTCTATATAATCCCATGCTTTTGCGAATGCTCTCACGAGGGGGCTCAATCTCTCCGGTTTATCGTTCCGGCAAACGAGACACTACTCTAGGGGCATATCGAAACACATTGCTGGCTATCAGGCGGTGTCGGTGGTGACCGAAAGCACTACGCTCGCGAGCTGCGGCGCGTCGAGCCTGCATGCCGCGCTCGGCATCTGGATCATACGGCTGACATGCGTCGCATGATAGCGTGAGGGCGCGGCGCTGTCTTTGTGACCCACCAGAACATCCGTTCCCAAAAGTGGGTCAATTGGAGGCAATTTATACTGCTGGCGGGTCTGACGCAGGATGTCCTTCAGCACTTGTTACACCGGAAAACCGCGTCTTGCTGTATCAGCTGCGGGGCGCTAACTCGTTGCCCGGACTACTACTCTGCGATTTAATCCGGACGGACGGATTGGGATTGCCAGCGTAATGATTGCGAAGGTTTCGTAGCCGACGCGATGCGGCTCCGCGTCAGAAGCCGCATTCACGGTATTGCTTTGAGGCAAGCCGGAACCGTGAGCCTACCTGGATAAAATCTACGTCGACGCATTGGTGTCCTCGTCGGAAATCGCGGAGGCCATCGCATTGAAGATATTCGAGGTTTATTCGCCAACGCCTCTCGGTTGGAGAATAGGTCGCGAAATCATGCTGCGCCGTGGCCGGTCCCTTACAGATTGCCCCTATATAGTGACGGATGTCGGGCGGCAGTGCATCTATGTGGTGTGGATTCCAGGGATCATCCTTAGGCGGGAAGCTTGCCGCCGGCAGCTCGCTCGCAAGTAGAAGAGAACATGCCAATATGAGGGTGCGGACGATCATTCGGTCCTCCCACCAAGTGAATTTTTTCACAAAGACGTGCACATGCCGCTTCGAATGCGCGCCTTGTTGCCTGCCATCTTGAAGGTCAGCCGGGCCAAACGCAACCGTCATTAGACCTGTGCCGGTTAACGCAATGACCTGCGCCGCAAAGAGACGGCAAGGACTGAAAGCGCGGAAAGCTCCAATCTATTCGGCTGCGCAACTCGTCGCATCGTTCGCATTATCCAATTCCAAGCGTCGCGGCGCGGATTGCCTGAGCAAGCAGCACGCCGGCGTAAATCAGCGAACGGATTTGGGTCAACATCACCAGACCGTTGAGCACGGCCACGCCCGACAAGGCGGTGAAGCCAACCGCGGCAGATATTGAGAACGGCATGCCGCGCAGCCACAGCGCGGCAATCCCGCCTGTCAGCGCGAGCGGCACGGCACTGAAGACGAGAAGTGCACCGCGCGCCGACCGAAGAGCCCCGAAAAGAAGCAGGAAGATCATCGCGAAGCATTTGGGGACGATAATCGCGAGCCGCTGCGCGCGACCGAGAAGTTTTCGAATTACCCGCCCCAGGCTAAGTAGCTCCCCGGCGGCAGCTTCAAGTCACGATCTTTGGGAGGTCGGCCGCAGATCGAGACGGGACTGCGCGCGTTGATCCGGCAGATGAGCATCGAAAATCCGCTTTGGGGCGCGCCACGCATCCACGGCGAACTTCTCAAGCTTGGGTTTGAGGTCGCTCAATCAAGCGTCGCCAAGTACATGGTCAAACGGCGAGCACCGCCAAGCCAAGGGTGGCGGACCTTCCTGCAAATCACGCGCCGGATATTGCCGCGATGGATTTGTTCGTTGTCCCGACTATCGGTTTCGAATTGCTTTATGCCTTCGTTATCGTCCGGCTAGACCGCAGAGACATGGTCTGGATCAACGTCACAGCAAACCCGACGGCAGAATGGGTTGCACGTCAGATAACGGAGGCATTTCCTTGGGATGATGCCCCACGATATCCCATCCGTGCTCGCGACCAAATCTATGGCGCGGTTGTCACCCGTCGATCGCCATGGGCATTCGGGACAAGCCGACCGCACCGGCTTCATCCTGGCAGAACGGCTTCGCCGAACGGCTGATCGGATCGATCCGGCGCGAGTGTTTGGACCACATCATTGTCTTGGGCGAGGCGCATCTCATCTGCGTCGAATTCTGAAATCCTATGCTGACTATTACAACGGCGTCAGAACGCACCGATCATCGAACGAAGATGCGCCGGTCTCTCGTCAAATTCAGCGGACCGGAAGCATCAAATCACACGCCCTCCTTGGCGGACTTCATCAACACTACGTCCGGGTTTGAGCTTTCGGTGCACACAAGCCGGAAGTGGCGCAGATCGGCTGCGACTTCGCCTTTTGACCCGGAGCGGAATTCGCGCTGTTCACAAAATCCTACCGCCTGGCCGTTGCAACTGTCGGCGCCGCTTGGCTCAGCCCGATCAGCGCCACCACAACTCCTACCACGTAAATGATGGTACCGAGGTAAATCGGACCGAGGTGGCTCACCCAGTCATAGTTGAAGTGTCCCATCCAATGCATTGGTAACGCCACGGCCAATCCCAAGACCGGCGAGATCACGGCCGTTATCCACGCCCACCACAAGCCGTCGCGGACACCGTACCAGGCCAGGCCCCCGGCCGCGATCGCGGTGGCCGCGATAAATCCTGCCGTGGCTAGGTGAAGGTGCGTGATGTAACCCATGATCGCCGGATTGATTCCGTTCAATTGTTGCGTCGTAACGCCGTTCAGCGTCGCGACACCGATCTCGAACCCGCTGCTCGACAAGGCCAGGAGGAAGAATACGACCGCGTAAGCGAGGAAAATCAGAGCACCCAAAACCATCAGAGCTGATCCTCTCTGCAAGGATTGCTGTCTGGACATTGTTCCCTCCGTCGTGATGTTGACCGACATTCAAACGGACGTGATTGACCTTATTAGCGGACTTCGCCTTAAGGCCGCCTCGGGATGCCGGCGCCGTCCGCATCTCGCGCCATCTGCGGTTGACCGAAACATTTTCTGGCTGAATGATTACTCCCGGCCTTGGCAAGATGCGAGGCTTTTCATGGACCCTCTCTCGGCGAAGGACGTGTACCTTACAGTCCGCGATCTGGGCAACACGCAGCCGTGAGTAAAAGAACTGCCGCTCGCGCAGGCTCTTTATCTCGCGCTTGAAGTGCAAGAGACGAAACGCTTGCCTGCTAATCCTTCGGTAGCTTTTGACCATCTGTTGGCCTTGAAGGCACGTCAATAGTTCAACGTAGCTTGGCGGAATCGAAGTATCGTCAGTTGTTTGCCCCAAGCACATTTCTGTCGGACGGCGCAGATTGCGACCATAACGTTTGAAGCTGATCCTTTGCCGCATGCTCGTCGTCCGCACATCTTTAGCGTTGCGTTCAACCCGCCTTTGGGTCGGACGCGGCGGCGCTGTCGATTTTGCATCCGCGCTCAATGTGAAGTTTGGAACGTCATCCGCGTAACGATCAGTTGCGAAGCGAGAACCAAGGTCGGAAATGAAATCAACATCCCATTTCTCCTGGGGCTTGGCGCGCCGCTGTACTTGGTGCATGGGCAATGTGATCGGGTCGATCCAATTTCGGAGTTGTATGTTACATCCTTCGTATGTGATCGATCAATGTGCGGTTGCTTGACACCGATTGTGACACGGAGCTTTGGGTCACGTGTGGACGGTGCCCTGGGCAGACGTGTTGCCTCCCCTGTACGCGAATAAGCCGCTTTGTCGTATCAAAGAGGTGACTCATGAAGCCGACCATTTCTTCCTCAGGTATCGACTGCACGCTTTTGTCGTTGCTCAACGGCACTCGTTATTTGGCCGTCGCTGGTGACGGCTGATGAGTAGTGAATTGCAATGCAGAGCGCGACACCGCCAAAAGAATGGAATGTTTCGAGAAGAAACTTGAGACGCTGCAAAGGGAGGCGCATCAGTCCGCCCGCAGGTGCGTTCTCCGGAAGCTGTTGGGAATCCGCAACGCGAATTGCGGAACGTGCAAAGCTTCGATTTGGATCGGCGGGCGACATGGGAACGTTGATGACACTTTGCTTTTTTCAGGCGACCTTGCGTCTCGCCCCATGGCAGAGACTAGGTCGAACCATACTTGCATTGACCTTTATCGGCCTGTCGTCGATATCCATGGCCGAGGACGCGCTGAAACTCAGCCCGGAGCAGGCAACGAGCCTCGGCGTTCGCGTCGTTCGTCCCCTTGCGAGCCCAACCGACAAGACCCTGCCCTATCCCGCCCAGATCGTGATCCCTACGCCGCAGTTGTGGGTCGTGAGTAGCCCGGTAGCCGGCATGGTGACTAATCTTTCAGTGGCGCCGGGCGACCGCGTTATCACTGGACAGCCGCTCGCCATAATGGAGAGCCCAAGCTTCGTCTCCCAGCAACGCGACTACCTGCAGGCTGTGGGGCAGGAAGTTCTGACCGCCCAACAGCTTAACCGCAACACCCAGCTGTTCCGGAGCAATGCGATACCGCAACGTGTTCTGGAGGCCAGCCAGACCGAAGGCCGGCTGGCCAGCATCGTGGTTGCGGAGCGGCGGCAGATGCTTCGGCTCAGCGGCCTTTCCGACGAAGCTATCTCAAAGCTGACCAGCGAGGCTGCGATCAACGCGACCCTCTCGGTTGCCGCCCCGCGGTCGGCCACCGTCGTGGACATCATGGTTTCTCCCGGTCAGCGGGTGGAGCAAACGACTTCGCTGATCAAGCTCGCACAGCTATCTCCGCTATGGGTCGAGATCGCCGTACCTGCATCGAACATCCGCGCCATCCGTCCAGGCGCGAAGGTGGAGGTCGACGGCTATGCCATACCAGGCCAGGTCGTGCTGGTTTCCGAGACCGCCGATGCCGCGGAGGCAATCGGCGATCGGAATCCCGTCGGGCTTGGGACGGGTACGATGGAAAGTGTCCGCCAATTCACCGCACCCGGCGATCACGCCTAAGATCTTCGCGCCGCGCGATTGCGCGGCTTCCAAGCTCTCCAGTACCAGTGCGCCGGCGCCTTCAGCCATCACGAATCCTTGACGGTTCTTTGAAAAGGGCTTCGATGCGCTGCGCGGATCGTCATTGTTAATAGATAAAGCGGACAGTAAATCGCACCACGGCCTCGGCATCGACGGAGCCGTCGGTCGCGACGCATAGCGCGGCGTCGGCTTCTCCGCGCCGAATTGCCTCGACGCCGAGCTGGATCGCAGTAGCGCCGGACGCGCAGGCCGTCGATACCGAAATGGGCGATCCCTTTGTGCCGAAGGTCTCGCAAAGATGGTCCGCAACCGAGCCGAACATATAGCGGGTGTGGACCTGCGCGAAACGTCCGCCGACGCTAGTTCGCAACAGCGTTTCATGGTCTATCGCGCCCGCTTCGCCGGAGGCCCGTGCGATTTCTTCTCGTTGCGGCCACTCGACTTCGACAGGGGCCAAGCCGAGAAATAGGGGACCAGGAAAATCACCCTTTCTTCCGATTTCCGATTGCAAGCAGTCGCGTCTTCATGCACGCCATGGCCCTGACGACGCGCGGCGCGCCGGTTTTCGCCAACGGGACGTGCCGATGTGCGGCTGGCTGCCAGCTAGCAGACCTGGATTATCGCGCGGATCGACAACGCATCTCGCTAAGAGCGCTGGCCACCGAATTGCGGGAGGGTGGCATTGAAGTGAGCTACAGCAGAATGGAGTTCGTCCACCGCGAGGGTCTCGTTTTGAAAAAAGCATGCTTCTCGTAACAAGGCAGGCTTGACGTCGCTCGGCGGCCGCGGCGCCTCGTCTTTATCGATGAGATATGGACCAAGACCAACAACTCCGATCCGCGGCCAGCGCCTTCGCGGCAAGGTCATAGGGCCACTCGCAAATCATGACTTTCATCGCAGCACTTCGCATCGCCTCTCATGGAGCCCTGCGTGTTCGATGGCTCGTTAGTGGCAAAAACTTCCGCGCCTATCCGAGCAGGTGCTGGTTCCGACCCTCGAGCCGGGCGATATCATTGTCGTCGGGCGCCGGGCTGTTCTGTCCTCCATCTTACGCTCCTTGGCCGAATTCCTCTTTAAGTTTAGCGCCTAACGGTCGTTGTTGTTGAAGGCGACTCCGATCCGGCTCAATTTCCGCCACACGACGCGACATTTGCGGAAAGGTCGGAATGTATGCACAACGCAAACTCCGTGGGGATACCCACCACGCTTGCGACTTGAAGCGCGGCCCCTGCTTCGGAAAGGTTGCGAGTGCAATCGATGCTCGCACCGCCAACCGTTATTGTTCCTGATTTCAATACCCGTTGCCGGGGGGCATTGCGTTTGTTCGCCATCGAATACAACTTTTGACAATTCATCCGTATACCTTGCTAGAGTTGGCGGACAACCATCGCCTTCGTTTTTGCGATCGCTTCAGTCGGATTGAGCCCCTTGGGAACTGCCTGGCCACAATTCATCCTCGAGGTCGTCAAGCGCTCGCCAGCCATTTCATCGCGCGTTTCTGTCATCTCGCAATAACAAGGCGATTCAGTAAACGCGGGTCGCCGGCTCGATATACTGAATGTCCTTGCTCAATGTGTATGTGTGGACGGGCCGATAATCCAAACGGACGACTCCGTTTAGATCGACCCAGGCAAGTGTATGTTTCATCCAGTTTTGATCATCCCGCTTGGGGAAATCCTCGCGAGCGTGAGCACCACGGCTCTCCTCGCGGGCGATGGCCGAATTCAACCAGCGTCGTCGCCTGAAGAAGAAGGTTTTCAAATTCGAGTGTCTCGACCAAATCGGAATTCCAGATCATCGATCGGTCGGACACGGCAATATCGGACAGACCGTTCCACACTTCTTGCAACGCCTCTTTACCTTGCCGCAGGATGGTTCCGGTCCGAAAAACAGTCGCGTAGCTTTGCATAGCACGCTGCATCTGCAGCCTGAGAACCGCTGTTGGGGTCCCGCCTTTGGCGTTGCGAAGTCTGTCGAACCGGGCCAACGTCTCGTCCCCGGTGTCCGGCGGCAGTTCAGGCTGCGTAGCTTTCGAGGTCAATTTTTCAGCGCAGTGCTGCGCTGCCGCGCGGCCGAATACGACGATATCGAGAAGCGAATTGCAGCCAAGTCTGTTTGCTCCGTGCACGGAGACGCAGGCGGCCTCGCCGGCGGCCATCAGGCCCTTCACGGTGGCGTCCGGATTGCCGTTGGAGGGCCGGATCACCTCGCCGTGATAATTCGCGGGGATGCCGCCCATGCAGTAGTGAGCAGTCGGCAGCACAGGGATCGGCTGTCGCGTGACGTCAACACCTGAGAAAACGCGCGCCGATTCCGAAATGCCCGGCAAACGTTCATGCAGTATCTTCGGATCTAGATGGTCCAGATGCAGATAGATGTGATCCTTGTTCGGGCCGAGGCCGCGTCCTTCGCGAATTTCCACAGTCATGGCGCGAGAGACGACGTCGCGTGACGCGAGATCCCGCGCGGAAGGCGCGTAGCGCTCCATGAAGCGCTCGCCCTCGGAGTTCACCAGGTAGCCACCCTCTCCCCGCGCACCTTCCGTGATTAGACATCCTGCCCCATAGATCCCGGTCGGATGAAACTGCATGAACTCCATGTCCTGCAGCGGGAGACCAGCGCGAAGAACAATCCCGCCGCCGTCGCCGGTGCAGGTGTGTGCCGAGGTACAGGAAAAGTAGATCCGGCCATAGCCGCCGGTTGCCAGTATGACGGTCTGCGCCCTGAAGCGATGCAGGGTTCCGTCCATCAGCGACCACGCGATGACGCCGCGGCACTCGTCATCCAACATAATGAGGTCGAGCACGAAATACTCGATGAAAAACTCAGCACCGACCCGCAGAGCTTGCCCATAGAGCGTGTGGATCAAAGCATGTCCCGTTCGATCCGCAGCCGCGCATGCACGGGAGACCGGATTCTTGCCGAAGTCGCTCATGTGCCCGCCGAACGGCCTCTGGTAGATCTTTCCGTCTTCGGTACGAGAGAAGGGCATCCCCGCATGCTCAAGCTCAATCACCGTGGGTGTGGCTTGGCGGCACATGTATTCGATTGCGTCCTGATCGCCGAGCCAGTCGGCCCCCTTGACCGTGTCGTACATATGCCATTGCCAACTGTCCTCACCGAGGTTGCCGAGGCTGGCGGCAATGCCCCCCTGGGCCGCGACCGTATGACTCCGTGTCGGAAACACCTTCGTGATGCAGGCCGTCGTCAAGCCTGCTTCGACGGCGCCTTGGGTGGCGCGCAAACCGGCACCGCCGGCACCGACGACCACCACGTCAAATGTGTGCTCGATGAACGTGTATGCGGGTGTCGAACTCATGTCGTTCCTTGGCCGGCTAGGATTGCATGCCTATCTTCAAATGGCGGAGAAAGTGGTTATTGCGACGACTGCACAAAGGGAAATTGTTCAACACCAGGGAGACCACCATCCCTCTTGTGAATGAAGTCTTCGAGAATGAACCGCATGCCCCTCGCATATGCCATGTTCCGGACAGAACGAGCAGCAACATCGGGATTGCTAACCATGGATGGCCGAGATAGCTGCGGACCGTCGTGTAATCAGCGCCCGTCAGCGCGACGAGCGAGCGATGAGCGACGCGATGAGAAATAGCGCAAGCGGCACGTTTGCTGCAGCCGATAGCCGCTGGATCCAGAAATACCGAGTGCATCCTTTCGCCGAGCCGAGCCCGCGGATGTGGCTCAGGACCGTGAGGATGAGAGAGCCGATCAGCGTTGCGGGCGGCATCAGGTTGGTGGTGGCTAGGTCAAATCCCTGTCCGATATCACAGGCGAAATGGCGCAGGCCGCTCATCAGATGATGAATCAGCGACCACGTATGACAAAGCAGAATCAACTTGGCGGCGGCCGAGCAGATCCATGATTCGAATAGTTGGTAGGATACTTGGCCTTCCACCGCCGCGATCAGCCACAAGGTCAGCAGCAGCGTTCCAAAGTAAGGCGCCGTCGCCGTCAGCCGATGCACGATCGACATCATCATAGTCATCGTGGGCCGATAGATTGCCAGATGCGGAGAAAGCGGCCTTCGCCTCAATCGCGCTTCCAGTGACATGCGTCGTCCTCCAGTACAGCCGGGAAAAACGCTGAGGCATAGTCGTTTCCCGCGATTCTCCGCTCACGCGATCAGAACATTAATATACATGCAGTAGATATCACTTATTGACATTATAATATCATTAGTTAGAATGCAAGAATGATATTTAAAATTCTCCTGAGTCTCGACAGCAAGGCGGCCCGATGATCACTGCGACGCAGTTGCGAGCTGCCAGGGTGCTGCTCGGCATCGATCAACGCCGACTGGCGGAATTGTCTGGGCTTTCGGTGCCAACTATCCAGCGCATGGAGGCGAGTGAGACCATGGTCCGGGGCAATGTTGATTCGCTGGTGAAACTGATCACGGCCCTCGACGCCGCTGGTATTGAGATGATCGACGAAGGAGCCGTCAGCAATTCGCAGGGACGCGGGGTGCGGCTGAAAATCAATTCCGGCTCGGCAAAGACCTATTTAAACAATCAAATAGAAAGCAAGGCATCGAGCGGAACGAGGGCGCGCACGTAATGCCGGCCGTCTTCCTGCAAATGCTGTGTGTTGCCGGGTTGCTAGGATTGGCAGTTCTGGCGAGTAGCCCTAAGTCGTTCAAAAAGCTCGACGGCCGTCATCTACAGCGCGACTTTGGCCGTTTCCTTGGTGGCATTTTTCGGGTCGGTTCGCTGGCTAGTTGCCGAAACGGGGAACGCTTCCGATCTGACCTTGCCGATCGGGTTGCCGTGGCTTGGCGCCCATTTCCGCCTGGATGCACTGGCCTCGTTTTTCCTTGTGGTCGTCAATCTGGGAGGAGCGGCCGCAAGTCTTTATGGTCTCGGCTACGGCCACCACGATCCGGCGCCGCACCGGGTGCTACCCTTTTTCCCCGCCTTTCTGGCCGGCATGAATCTTGTGGTGCTGGCGGACGATGCGTTTTCCTATCTGCTGTGTTGGGAATTCATGTCGCTCGCTTCCTGGGCGCTGGTCATGGCGCACCATCGTGAAACCGGCAACGCGAAGGCAGGTTACGTCTATCTCGTCATGGCAAGCTTCGGCACTCTTGCGCTGCTGCTTGCTTTCGGTCTCCTAGCGGGACCGGCGGGTGATTACGGATTCGCGGCCATTCGCGCTGCCCAACACACGCCCTACGTGGCCACACTGGTATTGATTCTGATGTTGCTCGGAGCCGGTTCAAAGGCCGGCCTTGTGCCGCTGCATGTCTGGCTGCCGCTCGCTCATCCTGCAGCTCCCAGCCACGTTTCGGCGCTGATGAGCGGCGTCATGACCAAGGTCGCGATTTACGGTTTCATTCGCGTCGTGTTCGATCTGCTGGGACCGCCGACATGGTCGGCGAGCGTGATCGTGCTCTTCCTTGGCGGCATCACCGCTGTCATGGGGATTCTGTATGCCATGATGGAAACGGATCTCAAGCGCCTGCTCGCCTACTCTACCATCGAAAACGTCGGCATCATCTTCGTCAGCCTCGGTCTTGCGCTGGCCTTTCAGGCCAACGGCATGAAGCTCGCGGCGGCGCTCGCCTTCACGGCGGCACTGTTCCACGTTCTCAATCACTCGTTCTTCAAGAGTCTGTTGTTTTTTGGGGCCGGCGCCGTCCTGACGTCGACCGGCGAGCGGGACATGGACAAGCTCGGCGGCCTCATCCATCGGATGCCGTTCACCAGCTTCGTCTTTCTCGTTGGTTGCGTCGCGATCTCGGCGCTTCCGCCATTCAATGGTTTTGTCTCGGAATGGCTGATCTTCCAGGCCGTGTTGCAAAGCCCGGAGTTACCGCAATGGGCCCTGAAGATCATGGTGCCTGCGGTCGGGGCGCTGCTGGCCTTGGCCGCAGCGTTGGCAGCCGCGTGTTTCGTCAAGGCATTCGGCGTGACTTTTCTTGGACGACCACGCAGCCCGGCCGCGGAAAACGCGGAGGAAGTCGACCGCTACTCGCTTTCGGCGATGTTCATCCTGGCCATACTTTGCCTGCTGGCCGGAATCTTGCCGGGGTTGGTCATCGACGCGCTTTCGCCGATCACGGTGCAGATTCTCGGTAGCCGCATGCCGATACAGGCTGACGAGCCGTGGCTTTCGATCGTGCCGATTGCGGCGAGCCGCAGTTCATACAATGGTTTGCTTGTGATGGTATTCATCGCGGTATCCGCCTCGCTCGCGGTTTTTGTCATCCATCGCTTCGCCTCTCATGCCCTGCGGCGGGGACCGGCCTGGGGCTGCGGTTTTTCCGATCCGACCCCCGCCGCTCAGTATTCGGGTGGAAGCTTCGCTCAACCGATCCGTCGTGTTTTCGGTACACTCATGTTCCACGCCCGCGACCATGTCGACATGCCGGCTCCCGGAGATATCAGGCCAGCGCGGCTTAGGATCGAACTGCATGATCTGGTCTGGGAGGGAATGTATCTGCCCCTCGCGGGTGCCGTTGGATACGCGGCTGACAGGCTCAATCGTCTCCAGTTCCTGACCATCCGCCGGTACCTCAGTCTCGTTTTTGCCACCCTCGTCACGCTGCTGCTGGTGCTCGCGATATGGTCGTGATGTCGGACATTCTTGTGCAAGGCATCCAGATGGCGCTGGTGCTCCTGCTCGCCCCGCTGCTGACGGGCTTCGTCCGCAAGATCAAGGCTCGGCTGGTGCGTCGCAAGGGGGCTTCGATTTTTCAGCCGTATCGGGATCTCTTGCGGCTGCTCCGGAAGGAAGTGGTGCTGGCTGACAACGCGTCATGGCTGTTCCGGGTAACGCCATACGTGACCTTTGCAGCGACCTGGGTTGCCGCCGCGCTGGTGCCGACTTTCGCGACCGGACTACAGTTCAACTGGACCGCGGATCTCATCGCCATTGTCGCGCTGCTGGGAAGCGCACGTTTCTTTTTGGCGCTCGCGGGGATGGACGTTGGCACCAGTTTCGGCGGCATCGGCTCCAGCCGTGAAGTCATGATCGCGGCTCTGGCGGAGCCAGCGATGCTGCTGATCGTGTTTTGCATGGCTTTGGTCGCCGGATCGACCCAACTTTCGACGGTCGCCAATTTCATGGCCTCGTCCGATGTCGGGCTTACGGGTATCGCTCGGAATGGCGCTGATAGCGCTGATCATGGTGGCGCTTGCGGAAAACGCGAGAATCCCGGTCGACAACCCGGCGACACACCTCGAGCTCACCATGGTGCATGAGGCAATGGTCCTCGAATATTCGGGCCGTCATCTCGCGATGATCGAGTTTGGTGCCTTTCTCAAGCTGCTGCTTTATATTTCGTTGATCGGCTGCGTATTCTTCCCCTGGAAGATCGCCCTCTTCGGCGCCGGACCCTTATCGTACACCGTGGGCGCAGGCGTCTACATCCTAAAACTTGCGATTGCAGGTTTTCTTCTCGCTATGTTCGAGACCGCCACAGCGAAGATGAGAGTTTTTCGCGTCCCGCAATTTCTCGGTGCCGCGCTCATGCTCGGCCTGCTCGGTACGCTCCTCCTGTTCGTGTCGAGGAGTTTCTGATGCAGATGCACAGCCTCTCGTTCGACGTCTCACATACGCTTGCCGGCGGACTCGTCCTGATCAGCTTCATGATGCTGTATCAGGACCGGCTATATTCGCTTCTCAACGTTTTTGCACTGCATGCGCTGGTGCTCGCCCTTTCCGTCGCTTGGCAAGCTTACATCCAAGGTGCACCCCATCTTTACGTGACCGCGGCCATCGCCCTCGTCTTCAAGGCGATCGTCATTCCGGTGGCGCTCCACCGCATCGTCAAACAGCTTGGGATTCACAGGGATATCGAGTCGGCCGTGGGAATCGGCCCGACCATGCTGGCCGGGATGGGGCTGGTCGCCCTCTCCATGGTGTTGATGCTGCGGGTGACCGCGGAGGCCGACCCCTTGGCGCGCGAGGATCTCGCCTTCGCTTTGTCGGTCGTGTTGCTCGGGCTTCTGGTCATGGTGACGCGTCGCAACGCGGTCAGTCAGGTCGTCGGATTCATGTCGCTCGAGAACGGGCTGGTGCTGGCGGCTACCGGCGCCAAGGGCATGCCGCTCGTGGTCGAGATCAGCGTGGCCTTCTCGATCCTGATCGCTTTCATCGTCATCGGCATCTTCCTGTTCCGGATCCGCGAACGTTTCGAACTCGGTGGACGTGTCCGCGCTCGACCACTACCGGGGCGAGCGTCGATGAACTTGCATTCCTTCAATCCGGTGGTGGCGGTGCTGCTGATTCCAATCTGCTCGGCAGCATTGCTGGCCGTTCTTGCCGGGCTATCGGGTAACGGCGCGATTGAACGTTGTCGCAAGTTTGTTGACATTTCTTTCGGCACTCTCGTTGTTCGTGATCGAACGTCCGCAGCCAACACCGTACGTGCTGGTCGACGACCTGAACATCGTCTTCATCGTGCTCAATACCTTCGTGGGTTTCACGACCAGCATCTTCAGCGCAAGCTACATCGCGCACGAACTCGACACCGGCCGGTTGACGCCGACATACCTGCGTTTCTACCACGCCATGTATCAGACCATGATGTTCGGCATGAACCTCGCCTTCGTGTCGAACAATATCGGCTTGATGTGGGTCGCGGTGGAAATCGCGACCCTCAGCGACGGTGCTGATGGTCGGTATCTATCGCACGCACGCCGCCCTGGAAGCGGCGTGGAAGTATTTCATCCTGGGCAGCGTCGGGATCGCGTTCGCCCTGTTCGGTACCATCCTGGTCTACATGGCGGCGCGTCCGGTCGTGGGCGAGGGCAAGGATGCCATGGTCTGGACGCTGCTGGTCGAGCATGCGGCGCATTTCGACCCTGCCCTTCTCAATGTCGCTTTCGTCTTCCTGTTTCTCGGATACGGAACGAAGGTCGGCCTCGCTCCGCTGCATGCCTGGCTGCCCGACGCGCACGCAGAAGGTCCGACCCCGATATCGGCGGTATTGTCCGGCCTGCTGCTGAATGTCGCGCTCTATGCGTTGCTGCGCTTCAAGATATTGCTCGCCGTCAGTCCGGACGCGATTGCCCCCGGCCCGCTGATGGTGACGATGGGCCTGGTTTCGCTCGTCTTCGCCGCGTTCATGCTGTACCGCCGGCGCGACATCAAGCGTCTGTTCGCCTACTCCTCGATCGAACACATGGGCATCATCGTTTTTGCGTTCGGAATGGGCGGCCCACTCGCCAATTTTGCCGGACTGCTGCACATGGTGATGCACAGCCTGACCAAGTCGGCGATCTTCTACGCTGTCGGCCATATTTCGCAGGTCAAGGGCACGCAGCGGATCAACAGGATCCGGGGCTTGACGGTGACGCATCCGGCGCTTGGCTGGGGCCTGGTGGTGGGCGTGGTCGCGATCGCGGGATTGCCGCCTCTCGGCATCTTCATGAGCGAATTTCTCGTCGTGAGCTCCACCTTTGCGCGGCAACCCTTGCTCGCAATCGTACTTGTGTTCGGACTTCTGCTGGCTTTCGGCGCACTGATGTTGCGCCTGACAAGCGTCGCGTTCGGCAACCCCCGCGGCAGCACGGCTCCGGTCGAGGCGTCCTATGTACCGATGTTTGCCCATCTCTCGCTGGTTCTGATCGCGGGAATCTATCTTCCAGCGCCGGTCGTCGTTTGGTTCCAGCATGTGGCAATCCTTCTTGGATAGCGCGAGGAAAACATGACATGCCATCCTTGATTGATCTCATGCTCGAGGGCCGTCAGGTCCAGCACCACTCGTCCTTGGCCGCGATCCGTGGTCGATGCTTCCATCTGGAAATTTGCAGCAAGCGAGCTGGCACAGGGTCGTTGGAGCTTGCTCGGCCTTTGGGGGGAACCCTCAACGGTGCATATGGCGATCATGGATGAGCAGACGGCGGAAATCGCCGTCGTCAGCCTGGACTGTCCCGACCGCGCTTACCCGTCGGTCAGCCAGCATCATCCGCCGGCGTTTCGATTGGAACGCGCCGTACGCGATCTGTTTGGACTGGTGGCGGAAGGCTCGTCGGATACACGCCCTTGGCTTGATCACAACCGGTGGGGAGTACGGTTTCCATTGGGAGATCGCGTCGATGCCTTGCCGCAAGCGTCTCCCTACCGCTTTCTGCCCGGCCGAAGGCGACGGCCTGCACCAGATCGCAGTCGGTCCCGTGCATGCCGGCACCATTGAGCCTGGGCATTTCCGCTTCACGGCCAGCGGGGAAACTGTGGTTCGTCTGGAACAGCGGTTGGGATATGCACACAAGGGGATCGAAGGGCTCATGATGGGCGCGAGTCTCGAGCGGGCCGCCCAACTCGCCGGACGCGTATCAGGCGACAGCACGGTCGCGTATGCGTTTGCCTTTTCGCGGGCGGTCGAAGCCGCGCTGGAGATGGTGGTGCCTGATCGCGCGGTTTGGCTCCGCGCTCTTTTGGCAGAACTCGAACGGCTTGCCCACCATCTCGGCGACATCGGGGGGATCTGCAACGATGCCTCCTTCACCCTGATGCACGCCCTTTGCAGCGTATTGCGAGAGGACGTGCTGCGCGCATCCAACACCGCATTCGGACATCGGTTGATGCGGGATATCATCGTGCCCGGTGGTGTGACCCACGACCTCAGCGATGAAGGGACAGAAGTCATCCGGGCGACGCTGGATATCATCCGCCTGCGCTTCCCTGCTCTGATCGAACTCTACGACAACACCGCATCGCTGCAGGATCGTACTGTCGATACGGGTGTGCTCAAGCCGGCGTTGGCCAAGCAGTATGCCGCTGGAGGCTACATAGGCCGTGCTTCCGGTCGATCCTTCGACGCGCGCCGGACGCTTGCCTATCCACCGTATGACAGCCTGCGCTTCGATGTACCGGTCCTCCGCGAGGGCGACGTCAACGCACGCGTCTGGATCCGTGTGCGCGAGGTTGAACAATCCCTTTCACTGATCGACCAGATATTGGACCGGCTTCCCGAAGGCCCGCTGCGGGCAAATGCGGACCAAGTTTGGGAACCCCGTGAAGGTATGGCCATCGTCGAGGGATTTCGCGGCGACATCCTGGTTTGGCTCCGCTTGCGCGATGGCCGGGTCGAACGGTGCCACCTGCGCGACCCATCCTGGTTTCAGTGGCCGCTGCTTGAGGCGGCGATCGAAGGCAATATCGTCGCGGACTTTCCGCTCTGCAACAAGTCCTTCAACTGCGCCTATTCGGGCCACGATCTCTAAGGACGGCACAAGATGCGCAAGCTGCTTTTTGAAAGCCTGTTTCGCCGGCCATTCACCGAACGGGCGCCGTCGCCAGACGATGCAGCGGTGACCGAGCTCGCAACAGCCGTCGCCCAGGTCGCGCGGCGGCGACTCGGCCGAAGTCTCTCCATACGCGAGGTCGACGCTGGCTCCTGTAATGGATGCGAGCTTGAGATCCATGCCTTGAACAATGCCTATTACGATGTCGAGCGCTTCGGCATCCGATTTGTTGCCTCACCGCGCCATGCCGATGTGCTGATGGTGACCGGTCCCGTGACCAAGAACATGCGCGAGGCGCTGGAGCGCACCTATCACGCCGTCCCTAATCCCAAGTGGGTCATCGCAGTCGGGGATTGTGCGCGGGATGGAGGGTGCTTCGCCGGCAGCTATGCGGTGGTTGGAGGGGTCTCCGAAGTCGTTCCCGTCGACCTCCACATTCCCGGCTGCCCTCCCACTCCGACGGCCATGCTGAGAGGGTTGCTTGCTCTGCTCGAGAGGGCAGACGCAGGCGCCACTTCCACTTGAGGATCTGGCAGACGACTTCAACTATTCCAAGCCGGCTTGATCGCGGGGTGCGTACAAGCCGCAATAGTCTTGTGTGACGCCGTTGGTGATCCTGTTCGCACAGTATCGGGATCGATCCAGCGCGTCTGGTCGCGACCCGGCGTCCTCGGTGATCACTTTCTGCCTTGATCTACGTGATGTTCGCTGCAGGGGTGGCTTTGACAAAGCACCGCTACGTAACGTTGACGACCACGCGAATCCGCCAGCATCGCGACTCATGTCATCTTCCGAACCTGAGCGGCAGCGGGTACGATTGCCATCTGTCTCTTGCTTGCATCGATCGGATGCGCATCATTTGCCTTGCAGCCGCCTCCGCCAGCCTGGTGGCTATGAACTGGCATCTCGGACCTACGCGGCAGCGCCGATGATCTGGTCGGGATCGTAAGTGTCGCTGTGGCCGGCTTCGGAGCAAACTCGCACGCCGCGGCCGACGCGTTTGACTTTTGATCCGACACGGCTGTCAGACCATCATTTCACGAGGGCGCCGGAACATACGACTTCGCATTGCGCTTCCCTTTTCCGCCCTGGAGAACGAAGAGGCTTTCGAGAGCGATCCTCGCTTTCCGGACCGCTTCATCCTGAATCGGCATATTTTCAAGGGTTAGAATCGCCTGATCAAGGAGAAGCCGCGTATCGTTGGGCGAGTTTATCCCGACTCGCTTGCAGGCGCGCCAAGTATCCCGGAAAGCAATAGGAAGACCGCCAGTCCGAAGCCATCGTCTCGATCCTTCATCGCTGCGGTGTTGCCATCCGCCCATAAAGCCAGCGCTCACCCACGAATAAAATCTAAGACGGCTCGCAACTGGCGCCTTCGTCCTAATGGCGTTTTCCGGCACGATCGAACCATCGTGCCACGGAATAGCTGCAACGCACGGCTAAAGAATAAATCAGCGCCACAAACCAAGCCGATCCCATACGTTCACAAGAGCCTCAACCAGATGGTCCGTTTGCGAGTCCGTGTGAAACGGCGACGGAGTGATCCGCAACCTTTCCGCGCCTTTTGGCACTGTCGGGTAGTTTATGGGTTGGATGTAGATCGCGTGCTCCTCAAGCAATAGAGCACTCGCTTGCCTTCGGCATTGCTCGGAATCGCCGACCATAAGCGGCAGAATATGACTGTCGGTCGGCAGCAGAGGAAGGGCAGCGTCACAAATCAGACGCTTGAGCCGGGCGGCGTTCTCTCGATGCCGCATACGTTCGTGATCCGAAGATCTCAAGTGACGTATGGCGGCTAAAGCTGCAGCGCACACCGGCGGCGGAAGCGCCGTGGTAAAGATAAATCCAGGAGCATACGATCGGACCGCATCGATGAGCCGCGCGCTCGCCGCGATATAGCCGCCCAAGCCGCCGTAGGCTTTCGCTAACGTTCCTTCGATGACGTCGACCAGTCCGGAAACACCGTCGCGTTCGGCGACGCCAGCCCCCGTCGGTCCGTACATTCCCACGGCGTGGACTTCGTCGCAGTACGTCAACGCATTGTGCCGCCTGGCGAGCTCGCAGATCGAGCCTACGGGAGCGAAGTCGCCGTCCATGGAATAAAGACTTTCGAACAGCACGATCTTGGGACGGCTCTCGACCTGCGGATGTCAGTAGCTGCTCGAGATGACCGATGTCGTTGTGGCGAAAGACCTGCTTCGGACAATTGGACTGGTTGACGCCTTCGATCATCGAGTTGTGATTCAATTCGTCGGACAGAATCAGGCAGTTCGGAATAAGCTTGGCGATCGTCGATATGCTGGATTGGTTTGCAACGTATCCTGACGTGAACACCAGCGCCGCTTGCTTTGCGTGCAGGTCCGCAAGCTCCCGTTCCAGTTCCACCAAGGGATGATTCGTACCTGCGATGTTGCGGGTACCGCCGGATCCGGTTCCCAAACGGCGTGCCGCATCGATCATCGCCTGGACCACGGCCGTGTTCTGGCTCATGCCAAGATAGTCGTTCGAACACCAGATCGTCACATCGCGTGGGCCGTCCTTCGAATGCCAGACGGCGTAAGGCAATCGGCCGGCAATCCTCTCAAGGTCAACAAACGTTCTGTACCGATGCTCCTCCTTCAGGCGAAGGGTGGCGCTTTCGAAGACTGTTTCAAAATCGGAATAATCGGCGTTCTGAAGAACGTCGACCGATGCAACCGGGCCGGGACCGATGCCTTTCGAGACGTAAGTGGAAGGCGCGTATCGACCCGGTGCGGCAGGTTCAGCATTTTTCCGTTGCGACATTCGACAGTCCCGCCGTCATGGCTCAGTTGAGGCCCCGCAGAGTATCTTTCCCGACAGAGTCGTCCCTGGAGAACCGACTAGACTTGCTTATGAGCCTTAGCTATATACCTATGGAATATCGTTAGGCATGTCAAATACATCACAATTAGCGAGAACGTATCTTGAAGATTCTCGGCCGATACAAGGGCAAATTGGATGACATCGCGATCTGGGAAAGCGAAAAGACCCGTGACCGTTTCTACCTTGAAGGAGAGATCTTTCAGAGCCAAAGCTCAGCGGCCGGCGAGAGCCGGCTTCCTTACGTGAAAATGATGGAAGCATTTTTGGGGAATGCCAAGAACGTCCTCCTGCTTGGCTGTGGCGGAGGAAACCTCGCGACAATGCTGACACGCTCGGGCAAGAACGTGACGGTTGTCGACCACGATCCTCTCAGCTTCGACCTCGCCAAGCGGTTCTTCGGAATGCCAAAGAAAATTTTCTGCATCGTCGAGGACTTTAAAGAGTATCTCGCGGCCGAGACGCGCAGCTTCGACGGCATAGCAGTTGACGTCGGCGGACCCGGATTTTGCTACGAAGAACAGTTCGATCCGGCAACCTGTCATTCGATCACGGCAAGGCTAAGTCCTGGTGGACGCGCCATCCTGAACATGCTTGTCGCGACCGACTTCGATGCCGCGCCTGACTTGATAGCAAGTGACCTGTCAGGAGGGCACATGAGTTCCTGGATATTCGATCAGCCGGGTCTTCTGAACCGAAACGTGCTTGTCGCCTCCCTGCCGAAGGCGCGCGGCCCGGTGAATAAGCGTTGTATGACGGATTTTTCTACGACCACCGGCAAGCCCTGGGCGCTACGGCGCGCTCGTCGGCCTTCATACAACAGCCAACCTGTCGTCATCGACATCCGATGGGAAAGCTGATCTGCGCTTAGGGAAAAAATGAATGTTGGAGCAAGGCATCCGCAACCGAATATGGGAGCAGACAAATTCGGCATCGCGAATTTACTGGTGCAGGTGGTTCCAAGGATAATTTGGCTAAAGCATCGTCCAGGCTGGCGTCACAGCTGCCATCGCGATGTCCGCGTAATGTTCGTGTGGGAATTCACCGGATCGGGCTGAGTGCCTGATCGCCGGCTACCGAGGCAGATCCAATGTCCGTCAGTAATTCATCCGTGCGCGTCTGGCCCGCGATCGTTCGCGCTGTATCCGGTAGATGCCCCGCCTGCGGCGGCGGCAAATTCTTCAAAAGCTATTTGCGCCAAGTCGACAGGTGTTTCGTATGCGATGAAAGTTTCGGTCAGATCCATGCTGACGATGGGCCGGCATGGTTGACCATCGGCATAGTCGGTCACATTGTGGTGCCGATGGCCCTGTTTGCCGAAACAAATTTTCAGCTCGCCGCTGTGGGTTGGCATGACAGTTTGGCCACTGACTGCGTTGGCGCTGAGCTTGACCGTCCTGCCACGGGCGAAGGCCCTGTTTATTGCAGCGATCTGGGCGATGAAGGCTCCTGGCGTCGAATAAGCATGGTGGACTACGCCTAGGACTGTCCGGACACGAAGAACATTGAGCTCGCTTGAACGGCTGCTTCGCAGTACGACTCGGAAGCGTCGTCACCGAACCTGCGTTACGAAAGGTTCTCGGCATGGCCGACACAGAGGACGCAACACAGAACGATCCGTCGATTCCATTTCTGCTGCTTGCTCCGGCTTATCTGTTTTTTCTGCCTTGAGGCATCTTGGCCGTCGGGGTCCGGTCCGTCAGTTTTCTCTGACAGCATCGTCTTCCTCAAAGCGGCTTCCGTGACGTGTTATTGTCGCCCGGGTTGAAATGGAGACTTCCAGTCCGCGAACCTTTCTGTTCGCAAGAACCTTGATCGTCATTCCAAGGTGCTTCATTTTGGATGATCGGGCAAACTACTACGGAGCGGAAGTCCGGTCCGCGGGCCTATGGGTACGATCGGAGCCCTGCTCCTGCTGATAATATCGTCTGCCTAATTGTGCTGAGACTGGACATGTCTGCGCGTCAGGCGGGACCCGTGCTCGCATGTTCGAAGTCATGCAATCACGAATGCCGCGATCTTCATTGCTGCTTTGCTGATATGGGCGTCCGGAACGATGTGGCCGGACGTCCTGGCCGCCTTGGGGATTTTATACACGACACGACCGGATGCGGCGGAGCACGCTTGGCTCGCTGCGGGCCACCGGACGCAGCACTAACCTAAACGTTCAGACCGACGTCCGGAGCTATTCGTCGACGCGTGGGATGAGCTTCGCTTACGATGCCTTGTGGTGATACTGCAGCGAGACGAGGAGGCTCTTCAGCCCCCGCAGCGGCCAAAGCGTCACAATCAGGATCAACGGAAGCCAAAGCGCCGCGTGAACCCAATATGGCGGCTGATATTTGACTTCAGTAATCAGGGCGGCGATGACGACGATAGCACCTGCGATCAATATGACGAATACGGTGGCGCCGTCGCCGACGTTCGCGAAGTTGAAATTAAGGCCGCACGAATCACATTCGGGTTTCAGCGTCAGGAATCCGTCGAAGAGCTTTCCCTTGCCGCAGCGCGGGCATCGGCACAACAACCCAGTGAAATATGGTGAAGGCATCTTTGCGTGAATCCTTCTTGTCAGTGATGTCGCTAATGCAAGCCAATTTATGCGAAACGCATGGAGGCCGCGGCTGCGGGAACGTCGACAGACGTCACCTCGACGCATGCCGTCTGCTGGTGGTTAGCAGAGTCGCCAAGATTGGCAGCGACGCTTAGGCAAAAGAGCGTTCGGCCGTCCCGCCCGCCCAACTGACACGCCACCGCGTGGCGGCCGGGTACATGGACGCGATGCGTGACGCGTCCACCTCGAAGCACGCGCACAAAAAGCGGCTGTCGGGCGGCGGCCGCCCAGACCGCCCCCTCAGAGTCAGCGCAGATGCCGAGCGGGCTCATCCCCACGAAGTTTGCGAAGATCTTTCGATGTAGCAATGTTCCGTCGCTATCAATCTTGAAGGCGAGAAGCCGATTGCCGAGCGTTTCAGCGACCAGCAGGTCATGCGCACATGTGATCGCCAACCCGTTCGAATGCGCGATATTATCTGCAACCGACCGAATCTTGCCGTCCGGCGTTGCCAGAAGAATTCGAGCTGAAGCGAGGCAGTCGGGTCCATAGGCATCCGAGTCGAAAGACGTCACATAGACGTTTCCATCGCAAGCGACTGCCAGGTCCCGTAGATATCCTGATGCGAAATCGGCCATGTCGGCATGGATCGTCTGGTTCCCGGCACCGAATTTCAGGATCAGCCGCTGGGTCATCAAGGCGACCAATAAATCCCCGTCGGGCAAAAAGCCCAGACCGAACGGCCGACTTAGAACGTCGGCGACGATCGTAACCTTGCCGTCCAGATCGATGCGGAAGACCTTTCCCGCGCGCACGTCGGATACCCATAGGGCACCTAAATGCCATCTAGGCGCCTTAAGGCGCCAAAATCCGTTTGCAAGTACATTTGTCTTCAGCCGCTTTTCATCATCTTCGATCGGAAAATCCATTTTTCCCGACAACCGTCGTATTCATCGAGCGCGTTCCAGCGTCCGCGACGAGGAAGGCTTGGGTTGCTTTATATTCTTCATCTTTGGCTCCGTGACGTGCTCCCTTAACCGGACGCCTCGACCGCCAGCCAAGCTCTGAGCACCCGGATTGATCAACTCGATTCCCGCATTCTCCAAAGCCGAAACCAGCTTCATCAAGGAATCGACATTGCCACGGATGACGCCGTCGCTTGCTTCCATGCGTTGAATGGTCGGGACTGAAAGATCCGCCAGTTCGGCTGTTTGCCGTTGATCTATATTCAGGAGCGCGCGGGCGGCCCTGAGTTGATTAGCGGAAATCATGAATTAGCGAACTCCGGGGCTATGCGCATTCAATATAGTTACACATGCGAACTGCTGCATCAAGCATCAATTTAAATACACAAGATATCATTGGAGTAACGTTCTCCATCGATCCACAGCCAATCATTAGGAAGTTGCAGTATTAGACATCAATCTACCTATATCAGTCGTATGAAACAACGGTCTAACATGCATTTTTAACTTTTGTCTTTGGCTTTTTCGGACTAATTTGTAGCGGCGGCTGTGGGCCCCGCTGGATACAAGGAAAGTAGATAGGTGGCGCTCGAGCCTTCGATGCACGGGAAAAAGGCCTTTACCGTCGCAACGTCGGCGACCTGGCTATGGAGGTCTCCCGCAATTTTTTCCCGGAGGATCCGATCACCAGGGTGGTCAAGGATGACCTCGACGGATTCGGCGGCGCGTTGGTCCCCTCGGAGTCCGGTAAGCGGTGGGGAATACTCTATGATCGTAACGCAAGCCCGCAGCGCCGTCGTTTCACTATCGGGCATGAATTCGGCCACTATCTCCTCCACCGGAAGAAATTTCCTGACGGCATCCGCTGCGACGACGCTGCGGTGGACGGGCGGGTCAACGTCGAGGTCGAGCGAGAGGCGAATGCGTTTTCGGCAGCTTTGCTTATGCCACTTGATGATTTCAGGAAGCGCATCGCTGCAACGGATGTTCCGAATTTTGACGACCTTGGGGCATGCGCAGACCGATACGACGTCTCCTTGACGGCTGTCATTCTCCGCTGGCTCCGTTACACGGACCGCCGGGCGATCATGATCCTTTCGACCGATGGTTACGCGAACTGGGCTTGGTCAAGCGATCCGGCCTTCAAGTCTGGTCGGTATATCAAGACGCGGATAAGTCCGCCCTATGAGATCCCTACCGGATCCGGGGTGGCCCGCGGCGCTCCTGCAGACGAACTCAGAAGCGGCATCGACCATCCGTCCGGAGTGTGGTTCGGCGAACCTGTCAGGGAGATGTCGTTCCATTCAACCTCACAGAATTGCAGGTTCACGTTGCTGCATTTGAAAAACGCGGATCGCGGGGCGTGGCATTCGGAGCAACGAACCGAGGACACCTACGACCGCTTCATGCGCGGATGAAGCCAAGGTCTGCGGGGCTGGTACTCAGTTCAGGCCGAGCGCCCTAAAAGCCGCGGTCTTGGCCCCAGACGAAAATCGGATCGACGTGCACGACGACGTCGCCAGTAAGCTTCATTTGTTTTCCAGCGGGAGATCAAGGCCCGCTTCGCGACGTTACCTACCGCGACCGCCATACCTTGAATGACGATCTTAGTTGCGAGCACATCATCTCTGGCAGTCGAACTCCGCGCGCGGCAAGCCATACAACTTCCACAGCGACACGGGCTTCTGACCGACGAATCGGAGCCAAAGTAGCTCGTCGTCAGCTGATTGGCCCATGCTCCGTTTTCAAAGCGGCCATCTGCGCCATTGTGCGCAATCGACTGCCGTCCTCAGGCGGCAGTCCATGATCGAACCACGTCTCCGGCCTGGGTCTCCCAAAAACGGGAATATTTGGGGGTCGGGCCGGAGACTTTCAGCTGGTCCGCCGCGAGACGCCGCTAGTCGAAGCTACAGAGACTACACGTCGCCCTCCAAAAGCCCGCCAATGGCGGGCCTTTCTATGACTTGTCGGGAAAGGCCTTCAATTACGGGACTGCGTGGCTGGAGCGAGAGGGATCGAACTCAAGCATTCCTGATCGAACCAAGTCTCTCGGGCTCGCCGAATTTGAGAGTACTGGTAGCCGATATCTGATTTCAAACTCAACCCTTGAATGACTTTTCGGTCTCGCTCTGAGAAGCAGTGTTCCTCGAGTTAGGAAACGAGCCGTATGAATTTGAAGGCAACTTCCCAATTCAAGCTGCTTTGTACCCGCTCACTATAGGCTTCCAGTCCGCAGCGTGCCCCACAGCCCACCCCCCGCTATAGAGACAGGTCGTGTGAATCAATGTTGCTCGGCAAATCGCTTCATTTCATGCGGTCCGTCTGGCAAGCGCTTCCGAGGAGATGAAGAGTTTTCCGCTCTCCACCTTCAGCGCAAAAGTGCGTACAGAGCCCTCATCGGCGTTAAGAGCCATGCCTGTCTCGAGCGAGATTACCCAGTTGTGCAGCGGGCAAGTGACCTCAGCGCCGTGCACGATCCCCTGGCTAAGCGGGCCGCCCTTATGCGGACAGCGGTCCTCGATAGCGAAGAAGCAATTCTCGACCGTACGGAACACCGCGATCCACCCCTGAGACGTCCCCACACAGCGTGCACCGCGAAGAGGGATATCTGTCGTCAGGCCAATGGCTATCCAGTTCATGGTGCTCACTCCACAGCGACTGGGGAACCGATGGTCACCAACGGCCGGAACTCATGCTTGTCCTTGCCCGACACGCGTTCGGACCAAGGATCGATCTGCGCGAATCTCTGGCTGAATATGAATCGTTCGAAATAAGCCTTGCGCTTTTGGTGATCCTCCAGAATCTGGCGGCGGATCTCGTCGAGGCCAACGCGCTTGGCCCATTTGTAGATACGCTCAAGATAGCGAGCCTGCTCGCGGTACATCTGGACGAGCGCTACGATATGCTCGAGCGCATCGCCCTCGGTCTTGACCAAGCCGAGAACCTCCGTGCCCTTGATGTCGAGGCCCGCAGCGCCGGCGAAATGGATCTCATAGCCCGAGTTGACGCAAATCACGCCGACATCCTTGCAAGTCGCCTCGGCGCAGTTGCGCGGACAACCCGAGACCGCCATCTTGACCTTGGCCGGCGTCCACGAGCCCCACATGAATTTCTCGATACGGATGCCGAGCCCGGTCGAATCCTGCGTGCCGAAGCGACACCAGTCGGTGCCGACGCAGGTCTTTACCGTGCGCAGGCCCTTGGCATAGGCATGACCCGAGACGAAGCCGGCTCGGCCGAGATCAGCCCACACCGCAGGCAGGTCTTCCTTCCTGACGCCCAACATGTCGATGCGCTGGCCGCCCGTGACCTTCACGGTCGGAATGTGGAATTTATCGACCACGTCGGCAATAGCGCGCAGCTCCTTCGCGCTAGTGACGCCGCCCCACATGCGCGGCACGACCGAATAGGTGCCGTCCTTCTGAATATTGGCATGGACGCGCTCGTTGACGAAACGCGACTGATAGTCATCGACATATTCGTCCGGCCAGTCGCAGACGAGATAGTAATTGAGCGCCGGCCGGCACTTTGCGCAGCCGCATGAGGTCTTCCATTCCAGTTCCTGCATGACAGCGGGAATGGTCTTCAGGCCCTTGGCCTTTATCAGCCGACGGACGTCGTCATGACCGAGCGTGGTGCAGTCGCACATCGGCCGTACCGCGCCTGGACTGTACCTGTCGCCGAGTATCAGCATCATGAGCTGTTCGACAATACCTGTACAGGATCCACAGGAAGCGGACGCCTTGGTGTGGGCGCGGACGTCGTCGAGCGACGTCAGGCCCTTGGCGGTGATAGTCGAGACGATCTTGCCCTTGCAAACGCCGTTGCAGCCGCAGATCTCCGCATCATCCGGCAAGGATGCAACGGCCGCCATACGGTCGAGAGGCGCGCTCCCCTGATAAGCCTGGCCGAAGATCAATGTGTCGCGCATCTCCGAGACATCCGTGCCCTTGCGCAGCATATCGAAGAACCAGGCACCGTCTGCGGTCTCCCCGTAAAGGACCGCTCCCAGAATGCGGTTTTCCTTCAGCACGAGCCTCTTGTAGACGCCCGAGCCTGCATCCCGCAGCACGATCTCTTCTCGATCAGGCGCATCAGCGAAGTCGCCTGCCGAGTAAAGGTTCACGCCGGTCACCTTCAACTGGGTTGCTGTTTCAACGGCACGGAATGTTGCTTCAACTCCTGTCAGAAGTCTTTGCGGCAACCTTGGCCATGTCGTAAAGCGGCGCGACGAGGCCGTAGCAGATGTTGTTGTGCTCACAGCATTCGCCGAGGGCGAGGACGTTCCTATCAGAGGTCAGCATCTGGTTGTCCACGACGATGCCGCGCTCGACATGGATGCCTGCATCGGTTGCGATCCGCGCCTCTGGTCGGATGCCGACCGCCATCACCACGATATCAGCCGGATAAACGGTGCCGTCATCGAGCAGTACGGCTTCGGTGCGTTCATGGCCGAGGATCGCGCTGGTCTGCGCCTTGCAGTGGATCTTGATTCCGCGGCCCTCCAGCTCCTTCTGCAGCAGATAGCCGGCCGCGGCGTCCAGCTGACGCTCCATCAGGTGGCCCATCAAATGCAGGACGACCACGTCCATGCCGCGCAGCCTGAGTGCCGCGGCAGCTTCCAGTCCGAGTAAACCGCCGCCGATGATGACAGCTTTGGCATCCTTTTTTCCGGCGGCGGCCACCATCGCCTGGACATCGTCGTAGTCGCGAAAAGCCATGACTTCCGGCAAGTCCCGCCCGGCAATGGGGATCATGAAGGGAGCGGATCCGGTCGCAATCAAAAGCCTGTCGTAAGGAGTTTTGCCTCTCGCCGAGTGCACCATCTTTGCCGCGCGATCGATGCGCGTAACCGTATCGCCGAAGCGGCATTTGACCTGATGATCGTCATACCAAGCCGCATCATGCGTGACGATCTGATCGAACGACTTCTCGCCGGCCAACACTGGTGACAACATGATGCGGTTGTAATTGCCGCGCGGCTCCGCTCCGAAAAGAGTGATGTCGAAACGGTCACGGTCGGCTTCGAATAGATGCTCGAGCATGCGTCCGGAGGCCATACCTGCGCCGACGATGACGAGCTTTTCTTTTTTGTTCATCTTGATCTTGCTCCGTCGTTCTCAGATAGCGAGAGCCGTCGCGGATGATTTAACGCAAGACCTGTGCCAATCCTGGAAATGCATACGCTACAGTCCAGAACACTGCCGAGATCGACCGCTCACAAGAACGACAGAGTAGGATTGCTCGCTATGGGAGCAGATGGCGCTGAAAATTTGTGCAATGCAGCAGCGACGGCTATTGTGGAGGGTTCTCGGACGTCCGACAACCAACCGCCGTTAGCACGTAGGCGAATATGGGAAGGTATAGCGATGCCACGATTGCACCGGACTAAGATCAATCGCTTCGAGAACACACGGCCGAAGATACGCCTCCCCGGCTGAATCGCCGCCGTCAGACAAACGATGCCACGTCGTTGTCTGACGGCAACTCGGCGACGTGAGGACAACGGCTCGGGCGGCGGGGTAAATGCGCTCGGCTTGAAGGATATCGCCCGAGGAGCTAATCGCAATTAAGTGGCTCAAAGACTTTCTGAAGCGCGAAAAGCATGCTCGTCCGAACGAGCTGTCATCGGTGTCCTGGCCCGTGAAGGTAAAAGCCCCTGTTGAACCGTGCCAACACTGCCACGAGGTCGCGCAGTGGTGTTATTCTGCGGTCTCCTAACCGAGTCTCCAGAAAACGGGAATTCTTCAATGACTACGTGGAGACTTTAGCCGATTTCGGGAGTGTATCGGTTCGAACACCGGTCTCTGTGGAGACTCACTATTCCGGAAAAACCCGCTATCGGCGGGCTTTTCCGGCGCGAAAGAAGGAAGTTCTCTAAATTTCGGACTGGCTGGCTGGCGACGCAGTGCTAATCGGCACCTGTCTCCGCACAAACTCCCTGCTAACAGGGAATTTTACAGGGAATTTCGTAATTATTCGGCCGTGCGGACGATATGAGCAACAGAAAACCACTGTGCTGCAGCCGCTTCTTGAGCAATTCCCTACTGAACCTATCAGGGAAAATAGTTCGACAAACAGGGAAAGGAAAACCCAAAGCAGGGAATGGCGGCCGCGGCAATTCATTGAGAGAATAGATCCGCAGATCGCTAAAATGATCGATCGCTAAAATCGGCCGCGCGCGACCTATCGGCCATGCAAATATCGTAAAGCGCGAAGCCGCGGATTTCTTCGGAGAGCGACCGGTTGTGTTCACCCGTGATCGGCAAATCATCTGGGCCTGCGACAGCACGCACCGCTTCTGCCCGTTGACGCAATCCACCGTCCAGTTCTCTTAGGTCTTGTTCACCGAAGATGCGCCGTTCGGCAGCGTCGCGGCCAGCGACGGGGGTTAGGCACGGTCGGCGCCTAGGTGCGTGTCGCGGTCGGCCAACTGCTGTGCCAGGTCGCCTATCGCGAGAGACGGGCTGACGTCATCGTCGTGAGAACCTGATCGGAACGGCGAGCGTGATCGAGCCGCCCCCGACATTGGGAGGCGGCGCGGGGACCGGGCTCGCACAGCCGGGGCATGCATGCGACACAATCCCGAGAGCATCCGGAAAAGGGCGGTATTTGCCGGCGGCAGGGTTTGCCTGAGACGGCACTGCCCTCTAAACAGTCGGCAATGGACGTCGGCGGGGCGGACGCCTTGGGGTCACCACAGGGTCATATGTTTCGGGATGCCGGAGGAAATGACTTCGCGGGAAGGCGCATGCGTCGGCGGCGCTTGAACCTGCAGCATCGGGCCTTCGGCCTTGCTGTTGTCGCCAGCCTTGCGTTGTCGGTGGCCACGACTGCCCGCGCCGACACGCTCGCGCAGGCGCTGGTCAAGGCCTATCAGACCAATCCGCAACTCAATGCCGAGCGCGCACGGCAGCGCGCCACCGACGAAACCGTACCGCAGGCGCTGGCCGGTTACCGACCGCAAATCGTCGCGAACCTCAGCGGCGGCCTCCAAGCGGTCCGTAATCTGCTGCCGGACAATACGGTGCAGTCCGCCACCCTGAAGCCATGGACCATTAGCGTCACCGTCACCCAGACCCTGTTCAACGGCTTCAAGACCGCCAACAGCGTCCGGGTCGCCGAATTGCAGGTCCAGTCTGGCCGCGAAGCGCTGCGCAATGTCGGCCAGGGCGTGCTTCTCGATGCCGTTACCGCCTATGCCAACGTGCTGGCCAATCACGCGCTGGTCGATGCCCAGCGCACCAACGTCGCCTTCTTGCGGGAAACGCTGGGCATCACGCAAAAGCGCCTCGCCGCCGGCGACGTCACGCCGACCGACACCTCGCAGGCCGAGGCGCGGCTGAGCCGCGGCCTTGCCGACCTCAACGCGGCCGATGTCGCCCTCGCGGTCAGTCAGGCGACCTATACCCAGGTGATTGGCAATCCGCCCGCACGGCTCAGCCCGGCCCAACCCGTCGACCGCCTGCTGCCGCGCAGCAAGGACGAGGCGACCGCGCGCGCCTTCAAGAGCCATCCGGCGGTGCTGGCCGCCGGCTTCGATGTCGATGTCGCCAGCACGACCATCCATGTGGCGGAAAGCAGCCTCTATCCCACCGTGACCTTGCAGGGCAGCGCCAGCCACAGCGTCGATTCCGACCAGACGCTCGGCACGTTCCGCACCGATCAGGCCTCGGTGGTCGGTGCAATTGCCGCGCCGATCTACGACGGCGGCACCGCCGCCTCGCAGACCCGTCAGACCAAGGAGCTGGCGGCGCAAAGCCGGCTGGTGCTCGATCAGGTCCGCAATCAGGCGCGCACTGCTGCGCTCGGCGCATGGGTGGCGAACGAAGGCTCCAAGATTGCTGTAGGAGCATCGGAAGCGGAAGTGCGCGCGGCCACGGTGGCGTTGCAGGGCGTACAGAAGGAGGCGCAGGGCGGCCAGCGCACCACGGTTGACGTACTCAACTCGCAGCAGGACCTGATCTTGGCGAAGGCCCGGCTGATCGGCGCGCAGCGCGACCGGGTGATCGCGTCCTACACCCTGCTCAGCGCGGTCGGCCAGCTCGATGTGAAATCGCTCGGCCTCAACACGCCGGATTATCTACCCGAGGTGCATTATCATCAGGTGCGCGACGTGTGGCAAGGACTGAGGACGCAGACGCCGTCGGGGAAGTAAGTTCGACCCGATTTCACGCGTCGATGCTCAAGCGCGATTGGTTGAAGTTGAACCGGATACCGCAGTCTGCCCTCCCTCTCCCTCAAAGGGGGAGGGTCGGGGGGTCAGTTTCACAGACGCTCAAAGAGCCCACCCGGTTTTCTCCAGGCGCGCAAGCGCGCTGCCGGCAAACCTACCCCCTTTCAGGGGACGACCCGCCGCTCTTAGTTGAGGCTACGCAGGTCGCTCGTCCCAATCGATTTGCCGCGCTCTGCATCGCTCATGTTGGTCCTCCGTGAATGGCTTCCGAACGCGGATTATTTCACGCGCCGTGAGAAATACGAAATCAATACCGGCAGCGTGATCAGGATGACCAGCGGCGCCAGCAGCATCCCGGTCACCACCACCACCGCTAGCGGCTTCTGCACCTGCGATCCGATGCCAGTCGACAGCGCGGCCGGCAGCAGGCCGACGCCCGCGACGACGCAGGTCATCAGCACCGGGCGCATCTGCAACTCGCAGGTGCGGACCACGGCCTTGAGGCGATCAAGCCCTTCCTCGATCAATTGATTGTATTGCGACAGGATGATGATGCCGTCCATGACGGCGATGCCAAACAATGCGATGAAGCCGATCGCGGCGGACACGCTGAAGGGAATACCCGTGACCAGCAACCCGAGCACGCCACCGAAGATCGCCATCGGTATCACGCTCATCGTCAGCAGGGTATCGACCATCGAGCCGAAATTGAACCATAGCAGCATCGCGATCAGCGCGAGACTGATCGGCACCACGATCGACAGCCGCTTGATCGCGTCCTGCAGGTTGCCGAACTCGCCGACCCACTCCAGCCGCGACCCCGGAGGCAATTGCACCTGCGCGGCGACCTTCTCCTGCGCCTCCCTGACCGCGCCGCCGAGGTCGCGCCCGCGCACCGAGAACTTGATCGGCAGATAGCGCTCCTGCTGCTCGCGATAGATGTAGGCGGCCCCGGAGACGAGCTTGATCGTCGCGACCTCGCTCAGCGGAATCTGGGCGATGACACCGTGGGACCGGGCGCACCGATCCTTAAGTTCTGGATCGCCTCCGCGCTCTTGCGATATTCTGGCGCAAGACGGACGCTGATCGGAAAATGCCGGTCGGAGCCGGGTTCATAGAGATCGCCGGCAGTGTCGCCGCCGATGGCCACTTTGATCGTGGCATTGATATCGCCGGGCGACAGTCCATAGCGCGCCGCCTTGGCGCGGTCGATGTCGATCTGGATGGTCGGTTGTCCCAGCGAGGTGAACACGCCGAGATCGGTGATGCCATCCACCGTCGATAGCACGTTCTTGATCTTGTTGGCGGTGTCTGTCAGCGCCTGAAGGTCGTTGCCGTACAGCTTGATCGAGTTCTCGCCCTTCACGCCGGACACTGCCTCGGAAACGTTGTCCTGAAGATACTGCGAGAAATTGAATTCGACGCCGGGAAATTTCTTTTGCAACTCGCCGAGCAATTCGGCCGTCACCTTGTCCTTATCATGCGAGCCGGGCCACTGCTCGACCGGTTTGAGCGGCGCAAAGAATTCCGCGTTGAAGAAGCCGGCCGCGTCGGTGCCGTCATCAGGCCGCCCATGCTGGGACACCACGGATTCGACCTCGAGCCGCGAGCGGATCACCTTGCGCATCTCGTTGACGTAGGTGTTGCCCTCCTCCAGTGAAATCGTAGAAGGCAGCGTCGCGCGGATCCAGAAATTGCCTTCCTCGAGCTTGGGGAGGAATTCGAGACCGAGCAGCCGCGCGAAGACCAGCGTGAGCACGACAAGACCCGCCGCGCCCGCCATCACGATCTTGCGGTTGGCGACCGCCCAGTTCAGAACCGGCGTGTAGAGGCGGTGCAGGAACCTCACGATCCATGTCTCGGTCTCCTGCAAGTGCGACGGCAGGATGATGGCGCTGAGCGCCGGCGTGACCGTGAAGGTTGCCAGCAGTCCGCCCGCCAGCGCATAGGCATAGGTCCGCGCCATCGGCCCGAAGATGTTACCTTCGACGCCGCTCAGCGTGAACAGCGGCAGGAACGCCGCGATGATGATGGCGGCGGCGAAGAAGATCGAGCGCGAGACATCCGCCGCCGCGCTGAGGATGGCGTGGCTCTTCATGTCCCTGGTGATGCCGGCCGAGATGTGGCTCTGCTCGGCTTCGGACAGTTTCGTGGTCTGCGACAACCGCCGGAAGATTGCCTCGACCATGATGACGGTGGCATCCACGATCAGCCCGAAATCTATGGCGCCGACCGACAGCAGGTTGGCGGACTCGCCACGCAGCACCAGAATGATGACCGCGAAGAACAGCGCGAACGGAATCGTGGCGCCGACAATCAGCGCGCTGCGGAGATCGCCGAGAAACAGCCACTGCAACAATACGATCAAGAGAATGCCGACCACCATGTTGTGCAGGACGGTGTGGGTCGTGATGTCGATCAGATCCTTGCGATCATAGATGCGCTCAATCTTCACGCCCGGCGGCAGGATGCTCGAATTGTTAATGTCGGCCACGAGTTGCTCGACGCGACCGATGGTCGGCGAACTCTTCTCACCGCGGCGCATTAGCACGATGCCCTGCACAATGTCGTCGTCCTGATCGAGGCCGGCAATGCCGAGTCGCGGTTTCTCTCCGACCGTCACCGTGGCGACATCCTTCACTAGGACCGGATTGCCGCCGCTTTGCGACACCATGGTGCTAGCAATATCATCGATCGAGCGGATCAGGCCGACGCCGCGCACGACGGCGGATTGCGCGCCGATATTCACGGTATTGCCGCCGACATTGACGTTGGCGTTGCCGACCGCCTGGAGCAGTTGCGGCAGGGTCAGGCCGTAGGCAATCAGCTTGTTAAAATCGACCTGTACTTCATAAGTCTTGGTCTTGCCGCCCCAGCCGGTGACGTCGATGACGCCGGGCACCGCGCGGAAACGGCGCTGCAATACCCAATCCTGCAGGGTCTTGAGGTCGAGTACGCTGTAGTTCGGCGGTCCCTTCAGCCGGTAGCGGTAGATTTCGCCGACCGCGCTGAGCGGCGAGATCTGCGGCTGGACGTTGCCCGGCAGCGGCGCGAGCTGCGACAGCCGGTTCAGCACCTGTTGCAGCGCTTCGTCATAGGTGTAGTCGAACGAGAATTGCAGTTTCACGTCGGCGAGGCCGTACAGCGAAATGGTGCGGATCGTTTGCAGGTTCTTGATGCCGGCGACCTGGGTCTCGATCGGAATCGTGATGTAGCGTTCGATCTCCTCAGCCGACAGGCCCGGTGACTGCGTGACGACGTCGACCATCGGCGGCGTGGGATCGGGATAGGCCTCGATGTTAAGCTGCTTGAACGCGATAACGCCGCCAACGATAACGAGAACCAACAGGCCGACCATCAATAGGCGCCGGCTGACGGCAAAAGCGACAAGGCGATCCATTCAGCTAGCTGCCTGATGCCGCGCGATCGATGAACAGGCTTCCCTTGGTGACGATCTTCTCGCCGGGCCTCAGATCGCCCGCCACCTCGACAAGATTGCCGTTGGTCAGGCCGGTCTTGACCTGGCGAAGTTCGATCGACTTGTCCTCGTGCGCGACCCAGACCCGGACCTGATCCCCCTCATAGATCAGCGCCTGCTTCGGCACGGCGATGGCCGGACGATCGGCGGCTGAATAGATCGTGACGTTGGCGAACATCTCCGGCTTGAGCTGGCCGTCCTCGTTGTCAACGCTGGCACGAACCAGCAGCCTACGGGTTACCGGATCGATCGCGGTCGCGACGTAATTGATACGCGCCGCTATGTCGCGCTTGGGTAGCGCGAGCACGGTAAAGCTGATGTCCTGACCGATCGATACCGTCGACACGTCGGTTTCGCGGACGAACGCCGTCAGCCAGACCGTGGATAGATCGCCGATCACGAACACCGGATCGCTTGCGCCTGCCGTCACATACTGCCCGGGACCGACCTTGCGCTGAACCACCGTGCCTGCGATTGGCGCAACGATGGTGGTTGCGGGATTGATGCGGCCTTTTTCCTGGAACGCCGTAATGGCCTCGTCGGTCAGACCGAGAATCCGCAGGCGATTGCGGGAAGCTTCAAGCGCCGTCGCTGCTGAGCGCACGTCGTTCTGCGCCTGCGTCAGGGTGGCCTGCGACTGCTGGTAGTCCTTCAGCGGAACGGCCTTGCCCTCGAACAGGTCCTTCGCCCGCCTGTTCTGGATCTGAGCCAGATCGAGCGCCGACTTCGCCTTGTTCAGGCCAGTGGCTGCAGCGACAAAATCGTTCTGCGCCTGGACGGTATCGGCGGCCTCGATGACGAACAGCGGCTGGCCCTGATCGACATGGTCGCCGGGCCGCGCCAGCAGCTTGATGATCCGTCCGGCATAGGGCGAAAACACCGGCGTCGCGCGGTCTTCATCGACGGCGATCTTGCCTTCGGTGACATGTTCGGCACGGAAGCTGCGGTCGGTCACGGGTTCGATTGTCAGGCCGGCCCATTCCGCTGAGGTCGGGAGATAACGCGCAAAACCCATGCGCGACTGGCTGGAAATCTCCGAATTGCGCTCCGGCGGTTGGCCGGCATAGTAAAAGCCGGCGGCGACGACGGCGAGCACCAGCGCGGCGCCCACGGCAATCATCGACCTCCCCTTCAGGGCTTGCACTCGTTCGATCAGGCTGGTCACAGGTCGATGTCGTCCGGCGCGGGCTGATTCCGACTGTGATGCCCGCCTGCGAGGCTAATAGTGCCCAATTGGTGTTTCAGACAATCAAAAAACGCGCACCGCCGCATGTTGTGAAGTAAAATTCGCCATCTGGGCGGTGCCATTTTTCAGAACGACTTCGATGCATCATGCAACGAGATAGAGGTGGATCGGTGGCGCTTAAATGTGTAGACGAACGCTCCTTCCTGGAGTGCTTATGTCAATTTGCGGACTCGATTTCGGGACATCAAACTCCACGCTTGGCACCATTACTGGCCGCGAACCAGTTCTGACGGCACTGGAGGCCGATCAGACCGCGATTCCGAGCGCGATTTTCTATGAAACCGACGGTGCCGTCTTGATCGGACGCCGAGCGATCGAAGCCTATGTCGAGGGCGTGCCAGGCCGGCTGATGCGCAGCCTTAAATCGGTGCTTGGCACCTGACTGAGCGACGAGACCACGCGGCTTGGGCGCGAGCGGACCAGCTTTCGCGACGTGATTGCCTATTACGTGGGTGCGGTGAAACGGCGCGCCGAACAAGCGATCGGTCGCGAGCTGCGACATATTGTGCATGGTAGACCGGTTCATTTCGTCGACAACGCTCCGGATGCTGACCGCAAAGCCGAGCGGGTATTGCGCGATATCGCTCGCGAGGTTGGCCTCAATGAGGTTACCTTCCAGTTTGAGCCGATTGCTGCGGCACTCGACTATGAGCGGCAGATATCGGCTGAAGAAATCGCATTGATTGCCGATGTCGGTGGGGGGACATCGGATTTCTCGATCGTGCGCCTCGGGCCGAGACGCCACGGCAAGGTAGACCGCTCGGGGGATATTCTTGCCAATGATGGCATACGCATTGGGGGCACAGACTTCGATCGCCAACTCAGTCTCATGATGCTCTGCATATCCAGACTTTCAGAGCGTCGGCCTCGTGCTTCTGCGAATACCAATCGCCCGTCCATTCCCAGACATTCGGGTTCAACGCGAACGCGGAGTGATCTACCGCTGCGCGCGAGGCATTGACAAACTGGCCGATACAATTCAGCCACGTTGGCTCTTGGGAAGGCGCCGGCCTAGCGCCATCGTGATGGGGATGCAGCCTACTCCCGCTCGATGCTCGGTGCCGAGAACCAAAGCTTAAATTGGAGGCCGGGCGAGTTGTCGAACATTTCGATACGCGCACCATGTAGACGAGCGACGGCTGCCACAAGGCTGAGTCCGAGGCCGTTGCCCGGCGTGTAGCGACTTTGTTCGAGCCGATAGAAGCGCTTGAAAACCTGCTCATGTTGGTCGGCGGGAATTCCGGGTCCGTTGTCGGCAATCGAAATGACCGGGCTGCCGTTCACGGTTTCGCTCGCAACAACGACCTGTCCTCCGACGCGCCCGTGCTTGATTGCATTGTCGACAAGATTGGCAATGGCATCAAAGATCAGATCTCGATCGCCGGTCGCGAGCACTTCGCCGCTGCCGACCATGGTGAGCGAGGTGCCGCTCTGCTCGGCCGCAGCATCGTACAATTCGACGACCTCATGGGCAATTTCGACCAGGTTCACGGTTCGAAACGCGCCCTTCCGCACCCGGGTTTCGATTTGCGCTATCCGCGTGATTGACGTGAATATCCTCAAGACAGCATCAAGGTCGACGATAGTGTCGCCGATCAACGCCTGGGCGTCTTCGTCAAAATGCTGGCTGTGATAGCCCTTTTCCAGGCGCCCGCGCATTCGCGTCAGCGGTGTTCGAAGGTCGTGGGCCAGATTGTCGCTCACCTGCTTTACCTCGCCCATCAATATTTCGATGCGGTCCAGCATCAAATTGAGGTTTTCAGCAACCCGATCCCATTCGTCATTGGTGCCGCGGAGCGGGATACGCTGGTCCAGTCCGCTCGCCATGATGGCCCGGCTGGTGGCGTTGATCTGCTCGATTCGTCCCACGGTCCGGCGCGTCACCAGGATACTCGCGACGCCGGCGAGCACAAATATCAATGACACGCCGGAGATAACGGCGGTCTCGATCTGTGCGGTGAAGCTATCGAGGTCGCTGATGTCCCGTCCAACAAGCAGCCGGTCGCCGCTCGGGAATGTGTCGACTATTCCTCGCACCAGCGACGAGCCGACCCCTTTCCGCGACACTCCGGGTACGCGAAATTCCGTCCACCCCGAGGACGCCATTGCCGTCGGCGGCCATTCTCCCGGGGTGGCGGCGAGGGCGACAGATGAATGGTCAGAAAGGATATACACGTGACCTGCGAAAGCCTTGTCGGCAGACCGTTCCCGGATGAGGCCGATCAGGCCTTCGCGGCCCGACTGCTCGTAAATACCTCGCAGGTTCATTTGCTCGGCCATGATCGCACGATCCGATCGGCTGCGTACATAAGCGGAGGTCGACAGGTAGACGTAGCTGAGGATTGCCGACACGATCACGCCAAAAGTCCCGATCGCGATCAGCGCCAGCTTGAACGTCGATGACGTCAGGGTCTTAGCCAGGAGCACGGAGACGGTACCCGATGCCACGAACGGTAAGGATCAGCGGATAGGCCTGCTGGTCATCGACCTTGCGACGCACCCGTCCGACATAGACATCGATGATGTTGGTCGACGGATCGAAATGAAGGTCCCAGACATGTTGCAACAACATGGCCCGGGACACGATGCGGCCTTCATTGCGCACCAAATATTCCAACAGCTGGAATTCCCGGGGAAGAAGGTCGATATCCTTGCCGCGTCGGCTGGCAGTCCGTGAGATCAAGTCGATCGCGAGATCGCCCACGCGCAAGATAGTCTCCTTGGCAATTGTGTCACTGCGCCGACCAAGGGCCTCGAGGCGGGCCAACAATTCAACGAAAGAAAACGGCTTGACAAGGTAATCGTCTCCGCCGGCACGCAGACCACGTACCTTGTCGTCAACTTCTCCCAGTGCGCTGATGATCAGGAACGGTGCGGCGATGCCGTCACCGCGCAGTCGGCGCATCACCGCGATTCCATCGATGTCGGGGAGCATGCGGTCAATCGTGATCACCGCATATTCGGAGGCCGAGCCTCGGCTCAGCGCATCGTTCCCGCAAGTGGCCAAATCCACCTGGTAACCGCTGGTCGTGAGCTGTTCCACAAGCTGACCGGCAGTTTCCGGGTCGTCCTCAACGACCAGGATACGGCGATGACCTCCCGTCATGGTCTGCTGTCTCCGACCGACCTACGAGCGTTGGTTAGGTCAGTTCTAACTCACGTTACTCTGAGGTTCGGCAACGAGGCTCGCAAATGACCGTGATGGCCGCCGCCGGCCTGTCCAGCCGGATGCGGGCGACGATCATCATGGATACAACCAGCTAGTTTAATAGTAGCCGTAGTTCCCGCAGACGTTGGTCCACTGCAGTCCATAGGCCGTCCATATCCTGCGCCAGCAGTCGTCATAGTAGGCGTAGTCAGCGTAGTCGTAGGGGACGCCAATGAACGCAAAGCGATGGAAGCGGTGGTGGAAGACGCGGTGATTGAATGCACCGTGCGAAAAGCGCGGTGAGAACCCCGCATGCGTGAGAGGCATACCGGCAAAACGCGAGCCGGCAAAGTGCGGAGTCCTGCCGATACCGCCGAAACGCATTCCTCCTCCCATGGCATGCATCCCTCCTCCCCAGCCGCCGTGCACGCCGCCGCCCCCGCCGTGCATGCCGCCACCACCGTGACCGCCGCCGCCTCGCCCGAGCGCGGGCGATGCGAGAGCAAGCGTTGTGGCGACCGCACAAGCAACTAGGCAATTAAGAGGCTTGTGGTTCATCCCATCCCTCCATTGTTGATTGGCGGCGGCAATCCCGCCGCCGGAAGCCGGAAGGAGATCAGCAGACCCAATTCGTTCACCGACTTCAAATGACTAATGTGACAGTTTCTAACTACGAAGTTAGCCACGGCGCCTCTCCAACCCGCCACGGGCTCTCGCAACTGATTATAGGAATGTTTCGCGGTGAATTTTCGTAATCCGTTATGTCCGATTTGGGCAGAAGCGGACACCCTCGCCAAGTCAGCTCTTGACCCAGACCTGCGGAAGACGCGCGAATCGTTTTTCCTGGCTCTGCTAAGGTGAAGGACAAGTGCATTGCCCCTGTTTTCCAGGTCGAGCTCGAACCGATACGAAGGGTGTGTCGTGGGGTGTATCGTGGCGCATCTCGCCGGCGCCTGTTGCTCTTTGCAAGGGACCGGACGGGATTTTTGAACAGGAAGAGGCCGCCGACTCTCTCCTTTGCGTCCCGCGTAACCCAGAAGCCTTCCTGGTTGCGGCGATGAAGAGCGCCGGGATCGCCTCGCTGACGATGCTGGGATCGATGGCTGAAATTGCGCGGTGACGGTCGCGGGCTCGCCGGCCGGCAAGATGCGGGGTCGCGCTTTCATGCGCGGACGCAGCGGTTGAAGATCTGTGAACCTGCCGAGATGAAAGGTTTGGGTTGTCAGCTGCATGTCGATCATTGCGTGGTCACCGGCGGGACAGCATGTCCTTGAGCTGACGCGGGGCGAACGTGTTTGGCCGCGGCAGCAGTTAGCCTCATCTTGTAGCTGACAAACGCATCGAGTATTTCGCGCAACATAGTGAACACTGCTTCGCGCCGTCCTCAAACATTTCCGACCTGATGGGCGACATTGAGGTGATCGCGGCTATGGTGGCCTCCCATCCAATCCGCGTGATGTGTAGGCGACGCCATAAGAATGCGAGACGAACCGGCGCGGCTTCTCATAAGAGCGATACAGAGAATCCTGACGACGAAATCACCCGTTGCGCGTTTCGCGGGCAATTATGCCACGGCTATGCGAACGAGCTTCGGGTCATCTCGATTTCCTATGGCGAGTCCGTTCACAGCGGCGAGTGGCCCCCCTGCGTCGCACTATAATCGAGCAGGTCTTGGGTTTGCATTAGGTCTCGGCTTGACCGTCCGCAACCTCCGGTTTCCATCATCGAAACCGAGGGTACTGAAAAGCGGAAGCGGCGGCGCCCGAGACCGCTATCATGAGAATTGGTATGGGCGTTGCGGCCCGCACTCTGTCCAGGAAAACCTTGGCCGGAGTTACCCAAAGGGGCGTATCGCGTCTCATGCTCTGCTCGTATCAGCTGTGAGGCCGGATCGCGATCCAGATGACGTGACGTGCAACACCCCGCCCGCCGCTAGAGCGGACCCGGACTTCCTCCACGAGGAAGCCGGTGTTGCGAAGTCGGTTCGTAAAATTTTTATCAGGTTCCGATGACCAAACAGCAAGCGCACCACCCGGCCGCAGCGCCGCGTAGGCGTCGCTGTAGTCCGCTATGTTGGCAGCGAACAAAGGATGACCTGTAGCTTCGAGCAGAAAATCGACCAAGGGTAATCGCGCAGCAATAACACAGAGCGGATCCGGAGGGAGTGACAGTTGGTGCGGTCAAGTCGACTAATTCGCAGGCTACGCTCGAACTACGACTTAGTCTTACCGCTCCCGTTCTTCTCGTTGGCGCGCCGCAGGGCTTCAGCAAGCGCTCCGCCGCCGGACGGCTGATGCGGCTTGCTCGGCGTCGACGTCATGGGGCGGGTTTTGTTTCTTGGGAGGCCTTGCGCCGGGCGCTCGCCCTTGCCGCCGAGTTCATCATCGAGACGGAGCGTCAATGCGATCCGCTTACGGGCGACATCCACCTCCAGCACCTTTACCTTGACGACGTCACCTGACTTTACGACTTCGCGCGGGTCTTTGATGAAGGACTTCGACATCGCCGAAATGTGTATCAGACCATCTTGATGTACGCCGATATCGACGAAGGCGCCGAACGCCGCCACGTTGGTTACGGCACCCTCGAGGATCATACCGGGTTTGAGATCCTTGAGTGTCTCGATTCCCTCTTTGAACACCGCCGTCTTAAAGGCCGGCCTCGGATCGCGACCGGGTTTTTCCAGTTCGTGCAGAATGTCGACCACGGTCGGCAAACCGAAGGTGTCATCCACGAAGTTCTGCGGCTTGACCTGACGTAGGATATCCGCGTTTCCGATCAGGGCCTTGATGTCGCTCTTGGTTGCGGCAAGAATTTTGCGCACGACGGGGTAAGCCTCCGGATGGACTCCCGAGGCATCGAGCGGATCGTCGCCACCAGTGATCCGCAGGAAGCCCGCGCATTGCTCGAACGCTTTCGGCCCCAGCCGGGGTACCTGCTTCAGCCCCTTACGTGTCTTGAACGGCCCATTAGCGTCACGGTGTTGGACAATGGTTTGCGCCAGCCCCGCGCCAATCCCTGATACGCGTGCAAGTAACGGCGCAGAGGACGTGTTGGCATCGACTCCGATAGCGTTAACACAATCCTCAACCACCGCATCAAGGGAGCGAGCCAGTTTACCCTCGCCAAGGTCATGCTGATATTGGCCCACGCCAATCGCCTTCGGATCGATCTTGACCAGTTCGGCCAATGGATCTTGTAGTCGTCGAGCAATCGAGACCGCCCCGCGTAGCGTGACGTCGAGTTCGGGCAATTCCTCGGACGCAAAAGCCGACGCGGAATAAACCGAAGCGCCGGCTTCCGACACCACGATCTTCGACATCTTCATGTCGGGCAGGAGTTTTATCAGATCCATAGCGAGCTTGTCGGTCTCGCGCGACGCCGTACCGTTCCCGATCGAGATCAAGTCAACGCGATGTTGAACGGCAAGCTTGCCGAGCGTGGCGAGTGCCGCATCCCATTGCCGCTGAGGCTCGTGCGGATAGACCGCGGTGGTCGACACCACCTTGCCCGTCGCATCGACAATAGCGACCTTGACGCCGGAGCGGAATCCGGGATCGAGACCCATGGTAACCCGCGCTCCCGCCGGCGCCGCCAGCAAGAGATCGCGCAGATTCGACGCGAACACACGTATCGCCTCCTGCTCAGCCGCGTTCCACAGCCGCATCCGCAAATCAATAGTGAGATGAACCTGGATCTTGGTCCGCCAGGCCCAGCGCACAGCTTCCATTAGCCATTTGTCGCCGGCCCGGCCACGGTCGGAAATCGCGAAACGCTGCATGATCTTCCATTCGTAGGTGCTGACCGCAGCCGGCGTGGTGGCAGCTGGTTCGAGCAACATTTGAAGGTCGAGGACATCCTCTTTCTCGCCGCGAAACATTGCGAGGATGCGATGCGACGGCAACTTGGTAAGCGGCTCGCTAAAATCGAAATAGTCCTTGAACTTTTCGCCCTCGATCTTCTTGCCGCTCCGGACGGTGGACGACATCAGGCCGTGCGACCACATGTGTTCTCGCAGCACGCCAATCAAGTCAGCATCTTCCGCGAACCGTTCCACCAGAATGGCGCGGGCGCCGTCGAGCGCAGCCGCAACATCGGCGATCGACTTTTCGGCGTTAACGAACGGCTCTGCTATCGTCTTTGGATCATTCTGCGGCTCCGTCAACAGCAACTCAGCCAGCGGCTCCAGCCCGGCCTCTTTGGCGATCTCAGCCTTGGTACGGCGCTTCGGCTTGAACGGTAGGTAAATGTCTTCCAGGCGCCCCTTGCTATCGGCAGCTATGATCGCTGCTTCCAGTGTGGCGTCGAGCTTGCCCTGTTCGCGAACCGAATTGAGAATCGCGACACGACGCTCTTCGAGTTCGCGCAAATAATTCAAACGCTCGTCCAGCGTCCGCAATTGAGCGTCATCCAGCGAACCCGTGATTTCCTTCCGGTAACGGGCGACGAAAGGAACAGTTGCGCCACCATCAAGCAGTGCTACCGTCGCTTCAACTTGCTGCTCGCGAACGCCGAGTTCTTCCGCGATCCGTCGATTAATGTTTGCCACGCGTGATCTTTCTGAACCATCGCGGCGAATAATATGGCTCGCCACGAACTTACGCTTATGAACCATCGCCGATCGACTTATCAACCCATGGCGCCAAACAAAACTGTCTCGTAACCGCGAGCGATGCATTTTTCAGAACGACTTCGATGCATCATGCAACGAGATAGAGGTGGATCGGTGGCGCTTAAATGTGTAGACGAACGCTCCTTTCTGGAGTGCCTATGTCAATTTGCGGACTCGATTTCGGGACATCAAACTCCACGCTTGGCACCATTACTGGCCGCGAACCAGTTCTGACGGCACTGGAGGCCGATCAGACCGCGATTCCGAGCGCGATTTTCTATGAAACCGACGGTGCCGTCTTGATCGGACGCCGAGCGATCGAAGCCTATGTCGAGGGCGTGCCAGGCCGCCTGATGCGCAGCCTTAAATCGGTGCTTGGCACCTCACTGATTGATGAGACCACGCGACTTGGGCGCGAGCGGACCAGCTTTCGCGACGTCATTGCCTATTACGTGGGTGCGGTGAAACGACGCGCCGAACAAGCGATCGGTCGCGAACTGCGACATGTTGTGCATGGCCGTCCAGTGCATTTCGTCGACGACGCTCCAGATGCTGACAGCAAAGCTGAGCGGGTATTGCGCGATATCGCTCGCGAGGTTGGCTTCAATGAGGTTACCTTCCAGTTTGAGCCGATTGCTGCGGCACTCGACTATGAGCGGCAGATATCGGCTGAAGAAATTGCATTGATTGCTGATATTGGCGGCGGGACATCGGATTTCTCGATCGTGCGCCTCGGGCCGAAACGCCACGGCAAGGTAGATCGCTCGGCAGATATTCTTGCCAATGATGGCACACGCATTGGGGGCACAGATTTCGATCGCCAACTCAGTCTCGGCATCATCATGCCGTTGTTCGGCTTTGGTAGCGCAATGAATCGTCCAGGGCTGGATGTGCCTTCCAGTTATTTCCACGACTTGGCAACCTGGTCGAATATCAATCGGGTGTACGAGCCGCGAGTGATCGGGGATATTCGTCAGGTCCGCCGCGATGCCCATGAGCCGGCCTTGCTCGATCGGCTACTGCGCGTCGTCACGGAGCAGCGCGGCCATACGTTGGTGATGGAGGTTGAAGAAGCCAAAATAGCTCTGTCCGATGTGCGCCGCGCAAAAATCCCGCTAGATTGGGTCGCAGCAGGCCTCAGCGCTAACGTCAGTCGACCAGATCTCGTGAATCACACGAAGCAATTAGCCGATCGCATCGGAGCCCGCGTCAAGATCTGCCTCGAGCAGGCACACCTGACAGCGAGCCGCATCGATGCCGTGTTCTTGACCGGCGGGTCGGTGAGGTTGGCCCATGTTCGCAAAGCGATCACAAAGGCGCTGCCCTCTGCCCGTGTCGTCGAAGGCGACGCCTTTGGCGCAGTCGGCAAAGGGCTCACTCTTGAGGCGCTCCATCGATATGGGCCCGGGAAATAAACAGGTTGGGAATGCTACTTTCAGAGGATGATTGAAGTTCCATCTCACCTCGAGAGCCAAAACCAGTTCACCGTTTTGTTCCGTGGCAGTTTCGCCTGAATGGAGACTTCAGTGTTCCTCTAGCAACGGATACAGTGACCACGAAGTCCGCGTTAGTCTATCGTCTCCCTGACACCAGCCGCGAATGCGGAGCAAATCGCCGTCTTCGAGGAACGAACGGCGCTCGCCACCATCAAGCTCAAGCGGCCTGGTTCCGTTCCAGCTCAGCTCCAACATGCTGCCGCGCTCGCCCTTTTCGGGACCACTGATGGTGCCTGAACCCAAAAGATCGCCGACATTCATTGCGCAACCTGAAGAAGCATGATGCACGAGCTGCTGCACTGACGACCAGTACATGTATTTGAAATTGGTCCGGCAGATGCTGGCTGGCTTTGCCATCTTCTCCGTTCGCAGGTCTACCGCGAGCTGTATGTCGTAATTGTTCGGTTGTACCTGGTGCAGATAAGGCAACGGCTTCGGCTCCTGCACCGGGCCATGAACCCGAAAAGGCTCCAATGCTTCGCGCGTCACGACCCACGGGCTGATCGACGTGCCAAACGCCTTCGCCTGAAACGGCCCCAGCGGCACGTATTCCCATTGCTGGATATCGCGCGCGCTCCAATCATTCAGCAGCGTGAAGCCGAAGATCATCTCTTCCGCTTGTCGTTCGGTCAACATCTCGCCCATCGCGGAGGCCTGCCCGATCACGACGCCCATTTCCAGTTCGAAATCGAGCCGCTGGCACGGGCCGAAGTTCGGAAGCTCCGCCGTTAGCGACTTCAACTGCCCGCGTGGGCGGCGGATCGGCGTGCCGCTGACCACGACGGTCGATGCCCGGCCATTGTAGCCGATGGGGATATGCAGCCAGTTCGGCAGCAGCGGATCTGTCTTATCGCGGAACATGGTGCCGACATTGGTGGCGTGTTCCTTCGAGGAATAGAAGTCGGTGAAGCCCGCGACGTGGATCGGCATGTACATTTGCGCGCGACTCTGAGGTACAAGCGAGCACATGCGCAAGTTCGCGTTGTCGCGCAGTTCCGGATTATCATGACGCAGCAATTCGCTGATCCGTGCGCGTGTCTGCGACCACACCTTCGGTCCGAGCGCCATGAAGGCATTCAACGAAGGCCCTGCAAAAACTCCGCTAACCTCGTCGCAACGGATCAGACCGGCGGCTTCCAGCATGGCGAGATCGAGAATCTGATCGCCGATCGCCACGCCGACGCGCAACTCCGGCTGCTCCGGCGTGACGAATACCCCGTAAGGCAGGTTCTGGATCGGAAAGTCGGATGCCGCATCGACGTCAAAGAAGGTGCGCAGCTTGGGATCGTTCGGGTGCATTTTTTCATCCGGATTGCTCTTGCTTATTAATTCTGCGCGGCGCTCCCGGCCAGTTTCAGCAGCGGCTTCGGAGTGTCTCGTCGAGATATTCAATGATCGCAATCGACTGCGCCGGCTCACGATCAGCGCTGACCTCTGCAGCCAGCCGGTTCAGCCGAAATGGTACGAATTTGAACAGTTCGAGCTTCGCAACGGATGCCGCGTTGGCGGCAAGATTCAGCGGCACTTTAATAGTTGCAGTTGCGACCATTTTAGCGATGGTCTAGCTTCTTGGCCAGATTTTCAATTGCGACGGAGTTTGATCCGGAGCGACCATGTCCCAGCGGTCTGTCACGCAATTTGCTTATCGCCGGCACCCCGATCAGGAGCGCACTGAAGGCAAAGCCGCGCACCATCCAGTCATCATCGTCGGCGCCGGGCCGATCGGCCTCTCGCTCGCGATCGATTTGGCACAGCGCGGACAAGCCGTCGTACTGCTTGATGATACAGACAGGATCGGTGACGGATCACGGGCGATCTGTTTTTCCAAGCGATCGCTGGACTTGTGGGATCGCCTCGGTGTCGGCGAACGAATGGTCGAAAAGGGAATTGCCTGGAAAGTCGGCAAGATATTCCTCAAGGACGAGATGGTCTATCGGTTCGATCTGTTGCCCGAAGAAGGGCACAAGATGCCGGCTTTCATCAATCTTCAACAGTACTATGCCGAAGCCTATCTGGTCGACCGCGTTCAGGAATTGCCGCTGATCGATCTGCGCTGGCGAAACAAGGTCGTTGGTCTGGAGTAGCACAACGACCACGCCATTGTTGAGATCGAGACTCCGGACGGACGATACAAATTGAATTCTGATTTCGTGATCGCCTGCGATGGCGCGCGATCAGCTTTGCGCGGTTTCGTGGGCGCCGAATTTCCCGGCGAATCCTTCAACAATCAATTTTTGATCGCAGACGTAAAGATGACGGCCGCGTTTCCAACCGAGCGCTGGTTCTGGTTCGACCCTCCATTTCATTCCGGCCAGTCCGCGTTACTTCACCGTCAGCCCGATGACGTGTGGCGCATAGATCTGCAACTTGGCCCAGACGCGGACCCCGCCGTTGAACGGCTACCGGAGAATGTGCGGCCGCGGATCGAACGCATGCTGGGACACAGCGAATTCGAATTCGAATGGATATCGATTTATAAGTTTCAGTGTCGGCGCTTGCAGCGGTTTATTCATGGGCGAGTTATCTTCGCCGGCAATTCCGCTCACCAAGTCTCCCCGTTTGGGGCACGGGGTGCGAATTCCGGGCTCGAGGATGCCGAAAACCTTGCCTGGAAGCTCGCCCTCGTCTTGCGGGGTAAGGCCGCGGTTTCCCTGCTCGATAGCTATGAGAGCGAGCGCAGCGCGGCGGCGGACGAAAATATTCGTGCGTCGACTCGCTCGACAGATTTCATTGCCCCCCATTCAAAACACGAACGGCGGATGCGCCATGCCATGCTTCGACTTGCCAAAGAGGTCGTTTTCGCCAGGCATATGGTGAACGGCGGACGACTATCAACGCCGTCAACGTACAATACGCATTTGTCTACGAGCGACGTAGACACATGGCGTGCCGGCCCGCCTCCGGGCGCGCACATCGTGGATGCGCCATTGACGGCTACGAATGGCGAACGTGTTTATCTTACCGAAGCTTTCAAAGCCGCCGGCGGCAGTTTTGTTCTGCTGAAATCTGGAAACGGATCAGCTCTCGATTCGCCTGATTGTCACTGCATCAGCATTGGACCCAAAGCGCCGCTGCAAGACATATCCGGACTATTTGCGAAGCGCTATGATGCGTCCGATGGGACCGCCTATTTGCTTCGACCAGATGGATACGTCGCGGCACGGTTCAGACATCCCACGTTACCTGCAGTGCAAGCCGCAATCGTGCGGGCAAGCGCGCCAATCGAGGGCACGCCATGACGCTTTCGACGCAGTCCAACTTTCCCGACCCGGACGCCGCTTATCGCTTGGTGGTCGAGGTGCATCGTGGCCTGAGCGATGAGCAGAGTGCGTCGCTCGACACTGCTCTCGTTTTGATTCTTGCCAATCATATCGGGGATGTGGAGGTCCTTCGCGAGGCGGCTTTGTTGGCAAAGCGACGCCTCGGGAATGATCATGCGAGTGCGGGGTTCGAGGAAGAAGGAAAACAAATGAGCGCCAAGGGTTTCGCTTCCACGACCGATATGGCGGAGACGAAAATCACATTCACCGAAATCGGCCCCGACATCTATGCGTTCACCGCACAGGGCGATCCAAATACGGCGGTTATTGTAGGCGATGACGGCTGTATTGTGTTTGACGCGCAGGCGACGCCCGCGACGGCGAACAGCGTCATCGAACGCGTCCGAACGGTAACCGACAAACCCATCAGGTACGTGGTTCTATCGCATTATCATGCGGTGCGCGTACTCGGCGCTTCTGCATATCAAGCACAGGGAATCGTCGCCTCGAAAGAAACTCACAGGCTGATCGAAGAGCGCGGACAACAGGATTGGGATTCCGAATTCGGCCGGTTTCCACGGCTATTCCGTGATGCGGAAAGCATCCCGGGGCTGACGTGGCCGACGCTTACGTTCGAGAGTGAGATGACAATCTATCTCGGCAAGCGCGCTGTGAGGTTGATGCATTTGGGTGCCGGCCACACATCCGGAGATATCGTGGCATGGGTCCCCGATGCGCAAGTGATGTGCTCAGGCGATCTGATCGAATACCATTCCGCTTGCTATTGCGGAGATGCCTATTTGCGTGAATGGCCGATGACATTGAACGAAATTCGCGAATTCAATCCCAGAGCGGTCGTTCCCGGCCGCGGTGACGCACTCAAGGGGCAGTCCATCACACGGGAGGCAATTGCGGTCACACGTGATTTCGTCACCTCATTATATGGCTCGGCAGAGTTGTCCGTCGCCAAAGGGCACGGCCTGAAGGAGACGGTCGCCGCGACACGCGAAATCATGGACCCGAAATTCTCGACCTTCGCCATTTATGAACACTGCCTGCCGTTCAACGTCTCCCGGGCTTTCGATGAGGCATCGGGCATCGACAATCCGGTGATCTGGACGGCGGATCGTGACCGCGAGATCTGGGCAGCCATTCAGGGAAGATAAGGCGATGAACACCAATTTCGCTCCTGTCGCCGTCAATCGCAACAGTGCCAACGTGACGCCGGACTATATGTCGGGCTTTGGCAACAGCTTCGAGACCGAAGCACTGCCGGGCGCATTGCCGATCGGGCGCAATTCACCTCAACGCTGCGCCTACGGATTGTACGCCGAACAATTGTCCGGCTCGCCGTTCACCGCGCCGCGCGGCGCCAACGAACGCTCGTGGCTTTATCGTATCCGCCCCTCGGTTCGTCATTCCGGGCGTTTCTCCAAGGCCGATGCAAAACTCTGGCGCACAGCGCCGTGCCTCGAGCATGACATGCCGATCGCGCAACTACGTTGGGACCCCACGCCGATTCCAGAGGACGAGCTAACTTTCTTGCAGAGCGTGCGAACGATGACCACCGCGGGCGACGCCAACACCCAGGCCGGCATGGCCGCGCATCTGTATCTCATTACGAAATCCATGGTCGATCAGCATTTTTACAATGCCGATGGCGAGATGCTGTTCGTACCGCAGGAGGGTGGCCTGCGCTTCGTCACCGAATTCGGCGTAATTGACACCGAGCCGGGCGAAATTGCCGTCATTCCGCGCGGCGTTAAGTTTCGGGTCGAAATTCCATCTGGCCCCGCGCGCGGCTATCTGTGCGAGAACTACGGCGGCGCATTCACGCTGCCTGAACGGGGCCCCATCGGCGCAAATTGTCTTGCCAATTCACGCGACTTTCTTACCCCGGTCGCCGCTTATGAGGATGGCGACAAGCCAACCGAGTTGTTCGTGAAATGGGGTGGAGCGTTATGGTCCACGGCTCTGCCTCACTCGCCGATTGATGTCGTGGCATGGCACGGCAATTATGCGCCCTATAAGTACGATCTAAGGACGTTCTCACCAATCGGCGCAATCGGCTTTGATCACCCCGATCCATCGATCTTCACCGTGCTGACGTCGCCTTCAGAAATCGCCGGCACAGCGAATATCGATTTCGTGATTTTCCCGGAGCGCT
>CAVXSV010000027.1:0-54126 GCA_963764445.1 uncultured Alphaproteobacteria bacterium
GGTGGTGCTCGAGCCTTCGATACCGGAAAAAGGCCTTTACCGTTGCACTACTCCGGAGCCCGTGAGGAGATTCCAATGGGAGTATCAATCGTTCTCACAATAGCGGAAGCGATCGCCGGTATTGTCGGCGGACTGACCATCGGCAGAATGTTGGAGGACTTGAGTTTCGGCAAAGTCGTAAATGCCTTCATCGGCCTAGTGGGCGGAGTCACAGTTGGTTATCTGGTTCACAACTTGCCCGACCTAGCGAGTTCAATCAGCGAAGGATCGTTGGGCGCCATCCTGGGCAGCATCATTTGCGCACTTGTTGGTGCAAGAGTTCTGATAGTTATTTGCGCGCTTATGAAAGACAATATTTGGAGCTCGGCGAGGACCGACTGAGGCGTTGAACCTACGGTGGTGCGCTTGTTGATGGGGCTATTCTTCCGTAAAACGCATGTGTGAAATAAATTTTCCGATCGTGTCTGCCCGTTGGAGTATTTGAGGTTGAAGCTTTTGGGACGTTATCAGGGCAGGAACGGGGAAATCGAGATCGTCGAGTGTTCCTGGGATGGCACACGAGTGTATTTCGAAGAGGGTGTGAGGCAGAGCCAGGCGACGCCCGACGGCGAAAGCGTGTTCACCTACGTGAAGCTCATGGACGAGTTGTTATACAAGTCGAAAAACATACTCGTCTTGGGGTGCGGTGGTGGAAATCTTGCGACAAGGCTGTCGCGTCTCGGAAAAACACTGACGATTGTCGACATCAACCCGATCAGCTTCGTGCTCGCGCACAGATATTTCGATCTGCCGGACGACCTGCCCTGCATCGTCTCCGACTTTCGAAAATTCGTGTTCGATGACCGCGCATATTACGACGGCATTGCGATCGACGTCGGCGGACCGGGATTCAGGTTCGCGGAGGAATTCGATGCGAGAGACCTGCGACGCCATCCGTGCCCGACTGGCACCGGGCGGCCGGATCGTGATGAATGTGATGGTATCGGACGACATTGATCCGACACCTGACCGCATCGCGGCCAGACTCGCAGGCGAGGAACTGCGAACATGGATCGTCGATGAGCAATTCATTGTTGATCGCAATGCTGTCATCGCCTGCCTCCCCGAGAAGACGATAGGTTCACGGGCAGCGCTCGATCGCGTGATGCGCCATAGCCATGAACAATGGGCGATCCGCCGAGGACGATTGCGAAGCCGCGATCTCGCCTTTGGATCGCGCTAATGTCGCAGTTCCCGAAAGACCGACGCGAGACGTGGATAACCGGCATCGGGCTCGTCTCGTCGCTGGGAGATGGGTTGGAGGCAATTGGGACGCTCTCAGCAGCGGTCGTGTCAATGTCGATCGGAAGACATATGCGCCGTGGATGATCCATCCTTTGCCACCGCTGAATCTGGATGCCCAAATTCCGAAAAAGGGTGACCAGCGCCAGATGGAGAGCATGGCAGCGCATCGGCACCTATGCAGCCGGCCTGGCGCTGGATTCCGCGGGCATCAAGGACGACAAGGAAATCCTGGCTCGGACCGACATGATCGTCGCTGCGGGCGGCGGCGAGCGCGACCTCGATGTCGACGCCGCGATTTTGACCGCGCGTGCAGACGCCAGGTCGGGGGCGCTCAACGAACGGCTGATGAACGACCTGCGCCCTACCCTGTTCCTCGCGCAGCTATCCAATTTGCTCGCCGGCAACATATCGATCGTCCACGGCGTGTCCGGATCGTCACGAACCTTTATGGGCGAGGAAGCCGCCGGCGTCGACGCCGTCCGGATTGCATGGGCCAGGATCGCCTCCGGACAGAGCGAGATTGCCTTGGTCGGCGCCGCGCACAACGGCGAGCGCAAGGAAATGCTGATGCTTTACGAATGCGGGGGCTTCAATCTCAAGAACGGACTTCGCATCGGTCTGGTCGCGTAACGGCGGTGGCTTTGCCTTGGGATCGGGTGGCGTGTTCCTGGTGCTCGAGTCGAAAACGCATGCCGAGCGCCGAGGCGCCAAGCCGTTTGCAAGGCTCGTCAACGTCGTCTCCGGTCATTCCTCCCGATCTGACCCCGGCGGAGTTGAAAGCGTTCTGGAAGGTCTCTGGGCGTCTCTGGCGGTGTCGGAGAATGCAACCGCGATCTACACGGCAGCGACGGGCGCTGCGGACGCCACTGCGGAAGAGGCAGCCTTCCTGTCGGCACATGGGGATATCCCCGTCCGGGCGGTCGGCTCGTCCTTTGGACATCTCTGCGAAGCGCAATTCCCGTTGGCACTTGGCCCTCGGTTCGTTGAGCCTATCCCGCGGCGCGCTGGTCCCTCCAAACGATACATCCGGCCGAGAGACTGAGGTCGACGTGATGCCAGCCAAGATCGTGGCCGTCGGTGTCGGTCATTGGCGCGGCGAAGGAATGGCGCTCTTAGAGGCCGTCTCATGACGAACCGCTTGGAAACGGACTTGGCGCTCCCCAAATCCCGAAACGGGAAGACTACGATACGCGACGCTCACAACCGTCCGATCGTCGTTGTTACCGGCATGGGTGTGATCACCTCACTTGGCGAGGGCAAGACCGAGAATTGGAAGAAACTTACCGCCGGCGAGTTGGGAATAAGCACGATCCGACGCTTCTCGACCCACGGACTGAAGACGCGCATCGCCGGCACCATAGACTTCGTCGAGATCAAGCCGTTCTCCTCGACGACGCTGGCGGAGCGCTTGGCCGATATCGCCATCGAAGAGGCCATCGGCCAATCGGAAATCGGACGAAAGGGTGATTTTCCTGGCCCCCTGTTTCTCGGTTTGGCTCCTGTCGAAGTCGAGTGGCCACAACGCGAAGAAATCGCGCGGGCCTCCGGCGAAGCAGGCTCCATAGACTACGACACCTTGCTGCGAACCAGTGGCGGCGGCCGCTTTGCGCAGGTCCACGCGCGCTATCTTTTCGGCTCCGTCGCGGACCATCTCTGCGAAACCTTCGGCACAAAGGGATCTCCCATCTCGGTATCGACCGCCTGCGCGTCTGGCGCGACGGCGATCCAGCTCGGCGTCGAGGCGATACGGCGCGGCGAAACCGATGCTGCACTCTGCGTCGCGACCGATGGCTCCATCAATGCCGAGGCACTAATTCGGTTTTCTCTCCTGTCGGCGTTATCGACCCGCAACGGCGACCCTCGCCGCGCATCGAGACCCTTCTCGAAAGACCGTCAGGGATTCGTAATGGCCGAAGGGGCCGGTGCGCTTGTGCTGGAGAGTCTGGATGCCGCGCAATCGCGCGGTGCGGAAATCTTGGGCGTGATCGCTGGCTCCGGCGAATTGGCGGACACTTTCCATCGCACCCGCCCCAAACCGGACGGCGTGCCGATCGCCGATTGCATGCGCAACGCTCTGACCGACGCGAGCATGAAGTTCGATCAGATCGACTACATCAATGCCCACGGAACCAGCACATCCGAGAACGACAGGATGGAATATGTCGGCGCGGTCGCCGTATTCGGCGATTATGTCCGCAAGATACCCGTCTCATCAAACAAATCGATGATCGGACACACTCTTTCCGCCGCCGGCATCATCGAGGCGGTGTTCACTTTGCTTACGCTGGAACACCAGCGCATCCCTCCGACCATCAATTACGACATTCCGGATCCCGCTATCCCCTTCGACGTTGTGCCGCACAAGGCAAGAGATGCGCGCGTCGCAACGGGAATGTCGAATTCGTTCGGGTTCGGCGGCCAAAACGTCTCGCTTATTATGAGGCGGGAAGTGAACTGATCTCGTTCGGGAACAGTATCGGCCGCGGCCAAATCGAGCACTTGGCGCCATTATTTGTTGGCTCACGTGAAAGTATTAGGGAGTTTTGATTGCTCCAGTTCACGGTTTTGGTGGTTGAAGACGATGAAGTGTTTCGCATGTGCGCAGCAGAAGTCGTCGTGACGCCGGTTCTACTCTGCTTGAAGCGGCGAATGCCGGCGAAGCGTTTGCAATAATGGGACCGCTCGGATATTGCGCTGCTTTTCAAAAGAGGTCCAAATGCCTGCAGCCTTGGACGGCTTGGACCTCGGCCAAACCGGCAGGACCGCTGGCCGGCAATTATGGCATTTGTCGGAGAGCCAGTGTGCAAGGCGTCGCGGTTTGGTCGCCCCGACGACGAAAACCCTCCTCGCGCTCGATGATCTCAATGCACTTTCTCTCGCACTCGTCGCAGATATACGAGATGCACCGCGAGTCGTCATCCTCGTCGCTTCCACGTCGCTCGCTCAATGCAGCAATCAACCATCAGGCAGGTCACCTCGTCCTCATTCACTTCGCCGCCGGCGTCACCGCATCGAGGCGATAGCCGGCGTGGCAGGCGACGCAGGCCGACAGCTGCGTGCTGAGACTCGCGAGCAGCTGCTCGCGGCTCGCGCCCGAATCGGCTGCGGTAGCAATCTCATCGAAGCGCTTATGGACGCTGAGCCCGAGCTGCTTGAACTCGAGCGGCAACTTGGCCATCAGTGCCGGATTGACGTCGGCGGCCGCCGCCACGCCGCTCGCGCGCGCCGCCTGCGCAACCTGCTTCATGTCGCCTGCCTTCACCCCGTCGACGACAACCTGCACGGTCTCAAGCATGCCGCGCATTTCGGTGAGCACGAGATTGCGCTCATCCGATGCCAGCAGAACAGCCGTGCGCCCGTCGGGCGCCACCTGCGTCTGACCGCGAACGAAGAAGAATACGGCGACAGCAACGGTAACAAGCCAAAGGGCGATGGCCGCGACGGACAGCACACGTGCAGTCATAGGATCATTCTCCTTCTTGCCCATGAGTAGCAGTTGTTGCCGGTGAAGTAACAGCCATCCATGCGCAGTGTCCACCATCGGTTAGCAGTGCCAAGTCGCGCAGTCCATTGAACTTGAGTATTCCGTCCGTGCTCCAGTGCCTTGATTTGTGTCAAGCGATAGATGTGCTGGCTCTCACCGAGTATCGACTTTTCCGGCTCCGTAATTTTTGTCGCGTGCTAAATCACGACGTGCTCGCGCTTGAAATTTCGAGAGGCGTTTCTGGGTTGATTTGCCTCAATCACCTTTCCGCGTTGTAGCGAACTGATCGCTGGCGGTGATGCAAGGCTCACGCGAGTTGCCTGCGCCTGCCGGCCGAGCACCGAAGTCACCAGCCGCTGCAATTTCGGCCGGCTATGTGGCATGCTGACCGTTGATGGGCGGACGCTTGTTCGCGCCGGCGATTGACTCAATAAATTCAATTGAGAGCTCAAATTCGAGATCATTTTCCCGCCGGTTGGCTTGCGTCTGGGCGCTACGCCTCAACAGCTCAGCGGAAAGCGTTGTCTTCCGAATCCATGAAATCCGCGAAGCCTGAGGCGGTACTGGGGTTTGCGCGATGGCGGCGCTGGACAGGGCCGTGGCAAGAAATGCCGCTGTGATCTGCGTCAAGGGCAGCAAACACGCAATCGCTCCTCTGTTCCATCCTAGGACCGATCCCTACAGAGGCAGGTATCCGACACGAATGTTTGCACCACCTTGCGCCAGCTCAAAGACTACCGGTTGCACCTCAATTAGCTGGTGAGATCGCCATCGGGCGAATGAGCGGGAGAAAGCAAATGGTCGATCATACTTCGAAACTTGTGACTTGCACGGGACTCACGATTATTGTGCAACCAGCGGGCTCGGATGACGATGCAATTCTCAATGAGTTATTCCATCAGGTCCGCCCAGAAGATTTACACTTTCGCTTCTTGGGCGGGATGAAGGAAGTTCCGCCGCGGCAGATCCAGGAAATGACCCATGTCGATCATCGCACGGCGGAAACTTATATCGCCTTTCTCGAAGACAATCATACGCCGGTTGCCACGGCCATGCTGGCACGCGAGGGCGCAAGTGACCGCGGCGAGGTCGCAATTTCGGTCCGGGCCGATTACAGGGATCACGGAATTGGCTGGGTTATGCTTGCCTTCGTGGTCCGTCAGGCTGAAGCGTGGGGCCTGAACGTAATCGAATCGATCGAGAGCCGAGCCAATCATGACGCCATTGAGCTCGAGAAAAACATGGGATTTTCCGTCAGCCCATATCCGGACGACGCTACGCTTCTGCTCGTTAAGAAAACTCTGAGAACAACCTGACGCGACGCGTATCGAACTACCGCATCCCTCGATGGACTGGAAGCCGTTAAATGTCCTGATCCGTCCAGACGTGAAGCTTTCGGCCCGAAAAGGCCGCAGTGACGCTGTTATGAAGTCAAGAAGCTCGATGCGTCGCCATCGCCAGCGTTTTGAATGAGCCGATCTTGTCCGAAAACCGGTTTCCACTTTTCGGGATCATGCTCTAATCCAGCGTGCGGCGGAATCGTGTCACTGCGATCACCATAGCCACCAGCATCAGCGCCAGCAACGCGAGCGTGTCGTACTGCAGATTTTGCAGCGTCGCTCCCTTTAGCATGATGGCGCGGACAATCCGAACGTAGTGCGTCAGTGGCAGGCATTCCCCGACATACTGCGCCCAGACCGGCATGCCGGCGAACGGAAACATGAAGCCGGACAGCAGGATGCTTGGCAGGAAAAACATCGTCGACATCTGCATGGATGTAGTCCTAACAACGGTCCACCTGCCGTTTGGTAGCCAAAAGTCCTGGTGACCGTCCGTGCGATAGCCTGATCTTGTCGCCTACAGGGGCGGACTCCATATCGGCGTCCCGGGGCGTGTCTTTTTGACGGAGCGGCGCGTCCCAGATCGCCACCGTCGGAGTCAAGACCGTTTTCATCGAACCTGGAACGCCTCAACGGCGATTAAAGCTCGCGTTGCTACCGCAGTAGCACTAGGAGACAGCGCAATACCCTCGATATCGAAACATGCCATGCGCGGAGCGCTCATAATGAGCACACATTCGCGTAGTATCTTCTGGGTCTTACGGCCTGGGCCCTTGGCGTAATGAGATTTCGGCCTGATCGTCTGAGGATGCTAATTGCTCGTCTGCATCGTCCGGCTTCAATTGAATCGGCATGCGATCCTCATACACATCAATGCGCGTTATATGTGGGACGGAATCACGAAGTTGTCGGTCAACGTCTGGCGTATGTTGACCCTTCGGTACGCCGAGAAATGAGGCAGTCGGATCCGAGCATCTGCCAGCGGTCCAATAACCACGTTATCTCCGCCCGCCCATGTTGAAGCGATACCAGTAGGGTGCCTGCGTCCGAAGTTTCGCCGCACTAGGCCAGACCGTTCCCCCGGATTCCAGCTGCAGCGCCAGTTTTGGCCGCCGCTCGACCATTTGACCTATGTCAAATTCGCGCCTTTCGGAAAACGTCATAAATATACATGTCGCGGAGTTTCCGAGCGTAGTCAGGAAGCCAATCTGAAGACAATTGTTGCGCTCGATGGATGGATTCATGCGCCTCCACCCCCGCGGCGAAAATGCAGCAGTACGTATGGGCTTAGCCTGATAAGATCACCCACCGGCTGCCTTTCGAGAACCTCCTTGAATGACGGTATGCCCCACCACAAGTACGAAAAAGGAGGTGTCTCATGTCCCGCTTCATCGTCCGCTTCCTAAAGGAAATGCTCGGCGAAAACGGCCAAATGTCCGAGGTTTGCCAGACCACCGTCGAGCTGGAGGCCGAGAATGAACAAGACGCGGAACGGAAGGCCAAGGCGAAATTCTGCGATATACATGGAACCCATGACTGGTCTCTGCATGCGGATCGCCTTAAGATTGAGCCAGCCGACTTTCCGTCGTAGTCCGGGTGTCGCTGTTCCGACTTGAAGCGCGTGAACACGAGGGGACTCTCCGCCGCGCCCTTGGGCTCACAGTGAGCTCATTGATAGCTACTTTACCGGAGCTATTTCGACTACATCGAGCGCTTCTACAATCCCAAACGTCGACACTCGACGATCGGCTATTTGAGCCCTATGGAGTTCGAGAGGCAAACTGGATTAGCTTAAGCGGGTGTCAACCGAACCGCAGCTCAGACATCCATAACTAATCTTCGGATGCCAGACCCTACGGTCATCAAAGAGAGTTCTCAGCAAGCGCCATAACTCGCGATGACCCGCGGTTTGTGCGCCTTGCGTAAAGTAATCCGCTATATCATTGTGGCTGTTTTGGAAGTCGACTGTGCCGCCAATGTCCGCTTCTAAGTGCGCTACCTCGCGCTCGACATATAGCTTTTTGCTGTCGGTATCGAATACCAGGCAACAGCGATCGGCATGGGTGATGTCGGGTCCTTTTACCTGACGATACAATTCTCGCTTTAGGAGAGCCACACTCCCCTCCCAGGGAGGTTGTGATAGATTAGTGGTAGCTCAACGGAGTTCGACTCTTTTAGAAGCGTCGTAGATTTCGATCCGCAGCATCGGTCTCTATCGGCTCGTAGTGCATTTTTCGGCTTTAGGGTTTGGCTTTTAAGACCCGTCGGTCGCGGCCTATGCCTCAAAGAAAGTCGCGCTGCCTCGTACAGTCGCGCGTCGCTTTGGCGTTGGCTTTACTCCATCTCACCCTCAGGTGTTAGCCCTTGATGTCTGCTGACCAGGTCTTCTCAATCAGTTTGACCACGGAGTTCAGGCATCGGGATGTAATCGAGCTTTTCGGCCATCTTGCCCGCCCTCGAACGACCATTTGAAGAACTTGATGGCTTCCTGGGAAGCCGCCTTGTCGGTGACATCCTTGCGCATCAGGATGAAAGTCGCAGCCGTGATAGGCCAGGAGGCTTCGCCGGGCTGGTCAGTTAGGATCACGTAATAGCCGGGCGCCTGGCCCAAGTCGACATTGGCGGCCGCGGCCTGGAATGCGGCGGCGGTCGGCTGCACGGTATTGCCCGCCTTGTTGACGAGTGCGGCGTAGGTCAGCCTGTTCTGCTTGGCGTGCCGTATTCGACGTAACCGATTGAGTTTTTGGTCTGGCCGATGTTGCCGGCAACGCCTTCATGTCCTTGGCGCCCACGCCCGCCGGCCATTCGACCGCAGTGCAGGAACCGACCTTGGACTTCCAGTCGGCGCTCGCTTCGACAGATAGTCGGTGAAGTTGAAGGTGGTGCCCGAACCGTCAGAGCGGCGCACGACGGTAATGGCTGCGGACGGCAGCTTCAGCTTCGGATTGATTTTTGCGATCGCCGGATCGTCCCATTTGGCGATCTTGCCGAGATAGATATTGGCCAGCGTCTCGCCGTCGAACACCAGTTCGCCGGAGGCGACGCCTTCGAGATTCACGACCGGCACGATCGCGCCCATCAACATCGGCCACTGTACGAGGCTGTCCTTTTCGAGCATTTCTGCCCTGAGCGGCGCGTCGGTAGCGCCGAAAGTCACGGTCTTGGCCCGGATCTACTGATGCCGGCGCCGGAGCCGATCGACTAATAATTTACGCCATTCCCGGTCTCCTTCTTCTAGGCGTCGGGATCGCGAGATGCTGCAAGACGTCATCCGCCGGAAAAATAAAATTTGAGGCCTGTTCGTCAGCGCAAGATCGTCGACGCGATCTGCGGTGAATGGGATGTCTCGACCGGGCGGGCGTGCCAGGTGCTCGAGTCGACAGATCAACCTACCACTACAAATCGTGTCGGCCCGATACAGGCCAGCCTCTAAAACAAGATCAGAGATATCTGCCAGAGGTTCGCTACGGCTATCGCCGCGTGCATGTGCTACTGCGCCGCGAAGGCTGGCTGATCAACCAGAAGAGTACGCGACGGATTTATCGCGAGTTAGGCCTGCAATTGCACAACAAAACACCGAAGCGACGGGTCGGGGCGAAGCTGCGCGACGATCGCAAGAAGCCAAGCATCCCACCGAGACCTGGGCGATCGTCGATGTGTATGATCAGCTTGCCACCGGAAACAGGATTCGTGTGCTGACCGTCGTCGACTTTTTCTCTCGGTACCCACCGGGGCTTGATCCGCGCTTCAGCTACCGCGCTGAGAATGTCGTTCAGCCGCTGGAGCACACCTACGCGGCAGTTGGTTATCCGAAACCATTTGCGTCGATCAAGGTTCCTCGGTTAACCACAGCTCGGCTGCCGAAACCATTCCGCGTTGACAGCGGGATTGCGGAATTTTAGCCCTCCTCCTTCGCCGCTTCACTGGCTCACAAGCTTCTCGGCTGGTTGAACCAGTTTCATGGTTTGACGGTGTCGGGATGGAAAGTTCTCGATCTGCCGGACAAGATTCTGTCCCGACTCGATCTGGTTCGCAGCGTCCATTCGGCTACAATATCGACCGCGGCTCCGTTGAGCACGATGACGCTATCGAGTTTATCGTTGAGCCGATCGATCTCGTCGATCTGACGCGCCAGCCGAGTTCCGCGTGCAATTGTCACGTGCTGGCTATGATCGGTGAGCGCCATATAGGCATAGCCCCTCGCCTTCGCCGCGGCCACCATCTCGGCAATTGGGCTGACTGTTGCTGGCACTTTGGGCGCAGATGGTTAAGCAGTGCTTCCGTCTCAGCACTCACTGCCACTAAATCAAACTGGATTGCTTCGTCGCTGACGATTCTCGCAACGATCATGCTCTAACGCGACGACCCCGCCGCTGTTCATCGAGGTCTTTCGCCCATGACCGGCGTTCGCCGGACTTCGGTCAGATAATTGAGTGTCAGCGACACCCAGATGATGCCGTAGAGCAGCATGAAGCAGCTCGAGTTCACACCTAGCCCGTCCAGAATTCGCTCCGAACATGATCGGCAGGAGAAAGCCGCCCAGACCGCCCGCCATGCCGACAATGCCGGATACCGCTCCCATGCTATCGGGGAACTCATCGCCGATATATTTGAACGTCGAAGCCATGCCACAGGCGAAGGCGATGCCGAGCGTGAAGAGGAGCATTGTGAAGAACCACGATGGCAGAGCGATGTGGAAGCTCAGCGGGTCGTTGACCGTATGCACGATCAGATCGGTCTTGGGATAGGACAGCAGAAACAGGCAAACCCAGGCGGCCCACAGCACCCACCATGTGACGTTGTGGGCCCCGAAGCGGTCCGACAACCAGCCGCCGATGGCACGAAAGGCGCCCCCGGGGAGCGAGAAGCAGGCGGCCAGCAGTGAAGCCTGTGCGATGGTGAAGCCGTATTCCGTCTTGAAATATTGCGGCATCCAGATCGACAGCGCCGTGAAGCCGCCAAACACGATCGAGTAGTATTGGCAATATTTCCAAACGCGAGGATTACGCAGCACGGACAATTGTTGCCACATCGATAACACCGAACCGCCGACGCCAGGATCGGGCGCAGAGAACACCCAAAACAAAACAGCGGTGACCAGCAGCGCGACGGCATAGACCTTGGGCACCATCTGCCAGCCATAGGCCTCGATCAGCCACGGGGCGACGAACATGTTGAAAAGCGCGGTCGCATAGGAGGACAGCCAAAGCGGGACCGCGCAGCAGATCAGCAACAGCAGCATGATGATCCGTCCGCCGAAACGGTCGGTCCAGATGCCGAGCGGCAAACGAAATATCGCACCGGTGAGCACGGGTGTCGCCGTAAGGAAACCGAACTCTGTCGAATTAAGCCCAAGCTCTGCGCGGATCGGAATTCCGATCACGCCGAACATCATCCAGACAGCGAAGCAGACGGTGAAGGCCCAAGTGGTAATGAGCAGGACGGGCAGATTGCCAGATCTCACCATTCTGTGACCCGATTTGGCTCGCCATCGACCGGGAGGAGATAGCAATTTTTGGTTTATCGATCGCTCATAAACTGTGGCATCGTGATGCACGCTGGAAGATTTGTATACCGGTGTTTGCGCTGGGCTAATGCATCTGTTTCGGACCCAAGGGGAAAATCCCGGGCGGTGTGATGACAAAAATGAAAATAAAACCTATCGAATTTCTTATTTCAGACCACTGCTAACAAAGGGGCCCCGCGCGATACCCTAAATTACATTGTACAATTCAACTGGCCTATTCGGCGGCCCTATCGGAATCGCGCGTTCGCGTCGACTTGTTCCTTCTCGATCAAGACTCGGAGCTTTTATCAGCTTGCCTAGCGAGCTAGGTACGTCTCTTTTGGAGGCGATGCTGATTTAGACTTCTGTCCACATGGTACTCTCGCAACTCGTCGCCTCAATGAGACATCAGGCAGCAGATCGGACTCGTCGTTAATAGATCGCGGGTCATCCCACCAAAGATCCATTCATTGAGTTGGCTATGGCCGTAAGCGCCGGTGACCAGAAGATCAGCTCCTTCGTCCTCTGCCAACCCGATAATTTGATCCGCGCCAGACCCGTGGGCTTGTATTTCGACCCGACGTTCAGCCTTGATTCTGTGCTGGGCGAGGTAGCGAACGACGTCATCGACGTGATGGCGCGCAGTGTCCATCTGATCCTTCTCGCATATCGCGAGGATAGTTACGCGTTTTGCCTCGTGAAGGAACGGTAACGCATCCTGAACTGCTCGGCGCGACTCCCGCGTATCCTTCCATCCGACCACGATATGATCGGCAGCAAGGGATTTGACTGCCGCTGGCACCACGAGGAAGGGACGGCCAGCTCCCAGAATTGCGGCTCCAACATCGGCGCTTCGATAAATATCGCCTGCGGATTTGTCTCCTTCGATCAGGATCAAATCCGCACAGCGCGCTTCCCTGATCAACGTCTGCGTGGGAAACTCGATGGCTGATCGCCATTCGATCTGATGGCCACTTCCCGCGGCCGCTTGGACCCTGTTTCCAGCCTCGGCAAGACTAGCTTTCATCTTTGCGCTATCGAATTCCGTCGCGTTGTTGACAACCACAACACCCTTGGCGACAAATGGCGGCACGATCGCCGCGGTCGACAGTCCAAGGAGCTTGGCTGCGAATTTGTCTGCCACACCCACTGCGACGCTAACGAACTGTTTCGAGACGCGGTCGACAAGTTGCATAGGACATAATAGTCTCCTCTTATCGCGATTACTTATTTCATTGAATCTACATCTCAGGATTGCAAAAAGGAGGGTCGCCAAGTTGTTGGCTCGGCCTTGAAGTCGGTCATAGCCATGTGGCGGATCTATTGTTGGCAGCTGATCAGGTTGACGCTGATCACGCACACTAGCCTGTTAATTACACCCGTCGTAGGCTTGCTGCTAAGTACCCCAAAATATCTCGCAGGTACGATGAGTTTCGGGAAGTAGTTCAAGCTGCAGCCGCCTTCGCGCATGGTGCAAGGCGCGTTCAATTGGTTCACCGACAATTATGCACGTCTTGCGGAATGGGCCTCCTCCGCCAATCGCGTCGCGTCGCTCCTGCTTGCGCTGGATCAGATTGATCGCCAGCGGGGTGACTTGAATGGGACCAAGTGAATGAAAGACCCTTATGACACGTTCGGCTTAGCTCGATCTGCGACCGATAAGGAGATCAAGGACAAAAAAACTCACCGCGAACCGCAGAAGGCAGCAGCCGCATCATAGCGCCCCTGTTGGCTGCGGTGGCGTCGATATCGCCTGTGTTCGGCGACATCGGCATCCTAGACATCCTGCTCGTCTCCGTGACCAAACGTACGCGGGGGAGGTCGGATTGCGGATGGCGATCGGCGCGCAGCAGGTTGTGCCGCTGCAGTTTCTTGCCGAGGCGATATTCATCAGCGTCAGCGGCGGCATCGCGGGAATTCTCATCGAGGCGGCCCCTCACCGCCTGGCCAGCGCCGATATCGTTCGCCGCCATTGTCGGCGGGTTCTTGTTCTCCGCAGCGGTTGGCATCTTCTTCGGCTAATACCCCGCACGCAAGACCGCCCGGCTCAAGCCTATCGAAGCGCTGCATCGACCCGGCTGGGTTGCGCCCGGAAGCGGCGGTTTCAAGGGAGGTCGAGCCAGGAGACGCGCCGCGCGCTAGGGCTTTGACTTCTGGGAGTGCTGAATCGATCTGAGATAGTTGACTGCCGCATCGGCATCACGTCGGCTGAACCGGAAGGTCGGCATGTCGCGGTGAATAGTGCTTAGGCCGTCTTGTAGTCGTTGTCGGAAATCACTGTCGTAAAGCTTGTTCTCTCCGAAGGATCGAAACGGGGGCGCGTCGGCGTGCGGCTCTCCCCAATTGCGCCCACCGCGTGGCATCGCCCACACATTGTTTCGAGCATGGACTTCGCCCGCTGATGTTCGCGATCTACCGCGTAACCGGAATCGACCGAGACGCACATAATGAGAGAACGCGAGATAAACTCTTTCCATGAAAAGCCTCCCGGGTTTTTGGATAGACGGGTCAATTCGCTGACAGAGCTTGTGAAGTGCGTACTGACGGAAGGCGACATTCGGAAACCTGTCAGTTAGGTGGCAAGGTGACATAATACAATAAGGCGTGAACCCATAAACCCGAAGGAGTCGGCGGACGTCTGCTTTGGAGCTTGTAGCGGACTCGAGTTCGAGGTCGCGCCACCCGCGCGCTAAGGACGCCTTCTGCCCCGTGGCGTTGACGTCGTACCGCGCAGGACTCGCAACGCGACCCTCACCTCATCATCTTCAAGAGCATTCTGAAAACGACGTTCGTCGGATGCGGATCGCTTTGCCTCATAAACTCGGGTTGTATCGGAACTGCTTGCGAGCTTCGACGCGCCAGCTACGTTCGCATTGGTGGCGACGGGATCCGTCATGCTTTTCTCCGGTGTCCACGAGCGGGATATTAATGTTTATGCTTATCACTGCGAGGGAACCGAATATTGATCCAGGACAATACCCGTCACGTTGATTTGCGGCTGCTGTGTCCGGGGCTTACCTACCCGCTTGTGAACGGAACCTTCACCTTGGACAATTGCAAAAACGCTTCGGAAAGCTCCGGCATTGACCGGATGACCTACGCTCTTGGGCTTATCCATAACTACGTTTTGCTCCAGCCCTCACATTGAGCTGTAATCAATTTCCTCACATCGAGGCCGCCATTCGGCCCCGCTTTTTTGAGGCACATCAACAGCCCCTCCGACATTTTCGGGCAAAGACCCGTCAGCTCTGCGATGCCGGTTAATTCAGAGATCAGTAATGCAGCCTCCCCTATACGTGAGAACAGCGGACCGCGCATTTTGGTCCAAACCCACGGACGTGCTCCTGATCGAGTTGGAAGCCCGGCTGACGGGACTGACTCGGGAAGAGGCGGAGAGGCGTCTACGGGCTTACGGTGAGAACCAGTTCGAAGCCGCGCACGGTGAGGCATTGCTCGTCAAGCTAGGCAAGCGCCTCCTCAATCCCCTCGTCGCGCTTCTGATTGCAGCGGCTGCGGTTTCAGGCCTCAGCGGCGATTACGGCAGCTTCTTCATCATTGCCACAGTACTGGCACTCTCGACGACGCTGGATATCGTGCAGGAGTACCGCGCAGAACAGGAGGCGGAGGCCCTCCGTCATTCCGTCGCCGTCCATGCGGACGTGATGCGAGACCGAAAGCAGGTTGAACAGCCGGTTAGCGCGCTCGTGCCCGGCGATATCGTCCTGCTGCGAACCGGCGATCTCGTTCCCGCCGATGGCATCGTGCTGGAGTTCGGAGGATCTTCAGCTCGACGAATCGATCATGACTGGTGAACCCTTTCCGGCACGCAAGAACGGCATGCCATGTTCGGCGACCGAAGCCGCTGACGCCCATAACGCGCTGTTCGCAGGTACTTCGGTCGTTGCCGGCAAAGCGACCATGCTGCTGGTGGAGACTGGTCTACGAACCCGCTTCGGCGCGATCGCGTCCGCGCTCGCGGCCAATGTTCCGCCGACCGCCCTGGAGCAGGGCGTGCGGCATCTTGGACTTCTGATCCTGCGTCTGACGATATTTCTGACACTGTTTGTGCTGCTCGCCCACCTCGCCTCGGACCGGCCTGCAATGCAATCGATTCTGTTCGCCGTGGCGCTGGCAGTTGGCCTCACGCCCGAGCTGTTACCGATGGTGATGACGGTGACGCTGGCGCGTGGCGCCAAGCGCATGGCGTTGCAGAAGGTCATCGTCAAGAGGCTTTCCGCGATCCACGATCTCGGCGCCATGGACGTGCTCTGCGTCGACAAGACAGGTACTCTAACCCAGGCGAAAATAACGCTCGCCCACACCGTCGATTGCCAGGGCCGCACGAGCGATCGCGTGCTCGAACTGGCGCGGATCAATAGTCGCTTTCAAACCGGCCTTCGCAGTGGGCTCGATGAAGCGATACTGGCGGGCCAGCCTGACAGTCCCGACTGGGTATGCCGGGCCGAACTACCGTTTGATTTCAACCGGCGCTGTGCTTCGGTGCTGGCCGACCACAAAGGCGAAGCCCTCCTCGTTTCAAAAGGCGCCCCGGAGGCCGTGCTGTCCCGCGCGGTGGCGATCGAGGTCGATGGCCTGGCCCACCCGCTCGACAATTCATGGCGAAACCGCCTTGAGAAAGAACAGCGGCGCTTGAATGAGCAGGGATTCCGCCTCCTCGGCGTCGCGACCCGATCCGTATCCTCCGACCAAACGGGTTTGACGCTCGGGGATGAGGCCAACCTAACATTTGTCGGCTTTTGTGTATTCGCCGATCCGCCAAAACCCGATGCGGCAAAGGCGGTTGCCGATCTCGCGGCCCTCGGGGTCACGCTCAAGGTCATTTCTGGCGATCAGGCCGCCGCCGTGCAGCATGTGGCCAGCGCCGTGGGGCTGGCGCACGATAGCATTTTAACCGGCGCCGAGATCGCTGAGCTTACCGATGCCGGACTGGCGGCAAAGGTCGAACAGGTCGATCTTTTCGCACGCGTCGATCCCGATCAAAAGAAACGCATCATCGACGCGCTGCGGATAAAGGGCCATGTCACTGGCTTTCTCGGCGACGGCATCAACGACGCTCCCGCGATTCATGCCGCCCATGTCGGTCTATCCGTCGAGGGCGCGACCGATGTGGCCCGCGCCGCCGCCGACATGATCCTGCTGGCATCCGATCTGAACGTGCTCGCCGAGGGTGTCCGTGAAGGCCGGCGAACCTTCGCCAATATCCTGAAATATGTTCGCATGGGCACCAGTTCCAACTTTGGTAACATGCTGTCGATGGCGCTGGCCTCGACCGTGCTCCCATTCCTGCCCCTACTGCCGTTCCAGATCCTGCTAAATAACCTGCTCTATGATCTCTCCGAGATCGGCATTCCCTTCGATTCCGTGGACGCGGAGGATACGGCGCGCCCGCACGCCTGGGACATGGCGGGAATCTTGCGGTTTACGATCGTCATGGGAATCGTCTCGTCGGTGTTCGATGCCGCTACGTTTCTGATCCTCCTGAAAGGCTTCGGTACCGATGCGGCGCAGTTCCAGACTGGATGGTTCCTGGAGTCGATCGCAACGCAGATCCTGGTGATTTTCCTGATTCGAACCCGGCGCCTGCCGTGGCGAGCGACGCCAGCACATATCGCCCTAACCGTCACTTCACTTAGTGCCCTCGTCGCAGCATTTTTCCTCGCCGCCAGCCCGCTGCAACATCTGTTCGGGTTCGTGCCGCTTCCCTGGCCACTGCTGGGCGCGATGGCTGCGGTAACGATGGCCTATCTCGTGGTGGCGGAAGCCGCCAAGAAATTCGCGCTGCGCGGTTCCTAAATCGGCAAACCGCGAAAGGGCCAACCCGCATCTAGACGACGGCGTGGTCGTGAATAGTGATGGCATTCCTTTTTTGTGCTGGAGTGAAAGACAGAAGCGCCGCAGGATTCTCGCGGCACATCGGTACGTCCCGTTGCCGAAAACCGGAGCGCGCGGCGCGTCGTCAGGGCCATGACGCGCATGCCGACGCGCCTGCGTCTGTCCCCGCCTCGGTCCTGCTGCAGCAGCTGCACGACGAGGCGCCGAAAGATCACTTTTCCCTTGGCTGGCTAATGAGCCGCATGCACAAGCGCTCCTTCGGCCTCATCATGCTGCTGCTCGCTGTGATCGCAATTGCACCCGGTGTCTCGATCGTAGCCGGCCTGCTGCTCATGATTCCCACGTTGCAGATGATCGCGGGCCAGAACATGCCGGTGTTCCCGAGCCGCATTCGCCGCCCGTCCGATGCCGACGCGACACCTTGCAGCCTTGGCGCAGCGAGCAGTACCCGTGCTCAGGTATCTCGAGAAACTCATTCATCCGCGCTGGCCAACTCCGCTCGATGCGACCAAGCGTGTCGTCGGCGCCATCGTCGCGGTGCTGAGCATCGCTTTGGTGATCACTCCTGTCCCTTTCTGCAACGTCGTCCCCGCCGTTGTGATCGGGCTAATCTCGCTCACCAAGGGGGACGGACTCCTGCTCCCGATTGCGCTGCTGGCCGGCGTCATTGTGCTGGCGGTCGATGGCAGTCTGGGACACGATCCTCGGCGCGAAATGGATCTTCGGCCTCTGGTACTGGCGCGGCCAGGGCGCAGGTGCGCTGGCGAAATGGCAAGGTTATGCCGTCGCGCTCATCCGATTCCTGAAAAGTCAGCCCTCGAACCTCGATCGAGATTGCGATCGACCGCATCAACTATTTCGGGCCACAAAACCCTATGTCGGATGCCGCGCATAGTTGATTTGTATCAATTCTGGTCCTCTCTTGCAGCGCTAGACTTATTCGATCGTGGAATTCCGCGAGAACCTCTCACGGGGGCCGATATCATGATTGATGAGCGTTCGTCGGGCGAAAGCCTACCCCCTAGCGTCATTTTTTGGAACCCGGGTCAATGCTTGTCTGCTGCGGAGCCGACGAACTACCGGCTCGTGGAGATTCAATTGCGAAAAGCGCTCGCGAAAAGCGAGGCACTGCTTCTTGAAAAGGACGAGTTGATCCACAAGCACGAACTATTGAAAGACGAATCCGATCATCGGTTGTTGAACGAGCTCCAGATGACCATCAGTCTTCTTTCAATGCAGAGCCGGAATTCAGCAAATCCGGAAGCGGCTGCGCAGTTGGCCGCGGCGGCCAATCGCGTTTCCATGATTGCTCGAATCCATCATCGACTTAATTCCTACAAAGGTGTGCGAACAATAGAGTTCAAGACATTCATCGAGGACTTTTGTCGAGATTTTTCAGCGATGGCGTCCTCAGACGAGTCCCCGGGCAAGATCAGCGTCGAAGGCAGAGAGGTGAATTTGCCGGCCACCACCGCCATCCCGCTCGGTTTCATCGCCAGCGAGTTGATTACGAACGCGGCAAAATACGGCAAGGGCCGGATCGCCATCAGGCTGGAGTCGGATCCGAAGCATGGTTACGCGCTTTCGGTGGCCAATGATGGCCCGGCGTTGCCGGAGGGATTCGACCCGGACGCAAACAAAGGGCTTGGGATGAGAATTATCCAATCATTCGTAAGACAGATAGACGGTGAGTTGAGGATTGGTTGGGGCGACGACGGATCGGGCGCATGTTTTACCGTGAAGTTTTCAGTACCGACGGGAGCAAGCAATTAGCCGCCTTCGCCGCCATCCGGAAACACATCTCGTCGACCGTATCGGATGGCTGAGGGCGGCGGTTCTTGGCGCCAATGACGGGATCATCTCGACTGCAAGCCTGATCGTCGGGGTTGCAGCAGCGGCTGCAACACAGAACGATGTACTGATCGCAGGCGTGGCGGGGCTGGTCGCCGGCGCCATGTCCATGGCTGCCGGGGAATATGTATCTGTGAGCTCACAATCTGACACCGAGAAAGCGGACCTCGCACGTGAACGCCGGGAATTGAGCGACAATTCACGGGCAGAGCATGACGAACTTACCGAAATCTACGTCAAGCGTGGCGTCGATCGAATAACCGCACGGATGGTTGCACAGCAATTGATGGAGAAGGACCCCCTTGCCGCCCACGCCCGCGATGAGCTCGGAGTTTCCGAAATCTCCACAGCACGGCCGGTACAGGCAGCGCTGACATCCGCTGTCATGTTTTCCGCAGGCACGACGATGCAGCACACGACGCACGGCTAGTCAGCTTCTGGGACACTCTACCGAGGAGCAGTCTTGAAGGCGTCCGCCGCCCGTTCAATCATAACTGCATCCACTTTCTCCTTCATGATCCTAATCAAGACTTCTGCGGCGGGATCACCCAACTGCTGGAGAGTTTTAACCAGTTTCACGCTGGCCCAGCCGGCTCGTTGTTGCGCTTCCTCCAGAAGTCGCTCTTGACTGCCAGGCGCGGAACTCCTTTTGCTGTAGCGCTGTCTGACTTTCAGCCCACGGTCAACGTCCTCAAAGTGCCGGTGAGCGGCTTTGGCCATTGCGACTGACACATCAAATTTCCGCCCAGCACTTTCTGACCTATCGGCAGCGACCAAACAATCCTGATCTAGGGAGAATTTTTGCTCTCCTCCTCTTGGAAATGCTCTTTGACTATTTCTATCAATGCGGGCGTCTCGAGATAAATATGGGTAACCGTTTAGCTGGCTCAAATTGGAAGGCAGAGCAACATCTTGCCTCCGCTCGTCGCGCGGCCCTGAAACGTACCACTGCCCACTCGCCTGCACATGGTCAGCGGACCCAGCATCGATCCGTTGAACGTCACAGACGGGAGTTTCGTGCTGGCATCTGTCGTCGCCTTTCGTGAACGGCCATGAGCAGTCCACAAAGGAAGGTCCGAAGATCACGGCGTTCAAGCTGACAATCAAAGGAACGAAGTCGTCATCGGCGCGGTTTCGGAAGATATCGGATTGGTTGGGAATCGTCCGCCTTGACGTAAATCAAAGCACCGGTGACCGTCCAGTTCTACTAGACTGTTCATAGAGAAGCTTCGACATCCCGTTAGTATGTTCGTCGTCAGCTAATTTGAGACTGATCAGGCATTTCGAGAAGGGAGGCTCTAGCTCATCAGGGTTAGAGTTTAAGCGGCCTGCAGTCGATGCTGCAAGCGGCGGTTTGCGATAGTGGCCAGCTTGATGCGTTTGCGTTCTGCGAGGATCGTCTCCGCTCGGCCAAAGTAGACGTCGGCCGGTGTGACGTTTTCGATGCTCTCATGATAGCGGGCGTGATTGTAGTGCTCGACGAAGGCGTCGATCTGCCGTTCGAGATCTCCGGGCAGATAGTAGTTGTCGAGCAGAATGCGGTTCTTCAGGGTCTGGTGCCAGCGCTCGATCTTGCCTTGGGTCTGGGGATGATACGGAGCGCCGCGCACATGTTGCATGCCTTTATGTTCGAGCCACCTGGCCAGATCGTCCGCGACGTAACTAGATCCGTTGTCGCTCAGAAGCCGAGGTCGCTGCTTTACGTTGATGTGGTCCAGACCCGAGGCCGTCAGCGCCTGGTCGAGCGTGGCAGTGACGTCGGAGGCACACATCGTGGGACCGAGCCTCCATGTCACGATGTAACGCGAGAAGTCGTCGAGCACGGTCGAGAGGTAGTACCAGCCCCAGCCGGTGATTTTGAGGTAGGTGAAGTCGGTCTGCCAGAGTTGGTTGATGGCGGTGGTCTTGTCCTTGAACTCGTTCGCCGCCTTGATCACCACATAGGCCGGGCTGGTGATGAGGTCGTGCGCCTTCAACAGCCGATAGACCGAAGCCTCGGAGACAAAGTACTTTCTCTCGTCGGTGAACCGAACGGCCAGCTCTCGCGGCGATAGCTCGGGAAGCTCCAGCGCCAGATCGATGATCTGGCCGCGGACATCGTCCGGGATGCGATTCCAGACGCGGTCCGGTCGTGAGCGATGGTCGGCCAGCGCTTCAGGCCCGCCGTTACAATAGCGATCATACCATCGGTAAAAGGTGGCCCGCGGGATGCCGAGCTTGTCGAGCGTGCGCTTGGCCGGCAGATGTGATTGCTCGACTAGCTCAATGATCTCGGCCTTATCGGACGCAGGATATCTCATGCCTCCTCCTCCCCATCCCCGTTCATGCTTTTTTTAAGCAGGCGGTTCTCCAGGGTGAGGTCGGCCACGACCTCCTTCAAAGCGGTGGCCTCACGACGAAGATCCTTCACCTCGCCGGAGGTCGCGGCTCGGGCCGTGTCACCGGCCAACCGGCGCTTGCCGGCTTCCAGGAACTCCTTCGACCAACCGTAATACATCGAAGCGGCGATGCCTTCCCGGCGGCAGAGCTCCGAGATGTTCTCCTCGCCCCGCAGTCCTTCCAGCACGATGCGGATCTTCTCTTCCGCCGAATACTGCCGGCGGGTCTGACGCCCGATGTCCTTCAGCACTTGTTCTGCCGGCACTTTGCCCGCCCGGATTTCCGTTTCATCTTCGCTCCTTGCGGCTACGATGAACCAGAAATCCTCCCTCCGTGAAGTCCCTCAATTTGTCTCAGGGGTGCTGACGGCAGACACACCGTTTTCTTTTGTTGTTCCAATTTCTCTTGATCGGCGGCAGGAGCCTCAGCTTGCTTTTTTTCAATCTCCGCTTGCCAGGCTTCAAGCCGGTCGTGTTCGTTACGAAGGAGAGGCAGTTCGTTTTGCGTCCGCGAGCTTTCACGCTTCGCTTCATCGAGTCTATTTTCGTCGTGTCTTCTCTGCTCTTGTTTTTCGCTGTGGTAAGAAATTATCCCCGAGGCCACAGCGGCAACAGCTGCTACTCCTGCTGCAAATCCCTGAAAAACCGTTGCATTGGGTCCACCAGCGTTCGCTGTCGAATTCTTGCAGGAGTCGATTATCGCATCCATGGAGCCGCTGCATGCTATCTCATGAGCCCTAATAAATTTTCTGCATTCTGGGGGTTTATCGTGGTGAGCCCAGCGTGTTGTACTGGATTTAGGCGAGGGTTTGCTGAAGGGGTCCATAATAGCCACCCCATTGAGGGCAGGTTTGATCACATTTGGTTCGGAATGATTAAAACCCCCTAGGGAAAGGTTAGAAGCCGCTCCGCTTAGTTGCGTTGGCAAATTGGTCCCGGTCGTATGGTGAAGCAGGCTAGAACCGGCAAGAATTTTAGACATTTCGTCTCCGAGGGTTCCGATGCTTAACCACTGTCCAGCGAGACTTTCGGAAGTCACAATCTCTTCAACACTGAAATCGTCGATAATTGTTATATCGCAACCATTTTCTTTTAGGATTTTCTTTGCTTCCCATCGCGCCTGAGACGATGATCTAGTTCGAAGATAGACGGCTTGCACAAATGCTTTGAGTTGTTTGTCCGCATTACGCTCACGTTTTTCACGATCTGATTTGACCCAAACAATTTCTTCAGGTTGAAAATCCTTTGCTGTGACCACTAATTTTTGCTGAGTGCAAGCAACGGCTCAAGAAACTGCTCGGCAAAACGCCTCGGGTTGGTGTCGCTTGGCCGTGATTTCAATTCGGTGGCTCTGAGAGTTTCGTTCGATGACCTTTGGCGGTTCAGGTCGATCGAAAGCCAAATGCAAAAGCGCCGCTGCTCTCACCGGGCAGCGGCGTTTTCGTTTTCAGGATGACTGCGGCCATGCAAAGCGAAGCCAGAGCGCGAGTGCGCGGCGCGATGCGGCCTTGTGCTTTTTTCAGGTGGCGATTAGTTTCTGGAAAGGTGCAAGCGCGCATTTGGGCCACCGACGATGGCGTTAAATGTCTGGGCTTGCTCACCAGAGGCGGTCGGTGTCTCAGCAACACCACCGCCTCGCGCATTTCACACCCGCGATCGGCGCTTGTCCACCCCATCTTTGTTGTCGAATGTCAGCGCGGTCTTCGCCATGGCGAGTGCCCCTCCCCGGCTTGCCCCGGAGTGTCGCGGGTGCGGGTTCTCGGCGAGCTTTGATGCGGGTCGGCGCGTCAGTCACTGCGCCGAAAACCCCTAACATCCGATAGTGCCTATATCCACCGGCAGTCGCCGTAAGTGGTTGATGCAGAAGGAACGTGCGAAACCTGCTGGGATCGCCAGTTAAATCAGTGGCTTCTGCACTTTCTGCGAAGTTGCCCCATGTCGCACGGTGTCGCAATCGTTCCCCTCTTGTTTCAATGGGTTACAAGTGGGCGCGGCAGGTCCGTGCGACATGGCAGCGACATAGATGGGGATGACTGCCAATCATAGTTGTTGGGGCCGTGCAGGTTGGCATGGTTCATGCGAGATACCTCTCCAATGGCAGCCATCGGGACGAGGGCGAGCCAAATTCAGACAGGCTGAGGTGCAAAAATGAACCGCCGTTACCGAATTGACACGCCAATAACCGATCGTGCTGTCACGCAAGTTGCGACGATGATTGCTGACATGAAGCGCGCGGTGGCGCTGCTCGACGAGGATATCGCCGCAACTGAAGTTCGCACCGGGATCCGCGATAAAGCTCACATCGCGTATCCTCCCCTCGCCAAGTCGCTATGGGAGAGGCAGAATAATTTAAAGCGGACGATTGCCGAGCTGCAGCGCCACCTTTCAGAAGCGCCGGCCGCAGCGGTAGAAGCCGCGGCCTAGCCTCCGGAGTATCAGACGCGCAGGTTCTCTGCAAATTCCTTGCCGCGGTTCGCCACGACCTCGTAGCTCACCTTATCGCCCTCATTGAGCGAGCCAAGGCCGGCCTTCTCGACAGCCGAGATATGAACGAAAACGTCCTTGCCGCCGCTGTCGGGCTGAATGAATCCGAAGCCCTTCTGCCCGTTGAACCACTTTACTGTTCCTGTCGCCACGTCCGCACTCCATGTTAAAACGATCGAACTATCATGAGGGCTCGCCTAGCTTGCCGCAAGGAAAACCCGCCGGCGGACCGGCGGGCTGGGGGCGCGAAATGTCCTACGCGGCCCGCTCGCTTTTCCTCAGCAAGGCACCCATCTGATGTGGGTGGACTACCAAAGTCCTCACGAGGGCTGAAGGTGAAAAGCAGATGATCGAGCCGAAGCGAACCGCCCAGCAACAGGTCGAGGACGAGGCTGATCGAAGGGCCCTCAATCCGATATTGTCGAGGCAGACAATTGCGGAAGGCCAAGCAACTCCGGAATTTCAGGAAAATCACAAACGCCTCAAAGCCGAAAGGCTAGCGCGCGAAGCTAAGCTTAAGGCGGAGGGGAAGTGAAGCAACCGGCACTTCGCGACTTCAATCATGTGGACACACATTACAATCCTGGCGAAGCCATTTGCGTGGTTCTGCATCCTCGCCCTGCTGGTTGCGTCATGGACGCCAGGCCAAGAGATGGTCCGCACTGGGTTTAACGCGCGGCTCGAGCATGTCGCAGCTTACCTGATCGCGACGGTCGCTGTTTCCCTTGCTTATCCGCAGCTGCACCCGCTGCGGCGGCTGGTGGTTGTGATGATCGCTTACGCCGCGGTCCTTGAGGTGGGGCAACTCATGGTGCCCGGCCGCCATGCCGGATTGCTCGATTGGATTGCCAGCTCAACCGGCGTGATGTGTGGATGCGGTGGCGTAGCGTTCGCGCGCTACCGGATCATGTGATGTGCTATCGCGCGAACTCGACACTCGGACGCTGGCTACGGCATCGATGACAAGCAGCTCGGCGAGCGCGGCGGCGACAGTGATGCGAGATGATGACTGGGCCACGGGGAGGATGATATTCTCGGCAATCTCGCCGCCTGGACGAGATGGGGCTGAAAAAGAAAAAATAGCCCGCGCATCGTCTCTAAGGAGACTGCCATGTCGTCGATAGAATTACCGCATTGGCTGATGATAGCGGGTGCCTTGTTGGTGTTGGCGGGCGTCGTTGGGTTAGCGTTGAGCCGAAACAAGGAGGACGAAGCTGATCCTGTTGTGCTTCCGGGAGACGCCCCATGGAGGGACCTGCGGTCGAACTCGCCCCCGGGGCGTAACTTTGAGCCGAAGAAAAACTAATAGTCACCTTGAAACCGACCCCCGCTGGTCTGACGCCAGAGGATATTGCGAGCTGGCACCGCACCGAAGATCTCACCAAGGCTCAAATGAGTTGGTCGCGCCGCTTCCGCGAGCCGATCAAGACGCCGGACGGCAAGACGCTCCGAACTCTTCAGCACGCCGCCAAGTACGTTCTGGCTCTGCCGCCAAAGGCAGAAGGAAGCCGGCCGGTGACCTTTCCGTCATAGGAAGCAAAAACCCGCGAGCAGTGCCCCGGCGGCTCACTAAGGAAATCCTCCCCCTCAATGGCTTTCGCACGCAATGAGGTTGCGATAGCCTACGTCCCGGCCTCAATGCCTCAATGACGGAAATCCTCGGCATGAATTACGAGAACTTCACCGACAGCGGTCTTAGCCTGATGCATGAAGCCGTTCACAATGCGATCGCGGCGGACGCCGCGGCCATCAAACGCGGCGACCCACCGCCATGTAGGACCAGTGAGACACAAGACTGGCAGGATCACGCCAGAGGGCTCGAGGATGAGATGGCCAAAAGGGACGTTCCTTTCATTCCCGTTCGGTTTCCGCAAAAAGGCAAATGATTCTGACTTACTCCGGCTGTTGCTCCGGCCCGTGCGCGTCGTATCGAGGCTTGCGAGCCTTGTTGCGCTAAGATAGCCGCCGCGCCTCAGCCTCCTCGAAAAAGAAACCGAAGTCATGAGTGAGACAGACGCGCTCCAGGATCTAGACCTCGAGACCACGATTAGACTTCGATGGGTATTGCGCGACATTCGGGCGCGACGGACAAAACTTATGGCACCCAGTAGCGAGGATCTTGCGTTGCTTGAAAAGCGTGGTTTGATCACGATGGATGATGGCGAGCCGGTGCTGGCCGAAGAGGCAAATGGGGTGATTTGATACGCTCGGACGCGCCCCGGTGACAAACCTGCAGAAGGGACGTTCGTTCTCCTAGCGCCCGAGCACGACGTGCGTCGCGAGGTCTGTCGCAGTGGATTTTATAACGCGGTAGCCGAGAGCAGGAAGATTTAAGCCATCGAACATCGCCTCGCCCCGTCCGAGCAAGACAGGTGAGAGCGCAAAATGCACTTCATCGATCAAGCCGGCCTGCAGGTACTGGCGAACGGTCGAGACGCCACCTCCGATCTTGACGTCACGTGCTCCCGCAGCGTCGCGTGCGCGCTCGAGCGCGGCATAAATCCCGTCCGTAACGAAGTGGAACGTGGTGCCGCCCTCCATTACGATCGGCTCGCGGGCATGGTGCGTCAGGACAAACGTCGGAGCGTGATAGGGCGGATTGTCTCCCCACCAGCCTTTCCAGCTATCGTCCAGCCACTTCCCGCGCACAGGACCGAACATGTTCCGGCCAAGGATGAAGGCACCGAAGCCATCCATCGAGCGGTGGGCGAAGGTCTCGTCCACGCCCTCCGAGCCGCCGCCCTCGCCGAACATGGCCTTAAACGTCTTTGTTCCGAAGAACCAGCTGTGAAGCTCCTTCCCGCGCTTTCCCAGAGGGTCCTGAAGACTCTGTTCCGGGCCCGCTCCGTATCCATCCACCGATATCGCAAACCCCGCGACCCTGACACGGCCCATCCTCGCCTCCTGTGGTGCTTGCAACATGCTGCCGTTCCGAATCAGTTTCTGCAATAGCGGCACGAACATGCGCTCGATGGCATTGCGGTTGCGATAGAGGACCGGAGAGAAGCGGGTTTTCCATCGCCGATCTTCGGCGGGATGTTAGGCATCGCACCGCGCGAGCGGCCGATCGCCTGACCCCCCTTTGCCTCCAGATGCGCAGCGGTGTGCCTTGACCGCCGAACTATCTATCAGGACCTGTTCGGGTGGGCCGCCCGCCGAGGCCAACGCATGGAAGATATCGGCCCAAACGCCTTTCGCGGCCCATCGAACGAACCGGTTATAAAGCGTCTTGCGTGGTCCATAAACATCAGGCGCATCGATCCAACGGCCGCCGGATTTGAGCACGTGAACGATGCCGCTGATGACCCTTCGGTCAGCCGCCCCTCACCCTGCCCGACCAGCTCACGCGCCTCCGGCTTGTTACGGGGCAGAGGGTCGGCGAGATTGAGCGATGGAGCCCTGACTTCCTTTCAGGCTCCTCACCATCCCCGGCACCATTACGAAGAACAAGCTTGAACAGCTCCTACCGCTGGGACCCTGGCCCTACGGTATCTCTCAACATTCCCCGACCCGCTACGCGAGCTGGGGCAAGTACAAGGCCGACTTGGACGAGCGCGCCGGCATCAGCGAACCGTGGATGCTTTGCGATTTGCGGCGCACCTTCCGCTCTAATCTTTCGCGCTTAGGCGCCCTGCCGCATATGGCTGAGCGGCTGATGCATCACAAGACCGGCGCCGGTGGCGCCGCACAGTTGACATACGACCGGCACGCTTATCTCGAAGAGATGCGCGCGCGATGCTGAAGTGGGAGCGACACCTGCAAGAAAAGGTATGCTGCACCGACTGAGTGCGATGCATCCCCACCCGTTCGGCAGACCAAATGGTCGGGCTTTTTATTTCGGCCAGCGAATCTTGAAGTACGAATTTTCGCCGCTTAACGGCTTCTCTGTTTTTTTAGTGCTGACGGGCGGCGGGGAGTTATAGTTGGGGTTGCCACTTTCAGACGTCTCATCCGGTGATCCTACACGAGGTGAGCTCGGCGCCGAGCCCGGCTCTACCGTGCGCCCGCTACCTTCCGAATGGACATCTCCTTGCAACAAAATATCGGGCCCAATCTGCTTACCGGCGATCGTCAACGCGCCGCCGCCCCCGTAGAATCCGGCCGCTATTACAAATCCCAGCAACAACCCGACAATCAAACTCAACACTCTCATCGCATCCTCCAGGCTTTCCGGGGACAGTCTGTACCGATTCCGCCGCCGGGACCACGACTATCATGTTGCGATGTGTGGCGGTTGTCCGACCGGATGTGTTCAGGAACACCTTTGGCAAGCATCACGTCGGCCATCGTCTCGATGACACCGAAGCTGTTGATCCGGCGAGCCACGCGGATGGCCAGGCATTCCCGCGTGAACTCGTCGATCAGCGTCATCAGCCGCCGCTTGCGCCCATCGTGGATCTGCGCCTCGACGAAGTCGTAGCTCCAGACATGGTTACGATGCTGCGGCCTCAAACGGATGCAGGATCCGTCGTTGAACCAGAGCCGACCCCGCGGCTTCTGCTTCCTCGGTAATTTTAGCCTCTCACGGCGCCAGATCCGCTGGACCCGATCACATCCGACGTGCCAGCCGGCATCGACCAGCAGCGACGTGATCCGACGATAGCCATATCGCCCATATTGGGACGCGAGAGAAATAATCGCTCTCGTCAACGCATCCTCATCAAATCGAACGATGGTGGCGTATCGCTGTGTTCCGCGGTGCTCGCCGACGATCCGGCAGGCCTGGCGTGCCGAAAGACCGTACTTCCCTCGAATGCCATCGACCGCCTGCCGGCGCCGTTCGGGGCTTATAAGTTTCCCGAGGCAACGTCCTTGAGCACCTGCTTCTCAAGCGACAGATCGGCAACGAGACGCTTGAGGCGGATAGCCGCGCCGCGACACGCGACGGCACCGCGAGGATTCCGGTCCGGACCGTCCGCAGCATGCCACCCCACTCAGCCTCGACGGCGGCGGCTTCCACCAGTTCGCTGCGCAGCCGTGTGATCTCGGCAAGGTTCGCTTGCGCTGCTGCCAGCCGGCCTCGCTCCTTGGTCGCCTTCGCCAATGGCGCAGCCCGCGCCGATGGTTTGGTCATCCTCAATTCCCGAGAGCAGTGTTACTCGACCTTCGCGCTTATAAGCATAAAAGGCAGCCCGTATGGATTTCCCCGCGACGTCAAAGGTAGATGATGCCTCAAGGTGCCCCTAACGACGACCAGCCCGATCTTGTCGATGAACACTTCCGTCCCTTCGTGCGGGCACTCGGCAACTTAGTCATCACTTTCGCATTGTGCGAAGCGAGCCTGCTAGAACTGGTCTCTGAAATCCTGGGCGGTGATGAATTAAAGGCGGTGAAGCAGCGGCCCGTATGCTTTGATGCGTGGGACTGGACGCATGGGAGACGATGTACACATTCATTCGAAAGTTCACCAACGTTCGTTCGGTTGCGGATGCTGCCCGCCGCGCCAAAAGCGGCATCGGTCAGATCCTAAGGGAATCACACGGGTTCATATCCTATTATGTGCTGGACGGGGGCGAAGGCGTCGGTGTCGCCGTGATGATATTCGAGGACCGCGAAAGCGCCAATGCGGCGAACAATAAAGTACTGGAGTTTGTTCAAGCAAGCATGCATGACCTTAATCTTGGAGACCCCGAAATCATCGCCGGGGAAGTTTTGGTGAATATAGAATTCTGATGTGTTGGTTAAAGGCTCATCCGCTACGTGTGCAAGCACAGCGTCGAGAGGCGGGCCGTAGCGCTCACCAACAAGAAAAATCGTGTTCTCGCACGAGCGAAGCGACCTGAGCCATTGGCGCAAGCGGCTCGGCGACAAACTGGAACTGCTGCTGGCCTCGGCGCCCGGGCGCACGACATTGGCGCGTGGCGCACGCGCGACCTTGAGCGGGTCACGGTCAACACCAAGGTGAGCTATGACGCACGGTTGAGGAAGATCGGTAGCCCCCGCTTGTTGGCGTAGAGGGGACGGTAGCGCTCCGTGTTGTACGTGCTGGCCACGTCCAATTTGCGCGGCCCAAGCTTGGCGTCAGGGATGGGCACCAGGTCGTAGCGGCCCTCTACCAGCGCCGACATCAGGCCGGTCCTGCCTTCCAGGACCGCATCGTAGGCCATGTTACCGAAAGTCAGGGCGACGAGCTTGTCGATGAAGTCCGGATCGCCCGATCGCAGGTCATAGGTGAGGTCAGAGACGATAGTCTCCTCGCCGGCGCGCCGTTTGATCTCGTCGGCAAGCACTTCGGCGACGCTCGCCTTCTTGCGGTGACCGTAGGAGTCAGGTTCGCCATATTCCTGCACTTTGTAGCCCTCCCACTCGGCACCCTCGCTGAGCACAATCAGCGCGTAGTTGCTTGGGTTGGCGCACTTCTCCTCGAGGAGTAACTGGATCAGCTTGTCGAGATAGACCTTGTACTCCGGTATGACGCACCGGGTCGAGGTCGCGTACGCGGTATAGAGTGCCGTAAATCCGGCATCGCGGCCAAAGACCCGGAAAATACCAATGCGCTCGTGGGAGCCGATAGTGGTGCGCTGCCGCTGGATGGCATCGCTGGCGCGGGTGATCGCGGTCGAGAAGCCAATGCAGTACTCGGTGTTGCGAACGTCATTGTCCATCGTCTTCGGGATCGCGATGATCTTGACGCCCAGTTCGTCGAGCCTGGCCGCATAACTGAGCGTGTCGTCGCCGCCAATGGCGATCAGGTGTTCGATGCCTAGTCCTGATAAGTTCGCGAGCACCTGGCCGGTCAGGTCCCAGGTCCTGGTTTCGGTGCCGCCGTAGGTGTTCGTGGTGACTGGAAGGTCAGTGCCGACGAGATGGTCGGGTAACTTTTTCATTTTGCACGGATTGGTTCGGCTTGAGTGCAGCACGGTGCCGCCGCGCCGGTCTATGGTGCGCGTGTTTTCACGGTTAAGCGGGATGAGGTAGTGAGACCTGCTGGTCGGGTCCGCGAGGTTCAGGTGCGTCAGCGCCTCCCAACCACGGCGGAGACCCACGACCTCGATGTCGTCCTCACTGCCGCGATAAGTCACGGTCTTGATGATTGCATTGAGGCCAGGGACGTCGCCGCCGCCCGTGAGAATGCCGATGCGTTTTCTCGCCATACCCACCTTCCAAGATCAGCATGTCGCAATAAAGCCTGCTTCACGCCGTCGGCGTTTCGCAGGCAAACTCCCGCGTGCAATCACGCTGTCGATCAAGTGCATCAAGTGCACTGCGGCTAGATCCAAAAAGCATACGATTTTCTGCGAGCACGTGCTTCCTCATTCGGATCGCTTGTCATTTCTCGCTCTGTCGGTGGGCCACCTCGACAGAAAGGTTGCGATAAACACCGATATGCTATGAGCCGCGATTGTGACTTTCCTTTAAACGACAGGCAATGCCCATTTTTCCTGCTTCAGGCCGCTGCATCTCGACTTCGGCGGAGCAGTCGTAGCTCAATCCTGCCACACAGTTCGCAGCGATATTGAACCAGGTTGCTCCCCTCACCTATCGCGATCTTATGTTGACGAGGCGAGTTTTCGTATTTCAAGCGTGGTCATGCATCGTTGCGCTGATGGTTGCATCATGGACGCCGGGACAGGAGATGATCCGCACCGGATTCGACGCGCGACTCGAGCATGTCTTTGCCTATTTCATCGCGACCGTTGCTGTTTCTCTCGCGTATCCCCGACTACACCCCCTGCAGACTGTGGGGATGATGATCTTTTACGCCGCGGTTGCAGGAATGTACGGACTTACGAGACATCCTTTCTCTTGAGCCTCAAGGGCAGGAAGGATGACCGGGAAACAAATTCAGGCGCGAGGTGGACCACAAGCTGCGGGTGCTTCGCCGCAGATGCACCCAAGCTCATAATCGAAGGATGTGTCAGGGTGGTTCGCGCACACCCATCCGATGCCGCAGCAGATCCGACAATCCTTATTCATAGATTACAGATTGTCCGGCATGGACGGAGTGGACTTGCCCTCGTTCCGCAATTCCTGCTCGGCCTTATGATAGAACTCGTCGGCGCGCCCTTCCGGCATGCCGGCCGGTTCCCACAACTCGAAGGCCCGCTTCATTATCTTTGCTCTGTCCGGGTCTTCCATCATGACTCGTCCTGTCTCGGTTCCGGCCTCAGTCGTCGTGCGATTTCCTGCGCCATCTTTGTCCAATCTTCCGCAAGGCGCAGCCACAATTCCTTGTCGTCGGGAGAATTTAAAGACTTTTCCAACTCTTGGCGGCATTCAACTGCCTTCTTTCGATAAACCGCAAGACGTTGGTCGGAATCTCCGTAATCCGCCATGTCTAACACCACCACCTGGCCCAGAGGGCACCGTGGGCACGGCCCGCGAGGGTTCGTGGGGTCCAACGCTGCAGGACCGTGCGAGGCCACGGGACGACCGCGACCCGTCAGTACAATATTGGCGCCGCAGTCCAGTTCCTCTTCTCTGACGTAGAAATTGCGCGGCCCTGCGAGATGCAACCAGCAGGGCCCGCGCGGGCCTCGGGGTTAACGCAGCGACCCGCCTCGCGACCAGCACGTTACGTACCGTGGGCCCGCGCTCTGCACCTCCTGGACCTACCACTGTTCGCCGTAGTAGCTGTTGACCTCCGCGTGTCGGGCCTTCCAGTCAAAGACGGAAATGGAATCGGTGCCGTGCTTGGGCGCGCCTTTCAGCCGACTCTCGCTTATGTCGGAACGGTACCCGCCAAGCTCGGAGTCGTATCTGAGCACCTTCCAAGGCACCGGGTAATGGTCCTTGCCGATGCCGAGAAAGCCGCCGAAGCTCAGCATGGCGTAGGCAATTTCCCCGCTGGTCTTGTCGATCATCACGTGCTCGATCGAACCTATCTTCTTGTCATGGGCGCCATAGACGGCTTTGCCCAGACTCTTGATCGCTGTCGATCAGATTGCTGGCTATGCCTTCGGTGAACATGTGAATTCTCCTTGGTTAGGAGGGAAGAAGGGATTGACGCGGCAAACGTTCCCATCACCGCCACTGCGACCAATGCGTGCCCGGCCATAAGGAAATGCTCATGTCCATCGGGGGGGGGCAAAAGCCGGCCGCTAAGAAGGCGGCTAAGCCTGAGCGTTCGACGGGACGGCGCAAGGCCGGATAGCCCGCCTTCTCAGAGAGGAAGCGGCCCCAGGGGGCTTATCACCGTGGGGGGTGGGAGCGGCGGTTTCGGAGTACTGCGTGGCGACGGCAGCGTGACATCGACTCAGATCAACGCTCGCGGCTTCCTCGCTCCGGGGTTCCCCCGGCCCGGTCAGGTGGGAACGCCCGGCGCGATGGGGGTCTTTGGCAATCTCGCATTCCTTTCCGGCGCGTTCTACGTCGTGCAGGTCAATCCCACGACGGCCTCGACCACCAATGTAGGCGGCACCGCCTCGCTCGCGGGCACCGTAGTGGCCGCTTTTGCCCCGGGAAGCTATGTCTCGCGCCAATACACCATTTTGACGGCCGCCGGCGGAATCACGGGCACGTTCGACGCTCTCGCCAATTTTGGCTTGCCGGCCGGTTTCGGCGCGCGACTGGCCTACGTCGGCAACAGCGCAATACTCAATCTTAGGGCCCAGCTCGTTCCCGAACCTAACCCGCCAGAACCTATCCCACCCATACCGGATGGACCGACACTGCCGCCGCCCCCGCCGCCCTTCACCGTCAACCAGAGCAACGTGGGCCGTGCAATTGACAACTTCTTCAACAACGGCGGTACGCTGCCGCCGGCTTTCGTGCCGCTCTTTGGCCTCGCCGGTAGCAATCTCACCACTGCCCTCGACCAGATTTCCGGCGAGGCTGCGACCGGCGCACAGACCGCAGCATTCCAGCTCGGCAGCCAGTTCCTCAACCTGATGCTCGATCCCTTCGTCGATGGCCGTTGCGGTGTTGGCCGCACTGACCATCCGACGCTCGGCTCCAGGCCCGAGTGCGAAATCGGGCGGTCCAAGCCAGCTCAGGCCTATGCCTCGATGTACAACAAGGCGCCCCCGGCACCTGCGCCCATTTATGAGCCGCGCTGGACGGTATGGGGTGGCGGCTATGGCGGCGGCAACCAGACCAGCGGCGATCCCGTGATCGGCAGCCACGATCTGTCGGCACCCACGGCAGGCTTCGCGGGCGGGTTCGACTACCGCCTCGCGCCCAATTCCGTGGTGGGCTTTGCGATTGCCGGTGGCGGCACCAATTGGAGTCTATCGCAGGGGCTTGGCGGCGGCAGAAGCGATGCCGTCCAGGCTGGCGTTTACGGCGCGACCCGTTGGGGCGCGGCCTATCTCGCCGCAGACTTCGCCTTCACCAATCATTGGATGTCAACCGACCGCTTCGCTTTTGGCGGCGATCATCTGAGGGCTGATTTCAACGCGCAGAGCTACGGTGGGCGGCTGGAAGGCGGCTATCGCTTCGAGACGCCGTATGTCGGAGTTACGCCCTACGCGGCGATGCAGGCGCAGAGCTTCCACACGCCGGGCTATGGCGAAATCGGCACCATTCCCAACGGCTTTGCCCTCGCGTTCGGTTCGCGCGAGGCGACCGATACCAGGAGCGAGCTTGGCGCGCGCTTCGACCGGGCGGTGGCTCTCTATCCCAACGCCGTGCTGACGCTGCGCGGGCGCGTCGCGTGGGCGCACGACTGGGTGAGTAATCCCACTCTCATGCCGCTGTTCCAGTCGCTGCCGGGAGCGAGCTTCATCGTCAACGGCGCGATCCCGGCGGCAAATTCCGCGCTGGCGTCGGCGGGTGCGGAGCTTCGATTCGCCAACGGCGTCTCGCTGCTGGCCAAGTTCGACGGCGACTTCGCCTCGCACTCCACGACCTACGCCGGCACGGGGACCATTCGCTATACGTGGTGAGCTAAGTTAACGTCGCAGAGGTCTGGCAGCGGTCGAGATAGCCGCTTTGCGAATTTCAAAGTCAGACGTCACCAATGTCCGAATGGGGTCAAACCCGGAATTCCCCCTTGGGGCCGCCAGCACGTCCGCTTCCGCCGAGTGCAGACATTGGTTCGGGAGTGCAGTCCGTTGGTCAAGCTGCTTAGCGGGCTTGGCGTCGTGCCTTGTCCCCGGCCTTCCATGCGGAGAACGCCTTGAACGCTTCCGATCTGTCCTTGTCGCGATGCATGCATCGCGACAAACGCCACATCGACGCGCGATAGCCGCCACATCATTGCAGCCGCAGCCTGCGATCATGGTCTCGAACCCAGCCAAGAACGCCGCCGCGTCCGCAAAGTCTAGTGTCGGGCCAGCACCGACGCACATCAGACGCACCTCGATCAGGTCCAGCAAGCCGCCGAGCAACGCCGCGTCGAGGTTCCCCAGATTGCACCACGTCAGGAACGGCACCTTGATCGGCCGTCGCGGTAATCCGCTCAAGCCCGCGCCGCTTCGCATCCGCGCATGGGCTGTCATCATCAACCGCCGTCACCGCAACCAATTCGCGGAAGCCGGCCGCGAAGGCATCGGCGAGCCTGACCTGCTTGCTCACCTGAGCGTCGGTCATTTCGTCAGCGATCATTGTTCGTCCAGTGCAGGTTCGCCGCATTCATCCGCCCTGCGCTGCGCGGCGGCGGCTAGGTCGGTGCGCAGCTTGAACACAGCCTTTTCGATGTTGCGCCGCATCGCCATATCGCGTCCTGCGCATTGCGCCGGTAGCGACGACAAGGCGGGAAGCAAAACGCCGAACAGGCTGTCAATCAGCGCATCGACATCGGTCTGTTGCACTAACTCGCGTTGCTTCTCGGCAATGCGCAGCCGGATCAGCTCGGACTTCGCCCGCTGAAAATCGGCATCCGCCTCGCTGCGGGGCGATTGCCGCCGCTCGCGCCGCAAGTATCGCAGGTAGGCAACTCGGCTCCCATCGAGCGGGAAGCCGCCGCCTTGCCGCTGGATCACGCCTTCGGCTTCGAGCTTGCCGACGTAGGTCCGGCTGCAATCGAGGTGCTGCGCCAGTACCGACGCGCTGACGGTCGCTGCCGTTCTGGATAGCGGTCGAGAAGCAGGCTTGACGACGGGCAAGGGCATCCATCCTGCGAGATGTCGTGATCGAGTTGGAATAAACCCGGAGATTACATTTCCGGGCTTATTTGTTACTTCACCTTCACTAACCTAAACGTGCGGGTACGGGATTGTTTCTTGTATTGCTCATATAGCTTCGGCTCCGCCTCCTTGAAAGCCGTTTGATCAAACGTGCTTCGCGCACCGGTCTTCCATGTTGCAATACCTTTTAACTCGGCAGCGGTGCCCATTGTCACCTTTAATTCCGCCTCGAGATAATCGTACCGCGATTCTAGGCTCGCAATCTTTTCCTCCACCACGGATTTCAGGCGGCGGACTTGCTCCGCCACTTCCAACATTTCCTGATGCATCGAGATCGCTGCGTTACCGGGCATCTTGATCGATCCATCGCTATCCGATCCCTGCATTCGCTCGGCTTCCAATAGCACTGGCAAACACTCCTCAAGATACGCCTTGGTATCCATGATGATCGGTTCAAGCTCCGCAGGTGTCACCGCAAAAAACTCCTGCGATGATCCGCCGCTAATCTGCTTGGTACTAAGCCGCTTGTGCAAATAGCTTTCGCAAAACACGTCGTGATCCGTCTCGATCAATTGAAAGACGGTCAGTTGTGGATTCCCCGTACTCAACTGCCGCAATCGCGTCTCGATGTCGATTGTCCGGCCGATCTTGAAAATGTTGTCAGCACCATTCCGGAGAATGTAAACACACGCCATAGTTGGTTTGTGATCTTCAAGGTTCAACGCAATACAGTCATTAATCGCGTTCATTTTCTTTCAGCCTCTTGTGCTAGATGCCGCGACTTTATCGCGTTACCCATGTGTCCCAGTTTTTGGGTTGGCAGTATCATCCTGTGCAAGTGAGAATTCACGGCTCCAATAGATGAGGTCGCCGTTGCCATTAATAATTTCCCACGCGGGCAAATTGTTTGCTTGGGCACGCGCCTCGTTGAGCATCTGGTACGGTCCGTAGACCAGCGCATTCGTGCAATCGATCACGCAGTATTCCACGCCGATACCTTTCAGATTTTTGAAAATGAGGATCTGCATACACTGGCGCGCGACGATCGACTTGTTAAATGCAGCCAAAAAGTTGTTCTTTAGCGCCATTTTCTACCTCGACTAGTCGGGCCAAAGACGAGATCGAGTGACGCTGGCATATTTCCTATTGGCGTGTCGCGTCATCTCGCTGCGCTGCGCCTAAGTGTGGCCTCCCCTACAACTGCAACGGTGAATTTTCTCGTAACAAATATTGCAGCCTCACTCCAAGTGTCAGGGTTCCTGGATGGGTTGAGTGTCCCGACCGGACCCGTCGGTGCCCAGACCCGCGCCGGCGGGTTTGTTTAGCGGGCTCAAACCGCCTGCAAGTCACGCCGCCATCCGCTACGCCCGAGCCCGGACATTCGCCGAAGAACAGTGGGCATAACGCACCGGCCGCCAGCGCCGTTGATGAGAGTGGTATATTCAGGCGTCGAATGATTCGAGGCCAATGTCATGACTGCATCGCAACGCAAACTCCGGCCGGCACAGCCATCCTACCCGCGGGGCCTATCTCACGCTTCACGGCTGGGCTCTTGGAACTCTTATTGACCACGGCGCGGTAGTTGAATGCCCGGATCATGGACACCGTGCTCGATAGGGCCGACCCCGACGCGTGGAACCGAGCCAAGGAAGAGGCGTGGCGCAACCCGTTTGCCGGTGCCACTCCCGAGACCTGCATAGCCGAGATGGACGCAATCCGTCATGGCCTAGGGGACACCTGCCCCGACTGCTAGATAGTTGTTCCAACTCCACTTTCGAGCCGCCTGGCTCCTATATTGGGGCGGTCAGTGCAGTGTGGAGTTTAAGGCTATGGCCCCCCGCGCCAATTGGAAGGGTTTCTTGCGGCTGTCCCTGGTGACGTGCCCGATCGCGTTATTTCCCGCGACGTCAGAAGTCCGAGAAAGATCAGCTTCAACCAGATCAATAAGAAAACCGGTCACCGCATCAAGTACGTCAAGGTTGACGCCGACACCGGTGATGAAGTGGCGAACGAAGACATCATCAAAGGCTACAAGGTCGATACAGACAGCTATCTCGAGATCACGAAAGAAGAACTGGAAAACATCGCGCTGGAGTCAACGCGCACGATCGACATCGATCAGTTCGTGCCGCGGTCTGAGATCGACGATCTTTATATCGTAAGGCCGTACTATCTGGTGCCGGATGGCAAGGTCGGTCACGACGCCTATGCCGTGATCCGCGAGACCATCAAGGCGACCGGAAAGGTCGCGCTTGCGCGCGTGGTGCTCACTAACCGCGAACATATCATTGCGGTCGAGGCCCGCGACAACGGCCTGATGGGAATGCTGCTGCGCTATCCCTATGAGGTGCGCGACGCGTCCGATTACTTCGACGACATCAAGGATGTCAAAATCACCAAGGACATGCTCGATCTTGCCAAGCATATCGTCGATCAGAAGAGCGGGCACTTCGATCCGGAGCGGTTCGAAGACCACTATGAGAAGGCCTTGAACGAGCTCCTGGCAAAGAAGCAGAAGGGTCTGCCGATCACGGCGGCCAAAAGACCGCAAGCCAGCAACGTGGTCGATCTAATGGATGCGCTCCGCCAAAGCCTGAAGCCCGGAGGCTGAGGCGACCGCAAAGAAGTCTCCTGCGAAGAAGCCACCGGCAAAGAAGCGCAAGGCAAGCTGAACGGACTAACTGCGGTGCCCACCCTCACCCGCCGCCGCATGCAGGACGTGCACCAGGAAACCTGGCTCATCTTCTACGACGACATTCGCGTCGGCACGATCGCTGAGCGCGCCGGTGTTCCGCTTGACGTGGACCAGTGGGGCTGGTCGCTCGGCTTCTATCCGAAGTCGGACCGGCCGGGCGAGATCCGCAGCGGTACCGCGGCGACATTCGAGCTAGCGCGCGAGGCTTTCGAGCTGGAGTGGCGGGACTACCTGCCGACCTGCACCGAAGAGGACTTCCTCGCGTACCGCCGGCGCCGGGCCAGCGAAGCATGGAAGCATGCGATGTGGGCCGCCCCTGCGTTTTTACCGACGCAGACCTCCGACGGTCGATCGCGCTGCTTTTGCGGCGCGGAGATCACCGTCGCGACGACCGAGCCGCACATCTACGAGGCGCATATGGATCTGGGCGGGAGTGAGAACGCTTGGTCGGAACCGTCGTTTCTCCCAACTGAGCCCGCCCCTTTGCCGGCGGCGGGCTTTCTTTTGGCAGGAACCGCGCCCCACCTCTTTGCCATTATAGGGACTGGAACGGGTCGATCTCTCACCCCTCACGAAAGGCCCGCCATGCCCGGCGGGCTTTTCTTTACCAATCCCGCGCATTATCGGCGGTAGCAAGAAAAGGATAGGTTTTCGGAACGAATAGCCAAAACACCGCTTTAGATGGTGTGGAGTTGAGTATGTCGCAGGACGTGTGGCCTTTAACAACCAGGCGATCGAACCCTCGAAATGAGAACCCGGTGGGGGTCGCTGCTAAGGGATCGACGAGCAGCAACGCCGAGATTCTCGCCAAAGTGATTCTGGACATCAAGGTGATCCTGGACATCGAGAAGGCGCTTGCGGACGACCTCGACTTCGGAGGGCCTCGAAATCAACGATCGGTGCAGGATCAGATATTGCTCATCATGGATGAGGCCGATGCTGTCGGAACCGCCGAGCGAATCCAGGCGGGATATAGCGGGCTCAAGGGAGTGAAATAGATCACTGCCTAATAGTAACTCCGCTGGCCTAGTAGTTCACGGAGATCACGGGCTCAGCCGCAGCACAGCAGGTGCACCGTTGCCACCCAACATAGTAAGTAGGCCCAGGGCTCCAGCCGCCTGCGAAGAATGGTACCGTCAAGGGAGTGGCGCCGCGCACGCCGGCGACGAATGCGCAATGGTGATACGAGGCGTGCTGGACACCCCGCGGCCGAATTTTGAGGTCCGCTGCTTGAACAGCAACCGCCGACACGGCCAGAGTGGCGGCCGCCAGCAAGAGAGCCCGCAATTTCATCATCGACCCACCCCGCAATCGCGAATCCGTTCCGCCATTCGTCGAGGGATGGTGAAAGCCCTAATCAGGTCACGCCGCCATTCGCTGCCGCCGCCGCTCCAACTCGTGCCGGCGCCTACCGGCCTTTGGCGCTCCGCAGGGCGCCATTTTGAACCACGCCCGCTACATCCCAATGGCATTGGCGACGGCGCGGGCGCGCGGCGAAACTTGCGCACCCGGCTTCCAGCGGCCATCCCGGCGCCGAAAGCCATCACCTCTGGGAAAGCAACAAGCTCAGCGGCCTCGTGCTTCTTACATCATTGCCGAGGTAGCTCCTTTTAGTGTCGCTAGCACGCGCGATGGCGAGCACACTGCTGAACGAGTCAGGCCGGTGGTCGCCCGACGCGGCTGCGAAGGCAGTTTCCCTGTTCCCCTCCCGCGACCGCCATCGGGCAAATTAAGACCTCTCCCCATGCTCTGATGTTGTCGGCCTAGCTTCTTTCAAGAATGAGCTTATGGCGGCTGGGGCGTATGGCCCTCCCGGTGCGCAAGGTGTAGCCTGCTGCGGCAACCGTTCTCGCCGTCACTGCGCTGATCGAGGAAGACCCAGGATCCCACCGGACGATGGAATTTCGGACGGTTCATCGCCTAGCGAGCGGCTACCATCGTGTCTGAGAATTTGTAGACTACACCGGTCGCAAGCGAAGCACCTTTCACGCCTTTCCTAGGTCGTCTGGGCCCGTACTGAGACTGATCGGCAGGAGTCCGACGTTCAGCCAGACATGGCCAAGGCACTCGACGACTGGCGTCGCAAACAAGATGACCTACCCGGTCGGCCTGAAGCAATTCGCAGGCTGGTGGAGTTAGGGCTGAAGAAGGGCAAGTAATAACCCCTACCCCGCGGACCACGCGTGCGCTATTTTGAGGCCATGATCGACGAAGATCCGGATATTGAAGAATCGCCGCTGAGCGGAATCGTGGCTCGCGACGGCGTTTCGGTCCGCGTCGAAATTTACCGCCTGGTGGAGGGTGATCGAAGCTGGACGCTTGAGGTAATCGATCGAGAAGGTGGCTCTACGGTTTGGGATGATCGCTTCGCCACTGACCAAGATGCCTATGACGAGTTTTACCGAACGCTGGAGGTGGAAGGCATTCGGTCGTTTTTAGATGAGCAGCCCGGATCGCCAAAACACTAAACGAGTGCGCCTCTGTCGCCAGTCAGACGCGCCGTCGCGGCCACCGGTGATTGGTGGAAATGGCATTGCGGATGAAGAAATGACCGGCACGCAGTCAAGACTGCTCAATGTTGGCGCTCGCGTAATTTGGAACGGAGACAAGAACGACGCTGGCACTGTCATCGAAAAGAATTGGGCCGGCGTCACAATCAAGTGGGACAACCGCGAAGTGCAGCATATTCTCCACAACGATATGACTGCAGTGACGAAGGCATAGGACGGCTAGCCTGCATGATTATTCAGGACGCTTGGTTCGCGCTTGTCGAAGAGCAGGACTGGCTGGCCGGGACTGAAGCGCAACCTATTGGAACTCGATTGCAAAAAGCGCCGTTTGTAGGCTGATCAATTTGCTTGGAACCCGGACGGATCTGTGTCTATTGGTCGGACCGGCTCAATGCCGGCTCCAGGAAGACAATCCTCGGCCCTGCCCACAGTGGCAGGGCCCTTTTTTTGGGTATTCGGCGTCAGGTTCTCGCTGAGTGTGGCGGCCCCGCTACAGCACCGCTGAGCTCGAATCTTTAGGATCCGAGCTATCGATTCAACAGCTTAAGGACCCCCCCAATAATGAAGAAGATTTTACTTACAGCGGCAGCTGTGCTGATCAGCGCGTCGGCCGCTTCCGCCGCTGATTTGGCCGCACGCCCTTATACAAAGGCACCAGCCTACCAAGCCACGCCAATCTACAACTGGACCGGCTTCTACATCGGCGGTCACGTCGGCGGCGCCTTCGGCGGCGACAACAACATCTTGGCTCCTGGTTTCGTCGCCAATGGCAACGACGGGGTGTTCATGGGTGGTGTGCAGGTGGGCTACGACACTCAGTTCGCACAGAACTGGGTATTTGGTATCGAAGCCAACTACAGCTTCCTCGACACCAACGGGAATGCCTTCGTCAACCGCGGACTCGGTTCGGTCACCGGTCGCCTCGGCTACACTTGGGGTGGTCCCGACACTGCTGTACGTGAAGGGCGGTTACGCCTGGGCTAACTCGCGCCTCACAAATGGTTTCGGTGGCGGCACCTTTTCCAACAGCCGCGGCGGTCGGGACGGCTACACCGTCGGCGGCGGTCTCGAATACCTGTTCACCCAGAACTGGTCGGGCAAGATCGAGTATCAGTACTACGACTTCGGCACCCGGAACGCTCTGTTCACCGACGCTGGTGGCGTCGTCACCGCCGTCGGCTTCCGCAACGACGAGCACACCATCAAAGCCGGTCTGAACTATCGTTTCAACTGGGGCGGCCAGGCTGCCTCAGCATACTGATCTAGAAAAAATGGGTATGAAAAGGCCGGCAAAATTGCCGGCCTTTTTCTTTGCACTACTAGCACCGCTTCGGAAAGTAGGCGGCTAGGGCTCCAGAGAATTTCAGCGCGCGGTCCCCGCTCCATACGCCGCGGGCATACCGCGCGCCTTGACGACCTGCTTGGGACGGCCGCCATGTTGGAAAACGTAATTATGCAGAGGGCGTTCCTTTGGTGTGACCGCCTGCCGGAACCGACAAGCTGATTGGCGCATTGTCGCTCCAAAGGAGGAACCAGATGGCAAAAGCAAAGACAGCATGGAACGGCCCGGCTCACCTATCGGGAAGAAGGGGCCGCGCAAGGCAAATCCAAAATACAAGCGCCGTCTCGGTCAGCCCTGACCACGCAGGAAGTCCGCGAACTCAAAACGCTCGCCAAAGGGAATACTCCAACAGGCCTGATTAGCTTGAAGCTGGAATGACCCGAGGCCGCAATCCGCAGCAAGGCTCAGCGCGAAGGCGTTTCACTCCGACCGGTCAATAGGTCGCCATATAGTCGGAGGAAGTCTGCGAGATGATAGGAAGCTGGTAAAAGGCCTCGCCCGCGCTTAAGAAAAGACCGATCAAGTGCACAATCAGTTTTGCTGAAAAAACGGCGGTGCCAAAATCCGCTAGCAAGAGAAAAAGGTATCTCTGCCGTGCATCAAGGCCGGAGAGGATTCTGTGCATGGAACACCTCCTCCAGCACAAGCGTCCTACTTTGGTTTTGTTCCCTCCCCCAGCAGCGGTTTTAGTTACACGAGCGGCATACGCACGTCTATTCAAGGGCATGAAGCGAAGATATTCAGTCGAAAAAACGAAAGAAGCGAGCACCACGCCTAACTCAATCGGTAGAGAACAATATCGTGAGCAAGACAATAGATCTCGGTCCGGGCCTCGTCTTTAAGAGCATTACTGAGGCCAAAAAGTATTTTGATCCCATTCGCACGAAAAACCCGCTCGACGTTCCAATCTCCAATAAGGATTTTAGACAGGTCAAAGCTCTTTACGATGCATATTGCGTTGCCACGAACTGGCCGATGCTGTCGCCCGCGGTTACCATTTTCCCGACCGAGGTAACGAAGAATGGCGGCACCACCATTTGTTTTGGGATTGAGTTCGCCGATGGGAAGAAGGATAACTTCTCCCTCGACAAAGCGCTAAGCGCTGTTGCGAAATAGCCCTCACGCGCCGCCCTTCTTCCACCTTCTTCACCGCCCGCCCCGCTTCAACCGCGATATCGCCGGCCGCCTCTCCGGCCCGGATAGTGTTTTGCCATCCGTAAGGCACGGTTAGCGATTCATTTCCGACGACTGCTAGATTTCAACGTGCTCATTCATCGGGTTCAAAGAAGTCTGCGGTAAACATATCCGGATGGATGATCGTCGTTCAGAACCGCGCAAGCGCACCCTTAAGGCCGGAACGATTGAATTCGACGGTGCTGGTATCGATTGCATCGTGCGCAACATGTCTGCGGCTGGAGCCTCTCTGGAAGTCGCTAGCCCGGTTGGCATTCCCCACGAGATCACCCTGAAATGCCGACCAGGCATCTGCGGCGGCACGGCTACATCGTATGGCGCAAGGAAAAACGGGTCGGCGTCACCTTCGATTGAGGCAGCCGCCGCGCACTGCAGGCAGGACGTCATCACACTTTTGCCACCCGCTTTCGTTGGCCACGTTTCAACCGTAATCTGTTCAGCCCCAGTTAATTCTGCACGCATAGTTTACGCACACAGCACAGGAAAGACTGTGCCAGTAACCACTGGAGCATCAAATGAATTTGAAATTGTTGACTGCAGCCGCGATCATCACGGCTTTCTCAGCTCCCGCGTTCGCGGCGAACTCATACTATGTCGTACAAGATTCGACGACGAAGAAATGTACGGTCGTACATAAAAAGCCGATGACAACCACCTCTGTGGTGGTCGGCCCAACCGGGAAGGTCTATAAGACAGAGGCAGACGCCGAAGCCGCGATGAAGACAATTACTGAGTGTGAAGGCAAGTAAGGCTCATGTGCTTCAGGTGGTCGGGAGTCAACGTCCCGGCCACCTGATTGATGCGACGCGGTCCTCACTGCAACCGCTTCGCAAGCGCGCTACAACGAAGGTAAAGGCGAGACCGCTCGTGAGCGATCCCGCAGTACCCTTTGAACCCACTTCCATTCCGTCTTGGCGTCTTTCGACATCCAGCCGGGGGCCGACTTGTTACGGTCGATCGCGTCTTTCGATTGGACCAGGTTGGCTTGGTGCGTTTCACCCGCTTAGCTCAGCTTCCAAACTTCGACTTGGGTGTAGACTTCCGTTCCAAAACCGCCTGCTACGCCAAGGCCATTTGTTCCGTGGCTCGTTCCGACCCTGTGCTGGATGGAAAAAGCCTAGGTTGCGGCTATCGTTATGACCGCCGAGCCAACCGAGCGCGTCTGAACAGCTTGCGTATTGAACCCAAATTCAGACGTGCCCGTCGCGGCTGTCGTGCTGTCCGTTATATTTTGCAGTCTCGTTTGATGGGCGTCCGAGGCAATAGCTGGCGCGCTCCAGCTAATGTAGTACGTCCCCGGCCCGCCCAACTGAAATAGATTAGAGGCGAGTAGATAGCTGGAAATCGCACCGCTGTTTCTGACGGTCGTATTAGGGTCGGGACCCATAAAGCAATTCCTTCCGCGCTGAATTTGTAATTCACGGTCTCCGACAGGAGGCCCCTCATAAGTCGCGATTACTTTTGGCTAACGAAGGATCAGTTCGCTCGGCTTGAGCCGCTTCTGCCTAACGATACGCGCGGCAAGCCACGGGTCGATGATCGGCGGGTCATCAGTGGCATCATCCAGGTGCTGAAGTCCGGTGGGCGCTGGATCGATGCGCCGGAGGTCTATGGTCCGCGCAAAACACTCTACAATCGCTTCGTCCGCTGGGCAGCGAAGGGCGTATGGGTAGACATATTCCACGCACTCGCAACGGCCGGCGGCCCTCCTGCGCAGGTCCTGATCGATAGCTCGGCCGTGAAGGCGCATCGATGCGCATTCAGATCGGGGACGCTTATTGCGCCAATCGCAGTCCTCGCCGCCGCCGCGTCCGTTGCGACAAACACCGCCTTGCCGACAGTAGTCCCGCCAAGATTGGTCTGCGCGGTGCGGCATTGCTGTAGGTGACCGCGTAACCTTGGTCGCTGTTGGCGATGACATCAGACGTTCCGGTGACGGCGCGCGTTCCGCGAACGCCTGCGGGAATGCCGGGATTTATCAAGCCCCAGCTCGCCACGCTGAAATCGAAGGCGCCGAGCGGCTCTCAGTGGCTCAACGAGATAAAGTACGACGGCTACCGGGTGCAGCTGCATGCGAGCGGCGGGCGCGCGACGGCCTACACCCGCAACGGGCTCGATTGGACCAAGCGGTTCGCGGGATCGCGCAAGCCTTCGACATTCCCGCGTCAGGCGATCGTCGACGGCGAGGCGGTCGTCATCGAGGACGGCCGCACCAACTTCTCCGAGCTCCAGGCGGCGCTGGCGGGCGGCAAGCAGGGCCGCATCGAGTACTACGCCTTCGACCTGCTCTACCTCGACGGCTACGACCTGCGCGCCGTCGCGCAGATAGAGCGCAAGCGGCTTCTCAAGGAGCTGTTCGACCGCTACGGATTGGGCCCGCCCTTGCGCTACAGCGAGCACCTGACCGGCAACGGCGAGGAGATGTTCGCGCACGCGGCGAAGCTCAACTGGGAGGGCATCGTCTCGAAGAACCCCGCCGCGCCCTACCGCTCGGACCGCAACGAGGGTTGGCTCAAGATCAAGACCGCGAAGCGCGGCACCTTCCCCGTCGTCGGCTTCGTGAAGGACCCGACCGGCGTCGCCGCGCTCTACCTCGGCAAGCAGGAAGGCGAAGAGCTGGTCTACATGGGCAAGGTCGGCACCGGCTGGTCGCGCACGATCTCGAGCAAGATACGCAAGCAGCTCGATACGGTCGTCACCGCGAAGTCCCCGCTCACCAAGCCCGTCAGGAAGCCCAAGGCGACGTGGGTCGAGCCGTCGTTCGCCGCGATGAATTAGGTCACATATCAGCGCGACGGGGCCCCGCCCCCTGCCCCCGAGAACAGCCTCGCGGGGCCGTGCACTATTCGGAGCATGCGCACCAGCAAGCCTTGCGAAAAATGCGGGTGCGCTGCCAAGAGAGCTAAGGCAAGCGCAGCCTTGAATGTAGCGGCCTAAATCAGAGTTTCTTGCTTTGAAGTTTTTTCCTGCGGGGCGGCCTTGAAGCTAGATGGATCAACGAAAGGAATTTGTGCGCCCGCGTGACCAAAGGGCGGTCCCTTGGGAACCCGGCCAGGCAGCGCGCCACACGATGCTCGAAAGCGGTTGGGAGTGGCAGCGCATTCACGAGCTGGGGAGCAAGAGAGAGCACGGCTAAGTGGTTGGCAAACCCCCATCCCTGCGGCACATTCGATCACGTTAAGCTCAGAAAATTGCCAACCGCTGCCGTTGAAACTAAAGGAGAAACGGACGGAGAACTTTTCTTTTAATCATGGGGTCGTGGGTTCGAGTCCCACCGCGCTCACCAATAAAATAGGGCATTACTTGGCCTTTCGTGGGCCCGACCCGCTCCCGCGAAAAGAACGGGGGCGCCCTGGGGACACAATCTTCGTGGGATGCCCATAAGCCCAGGGAGCCCGTCGGTGCCCATCACCGGCGGGCCGGGCCCGCGGGACGATATCGCCGCGCGCAAGCGGGCCGGCGATATTCATGCCCATGGTGGGCGGGGTTGCGGGTCACGTCGATTCCGCCTGTCATTGTCATAGTCTCCATTGGGCGCCCGGCCGGCCAAGCCTGAGACGCACGGGTCCGCTCTCGCGGAACCGGAGCCCAATGAAGGTCCGGATTTACGCGCCGAATTTCAGATTGTCAGGCCGTGGCCTGTTTCAGGTTCAACAGGTCGTGGACGATGCCGCGGGCGAGCCGCTCATCGGTGGTATTGCCGTCCATGAACCCCACTTCTTCGTCACACCACATCAGCGCGCGGGCCTTAAGCCGTAGCCCATCAAGGGTGGTCGCCTTCATATTGGCGATGCGATCGGCCAGATCGGAGACCGGCCTGAACATCCGCTCGTAATCCTCATCCGAGGTGTATTCCGGCATGTTGCGAAAGAACTCATTCGACGCGGCCCACGCGGCCTCAAACTCAGCGGCCAGCATCGTGATCGGGTCTGCTGCGGGCGGGCCGCCGGCGACAACAACCAAGGGTGTGACGACGGCGGCGCTGGCTATGCACCAACGAGAAAATTCCGACGGGTTGTGATATTGGAATTGGCAGCCTTCGGCATGGTCCAGATCCTTGCTGTTGGTTAGGCCCGTCGCAGGTGGTGGGACACCTCGGCGGGATGCTTGTTTTTCAATCTTCATTACGGTATTGCTTTTAAATGAATGCGTCAACAAAAAAAGCAATACCGAAAAAGCGGGGACGCCCGGCTACCGGGAATGCCCCCTCACGCACATTTCGCCTGACCGATGAGTTTATCGCGCAGCTAGACGATTGGGCCGCCAATCAGAAGGATCAGCCGAGCCGCTCCGAAGCCATCCGCCGCCTTGTAGAGATCGGACTGAAGGCGAAGAAATAGCCCGCGCATCGTCTCTAAGGAGACTGCAATGCCGTCGATAGAACTACCGCATTGGCTGATGATAGCGGGCGCCTTGTTGGTGGTGGCGGGCGTCGTTGGGTTAACGTTGAGCCGAAACAAGGAGGACGAAGCTGATCCTGTTGTGCTTCCCGGAGACGCTGCCATGGAGGGACCTGCGATCGGATTCGCCATCGGGGCGCAACTCTGAGCGGAAGAAAATCCGTAGTGGACTGATAGATCGGAAAAGCAATGAGTAAGACGCCTGGAGAGATCGAGCCACGTAAGCCCCTTTCCAAGGAGGATCGTGAAGCTCGCAAAGTGCTTCGCGATGGCGATGCAAAATCGGCAATGACTGAGCACGCGAACTCAGCAAAGGCATTCGACAAAAATCGCGAGCGTTTCAGGGCCGAGCGACTAGCTCGTGAGGCCATCGAACCTCCTCCGCCGCCGAAGAAGAAAAAGGCCGGGCTGAAGAAGAAATGACCGGTCGCGAATTGAGATCACCAGCTCGTTGGCGCCCGTGTGATTTGGCACGGCGACAGCAAGGACGCCGGTACGATCACTGAAATGGATTGGGCCGGTGTCACCATCAAATGGGACAACCGAGATCAGCAAAAGATCCTTCACAATGCATATGGCTATGGTGACGAAGGGCTAGAACGAAGCGCCTGATTAAATATCTGGCCCCTTGTCAACTCTCTGGGGGCCCCTTTCGCATGCCCCTACAAGCTGCAATATGATCTATCTGTGTGATCACAAATGAGCGTGACATGCACCCGTTCTGGCAGTGGCTGAGAGCCGAGATCGCGCCGGATGGATTGCCAGATCCAGTACTGGCATTTAGCGCCGGCGTCTTCGCATGGGTGATTACGAACTTACTGAGAGCGATCTTCGGCTGATCCGTGACCCTCTTGTAGAACGGCACAAGCGGAGAGCGTTCGGCGATCTTCGGTGAAGGGCTACCGGACGCATTTGATCGTCAAAGGATCACGACAGGGATTCTGAAATGAGCGACACCAAGCCGACCACAGACCCTAAGGGCGCGCTGGCCGATATCCAGGCCCTGGCCCGCGTTGCTCTCGAGAGCGACGACCCTGTCGTCATGCGGCGTGACTTGGAGATGATCGTGACCATCACGGAAGAGGCGCTGCGAACGAAGGACCGGAAATAGAAAACCCGCCGGAGCGACTTATGTCTGAGCAAGTCGGAAGAGTACAGAGACAACGCCCGCAACTGAACTCGCCGACGCGGCGAAGGATCTGCCATCGAAGAACCGTTACAAGCGAATGCAGGACGAAGTAAGGGCCGCTTAGGTGGACGACCTTCCGGATAGAAAGCCCCGCCGGAGGGGAGTTTCGGATGCGATGGATCAGCGGCTACAGGCTTTCAATGGTTAGCCGACAGAAGGACCGGAAGGTGCTGGCTGAAATAGGTCACTCGCCGGAGCGAAGAGGCCGCTTAGCTAATCACAAATCTTGGTGTTGTTGCAGCCTCCGCCGCCCTGGGCCAGCGCCTGCGTCGCCGTTGCGATTTGTTCAAGATAGCTTTGTGTGTCTGCATGAACGGGGCGTACGAAGGTGCTGAGTGCGTTGGCCCACAAACCAGAGGCGATGGCTAGAAGCAGAAATTTATTCATCCTATCCAATCTCCATTTCTAAGAAAAACCCGCCGGTTAGGGCGGGTTTTGGATTTAGGCGGCCTTTTTCAGCCGGTAATTGGACGGGTCATGCCCGTCAATCACAAGAGGCTGGGGCTCCGCACCTTGAACGCACCATCCCGAGATTTCGGCCACCTTGGTATCGGTGGGGAGTCCTAACTCTTGGGTCGCACACATGCGGATCAATGCTTCGGCATTGCTGTCGATGTTGTCCTCACCGCGCTCCCACCGGCTCACAGTCAAGGGTTCGCGATGGACAACCAGCGCCAGTTGAGCCTGCGTCATGCCCATTTCCGTGCGCAGGTAGCGGAGCTCCTTGCCATTGATGCTGGTTTTTTTTGCGAACGATTCCGAGCGCAATCACCCGATGCAACCCATTGATATTTGGAATGGTGATCGATTTTTTCCCACCATCGTCAACCAAGACATCCATTCCTTCGATCAGGACGCTGTCCAAGCCGCATTCGGCGTATCGATACTCACCCATTTTTACCTCCAAGTTCGCTTCTTAAAACTCGCAATAACAAAATTGAAACTTACAGCTCATCAAGCCACATCACGGTAATCACCTTAATTTCACAGCGTTCGGAATTTGGACAAACAACGAATCTCCGACCTCCCGATTGTTTTCCAACCCCCGCGGGGGCCTTAGCGCCGTACTTAGTTGATTGCCGACTGGCGGCCTCCATCGCCCCGGAAACCACCCTCCACTCCGTGCGTTGCAAGTGCGGACGGGCCTGCAGCCTCACTCCAAGTGTCAGCGTTCCTGGATGGGTTGCGGTGTCCCGCCCGGACCCGTCGGTGCCCAACCCCGCGCCGGCGGGTTTGTTTAGCCGGCTCGAGGAATGCGCCTCCTGGGCGGGCTTCCAGCGGTTACTGAAAGTCTCCCGGACAAAGCGGTGGTTGGTTGGTTGGTGCCGAGCCACAAGTGACGCCGCCATCCGCTGCACCCGGTAATCGGTTTGGCGTCTGCACTTACCGGCTTTGAGCGCCCACAATCAGGAAGTTCGCTAGCTAACCGGGCATAACCGCACCGGCCGTCAGCGGGCGGCAAAAGGGGGAACATCAGCAGGCCATCGGCCGATCGCGCGGCGGGCGGACCACGAAGATCCATGCTCTGACCGACGCCGAGTGTCGTCGAGCCACGGCATATCACCGGGGTGGCCGCGTTGACCACGACGACGGTCCGGGCGCGCCGCGTCGGCCACCGCCCTGACCAGGTCGTCTTGCCGGCCGGGCAGGGTGCAACGTCGACTTGTCGACCGGCCTCCGTCTCCTGCTCCTCGGTCAACCCGACGACGACCACCGCCACGTCGGCGTCGGCGAGCGGCGGCGACGGCTTCGTCGATGACGCCGTCGGCATCCCGCGGGGCCGGTCGTGGCGATCAGTCCCGCTGTGCGACACCGCGATCGGGCCGTGCGTCGTGAGCGGCTACCGTCGAACTCGATCTCCAGGACGCCGTGTGGTTCCCCGTCACTCATCTCCGACCGGGTGCGCACGCTGTCGGGTGCCAGCAGGTCATCGCCGAAACCTTCGCTGCGTGGAAGCGTCACCTTCCAGTTGATCGGCTGATCGCCGGTCGTTATCGACCAGCTTCCCGGGCCGATGACGCCGACAACGACGAGTCTCACCCGAACCCGACCATTTGCCCGCACCACCACGCGAGCCACCGGCTGACGGTAGCTGTCGTCGTAACCGGCGAGGACGATGGCGTCCACCGGTGCCGGTCGCCTCGATCAGAGCTCCGTCGGCCGCTAGATCCAGGCATGCGTTCCGGCGTCGCCGCTCTCCGGGTCGGTGACGAACTCGGCCGGGCCGGTACGTGACCGAGTCCGTACGTCGACGCCGTCGATCACGGTGAGGCCGTCGCCGATCCGCGCGGTCAGGCCGTCCGCGACGCTGACTTGGTGCGGCGGGTTGACATGCGCCGAGCCGCCGCCCATGCGATCGTCTGCACGGCATGTCGGCCGATCAGCGCAATCGTGGGTGCCGGCGGCGAGTGGCAGGACGTCGTTGCGGTTCGTCAGCACCGTGATGCCCGCCGCCGCGAGCTCGGTCAGCTGCGCCCGCCGCTCGGGGCACCCGGGCGTCGGCAGGTCGGTCGGCCGTTGGGGCTGGGCACCCAGGGCCCCGACCCGTTCGGCCAGCAGCAGGATCCTGGCCAGGTGGTCGTCGATGACGGACTCGTCCACCTCGCCGTCGCGCACAGCCCCGATCAGCGCATCGCCCCACGGCCCGCCCGGACCTGGCATCACCAGATCCAGGCCGCCGTTCGCCGCCGGCGCCGCCGTCCTGGTCGCGAACCAGTCAGACATGATGACGCCGTCGAAACCCCATTCGCCCTTGACGATCTCGTTCTGGACGTGGTGATGCTCGGTGGCGGCGACACCGTTGATGTCGTTGTAGGCCGCCATGATCGACCAGGGCTGCGCGTCCTGGACGGCGATCTCGAACGGCAGCAGGTAGAGCTCCCGCAGCGTCGTCTCGTCGACCACGCTGTTCATCGTGTTCCGCGCCGTCTCCGACTCGTTGGCCACCAGATGCTTGAGGCAGGCACCGATTCCGTTGCTCTGCAGGCCGCGCACGTAAGCGGCGGCCAACCTGCCGGTCAGCAACGGATCCTCGGAGTACGCCTCGAAGAGCCGGCCGCCGAGCAACGATCGGTGCAGGTTGATGGTCGGTCCCAGCACCACATCGATGCCCTGCGCGATCGCCTCCTCGGCGAGCAGTTCGCCCACTTGATGCGCGACGCCCTCGCTCCATGCGGACGCCAGCAGGGTCGCGTTGGGAAACAACGCGACGGTGCGGCCGCCGATGAACTTGAGGCCGCGGACCCCTGTCGGCCCGTCCGACAGGGCCACCGTACGGAGGCCGATCGCCGGCTCGGGAGCGAGGGTGAACACATCACCGCCGGTCAGCAACCGCACCTTGGCCTCCAGCGGGAGGCGCTCGATCAGCGCGTGGTGTTCAGCGGCGGTCGACGGGGGAAGTGGTGAGCGGGAGGTGGTGGACACCCGACGATCGTCGACCCCGGGCGGTCCGATCGGCGACACGGCCGCACCGACCGTCCCGCGGTGCTGAACGCGCGGACCCCGTGCGGTGATCAGATGCTCGTGCTCTGTTGCTGCAGATAGCTGGGCGCAAACTGGGCCAGGGCCAGCTGCCTGCCTTCCTCGATCTGCTCGGCACCGGCGGTGCCGGACTCCGTCACCGCGGAAACCCAGGCGGCGATGGACCCCAGCGAGAACTCCTCGGCCTCCGGTGAACTCGCCGCGGCAGCCGGGTCGTCGATGACCTCGCCGGCCAAGAACCGGGCAAGTCCCATCAGGGCGCCGTCCACCCGGGCCCGACGTAGAAGGCCCCGGCGCCGCTGCCGGCCATCGCGGCCGGCACCGAGTGCTCGAGTACCAGGTCGGTGTGCTCACCATCCGCGGTCAGCCGCACCTGCACCACGCTGGTCGGCCCGCCGAAGCTCACCCGGAGCAGCGCGGGTGGTTCGCACGCCAGGATGTCGCCGCCGGCGTTGCCTTCCAGCTGGAACGAGCCGCCCACCCGCAGGTCGCCGGTCAGCGGCAGGAACCACCGCCGGACCCGTTCCGGTCGGCGAACGCGCTCCAGACGTCCGCCGCCTCGGCGTCGTAGCGCCGCCGGAGCGTCACGCGGTAGCTGTCCGCCGCGGTCTGGTTGTCCCCGCTGGTGCGGTGGTCGACGCTGCGGTGGATGGCCGCGAGGTGGGCTGCGAGGTCCTTCATCGTTCGTCCTTCCGGTCAGGGGTCGGTGGGCCGGCGGTCGCGTCGTCGGCCGCCAACCGGCGTTCCCGACGACCCCGTGCGCAGCTCACGGTGGGCAAGTGCATCCAGATGTTGGCTCCAGAAACCTCTGGAGTGCTCACCAGGCGTCGATCTCCTGCAGGGGCGTGGAGTCGACGGCGTAGAGCCGACGAGCGCCGTCTGCGCGCACGATGGCGAAGCCGCTCTCCCGCAGCACCCGGAGGTGCTGGAAGACAGCGGGTTGCGAGATGCCGAATTCCTGCTGGATCACCGCGGTGACAGTGCCGGAGGACTGCTCGCCATCGGCGAGCAACTCCAGGATCCTGCGCCGAACGGGATCGCCGAGGACGTCGAACGCGTGCACGGGCCAACTATGCCATGTATGACTTATATAAGCCAGACCTGATTTAACCCGTGGGAACGACATCT
>CAVXSV010000028.1:0-137088 GCA_963764445.1 uncultured Alphaproteobacteria bacterium
GCTTGCCGCAGTCGCGGCTGCGCAGCAGGGCGATCGGCCCGCCCGGCGTGTCGAGCTGCGATAGTCTCCCGGATCGGGGAGCTGGTCGTCCCGGCAAAGGAAGAACCACTGCTTGAGGAAGATTTTCTCCCGCTCCAGGCGGAAGATCTCCGGATCGGTGTAGAAGCCTGCGGCATTGAACGGGCGCGGTTGAGCGGTGCGGCAGCCAGCCTATCTCGCCGGGTGCAAATATTCATGAAAAGCGTCCCGTCGATCGACCTCCCAAGCCTCCGTGTCGCCGGTATTCGCCAGATCGCAATTCAAGGGCAACCGGAAAGGGCGCAAGGCAGCCATACCGGCAAAGGAACAGGAGGAGCGCCAGGGTAGCTACGACATGCCGTCGCGCAGTCGCGTACAGCGCCGCGGAACAGCTTCACCCACAGGAGGAACTCATGGCAGAACGAGACCGCTACCAAACGACGACCGATGGAGCCGGGACGACGATTGGCGGCATGAACTTTCTGGCGTTCAAGTCAGTCCGGAAACGACGCGCGGCGCGGCTTCGGCGAAGGCAGCGAGGACTATTACCGCAGCCGGGACTTCAGTTAGCGCGGGGAGTTCGGCCGCGGCGAGTTCGGCAGCGACTATGGCCGCAGCGACCAGGGCCAGGGTCGGGGCGATTTCGGCGCCGGGTTCTAGCCGCGGCCGGGATTTCGGCCGCTAGCGTTTCGGCGACCAGTCGTTCGGGGGCGGCGACTACGGCCGCGATTTCGGGCGCAGCGACTTCGGAAGAAACGAGTGAGGAACGGTACAGCTATTTCAGGCGCTCGATTTCGATCGCCCAATTCCGGCCGCTGGAGCGAGTGGATTGAGGCGATCAGCCCGGTGCCTATGGTGGGCTCGGCTATGGCGGCAGCCAGTCGGATTCGGCCGCTATGGCGAGGGCCGCTGGAGGCAGCCAGGGCCAGGGTTTTGGCGAGCACGGTCGCGACTCGGCAGCCGCCACGGCAGCGATTTCGGCCGGAGCGACTATCAGAACCGGCGCGAAGACGATCGCGGCTTTATGGAACGGGTCGGCGATACGGTGTCGTCGTCGTTTTGGCGGCGATGAAGGTGAGCATCGTCATCATCGCGGCCGCGGTCCGAAGGGCTATGCCGTTCAGACGACCGGATCCGCGAGGATGTCTCCGACCGGCTGGGCGATGACTGGCTGGTCGACGCCACCGAGATCGAGGTCGCTGTGGTCAGTGGCGAGGTGACGCTCTCCGGGACGGTCAACGGCCGCGAGCAGCGGCGGCGGGCCGAGGATATCGCCGAGTCGGTGTCGGGCGTGAAACGCGTCCAGAACAACATTCGGGTGAGCGGCACGACGTCGAGGTTTCACGACCGTTGTGAGGGGGCAATCGCACGATGGCAGACAATGTCGTCAGTTTGTTCGGACCGATGGCAAGCGCACAGCCGGAGGGACAGCCGAACGCAACCGTGATCGCGGAACTTGAGCGGCTGCTCGAGGCCGCCCGGGCCGGGGAGATCATCGGTGTGGCCGGCAGCTATGTCCACCGGGACAAGGTGGTCAACCTATGTTTCGCCGGCATCGTCGGCAGCTACGGGCTGATCGGCGGGCTCGAATGCGTCAAGGAACGGCTCATCCGCATCGCCCTGGCAAAGGACTGACCGAACGAAATACCCCGATTTCAGGGCTGAAAAGCGGTCACTCTGGTCGCTCCCAGCGGCGCGTGATCGTTCCACAGCAGGTCGACGACCTGCAGTGCCGATATCACCACGAGAAGGATGGCCCAGGCGGCAAGCGCATGCTTGATGCCGGCCTGCCTTTGTTCCCAGTCTTCCGATGCCATGATTGTCTCCATAAGGGGCTGGAGTGAAGCTTTATTGCCGCCGGGAAACTGGCAGCGCCGGGAGACTGGCAGCGCCGGGCCGGTGGCGTCTGTGGGGAAGCTCACACTTGCCGGGCCCCGCCCCCTTCTCTACCCCCACCTTCCCCCTCGCCTCCCCCGATTGACACCCGCTATCGGGTCAGCGGACACTTGAATGGTGAGGCGGAAAGTCTTCCCCGCCTTAGGGAGAGAAAAACAATGAAAATACCATCCGCTGTGCTTGTCACGACCGTGCTTGCGGGGCTTGCGCTGACGCCCATGGTGTCGCGGGCCCGGAAGTCGAGTTCAAAAGATCCAATCAAGATCGCGCTGTTCGACTGGACGAGCGTCAATCTCAACGCCAAGATCCTCGGAGGAGTTCTGGAAAAGCTTGGCTATACAGTCGAATACCCGACGGCCGACTACCTTTCGAGCCTCACCACCGGGGCGACCAATGGCGACCTCACCATCGGCATGGAATATTGGGACACCACCGCCGGCGAGGCGATGAAGGCGTCCGACCAGACCAAGCAGACCGAACGGTTGGGCAAGCTCGGCCCCAAGGCCAAGGAAGAGTGGTGGTATCCGCTCTACATGAAGGAAAAATGCCCCGGCCTGCCCAATTGGAAGCGCTGAAGGACCCGAAATGCGCCGAAGCGTTCTCCACCCCCGAAACGGCGCCGAAGGGGCGCTATCTCGGCGGCCCGGTAACCTGGGAGGGCTATGACGACGAGCGGGTCGTGGCGCTGGAGCTGCCGTTCACCGTGGTGCATGCCGGGACCGATGCGGCGATGTTTGCCGAGCTGATTTCGCCTATCAGCGCAAGGCGCCGATCATGCTGTGGATCTATTCGCCGCATTGGGCGCCGGCAAAAGTATCAGGGCGAGTGGATCGAGTTCCCCAAGCACGAGGCGGCCTGCTACACCGATCCGAAATGGGGGATCAACCCTAACAAGGCTTATGATTGCGGCAAGCCGTCGGGCGAAATCTGGAAATATTCCTGGTCAGGTTTCAAGGACAAATGGCCGACCGCCTATAAAGCTGCCAAGGCTTATCAGATCGACACCAAGGAGCTGAACACGATGTCCGGCCAGGTCGATCTCGAGGGCAAGTCGATCGAGGACGTGGCAGCGAACTGATCGCCGACAACGAGGCGACCTGGAGGGCGTGGGCAAAGTGACCGACCAAGGCGCCGGGGCGGGGCGACCCGCCCCGCGCCCTTGACCGGAGGGTGAAGCTCGCCTGCTCCAAGCTGTGGAAGCTTTATGGGCAGGGCGCCGATCATTTCATAGCGGTACAGCGCGGGCGGGCCGACGACGACGCGCTCGCCGCCCGGCAGCTGATCGGGGCGGTGCGCGACGTCAACCTGGCGGTGCACGAGGGCGAGATCTTCATCGTCATGGGCCTGTCGGGCTCCGGGAAAATCGACGCTGGTGCGCTGCCTGTCGCGGCTGATCGAGCCGAGCTATGGCAGCGTCATGCTCGATGGCCGCGACCTGCTCAAGGCCAGCACTGCGGAGCTGATCGACATCCGCCGCCACAAGATGAGCATGGTGTTCCAGCATTTCGCCCTGCTGCCGCATCTCACCGTGCTCGGCAACATCGCCTTTCCGCTGGCGGTCCAGGGCGTCGGCCGGGTCTTCTGGATGTCCGCGTCGGACAGACCGCCCGAAGCCTGAATGCGAATTCTGCTGCTCCTTACCGGTCGCCTTGTCCTTGGCTGACACGTTGACGATACCGTTGGCGTCAATATCGAAGGTGACTTCGATCTGCGGCATACCACGCGGTGACGGCGGAATCCCCATCAGATCGAATTGACCGAGAATTCTTGTTGTCGGCCGCCATTTCGCGCTCGCCCTGGAAGACGCGGATGGTGACGGCGTTCTGATTGTCCTCGGCGGTCGAGAACACCTGGCTCTTCTTGGTCGGGATCGTGGTGTTGCGATCGATGATGCGGGTGAACACGCCACCCAGTGTCTCAATGCCCAGCGACAGCGGCGTCACGTCGAGCAGCAGGACGTCCTTGACGTCGCCCTGCAACACGCCGGCCTGAATGGCGGCACCGATGGCAACGACTTCGTCCGGGTTGACGCCCTTGTGCGGCTCCTTGCCGAACAACTGCTTCACCACTTCCTGAACCTTCGGCATGCGCGTCATGCCGCCGACCAGCACCACTTCGCCGATTTCGCCAGCCGTCAGGCCGGCATCCTTCAGCGCCTTGCGGCACGGCTCGATGGTTTTCTGGACGAGATCGTCGACCAGCGCCTCGAACTTAGCGCGGGTGAGCTTCATCGTCAGATGCTTCGGACCGGACTGGTCGGCCGTGATGAACGGCAAGTTGATTTCGGTTTGCGTCGTCGACGACAGCTCGATCTTGGCCTTTTCAGCAGCCTCTTTCAGGCGCTGGAGCGCGAGCTTGTCCTTGGTGAGGTCAATGCCTTGCTCCTTCTTGAACTCGGCCGCCAAGTATTCGACGAGGCGCATGTCGAAATCTTCGCCGCCGAGGAAGGTGTCGCCGTTGGTCGATTTCACCTCGAATACGCCATCGCCGATCTCAAGGATCGACACGTCGAAGGTGCCGCCGCCGAGGTCGTAGACCGCGATGGTGCCGGCCTTCGATTTGTCGAGGCCATAGGCGAGCGCAGCCGCGGTCGGCTCATTGATGATGCGCAGCACTTCAAGGCCGGCAATCTTGCCGGCGTCCTTGGTGGCCTGACGCTGTGCGTCGTTGAAATAAGCGGGAACCGTGATGACGGCCTGATCAACCTTCTGGCCCAAGTGGGCTTCCGCGGTCTCTTTCATCTTTTGCAGGATGAACGCCGAGACCTGCGAAGGGTGAATAGGTCTGGCCGTCGGCCTCAACCCAGGCGTCGCCGTTGCCGGCCTTTGAAATCTTGTAGGGGACAAGCTTCTTGTCCTTTTCGACCATCGGATCGTCGTAGCGGCGGCCGATCAGCCGCTTGACGGCAAAAATGGTCCGCTCGGGATTGGTCACCGCCTGGCGCTTGGCCGGCTGGCCGACGAGGCGCTCGCCATCGTCGCTAAAGGCGACAATGGACGGGGTCGTCCGCATGCCCTCGGCGTTTTCGATGACTTTCGGCGTCTTGCCATCCATTACGGCCACGCACGAATTCGTGGTGCCGAGGTCGATCCCAATGACCTTTCCCATGGTCCTCATATCCTTCTTGTTGCGGCAGTCCGGCCGGGCCCTGACGGCACCCCCATCCAGACCCCCCAGATATCAAATACTCGCGATATTGCGACGGTGAGCCTCATATAGGAGGGGGGGTGGGGGCCGCAAGGACCGGCGTGATCCTTCATGGCGAAAACATCCCTTAACATCCCTTTTAAGGAAGCAGGCCGTCCTCCGACAGTTCAGCGAAACGCGAAAGCGGCCCAAGCGGAAGCAGCCCAAGCGGCTGACTATGAGTAGCTGGCCGCAGCGGCGAGAGCGTTGTATGGACCGATCATTGAACGGCCTTAATACATATCCAAATAAGCGCCCATGAGATTTCTCGCGCAACTACTGGTCGCTTTGTGTATTCTGATCGGCGCAGCTCCTGCCTTTGCCGACGACCCAATCTATGCGCCAGGTATCCGGATTGGGCTTGTTCCGCTGATAGGCCTTTCCCCGTCAAAGACATTTCCCGGCTTCGAAACCGCCGATCATCGGGTCAAGGTCGTTGTCGCAGAACTCCCCGCCGCCGCCTTCAGGGACGTGGAGACCCTCGCCAAATCTGATACGGCCGGCACCCACGGCATAAAACCCGAAGGCTTCGAGACCGCGAGCGGACAGGGCTATATCATCGTCGAAACGGCCAAGGACGGCGCCGACAATGTCCGGCGCTATTCGATGGTGGTATCGGGCGGCACGTTTTCGGGATACGTCGCGGCGCAGGTGCCCGAGAATGTCGAGAAGATCTATTCCGACCAGGCCGTACGAAAGATGTTCGCAACGGTAGCCCTGCGCAAGGAAGTACCGGTCGAGGAGCAGCTCGACCTGTTGCCCTTCAAGTTGACCGAACTGGGCTCCTTCAAAATGGTTCGTACGCTGGCGCCAGGAGCCGCCATCCTCCTCTCCGACGCCGAAACGGAAAACGACATCGACGCCAAGACCTTCCTGCTTATAAACCTGATCGGCTCGGCTCCTGAACGACCGGATGATCGCGGCAGGTTTGCGCGCGACATCGTTGCCACGATTCCAAACCTGCGCGATGGGCATATCACCATGTCGGAGCCGATCCGGATCAATGGATCGGCCGGTTTTGAAACACGGGTCGACGCCACTAACGTAAAATCGAATACGCCAGTAACGGTCGTTCAATGGCTGGTGTTTGGCAGCGGAACCACGGCGATGCGGCTGATCGGCAGTACGCCGCGGGATGAGTGGTCTGCTGCGTTTCCGCGCTTTCGCGCGGTTCGTGACGGGATCCAGCCGCGCTAGAAGGGCCAGGGCCGGACCTGACCAAAGCCGGCGCGCAAACGCTCATGTGGGCTGACATCGCATCATAAGCTCGCGAACAAAGGCCGAGACAGGCTGATTTTATTCGGACGCGGCTGCCTTGGCTCCGCCCTTCGCAACGCCCACAAGCGCCGGACGCAGCACCCGCTCGCCGATCATGTAGCCGGCCTGAATGACCTGCGCGATCGTGCCGACGGGGACGGACGGATCGGGAACTTCGTACATCGCCTGATGGACGTTCGGATCGAACTTTTCGCCGGCCGGATCGAATTTCCTCACACCGTGTTTTTCCAGCGAGTTGTGCAGCGAGCGTTCGGTCAGTTCCACGCCCTCGATCAGCGCCTTGAGTCCGGGGTCGGCCGCCGCACGCGCCTCGGCGGGCACCGCATCAAGCGCGCGTTGCAGGTTGTCGGCAATATCCAGCACGTCGCGCGCGAACCCCGAGATGGCGTAGGTTCGCGCGTCCGACACCTCCCGCGTGGTGCGCTTGCGCAGATTTTCCATCTCCGCCAACGTGCGCAACATCCGGTCCTTCGAGTCGGCGACCTCCTTGGTCAGCGTTCCACCGACCCCTCCTCGGGATCGTCGGGCATGATGTACGGCTTGGATACCACCGGCTCGGCCTCCGGAACCGGCTTGCCGGAATTGTCTGTCTTGCCGTTGGAATCGGTCATCACGCAGCCTTCTCACAAATTGTCTGGAACTGAGAGGATGGTCGTGCGGGATATCGTGGTTCAGGCGTAAAAATCAAGCGCAACGGGCAGCTTGCCGGCTTATCCGCCGAGCATCTGGCTAACGATGCGGGCTGCGTAATCGACCATCGGGATCACTCGCGCGTAGTTCAGCCGGGTCGGTCCGATGACGCCGAGGACGCCGACGATATGGCCAGCACCGTCGCTGTAGGGTGCGATGATCGTCGAGGATCCGGACAGTGAGAACAGCTTGTTTTCCGAACCGATGAAGATGCGTACGCCATCGGCGCGTTCGGCGCGGCCGAGCAAATCGATCACGCCGCGTTTGGTTTCGAGATCGTCGAACAACAGCCGCACCCGCTCGAGATCGTCCAGCGCGTGCAAGTCCTCCAACAGATTGGCGTGACCGCGCACGATCAATTGCCGATCGTCATTATCGCCGCCCGACCAACTCGCGATTCCGGCCGCAATGACCTTCTGTGTGAGTTGATCGAGTTCCGCCTTGCTCTGCGTCAGCGCGGTCTCGAGTTCGAGACGCGCCTCGGCGAGCGTACGTCCGCGGATTCGCGCATTCAGGAAATTCGACGCTTCGGTCAGCGCCGATGCCGGGACACCGGACGGCAGCGTCAGCACGCGATTCTCGACCTGACCGTCTTCGGCCACAAGCACCACGAGGGCCTTCTCGGGCTCCAGCCGACAAATTCGATGTGTTTCAAGCGCACATTGGATTTGGCTGTCGAGAACCACCGCCGCGGCCCGGGTCAATCCCGACAACCGCGTCAATGCTTCGCCGAGCGCAGCCTCGACCGATTGCGCCTTGCCGACCGACGCGAGCTGGGTCTGGATCGATTGCCGTTCCGGTTCGGTCAAGTCGCCGACCTGCATCAGCGCATCGACGAAGAACCGCAGGCCCAACTCGGTCGGCAATCGGCCGGCCGAGGTGTGCGGCGCATAAATCAGCCCAAGCTGCTCGAGGTCCGACATCACATTGCGGACTGACGCCGGCGAGAGCGGCATCGTGATCAGGCGCGAAATGTTGCGCGAGCCGACGGGCTCGCCCGTCGCGAGATAGCTCTCGACGATCTGACGAAAAATGTCACGTGATCGCTCGTTCAGCTGGGCAAGCCCGGCGTTCGGTGCAATCAGACCAATCGGATCGTGATGGGCCAACAAAATCTCCCGCAAGTAGTTGCGTCTGACAACCGGTCTAATCTGTCTCTCCGGCGCACCGGTTACAAGCCGCGCTTTGCGGCAATCGCTGTTCTGGCCCTTGCCGCTGCGGCTCCCCGCCCCTAAAAGCACCGCCAGACGACCATTTTCATGAAATAGCTGGAGGATTTCCCATGCGGCCTAGCCGCCGTGCACCGGATGAACTACGCGCCGTGTCGCTGGAGCGTGGCATCGTCAAGTATGCCGAGGGTTCCTGCATGGTAAAATTTGGCGATACCCACGTGCTGGTGACCGCGACGCTCGAGGAGCGGCTGCCGCCGTGGCTCAAGGGCCAGGGTCGCGGCTGGGTCACGGCCGAATACGGCATGCTGCCCCGCGCCACGCTGGAGCGGACCCGGCGAGAGGCCTCCGCCGGCAAACAGGGCGGCCGGACCGTCGAAATCCAGCGCCTGATCGGCCGCTCGTTGCGCGCAGCAGTCGACCTCGAAGCGCTTGGCGAGCGCCAGATCACGGTCGATTGCGATGTCATTCAGGCCGATGGCGGCACGCGCACCGCGTCCATCACCGGCGCGTGGGTCGCGCTGGCCGACTGCATCGCCTGGATGAAGGCCCGCAACATGATCAAGACCAGCGTGCTCCGCGACAACGTCGCGGCGATCTCATGCGGTATCTACAACGGAACACCCGTCCTCGATCTGGACTATGCGGAGGATTCAGAAGCCGACACCGATGCCAATTTCGTCATGACCGGCGACGGACGCATCATCGAGGTGCAGGGAACCGCCGAGAAGACACCGTTCTCGCAGGATGAATTTCTCGCGCTGATGGCTCTCGCGAAAAAAGGTGTCGCGCGGCTGGTCGATTTGCAGAAAATGGCGGTGACGTGATTCGCAAAGTGCCGTCATGCTCGGCCCTGTGCCGGGTATCCGCTGTGCCTTTTGATCCGCACTGCTTCCTGACTACGTCGTGGATGGCGGGACGAGCCCGGCCATGACGGGTTATAAATGCCATGACAGCATCGTCGAATCACCGGCAAGCTCGTGATCGCCACCCACAATCCCGGCAAGCTCGCCGAGATGCGCGAGTTGCTCGCGCTATATGGTATCGAGGCGGTCTCCGCAGGCGAACTCGGTCTCGACGAACCCGAGGAGACCGGCGACAATTTCCGCGCCAATGCGCGGATCAAGGCCGTCGCCGCAGCCCAAACCGCGAAGCTTCCGGCTTTTGCCGATGATTCCGGTCTGGTTGTCGATGCGCTCGATGGTGCGCCGGGCATCTACTCCGCGCGCTGGGCCGGCGAGACCTAAGGATTTTGCCGCAGCGATGGCGCAGATCGAACGGCTATTGCAGGAGCGCGGTGCGACGATGCGCGGAGAAACGCAAGGCTCACTTCGTTTCGGCGCTGTGTGTCGCGTGGCCGGACGATCATATCGAGGAAGTCGAGGCCCGTGTCGATGGTACGACTGGTTTGGCCGCCGCGGGGCACTGCCGGATTTGGCTACGATCCGGCGTTCCTGCCGGACGGGCACGCGCGTACGTTCGGCGAGATGACAAGCGTCGAAAAGCACGGTCTTCCACCTCTCGGCCTTGGCCTGTCGCACCGCGCCCGTGCGTTCGTGAAACTGGCGGAGATATGCCTTGACCCGCGCTGATACCCATCCCGCGTTCGGCGTCTACGTGCACTGGCCTTTTTGCCTGTCGAAATGTCCCTATTGCGATTTCAACAGCCATGTGCGGCACACGCCGATCGATGAAGAGCGTTTTGTACGCGCATTTGTGCGCGAGATCGAAACGACAGCCGCCCGCACATCCGGTCGCGAAGTGTCCTCGATTTTCCTCGGCGGTGGCACGCCATCATTGATGCAACCGCGGACCGTCGGTGCCATCCTTGACGCGATCGGAAAACATTGGCGCGTGGCCAATAATGCCGAGGTCACGCTGGAAGCCAATCCGACCAGTGTCGAGGCCACGCGGTTCCGCGGCTATCGCGATGCGGGCGTCAATCGCGTCTCGCTCGGCGTGCAGGCGCTGGATGATGCTTCGCTGAAAGCCCTTGGACGCCTGCACTCCGCGCGCGAGGCGCTGGATGCCGTCGCGATCGCGCGCGCGGCCTTCGATCGCTATTCCTTCGATCTGATTTACGCGCGCCCTGACCAGACACCGGCGATGTGGGCCGAGGAGCTTAAGCTCGCGATCTCGGAGGCCGCCGAACATCTGTCGCTCTACCAATTGACCGTCGAGGAAGGCACGCCGTTTTTCGGCCTGCACGCGGCAGGCAAGCTCAAGACACCCGATGAGGCAACCGCCCGCGAACTGTACGACGTCACGCAGGACGTTTGCGCGCGTCATGGCCTGCCCGCCTACGAGATTTCGAACCACGCGCGGCCCGGCGCGGAATGCAAACACAATCTAGTGTATTGGCGTGGTCAGGAATATGCAGGCATCGGCCCCGGCGCGCACGGACGGCTCGACATCGACGGTATCCGGCACGCAATTGCTACCGAGAAGCGTCCGGAAGCCTGGCTTATGCGAGTCGAGGCGGGCGGCGACGGGATCGTCACCGACGATCTTCTGAACAGCGAAGAGCGGGCGGACGAATTCCTGCTGATGGGCCTGCGGCTGAGCGAGGGCATCGATCCGCAACGGTATACCGCCTTGTCGGGTCGCGCGCTTGATCCGGGCCGGATTGCAATCCTGCGTGAGGAGGGCGCGATCGCGATCAGCCCCGATGGCCGCTTGCGCGTCACGCAGGATGGCTTTCCTGTCCTTGACGCCGTGGTGGCCGATCTCGCCGCTTGATTTAAGCAATCCAGAAGCCTCAAAGCGAAGACCGGATTGCTTCGTCGCTGTCGGGACGAATGCTTCGCGTCGCCCTGGAACTCATCGCAAGACGAGGTTACGCCCCAAAATTCTTTGGCGATCCCGCGACCGGCTGGCCACCGCCGGATGCGACACGCATGACGGCGAGGCCCCGCTGGTTGGTGCCGTCGGAACGGAATCGAAACAACCCGTCGATGCCGGAGAAGCCCGACGGATTGGTCAGCGTCTCCGACGCGAAGCGCTGCGCACCCTGGGTTCGCGCGAGGGCCGCGACCAGCGCGACGGCGTCATAGGCGAGCGTCGCCGTGCGTACCGGCTCGCCGCCGAACTTCGTGCGATAGCGGCCTGCGAAGCTGCGGAAGCCGGATGGGTCCGGCGCAGCATAAAAACCACCTTGCAGCGCCGCACTGGCGAACACGCGCGGATTGTCCCACAGACCTGTACCGAGAAGCTGGATATTGCGCAGATTCGCGCCCGCCGCCGTGAGCGCGTCGGCGACCGAGACCACCGCATCGCCGTCGTCGGCAATGAGCAGCGCATCAGCCGAGCGAAGCGACTGCGTCACATTCCGCGCCGCGCCGGAACGATCGGCTCCATATTTCTCAAATGCCACGATGCGCCCGCCGTGACGGCCGACCGTCTGCTTGAAGGCAGCCTCGACGACATTGCCGTAGGCATTTTCGGGCACCATCGCAGCAAACGAGCGCTTTCCGATGCTCACGGCATATTCGACGATCCGGTTGACGTCTGATTCTGGGAGAAAGCTCAGAAGATAGACGCCCCGGCCCGCGACCGTTGAATCGGTTGAAAAGGCGATCACCGACGTGCCGCGCGTCCGGGCCACCTGAGCGGTCGCCGGAACGGATGTTGCGAATAGCGGCCCGAGAATGATTTCGGCGCCCTCATCGAGGGCCTGTTGCGCGCCCTGCTGCGCGCCTTGCGCCGATCCGGCGTCATTTTTGATCAGAAGTTGGACGTTCGGATTTTGAAATTCCGACAGCGCCATCTCGGCCGCATTCTTCATCGACTGCGCCGCAGTGCCCGCATTGCCTGCGGCCGACATCGGGAGAATCAGACCGACCTTGACCTGGCCCGTTCCAATGGTAGCCGCCTGCTGAGGCGGCCCGGACGGCGCCGGCTGCGAGGAAGAACCGAATGGACTAGAAAAATTGTTGGTGAGCGTTTGCTGGACACCTGAGCAGGCGCCGAGCAACGGCGCGCCAATGACAAAACCCAACGCCGCTCGCCGGGTCGCTCCCGGACGTTCAGGTTTCGGTTTGAACGGGTCCGCCATTATTTTCCTTACCATAGATCGATCCGGACGTAGCCACCGACCGACAAGGCGGAGGGAATCAGGCATATTGTCGACGAATAGTTAACCACACAAAAGGTTTGTGTCCGCCTCGACTTTAGCGCCGTCCCCATCCCTGGGGAGTCCCGGAACCAGCCGGCGTCGCGCGGCAAAAACACGTAAAACAGGGTCCCCTTTTGCGCAATTAGCCATTTTAGCTTTGACGGAACTCGAACCGACTCCAGTTTTTGTTCTAACGCGTTTTCTTGACGCGAACCGGTACCCACTTCGCTCGAAAACGCTATAGAGTATCGCGGTATGCGCGCAAAACCTGTCTCTCGGAAGCTTGATGCCGAAACTTCCGCCATTCGAACCTTCTCCATCGCAGGCCAAGTGCTGGTTGCTCCCAAAACCGCGCCGGGTCTTTATCTGGTCGCCACACCGATCGGGAACCTCGGCGACATCACCCTGCGCGCGTTGGAGACGCTGGCCGGCGTCGATATCATTGCCTGCGAGGACACCCGCATCACCCGTCGCCTGACCGAACGCTTTACGATCACGGGAGTGCTCAAGCCCTACCACGAACACAACGCTGCGGCGGCCCGCCCCAAAATCCTGGAGCAACTGGCGCAAGGCGCCTCTGTCGCACTGGTCTCCGATGCCGGAACGCCGTTGATTTCCGATCCCGGCTTCAAGCTGGTGCGCGAGGTCTGTGCCGCCGGTCACCAGGTTATTGCTCTGCCGGGACCATCTTCCGTGCTGGCCGCGCTCACGGTGGCTGCGCTGCCGACGGACCGGTTTTTCTTCGAGGGGTTTTTGCCCTCAAAGGAGATGTCACGCCGGGCACGCCTTGCCGAACTCGCGAGAATTGATGCCACGCTGGTCATGTTCGAATCCGGCAGTCGCATCCAGAACTCCTTGCGGGATCTCGCAGCCATCCTCGGAAATCGCGACGCCGCGATCTGTCGCGAACTGACGAAGCTGCACGAGGAGATCCGCCGGGCGACTCTTGCGGAACTCGCGGAAATCGCCGGAACGCTGGAAACGCGGGGCGAGTTTGTGCTGGTCGTCGGGCCACCCCCGGCGGATGCAGGCGTGATGTCATCCAGTGATCTGGACGATCTGCTGCTGGCCTCGCTGAAGGACAGCAGCGTAAAAGACAGTGTCGCCCGCGCAGTCGAACTTTCCGGCCGCTCGCGACGCGAGGTCTATGCCCGCGCACTTGAGCTCGCCGGACAACATCGGGTCAGGGATGACAATGGCAGCGGGTAAGGAGGACTCCCGGGACGACGCAAGGATAGCGGCGCCCGAGCGCGTCGCCGCCTTCCGCACCGGTCTCTCGGCGGAAAGTCGCGCCGCGGCCTATCTGATCGCCAAGGGCTATCGCATTCTGGCCCGCCGGTTTCGCACCCCTCAGGGCGAGATCGATATCGTAGCGCGGCGGCGTCAGCTTCTCGCCTTCGTCGAGGTCAAGGCCCGCCGCAGCCTCGACGAGGCCGCCTATGCCGTCACGCCGCGACAGCAACAACGGATCATCGGCGCAGCCCAGGCGTGGCTGATGACGCATCCCGAGCATGCAGCTTTCGAGCTTCGTTTCGACGCAATGCTGATTGCGCCGCGACGTTTGCCGCGCCATCTGCTAGGTGCATTCGACGCCAGCACTTAGCCCGAAGCGTTCAGGTGCCTTCGACTGAAATCAACCCGGACAGGCAAGATGAAATTGAAAGTCGCCGTTCAGATGGACCCCATCGCGCGCATCAACGTCCGCGGCGATTCGACGTTTGCGCTCCTGCTGGAGGCCCAAAGACGCGGCCACACGATCTCGTATTACACCCCGGACAAACTATCCTTGCGGGGCAAAGACGTGGTCGCGGCGGTTCAGCCGCTGGCCGTGCGCGATCAGGACGGCGATCATTTTACGCTCGGCAATGCAACGCGCGCGCATCTGGAATCCTTTGACGTTGTGTTGTTGCGGCAAGACCCGCCATTCGATCTGGCCTACATCACGACGACGCACTTGCTCGAACGCATTCATCCGAAGACGCTGGTGGTCAACGATCCCGCGAGTGTACGCGACGCGCCGGAAAAGCTGTTCGTGATGGATTTTCCCGAGCTGATGCCCCCCACCCTGATTTCGCGCGATCTCGAGGAGATCAATTCATTTCGCGCCGAGCACGGCGCGGTTGTGATGAAGCCGCTGCATGGTCACGGCGGAGCCGCTGTTTTTCGCGTAATGCCGCAGGACATGAATTTCGGATCGCTGTTCGATATGTTCTCGGTGACGTTTCGCGAGCCATGGGTGATCCAGCGTTTCCTGCCTGAAGTGAAGCATGGCGACAAACGCATCATCCTCGTCGACGGCGAATTCGCCGGTGCCGTCAATCGCGTGCCCGCCGCGGATGATCTGCGCTCCAATATGGTCCGCGGTGGAGCAGCGCAGGCGACCGATCTAACGTCCCGCGAGCGCGAGATCTGTGAGCGGATCGGTCCCACATTGCGCGAGCGCGGACTGTTGTTTGTCGGCATCGATGTCATCGATGGCTATCTCACCGAGATCAACGTCACTTCGCCCACGGGTATTCGGGCGATTGCCAAGCTTGGAGGTCCGGACGTCGCCGCGAAGATCTGGGACCGGATCGAGGCGAAACGTTTGTAGCGCTTTGCAGCAGACGAAAATCCTTGGGGTGCATGTTCCCTTAATGTTCTTGTGCTCAGGCGCGCGCCGTCGAGGTGCAGGTGCAGGTGCAGGTGCAGGTGCAGGTGCAGGTGCAGGTGCAGGTGCAGGTGCAGGTGCAGGTGCAGGTGCAGGTGCAGGTTGCGCCGGGTCTGCCCGCCTTCAAGATATTATGGACAATTAACCAAGAGCTGAAGGGCACCCCAGTCAAAAGAAATCTGATGAGGCCGGCGGATGGGGAGGCGGCGGTATTGATTCTCTTCGAGCCAAAAAAGATGAAATTTGACTGGGTGCCCATGGCATCTTGAAATCGGAGCGTGACGCGATCGAAAGTTTCAAACTAGCCCATCGCGAACGCATTCGCCTCCGCGTGGTTGCGCGCGCTATTGGAATTGCGAGGATTTTGATGATCGAAAAGAGTGAGGATGCCGATCCATACGCCGGTATGAATGACCGTCAGATCTACCTCTTGCTTGCAACCCACTGTTACCCTTTGGAGGAGCGCAAGGCAATTGTGCGACGAATGCGCTCAGGACTATCGGATGATGAGTGGCATCGCATAGCGGTATTCGCACAATGCAACGATCGCGCCCTGCTCTTTGACATTAATAAGCTCGCGACAATTTATTGGGATGACCGCATTGATCAGTGGATTCCGACACAAATCGCGGCAAACGTCGGTGAACTGCTGAAGAAGACGCAGGATTTCAAGCGCGAATTGAAACGAACTTCAAATGATCCAAATTTCTATAAAGGCATATTCCTCGAGCACAAGAGAAGCCCGACGGAATATAGCCAAGGGCTCGAGACTTCCTTCGATGATCTTTCGCAATTGGAAGGTTTGCTCATCGACGCCCATGACCGTCTTGTTCATCCCAGCCCTCAACCAACTTACGGCCCGATCTCCGCAGCGTTACGGCATGTCGACTTTGTCGCTCACCGCCACCACGAGGGCGGAATTTCTTTCTCAAAAAAGCGTCCGTTTGGCCTTAACTTTGTCCTCGAACTCTTTCGCCTGATCGACACCAAGGTAAAGCAGAGCTACGTCGAGACGCTTCTCAAGGAATATATAGAGAGGCGTAAGCGATGGGGAGGTATTGAACAGCTACTGAAACAGGAATCTAACTAATTGATAATGCACCGTGATCTGGGGGAAAAAGTCCCGCATCTCGATCTGCATTTTCTCACCTGAAGACTGCGTGCCAACAAGCAGCACCCCTCGTATGTAGCGTCACCGATCAATTCCGATCGGCATTCATACGAGGCAAATTATGTTGAATTCAAATACCCAGATCGATCCCACCCGTTTCAGCGGCGTTGTCGCCGAACACACTCTCCAGAAGTCCAGCGGCTTCCCAGACATCGAGACGTTCAAGTTGGACCTGAACGACTTCATGTTCGGTGCCACAAAGGAGGTGTTGTCGACAGTACCCGTCGGCAAACCCAAAAAGTCGGATTTCTTTCGTGTTCACGCAGCGGAAGAATACATGATGCCTACCATGACGTACGAGTGCAAGGACGAGCGAAAGCACTTCCTCATCTCGCCCGAGATGGTGCCCGAGCTCGTTGGCGAGGCCACACCGACCCTAATTCTTACCACCATTACTCGACAAAACGTCGTCGGGCTGTGGGCGGTCAAGTTCGGTAGCAGTGATTGGGCTTTGTCAGCTCATCAAGCAGCTGAGTTGGCAAAAACAAGATGGGTTCGGATGGCTGCCGATATGTCACTTGGGGCGTATCGGATTTATGAAGCTCAAGGTGAACTATCAGAACCAGAATGGCCAAAGAAGTCATTTAAGGAACTGGTGGAGATCGCGTTTCGCGGTCGGGTAATTGATCGCGACGACCACCCCGTGATCAACAGGCTGCGTGGTCGGGTCTAATCGCCATGACGAGCTTGTCAAACTTGGAGGGTGGTCTTTTGACCACTCTCCCCTTTACTCACATCTCATGCGTTGATTTTGAATTCTATCACGAGCGGCCAGGGGACCTTCCCACGCCGCTTTGCATGGTTGTCGCAGATCCACGCACATTGCAGGTGAAGCGCTATTGGGCGTCTGAGCTTTACGCAATGAAAAAAGCCCCGTTTCCGACAGAAGAAACGGCGGCAATGGTCGCGTTCTATGGATCAGCCGAGCTCAACTGCATGGCTGCGTTGGGTTGGTCGTTGCCAGAGAACGTCATCGATTTGTTTGTAGAGAACAGGGTCGAGACCAACGGCGCAGACTTGTTGGGTCTCTCGAATTCACTTCTCGATGCACTGGCACTTCGCGTGCATTCCGCACATAACGGCTGAGCACAAGCAATCGACGATTGATTTGATTTTATCCGTTCGCGATCACTCACCCGAACAACGACAGCAGATTCTTGAGTATTGTGAATCCGACGTGGTTGCCCTGTGCCACCTACTCGAAGCGATGTTGCCCGGCATGGACCTTTCGCGCGCGCTCTGCTGAGAGGTCGCTATATGAAGGCCGTCTCCTGCATGGAGAGCAACGGTGTTCCAATCGATACGCGCATTCACGCAGCTCTAGCGGAAGAATGGCCTCGATTAAGACAGCGGCTCGTCAACTCAACAGCGGTTGATTACGGCTTTTACGAGGGCACGACCTTTAAGCAAAATCGCTTCAGAACTTACCTTAAAAGCAAAAACATGGAGTGGCCACGCCTTCCATCTGGTCAACTTGATCTCAAGGACGAAACGTTCGCACAGCAGGTCAAGCGCTATCCACACATGCGGCCTATCCAGAGTACGTCAGTTGTTGGGAAAAAGAAATCCGGCCGAACTTCCAGTCGGAGGCGACGGGCGTAACCGGGTGATGCTGTCCCCATTTCGATCAAAGACGGGACGAAATCAGCCGTCGACCAGCAGATTTATTTTCGGTCAAGCAAAGTGCATGCGTTGCTTGATTAAACCCCCCGACGGTTATGGGGCTGCGTACATCGACTTCAGATCTCAGGAAATCGGGTTGGCTGCAGCGATGTCAGGCGACGAACGCATGATCGCCGCTTACGTGCAAGGAGATCCCTATCTCGCGTTCGCTAAACAAGCAGGGCTCGCGCCCGATGATGCGACCAAGAGCTCGCACCCGCTCATACGTGACCGCTGCAAACAGGTTGTGCTCGGGCTGAACTATGGAATGGGTCCTGCGGCGATGGCCTTAAGCGCGTGCATTACAGAATCCGAAGCACTTGAGCTTCTCAACCATCATAAACGGACGTACCCGCGCTTCTGGCAGTGGATGCAAGCCACTGTCGATACCGCACTACTAACTGGTCGAGCTAACTCCGTTTTTGGGTGGTCTCGCAGGTTCAGTTCACGAGACAAACCAACGTCGATCATGAACTTTCCTATGCAGGCCAATGGGGCAGAGATGATGCGAATTGCAGCCATCAAGGCGACCGAGGCGGGCATAGAAGTATGTGCGCCTGTGCATGACGCATTCTTCATTGTTGCACCACTGCCCCGCCTGGATTCGGATGTGGCCCAGATGAGGGAGCTGATGTCACGTGCGGGCGCCACGGTAGCCAACGGACTGCGCATCGAGACAGACTGTCAAATCATTCGATACCCAGATCGATATGTAGACCCAGCCGGTGCAGCGATGTGGAACAAAATCGTGGGACTTGCTGGCTTCAACTCGGCCCGAGTGTCGTGCTGAAGCGCCGACACTGTCTTACCCATCTGACACCGTCTCATCTCATAAGGAATTTTACTATGACGTACCAGCCGAAATATGCCGCGACCGAAATCGAAACCAGGTTTACGAAACAAAAGTCCGCTCGCATGAAAGAGCGATTCTTAAAAGGGCCTATTCCGCTCGCGCAAATCGCCAGCGCCGCAAAGCTGCCCGGCAAGTCACTGACCGTTTACATTGCACTCCACCATCAGTCTGCGATGGCCCGGCGTGATCAAGTCACTTTGCCAAAGGGCCTGTTGGCTCAGCTCGGCGTTAGTAGGGATGCCAAGGCTCGCGCCTTGAGCGCCTTGGAACAGGCTGGCCTTGTTCAAGTCGAGAAGGAAAAGGGCAAAGGATCGCGGGTGATGCTCACAAAAGAACACAAGGCGGATGGGCCGGCTCAGCGAGATGTAACTTGCCTAGCAAACACCCAGTGGGCGATCGTCAGCGATGGCATCAGGTGCCGGCAACATGATTACTGCATAGCCAAGACCCAGCTCGCTGAGCTGCGGGAAAGTGCTGGTCCCGGGATCGCGATGTGGCCTTTGCAAATGGCCGAAAAGTCTTGGGTCGATGTTGAGGAGTTTCTCTCGATTTTCGAACGTGCGCTGATTGTGCATCGGCCGAGTGGTGCCGAAGGGCTTGATCTCCCGGCTAGTTTCGCGATGGCGCGAATGATTGCTGCCAATCGCAAATCTGGTTCACTCACCCTCGCTTCGCTCGGGTGAGACCTTTGGATCGATCACGTTGATTTATTTTGGTCTTCTGAAGATCAGCTACGTACGGCAGTGTTTGACTGACGTACTACCAGAAAACGGTCCTTGTTGATCCTTGCCACTCACCCTCACTTCGTTCGGGTGATGATGCCTTTGGCATCAGCCTCTTGTTTTATCTGATCTATATCGTTGCGGCATTGAGAGGGCATAGCTTTGCTAGCGACAGAAGCCATCCCGCGTTGCGTATATTCATCGGGCATAGTCGAATCAGAAGAACCAACAGGTAAGATCAGGCGTTGCGAATTGACCTTTTACCTTCTGCTATTGCGCGCAGCTTAAGGGGCCGATTCGACGACCATTCTCTCGCTCGGCGGACTAAAGCTTTTCCGCCTCTCATACAGACTTTTTTAGCCGACCTCGTCTGCTTTGGTCGTTGTTTAAAGCTCGCCAGCTTACCAGTGTCTCAGTCCACCGGATTTCTCGTCGCCTCACAGTCAGGAGGTTAAACGGGACGCTACAACAATTCGCGTCAATACTGAGATTTCAATATATTTATAGTCCACGTCGGTCTCGCTTCACTTCTCGGAAATTTGTTTTCTCCCACGAGAGGTGTCGACGGGATGGATGTCATTGCAGCGTGAAATGGATAATCGGCACTGCCGAGATTAGCCCATAACCGGACATGTTGTGGACTTACCAAAATCGGCGCGCATGACCCCTAACGGACATCGCGGCGTCGACGTGGGAGATCGTGCATACCTTTCGAGGGTAAGAGACGCAGCCGCGGCCTGGGCAATTTCAGCGGGATGAGACGTTCACAGTGTTTATTCCGTTCGCCTGGCCTCTCAAGCTTTCAAAAAGTTCGTCGGCCGAGAAGGGCTTGATCAGGACAGATATGCCGTGTGCGGAAATCGAGACCACCGTTAGCGATCTGGTATCGCCCGTCATCACGACGGCCGGTACGTTCCGGCCAAGGGCGGCCCGCAACCGCTTAACGGTCTCGATACCGTCCGGCGAGCCACGGAGGTTGTAGTCACATAGCAGAACATCTGGGCGCAAGCCCTGCTCACTCACTAGTGTCAAAGCTTCCATCGTCGTTGCAACAATTGTGGCGTCAACTCCTCTCGCCTTCAATAATCTCTTGAGCGCCAGGCGCACGGAGACCTCGTCCTCGATCACGAGAACGTTGCCCAGGAAGGCGCCATTGTGACGACGCACCGGCGTTGCCGCCTCCGGCGGCTTGACCTCGGATCGAACGCGCGGAACCTCGATGAAAAACCTTGTGCCCTTCCCAGGAATCGAGCGCACATCGATCCTGTGATTTAGGATTTCCTCCGAGCCGCTTCACGATCGCAAGGCCCAAACCAAATCCGCCCCGCTCCGCGCCGTCAGCCCCCTGATAGTACTCGTCGTATATGTGCCGAAGCTCGTCTTCGGTGATACCCACGCCACTATCCCAAACTTCAATGCGAACGTTGTCGCCGGCTCGCCGGCATCCCAGCAGAATTCTTCCCCTGTCTGTGTATCGGATCGCATTCGACAGCAGGTGCGGATCATCTCCGCGAGCATGCGCCTGTCGCTGCGGATGATGAATTCGCAGCCCACGACGCCAGCCCAAGTTCTCTTTCCATCGCAGGTGCGGCGAGTCTTCAGTAAGCGACTCGAAGATTTCGCCCACCGAAAACTCGCTCACGGATGGACTTAGGCTTCCGGATTTTCAGGCTGTTCACGTCGAGCAGGCTGCGACAGGATGCTGGTCATGGTGTCCAGCGACTGCCCAATTCCAGCGACAAGTTTGCGTGCCTCGTCGCTCGGGTGGTGTGCCTCAAGTGCTGCGTGCTGCAGTTTCAGGGTTTGCAATGGCTGTCGTAGGTCATGGCTTGCCGCGGCAAGAAAGCTCGATTTGGCGCGATTGGCGATTTCGGCTGATTTCCAAGCGTCCTGTAAGCGGGCCTCCCTCTCCGAGAATCGCGCTTTCGTGAAGCCTCCCGCTCGCTAAACAGAGCCGCAAGAACCAGGGCGCCCAGTGTGATCGCCAGGATGGTCGCTTGGGCTCCCAGGACACGCTCGTCGATCGACAGGTGTGAAGTCACCGAAAACGCCGATTTGGAAGATGGTCTTCAAGACAATCGTGATCGCAGTGATGAACGTGGCAACCGCGGTGAACGCCGGACGAAGCCGAGATGCGATCCAGAGCAGAAGTGGGCAGAGCGCCCCAATCGCCAGCTCCGCGGTCCAGGGCTGATTGGGCAAGAAAACCGAGCGACGCGCATCCGAGCGAAACGACAGCGTGCGCCAAAAAACGCCTTCCGCTATCTCGGGCCGCGGAGGGAGGTCGCGCACGAACGACGCCAGCCCGATCGCGAGGGGCGCAATCGCTATGATCCCGATCGCGTCAGAAGAGAACCAGTGAAAACTGATCACCGGCGGGGACGCGGCCGAGCCGTGAAACAGTACAAAGCCTACCGTACCGGCAATGCCGGAGAGGCCCGTTGCAACAGCGGTCGCGGCAAATAGCGCGAGCACTGATCGCAGCTCGTTCAACTTAAAGGGATAGCCACAAAACCGGTGGATCAGGCCTGCGACGATAACGCGTCACCCGCGTTCGCGACAGCAAAGAACATTGAGCTCCAGATGTTGCGATCGCCCAACAAATTGGCCGCGATCGTTGCAACTATCACCCCGAGGACGACAGGCGGCTGTGCCGCAGGACCAAGGGCGATCAAAATCCCTGAAGCCACCCCCGCAGCGGGCCAGAATACGGCAACGCCATCGGCCGGTTCCAGCAATGCAAGGCTCAGCCGGGCGATGACAAAATAGGCCACAGCCATGCCGACGACCGAAAGAACGCCTGCCTTGATTCTAGCGGCTGGCGAGGCGAAGCGACCGTCTGTTTTGCCGCAGAGCCCAGTGTCCCCTCCACTCGCTTAGCGCCAACCTGCAAAACCCCAGCGCCGTTGCAGCGACACCGGCGGTGCGGCGGCTGTAGTGACCATAGGGCCACCTTTCCGCTCAAGCCACCATGTTGTCGTGCATTGGCCTCCTTATGGCACTTTTCGGACCTGATGCGATGTCGAGTTTGAGTCCGTTATGTGCAGAAAGTGGACATTTGCCGGCCGCTCGCGCTATGGGTTCACGCTCTGAGACGAGGGGGAGTTGAGTTATCTGTTCAAGTCACCGACGCTGAAGTCATTTCAGCTCGACGATCTTCCGTTGGGCGTCTTGGTCAGCGTCGATGTATCGCTGGGTGACGCGCAGGCTCGTATGGCCGGCCAGCATCTGCACGTCCCTGAGTGAGCCACCCACGAGGGAGATCTTTCTCGCTGCATTCTGATGAAGGTTCGCCGCCCGCTGTGACTTGAGCATCCGTCGAAGCCGATCTGCTCGTACCATCGGGCAAACATGTTCACGACGACTTGAGGCGATGTCTGCTTGACCGCTCGGTGGGAATGATTCGGGACTGTGGGGTGGCGGTGTAGCCCGTACCACTCAATGAGGGCGGCCCGAAGCTGGGAGTGAAGCGGGACGATACGACCAGATCGTCCCTTACTTGCCGCCCGATCGCGCAATGCTATGGCACGGCCAACTTTGCCCTCCGCATCGGTGACCATGCTCCAAGTTAACAAAGCGATCTCGCGAGCACGAAGTCTTGCTCGGATCGAAAGCAGGAAAACCAGCCTGTTGCGGGTCGGATGACGGGTCTTTGCGAGGTAGCTTACGACGGCGTCGATTTGGCCATTCGTTAAAAGCTTAGCCTGCTTTCCGAGGGACACGATTTGCTCCTGATCGATCTATCAGGATGCAGAAACATACCCAGTCGCGGGTGATCGTACAGGGCCGCCGCGCGTAAATGGCTCCTCAATACAGCATCGGAAGTGTTTGAAATGAATAACTTCGGAACAACCAAAAGCTCATGAGCAAATCGCAGAAATGCAGGCCTTCTCGAAGCGCAAACTGCAGCGGGTTTTCGGAACACATGCGCCGATAGCTCAGCAACGGAGAGACCGCGGTTAGAAAGGCAGAAGGCGCGGGAGAAGCCGTGAAAGCCGCCCACGAGGTAAAACTCCTGCAGCCGCATCGAGGTCACGTCTCGAATACGCGACCCTATGCGAATTTCGGCCGGTCCTCAGAGCAGAAACAGATCATGACGAAACGGACCGCCTAGACGGGCCCGGAGAAGCATTTCCCTTCGGAATATTCAGTCCAGGCCTGACGGAGTATCTGCACCGAGGAGGAGAGAAATATGAAGGCCATCACGGCGGCAACCGCCAGATCCGGCCACGCGCTCGACGAGCCCCAGACTCCCAGGGCTGCGAACATGACAATGACGTTGCCGATGGCATCGTTGCGGGAACACAGCCAGACAGAGCGCACATTGGCGTCGCCGTCCTTGTAACGCATCAGGAGCAGCACCGAGGCGAGATTGGCTGCCAGCGCCAGGAAGCCGATGGCGCCCATAACCTCGGCACTTGGAACGCCCAGGACAAGCGTCTGGTAGACGGTCGAACCGAACACCCATAGAGCCATGACGCTGAGCGAAAGGCCCTTGAACAAAGCCGCCGTTGCCCGCGTCCTGATGCCGGTGCCGATGACCGCCAGGCTCAGCCCGTAAGTGACGGTATCGCCGAGGAAGTCGAGCGCATCCGCTTTCAGCGCCTGCGATCCCGCGATCTGTCCCGCGATGATCTCGACAAGAAACATGATGCCGTTGATGGCAATGACCGTCCACAGCACGCGCTTGTAGCGGGGATCGACGCCGTCGAAGACCGGAACGCCGCCGGAGCAACCGCATGCCTCGGTCCCGCAAGCCGCCGGGGAGACAGGCTTCGCGTTCGCCTTCGAAAAATCGATGGGCGGCGGCTCGCAACAGGTATCGGTGGTGCAACAGGTCTTGTCGGACATCGCGCTTTCTCTCAACGTGAGACAAGCGTACAACCTCTAGCGACTAGAGGTTCAAGGGAAAAATGGATTACGCAATCGGAGAAGCGTCGCGTCTGACGGGCATCAAGGTGCCGACGATCCGTTACTACGAGGGGATTGGTCTGCTGGCCGCGCCCACAAGGACGGAGGGAAAGCAGCGCCGCTATCGGCCGGAGGATGTCGCCCGCCTGAATTTCATCCGGCACGCCCGCGAGCTCGGCTTCGAGATCGCCGATATCGCCGAATTGCTGACCCTGAGCGAGGGACCCGATCAGTCTTGCGCAGAGGTCGATCGGATCAACGCGCCGGCACTTGTCGGACGTCGAGCGCCGGATCGCGCAACTCACCGCGTTACGCGGAGAATTGAAGCGCATGGTGGAAGAGTGCAGTCATGGCAGGGTCAGTGACTGCCGGGTGATCGAGACGCTTTTCCGCTTTTTCCCTGTATGAAGGCCGTGTTATGCGATGACGCGGCACTCCGATTATTGAATGCCCAGTCCGGCCGCTGAGACCGAGAGGGTCACGACAGCGGCACCGAGGATCATCCAGAGAGTATCCAGCTTTGTCGTCAACAACAGGATGAAGCAAACCACCGCTATGGAAATCGTCACCGGACCCGAGAAGCGCGGCCTGCCCCAGCGGAATAGCAGCGGCGAGCAGCAAGCCTGCGCTGGCAATCACCACCGTTTGCAGGACAGCCTTGACCCTCGGATGCTCCATCTTGCGTCCAACGAAGTGGACAAGGGGGATGATCAGCAGGGCCGGAGTGATCATCGCCAGCCAACCCGCTATCGCTCCCGGTAACCCCGCGACGAAGTAGCCAACACTGACGACATACAGCCCCACCGGTCCCGGCGAGCTGCGCGTGATGACCACCGCCTCGTTGAGCTGATCGTTGGTCAGCACGTGGTAATGGTTCACCAGACTGTCTTGGATAACGGACAGCGAAGCGAGCCCCGCGAAGGCTGTCACGGTGCCCTTGAGGAGCACCAGATAGAGCAACACGATGTTCATACCTGACGCCCCGGCAGGAAGAACCCGACCACAGCAGCGAGCAACAACACCTCAATGGGCGAGATGTGCAGGACGACATCAAGCGCGAACGCCACAGCAGCAGTGACGATTACCCGCGCCCTCGCTCCCGGCTTGTAAATCGGGTGGGCGATGGTCCAACAGGTCTTGACCGTGATGGCGACAGCGGCGGCGACAGCGCCTTGCAGGGCCGCCTGGACAAGCGTGTTGTCCTGCCACTCGCTGAACAGTGCGGTGATGAAGACCACCAGGAGGGTGCATGGGATCGATGCGGCCAGCAGCGCAACGATCGCGCCCGGCAAGCGTCCCAGAAGCCATCCTATTCCGGTGCAGAAAGCGAGGAGATTGGTGCCCGGCGTTAGCCTTGCGAGAGCAAAGGAGAGCGTGAATTGGGAGTTGCTCCACCCATCCCCGTTTTTCGACGATCTCGCGGTGAATGACTGCGTGTCGTCGCACTGCCGCCCCCAAGGGTCAGGTTTGCATATCTCGCGAACACTGAGCCGAGCTTGGCAAGGCTGGGCGCGGGTAACGGGCGCTACGCTGGGACTCGGGACATGGCGGGACTCACGACGGGCTAAGACGCTCAGCGCCTCGGTAAAAATAGGCGCCCGTGTCCCGACGTGGCGGTCTGCTGCACAAGCAAGCTTACGGCAAGCTGTGGGGCTCGGCTAGACTAACACGGGAAAACTCCTTCGCGCAACGCCACGAGCATTCCTTAGCAGTCAACCTTGGGACTGGCTGCGCTCCTAATCTGAGCGTCTGCTGATCTAGGGTCAGGACTCATTGATCAGAGCCAGAAGATGACGGCTGCTGCGATGCAGATGGCAGACATGAAGGTATGTGCGCATCTATCGTAACGGGTGTGGATGCGCCCCAGTCCTTGAGCCTGCCGAACGTATTTTCGATCTTGTGCCGTTCGCGATAGAGAATGCGGTCATGTTCGATCGGCTTTGCGCGGTTGGACTTCGATGGGATGCAGGCCGTGATACCCCGGACCGCGAGCGCCTGGCGGAACCAGTCGGCGTCGTAGCCCTTGTCGCCGAGCAACTGCTTCGCGGGCGGCAGCGCATCGACCTCAACGCGGCCCCCTTGTAATCGCTCATCTGGCCTTCGCTAAGCAGCATGATGACAGGACGTCCCTGACCATCACATACGGCGTGCAGCTTCGAGTTCAGGCCGCCCTTCGTGCGCCCGATACGTCGGGGGAACAGGCCCTTTTTTAAAAGGCTTGCGGCGGTGCGATGCGCCTTCAGATGGGTGGCGTCGATCATTAACCGCTTCGGGGTGCCGCCCTTACGGGCCAGTTCGGCAAATATCTTGTTGAACACACCAAGACGGCTCCAGCGCACGAACCGATTGTAGACGGTCTTGTGCGGACCATACTCACACGGCGCATCGCGCCAGCGCAGACCGTTCCTGATGACGAAAATGATGCCGCTGATCACCCGCTGGTCATCAACCCTCGCAACTCCGTGCGACGAAGGAAAATACGGTTCGATCCGGCGCATCTGCGCCTCGGTCAGCAGAAACAAATCGGACATTGCGGCGTCTCCCAACAACGCCAATGAATTAGTCCAAACGCCTCTCCGCAAGAAAATTAATGGGTCCTGAACCTAGTTATAGAAAAACATCGACATGCCGTTTTATCATCAGCGGCAATACGTTGTTTCGAGGAGCAAAGAAATTAGTGTTGCGTGTCAACTCCTTGAACGGACTGATGATAGAATGGACCAAGTATCATCAGTTCTTTGAGTGCCGTCGCCTTACATCAACAAGGAGACCGTCCATTCATGATGTTTCCTCGGGGACGACCACCCATAAATTGTCACATCGCACTCATTAAGCTTGATGTGCCCCCGCAGGTTAAATCTGGAACCTCGCTCCGGCAGATCAGTTGACCGCGCACCCTGGGATAAAACCCGATTCGACCGTGAGTTGCTCCGATAAGCCCGAGCAAGCGCTGGTGAAACAAAATCGCGTGACGGGTTTTTTGACTATATAAAGAGAGCCCAAACTGGCGCTCCAGCAGACAAATTTCCGCGTAATCCGCGATACTGGACGGCCATATCTCTTCGCACCACTCCGGTGGAAAGTCTCGTGCGGGCATATCTGTCGCTTGCGCTCGACCAGCGGCAGATCGCAGAGTTCGAAGCCATCTCCTGGCGTTGATCGCATCGTTCAGCGTCGGCGATCGCTGCGTCGGACCGTTGAAGGCGATCATGCGCTTGGTCCCGCCTCGCAAGCGAGCCGCGCAGCAGGGCAAGGCGCGACGGATCGTCGCAATCGTCTCCACCACGGGCATCCCAACCGCGCCTGGCGGGGAAGCCACTGTGGATCCTTATTCCAGGGTCCCGTTTAACCCACGAAGCGGTTACGCATCGATGCAGGCCAAGAAGCGCCATAAAGACAAAAAGCCGATCGGAGCGGCGGGATCCTTTGCTACGGGACAGCGCGCATACCTGATTTCCATGCCGCCCATGCCCGGGAACATCCGGATCACCGTGTTGGCGTCGACTTCCCTGAGACTGAATTGCACATTCTGCAGCATGATGTCGGAGGCACAGGCCGCGACCAGATTGATCGTCGCGCCGTCGTCCTTCTTCGCCTTGATACGGCATCGCGCAAATTTTCCGGTGATCTGGTCACCCTCGATGACGAAACCACCGCCATAGACGTCCGACATGTCGGCAAAGGTGATCTGCACGCCCTTGCGGACGAATACTTTGGCGCAGTTGTCGGCATCACTCGCCCACGCCCCATTGAGATCGAAAGCTGCGGCCACGCCCGGCGCCGCAAGGGATGTCCGCAAAGGAGCATCAAAAGCGCAGCGTTACGACGTTTTATCTTCATCGCGTTTGGCCTCAATGTCCACTCATCACCAGCGTCTTGATTGGCAGCAGAAGTGCCTGGATGCGCAGCAACAGCGCATGCACGAGCCCGGTGGCATCGACAGCATGCAGGGCAAAGCCCTTCAATGCGCCCGTCTTGGGGTCCGCGATCACGTCATGGTTGCTGGTATAGGCATTGACGATACAGCTGCTGCCCGGCGTGACGTCGGCAAGCCCGCCCTTGTAGAGCGGCTCCAGGAAGGCGAGGATAGTGCCCGGTCGCTGCAGGTTCTGCGTTTCGATCAGTTGCTCGCCGGGACGAACTGGCCGGCGGCGATATAGTCCTGAACGCTCGTAACCACCAGCGGGATGATCGCCCAGGGTCTCGAGATGCAGGTTGCCTCGGCGATCATGCCCGGCTTCCATGACCTGGGCCTCTATCTGACCAATCCGGCCTGCAGCCCACGTTTCGGCCCGCGCCGTCCGGTATCAATATTCCGGCTGGTCGCGTCGTTTGGTTGACGACATCGCCGGCACGAACGACAAATTGTTCAACGCGCCCATCGACACCGGCACGAACGAAGGTCTTGTCGAGATCGACTTGCGCCTGCGCCATTGCGGCTTCGGCACTCGCCTTCTCGGCTGGCAGGAGCGTGGAAACGCGGCAACGACGCCGATTCCCTTTTAACCGCATTCGCAGCGTCCACGCCGGCCTGCCGCTGGTTTACCACCACTTGCAGTTTCTCGATATCGCGTTGCGGCACGATACCCGGATTGCGGCGGGCAGCTCGGTCTTGACGTCCAGTTCGTCCTTCGCCTGTTGAAGGCAGGCTTGGCTTCTCGGATCTGTGCCTCAGCCTTGACGACGTCGTTTTCGCGCTCTGTCATCGCGGCATCGACCTCGGCGATCTTTCGTCTGGCCGTCTCCAGTGCGGCCTTCTGCTTCGAGCGTCGAGCCTGAACAGAATGTCACCCTTCTTCACGGCCTGGCTGAAGCTAACATTTACTTCGGCGACGCGGCCGGAGCCTTCAGGCAGAATGGGAACAGTTCTGAAGTAGATTGTCGCCGAGGTGGTCGACGGGATGAAAGTAGAAGATCATTGTGATCAGCGACGATCGTGAGCATCAGGCAACCCGTGATGCCCCATCTCAGTTCGTACCAGACGGAAAAGAATGTGATTTCGTGGCCGAACCGTTTGCCTTGCGCATAACGACGATAGAGGTAGTCGGGCAGGATCGTGACCAGCGAGCAGATCATCAGCTCAAGCATGGTTGCGCACCTTTTCCTTGACGATCGGCTTCTCGACCGGCGGCAAGCTAGGCAGTTCGGGCTCGCGACCCTCGCCGGGCGCGGCGTCGGCGATCCTCTCGACCGAGCCTGCGATGCTGCGCAGCGGCGTGCCGAATCTGGCAAGTCGATCATCGCGAGCAGAAGGCCGGCCACCCAGAAAATGTGCATGTGCGTAAAGAGCGAGATGATGCCCAGCACGGCCATCATCTCGAACTCAAGCTTCTGCGACTTGTGCGCCATTCGTTCGGGCAGACTGTGCAGCTTCCAATACAGCGTACCTACCCAGAGCACGGTGCCGACCAGAAAGATTCCCATCACAACCATCAACACGTCCGTTCCGCTTCCCGGCGCGAGATAGAACGGCAGATGATGCGGGGCCGCCGGGTGCATCTGACCGTTCAAAGTATTCTCCCGATCCGGGTGGGTTCGGAGGTGGTTTCGAACGGAGTGTGGGTTTCATGTCGCACCAATCGCTTGATCTGAATCAATGGCCGAGGCCGGCCCAGCAGAGAGATCAGGCAACTAGGGACCGCCTGCCATATCAACGAGTGGCTTCATCGCCGGGGCTTCTACCACCAAGGTCAGCGGAGGCGCGCATTTCGCCGAAGGTGATTTTGACGGGGTAGGGGTCATGGTCGCCTAGTGCCGACTTTTGGCCGCCGGCGAGCCGCACCGTCGTTGTCGCTTCTGATGGCAACCGGCGGCGGCTCGCGGACCGGCTCCGACGCAGGTTGCAATCTAATTGCAATCTAACTGGCGTTTTCGGTCGATTTCAGCTCGGGCGTTGTTCGGGAAAATTCAAAAAACTGCTGCGGCAGTACGGTTCTTTTGGTGAGCGCCGTGTTACTCGAACCCTCGACACAATGATTAAAAGTCATATGTAGGCCAGTTACAAGCACGGGCGCGATGTTAAAACGGGCTGGGTTTGATCCAAACACGGAGAAACCCAATGCCGGTCTTGAAGTCTCTTCCTTTCACCGCGATGCCCAAGTCAGCCAGTGATCCGGTCCATCTGCGAAGCTGCACAAATTCATCGAAAAGCTGGAGGAGCAGAAGCTCCTGCTCGAAGATCCCGGCTACGTCCGGACCGTCCGAGGATGGCTGAGGTGGTCGGCCAGAAGCAGGCTGTTGTTCGTCGCCAAAGGGTTCGGCCCTGGTGGAAAATGGATTCCACCGGCCAGATTATCATGTCGGTCAAATTTGGGGCCAAGCCCATTGAGTTCAGAGGGCAAAGCCGGAATCGCCGTCCCGTCTAAGGACAAACTGCCGACGGTAATCAACGCTCTGATTGAAGCCGTTCGTGCCGGTGAGATGGACGACCTCTTCGCAAACGCGAGCAAGTCACGACCTGCTATCGGGAAGAAATAGGCCCGTCTAACAACTGGGAGGGTTAGACCCTCCCTGTTTCTGGGCTTCTGGAACGTCCATATTCCCAAGAAGGGATTTCCCTAATTCCTCAGCCTTCGGACGTTCTGGGGTGTCCTGAAGGGGGACGAGATGACCCAAGGAATTTCCAGGTTCTGCTTCGTCTGACCGGCTAGGGAATCACTCGGATCAGTGAATCCCGTGCATCGCGGATTTCCGCGACGAAGGTATCTAGCGTTTGCGGCTACGCTTGGCGGGAGCCGGAAACCCAGCGGGTTCGACCCAGGACATCCACGAACTTTCCGATGATCTCGATGCCAACGTAGGTCATTTCACGCTCAATCTTACTGACGTGGGCTCTATCAATTCCAGCCTCATGCGCCAAGGCTTCTTGAGAGAAGCCCTTTCTCATGCCTGATCCGGCGCAGGTTGGCTGCAAACAGCTGGCGTAGATCCATAGACCTACCCAAACTTGTCTCGGTTTAACACCCACGGCTTTAAAACCGAAATATTTTCTGTTAGGCCAGTTACTCGTTACGGGAGCGGGGGTAGAATCTCATCTTTGATGAGATGAAGGAGGCTGAAATGCTAAACGACAAATGGTGCCCGTCGGCACTTATTGTCGCCGGGGCACTGATCTTGTGGTTTCTGGGATTTAGCTACAGGGATCAGGGAGCCATCTGGTTGATGGCGATCGTGATCATGGGTGCGGGAGCCTACTTGGTCTTGTGGGAAAGCGGCGTTGGCGGAAATGACCAACTCTTTCCGATCAGCCGACGGAGCGGCCAACGTCGTTTGTCAGCCAGCGCGGCGTGGCGCTCTCTGTCTATATCCTCTACCTGATCGGTTACCTGACGGGATTCACCGCGCTGGTCGGTGTCATCATTGCGCACGTCAAAGCACCGTCGTCCGACGAGGTCCTGCGAAGCCACTACAGGTTTCAGATTCGAACCTTCTGGATCGGACTTCTGTATCTCCTCGTCGGCTGGCTCCTTGTCTAGGTCTTGATCGGCATTCTGATACTGTTCTGGTGGCTCGTCTGGAGCATCGTTCGCATCATCAAGGGAATGGTCGTCTTGAACGACGGCAGGCCGATCGCCAAACCTAGGTCGTGGCTATTCGGTTGAGCAATCCCCTTAAAGGATAACGGGACGTCTAACTTCGATGGGTGGATGGCGCATGGGTGATCAAATGCGCGCTATCAAAATTGTTTCCATACCGCGATCCCAGCGCTCATGACGGCAAGCGGAAACTCCCGATAGAACATCCAGGCTCTTCATGAACCCGGTACAAGCACAGCATGGCCGTTCTTGCCGGGCGGTTCCAGTTGGGCGCAGTTTATTGATGCACACCAGCTGACTGGGGTCGCTCCTGATATCCGTATCTGGTCACGCTTGCCGCAGGTTGGCCGCACCTCTTAGCTTGATCAATCTTAAGCCTCTGAACATGCCGGGCCGTCAAATTGAAACTGTCCATGCTCGTTCCACCGGCGGGTCGGGCGATTGGGCGCTTCTAGGGAGGTCGGAATGATCAGGTCGCTCGGAATTGCTGCATTCGCCTTATCCTTTGCGGTATCAGCGTACGCCATGACACCCGCGCCAATGGCGCAGCCAGACAGCATCATCACGAAGGTCGCTGCTGCCTGCGGCGCGGGTAGGACACGTATTAACGGCGTGTGCGTAGCACGGACGACGGTCCGTCACACTCGTCGAGCCGTGCGAAGATGTGTGAGAGGGACGACTTGCTAAACTCGGTGGGCCGTTTCGGGCGCCGCGAAGCAGCATGGACCACAAAGCGGTGTCGACGACCGAAGACAAGCATTGCGCCGTGGTGGTTCGGAATGCAGTGCGTCGAATGACCGATTTTTGGACTGACACCGAAGGACGCACGGTTCTTTTCAATTGCTGGGCGATCCTTCGCGCGCCCGATCACACGTTCGTCTCCGTGAATTCTGGCCGGCTGCTGGATCGGAGCTGAGTGCCTCATTTGGTGATTCATCGGCTTCCATTTGCCGTCTCTGAAATCGACCCAATGCGCACCAGTTGCGCGCCAGCGGCAAGAAGAATTCGGAGTCTTAAGGGGCCGGCACAAATCACCTCTTCAGCCAAAGCCCTTTTAGCAAAGGTGCTGTCCACTATCGACAAGCTCCAGAGGTACGCGACCGGCTCAAAAACCCCGTCTGCTGTGGGACTTGCCAGAGTAAGTTTCGGTCGCCATTTCAGCCAAAATCGATCGAAGAATGTCTCTTACACCGCAAGGCCGCGGTTGAGTGCTTCCTAACCTCACAAGCAGTTCGTTAAGCTTGCACGCGACATCCAAGGACCACTCTCGGGATATTCCTAAAGATCACGAGGCGGTACGAAGAGTACCAGGGGCCTGTCAGCTGTCGTCTCGGTATTCCACGGAGATGTCCTTGTCCGTCCCCGGGTTGGCAGTGATCTGCTGCTCGAATTTGAGGGGATCGTCATCGTGCGGATATACGACACGAACTGAATTGTTGCGAAAGCCCACTGCGAAATATCGTCTCGGCCGAGTTCATGTCCACTTAGGTGCGCCTTCAAATGGGAGATCACGTCTTCGGAATTTGGCTGCTGTTCTAGGAACTCGATCGTTCGTTTAACTTTCGGCCTGTCACCCAATGTCGCCACGCCGATTGTTTGGACCAGAGTTTTCAGTCGGGAGGCGATCTGCGCTCGCAAATTTGAACAGTCGGTCTGTCGGCGTATTCTGTAGCGTAGGGAGCAGCGATTTGATCTCGTCTTGCTGCGATAGAAGGTCGCCTCACGGGACAGATACACGTTGCTGCTCAGCCTCCTTGGAAACGATTTGCTGATTCAGATCGGCCAGTCTGTTGAAGTTCTCCCAGCTTGGCAGACACAAACTCCACCGCGTTTTTCCGTGGTATAGCAGACTGTATGTTTTCTCCATCAAGTCAGACATCGCTACTAACTCGCCATGTAATGCTGCGAGCTCAGCTTCGTTCACAGATCGCTTATCAACATCGCCGCTCTCGCTAACGATGCTTTCCAAATCCAGTTCTTGAATAAATGCCAAAAACGAAGTTTCAAATTCTTCGTAGCGCCATCGCAGAGCGGGACACCCACGTTTACGCTTTGCATCGTCACAGACCAGGTATGTTCCGCCCTTGTGTCCGGAGCCTTTATTTTCGAACAAAATTCGAGCGTTGCAGTACGCGCAACTCGCGAGACCAGAAAACAGGTTCGTAAAAGCTTTTCCTTACGGCCCGCACCGCCGACTAGTCTCTGAGACTTGGCGTGTTGCGCTCGATAGAACAATTCGTCGTCGATGATCGCAGGAAAATATCCTTCGATCGGTTCACCATCCGGAGTTCGCTTTCCTTCGACGCGAATGTGCGGCTGAAACTCCCCGAGCGCAGCGCGATTCGCGAGAATCTTCGCAATATAGAGACTCTGGTGCCACTCCACGGGGTCCGCCGAACGACGGGATATTTGCGGCGTTGAGCTGTCGTTGCGATGGTGTACATCCCCACGCCCGATGCGGTGTCATTGAATATCTGCTGGACGATTTTCACCCGTTCTGGAATGCTTTGATAGTTGGTCCGATCCGCCGCGAGCTCAAGCCACGCTGGGCACCATTTTGTCATCGGCCGCTGTTTCGCCGCATGCGCTCGCTTATTTTTCCACGAAGCAGCGATGCGATGGCTTTTGGTTGAACTCTTCGTGGGCGCAACTCATGATCACTAAAGACATGATCAAGTCGGCTAGCTCAGTTTGCCCAGCGCGGTAAACGCGATTATCGGCAAGGGTAACGAGATTGATGCCGGATTGTATGATGCTCAGAAACGGCGAGACTGAGCTGTCAGCACCTGTTCACGGCTCAGCCGGTACAAGCAACTCCACTAATAGAAGAAATGATCCTGGCTTAATTCGCCGGCCTTAACTAATTCCAAGAATTGACCTAATGCACCTTCTCGGACGTTTGCGCCCTTAAATGCCGATATTCCGATATCTTCGAGCTCTGTGTTTTCAGTTGAGGTCTAGATCATGCGCCTCAGCATATGCCCGCGATGCCGCGAGTTGGCGTCGTCGGCTGTCACCTTTGAGCTGAAGCTCAGTGGACATTAGGAAGGTATGTGGTTGGCTTGAGGTCTCAGGATAAAAATCCTTTAGAATGAATGGTTTGTCCTTATCTCATTTTCGGGTTAATTATAAACACATTAAACATCGTCGGCTTGCCCGACAAGGCCGTTTCCGAGGCGCACCGACGACGGATCCGGCCGCCCTGATTGCTTCAGGTCTCGCGCTGCCGGCTCGGCGAATTACCGTCAACTTGGCGCCGGCCGATCTGCCCAAGGACGGCAGTCATTATGATCTCCCCATTGCACTTGGCCTAATGGCGGCGATTGGCGCCATTCCCTCCGACGCCTTGTCCGGATTTACGGTGCTCGGGGAGCTCGGCCTCGACGGTTCGATCGCGGCCGTGGCCGGAGTTCCTTCCCGCCGCGATCGGCGCGAATGCGCACAACGAGGGACTGATTTGTCCTGCCGCCTGCGGCGCGGAGGCGGCCTGGCCAGCCCCGACATCCAGATCGTCGCCGCAAATTCGTTGATCCAGATCGCAAATCATCTCAAAGGGACCCAGGTTCTCTCCAGGCCGCAGCCCGATTCACGAACCCAAGGGAACGCTGCTGGATCTTCGCGATATCAAGGGACAGGAGAGCGCCAAGCGTGCGCTGAAGATGCCCGCCGCCGGTGGACATCATCTGTTGATGATCGGCTCTCCCGGCAGCGGCAAATCGATGCTTGCGGCGCGCCTGCCATCGATCCTTCCGCCGCTGTCACCGGCCGAGCTGCTGGAAGTATCGATGATCGCGTCGGTGGCTGGCGAAATCGACGGCGGAGCGCTCACCGCGCGGCGGCCATTTCGCGCGCCGCATCATTCCGCCAGCATGGCGGCGCTGGCGGGCGGCGGCACACGGGCCAAACCGGGTGAAATCTCGCTGGCGCATAATGGCGTGCTCTTTCTCGACGAATTGCCGGAGTTCGATCCTCGGGTGCTGGATTCGCTCCGGCAACCGCTGGAGAACGGCGAGATCGCGGTCTCCCGCGCCAATCACCGCGTGACCTATCCCGCGTGTTTCATGCTGGTGGCAGCGATAAATCCATGTCGCTGCGGCCACGCCTATGAACCCGGCTACGCCTGCAAAGCGCGGCCGCATCGACCGCTGCACCGCGGACTACCAGACACGCATTTCCGGGCCTCTCATGGATCGAATCGATCTGCGGATCGAGGTGCCGGCCGTGACCGCTTCGGATCTTATTCTGCCGCCCGCCTCGGAAGGATCGGCCGAAGTCGGAGCCCGTGTTGCTGCAGCACGCAACATTCAGGTGGCGCGTTATGCCGCGGTTGGGCTTTCGAATGTTCGTACCAATGCCGAAGCCCCGGCCTCGGTGCTGGAAGACATCGCTCAGCCGGACGCACAGGGGTTGAAGTTGCTGCGCGACGCCGCTGAGAGCATGCGCCTGTCGGCGCGCGGCTATCACCGGGTACTGCGCGTCGCCCGCACGCTTGCGGACCTCGACGGCGCCGACAAGATCGGCCGACTGCATCTCGCTGAAGCTCTCTCCTATCGCGCGCTCGCAGACGACATCAAACGCGCCGCCTGATCGCGGTTCATCCATGAGCGATTGCCATGTTGCCGCCGTGACCCGCCTCGCCACGGCTTCCCGTAAAATCGTCCTTAAGACGTTGTTAACCCTGTTCGCATCGGACAGCATTTAACCGTGCCCCCTCAAGCACTTCGCAACGTCATCCTCCCATGCTGACGCGGGACACGATGCGCATGCTCTTGCCGGCGATCTCTCGCGCTCCGACGAAATGCAGGACACAAGACGAATTCGGAGCGGGTCGATGTTAGAGCGATTATTCTGGATCAGGGCACGTCTGCGTCGGCTGGTCCGACGATATCCCCGCCTGCATCTTGCCTTTCGAGCCTTCACAACATTTTCAATCGCGTTCGGAGGCGCCTACGGCTTCATTTCCGGAAGCAGAAGTGCGGATTACGATCCGAACGCTTTTGCAGTCGGCGTGAGCTTCCTGTTCGCGCTGGCGTGTGTCGCGTTGGCGATTCTCAGCATGCGCTTGCGCTGGATGCGCAGGAAGGTCCGCAAGGTCGTTCTTCACAATGAAGCGCTCGCGGACCGGAACTGGGAGTTAAAGGAAGCGGAGGAACGGGCGCGCAGCCTTTTCGAATCGCAGGGTGATCTGATTGTCCTCCGTGACTCAGACGGTCTCATCACCTCAGTCAACGATGCTTATTGTGTTCTCGCTCAGCGTTCGCGGGCCGAGCTGCTCGGCAGCTCCTTTGCGCTGCCCGTTCTTGAGCAGGGCGAGAGCACGCTCGAATCGAACGGCACGCGCATCCACGACCAGCGGGTGGAAACCGCGCTCGGTCCGCGCTGGATTGCGTGGCGCGAAGGTCTCGTGCGAATCGACGCCAACCATCCGGCAGAACTGCAATGCGTCGGCCGCGATGTCACCGACCGAACCGAGACTGAACGCGTGCTTGGTGAAGCGCGGGATCACGCGAACGCGGCCAACCGGGCCAAATCGCGCTTCCTGGCGATGACCTCGCACGAGATTCGCACACCGCTGAATGGCATCATCGGCATGAGCGGATTGTTGCTCGACACTTCGCTCACGCCCGAGCAGATGACGTATGCCAAGGCAGTCAAGGCATCCGGCGACGCGTTGCTGTCGCTGATCGAGGAATTACTCGATTATTCCAAAATCGAGGCCGGCAAAATCGACCTCGAAAGCCGTCCCTTCATCCTGTCCGACCTGATCGAGGATATCACCGAGTTGCTGGCTCCACGCGCGCAGGCGCGGCAGCTCGAAATCGCCGCCTATATCGATGAGCGGCTGCCGATCGAAGTCATCGGAGACGCAGCGCGATTGCGCCAGGTGCTGCTCAATCTCGCGGGAAATGCCATCAAGTTTACGCCGTCCGGCGGGGTCGCGCTGATCGTCGAGCCCGGTATCGAACCGGGGGAAATCCGCTTCATGGTTCGCGACACTGGAATCGGTATCGCACCGGACGCGCAGGCGCGGATTTTCTACGAGTTCGAGCAAGCCGACGAACGAATTGCGCGCAACTACGGTGGAACGGGATTGGGATTGAGTATCAGCGATCGCATCGTCAAGCGGATGGGCGGGCGCATCACACTCGAGAGCAAACCGGGTGCGGGTTCGACATTCGAGGTGTCGATACCCCTTCCCACCCAAGACAGCGCCCCAGCGCGAAAGCCGTTCGCCACGCCGGATCTGACAGGACAGCCGATCATGCTGGTGGTTCCTCAAACCATCGAGGCGGCGCTGCTTGCCCGGCGGCTGGAGCGATGGGGTGCTCAGACCTGCACGATATCGGACCTCGTCGTTGCCCACGCATTGCTTCCGGAGCGGTCGTGGCACACCGTGCTCGTCGATCATGCCATGGGCGCGGAGGATGTCTGGCATCTCGGTCAGGCCGCAGGCAAGCACGCGACGCGGCGGATCGTCATGGTCACGCCATCGACAAGGCACGAACTTCGGACTCCCGGCGCGGCGGCGTTTACAGGCTACCTGGTCAAGCCGCTGCGAACTGCGTCGATCGCGGCGCGATTGGCGGCGCCGGCTGACGGTTTGACCGCACTCCGGGCCATCGACGGTCTGCCCGATTGCGATGCCCTCGACGAGTCCGAAGCACCGACCACGGCACCGGCACCGGCACAAAGCCTGTCAATTCTCGTGGCGGAAGACAACGAGATCAACGCGCTGTTGATGCGTTCGCTCCTGATCCGTCTCGGGCATGACGTGATTCTCACTACAAATGGCGAGGAAGCGCTTAAAATCATGGGTCGCCGCCGAAACCGCGGGTGCGCCCTACGATCTCATCCTGATGGACGTCCAGATGCCGAAGCTTGACGGCATCGAGACCACAAAGAGAATTCGTGAACAAGAAGCCGGCCAGCGCCTCCGCCGCACCACGATCCTTGCGCTGACGGCCAACGGGCTGATTGACGATCGTTATGCCTGCTTCGATGCGGGCATGGATGGTTTTCTCGTAAAGCCGCTCGATCGGGACAAGCTGGCCGACGCGCTCGCAGGATTGGTGGCGGCCCGTCACCTCGCGGCCTGATGCTAAACGGATCAGCCTAGCGGACCCGACGAAATGCCGTTGAGGTCTCGCAACGACGCAAAAAGGATATCTAAAGACGCCTTAGTGCGACCTGCTCGACGACATGGTCGGCTCCCTTCTTGAGAATCAGGGTCGCACGCGGCCGCGTCGGCAGGATGTTGTCCTCGAGATTCGCGCGGTTGGTGCGCTCCCAGATTGCGATGGCCGTTGCGGTCGCCTCATCGTCCGACAGCACCGCGTAGCGGTGAAAGTACGATCGCGGGTCATGGAAAGCCGTATCCCGCAGGGCGAGGAACCGCTTCACGTACCAGTCGCGCAGCACCGGTTCTTCGGCGTCGAGATAGACCGAGAAGTCGAAGAAGTCGGATACGACAGGAACGGCCCGGCCATCGCGAGGCAGCCGCCCGGTCTGCAGGACATTGACGCCTTCGACGATCAGAATATCGGGTTGACTGACCTCGACCCAGTTGTTGGGCACGATGTCATACGTCAGATGCGAGTAGACCGGCGCGCGCACCGGCGTGCGGCCTGCCTTGATGTCACTGAGAAACGCCAGCAATGTCGGCAGATTGTAACTTTCAGGGAAGCCCTTTTTCTGCATCAAGCCCCGTCGCTCAAGCACCGCGTTTGGAAACAGAAAGCCGTCGGTGGTGATGAGATCGACCTTGGGGCGTGGAGACCATCGTGCGAGGAGCGCCTGCAGAACGCGAGCCGTGGTTGATTTCCCGACCGCGACCGATCCGGCTACGCCGATGATATACGGCACCTTACGATCATGGATACCGAGAAACCGTCGCTGGGCGACAAACAGCCGTTGCATCGACGCGACGTAGATCGAGAGCAGCCTGGACAAAGGCAAATAAATTTCTTCGACCTCCGTGAGATCGAGGCGATCATGCATCGACCGCAATGCCGCGATTTCATCCGCAGCCAGCGTCATCGGCATGTCGTCGCGCAACTTCGCCCACTCGGCTCGGGAGAAAATCCGATAGGGATTATATTGCTGCTGTTCTGCCCGCAAATCCATCAGGCTCGCCCCGGCTACTCGCGATTGCGCGCGGCTTTCTCTTCGAGTCCCGACATCGTCGTGCGCTGCGCCAACGCAGCTTCGATCTCCTCGAACGTCACACCCCGAGCCTTCAGCAGCACAAGGAAGTGAAACATGAGGTCCGCGCCTTCGGCGATCAGATGATGCCGTTCATTTTCGATCGCAGCGATCACCGTCTCGACGGCTTCCTCGCCGAGCTTCTTGGCGCAATGCGCGGCGCCCTTGTCGAGCAACTTTCGGGTGTAGGACGCATCGCCGCCGGATGCAGCCCGAGCATCGATGGTGGCAGCAAGATCATGGATCGTGAAACGCGGCATATCACTCTGCTCGTCTGCGCGCTGGCCGCACCTGGAAGTGCGATATTCCGAATGCTTGGAGCTATTCCGGCCTTTGATGGAATCAAAGCCGGGCTCCAGCTTTCTTGTTTTGACGCGTTTTCTTTACGCGAACCGGTATCCACTTCGCTCGAAAACGCTATAGCACTTCTGCGATCAGGAGTCGTCAGGGATCGAGCCGCATCGGCAGTCCAGCACGGACCATATGATCCTTGGCTTCGCGGATGGTAAATTCCCCGAAATGAAAGATCGATGCGGCAAGAACCGCCGTGGCATGGCCTTCGCGAATCCCATCGACCAGGTGATCGAGATGTCCGACACCGCCGGACGCAATCACCGGGACGGACACACTGTCGGCCACCAGCCGGGTCAGCGGCAGATCAAAACCCTGACGGGTGCCGTCGCGATCCATCGAGGTCAGCAGGATCTCGCCGGCGCCGAGCGACACCACCTCCTGTGCATATTCGATCGCATCGATGCCCGTGGATTTGCGGCCGCCGTGGGTGAAGATTTCCCAGCGGTCCGAGCCGCTGGCCTTTGACACCCGCTTGGCGTCGATCGCGACCACGATGCACTGGTCGCCGAACTTTTCCGCGGCCTCCTTGACGAACTCGCGCCGGCTGACCGCTGCACTGTTGATCGAGACCTTGTCGGCGCCGGAGCGTAGCAAGGTGCGGATGTCGTCGATGGTGCGGACGCCGCCGCCCACGGTCACCGGCATGAAGCAGGCTTCCGCCGTGCGTCGGACCACATCGAGCATGATGCCGCGATTTTCGTGCGTCGCGGTGATGTCGAGAAAGGTGAGCTCGTCGGCGCCGGCAGCATCGTAGGCAATCGCCGCTTCCACCGGGTCGCCAGCATCGCGCAAGTCCACGAAGTTGACGCCCTTGACCACCCGACCGTCTTTCACATCAAGACATGGTATGACACGGACTTTGAACATCGTGCCAAAAACTCCTCAGGCCGCCGGACGTGCAGCGCGTATCAGCGTCAGCGCCTCGACCGGATCGAGCCGGCCGTCATAGAGCGCCCGTCCGGCAATGGCGCCCGCCAGCTTCTTCGCGCGCGGTGCGAGCAGCGCTTTCACATCCGCGATAGAGGCAAAGCCGCCAGACGCAATGACCGGAATCGAAATGCTGTCGGCGAGCGCGATGGTGGCGTCAAGATTGAGTCCCTTCAGCAGGCCGTCGCGCGCGATGTCGGTGAAGATGATGGCGGCGACGCCGGCATCCTCGAACCGCTGCGCGATTTCGAGTGCCGTCACTTCCGAGGTCTCGGCCCAGCCTTCGACAGCCACCTTGCCGTCCCGCGCATCGAGGCCGACCGCGACCTGCCCCGGAAACCGTTTGGCCGCTTCCTTCACGAACGCCGGGTCGCGGACCGCCGCCGTGCCGATGATGACGCGCGCGATACCCTTGCCAAGCCACGCCTCGACAGTCTTCAGATCCCGGATACCTCCGCCAAGCTGCACCGGCATGGTCACGGCTTTCAGCATCCGCTCCACCCCGTCTGCATTGACCGGTTTGCCGGCGAACGCGCCGTCGAGATCGACCACGTGCAGGTACTCGAAGCCTTGCGACGCGAAGGCGCGCGCCTGGTCGGCGGGATCGAGATTGAACACAGTCGCGCGCGCCATATCGCCCTGTTCAAGGCGCACGCACTGGCCGTTCTTGAGGTCGATAGCTGGAAAAAGAATCACGGCTTCCACTTGAGAAAATTCGAAATCAGGGCGAGGCCGAACCGCTGGCTCTTCTCCGGGTGAAACTGGGTGCCGATCGCGGTGTCCTTGCCGACGATGGCCGTCAAAGGACCCCCGTAGTCGGCACGCGCAAGCACATCGGTCTCGTTGGCAGCGTTCAGGTGGTAGGAGTGCACGAAATAGGCGTGGCGGCCTTTCGGTCCCAACGGCAAGCCTTCAAGCACCGGGTGTTCCCGAACCATATCCAGTGTATTCCAGCCCATGTGCGGAATCTTCAGGCCCTCGCCGCGCGGCGAAATTTTCTCCACGTCGCCGGCAATCCAGTTGAGTCCGTCCGTCGTAACGTGCTCCCTGCCCCGTGTCGCCATCAATTGCATGCCGACGCAAATGCCCAAAAAGGGGCGCGCCTTGTTGCGTACGACCTCCGTCAGGGCCTCGACCATGCCATCGAGCGCATTGAGACCCGTGCGGCAATCGGCGAACGCGCCGACGCCAGGCAGCACCACGCGATCGGCCCGGAACACCACGTCGGGATCGCGCGTCACGACGATCCTCTCCGGATCCTCCATGCCACGCGCCGCGCACTCGAACGCCTTGGCGGCGGAGTGCAGGTTGCCGGAGCCGTAGTCGATGATCGCAGCGCTCACCGCGGAAGCCCGGGTTGCGGAAACAGGCCGACAATGTCGCTACTCGGCAACCGCGAGAACGGCTGGCCCGGAACGGTACGAGTCGGTGGCGGCCCGCCGCGATCGACGGTCGACAGATCGAAGTCCGCACCCCGCTTCGTCGTCCAGCGATCGAAAAAACGTCGCTCGGCCGCCTCTTCGTCGTCGGCGACAACGACATCGAGCGCGCGCCACTTGCGCCGCGACAAGGTCCAGCGTTGCACGCTCGCCGCTTCCAGTCCGATCAGCACGGCGATGACTGCCATCACCGCAAAGCGTGTGCCCGCGCCGGCGCGCAGTAGCGTCAGAACGACTTCCACCATGATCGACAGGACCAGATATCCAGCGAACGCCAGCCAAAGCCGGCGATAGAGCAGCCACACTGGACCGAGCACAAACGCCCAGAATGAAAAGCCATCGCGAACGAACACGAATTTGTCCGTCGTCCCGCGCACGTCCGTCTCGTCAACCGAAGGCGCATGGACTGTATAGACCGGCATGTCACTCTCCGCCGATAACAGGAAGATCAGCCGCCGAGCTGACCCTTTGTTGATGGCACTTCGCCCGCAGCGCGCGGATCGATCGCCACCGCTGCACGAAGCGCCCGCGCCAGACCCTTGAAGCAGGATTCGGCGATATGATGACTGTTCTCGCCATATAGGGTCTCAACGTGCAAAGTCACGCCCGCATTGACCGCAAAGGCGTTGAACCATTCGCGCACCAGCTCTGTGTCAAACTCACCCACCTTGTCGCGTGGAAACTCGACCTTGAACACAAGCACCGGGCGGCCCGAGATATCGATCACGACCCGGGACAGCGTCTCGTCCATGGGCATATGGATGCTGGCGTAGCGGGTGATGCCAGCCATCGTGCCGAGCGCCTGCTTCATTGCCTGACCCAGCGCGATGCCGACGTCTTCGGTGGTGTGGTGATGATCGACGTGGAGATCGCCGTCGGCCTTGACCGTGATGTCGATACGCGAATGGCGGGCAAGCAGATCCAGCATATGGTCGAAAAAACCGATGCCGGTCGCAACCTTGGACAAACCGGAGCCATCAAGGTTCACCGCGACCTCGATGTCGGTTTCCTTGGTTTTGCGCTTGATGGTCGCCGTGCGCATGAAATGAGCTCTCCGCGTCGGGCATGATCCGCCAAAGTGGGAGCGGTTTGGCGATAAGATCATGCGCCATTTAATGGTCCAGAGCGCAGTCTGGCCGCGCTCCGGCAAATCGGGGCTCTTTTAACAGGCTCATGCTCCCTTCGCTACTGCGGGACGATGCATTTTGCCGGTGTTCTTCGGACTATGGTGACTAGTGGAGTGGATTTGACATTCGCCACCCATCTGCCGCGGGCACCGAGATGCGAATGTCAAATCCAAAACTCCACTAGAAACCTATAGTTGCTAGTGGTCCTCCGATTCTAACATTCGCAAAAATATCTGCTGAAACGGGATGCGAATGTTAGAATCGGACCACTAGAATCCACGAAATCGAACGCCGATTGCAACGCCGCGCCGCAATGCCTAAATCTGGCGGATCATGAAGGGGTTCAGATGCAAGCATCACAGCCGGACGTGTGGCACGGCACCACGATCCTGACCGTCCGCAAGGGTGGCAAGGTTGTCATTGGTGGAGATGGCCAGGTCTCGATCGGCCAGACCGTCATCAAATCCAACGCGAAGAAGGTCCGCAAGCTCGGAAAGGGCGACGTGATCGGCGGGTTCGCCGGCGCCACCGCCGATGCTTTCACACTGTTCGAGCGGCTGGAGAGCAAGCTTGAGCAGTATCCCGGTCAGCTCACCCGCGCCGCGGTCGAACTCGCCAAGGACTGGCGCACCGACCGCTATCTGCGGCGGCTGGAAGCCATGATGCTCGTCGCAGACAAGGACGTGTCGCTGGTCCTGACCGGCACCGGCGACGTTCTGGAGCCGGAAGGCGGCGTGATGGCGATCGGCTCCGGCGGAAACTACGCGCTTTCCGCCGCGCGGGCGTTGATCGATTCCGACAGGGATGCGGAAACGATTGTCCGCCGTTCTCTCGATATCGCCGCCGACATCTGCGTCTATACAAACCGAAACCTGACGATTGAAGCGTTGTCCACGGATTGAGCGAGCGATGCCGCACTATGCATTCCGCCCGATGACCGCTGCCGATTTGCCGACAATTCAGCGGTGGCTCGGCGCGCCGGCTGTCGCTGAATGGTGGCACGATCCTGCCGAACAGTTCGAACTCGTGAGCGGCGATCTCGGTCATCCGGACATAGCCCAGTTCATTGTTGCCGCAGACGGACGGGATTTCGCATATTTGCAGTGCTACAATATCAGTGCCTGGAATGGCGGCTTCGGTCCTCAACCCGCCGGCACGCGTGGTCTGGACCAGTTTATCGGTGAAAGCGACATGCTCGATTGCGGTCACGGATCGGCTTTCATCCGCTCCTTCACAGACCGCCTGCTGTCGACCGGAACACCGCGTGTCATCATCGATCCCGCACCAGGCAATGCGCGTGCAATTCGCGCTTATGAAAAAGCGGGATTTGTCCGCGGTCAAATCATAGACACACCGGATGGACCCGCGCTCCTGACGCATGAATGCTGCGAACGAAACAGTCGCGTCAGCAAACGGCTTTTCGCTCCGCACCGGGCTCGTGATTGCGGGCTGCTTGTTTTTGCTACAAGCTACGATCCTCTACGGCATGGGCCGTATCCCGATCTGCACTTGCGGCTACGTCAAGTTCTGGCATGGCGTGGTGCAGAGCTCGGAGAATTCGCAACACCTCACCGACTGGTATACGTTCTCGCATATCATCCACGGATTCCTGTTTTACGGCGCGACGTGGCTGATCCTGCCTCGCGCGCCATGGATCGTACGGCTGCTGATCGCCATGGTGGTCGAAGGCGGCTGGGAGATCGCCGAGAACTCGCCCTGGATCATCGATCGCTATCGTGCCGGCACCATTTCACTGGATTATTACGGCGACAGCATCGTCAATTCACTATCCGATACGCTGGCCATGGTCGCCGGCTTCGTACTCGCACGCAAACTTCCGATTGCTTTTACGATCGCGCTGGCGCTTCTGTTTGAAGTGCTGGTCGGGCTTCATATCCGCGACAATCTGACCCTCAACGTCATCATGCTGATTCACCCGTTCGAAGCCATCCGGCACTGGCAAACAGGGCCGCCTATCATCTGACCGCTTGCTCCCGCCACGATTCAACATATCTTTGAGATCATGATGCACTTCTCTCCTCGCGAAATCGTTTCCGAACTCGACCGTTTTATCGTCGGCCAGACCGACGCCAAGCGTGCCGTCTCCATCGCGTTGCGCAACCGCTGGCGGCGCCAGCAGTTGACCGGTTCTATGCGCGAGGAGGTACTTCCGAAAAACATCTTGATGATCGGTCCGACCGGCGTCGGCAAGACCGAGATCGCGCGGCGGCTCGCAAAGCTTGCGAATGCGCCATTCATCAAGGTTGAGGCCACGAAGTTCACCGAAGTGGGATATGTCGGGCGCGACGTCGAACAGATCGTTCGCGATCTGGTGGAGGTCGCGATCGCCCAGACCCGCGAGCGCAAGCGTAAGGATGTTCAGGCGCGCGCACAGCTTGCCGCGGAGGAACGTGTTCTCGATGCCCTGGTCGGCGCCCACTCGAGCGCCGCAACGCGCGATTCCTTTCGCAAGAAGTTGCGGGCCGGTGAACTCAACGACAAGGAAATCGAGATCGAGACGCAATCGTCCGGCGGCACACCGATGTTCGAGATTCCGGGCATGCCCGGAGCGCAGATGGGCGCCATCTCGATCGGCGATATTTTCGGCAAGATGGGCGGGCGAACCAAGACCCGGCGACTGACGGTCGTGGACTCCCATGAGATTCTCGTCAACGAGGAATCCGACAAGCTGCTCGACAGCGATCAGCTCACGCAAGAGGCGATCACCGCGGTCGAGAACGATGGTATCGTGTTTCTCGACGAGATCGACAAGATCTGCGTGCGTGACGGCCGCAGCGGCGGGGACGTTTCGCGCGAAGGCGTGCAGCGCGACCTGCTGCCGCTGATCGAGGGAACGACGGTCTCCACCAAACATGGTGCCGTGAAGACCGACCATATCCTGTTCATCGCATCAGGGGCGTTTCACATTGCCAAGCCGTCAGATTTGCTGCCTGAGTTGCAGGGCCGGCTGCCGATCCGCGTCGAACTGGAAGCGCTCACACGCAACGATATGCGACGCATTCTGACCGAACCGGAGGCCTCCCTCATCAAGCAGTATATCGCATTGATGCAGACCGAGGGCGTTACGCTTGATATCACCGATGACGCCATCGATGCCCTTGCGGATATTGCTGTCGCCGTGAATTCGACGGTTGAGAACATCGGCGCGCGACGGCTGCAGACAGTCATGGAACGTGTGCTCGACGATATTTCGTTCGCAGCCCCCGATCGCAATGGCGAAACGGTTCGCATCGACGCCGAATATGTCCAGAAGCATGTCGGCGACCTCGCGAAGAACGCCGATCTGAGCCGTTTCATTCTGTGAGAGCTTTTGACTGCAGTCCGGGATTCATCCGTCACACCCGGCTTTACCCGCTAACGACGCCGCCGCATCCGCACATAAAGCGCGCCTTCGCCGCCGTGGCCGATATGGGCCTGCTCGAAACCCACCACGAGCGTGCGAAACTCGGGAAGTCCGAGCCATTCCGGCACCTGCTGGCGCAGGACGCCGCGGCTGGAGCCCAGACCTGTCGTCCGGCCCTTGCCTGTGATGATGAGGACAAATCGCAAGCCGTCGTCGCTGGCGCGCAGCAGGAAATTGTGCAGCGCTCGATGGGCGCGGGCCTGTGTCATGCCGTGCAGATCAATCCGCGCCTCGATGTCCTGTTTGCCACGCGACAATCGCCCGCGCTCGCGACGGGTGAGTGACACCGGTGGCGGCGGTATCGGTCTTGAAGGCTTGAGGTTCGCTGGCGCGACGACAGCGGCTTTCGGTGCCACCGCCGTTTTACGGGTCGGGTCGAGCACGGTGGACGCGATCGCTTCCAGCGACTTCCCGAGCCGAGCCATCTTTCGCAGCGGCTTTGCTTGTTTCGCGACGCTTTCCCATAATTCGCGCTCTTCGCCGGTCAACACACGACGACGACGCGACGGCGACGGCGAATCCGATATTCGAGGGGGCAAACGTTTCATCGTGGGTAGCGATGTCGCCCATGACGATGATGGCGGCGGTGACGCTGTGCGTGATGGCGACCGGACCTGACTTCGGGCTGAGCCACCGGCAGCGGAATGGCTTCTGACGACGCAGGTTTCGCCGCGGCCGCCGGAGCACCCCTGGCCGGCTCGCCCGTCGGGGTGGCAGTGGATGGTGCAGCTGTCTGTGGGGCGGTCTTGCGGTCGTCCGGCTTCTGATTCGTCGGCGGAAACCGTCTTGCGATCTTTGCCGACGGCCGGGCCTCCGGAAGCGGCATGGTTCTGCCACTTGCGACGGGGTCAAGGCTGTTCGGAACCAGGATCACAAAATGCATGGTGTGCCGCAGCCGGCCGGAGACCCGTCCCGCTTCCGGACCAGCCCCGAAATAAATATCCGCGCGCGCCGGACCGAGGATCGCCGAACCCGTATCCTGCGCGATCATCAGCCGATGGAACGACGTTTTCGTCTGTTCGGATTCGATCGGCAATCCGCCTTCGATAAAGAACGGTGTGCCATAGACATGCAGTGATTTATCGACCGCGATCGACCTGCCCGGTGTCAGCGGCACTCCCTGTGCGCCGACTGCCTCATCCTTGTCCGACAGCTTCACCTCGTGAAAAAAGACATAGGATCGGTTCTGCCGGCGCAGTTCATTGGCGCCATCCGGATTCTCGTCCATCCATTGTCGGATGCGTTGCATCGACATCTGATCCTTCGGGACAATGTTGCGTTCGATCAGGATTCGACCTACGGCCGTATATGGATATCCGTTATAGGAATCGTAGTTGATGCGAATGGTGGAGCCGTCCTCAAGCCGAACGCGCGCGGAGCCCTGGATTTGCGTGAAGAGCAGATCCGTCTGGCTCTTGAGCCAACAGATTTCGAGGCCGCGGCCTGCGATCGCGCCATCCTCGATTTCGGCGCGGTCGTAATAGGGAATCAGCTTTCGGCGGCCGATCTTGCGATACACCGAGCCGCTGTTCGGCAAGCTCGGTGCGCTCTGCTTGAACCCCCGGACGAAAAGATTCGAGGGACGCCGATAAACCGGTACGGTGTAGACGTCGGTCTGCGTGCGCGACCCATCGATGATCGGTTCGTAATAACCGGTGACGAAGCCATCCGCTTCCCCGAGCCGGGAAATTCGCAACGGCTGGAACCGAGCTTCGAAGAAAGCGCGGGCTTTGCTGTCGTCCGAGATATCCGCCATCTTCGCGGCGCCGCACGGCTCCCGCAATGATGTGCCGAGCGCCTTCTGACTGACGGCGGAGATTTGCCGTGCGGTAACCGCACGACAGCTCGCGCGAAACGCCTTGAACGCAGCGAGATGATTGTCGTCCTGCCAGCCGGCAATATTAGCCCATGCGACCGGCATATATTGACCGCCCGCGATCTCGACGGGCCAGACCGGACGATAACGAGCGCCATGAGCTTCGACCGCAACAGGTATAAGCGCGGCGGCAACGCAAAATCCGGCAGCGCACCGTTTTAACCGACAAAGGTCAGTTGGTGCTTTCGGTGCCAACCAGTTTCCAGTTCGGATCACGCGACGTGATATCGCGGGCAAACGTCCAAACATCGGTGATATCGGAAATCTTATCCGGATTTCCGTCGACGATTGCTCCCGCCTTATCGCGGGTCATCGAAATCATCTGCGAAACGAAACGCACCGTCAGTTGAGCGGCACGATCCCGTACTTCCGCGCCGACCAACTCGGCATTGTCGATCGAGACAAATCGCGTTTCCGTTTTCTGTTCTCGCTTCTCCCGGTCGTTGATCACGGCATCAAAGCTTTCATAGACGTCCGACGACACCAGATCCTTCAAAGACCGGCGATCACCGTTGGCGAACGCCAGCACGATCATCTCATAGGCGCTACGTGCACCGCTGAGGAAATGCCTCGGATCAAAGGAAGAATCCTGAGCTGCAATGGCGTCGAGCCCGAGCGCAAGGGGCGTACCTGGCTCGGCCAGATTTTTCCAGCGGTCGGGTGCGGACGCCACGTCGCCTGTGGGCGGCAGCGGTGCCTGATCAATCAAGGTGCCCGGCATCGGGACAACGTTGTTATCCTGCGTACCATGCAGGACTTCCCGTGTGGCACGGTCGTATGGCGGCCGCTCATTTCCCGTGCGCTGTCCGAGGACATTGCGCAGACGCAGGAAAATAAAGACTGCCAGCGCCAGGAAAATGATGGTGTAAATGTCCACGACGTCTTCACTTTCTGATCGGTGCTGGATCGGGTCCAGAGAACGAACGTCCCCCAGCGGAGACTACAGGTTCGCATCAGACGGATCCAAGACCATGTAGGCATGAAATCGGGTCCAGCCAAGGGCGCGTATTGGCACAGCAAACCGGAACCGGAAGCGGTCATCCCTGTAACGACTGATTTCACTGAACGAACAATAGCGCGTTTCCAACCAAAGGGGAAATCGGATTACGGGAGAAGATTAAGGGAGAAAACGCGTTCCTTCAGCAGTTTAAGCCACTCTGCCACGCAAATGCCGGTGGCTTCCACGGTCAAAGCTGCACGATTTGCGGCGGCCGGCCGGGGACCTAGGCTCCCCGACGTATCTGCCATCCTTGTGGACAGCGGCAGGCTTATGATAGCCACTCGCCCCGACACGGCACTTTTGCCCCATCAAGCAAGCTGCACCCTCAAAGGCTTCGCTTGAACGTTCCAGGAGAGATATTCATGACCAACGGAAACGGCACACCTCCAGAGGCAGGCCCTTCACCCCAATTGAGTGTGCTGGCACAGTATACCAAGGATCTCTCATTTGAGAATCCCAATGCACCCGCCTCGCTCACTCCTCAGCAAAAGGCGCCGGCGATCAGTATTCAGATCAACGTCGGTGCCAATAATACGGCGCAGAACGAATTCGAAGTGACACTCTCGGTCCATGGCAAGGCCGAACATGGCGATAAGCTGATGTTCAGCTTCGAACTCGCCTATGCAGGCCTGTTTAAGATCGAAAACGTCCCGCAGGAAAATCTGCCCCCGCTGGTCATGATCGAATGCCCGCGGCTCTTGTTCCCGTTCGCTCGCGAGATCATTGCGACTGCCGTCCGCGACGGCGGATTTCCGCCGCTGATGCTGGACCCCGTCGATTTCGTGAGCCTGTATCGGCAAAATATGGAACGGGCGAACGCGGCGCAGCAGCAGCAACAACAACCTAGTTAATCAGCCGCGCACGGTTCCAGACCCTCGGTCCCGACGAATTCCTTCCAGATCGCCTTCTCGCCGAGCGTGACAATAAAATCCCGATGCGCGATGCGGTCGGCATCGGTCACGCGCGCCGCAAGGGGTACAGATCGCTGACGTCTTGGCATATCCAAGGTTCCGCCGGTTTGGCGGGACGTGGCTTCCGCAAGGATCAATTGCGACTGCCGCGCGCCGATCAGATCGATATAGACTTCCGCGAGCAGTTCGGCGTCGAGTAACGCGCCGTGTTTGGTCCGGCGGGAATTGTCGATGGCGTAGCGCGAGCAGAGATCGTCGAGCCGGTTCGACACGCCGGGATGTTTCCGTCTCGCCAGCAGCAGCGTATCCACCAACCGGTCGCGTCCGATCGCCTGCCTTTTGAGGCGATCAAGTTCCGCGTTGATGAAGCTGATATCAAACGATGCATTGTGGATGACCAGCGGCGCATCGCCAATGAACTCCAGAAATTCATCCACGATATGTGCAAATAGCGCTTTGTCGGCAAGGAACTCGCTCGACAGGCCGTGTACCGCAAACGCCTCCTGCGGCATGTCGCGTTCCGGATTGACGTAGCGGTGAAACGTCTGCCCCGTCGGCATGCGATTGAAGATTTCAACACACCCGACCTCGACCAGACGATCGCCGCGCAGCGGATCCAGTCCGGTCGTTTCTGTGTCGAGAACGATTTCGCGCATGACTTTCCACTAAACCTTACGAATTCAGGGTCGCCGTCGCGGCATTTTAGCAGCCTTCGCCAAAATTTCGCTGATTCGCGTTCGCACGTGATCAAGACCGTGCGAGGTATCCACTACGAAATCCGCCCGCCTGCGCTTTTCAGCGTCCGGTAACTGCCGGGCCAGGATCGCGTCCAGCTTTTCGTCCGTCATGTTGCCCCGGGCCAGAATGCGCTCCCGTTGAATCTCCGGGCGTTGTGGAAACAACGACGACCGCATCGACGCCCTTCTCGCTGCCGGTTTCAAACAGCAGCGGCACGTCCACCACCGCCACCGCCGCGCCGGACTGCTCGGCCTGGTCGAGAAATGCTTGACGGTAGGCATGTAACATCGGATGCACGAGCTGCTCGAGCCGCTTCATGGCCGCGACATCGTGCACCACCCTTGCCGACAATTTCTCGCGGTCAACTTTGCCGTTGACGGTCGTTCCGGGAAACTCCGCCTCGATGGCCGGAGCCGCCTCTCCTTCATAAATTTTGTGAACGGTCGCGTCCGCGTCGTAAACCGGCACCCCGGCTTCCAAAAAAAGTTTCGCGGTGGTCGATTTTCCCATTCCAATCGATCCGGTCAGCCCAAGCACCAGCATGTCCGAACTTTCCGATGTCACAGTGACAGCAACCCCTGACCGCGCAGAAAAGCAAGCACCGGCAGCAGCGGCAAGCCCAGAATGGTGAAGTGATCGCCCTCGATCTGGCTGAACAGATGGACGCCGAGGCCCTCAAGCTGATAGGCGCCGACGCTGGCTGTGACCGCATCGCCAACCGCGTCCAGATAGGCCTCGATCGTTTCCTCGCTCAGTTCCCGCATCGTCATGCGCGCGACCGATACATCTTCAAAGAGCGACCTGCCGTCGCACACGATCGCGACCCCGGCGTGCAATGTGTGAATCCGGCCGGACAGCGCACGCAAATGTTCGACAGCCCCCGCGCGTCCGACCGGTTTATCGAACAGGCGGCCGTCACACTCGAGGGTCTGATCCGCTCCGACAACGTAGCGGCTGGGCGAACGCAACGAAACATACAGAGCTTTTTCGTAAGCCAGACGAGCGGCGATCTCGCTTGCGACAGTCAGGCCGGAGCTTTGCTGAATGGACCGCTCATCGATCGCGGCCGGTTTTACCTCGAATGTCAGACCGGCATTGGCTAGCAACGTCTGACGCACCTGGCTTTGCGATGCCAGTATCAACGGTTTTCGTTCGCGCCAAATCGCCATCGCCGGTCTTTACTCCGGACGCCGCTGCCGTTGCCGGTCGGCAAACAGCTTCATGATCGCGGCGGCTGTCTCCTCGATCGACCGGCGCGTCACATCTAGTTGAACCCAGTCGTGCTTCGCACTCAGGCGGCGCGCATAGGTCACCTCATCGGCAACCGATTGACGATCGATATAAGTCTCATTGCCCGCCCCGGACCCAATACTCAACAGCCGATTCTGCCGGACCTGAATGAGACGCTCGGGTGCCGCATGAAGGCTGACGACCAGAGGCTTTCTCAATGATTCGAGTTGATGCAGAATTCGGGATGCCGGGCACCAGCGGTACGTTTGCGGTTCGGATGCCGCGGTTGGCGAGGTAGATCGATGTCGGCGTTTTCGATGTGCGCGACACGCCCACCAGAACAACGTCCGCCTCCTCCAAACCTTCGACGTGCTGTCCGTCGTCATGCATCATGGTGTAGTTCAAGGCGTCGATGCGCTTGAAATATTCCGCGTTCAGCGTGTGCTGCGCGCCGACGCGGCCTGTGGTAGCCGCACCGAGATAAGCCTGAAACAACTGCATCACCGGCCCGATAATCGAAAGGCTGGGGCTGTTGATCTCCTGACACTTGGCCTCCAGGCGCGCGACCAGATCCTTTTCCAGGAGCGTGAACAGAACGATTCCCGGCGCTTCCTCGATTTCCGCGAGAACACGATCGAGTTGCTTCTGGCTGCGGACAAGCGGGTAGACGTGTTCGACAGGCGTGACATTGGCATATTGGGCGGCGACCGCGCGCGACACCGTGATCAGCGTTTCACCGGTCGAATCAGACACCAGATGAAGATGAAAATAGTTGCCGGTGATGGGCACCATGACCCTGTATACCCTGTGAATTTCTGTGGAGCCCGAGCCACTATACGGCTCATCCGGCAAGGGCCTCGGGATAAACTGGATTTTTCTTCACAGGTCTCGTGAAGGGAAAACTCCGTCGACTGCTTTAAATGATAGTGGGGTTGTGTGGACTTGTCTCTTGATAATCATGTGTGAACGGCATGCAAGTCTTTGAGGCTGCGATGCTCTCGGGCTTGTTGACCTGAGTGTGATTGATTCCCGGGTAGTGTGAAGAAGCTTTTGAAAAAGCGGGGACAGCGTTGCGCTAGCCCAATTCACTGTCACTTAGACTCAAACCTAAGAATTTAAAAATGGTTATTTAGAAAAGAGACACTTGCGGATATCGCGTTGATCAGGTCTCTATCCGGCGCTGGAGCAACGCTGACGCGGGTCAAGCGTTCCAGCTGATGATGGTTAGGACAGCCTGAGCGAGATGGTCGATGTACGAGTGGATCAAGGCGTTTCATGTGATTGCCATCATTTCCTGGATGGCAGGGATGCTCTACCTGCCGCGGCTGTTCGTCTATCACTGCGAGGCAGAGATCGGCTCGAAACAATCCGAGACATTCAAGGTCATGGAACGGCGGCTCTTCAAGGCGATCATCAATCCCGCGATGATGGTGGCCTGGGGGCTCGGGCTTTACATGATGTGGGCGCATCACTGGTATTCGTTGGGCTGGTTTCAAGGAAAGCTGGCGCTCGTGATTGCGATGTCCGCCATTCACGGCTTTTTCGCCCGCCGGGTCAGGGACTTTGCTGCCGACCGAAATACCAAGAGTCAGAAATTCTATCGAATTATCAACGAGGTAGTTACGATTCTGATGGTCGGTATCGTTATTCTCGTCATCGTCAAACCGTGACAGGGCTGCAGTAATCGACAAAGAGACCGATCAGCACCTCCTTGCGCAGGGGCGGTCGATTTTCTATATTACGGACATCCCACCCCACGCAGGCGGATGTGGTTGCGTCCCGGTTGCTCTATTGAACCGGCCGCCACGTCAGGTTTGAAGCCTTTTCGGCACCTTCCTCGCTCAAGGCTTTTCACGGTTAGGACCTGCGGACTTTCCTTTCAATTGTCGTCCGCATTTTCTTAAAAACCGCCTCGCAATCCTCCTCAAGTCTTCCACAGGACCGTCCCAATGCGGGAAATGAAACTTCAAGACCTCAAGGCCAAGACGCCAGCAGAACTCGTATCGTTCGCGGAAGAGCTTGGGGTTGAAAATGCCAGCACCATGCGCAAGCAGGAGCTGATGTTCGCCATTCTCAAGCAGTTGGCGATCCAGGAAACCGATATTATCGGTGAAGGCGTCGTCGAGGTTCTCTCCGACGGCTTCGGGTTCCTGCGCTCGCCGGACGCCAACTACCTACCGGGTCCGGACGACATCTATGTCTCGCCATCGCAGATTCGCCGCTTCGGCCTGCGAACCGGCGATACCATCGAAGGCCACATTCGCAGCCCGAAGGAAGGCGAGCGTTATTTCGCGCTGCTGAAGGTCAATACACTCAACTTCGAGGACCCCGAGAAGTCGAAGCACAAGGTCAACTTCGACAACCTGACGCCACTGTTTCCCGATGAGCGGTTCCGGCTCGAGCTGGAGGATCCGACGCGCAAGGATTTGTCGGCGCGGGTCATCGATATCGTTGCTCCGATCGGCAAGGGTCAGCGCGCATTGATCGTGGCACCGCCACGTACCGGCAAAACCGTGCTGATGCAGAATATCGCGCACTCCATCACCGCCAATCATCCGGAATGCTATCTGATCGTTCTTCTGATCGACGAGCGTCCGGAAGAAGTTACCGATATGCAACGTTCGGTGAAGGGCGAAGTGGTGTCGTCCACTTTCGACGAGCCGGCCGTGCGCCACGTCCAGGTCGCCGAGATGGTCATTGAGAAGGCCAAGCGTCTGGTCGAGCACGGCCGCGATGTCGTTATCCTGTTGGATTCGATTACGCGTCTGGGCCGCGCTTACAACACCGTGGTGCCCTCCTCCGGCAAGGTGCTGACCGGTGGTGTCGATGCCAACGCGCTGCAGCGCCCGAAGCGTTTCTTCGGTGCCGCACGCAACATCGAGGAAGGCGGGTCGTTGACTATCATCGCCACCGCGCTGGTCGATACCGGCAGCCGCATGGACGAAGTGATCTTCGAAGAGTTCAAGGGCACCGGTAACTCCGAACTCATCCTCGACCGCAAGGTGTCCGACAAGCGCACATTCCCGGCGATCGATATCTCGCGCTCGGGTACGCGCAAGGAAGAACTCATCACCGATCCGCAACTGCTCAAGAAGATGTACGTGCTGCGCCGGATTCTCAATCCGATGGGCACCATGGATGCGATCGACTTCCTGCTCGACAAATTGCGCAACACCAAGAACAACTCGGAATTCTTCGAGTTCGATGAATACTTAATTCAGCCGTTGTTTTTTGTCGTCATGGCCGGGCTTTGTCCCGGCCATCTACGTTTGTGAACGGGTCTGTCGTTGTCCCTGCTTTCGCAGGGAGGACTACTACTATGCAGAGGTTCGCTGCATCACCAGATCGATCAGCTCCTGCGGCGCAGTGACCGGCAGCGAGCAGCTCTGGTTACGGCAGACAAAGGCTGCGGCGCCCTGCACCGAATCGGCCTTGGTACGCGCGGGGTGATCTTCTGGCAAAGCATCGCCACTCGGCGTGTGCAGCACGATGCTGGTGGCGTGCGGCAGTTTTCGTGCGGCGCTGAGCAGCGCCTGGGCTTGTGTTCCCTCACCGACCACGACGATTTCCGCGCCGGTGAGACGGAGATCGAGCCCATTCAGAAACGACAGATGGCCAAAGCCATTCTCGGACGCGTGGGGCAGCAAGGAGCCGAACACGGCGTCGATACGGTCGCGCCATTTTGAATCGCCGGTCAACGCCGCGAGCCGCACCAGGTTTTGTGCGATCAGTCCACTATGGTTCGGGGTGGCATCATCGACCGTCGAATGCGGCCGTACGATCAGCCCTTCGGCATCGTCGGCCGTGAAATAATAACCACCGTGTTCGGCGTCGACATAATGCGTATCGAGGCTCGCTTGCCAGCGTAGCGCCTGATCGAGATACGCTTTGTCGGCGGTGGCTTCGAACAACGCGAGCGCGGCGCGTATCATCGCGGCGTAGTCGGAAGCCAACGCCGGCACCAGCAGCTTGCCCTCGCGCCATGAATGACCGAGCCGGTCGCCGCGTGTCATCCTCCTCTGGACCATGTCGAAAGCCGCTCGCGCGGTTTGCATCCAGTCCGGAAAATCGAAGACGCAGGCCCCGTGAACGAGTGCCGCGATCATCAAGCCGTTCCAGTCGGCGAGAACCTTGTCGTCGAGTCCTGGACGGACGCGGCCCGCGCGTCGCGCCAGCAGCTTCGCGCGAAGCGCTTGCATGTGCGCGCCGTCATCGCTGCCGAGGTCGGAACTCTTCAGACGATTGAGAATGTTGTGACCTTCGAAGTTGCCCCTCGCGGTGATATCGTATCGCGCGGCAAAATCAGCGGCATCGACAGCGCCGAATACCTCTTCTATCTCGTTCAGCGACCAGACATAGAACTTGCCCTCCTCGCCTTCGGAGTCCGCGTCGAGTGACGAGGCAAAGCCGCCTTCGGCCGTCAGCATCTCGCGGCGCAGCCAATCGACGGTCTCAATCGCGCGTTCGCGGTACAGCGGATTTCTGCTGCGTGCATAGTCGAGCGCAAGCAGATCGAGAATCTGCGCGTTGTCGTAGAGCATCTTCTCGAAGTGCGGCACCAGCCATCTGTCGTCGACCGAATAGCGCGCATAGCCGCCGCCGATGTGATCGTAGATGCCGCCCTGGCTCATCTGGGTCAGGGCCAGTGTGGTGGTTGCGAAGAAGCGCTCGCCGTGAGTGCGCATGCCGGCGCGCCAGATAAATTCCAGCATGGAGCATTGCGGAAACTTCGGCGTGCCACGCAGACCCCCCGTCACCGGATCGGTCGAATGCGCAATCGAGGCAGCCGCGCCATTGAGTTCGGTAATGCCCAGATTCGCTGGAGTTGCCGCCGTCGCGCGTTTGGCGAGCTGCGCGATCAGCGCATCGCGAGTCGTCATGACCCTATCGGGCTGCTCGCGAAAAACCCGCGCCACGGACTGCAACACATCGGTAAATGCCGGGCGGCCGTAATCCGGCAGCTTTGGAAAATATGTCCCGCCCCAGAACGGCGATCCATCTGATGACAGGAACATCGTCAGCGGCCAGCCGCCCTGCTCGCCGAGATGCTGCAGCGCGCTCATGTAGATCTGATCGATATCCGGCCGCTCTTCGCGATCGACCTTGATGCAGACGAACAACTCGTTCATCACCGCGGCGGTCTCGTTGTCCTCAAAGCTCTCATGCGCCATGACATGACACCAGTGACAGGCGGCGTAGCCGATCGACAGCAGGATCGGACGGTGGGTCCGCTGCGCCTCAGTGAGCGCCTCGGGTCCCCACGGCCGCCAGTCGACGGGATTATGCTGGTGCTGCAACAGATAGGGGCTTGTTTCCGCGGCGAGACGATTCGTGGGACGGGCTGCGCCAGTTGCGGCGGAATTCATATCGAGCCGTCCTTCTGCGAATATGCGATGCCGGAACGCTGCTGACGTGGTCGCGCCGGTATTATCGGCATTTCTCGTTGTGTCATCGAAGCTGGATAAGACAAATAGGCAATGCATCCGCGGGAGCAAACAATCTTCGCCCTGTCGTCGGGCCGGCCACCCTCGGCCATCGCCGTCGTGCGCGTTTCGGGCGCGGAGGCGGGCACCGCGCTTCAAAATATCGCAGGGGCAATCCCCGTCGCGCGTGTGGCGCAGCGCGTGTTGCTGCGCGATCGCGTTGGCGAAGCCATTGATGATGCTATCGTTTTGTGGTTCGCCGGACCTGCGAGCGCAACCGGTGAAGATGTTGCGGAGTTCCACGTTCACGGCGGCCGTGCGGTGCTGAATGCCTTATTTGCGGCGCTGTCGTCGATCGACAATGTCAGAACTGCCGAGCCGGGAGAATTTACTCGGCGCGCGTTCGAGAACGGCAAGATCGATCTCACCGAGGCCGAAGGCCTCGACGATCTTATCCATGCCGACACCGATCGGCAGCGCCGCCAGGCCTTGCGGCAATTGCAGGGACTGCTCGGCGATCGCGCGCGGGGCTGGCGCAAGCGGCTGATCGAAGCGTCGGCCTTGATCGAGGCCGGAATCGATTTCGCCGATGAAGGCGATGTGCCGGAAGATCTGCTGAAGCCCGCGATGGCGAAGATCGCGCAGCTCCGTCGCGAGATTGAAGAAACCCTTGCGGTATCGGCACAAAGCGAACGGCTGCCTGACGGCCTGACGGTCGCGATCGCAGGCCCGCCGAATGCCGGCAAATCGACGTTGCTCAATCGTCTCGCGCATCGCGAGGCCGCGATCGTGTCCCCGCATGCCGGAACGACGCGGGATATCATCGAAGTGCATCTCGATCTCGATGGTTATCCGGTGACGCTGATCGACACCGCAGGGATTCGCGAGACCGACGATCCGGTTGAGCAGGAAGGCGTGCGGCGCGCACGCGATCGCGCGGCGTCGGCCGATTTGGTGCTATGGCTTGCGGATGACGATGCTGACGTCAGTCCACAGCAAACGATCGGCGAGGGCGGTGCGCCGCTCTGGCGGGTGCGCAACAAGGTCGATCTTTCGAGCCTGGAAAATGATGGGGCGAACCCGGGGCGGCCTGAGGCGAAGCTGGGGCAGGGCGTTTCAACGCGGCATTTCCGGATTTCGGCGTCACGGGGCGATGGCGTCGATGAGCTGGTGGCGGTGCTGACGTCGTTTGCGGACAGCTGGTTCGGCGCGGGCGAAACCGCCGTTATCACGCGTTTGCGGCACCGCAATATATTGGAGCATGCTGCAGCATCGCTTGCGAAGGCAGGGGCCTTGATCGGGCAGGGCGACGAGCTCGTGGCTGAAGAATTGCGAATATCTGTTCATTTGTTGGGTCGGTTACTGGGCCGTGTGGACATAGATGATGTTTTGGACTCGATTTTTCGAGAATTTTGTATCGGTAAGTAATAATTTGATATTCATTACTTGAATTGCGATTAGAGGCCCTGTTTCACGTGAAACAGTTCGACGGAAAATCGTTTCAGGTGAAACCCATTCAAATCCAGCCTTTCGGATCGAAAGAGCTTGGGCTAGAAGTCCTCCGAAACTCGCGCCGGGTTGCGGAATGCAGACATCATTCGACGTCATCGTAATAGGAGGCGGCCACGCCGGCTGCGAGGCTGCAGCCGCAGCCGCGCGCATGGGCGCGCGCACCGCCCTTGTGACCCACCGGTTTGCGACCGTCGGCGCCATGTCCTGCAATCCTGCGATCGGCGGACTCGGCAAGGGCCATCTGGTCCGCGAGGTCGATGCGCTGGACGGACTGATGGGTCGCGTCGCCGATGCCGCCGGCATCCAGTTCCGGATGCTCAATCGGCGCAAGGGTCCGGCGGTCCGTGGTCCGCGGGCCCAGGCGGACCGCAAGGTCTATGCCGCCGCGATGCAGGCAGCGATTCGCGAGACGGAAAATCTTGAGGTCATCGAAGGCGAGGCGGATGACCTGATTGTTGCTGACGGCAGAGTCGCCGGCATTCGCCTGGCAGATGGCCGCGAGCTCAAGGCCGGCGCGGTCGTCGTCACGACCGGCACCTTTCTGCGCGGCCTGATCCATCTTGGCGAACGGAGCTGGCCGGCTGGCCGGGTCGACGAAGCGCCGGCCCTCGGCCTGTCCGCATCCTTCCAGCGGATCGGCTTTACACTCGGCCGCCTCAAGACAGGGACACCGCCACGGCTTGACGGCACCACGATCGACTGGACTGCGGTTGAAATGCAGCCGGGCGATGATCCGCCGGAGCCATTTTCGGTGATGACCAGTCGTATCAACACGCCGCAGATCCAGTGCGGCATCACCCGCACCACGCCGGCGACTCACGAGGTGATCCGGGCCAATGTGCATCGTTCGCCGATGTATTCGGGCCAGATCACAAGCTCGGGCCCGCGCTATTGTCCGTCGATTGAGGACAAGATCGTCCGCTTTGGCGATCGCGACGGGCACCAGATCTTTCTGGAGCCGGAAGGCCTCGACGACACCACCGTTTATCCCAACGGCATCTCGACCGCGCTGCCGGGGGACGTGCAGCTTGCGATCCTGGCGACCATCCCCGGCCTCGAGAAGGTCAGGATGGTCCGGCCGGGCTACGCAATCGAATACGACCACGTCGATCCGCGTGAACTCGATCCCACTTTGCAGACCAAGCGTCTGCCCGGCCTATTCCTGGCTGGGCAGATCAACGGCACGACCGGTTACGAAGAGGCCGCGGCACAGGGACTTGTTGCGGGTCTGAATGCGGCATTGGCCGCGGGCGGCGGCGGTCCCGCCGTATTTGACCGCGCCGATGGCTATCTCGGCGTGATGATCGATGACCTCGTGACCCGGGGCATCACCGAACCCTATCGGATGTTCACCTCGCGCGCCGAATACCGGCTGACACTCCGCGCCGACAACGCCGATCAGCGGCTGACGGACAGGGGTATTGCGCTGGGATGTGTCGGGCCAGGGCGCGTGGCTTATCATCAGATCAAAATGACGGCCTTGAGCGCCGCAAAGGCGCTGTCCAAAGCACTGACGATCACCCCGAATGAAGCCGCCAGACATGGGCTTTTGCTCAACCACGACGGTCATCGGCGGTCCGTGTTCGAGCTTTTATCCTATCCGGAGATCGGGTGGGGCGAGGTGGTCGCGATCTGGTCGGAGCTGTCGGCCATCGATCCAGCAATCGCCGTGCATCTGGAGATCGACGCCAAATACGACGTCTATCTGAAACGCCAGACCGCCGACGTCGAGGCGTTCCGCCGCGATGAAAGCCTTGTGCTCGCCGATATCGACTATGATGTCGTGCCCGGACTATCCAACGAGGCGCGGGTCAAGCTCGAGCATGCCCGGCCCCACACGGTCGGGCAAGCAGGACGCCTCGATGGCATCACGCCGGCCGCGCTCGGGATTCTGGCGGCCTATCTACGCCGCGAGGCGCGGAAGGCAAAGTCGGCCTAAGCTGGAGCGCTCATGCCTGAACGATGTTTCACGTGAAACAGGCTTCTCAAATCCAGCCCTGGCGAACAGGTCGGCCAATGGCCGATAGCAAATGAAAAGCGCAAGGGCTGCAAACGAATCTGGCCGGGAATCAGACTGTCGCCTATGTTGATGGCGAACCCATGCCAGAACCTCAACCAGCTCAATCACCGCACCCAGCCTCCGACAAGGCGGCCGCGTTGGCGCTGACGCCTGTTTCACGTGAAACCGAGGCGCGCCTGGACGCATATGTTGATCTGCTGGTCCAATGGCAGACCAAAACCAATCTGATCGCGCCGTCGACGCTACCGTGCCTGTGGACGCGCCATATTGCGGATTCTCTTCAACTTCTGGCGCTGGCGCCGCGCGCAAAACTCTGGGCTGATTTTGGCAGCGGCGGCGGCTTTCCCGGAGTCGTGCTGGCCTGCGCCCTGGCCGAGGTCGAAGGCGCGCGGATCGATCTGGTCGAGCGCAATGCCAAGAAGGCGGCGTTTCTCCGCGAGGCCATTCGGATCACCGGCGCGCCGGGCGTCATTCATCTGACGGATATCGGGGATTATGTGGATAGGTTGGAGGGCGGGATCGATTGTGTGACCGCACGTGCGCTGGCGCCGCTACAGATGCTGCTCGGCTTGGCAGAACCTCTAGTGAAGCGGGGCACCAAGGCGTTGTTACTCAAGGGTCAAGATGTAGAAGCAGAATTGACGGAAGCCACTAAATATTGGAATATTGAACCACGCCTTCATTCCAGCCGTACTGGCGGACATGGCTGGATCGTCGAACTCGATCGCATCGAGCGGCGCGATCATCCCGCGACAAAATAAGCATGGCGCCGCGCATGACTGTAATTGATGAGATTTATCAAGGTGATGGCAAGGAGGGGGCGCCCTCCGCCGCCCATCCCCGGATCATTTCGCTCGCCAACCAGAAGGGCGGGGTTGGCAAGACAACCACCGCGATCAATCTCGGCACCGCGCTGGCGGCGATCGGCGAGCGCGTTCTGATCGTCGATCTCGATCCGCAAGGCAACGCCTCCACCGGCCTCGGCATCGACCGGCGCGACCGCAACGTCTCCACCTACGACGTGCTGATCGGCGAAGCGCCGCTGCGCGAATCGGTGGTGGCAACCGCGGTGCCGCGCCTGCACATCGCAACCTCGACCATGGATCTCTCCGGCCTGGAGCTCGAGCTCGGCACGACGAAAGATCGCGCGTTCCGTCTGCGCGATGCGATCGCGGCGCTTAACGGCAACGCGGCCGACAGCACCGACTACACCTACGTGCTGATCGACTGTCCACCGTCGCTCAACCTTCTCACCGTCAACGCGATGGCAGCATCGGATGCGATCCTCGTTCCCCTGCAGTGCGAGTTCTTCGCGCTCGAAGGCCTGTCGCAACTGCTGCAGACGGTGGAGCAGGTGCGCTCCACGCTCAATCCGAATCTCTCGATCCACGGCATCGTGCTGACCATGTTCGACTCGCGCAACAACCTGTCGAACCAGGTCGTCGCCGACGTTCGTCAGTTCATGGGCTCGAAGGTCTACGACACTATGATTCCGCGCAACGTGCGTATTTCCGAAGCGCCGTCCTATGGCAAGCCGGTCTTGGTCTACGATCTCAAATGCAGCGGCAGCGAGGCCTATCTGAAACTTGCGACCGAAGTTATCCAGCGTGAGCGCGAGCTGCGTACGACGCATTGATTGGACCGTCATCCTGAGGTGCGAGGGCGGAGCCCCGAGCCTCGAAGGATGAGATGCAAGATGATGGAGTGCTGTGCGTGAATCCAAGGGAGCTGGCGATGGCCGACGAAGCGCGTTCGCGACTGGGCCGCGGTCTTGCAAGTCTGATCGGTGACGTCGGCGGCGAGGCCGCCCACGTCGATCGCGCGCGCGCGCAGCGCAAGGTGCCGATCGAATTCCTGAAGCCCAATCCGCGCAATCCGCGTCGCGGGTTTGCCGATGCCGAGCTCGGCGAGCTTTCCGACTCCATCAAACAGCACGGCGTGATCCAGCCGATCGTGGTGCGCCCGGTGAAGGGCGCGCAGGATCGCTACGAGATCATCGCCGGCGAGCGCCGCTGGCGCGCGTCGCAGTTAGCAGGGTTGCACGAGGTTCCGATCGTGCCGGTGGATGTCACCGACAATGTCGCGCTCGAGATCGCGATCATCGAGAACGTGCAGCGCGAAGACCTCAACGCGATGGAAGAGGCACAGGGCTATCACGCGCTCGCCAATGAATTCAAACGCACTCAGGACGACATCGCAAAAATCGTCGGCAAGAGCCGCAGCCATGTCGCCAACATGATGCGGCTGACGAAACTGCCCGACGATGTGCAGGCGCTGATCGCATCCGGCGAGTTGTCGGCGGGCCATGCGCGCGCGTTGATCGGCGTGCCCGATCCGTCCACGGCGGCGAAGCGTATCGTTACGGAAGGTCTCAACGTGCGGCAGGCCGAGGCGCTGGCGCATGAGGAGGGCGTGCCGGAGCGCAAGCCGCAGAAGGCGCGCGCCGGGAAGACGGAGAAAGACCCCGACACGGTCGCGCTGGAAAAGCGCGTCAGCGATGCGCTCGGCCTCGCAGTGACGGTCGATCACAGGAAGCCCGGCGGCGTCGTGCAGATCCGCTATCGCGACCTCGATCAGCTCGACGAGATTTTGAAGAGGCTGGATTCGAAGGGATGAGCTGTCATTCCGGGACGCGAGCTCGCGACAAAATTGACCTTGTCAATTTTGCGCTGAGCAAGCGAGCCCGAAATCCATAACCCCGACCGGGAATATAGATTCCGGGCCTGCGCCAAGAGGCGCATCCCGGAATGACGAAGCCGAGTAAATCATCTCGTGGCTCGCAATGACGACCTGTCATCCCCGCCGCCTTGCATTCACCGCGATCGACATCAGCGCGCGCTGCGCGATCACAGGTGCCAGCGCCGACTGCTTGCGCACGTCCAACGCCGCGACGGCAAGCTGATCCATCACCTGAACCAGCCGTGCGGCGCCGAAATTGCGCAACGCCGTTTCCACGGCCGTCTTGCGCGAAAAGTGCAGCCGCGGAAATCCGCTCTCGGCGGCCAATGAGGCCGACGCGCCGCCCTCCATCACAAGCGCTGCCTTGTGCAGCGCGGCGACCTGGCGCTGCGCCGCCGATATGATGAGGCCCGGATAGGTGCCGGCGACCAGGGCCTTGGCGAATTCGGTTTCGACGGTGGCGGGCTGTCCGGCGAACGCGCCGTCGACGATGGGATCGAGCTTGAAGTCGGATGCGTCGGAGACGACGGCCATCACGTCGTCGAGTGTGATCTCGCGCTGCCCATGGGCATAAAGCACGATCTTGCGAATCTCGTTGCGCGAGGCCTGTCGGTCGCCACCGAGCAGCGACATCAATGTGGCCCGGGCGTCCGGCACGATCGTCTGATTCGAAAGCCGTAACTCGTCGTCGATTAGCCGCGCAAGATCGCGCTCGGTGTCGGGATAGCAGGCGATCGCGACGGCGTTCTTCGCGCGCTCGCAGGTCTTGCGCAACGGCGCTTCCGGCCGCAACTCACCGGCCTCGATCACGACGCGGCAATCCTTGATCGCGAAGTCCGTCAGCGTATCGACACCGCTGGCAAAATTGCGCGAACCGGCCTTGACGCGGATGGCGCGGCGGCCGCCGAACAGCGGCACCGTCATGGCCTCATCGACAAGACGCGACGGCTCGGCGGCGAGATCGTCGCCATCGAGTCGCACCAGTGAAAACGGATCGTTGGGATCGTCGACCGCAGACGCCATCAGAGCGTCGGCGCGCTCGCGCACCAGACCGGCGTCGGGACCGTAGAGCAGGATGATCGGACGTCCGGGATCGGGCCGGGCGAGAAAACTGTCGACGTCTTTTCCGCGCAGCGCGACCATTTTTGGCGCGATCAGGTGCCGGCGTAGAAGAACGCCGCCAGCCGCGTATTGATATTCTGCGCGATCTCGTCCGAAGCACGGTCCTCTGCGTCACGATACGCGCGTGCCCGCGCGAAACGCTGGAGCTGGCCGGGAATGTCATAGGAGGTGCGGGAAAATGTGCTCGCGTTCAGAACCGTCTTGCCGGTCGCGACCTCGATCAACTGGTAGCTGGCATCGATGCCATAGCTCTCGTTCGAGGGCAGGGCCGTGCGAGGATCGAGCATCAGCGACGAGCGGCTGGTGGTGAAGCGAATCTTGAGCTGATGCGTCGGCGGCATACCGGTGGCGCCGCCGTAAAGCTTGAACGCCAGCGCGTTGCGAATCGCCACGCCGATCCGGGCATCCCGGGACGCGTTGGGCTTGTCGATCGGCAGCAGTTCGATGCCCATGAGCTTTTCCCGCAAAGCGGGAGAGCCGTCGGCGTGTTCGGCGTACATCGGATGGAAGCAGCCCGCCGTCAACGCGGCCAGCACGGCCACGACCATCAGCCGCGCCGCCATGCGGGGGCTAGCTCCAGATCGAGCCGGCCGAACCGACAACCTACCCCACCACATTCACAATCCTCTGCGGGACGATAATGATCTTTCGGGCCGGCTTGCCGCCCAAGACCTGTTTTACCGCATCGAGCGCCAAAACGGCAGTCTCAATTTCCGGATTCAGGGCGTCGCTTGCCACCGTCACCTCGCCCCGCTTCTTGCCGTTCACCTGCACGGGCAGCGTGATGGTGTTTTCAACCAGCAAATCGCGCTCGATTTGTGGCCAGTGGGCCTCCGAGACCAGACCGGTCTGTCCGAGTGCCTGCCAGCATTCCTCCGCCAGATGCGGCATCATCGGACTGAACACCTGGACCAGGATGGTGGCCGCCTCGCGCAAACTCCAGGCCAGGTCCGGCGTGCGGGTGCCGGGGCGGGTCAGGGTCTCAGCCAGCGTGTTGGCGAACTCGCGGATGTTGGCGAGGCAGACGTTGAAGTGCAGCCGCTCGATTCCCGTGGACACCTTGTCGAGCGCGCCATGGGCGGCCTTCCGCAGCGCCAGCGCATCGGCGTCGAAGGTGGCCGGCCGGGTCTGCGGCGAAGCGTTGCCGGCCTCGGCCAATTCGTTGACCAGCCGCCATAGCCGCTGCATGAAGCGCGACGCGCCCTGCACGCCTTCCTCGCTCCAGATCACGTCGCGATCCGGCGGCGAATCCGACAACATGAACCAGCGCGCGGTATCGGCGCCGTAGGTGCCGATGATGTCGTCAGGATCGACGGTGTTGCGTTTCGACTTCGACATCTTCTCGACCGCGCCGATGCTGACCTCTTCGCCGGACGCAATCAGCGTAGCCCGGCGTCCGTTGCCGCCGACCTCGACCGTGACCTCGTCGGGCGAGGCCCAGCCGCCGTCGGCTTTCCGGTAGGTCTCGTGCACGACCATGCCCTGCGTGAACATGCCCTTGAACGGCTCGTCCATGCCGATATGGCCGGTGGCTTTCATCGCGCGGGTGAAGAAACGCGAGTAGAGCAGATGGAGGATCGCGTGCTCGACGCCGCCGATATACTGATCGACCGGCATCATGCGGTTGACGACGGCGGGCGTGGTCGGCGCCGCCTCGTTCCACGGATCGGTGAAGCGCGCAAAATACCACGACAAATCCACGAAGGTGTCCATCGTGTCGGTTTCGCGCGTGGCGTTGCCGCCGCACTGCGGACAGGTGACGTGCTTCCAGGTCGGATGATGGTCGAGCGCGTTGCCGGGCTTGTCGAAGCTGACATCCTCCGGCAGCGTCACCGGCAGATCCTTGTCGGGCACAGGCACCACATCGCACTTTGGGCAGTGGATCACCGGGATCGGACAGCCCCAGTAGCGCTGGCGTGAAATGCCCCAGTCGCGCAGGCGGAAGTTTACCTTGCGCTCGCCCACCGGCATGTTGCCGCGCGTCTCGCTTTCCAGCCGTTTCGCAACTTCTTCCTTCGCCGCCTCGGTGGTCATGCCGTCGAGGAAGCGCGAATTGATCATGCGGCCGTCACCGTCATAAGCGGTGTCGGTAATGATGAAGCTTTGGGGGTCCTGTCCCTCGGGACAAACCACCGGCGTGTTGCCGAGGCCGTACTTGTTGACGAAGTCGAGGTCGCGCTGGTCGTGCGCCGGGCATCCGAAGATGGCGCCGGTGCCGTATTCCATCAGCACGAAATTCGCCACATAGACCGGCAGCTTCCAGTCCGGGTCGAACGGATGAATGGTACGAATGCCGGTGTCGAAACCCAACTTCTCCGCGGTGTCGATTTCGGCCTGCGCGGTGCCGCGCCGTTTGCACTCGGCGATGAATGCGGCGAGATCAGGATTGTTTTTCGCCGCCGCCTGCGCCAGCGGATGATCCGGCGCGATCGCCATGAATTTTGCGCCGAACAGCGTGTCGGGCCGCGTGGTGAAGACCTTGATCTCAGCCGCTTGGTCGGCAATGAACCAAGCGATACCTGCATCTTGGGGGGCGAGCGCGAAGCGGAGCAGCAAGCCCTCGCTGCGGCCGATCCAGTTGCGCTGCATCAACCGCACTTTGTCGGGCCAGCGATCCAGCGCGTCGAGCGCGTCCAGCAATTCCTGAGCGTACTTCGTGATCTTGAAGACCCACTGGTTCATCTCGCGCTGCTCGACCACGGCGCCGGAACGCCAGCCGCGGCCGTCGATGACCTGCTCGTTGGCGAGCACGGTCATGTCGACCGGATCCCAGTTGATCTTGCGCTTCTCGCGTTCGGCGAGGCCGGTACGCAGGAAATCCAGAAACATCTTCTGCTGATGCTTGTAGTAGGTGGGATCGCAGGTGGCGAACTCCCTGGCCCAGTCGAGCGAGAGCCCGATCGACCGCAGTTGCTTCTTCATCGCGGCGATATTGTCGTAAGTCCACGCCTTGGGCGCGACCTTGCGCTCGATCGCGGCGTTCTCCGCGGGCAGGCCGAAGGCGTCCCAGCCCATCGGATGCAGCACGTTGTAGCCCTTGGCGCGCATGTAGCGCGCGATCACGTCGCCGAGAGTGTAGTTGCGGACGTGGCCGATGTGGATGCGCCCGGACGGATAGGGAAACATCTCCAGCACATAGTATTTTTCGCGCGGGTCGTCGTTTTTGGTCGCGAAGATCGCTCGTTCGTCCCACGCAGCTTGCCAGCGCGGCTCGGAGTCACGGGCGTTGTAACGGTCTGAGGTCATGGAATCGCAGCGTTTTTCGTGATTTGCGGGCAGTCGACTAGGCCATGAAAGCGGACCGGGGGTCAACGGGTGGGGCGGGTCTCGCGGGTCGGTTTGCAAGCGGTCTGGTTTTGCGGTGTAAGCGGGAGATCTCCCGCCTTCCGGAGTGACCCGATGGTCGACCTCTCCGCTTTTCCGATCACCCGCCGCTGGCCGGCCGCCCATTCGGATCGGCTCCAGCTCTATTCGCTGCCGACGCCCAATGGCGTGAAGGTGTCGATCATGCTTGAGGAAATCGGATTGCCCTACGAGGTGCATCTGGTCGACTTCGACAAGCACGACCAGAAAACCGCTAAGTTCCTGTCGCTCAATCCGAACGGCAAGATCCCGGCGATTCTCGATCCCGACGGTCCCGGTGGCAAACCGCTCGGCTTGTTCGAGTCCGGCGCGATCCTGCAGTACCTCGCGGAAAAAACCGGAAAGCTGCTGCCGTCGGACCCCGCGCAACGCTGGCATGCCATCCAGTGGGTTCATTTTCAGATGGGCGCTGTCGGGCCGATGTTCGGGCAGGTCGGCTTCTTCCACAAGTTCGCCGGTAAGGATTTTGAGGACAAGCGCCCGCGCGATCGCTACGTGGCGGAATCGAAGCGGCTGCTCGGCGTCATGGAGGCGCATCTGGCGACGTGCCAGTGGTTCGCCGGCGACGACTACACCATCGCCGATATTTCGATGTTCGGCTGGGTGCGCAATCTGATCGGGTTTTACGAGGCGCGGGAGCTCGTGGGATTCGACCGGTTCAGGAATGTCGCGGCGTGGCTTGAGCGGGGTCTGGCGCGTCCTGCGGTACAGCGGGGCCTCGCGATTCCGAAGCGGGTATAGTCGGGGATCAGCCCGTCAGCTTCATCGCATCGTCGTTCGCGCGCACGAATCCGTGCTCGACGACGGCGTTGCGGCCGCGATGCTTGGCGGCATACAGCGCGGCGTCGGCTGCCTCGATCAGGTCCATCGGCTGCTGCGTCTCGTTCGGCGACGTGCAGGCAACGCCGACGCTGACCGTGACGGTCTGATAACTGCTGGTGGCGTGGGGCAGCGCAAGCGCCTGCACGGTGGCTCGCACCGTTTCTCCGATTTTAATCGCAGCCTCGGTATCGGTGCCCGGCAGCAGCAGGCTGAATTCCTCGCCGCCATACCGCGCCGCGAAACCCCTGGTCTGGTTCGCGGTTCCCGCCAGCACCTCGCCAAGACGGCTGAGGCAGGTATCGCCTTCGAGATGACCGTAGGTGTCGTTGAAGAGCTTGAAGTGATCGACGTCGATCATCAGCAACGACAATTGTTCGCCGGTCTGCTGCGCCTTGAACCATTCGAAATCGAGGCGGCTCTGGAAGCCACGGCGATTGGCAAGTCCTGACAGCATATCGTGCGACGCCATCACAGTGAGCCGATCGTTGGCGGCGAGCAGCTCGCGCTCGCGCTCGCCGAGTTGCGCCGCCATGGCGTTAAACGCCCGGGCCAGCGGGATGAATTCCGCTGGCAATTGGGACCGGGCCACGCGGGCTCCGCGCTCGCCGCGGCCAAATCGTTTTGCAGCGGCCGTCATCAGGTCGATCGGCTGGACAATCAGCCGTTCCGCGGCAATCAGCGCGCCGAGCAAAACGAGGAGGCCGACAAAGCCGAGCTGAATATAGGCTGTGTAAATCTCGCGGTTGATCGCTGCGGACGCCTTGGTTTCGTCGATGCTGACGATCAGGCGAGAGCTCGTTCCGGGAACGCGGGTGAAGGAAATCAGCCGCGTTTTGCCGTTCGCGGCGGTGAACTGCAGCGTGCCGGTGTCGCTTTTTGACGCGGCGTTGACGCCCGCGATGGCGGACAGCAGGTCGAGATCGTCAATTGGATTGCCGATCATACTGGCCTGATCGGACGCCGCCGCAAGAACCGTTCCGTGGCTGTCGATAAGAACTGCAGATACGCCCGGCTTGCCACCGAGATTGTCCATCACCTTCGACATCCAGCCGAGGTCGATGCCGGCGATGATGACGTTGCCGTTGCGGGTATCGGTCGGAGAGACCGGATAGGCCGCTACCGCGGTCGGCAGTTTCGAAACCCGGCTGAAGATGTAATCGCTGATCACCAGTTTGCGCTCGGCCTTCGCGCGCTGGAAATAATCTCGATCGCCGAGATTGAGATTATCGACGTTGTCGACGTTGGCGCAGGCGACCCGCCCGTTGGGATCGAGAACGAGAACATTTCTGATCCATGGAAGATTGGTCGGCAGGCTGGCGCGCATCAGGCCGCAGGCATCGCCAAGCCGGGCGCCGGACAGATAGATCTGCGAGGACGATTTCAGGATCGCTTCGACCGAGAAAATCACCTCGCGCTGTGCATCGACGGTGCGCTGCGCGAGTTTCTCGAAGTCATGGTTGATTTCGGCGATTGTCTTGACGCGCGTGTCTTCCAGCGAGCGGACGCGCTCGATCATCAGCGGCACCACCAGGATCAGCGCCAGCAGCACGAGCCGGGCGCGAATGCCCATAACGGCCTTCAGTTTGGCCCGTTTGCGATTGAAGCTGATCCGTGACATCACGAGTTTCGACCCCCGCGAGACCGTCGAGCCAACAATTCAAGAAGGCTTTCCCGGATTCGATAAAACTGGAACGATCAGCTGAAACTTCAGGTTTGATGAATCAAATGACCACCGGAACCATGGCATCCGTAAAGACTCCTTTACCAAGCGGGCCGGTGCGGCGGATCGCCAGGCAACGTGAGGCAACGTGACAGCGAACTTCGAATCCGGGATGCTTGCCTCGGTTGAGGCGGAGATCGTGCGCGCCTGCCGGGATGCGCGGCGCGAACGATCGTCGGTGACGCTGGTGGCGGTGTCGAAAACCTTCGATGCGGATGCGATCGAACCGGTGATCGTCGCGGGGCACCGGGTATTCGGCGAAAATCGCGTGCAGGAGGCCAGAGGAAAATGGCCCGACCTGATAGCGGCGCATCCCGGCCTTGCGCTGCATCTGATCGGCCCGCTGCAGTCCAACAAGGCCAGGGAAGCGGTCGCCTTGTTCGATGCCATCCATTCGGTGGACCGCCCGAGCATTTGCGAAGCATTGACCAAGGAAATCGCCAGGCAAGATCGCCGGCCCGATCTGTTCGTGCAGCTCAACACCGGTGAGGAGCCGCAGAAGGCCGGCATCGCGCCTGCCGACGCGGATGATTTTATCGCTAAGTGTCGCGACAGCTACGGTCTGACGATTTCAGGGTTGATGTGCATCCCGCCGGTGGACGATGCGCCGGCGCCGCATTTCGCGCTCACCGCGAAGATCGCGAAACGCAACGGGCTCAAGCAACTGTCGATGGGCATGAGCGCGGACTTCGCCATCGCCATCGAACTCGGCGCGACCCATGTGCGGATTGGCTCTGCGATTTTCGGAACGCGGTGATCTTCTTCCCTCTCCCGCAAGAGGGAAGCATCGCATTCATTCACCCGATCTCGATCCGGGTTTGCGGCGCGATCCGCCGCAACAGCCGCAGCATCGTGGGCTGCGTCATCGCCACGCATCCGGCCGTGGGACCAAAATTGTCGCGCGCCAGATGCAGGAATACCGCGCTGCCGCGTCCTGCGATGCGGGGACGGTTATTGTGATCGATCTCGATGATGAAATCGTAGAGATGATCGTCGCGCGTCAGCCGGTCGCCGTTGGCGGTGCGCGTCAGCCGGATCGGCTGATTGTAGTGCCGGTCGGCGGGATTTTCACACCAGGCATCGGCGGGCGTGATCGGGCGCACCGGCAGAACCGTGCGCGGCCGCGGATGCCGGTCGGCGCGCCACCACAGCCGCACCGGCCGGAAAATACCCCGCGGCGTGCCGCCATCGCCTTCGCGCTTGTTGGCTCTGATTCCGCCGCGCCCGAGCGCGACGGGAATCGCCTGCCCGTCCGCGATCAGCCAGCCCCGGCTCCGTCGGCCGGCAGCGGCCCGGACACGGATTTCCGCGAGCGGCCGATCACGCGAATGTGTCATGCAAGCCATTGAAAAACCTGAGCTTCTCATGGAATGAGGAAGCCTCCGCCTTACTCTGCGGCCCGGACATCGGTCCTGTAAGTCATACAGGAACATTCATCCAAATTCCCGCCGGTTCTGGAGTACACTCCATTTTGACTAAATCGGTAACAAGTTCATACGCCAGACGAATCACGGCTTACACGATTTTTGAAGTTGGCTGCCGATGCGCTTCATTGGCGTTGCCGCCCACTGTTCCCGCCGCCAAGAGGATCGCACACAATGGCCAACGCCCGCAAAATCCTGATCGTGGATGACGACACCGACCTGCGCGATACGCTGGTCGAGCAACTGTCGCTGCACGAGGAATTCGAGGCCTCAGGCGTTGATACGGGCGCGAAGGGCGCCAGCGCCGCCAAAGCTCATTCGCCCGATCTCGTGCTGATGGATGTCGGGCTGCCCGATACCGATGGACGCGAGGTGGTGCGGTCCTTGCGCAAGGGCGGCTTCAAGGCGCCGATCATCATGCTCACCGGTCACGACACCGATTCGGATACGATTTTGGGGCTTGAATCCGGTGCCAATGACTATGTCGCAAAACCGTTCCGCTTCGCGGTGTTGCTGGCGCGCATCCGCGCGCAGTTGCGTCAGCATGAAGCCAGCGAGGACGCGGTGTTCTCGGTGGGACCGTACAGTTTCCGGCCCGGCTCGAAAATGCTGACCGGCGCCAACGCCAAGAAGGTGCGGCTGACCGAGAAGGAAACCGCGATCCTGCGCTTTCTGTACCGCGCCGGGCAGATGCCGGTGTCGCGCGAGACGCTGCTGCAGGAGGTGTGGGGCTACAACTCCGGCGTCACCACCCACACGCTGGAAACCCACATCTACCGGTTGCGCCAGAAGATCGAGAAGGACGCCGCCAATCCGGAAATTCTGGTGACGGAAGCCGGTGGCTACAAGCTGGTGCCGTGATACTCAGCGCTTATTCCGCAAAAGTGGATACCGGTTTTGCGATCAGAATACGCGCAAGTTATTGATTGAGAGCATTTTCTTCACGCTAACCGGATTCCACTTCGCCGGAAAATGCTCTAGGCTGACGAATCGTATCAGCTTTCGTCGAAACAGCTTTTGGGTGGTCCCGGCATGGATCGCCAAATCGGTCTTGCATGTCGATCGAAGACGATGTTGTCCTGCTTGAGCGCGTCCCGACCTTGCGCCTGTTGGGCGTCGAGGCATTGCGCGTGCTTGCCATCAGTTCCGAGCAGCAGCAGTTTGCCCGCGGCTCGATTCTGTTTCGCGCCGGTGACGAGGCGGACGCGGGATACGTCGTTCAGGACGGCGCCTTTCGCATTCATGTCGAGGACGGCAGCGATCGGGAAATCATCGCCGAGCGCGGCACACTGATCGGCGAGCTGGCCCTGATCGTTCCCATGCCGCGGCCGGCGACGGCGATCGCGCTGGAATATTCGACGCTGATCCGGATTCCACGCACGCTGTTCCAGCGCGTGCTCGACAGCGATCCCGCCGCGGCCCGCCGCCTTCGCGACGAACTTGCCAACCGCACCCGGCAGGCGACCAGTGATATCCTGATGGCATCGGCCAAGCTGAGTATTTGACCGTCGTCATTCCCTGGTGCGCAATTGCGCACCGGCGTCTGCGGCTCTTGGCGAGTCATTTTGCGCAGAACCCCGTCCTCAGATGCGCAATGGTGCATCGGGGAATGACGCGTTAGAATTGGCTGCTAAACCTCCATCACCGCCGTCACAGGCACATGATCCGAAGGACGCTGCCAGCCGCGGGCGTCGCGGTTGATGCGGAAATCGTGAATGCCGCCGCGCAGCGCCTCCGAAACCCAGATGTGATCGAGCCTGCGGCCGCGGTCAGCGGCGGTCCAGTCGGCGGCGCGATAACTCCACCACGTATAGACTTTCTCCGACATCGGAATTTGCGCGCGCGCGACGTCGACCCAGTTGCCGTGGCTCTGCACGCCAAGCAGCTTCTCGCATTCGACCGGCGTGTGCGAGACGATCTTCAGGAGCTGCTTGTGCGACCAGACGTCATTTTCGTGCGGCGCCACATTGAGGTCGCCCACCAGGACATGTCGCTCGCCGTCGCGCGGATGCAGCGGCGCGCAGGTTTTCATCTCGTCGAGGAATTGCAGCTTGTGCGCGAACTTCGGATTGAGCACGGGATCGGGAATGTCGCCGCCCGCGGGCACATAAAAGTTATGCAGCACCAGCGGCGCAGTGAGCCCGGCCTTGTCGCCGAAGGTCACGGTAATGTGACGCAGAATCGAGCTTGTCGCAGAAGGTTCTGACATTGGTTTGGTCGAACGGCAGCTTCGAGACTACGGCAACGCCATGATAGCCCTTCTGCCCGTTGAGTGCGACATGCTCGTAGCCGAGACGCCGGAAGCGCTTCAGCGGAAAGGCATCGTCGGGGCACTTGGTTTCCTGCAGGCACAGTACGTCCGGCCGTTGTGCTTTGAGAAACTTTGCGACGAGGTCGATGCGCAATCGCACCGAATTGATATTCCAGGTGGTGAGGGTGAGTTGCATGGGATTCCGGCAGGAAGAAGAACTCTTCCTACATGTCATTGCGAGCGAAGCGAAGCAATCCAGCATTTCTTATATGACTGGATTGCTTTGTCGCTGTCGGGACGACGCTACGCGTCGCCCTGAGCTCCTCGCAATGACAAGCGAGGTCAAACGATAAAGGAAGAGGAGGAATACGTCGCCCCGACCAAACACTCACCCGGTTTCTCACGTCGTTCGAAACCACCCTCTCCACAAGGGAGAGGGAAGAAAGGCTTCAGCGCCTCAGTTGTTCGACGTCGTCGGATATTTGGTAAAGTCGATCTTGAACAGGCCGGGATCGAGCTTCGCCGTGGTCTTCAGGTTGTAGATCGCCACCGTGGTATCGTAGCCCTGCGGATCAGTCACGGTCCACTGCTTGAGCTGGCCGTCCTTGACGCCCACCATCAGCATGAGGCGGGAGGTGCCGATCAGCGCCTGCTTCTCCTCGATGGTGACGCTGATGTAGAGATCGTCCGATGTCACGCTGACGACGTTAGTGTCCTTCATCAGGTCGATGCGGTCCGACAGCAGATAACGCAACGGCGTCTGCGACAGCGGATAGATATCCTGGGTCGCAAGCTTGTTATCGCGCACGGCGAGCGACGAGCCGTCGGAAATCATCGCGATCGGCGATGGCGGGTCATATTCGAACCGCACCTTGCCCGGCTTCTGGATATAGAACTCGCCGGTCGAGCGGCTGCCGTCTGGGCCGACCTGCACGAAATTTCCGGCAAGCGTCTGCAACGACGACAGATAGGTGCTGACGCGCGCCGCCGCCGCCTTCTGGTCCGAGCTAAAGGTCGCAAAGAAATTGGCAGGCGTATTGCGGCGCCGGTCGGGGATGATCGGGTCGGGCGGTCGCGTTGACCCCGTGATCTGCTGTTCGGCTGACCCAACGGTGTCGAAAGGCTTCGCCGCGGGTCCGCCGTCGCGAGCTTTCGGCGCTGGTCGCGGGATCGGAACGGCCTGCGCGAGCGCGGACGGAATCAAAAGACCAACGGTCAGCGCCGCAGCGAGCCAGACCACGCCGGTCTGCGCGCGAATGCGGATCGGACTGCGGGCCGCGGGGAAATATGTCACGTGTCTGCTCAATGCCCTGTCCTGTTCGCCCGATGCGTTCCTTTTACAGCGCTTTGCGCCGCCGCGGATATCGCTTTTTCCCGAGCGAGGTCCGGCACGACTGATGTTGCCGCTCTAGAGCATTTTCCGGTTAAGTGGATCCGGTTAGCGTGAAGAAAATGCTCTCAATCAATAACTTGCGCGTATTCTGATCGCAAAACCGGTGTCCACTTTTGCGGAATACGCGCTAACGCGACGCTGTGGCGATTTCGCAACTCCGAAGCGGGACCATCCACTGTGGTGATCATGCATCAGAAGCGGCCTTCTTCCTCCTCGATCAGGATCTCGCGCTTTCCGGCGTGGTTGGCCTGGCCGACGATGCCTTCGAGTTCCATCCGCTCCATCAGCGAGGCGGCGCGGTTGTATCCGATCTGGAGACGTCGCTGGATGTAGCTGGTCGAGGCCTTGCGGTCGCGTTTCACGATCGCCACCGCCTGCGAGAAGAGATCGCCGCCGCCGTCGCTTCCCATGCCGGCGCCGTCGAACACCGCACCGTCCTCATCGGTCGGCTCCTCCGCGGTAACCGCCTCGAGATATTCGGGCTGACCCTGTGTCTTGAGGTGGCGCACCACCTTCTCGACTTCCTCGTCCGACACGAAAGGTCCGTGCACGCGCGAGATGCGGCCGCCCCCCGCCATGTAGAGCATGTCGCCTTGGCCCAGCAGTTGTTCGGCACCCATTTCACCAAGGATGGTGCGGCTGTCGATTTTCGATGTGACCTGGAAGGAAATGCGGGTCGGGAAGTTCGCCTTGATGGTGCCGGTGATGACGTCGACCGACGGGCGCTGCGTCGCGAGGATCACGTGCAGGCCGGCGGCGCGCGCCATCTGCGCCAGCCGTTGCACCGCGCCCTCGATGTCCTTGCCGGCGACCATCATCAGGTCGGCCATTTCATCCACAATAATGACGATGAAGGGCAGCGGCTCGAGGTCGAGCTTCTCGTCTTCGTAAACCGCCTTGCCGGTTTCCTTGTCGAAGCCGGTATGCACCGTGCGCGTCAGGTCCTCGCCCTTGGCCCTGGCTTCGACGAGGCGCTGGTTGTAGCCGTCGATGTTGCGCACGCCGAGCTTGGACATCTTCTTGTAGCGCTCTTCCATCTCGCGCACGGCCCACTTCAGCGCGACGACCGCCTTCTTCGGATCGGTCACGACCGGCGTCAGCAGATGCGGGATGCCGTCATAGACGGACAGTTCGAGCATCTTCGGATCAACCATGATGAGACGGCACTGATCCGGCCGCAGCCGGTAAACCAGGCTGAGAATCATGGTGTTGATCGCAACCGACTTGCCCGAGCCCGTGGTGCCGGCGATCAGGAGATGCGGCATCCGCGCAAGGTCGACGATGATGGATTCGCCGCCGATATTCTTCCCGAGGCACAGCGGCAGCTTGATGGCGTCGTTGGTTTCTTTGACGGTGAGCAATTCGCGCAGGTAAACCTTTTCGCGATGCGCGTTCGGCAGCTCGATGCCGATAGCGTTGCGGCCGGCGACCACGGCAACGCGCGCCGACAGCGCGCTCATGGAACGGGCGATGTCGTCGGCAAGGCCGATGACGCGCGACGACTTGATGCCGGGCGCGGGCTCGAGCTCATACAACGTCACCACCGGTCCCGGATTGGCTTTCACGATGTCGCCGCGCACGCCGAAGTCGCCAAGCACGCCCTCGAGCGCGCGCGAATTGGCTTCCAGTTCGGATTTGCTGAGCGGCTGACGGTCGGCGGCGCGCGGCGCGGTCAGGACATTCACCGACGGCAGCTCGAACTTGCCCGATTTTTTTGCGGGCTGGCGAGGAGCCGCCTTCCTGCGCGGCGCGCGAGCGGCCGGCGTGTCCTCGTCCTCGTCCTCGTCTTCATCCTCGGCGTCATCGTCTTCCTCGATATCGCTGCCGGAGCGCGGCACCAGCGATGGCGCGCCACCAAGAACTTGGTTCCTGACGCTCGAACGCCAGCGCCGCCGATTTCTTCGGCGCACTCGACACAAGCGACTTGTAAGCCAAGACAAGAAGCGCTCCGAGCCTGATGCGCTTGAGTCGCGCCTTCGCGCTCATCAGCGCATGAACGACCAAGCCCAGCGAGACCGAGGCGTGGTCGTCGCCGTTTTCAAACGGCGCGTCATCGTCTTCGATGGCGGCGGACTTTTCGCGAGGCCGCGATCCCATTCCGCTAGCGATCAGGAACGTCGCTGCCATGACGAGAAAGAAGATCGCGCCGAACACGAAGCGATGCAGTACACTTGCGGGTCCAAGCAGAATCGCGGGCGCCCGCACCAGCGCATCGCCGATCACGCCACCCAATCCCGTCGGCAACGGCCATGCACCGTTATGTGGCCAGCAACTGGCGAAACCGGCGGCGGCCGCGGTGCAGAGAATCCAGCAGGAGAGACGCATGGCCTCGCGATCGAAGGGACGGTGGGTCAGCATCCGCCAGCCCCAGATCGCCACGGGCAGGATCAGTATGATCGCGCCGAGGCCGAGAAATTCGCATCAAGAGATCGGCGCCGATCGCGCCGGGATAACCGAGGACATTGTGGATCGCGCGCGAGGTTGCATGACTGAGGCTCGGATCCTGCACCGACCACGTCATCAGTGCGGCCGCGGCGGCACCAGATAATCCGATCAGGCCCAACCCGGTCAGTTCGCGTAAGCGACGCCCAAGCGCGTCGCGAATTGACGGCGGTAAGTGATCGGCGATGGGAAAGAGGCGTTCGATCGCTGCCATGCTCATGGGGCCCTGCGACTAATCGAGAGTTTTTACCAGCCGATGCAACGCCTCGGCTGTTGTTTCAGTGTCCTGCACCAGCGCCAGGCGGATGTAACCGGCGCCGGGATTGCTGCCGTCGGCCTGCGGCCGCGCCAGATAGCTTCCGGGTACCACGCGCACGCCGGCCTCCTTGTAGAGTTTGACGGCTGCAGCTTCATCGCCGCCATAGGCCGACACGTCGAGCCACACACAAAAGCCGCCGGCCGGTCTGACGTAGCCATAACGGGAGCCGAGGATATGATCGGCGAGATCGAACTTTGTTCGATAGAGCCGGCGGTTCTCCTCGACATGGGTTTCGTCGCTATAGGCGGCAACCGCGACATGCTGCAGCGGCACCGGCACCTGGGGTGCTGCGACATTGCGCAACTCATGGAAGGTGGCGAGGAATGTCTTGTCGCCGGCGGCGAAGCCGACACGGATGCCCGGCAGGTTCGAGCGCTTCGACAGCGACTGGAACGCGATTACGTTGGCGAAGTCGGGACCTGCGCATTCCAGCGCGCTGCCGGGTGCGCCCTGGGTGTAGATTTCCGAATAGCATTCGTCGGACAGCACGATGAAGCCGTGGCGGCGCGCGAGCGCAATCAGGCGCGAGAAGTAATCGCGCGAGGCGACCGCGCCTTGCGGGTTGGCCGGGGAGGCCAGATAGATCGCGACCGTTCGCGCCAGCGTGGCCTCATCGAGCGCATCAAGATCGGGCAAAAATCCGGTGGCGCGGGTGGCCGGCAGGAAAATCGTCTCGCAATTGGCAGCGCGCGCGCCCGCGCCATAGGCCGGGTAGAACGGGTTCGGCACCAGAATGGCCGGCGTGCCCTTGCGCGGCGCCACGTAGCGGGCGGCGGTGATCGCGGCGAAAAACAGCCCCTCGCGGCTGCCGTTCAGCACCAGGATCTCGGTGTCGGGATCGACAGTGCGCGGCAGGTCGAAGCGGGTCGATAGCCAGTTCGCGGCGGCGCGGCGGAACGGCTCGATCCCCCGGGCGATCGGATACCGGGCGAATTCATTGATATATTTGGATAGTACCGGCGCGACGAAGCCGGGCGCAGGGTGCTGCGGTTCGCCCAGCGACAGCGTGATCAGTGGCTGTCCCGGCTGGTGGGGCGCAAGCAGTTCGTCCGTCCGCGCGAACGGCGACCGCTCGTTCGGCGCGGCGGACGCGGCCGAACTGACGGCGTCCTGCGCCGCGCGGGATGAAGCGGTGGTTGCCATCGGTTAAGCGTCAACACTTTCAGGACGTTCGGCCACACCACGGGGCCGGACGGAGACGGATGAGTACCATAGGTACGACGAGGTTAAGGCGCGATTAACCATCGGCATCCGGCCGAACTTTCTCGTTCTGTTCTCGTGTTGCGTAGGGGATTATGTACCTTACAAACCCATTCCTTCAAGTCGTCCCTAAAGCAAGCCATTCCGCGTAAAAGATTAGTAAGGGAATCCTTAAGGAGGAGATTTTTTTCTCCTTATTCTATAGGTATTTAGCAGGCCCCCTATAGGTGCACCACTTCGCCGTGCTGGGTGATGTCGAGACCTTCGCGCTCGTTCTCGTCGCTGACGCGCAGGCCGATCACCGCCTTGATGGCGAGCAGGATGATCAGCGTGACGATGGCGTCGTACACGACGGTGGCGAGGATACCGTAGATCTGAATGACTACCTGATGGGCGTTGCCGTCGATCAGGCCGGTGCCGGCCTTGTTGATGGCGGTGCGGGCAAACACGCCGGTGAGCAGCGCGCCGATGATACCGCCGACGCCGTGGACGCCGAAGGCGTCGAGGCTGTCGTCATAGCGCATCATGTGCTTGAGGCCGGTGGCGCCCCAGTAACAGCCGATGCCGGCGACGGCGCCGATCACCAGCGCGCCGATCGGATCGACAAAGCCCGAAGCGGGCGTGATGGCGACGAGACCCGCGACCGCGCCGGAGCAGATGCCGAGCACGCTCGGCTTGCCGCGCAGGCCCCATTCGGCGAACATCCAGGCCAGCGCCGCGGCGGCGGTCGCGATCTGCGTCACCGCCATCGCCATGCCGGCCTGTGCCGCCGGCCGCCACCGCCGAACCGGCGTTGAAGCCGAACCAGCCGACCCACAGCAGCGAGGCGCCGATCACGGTCAGCACCAGGTTATGCGGTGCCATGTTCTCGGTGCCGTAACCCTTGCGCTTGCCGAGCACCAGAGCGCAGACGAGGCCCGCGATACCGGCGTTGATATGAACGACGGTGCCGCCGGCGAAGTCGAGCACGCCGAGACCGCCGAGGAAGCCGCCGCCCCACACCCAGTGCGCGATCGGCGAATAGACCAAGAGCGACCACAGCCCCATGAACCACATCATGGCCGAGAACTTCATGCGATCGGCGAACGCGCCGCAGATCAGCGCCGGCGTGATGATCGCGAACGTCATCTGGAAGCACATGAACACCGATTCCGGAATCGTCGCCGCGGCGCTGGCGATCGAGTCGGTGCCCATGCCCATCAGCAGCATGCGCGACGCGCCGCCGAGATAGCTTGTGCCTTCGGTGAACGCCCAGCTAGTAGCCGATTACCATCCAGAGCACGGTGACAAGGCAGGTGATGGCAAAACTCTGCATCACCGTGGCGAGCACGTTCTTCTTGCGCACCATGCCGCCGTAGAACAGCGCGAGGCCGGGGATCGTCATCATCAGCACGAGCACGGTGGAGGTCAGCATCCACGCGGTATCGCCCGAATCGAGTTTGGGCGCCGGTATCGCGACGGCCGTATCAGCAGCAGCCGGTGCGGCGGTCTGGGCAATCGCTGTGTCGGCGAATCCCGCAAGGCAGACCGCGCCCAGCAACGCCGCGATCGCCAATTCCGCGCGGGCTCGAGGTTCGAACGCCATTTGCTTTACTCCTGATCGAGGGAAGGTGAGCACGAAATCAGAGGGCATCGGAATCGGTCTCGCCGGTGCGGATGCGAACCGCGTGATCGAGGTTGATGACGAAGATCTTGCCGTCACCAATCTGGCCGGTCCTCGCAGCCGATGTGATGGCTTCGACGGTTTTGCCGAGCTGGCCGGAAGTTACCGCGACCTCGATCTTGATCTTGGGCAGGAAGCTCACCGCGTATTCCGCGCCGCGATAGATTTCCGTATGGCCTTTCTGGCGGCCATATCCCTTGACTTCCGTCATCGTCAAACCGTGCACGCCGATGGCGGTCAGGGCATCACGGACTTCTTCGAGCTTGAATGGCTTGATGATCGCGATAACGAGTTTCATGCGCCTGGCTCCCGCCTGGGCCCGGCATGGAGCTGCCGGACGGTCTCTCGGCTGATCATCACGCGGAGAAGGATCGCGAGACGGCTCAGCCGTGATCCCTAGAATCAAATGTCGTGCCAAGACCGTATCATTTGATAACTAGTTGGAAATAAGAGGCTTTTCGGCCCCGACGCCGAATGGTGCGACCGGCCGGGCTGCGCCGCGCTCAAAGCCTGACCGCATCTGCTTAAAATGAAGGCAGCGGTAGGCTAGCGACATATTTCGGCTCAACGAACGGGCAGCGAAGGCTGCTCGCAAAGCCCGATGGTTGCTACTGCAGCGCCTCGCCGTGCTGGGAAATGTCGAGACCTTCCAGCTCGTTCTCGCGGGAGACCCGTAGCGATACGAAGGCGCCGACCAGCTTGAGCAGGCCGTAAGTTACCGCGCCCGACCAGAGCAGCGTGACGGTCACGCCATAAAGCTGCAGCAGCAACTGGCGCGGATTGCCTTCGAGCAGGCCGGGCACGCCGCCGATCGACGAGGTCGCGAACACCCCGAGCAGCAGCGTCCCGGTCAAACCGCCGATGCCGTGGACGCCGAACACGTCGAGCGAATCGTCATAGCGGAAACGATGCTTGAGGCTGGTGCAGGCCCAGTAGCAGACCAGTCCCGCAATAATGCCGATGACGATGCCTTGCAGAGGCGTGACGAAGCCGGAGGCCGGCGTGATGGTGCCGAGACCCGCGACCGCGCCCGAGATCATGCCGAGCACCGAGGGCTTGCGCCGTGTCCACCATTCGATGGCGCCCCAGGTCAGCGCGCCGGCGCAGGCGGCGAGGTGCGTCGCGATGATCGCCATCACCGCGCGCGAATTCGCCGCCAGTGCCGAGCCGCCGTTGAATCCGAACCAGCCCACCCACAGCAGTCCAGTGCCCATCACCGCCAAGGACAAATCATATGGCGACAAATTGTCCGAGCCGTAGCCGTGACGGCTGCCGACGACTTTCGCCGCGACCAGCCCGCCCACGCCGGCGCTGAGATGCACCACGAGCCCGCCGGCGAAATCCTGCACGCCGGCTGTGCCGAGGAATCCGCCACCCCACACCCAGTGCGCGAGCGGAATATAGACAAAAATGAACCAGCCGATCGAAAACAGCAGATAGGCTGAGAACCGCATCCGGTCGGCCACCGAACCCGCCACCAGCGCCACGGTGATGATCGCGAAGGTCATCTGATAGAGCATGAACAGCGCTTCGGGGATCGTCTTCGCCGCAGGATTGACGGCGTCCATGCTCATGCCGGCGAGAAACAAGCGATTGAGCGATCCGAGCCATGGCCCGTCGCCGGTGAACGCCAGCGAATAACCGAACGCCACCCACAAAATCGAAATCATGGCGACCGCCGCGAGACTTTGCGCCATTGTCGCCAGCACGTTCTTCTTGCGCACCATGCCCGAATAGAACAGCGCCAGCCCCGGGATCGTCATCATCAGCACGAAGGCCGTGGCGACGATCATCCAGGCGGTATCGGCGGCACTCACGGTCGAAGCGGCGCTGGCCGCGAAGGCCGGCGTGCCTGCTGTCGCGAAAACTGCGATTGCAAAAACCGTCGCCGCGCGTGCTGCGTGACGCGAAAGTGCCCCCATATCGTTCCCCGGTCTTCGCTTCTAGTTGGCTCGCAATGACTAAAGAGTCACAGTGCGTCGCCGTCGGTCTCGCCGGTGCGGATACGCAGGGCGTGATCGATCGGCGTCACGAAAATCTTGCCGTCGCCGATCTGGCCGGTGCGCGCGGCCGCGGTAATGACTTCGACGGTCTTGTCCGCAAGACCCGACGTCACCGCGACTTCGATTCGCAGCTTGGGCAGGAAGTTCACGACATACTCGGCCCCGCGATAGATCTCGGTATGACCCTTCTGGCGGCCGTAACCCTTGACCTCCGTCACGGTCATGCCGTGAACCCCGATCGCGGTCAGCGCCTGGCGGACCTCGTCAAGCTTGAAGGGTTTGATAATGGCGATGACGAGTTTCATGGTGGCTCATCCGCTCGATGGACAATAGGGTCTTAACCGAATTTGCACGGCCAAGTCTGACATCTTTCCATGCAAATCGCACAAAAAACTTGCAGATCAGACGAAAGCCATGCGGAGGATTGTTGCCGTGCGGAGGCCTCGATGCAGACTGGCCGAGTTTTTTCGCGTGAACCGGACCACTTGCCTTTCTGACTAATGATAGTTCCGGCCGCAAAGGCCGATGTAATTTTTGGGGATCTCCATGTCGAACCGTTCGTGGTTTTTTGCCTCGGGAAACACCCAGCAAGGCCCATATACCGAAGACCAGTTGCGGGATTTCATCGCCCGGGGGGCGGTGAGGGCCGAGACCTTCGTCTGGACCGAGGGCATGTCTGCCTGGCAAAAGGCTGGCGACATTCCCGGTCTTTTGGCGGGCGGTGCGGCCGCTCCGCCCACGCCGCCGGCATTCACGCGTCCGGGCGAGACCCTGACCGGCCGCGACGGTTATACCGGCATCGCGCTTTCGGCGGATTTCAACATCTGGGAGTTGCTCGGGCGCAGCCTGATCTTCGTCATCGGCTTTCTTCTGGTCATTCCCGCGCCATGGGTGGCCGTGAGCTTCTACCGATGGTTCATCTCTCAGGTGCGGGTGCCACAGCGGCCCAATCTCGACTTTACCGGCCAGCCGATGGACATCTGGTGGGTGTTCGTGCTGCTCGCGCTGTGCACCTACGCCGGCGTCGCCGGTATTGATTATCTCCGGCTCATCCTGCTTCCGGTGCAGGCCTACCTGTCGTGGATGACAGTCAAATGGATCGTGGCGAACATCAGCTCGAACGGGCAGCCGCTTCAACTTTCATTCCGGGGTGACGCGCTGCATTACGTCGGCTGGTATGTGCTGCTCAATATCTCGTTCATCACCATCATCGGCTGGGCGTGGGTCACGACGGCGTTGACGCGCTGGATGTTCCGCAACATCGACGGCACCCGGCGCGAGATCATCTTCAATGCCAGCGGCCTCGAGGTGCTGTGGCGGACACTGGTATTTGCGATCGGCTGCGCATTCGTCATTCCGATCCCGTGGGTGCTTGGTTGGTACGCGCGCTGGTATGTCTCGCAGATCGCGCTGGCGCCGCGGGCATGATTGAGTGAGAGATAACCCGTGTCCCGGACGCGGTGCAGCGTCCTTCGATGCACCGCAGAGCCGGGACCTTCGCAGAATAAAGCTCGTCACGGCCCCGGTTCAGCAGCGCACCGCTAACGCACTGCGCAGCGTCCGGGCACTCGCGCGTTTTCCGTAAAAGTGGATACCGATTTTGCGATCAGAATACGCGCAAAATATTGGTTGAGAGCATTTTCTTACGGCTAACCGGATTCCACTTAGCCGGAAAATGCTCTAAGCTTCAGCGCCGCTCGCGCACCGAGCCTTCCTGCGCCACGGTGGCGACCAGCGTGCCGTCCTGCTTGAAGATGAGGCCGCGGGCCAAGCCGCGGCCGTTCTGGGCGCTCGGCAAATCCTGCGCGTAGAGCAGCCATTCGTCGGCACGGAACGGGCGGTGAAACCACATGGCATGATCGAGCGACGCCGACATCATGCGCTTGTCGAACAGGGTGCGGCCGTAGCGCGCCATCACGCCATCGAGCAGCGAAAAATCCGACGCATAGGCCAGCGCACACATGTGCAACGCCGGATCGTCGGGCAATGTTGCCGCGGTGCGAATCCAGACGTGGATGCGGCCGTCGTCGATCCTCTCACCGAAGTAGCGATCGAACTCCACCGGGCGCAGTTCGATCGGCCGCTCCGATTCATAATAGCGGCGGATAAAGTCCGGCATCTCCTTGAACATCGGCTGCTTGACGTATTCTTCGGCCGTCAGTTTTTCCGGCGGCGGAACGTCAGGCATCTTGTCCTGATGATTGAAGGCGCCTTCCTCTTCCGCATGGAACGATACCATGATCGAGAAGATGGCGTGGCCGTGCTGGATCGCGGTGACGCGCCGCGTCGAGTAGCTCTTGCCGTCGCGCAACCGTTCCACTTCATAGATGATCGGGATGGCGGGGTCGCCCGGCAGGATGAAGTAGCAATGCAGCGAGTGCGGCAGGCGGCCTTCGACGGTACGGCAGGCCGCGACCATCGCCTGTCCGATCACCTGTCCTCCGAACACCCGCTGCCAGCTCGTCTTCGGGCTGTTGCCGCGGAACAGGTTTTCCTCGAGCGGCTCGAGATCGAGGATCGAGATGAGGTCGATCAGGCTTTTGGACATGGTGCGTGCTTTCGCTTTCCGAGCACATTTTCCGTCATTCCCGATGCGCAATTGCGCATCTGAGGGCGCGCTGAAAGCGCGAACCCGGAATGACGCCGGAACGGATCGGCCCTCGCCACGTTTGGTGAACTTGTTTCGCCCAGCTATACTACCGGCGCAAGAGAGCAAGGCGTATCATGACGACACATCGGAGCATTGTCATCTGCGGCGGCGCGTTCGCAGGCCTGGCGCTGGCGCTGGCGCTGCGGCAGGGATTGGGTGCGGACGTTCCGATCGTGGTCGCCGATCCGGCGCTGGCGAAGCGGCCGAGCGGCGATCCGCGCGCCACCGCGATTGTCGCGGCCTGCCGCCGCCTGTTCGAGGCGCTCGGGGTCTGGGACGCGGTGGCCGGGACCGCGCAGCCGATCCTCGACATGGTGGTGACGGATTCGAAGCTCGAAGACGCCACCCGTCCGACATTCCTGACCTTTGAGGGCGACGTCCAGCCCGGCGAGCCGTTCGCGCATATGGTCGAGAATCGCCATTTGATCGATGCGCTGGTGTCACGCGTGGAAGCGGAAGGCGTCGACCTGCGCGCCACGACGGTGACCGGATACGACCAACAGCCCGGCGGCGTCACCGTCTCGCTTGCCGACGGCTCGGCGATCGAGGCAAGCTTGCTGGTGGCCGCCGATGGCGCACGGTCAAGGCTGCGCGAGCGCGCCGGGATCGCCACTCACGGTTGGGAGTACGACCAGTCCGGCATCGTCGTCACCGTCGGCCACGAGCGCGATCATCAGGGACGCGCGGAAGAACATTTTCTCCCCGCGGGGCCGTTCGCGATCCTGCCGCTGAAAGGAAAGCGCTCGTCGCTGGTCTGGACTGAGAAGCGGACGGATGCCGCGCGCATCGTCGCGCTTCCGGAAGAGGAATTTCATGCGGAGCTGGAACAGCGCTTCGGCCTGCATCTTGGTGAGATCAAGGCGCTCGACAAGCCGCGTGCTTTTCCGCTCGGCTACTTCGTCGCGCGCTCATTCATATCGGAGCGGCTGGCGCTGGTCGGCGACGCGGCGCATGTGATCCACCCCATTGCAGGGCAGGGTCTCAACATGGGCCTCAAGGATGTCGCGGCGCTGGCGGAGACCGTCGTCGATGCTCTCAGGCTCGGCATCGATCCCGGCCAGGCCGACGTGCTCAAGCGCTATCAGCGCTGGCGGCGCTTCGACACCATGGCGATGGGCGCCGCCACCAACACGCTCAACGTCCTGTTCTCGAACGAGTCGACGCTGCTGCGTGGCGTGCGCGACATCGGGCTTGGCCTGGTCGACCGCATGCCGCCGCTGAAGAATGCGTTCATCCGGCAGGCGGCGGGATTAAGCGGCGAGGTGCCGCGGCTCTTGAAGGGCGAGGCGCTGTAGCGTCCCCTGTGGCGCGCAGCTTGCGTCGCCTTATGCAACTGTCATCATCCGCGAAGGCGGATGATCCAGTAAATGAATGCGATCCCTTAATTTGGCAGGGCCGGGATGACCGGCTACCCGCCTTCGGGTATGACACCCAGGGATCGAATTCGCGCCGCGCCCCTCACTCGATCTTTCTTGCCTCTTCGGGCAGCATGATCGGAATGCCGTCGCGGATCGGGTAGGCGAGTTTGGCCGAGCGCGAAATCAATTCGTGCCGCGCGCTGTCGAATTCCAGCGGCCCTTTGGTCACCGGGCAAACCAGAATCTCCAGAAGCTTGGGATCGACGGTGCCTTCGGGACGATCGGATGGGGGCGTCGTCATGCGCAGTCTCTCCGAAAGCATGGCCCAGCCCGTCGGCCCATGATGTGTTGCGGCGCCGCCGTTCTAGCGCATATTCCGCAAAAGTGGATACCGGTTTTGCGATCAGAACAGGCGCAAATCATTGAAGCATAGCCCGGTCAGGTCTACGGCGATGACATCTCAGCTTGATCGAGATGCCGTTCACTCGAGTTACTGCAGGCCGGGGTCGCCGCTGGTGCTTTTCTTAGCGAGGTCCATTTCGGTGACGGCGATCAGAATTTCCGCGCGTGTTTTCAGATCGGGCGCTTCCAGCATCGCCTGCTTCTCCGGCGGACCGTAGGGCGACATCATGGCGAGCGCATTGACCAGTGCCTCGTTCGGCGCGGTCTCGATGCCGTCCCAATCCACCTTCAGGTTGTTGACCTTGAGAAAGTCCGTCAGCACCTCGAGCAGCCGCTTGCGGTCGACCGCGTCCTCGCCCTTGCGAGCGGTGAAGTCATCGACAAAGGCAAAGAAATCCACCTTGCACTGTCGATAGGGTGTCAACACCGTCAGCTCTTCCACGATCTTGAAGCGCGAGACGCCGGTGAGTTCGAGGATATAACGACCGTCGCCGGATTCGGCGAACTGGGTGATGCGGCCGGCGCAGCCGACTTGGAACAGTTTCGGCTGGTCTTCGCTCGCGGAATGGGCCAGGTCGGGTTGGATCATGCCAATCAGGCGATGGCCCTCGCGAAGTGCGTCGTCAACCATCTCCAGGTAACGCGGTTCGAAGATATTGAGCGGCATCTGCCCGCGAGGCAGCAGCAGCGCGCCCGGCAGCGGAAATACCGGTATCACTTCAAGAAGGTCACCAGGGCCGCGGTAGTCGGCATTGATCGGCATGTGCAGGTCCGGTGCTCTGGAGCAGAATTTCTACAGCTTCATATTTGCGCGTATTCCTGTCGCGAATCCGGTGCCCGCTTTTGCGGAAGACGCGTTACGAAAACAGGATCGTCGACAGCCGCTTGCGCCCCTCGACAGTGGCTTCGTCGGTGGGACCCCAGGCTTCGAAGAATTGCACGAGCTGCTTGCGCGCGCCGTCCTCGTTCCATTTGCGGTCGCGTTTGACGATTTCGAGAAGGTGATTGGTGGCGTCGCCACGCTTGCCGCTGGCGTTCAGCGCGGTCGCGAGATCGAATCGCGCCTGGTGATCGAGCGGGTTTGCCGTGACTTTCTGTTCGAGTTCGGCGACAGGACCAAGCGAACGCGCCTGTTCGGCAAGATCGATCATGGTCTGCACGGTTTTCACGAAGGGGTCGGCGCGCTTCGCTTCCGGTGCCAGCGCGAGCGTTTGCTTGGCCTGGTCGAGCGCGCCTGTTGCCGCGTAGCAGCGTGCAAGTCCGGCGATCGCCGGTATGTTCACGGCATCGAGACCGAGAGCCTCGCTGTAAATCAAGGCCGCAGCGTCCGGATCGCCTGCGCCGAACGTGGCTTCCGCCTCGTTCAGGATTTCGTCGATATTCGGCGCGCCGGGCGCCGCCACGCCCTGCGTCAGCTTGTCGATGAACTCCTGGATCTGGCTTTCGGGGACCAAGCCCATGAATCCGTCGACCGGTCGCCCGCCGGCAAAGGCGAATACCGCCGGTATCGACTGACTGCCGGTCTGTGCGGCAAGCTGCTGAAAAATGGCAGGATGCTGGTCGATGTTCATCTTGACCAGCTTGACCTTGCCGCCGGCAGCGCGGACGGCCTTTTCCAGGATCGGGGTGAGCTGTTTGCAGGGGCCGCACCACGGCGCCCAGAAATCGACCAGCACGGGCTGGTGCATCGATTCCTCGACGACGTCTTTCATGAACGCCGGGGTCGTGGTCTCCTTGATGAGATCAGATGGCGTCTGTGGTGTCGGTTCGCTGCCCTGCTCGACTATGGTCACGTGATCCTCACCTGATGTCCCCCGAATGGACTGGTTCTATGTCCCGATACCGAAGGTCGCATGTAGCACGGTCCGAACCCTAATTGGTCCCTGAATGGTCATTTTGCAATCGGTGGAACCAGGCTACCGGCCATTCCGCGACGGTACTGGAGAATATGGCAGGATTTCTACGCGGTTTCCGCATTCCTTCACGGTAAGCGGCTTTTTCGCTGGCCTCGTCTTCAGACCAGCGCGCCGAATTCCAATATTCGCATCCTTGCGGCGGGTTATCCTTGCGAGGGCTGGAATCAAGGGCCGACCAAGCAAATATCTGGCTGTTGCATTCGCAGGCCGCATTTGGCATAGGTCTGCGCTCTGGCGGCCCGGCAATCGGCCGTCAGCTATCGGATGCGGGTGTAGCTCAGGGGTAGAGCACGACCTTGCCAAGGTCGGGGTCGAGGGTTCGAATCCCTTCGCCCGCTCCAATTTTTCTAAGTGTTCGGCCCGGAGACATCGGTAACGGTTGTCCCCTGATAACGGTCTGTCCTCAAGACCTGCGTGACGGTCTCGTGCCGAACGGACTGGCATCCTCCTTGAGGCCGAGCTTCTGACCGGCACGCACGGTCGATCTCCTGATCTTTTTTCGATCCATGCAGATGCGGCCGCAGGCGGCGACCATGATGTCGTGGTCGTACAATGGATTAGTCGGTTCCGGCAGGCCGTCTTGGAGCGCGCGAAGTAGGGTGTGTAGACGCCGGCGCGCAGCTTCACGGCTAACGGCTCATGCTGGCATTTGTCATTGAATTCGCTGATGAAAGCGTCGAAACGGGCATGCTGCCAGAGGATGTTTGATTCCCGGCGAGCCGTCAGCGCTTCAAGCCCCTCATCGAGGGAATTAACCCCGCATTAACGAAATCCATTCATGGTCAGTAAACCAAGCCTGCGCCCGCAAGTCGTGAGCTTTGGTATTCTTTTTACCGAACTCCTGGAGAGGACGAATGTTTTTCTTCCGTAAATGGTCGATCGCCAAAGACAATGCCGCGAAAGCCGCAGCGATCAGCAAATCTCAGGTCGTAATCGAGTTCGGTCTCGACGGAACGATACTCACAGCCAACGAGAACTGTCTCAACGCCTTCGGTTACATGCTGCGGGAAATTCAAGGCAAGCACCACAGCATGCTCGTGGAGACCAGCGAACGGTCCAGCGACGCATACCGCGAATTTTGGGCGAAGCTCAATCGCGGCGAGCCTCAATCGGCCGAGTACAAACGTATAAGCAAGGACGGCGACGAGGTCTGGGTTCAGGCTTCCTATAATCCAGTCCTGGATGCGAAGGGAAACCCGACCAAAGTCATCAAGGTCGCGACCGATATCACCGCTCAAAAGATCGAAGCCCTGGAAAACGAAGATCAGGTCTCCGCTATCGAACGTTCGCAGGCGGTGGTCGCCTTCAATCTGGATGGCACGATCATTAGCGCAAACAAAAACTTCCTCAACGCAATGGGCTACACCCTTGGCGAAGTGCAGGGGAAGCATGATGGCATGTTTGTGGAGCCAGCGGAGCGGCAGAGTGCTGCCTATCGCGAATTCTGGGCCAAGCTCAATCGCGGCGAGTCTCAGTCCGCTGAATACAAGCGCATTGGCAAAGGCGGGAAAGAAGTCTGGATTCTGGCGACCTATAACCCAATCGCAGATGAGAACGGCAAGCCTCTCAAGGTTGTGACGTTCGCGACTGAGGTCACCAAACAGAAGTCGAGGATGACTGACCTGGAAGGCCAGATAACAGCGATCGGAAAGTCGCAGGCGGTCATCGAATTCGGCATGGACGGAACGATCATTACCGCCAACGATAATTTCCTGAAAACGCTTGGTTACTCCCTCGTCAAGGAGCTCCAGGGCAAGCACCACAGCATGTTCGTGGAGGCCGGCGAGCGAAACAGCGCCGCATACCGCGAATTCTGGGCCAAGCTCAATCGCGGCGAGTCTCAATCGGCCGAGTACAAACGTATCGGCAAGAACGGCAAAGAGATCTGGGTTCAGGCTTCCTATAATCCAGTGCTGGATTCCAACGGAAAACCCACAAAGGTCATCAAGGTCGCGACCGATATCACCGCGAAAAAGATCGAGGCCTTGGAAAACGCAGGTCAGATTGCCGCCATCGAGCGCTCGCAGGCGGTGGCTGCATTCAGCCTGGATGGTACGGTTATTACCGCAAACAAGAACTTCCTCAACACGATGGGCTACACCCTTGGCGAAGTGCAGGGGAAGCATGACGGCATGTTCGTGGAGACGTCGGAGCGACAAAGCTCTGGTTATCGCGAATTCTGGGCCAAGCTTAATCGCGGCGAGTCTCAGTCAGTCGAGTACAAGCGTATCGGCAAGGATGGCAAGGAGGTCTGGATCCAGGCTTTGTATAATCCGATACTCGACCACAAGGGCAAGCCGTTCAAGATTGTCAAATACGCCAAAGAGATGAGCGCCTCAGTCCGAGATCTCTACGAAACCATGACCAAGTCGGCGCAAATTGCGCGTGCAGCAGAAGCTGGGCAGGATTTCGCGGTCGTCGCGGGCGAGGTTGAAAATTTGGTCAGTCACGCGAATCAGGCCATTGATGAAACACGGAATTCGGAGGCCGAATTGCTGAGCTTGAGCATGAGGCGGATGGAGGCGAGGCGCAAAAACGCGAACGCCAGTCGGTTTACATTCTCCCAATTCCTGGCAGACCTTCGCGATGGATTGGGCAACGCAATGTTGTCCTCGACGAGAGCTGTCGTGAATTTCTTGTAACGACCCACTGGTCTTGTGGCGGCGGGCTTGCGGTCAGTCGGTTTGGCGACGACCTCGATCCCGCCGTTGAATGCCACGTCGGGACCAAGTTTTGGCAACTGCGAGTTTTGGCAACTGATTGTGTCCATTGAGTTGTCGCCAACTTATCTTCACCCTCGAGTAATCTGGAGACCATCGCGGAGCGTGGTCTCCTTCGATTGTGCGGTGGCGCCTGAAAGCGAAGGTGCTTTCAACGGGACAGCGGTCCGCGGATTGTTTCCGCTGCTCGGCTAAGACGTCGTGGATCGCCAATAGCATCTCCAGATCCCTGCTCGGCCAGTTGGCCGCTTCCGCACATTTCGGCGTTTAGCTCTCGGTGTAGAACGCCAGCTCGGCGGCTCGCCAGCGGCCCCATATGATGCTTGCGTTGGCATGGTGTGCCGATGCTGCTTTGGCCCGAAAATGGCACAGCCTCATCGGCACCCACCTACAAACGGACACTCCGAATTTCGCCGTGATCGGATGCGTTGATGTCGGCGAGAAACGACGCCTGTCGCGAGCGTTCGTTTTGAATAAAAGGCGGATCAACGTCGCGCGGCATCATTCCGGGGGCTGGCATGAGCCGGAAAATCGTTCTGCTGTCCGACGGCACGGGTAACTCCGCGGCGAAGGTCTGGCGTACCAATGTCCGGCGTATGTTCGAAGCGCTCGATCTCGCGGGCTCCGATCAGGTTGCGTTCTACGACGACGGCGTCGGAACCTCCTCCTTCAAGCCGCTTGCCATACTCGGCGGCGCGTTCGGCTTCGGTCTGAAGCGCAACGTCATCGATCTCTACAAATTCGCTTGCCGCAACTGGCGGGATACCGATGACGAATTGTTCGGCTTCGGCTTCAGCCGCGGCGGTTTCACCATCCGTGTGGTGATGGGCTTGATCCTCAATCAGGGGCTGGTCGCCGCTGACAGCGAGCGCGAACTGGACCGCAAGGCGCATGCGGCCTATCGCGCCTATCGCCGCGAGCGCTATCACACGTTCTGGCACATCGAGGTGCCGTTCCGCGCGCTGCGCGACATGATCCTGCCGCGTTACGACAAGGCTGCCAATCGCGCGGTTGATCGCGTCCGCTTCATCGGTGTGTGGGACACCGTCGCCGCCTATGGCCTGCCGCTCGACGAGATGACGCGCGGCGTCAGCCGCTGGATCTGGCCGCTGGAATTGCCCAATCACCGGCTCGATCTCGGCTGCGTCACGCGCGCCTGCCAGGCGCTGTCACTCGACGAGCCGCGTACCACGTTTCATCCGGAATTGTGGGATGAACGCGGCACAACGCCGCTCGTCGCGCGCGACGACGGCAAGCGTTATCTTGAGGACGAACAGATCAGCCAGGTGTGGTTCGCGGGCGTGCATTCCAATGTCGGCGGCGGCTATCCCGACGATGCGCTGGCTTATATCCCGCTGGTCTGGATGATGACGGAAGCGCAGCACTGCGGCTTGCGCTTCAAGTCGGATCACGGAGTGCCGCCGGCCGATCCCGACAGTTTCAAGAACGCGATCTCGATGTGCGACAAGGACGGGCGTCTCTACGATCCCCGCAAGGGCCTCGGCGGCTATTATCGCTACGGTCCGCGCAAGGTAGCCGAACTCTGCAATTATCGCTTTTCCAAACATGATGAAGTGTTCGTCGCGCGCCCGAAAGTGCATGGCAGCGCATTCAAGCGCATCGCCAGCCGGTCGCAGGGCTATGCACCGGTCGGACTGCCGAAGACGTATGACGTCGTCACCGATGACGGCCTGGTGTTGACCCCGGATCAGTACGGTCTTGAAAGCAGCGCGGACGCGGCGAGGCGCGCCGAGACACAGGAGCATGCCTGGAACGAAGTCTGGAAGCGGCGGCTGGTCTACTTTGCAACCGTCGGCGCCACCGCGTGGTTGCTGATCTATCCATTGGCACGCTCGTTGCCGGTGGCGGATGAATACACCAGCCGGATTCGCTGGGTGTCGGATATCATCCGCGTTGTCGGCGGGCTGCTTCCCGGCTTCGCGCAGACGTGGATCAACGGCTATGCGCGCAGTCCGGGACAGTTTCTCGTTCTTCTCCTGCTTGCGGCTGGTCTGACGTTCTGGGGGACACGGCTTGCGATCCGCATTTCCGACCGCATGGGCATGATCTGGCAAAGGACGCCGGCTGCGCCAACGGGCCTGCCGACCAACTGGATCTACCGGCTGCGCTCGAGCCGGTTCTATGTCTGGTTTCACCGGCAGTTGAAGCGCCGCTGGGCGCCGACCTTCTTCGCAGGCTTGTTCGTCTATCTCGGCGTTACCTTCGGCAGCCACCTGCTCTACAACGTGCAGGACGTCTACGGTTTAACCTGCGATGAAAGCTCAAAAGCGCAGGGGCTCGCGCGCGGCGAAGCGACGACATTCGACTTCGCGACGTCACATCCATGCGCCGGCACCGGTATCGCGGTCGATAGTTTTGGCGCGCGCTATCGCGTCGAAGTGGAGATCACCTCGCCATGGCAGGACGGCGATATCCCGTCGCCGCTGGGCGGTTTCTACACCACCGATGCGCCGCGCTGGTCGCAACGCGTGTGGCTGATGCTCGGCGTTCCCTTGCGCCGCGAATTGACGAGGCCCTGGTTCCGGCTGGTGCTGCGCTACGGCGCGACCGGCGGCGAGGAGGTCTTTCTCGATCCCGATCCCGAGAACGGCAAGGTCGAGACGGTGATCCGGCCGACGCGGAGCGGCGAACTGTTCGTCTTCGTCAATGACGCGGTGCTCGGCATTCCTCGATGGTATGATCTGTTCTATCGCAACAATAGCGGCACGGCCCGGCTGACCGTGAAACGCCTGTGACGCGTGCCGGTGCGCTAAAATTCCTCCACCGCTGCGAGGATGCGCGCGATGTCCTGCGGACGTGACAGCCGGTGATCGCCATCCCGGATCATGGTCAGCACCACGTCGTCGCTCGGCAACCGCTCGGTCAGCGCAAAGGCATGCCGCCACGGCACGTCAGCGTCCTGCGCGCCCTGCAGGATGCGAACCGGACAGCCGGTGGCGATGCTGCCGCCAAGCAGCAGATGGTTGCGGCCGTCCTCGATCAAATTGCGCGTGATCGGGTAGGGGTCGCCGTAGTCGGATGGCCTGAGCCAGAAGCCCTCAGTCTCGATGGCGCCTCTCGCTTCCGGCGAAAAGCCCTTCCACATCAGCTCCTCGGTGAAATCCAGCGCAGGCGCGATCAGCACCATCCCGGCCAACGAAACGTGTGATGTTTTGCGCTGTGCGAGCGCACGCGCTAGCAGCAGTGCGATCCAGCCGCCCATGGACGAGCCGATCAAGACCTGCGGGCCTTCACAAAAGGCATCGAACACCGCGAGGCTTTCTTCGAGCCAGCGGCCGATGGTGCCGTCAATGAAGTCGCCGCCGCTTTCGCCGTGGCCGGAGTAATCAAACCGCACGCAGGCGCGGCCGCGTTCGGCTGCCCACTCATCGAGCGCGAGCGCCTTGGTGCCAGCCATATCGGACTTGAAGCCGCCGAGCCAGAACAGGCCCGGCGAGCCGCCGCGCCGCGCGCGCACCGCGATCCGGCGCATCGCGCCGCTGCCGCCGACCTCGATGAATTGCGCCGCTGCCCCACTCGTCATGACGTCCGCCCTGTTTTGTGCTGTTTGTCGCGGCTACTGCTGCCCGTCAACGGATGTTGGTCCAGGCGGAACAAGTGGCGCGTTCCGGGGTTCGATCCGGAGTTGATCGACGTGACCAAAATACCTCGCATTTGACCGTTTTGCCCCGTGGTGAATCCCGCCGCTTGCTCACAGGCGCTTATTCCTTCAAAATAGGCGCTTCTTTCACAACATTGGAGATCCACCCATTCGCCGTCCCAGTAGAGCGCCAATGCCCGTCGCGAAAGACGGGCCGCGCACCAACGATGAAATCCGCAACGCCCAGGTTCAACTGATCGATCAGGACGGTACCAACCAAGGTACCGTGGAAACGATCTCCGCGATCAAGATGGCCATGGATGCCGGTATGGATCTGGTCGAGATCGCCCCGAACAGCAGCCCTCCCGTCTGCAAGATCATGGACTACGGGAAATACAAGTTTCAGGCCCAGAAGAAGGCCGCCGAAGCCCGCAAGCGTCAGAAAGTCGTTGAGATCAAGGAGATCAAGCTCCGTCCGATGATCGACGATCACGATTACGACGTGAAGATGAAGGCGATGCAGCGGTTCTTCGAGGAGGGCGACAAGGTCAAGATCACCCTGCGCTACCGCGGCCGCGAGATGGCGCACCAGGAGATCGGGACAAAGCTGCTGGACAAGGTGAAGGCCGACGTCGCCAGCTACGCCAAGGTCGAACAGGACGCCAGGTTCGAGGGCCGCCAGGTCGTTATGGTGCTGGCCCCGCGCTGAGCGCGGGCGGCTATCACACAGCGTGTCATTGCCGGACTTGATCCGGCAAATCATCCTTCGCAAAGGGTGATGGATGCCCGGGTCCAGCCCGGGCATGACGGGCAATTGCCGCACGCCCTTCCCCGTTGCCAATTGGCCGATCCTCTGCCATAAGCCGATCTTCGCCGCCCGGCTGATTTAGGGCTGCCGTGGCGACGACCGTGCTGGCGATTTCATTTCAGAGATAGTCGAGCACTTTCAACGCTCTAGCGAGCATTTCGCCGCAAAAAGCGCCCCTCGGGGCGCATTTTTTCGTGGCAACAGGAGAGCCAAATGCCCAAGCTGAAGACCAAATCGGGCGCTAAAAAGCGCTTCAAGGTGACCGGGACCGGCAAGGTGGTGTCCGCCCACGCCGGCAAGCGACACGGCATGATCAAGCGGACCAAGAAGCAGATTCGTCAGCTTCGCGGAACCCGTATCCTGTTCAAGACCGACGGCGACAACATCAAGAAGTATTTCTTGCCGAACGCCTGACGGCTGAACGCCATCATTGCCGCCCAGCCGCGCCCGCGCGGCTCAAAATTACCCAGTCATTTGAAGGAGATCGGTCATGGCTCGCGTTAAACGCGGTGTGACGGCTCATGCCAAGCACAAGAAAGTCTACAAGATCACCAAGGGTTTTTCCGGTCGCCGGAAGAACACCATTCGTGCCGCCAAGGCGGCCGCCGACAAGGCCGGCCAGTACGCCTTCCGCGACCGCAAGCGCAAGAAGCGCACCTTCCGCGCGCTCTGGATCCAGCGCCTCAACGCCGCCGTGCGGCCGTTCGGCATGACCTACAGCGTGTTCATCAACGGCCTGTCGAAGTCGGGCATCACCGTCGACCGCAAGGTGTTGTCGGACCTCGCCATCCGCGAGCCGGCGACGTTCCAGGCGATCGCCGAGAAGGCCAAGGCCGCGCTCGCGGCGTAATGCTGCTGACCCTCCCCTGGAGGGGGAGGGTCGATGCGATCCGGCGATGCCCAGCATCGTCGGAATGCGTCGGGGTGGGGTGTCCTGCCGACTTTTGTGCGCCCCCGTTTTAGTTTCACCCCCACCCGATCTGCTTCGCAGGTCGACCTTCCCCCTCCAGGGGGAGGTGGGAGACCGGGGCGACGCTCATGTCCGATCTCGATTCTCTTCAATCCCAGATCCTCGCCGACATCGCCGCCGCTGCCGACGAGGCCGCGCTGGAAGCGGTGCGCGTCGCAGCGCTCGGCAAGAAGGGCTCGATCTCGGCACTTCTCGCCACGCTCGGCAAGATGTCGCCGGACGAACGCAAGACCGAGGGCGCCAAGATCAATCTCGCCAAGGATACGGTGACGCAGGCGCTCACCGCGCGACGTGATGTGCTGAAGAGCGCAGCGCTCGATGCGCGCCTCGCCTCCGAAACCATCGATGTCACGCTGCCTTTGCGAGAGACGCCGGCTGAGGCCGGCCGCATCCATCCGCTGAGCCAGACCTGGGACGAGGTCACCACGATTTTCGCCGACATGGGCTTTGCTGTCGCCGAGGGTCCGGATATCGAGACCGACGACTACAACTTCACGCGGCTGAATTTCCCGGAAGGCCATCCGGCGCGGGAGATGCACGACACCTTCTACTTCAACCCGAAGGAAGATGGCTCGCGCTTGCTGTTACGCACCCACACCTCGCCGGTGCAGGTGCGCACCATGCTGAGCCAGCAGCCGCCGATCCGCGTGATCTGCCCCGGCCGCACCTATCGTAGTGACAGCGACCAGACCCACACGCCGATGTTTCATCAGGTCGAGGGACTTGGTGATCGACAAGTCGTCGCATCTCGGCCACCTCAAATGGATCCTGCACGAGTTCTGCAAGGCGTTCTTTGAAGTCGACAACGTCAACATGCGCTTTCGCCCGTCGTTCTTCCCGTTCACCGAACCGTCGCTGGAAGTCGACATCCAGTGTCGCCGCGACAAGGGCGAGATCCGGTTCGGCGAAGGCGAGGACTGGCTGGAGATTCTCGGCTGCGGCATGGTGCATCCGAACGTGCTGAAACTCTGCGGCATCGATCCCGAGGTCTATCAGGGCTTTGCCTGGGGCATGGGCATCGATCGCATCGCGATGCTGAAATACGGCATGAGCGATCTGCGGCAATTATTCGAAGGCGACGTGCGCTGGCTCAATCATTACGGCTTCAGGCCGCTCGAGGTGCCGACGCTGGCGGGAGGATTGAGTTCGTGAAATTCACCCTCTCATGGCTGAAAGAGCATCTCGACACCGACGAGCCTCTCGAAAAACTCGCCGACAAGCTCACCATGATCGGGCTTGAGGTCGAGGACATCGAGGACAAGTCGAAGGGGCTGGCGCCGTTTACTATCGCGCGCGTGATCTCCGCCGTGCAGCATCCGAATGCGGACCGTCTGCAGGGTTTGCATGGTCGATACCGGCGAGACCAACGACAAGGGCGAGCCCGCGCCGATTCAGGTGGTGTGCGGCGCGCCGAATGCACGCGACGGTCTCGTCAGCGTGTTCGCACCGCCCGGCACTTACATCCCGGGCAAGGACATCACGCTCGGCGTCGGCACCATCCGCGGCGTCGAGAGCCGCGGCATGCTGTGCTCGGCCGCTGAATTGCAGATCTCCGAGGATCACGACGGCATTCTCGAATTGCCGGCGGATGCCCCCGTCGGTACCGGCTACGCGGAATGGGCCGGGCTCGGCGATCCTGTCATCGAGATCAACCTGACGCCGAACCGGCAGGACTGTACCGGCGTGCACGGCATCGCGCGCGATCTCTCGGCCGCCGACATGGGCGGCTTCAAGGATCCGACCATCAAGCCGGTCAAGGGCGAATTCCCCTGCCCGATGCAGGTCATGGTGGACGACGCCTCGCTATGCCCCGGCTTCGCGCTGCGGCTCGTACGCGGGGTGAGGAATGGTCCGTCGCCGGAATGGCTGCAAAAGCGCCTGACCTCGATCGGCCTGCGCCCGAACAACGCGTTGGTCGACATCACCAACTTCATGACCTACGACCGCGCCCGTCCGCTGCACGTGTTCGACGCGAAGAAGGTGAAGGGCGATCTCACCGTGCGCCGCGCCCGCGACGGCGAGACGCTGCTGGCGCTCGACGGCCGCACCTACACGCTCGATCCGAATATCTGCGTCATTGCGGACGATAACGGCGTCGAATCGCTCGCCGGCATTATGGGCGGCGAGGAATCCGGTTGCGATGAGACTACCACCGATGTGCTGATCGAAGTCGGCGCTGTGGAACGAGATCAACATCGCGCAGACCGGGCGCAAGCTCGGCATTAACTCCGATGCGCGCTATCGCTTCGAGCGCGGCGTCGATCCCGCCTTCATGGTGCCCGGCCTCGAAATGGCGACCAGGCTGGTCATGGAATTGTGCGGTGGCTCGCCGTCGGAGAATGTCGTGGTCGGCCAGGCGCTGCCGCGACGACCGCGTGATCGATTTCCCGTTGAACGAAACCAGGCGTCTCGCGGCGATCGACGTGCCGCTGGTCGGAGATGCGCCGCATTCTCGGTCATCTCGGCTTCATGGTGGCGGGCAATGGCCCGACGGTGAAGGTCGCGATCCCCACTTGGCGCACCGACGTCCAGGGCAAGGCCGATATCGTCGAGGAGATCGTGCGCATCGTCGGCGTCGACAAGGTGCCGATGACGCCGTTCGCTCGCGGCGACGCACCGCGCAAGCCTGTTCTGACCCCGATCCAGTCGCGCATCCGACGCGCGCGGCGTGCACTGGCGCACGCGCGGCATGGTCGAGGTCGTCACATGGTCGTTCATCGCAAAACCGCAGGCCGAACTGTTCGGCGGCGGGCAAAAGGAACTGGCGCTGGCCAATCCGATTGCGTCCGATTTGTCCGACATGCGGCCGAGCCTGCTGCCGGGCCTCATCGCCACGGCGCAGGCCAATGCCGACCGCGGCTTTCCCGATGTGGCGCTGTTCGAGGTCGGGCAGATTTTCCGCGGCGACCGTCCGCAGGATCAGTTCGTGGCCGCCGCAGGGCTTCGCCGCGGCACCGCCTCGTCGGCAGGCGTCGGGCGGCACTGGTCGGGCTCGGCCGCGGTGGATGCGCTTGACGCCAAGGCCGATGCGTTCGCGGTGCTGGCCGCGGCCGGCGCGCCGGTGCAGGCGTTGCAGGTCGCAGGCAGCGGTGAATCGAAAAACTTCCCGGCGTGGCTGCATCCCGGACGCTCCGGCGCGATCCAGATCGGGCCGCAGAATGTGCTCGGCTATTTCGGAGAACTGCATCCCCGCGTGCTCGAGGCACTGAAAGCCGACGGCCCGCTGCTGGCGTTCGAGGTGATCCTCGACCGTATTCCCGATGCCAAAGAGAAGGCGACGCGCGCCAAACCGGTGCTGGAACTGTCGGCTTTCCAGCCGGTGTCGCGCGACTTCGCCTTCATCGTCGATCGCGGCGTCAAGGCCGGCGATATCGTGCGCGCGGCGCAGAGCGTGGACAGGAAACTGATCTCGGGTGTCACCGTGTTCGACGTCTACGAAGGCAAGGGCATCGACGCGGACAAGAAGTCGGTCGCCATCGCGGTGACGCTGCAGCCGCGTGAAAAAACCCTGACCGATCAGGAGATCGACGCGGTGGCAGCCAAGATCGTCGCCGAAGTGACGAAGAAGACGGGCGGCGTGTTGCGGGGCTGACTGGCGTCATCGCCAGGGCGTACTCTCTCGCTGCTATCGTTTTGTGGATACGATAACTGTCCACATCGAGTTCGACGGCTGCGCCGATCCGCTCTTCCGGGCGCCAGATAACGTGACGTGGATTGCACGCGGCGTCCGCGGGCGAACTCAATCGCCCAGACGCCAAGACAGCCTTGCGGGAGCAAGACTGTCTTGAGCGCGAGTGTCCTTCCTCGACCGAACTCAATCCGAACTATCGAAGAAGTGGTTCCGGCGCTTGCGCGGCCAAGGCGGGATCAGGGCGGACGGGAAATCTGCCGCGGAGCGCTTCTCGGGAATGAAGGGCGGGAAGGCATCGGTTTCGGAGTAGTGGGTGTGATCCGGTTCGACCACCTTGCGATAGAGATGCCAGGTGGCGTGGCCGAGCAGCGGGATCACGACCGCAAGACCGAGGAAGAACGGCAGCGATCCCAGGACCAGCAGAACCGCGACGATTAATCCCCATGCCACCATCTGCAGCGGGTTTCGTGCCACCGCGCGGAGCGACGTCATGACGGCGTCCCCGAGGTCGACATGTCGGTCCAGCATCAGCGGGAAGGAGACCACGCTGATACACAGCGCCACCACGGCGAACAGGAATCCGACGCCGCAAACGGCGACGATCAGCCACCGTCCCTCCGGTGTGGTCAGCATTTTCGTGGCGAACTCCGGAATTCCTGCCGCAGTTTCAGAACCGAAGGCGGCGACGTAGATCGCCTGCGCGGTCACCACCCAGGTCACGAACAACGCCAGCAACAGCGTGCCGAGCCCGAGGATGGCGGCGATGGACGGATGGCTCATCACCCGGAGCGCGCCCCATACCGGCGTCTGTTCGCCGCGCTCGAGGCGGTGGCTGAGTTCATAGAGACCAAGAGCTGCGAACGGACCGACCAGGGCAAAACCTGCCGCCAGCGGAAACAGCAACGGCAATACCGAATAGCCTACCACCATGCGCGCCAGCACCAGTCCGAGCACCGGATAGATCAGGCAGAGAATGATGGCGTGGCTGGGCACCATCTTGAAATCTTCCCAGCCGAGCCGCAGGGCCTCGAACAGGTCGGACACGCTAATGGTGCGGATGACGGGTGCATCGGCGTCTTGCGCCGAATGACCCATTAGCGAGACATTGCCTGACGTATTGTCATGTCGTTATCTCCCTTGCTACGGCCGCTCGTTCTGGCACCCTTGCTGGGGCGCAAGCGGGCCGTGCTGCGAAAACGATCACGACAAGGCCAGACGCGAACCCAGGAAACCGAAACTGGCCATGCCGCAAACTGGAGGGTCATTGTACTCCCAATCGCTGCCGCCGTCGCGCACGCTTTGGTGAAGGCTTCATTGGCAAGTCAAGGTGAGATGCCTAAGGGGCGTTATCGAATTCCGGACGGTGTCGCGATCCGTGTGCCGCCCTCTTACCGCCTCTTGTGCTTGCGCGGCTGCGCGACAGGCGCCGCGTCTCTGATGGCGCCGATTTTCCGCAATGCGGCGTCGGCGGCGCGCTCACCGCTCTCCCACGCGCCGTCGGCGGTGCCCCACAGCGTCTCGTGCGCGGCCTCGCCGGCAAGGAACAGGCTGCCCAGGGGTTCCATCAGCACCTTCCTCGACGGCTGGCCGCCGGGTTCCGCCGCCGACATCGCGCCGAGCACATAAGGCGCGGCATTCCAGCGGGTCGCAGCTGATGTCGTCACCGCCGCCGCCACGTCGCTGCCGAACAGGTTTGTCAGCCATTCGGTGGCGAACGCAATCATCGCACCCTCGCCCTGCGCCGAAAGGTCACGGCCAAAGCGGCCGGAGACATCGACCGTACAGAGCGACGATCCATGAGCATTCGCCAGCAGCAGCGCGGTTCTACCGTCGCTGCTCTGCTCCATCATGGCTTCGTTGTGTCCGAGCCCCAGTGGATTCCCGGGCAGCAACAGCGCGACGCGGTCGTAGCTGCCCAGCGACAGCTTTGCCGCGGCGTCGAGCTGGCGTTTCGGCAAATCGGGCGTGAAGCGGATGTTCCCCGAAGCCAGCACGTTGGTCGACACCGTGACGATGATGGCGCGCGCGTCGATGCGCCCGGCAGGCGTCTCGACTCCGACATCGCGGCTGTTCCAGACGATCCGGCTAGCGGGCGTCGACAAGCTCACCGGCAGGGTTTGGCCGAGCGCCGCGAGCAGTACGCCGAGGCCCTGTTTGCAGCCGATCGCGGCACTGCGCTCGGGCATGTGCGCCCGGTCCATCGCGGAGAGGTTTTTCAAATCCTTTCCGGTGGCGTTGGCGCCGAGCACGAAATCGATTGTTCCGGTCCAGACATCGAGATCATCGGGCAGGATCGACGCGCAAGCGACGTCGGCCCTGCCGCGGGCGGCCTCGCCGATGGCGCGCCTGGCGCGGACCAGCTTTGCAAGGAACTGCTCGGTTTCGCCGGCGCGCGCATTGCGCCGCCCGATCCGGATTTTCTGGCCGGGCGGCACCGGAAACACGGCAGCCCCAGCGTTTCGCGCTAGCTTCACCATCGGATTGGTGTCGGGCTCGTAGAGCCAGCGCGCGCCGCGATCGAATGGCGCACCGAAGGTCCTGATATCGGTGTGACAGCGTCCGCCAATCCGGCTGGATGCCTCGATCACGATCACCTTGCGGTTTGCGGCCTGAATCCGCCGCGCCGCCGCGATGCCCGCCGCGCCTGCGCCGATCACGACCACGTCCGCCTCGCGCGGCAGCGTTGCGGCACGCGCGGCGCTGATCCCCGTTCCAGCCGCCAGCGCAGCGGACCCCGACAGGAAATCGCGGCGCGTCATTCTCATGGCATGGTTTCCGAAACTTTGAAAAAGCGGCAATGTTTCGTGCGGTGGTTCAAAAGTTTTCTTTACCCTTGCCGCACGTCCAACGAGAGAATTTTTGACCCAAACCACACGAAAATCATAGATTTTCAATGTCCTTCGAATCCGAAGTTCGAAAAACAGCGCGGCAAGGCCGCCGAACTTTCGGATTTCGGGACATAGTGAACTTGCCGCATCAATGCGTCCGCGGCAACCGTCATGGTGAATCGATCGTAATTGCCGGGCCGACGGCATGAACTAAATTGCAATGGCTTTCGACCATGATAAGGAGAGGGAAAACCGGTCAGGACGAACGGCGGAGAGAGACTGCCATGGGCCTCGTGCTCGATACGGTCGGAAAATTGATCGCGGGGTATCTCCAGAAGGAGGTGCCGGGGTATGAGCCGTTCACGCCGAGCGATCCGGAACGTTTGCTCGGCATCATTCAAGAGGGCGACGTTCTTCTGGTCGAAGGCAACAGCCGCCTCTCCGGAATCATCAAATATCTGACGCAATCGACATGGTCGCACGCCGCGCTTTATGTCGGTCCGATTGACGGCGCTACGGAGCCTGACGGGGAGCCGCACGTCTTGATCGAGGCCTATATCGGCGAGGGCGTCACCACCGCGCCGCTATCAAGATATTTTCCGTATCATACGCGCCTGTGCCGCCCGGTCGGCCTGTCCTACGAGGATCGCGTTACGGTGTGCCGCTATGCCATCAACCGGATCGGCTTCGGCTACGACACCAAGAACATCGTCGATCTGATGCGTTATCTGATCCCGTTGCCGATTCCGCAGCGTTGGCGACGACGTATGATCGCGTTCGGTTCCGGTGATCCGACCAAAATCATCTGCTCGGCGCTGATCGCGCAGGCGTTCGATGCAGTGCGCTATCCGATCCTGCCCAAGATCACCCGCGCGGGCAGCCGCAACGCACGGCGCGAGATTCTGCACATCCGCAATTCCTCGCTCTACATGCCGCGCGACTTCGACATCTCGCCTTATTTCGAGGTCGTCAAACCCACCATCGTGCTGGGTTTCGATTACACCTCTCTCCATTGGGCCGACAAGCAGAAGCCGCTCGCGGAGGTAGCGGGCCCCCTTGATCCGTTTCCAGAATCCATCGACTCGCCGCCGCTGGTTCCTGGACCGGCTGACACGCCGGTTCCGGTTTTCGCCGAAGCCGTGATCACGGTCGAACGCGTCACCATCACGGAGCATTATGTCCGCTTCGAATATGTGCCGCTGCAGGCCTAGCGGGTATCCCGGATTCACTTAGCCGGAAAATGCTCTAGTCCGAGGTAGTCACGGCCGCGCATTGCGCCGACGACCCCGGCCGGTATCATCGATTGATCCGGAGAGGTCCGGAAAACCGGGCCGCAACTGGCCGCGCGAGGCAATTCATGACCGACGCCGATGTCACCGCTCCCGAGCTTGCCGTGTCGCAATGGTTCAACACCGGCGAACCGCTGACCCTGGCTGCGCTGCGCGGCCGTCCGGTGCTGCTTCATGCCTTTCAGATGCTGTGTCCGGGCTGTGTCGCGCATGGTACGCCGCAGACGCAGCGCGCTTACGACCTGTTCAAGGCCACCGATCTCCAGGTGATCGGCCTGCACACGGTGTTCGAGCATCATGCGGCGATGATGCCGGTGTCGCTCGAAGCCTTTATTCACGAATACCGGTTGACGTTTCCGATCGGCGTCGATGCCGCTGGCGACGGCACCCCGCTGCCGATCACCATGAGCCGCTACGGAATGCAGGGCACGCCGACCAGCATCCTGATCAGCCGCGACGGCCGCGTCATTCATCACGGCTTCGGTCAGCAGAACGACATGGCGCTTGGCGCCATGATCGCAGCCGAACTTGCGGGCGCACAGACCTACGCCGCCAAGGTGTAACAACCACGCAGCAGAATCCCGCTCCGGATTCAACGCCGGTTAGAGCATTTTGAAATCGGCTTCACGTGAAGAAAATGCTCTCAATCAATAGCTTGCGCGTATTCTGATCGCAAAACCGGGATCCACTTTCGCGGAAATACGCGCTAGTCGGCCGCGCCGTTACGCCTAATTTCGCGGTCGCCGCTTGAGACCAGCAACACCGAGACCTTCGATTTCTCAAGCACGGCCGCCGCAACACCACCGAAATTGAGGCTGTCGCCCTTGACCCGGTCGACGCCCATCACGACGAGGTCCACATCGTTGTCGCGGATTTCCTTCAGGATGGCGTCATCCGGCGACATGTTGGCGTGCATGATGGTGTGGACGGCTACGTCATAGCGCGACGCCAGCACGCCGATATCCTTCAGGATCGCTTCTTCGTGCATCAGCGACATGCTGGCTTCGCGCCGCGAATCCTGGTCCCGCGTGGTGGAGACATAGATCACCTGCATCGGGGCAAGACTCGTGCGCGACAGCGCGATTGCCACCTCGGCGCCACGGCGGGAGACGCCGCTGCCTGAGACCGGAACGAGAATCCGGAAGACGTTGCTGGCCGGCTGATCGAGATGCCTGCCTCTCGCCGCCACCAGCGCGATCGGTCCCTCGAACCCCTTCGTTACCTCCTCGACCTTCCTGTCGTAGCCGCCCTTGGCACCGGTTACCTTGTCCATGCCCACGACGAGCAGATCGAATCCCTTGCGCGCCTCATCGGCAACCGCGTCTGAGGGCCGGGCGCGGCGGCTGCGGGTGGTGACATCGACATCGTCGGAGGTGTTTTCTGCACCGAGTTCGGCGATCGCCTTGGCCGCATTGCGGACGGTATTTTCCGCGCTTTCTTCGTCGCCTTTGTTTTTTTCCTGAGACTGGGCCTGAGCGCCGATATGCAAGACCGTGATCGGAAGTCCGCGGGTGCCGGCAACGAGACCCGCGATGGTCGCGGCGAATTTTGCGTTGACGCTCTCATCCACTGCGAGAAGCAGGCGCTCGAGATTTGAGACAAAACCTTTCGCCTCGGCCTCCTCGCGCTCCAGCCGCGTCTTTTCCTCCTTGCCGGTGGGAACCCGCGCCAGCGCCGCGCGCAGCATCGGGGGCATCGCCATGGTGGTGACAATCGCCATGGTCACGATCATGGTGAACATGTGCTGGCTCAGCACACCTATCGACAGACCGATAGTGGCGATGATGACCTCGGTTGAACCCCGCGCGTTCATGCCGCTGGCGAGCGCCATCGATTCCCGTCCGCTCAGTCCGCCCAGCGCACCGCCGACGAACGCGCCGCCGAATTTTCCGAGACTTGCGATCAGGATCAGCGCGCCGGTCAACAGTAGCAGGTTCGGATCCCTGAGCACGGTCAGGTCGGCGCTGAAGCCGGCAAGGCCGAAGAACACCGGCATGAACAGGCTGCTGATCAAGCCGCGCAGCCGTTCGTCGATCTGGCCGGTTAGGATCGGCGATTCCCCGACCAGGACGCCGGCCACGAACGCGCCGAGCACGGTGTGGACGCCGATCAGATGCGTGGTCAGCGCCATCGCGCTCATCAGCAGCAGAATGACGGTGATGACGGCGGCCGAAGATACCAGCGTATCGTTGGCCCACCGGATCAGTTGAAAGACGAGGCGGCGGCCGATGGTCAGGCTGACAGCGAGAAAGACCAGCGTTCCCACGAGGGCTTTCGATACCGATACCAGATCCAGATGTCCGCTCGACGCGAGGCTGAAGATCACCGCGATGATGATCCAGCCGATGGTGTCGTCGAGCACCGCGGTGGCCACGATGATCTGCCCGAGATTGCGGCGCATGAAATTCATCTCGCGCACCACCACCGCGACGATCTTGACCGACGAGATCGAGAGCGCGGTGCCGAGGAACAACGAAGCCACAAGGCGCGCCTCCGGATGCGGCAGCGGGCTTTGAGGGAGGACCTGCCCGAGCGCGAAGCCGCAGGCAAAAGGCACAACGATGCCGGCAACCGAGATGAAGAACGCGGGACGGCCGACCTTTCGCACCAGCTTCAGATCGGTTTCCATGCCGGTGAGCAGCAACAACAGCAGAATACCGAACTGCGCGATCCCCTCGATCAGCGCCTTCTGCTCGGGACTCGCCGGAAAGATCGCGTGCTGCGCCTGCGGCCACAGCAGGCCGAACACCGACGGTCCGAGCAGCAGGCCGCCGAGCAGTTCGCCGATGACCGAGGGCTGGCCGATCCGCTGCATGATCTCGCCGAGACCGCGGCCGACGGCAATCAGAAGCGCGATCTGCGCGATCAGCAGGAATTCGGACGGACGCGCGGCGGCCTGACCCTCTGCATGGGCGAGCGCCACCGAAGCCAACAGCATCGGCACCGCCCAGATCCAGGATCGGTTCAGCGTTCGCCCCAGCATTTTTGGCTCAAGTCTGCCAGGCCCCGGTTTTCCAAGCCCCAGTCTTCCAAGCCCCATATCGTCTCTTATTCCCCAGCGGCGAATCAGAAGAACCGAACCTTCGGCCGACGAACGCGTTCCCTCATTGTCGCGGATCCGGCGTGGCAGGTCAAAGCGATCGGCTGCGCGGCTTTACGCAAATGCCGCCAAGATGTTCCCGACCTGTTGAGTCATGCAATGGTCCAGAAATCCACCGCGGCTGCGGTCGAAGTTCAGAGCAAGAAGGTTGCTGACAGCGCTAAACGGCTCAAGGAAAGCTCGGTCCGTATCGAGGACAGCGCCGACCGCCGCACCGAACTGGCCGCTAATCGCACTGCGCTCGCCGCCGAGCGAACCTATAGCGCCTGGATCCGGACAGGGCTATTCGCGCTCGCGAGCGGCGCCGGCGCGCAGGGTGTGTTGACGGGCCTGATGCCCGCATGGGTGATCCTGGTCGATGGCTCCGCTCTGATCGCCTTCAGCATCTTCTGTTTCACCTGCGCAGTCTGGCGCATGAAAAACACCGGCGCGGTCCGTCCCGATCCCGATGTGCCGCGAATCGACCAGCGCATCCTTGTCATCATGAGCGTCATTCTCTCTTTGGTCTCACTGGCAGCGCTGTCTGGACTCTGGCTGTTGAGAGTCTGACCGGAATGCAATGCTCTTGCCGGGGCGGGCCGCGGCATTTATCTGAACGCAGGCTTCACGGGGAACTGACTGCCATGATCGATGCCGCCGTCAAGGCCATCTCGCAGATCCTGTCGCCGCCGATGCGCGCCATCCTGTGGCGCGCGATCGGGCTGGCGCTGGTGCTGATCGTCGTGTTCGCCGTCGGACTGCAGCGGCTGCTGAGCTGGCTCGCCGGCTCTGGCGAACTCTGGGCCGAGACTGCGCTCGGGCCGGCCTTCCATACGCCGCTCAATATCCTGGCCTGGATCGTCTCGATCGCCGCGGGCTTCGGCATCGTGTTCGGCGCGGTGTTTTTGATGCCGGCGATCACCTCTCTGGTCGCGAGTGTGTTCGTCGACGACGTCGGCGAGATCGTCGAGCGCGAGCATTACCCCGCCGACCATCCAGGCGCGGCGCTGCCCTATGGTGTGGCGATCATCGAAGGCATCAAGACCGCGCTGCTGACATTGCTCGTCTATCTGGTCGCACTGCCGTTCGTGTTCGTGGCCGGCGTGGGCTTCATTGTGTTCTTCATCGCGACCGCGTGGTTGCTCGGCCGGGAATATTTCGAGCTCGCAGCGATGCGATTCCGGTCACCGGCGGAGGCCAAGGCGATGCGGCGCGACAATGCCGCCACGGTGTTCATGGCGGGTCTCATCATCGCGGCCTTCGTAACGATTCCGATCGTCAATCTGGCGACGCCCTTGTTCGGCATGGCCTTCATGGTCCACATGCACAAACGATTGTCCGGACCGCGGCCCGAGCTGATCGCGCCAGAGCGGCGCAGCCGATTGCCGACAGCTTAGGGCTCGGTCGGACTGATTAATTGACAACATCGTCGCCGTTGGCTGCGGGGACAGTCAGGATCGGGCCTTGTTTTCTTCATATTGCGCCGCAATTGATGTAATTTGGTCAAGCCAAATCAACGCCATGCGCCCATGACCGTGCCAGCCATGATCGCAGTCCTTGAGGAGAATATCGATGTCGATTGAGTCCGATGTGATCGTCGATCGCCGCAGGTTGCGCCGCAAGCTCAGCTTCTGGCGTGTGGCGTCGGCCCTGATCGCCGTCGTCGCGGTTGTCGCCGTCGGGGTCTATGCGACGCCGTCGGGCCGCAAGCTGACCGGCGCGAGCGCGATCGAGCGCGTCAATATCGAAGGTCTGATCCGCAGCGATCAGAACCGCGTCGAGGCGCTGGAACGGCTCGGGAAGTCGAGTGCGCCCGCGGTCATCGTGCACATCAATTCACCGGGCGGTACTACCGCCGGATCCGAACAGCTCTACGATGCCTTGATGCGTCTGAAGGCCAAGAAACCGATGGTCGTGGTGGTGGAAGGGCTCTGCGCGTCGGGCGGATATATCGCGGCGCTCGCCTCCGATCACATCGTCGCGCAGCAGACGGCGCTGGTCGGCTCGATCGGCGTGCTGTTTCAATTTCCGAATTTCACCGATCTTCTGAAGACGGTCGGCGTCAAGGTCGAAGAAGTGAAATCATCGCCGCTGAAGGCGGCGCCGAACGGCTACGAGCCAACCAGCCCGGAGGCGCGGGCCGCGCTCGACGCGCTGGTGAAGGATTCCTACGCCTGGTTCCGCACTCTGGTGCAGAATCGGCGCAGCATGGACGACGCGCAACTCGATAAAGTCGCCGATGGCCGTGTTTTCACGGGACGGCAGGCGGTCGACCTCAAGCTGATCGATCAGCTCGGCGATGAGAAAACTGCAATTGCCTGGCTGGTTTCCGCAAAGAACGTCAAGCCCGATCTTCCGGTGCGGGATTTCAAATTGTCGCCGCGCTTCGGCGACATGACGTTTCTGCGCACCGCCGCTTCCGTCACCCTCGATGCGCTCGGACTGAGCACCATCGCGCGACAGGTCGAGCAGGCCGGCGTCGTGCGAGCTGTGGATCGGCTGGGTCTGGACGGCATGTTGGCGTTGTGGGAGCCTGCGGCGTCGAACTGAGTTCAAATCGGGTGTGTGCAGGCATTTTTTGCACTGCGAGGAACCGCCAACGCCGCAGCGTGGACCTAACACGGCGGATTTTCAATGCGTCTGAATCGTATTTAGCGTCTTGACAGTTCTGGTCGTTTTCACGGAAATGGGCCTTCCCACGTCACGGGTCCCAGCCTCGATGATCAAATCAGAACTCGTTCAACGCATCGCCGAGCACAACCCGCACCTTTATCAGCGGGATGTGGAGAACATCGTGAACGCGATTCTCGACGAGATTGTCGCCGCGCTCGCGCGGGGCGATCGCGTCGAGCTACGTGGCTTCGGTGCGTTCTCAGTCAAACATCGTCCGGCGCGCGCGGGCCGTAATCCGCGCACGGGAGAACATGTCCCGGTCGATCAGAAGAGTGTTCCGTTTTTCAAGACCGGCAAGGAAATGCGCGAGCGGCTCAATCGCGAGAATGCAACGGGCGAAGCGAGCGCATAGGAGCGTTCCGGGGAACGGACCCATGGAATCGGCCAGCGGGCCTGTCAGCATCAGCGCTGCTCGACGCTGCCGTCGCGAGAGAGATAATGCGTAAATTCCTGACTGGCCTGATCCTGATTCCGCTCGGTGTCCTTTTCATCGTGTTCGCGTTCGCCAACCGTCATCTGGTGACGGTGACGTTCGATCCCTTCGATGGGGAAGACCCGTCGGCCGGCGTCACGCTGCCGCTGTTTGTCGTCATCATCTCGGTTGCGATTTTCGGTGTCGTGGCTGGGAGTATCGCGACCTGGTTCCGGGAGCGCCGCTGGCGGCACGTCGCGCGCCAGTATGAGACGGATGCCCGGCAGGCGCGCCTGGAACTGGCCGATTTGCGGTCCCGCTGGGAGTCGTCTCGCGATATACAGCGGTTGCCGGATCTGACACCCGGAGCCAGATAGGGATCTGTCCTGCCGGGAGGGTGAAGAGGCCGTCTGAACGGTCCTACTCACAGGCGAGACAAGTCCGGCGCGACGTTGTAGAACTCGCCCCATCGTGCTTTTAGCCCGGGCCTGGCAGTTTTCGCCGCTGTCCGGTTTGCACCAAATCGTTCGAAATCATGTCCCTGATCGTCAAGATATGCGGCCTGTCCACTCCTGCGACGCTCGACGCGGCGCTGGAGGCCGGTGCCGACATGGTGGGCTTCGTGTTCTTCCCGCCGTCGCCGCGGCATCTTGATCTCACGCACGCGCGCGACCTCGGCACGCAGGTGGGAGGCCGTGCAAACAAGGTCGCGCTGACCGTCGATGCCGACGACGCGACGCTGGGCAATATCGTCGAGGCCTTGCGGCCGGATTTGCTGCAATTGCACGGCAAGGAAACCGTGACCCGCATCCGCGACATCAAGCGGACGTTCGGGCTGCCCGTCATGAAGGCGATCGGCGTCGAAACCGCCGCCGACCTCGCGGCGCTGCCCGGCTATGCGGCCGTCGCGGATCGTATCCTGTTCGATGCGCATCCGCCGAAAGATGCCACGCGTCCCGGCGGACTCGGCGTGCCCTTCGACTGGCGCCTGCTGGAAAATCTGGCTCTCGGAATTCCGTTCATGCTGTCGGGCGGTCTCACCGCAAGCAACATTTCGGACGCGGCGCGGATCACCTGCGCCGGCGGTGTCGACGTGTCCTCGGGCGTGGAAAGCGCGCCGGGAGTGAAGGATGTTGAAATGATCCGGGATTTCATCCGCGCCGCGCGCGCCGCAGAGGCCAGTTTGCGCGAAGCTGTCTCGAATGTGGGGTAGCGTCGCAGCATCGCAGCAGTCGCCATGCTTGGCCATAGCAGTCGCAGACTGCGCAAACGTGTCTGCAAGCCGGGCATCCGAAAATCGAAACGAGCAAGACGTGGATGGCCGGAATAAGTCCGGTCATGACGAAGGGTGACAATGAATTCTCTCGCCAATTCCCTCCGCTCCGGTCCCGACGAACGTGGACACTTCGGCATTTTCGGCGGCCGCTTCGTGGCGGAAACGCTGATGCCGTTGGTCCTCGATCTGGAGAAGGCCTATGCCGATGCCAGGGCCGATGCCGCGTTCCAGCGCGAGATGGCCGGGTTTCGCAAGGACTACATCGGCCGTCCGTCGCCGCTGTATTTCGCGGAGCGTCTGACCGAGCATCTTCGGGACATCTCAGCGGCCACCGGCCGCGGAGGCGGCGCGAAGGTCTATCTCAAGCGTGAGGAGCTCAATCACACCGGCTCGCACAAAGTCAACAATGTGCTCGGCCAGATTCTGGTGGCGCGGCGCATGGGCAAGAAACGCATCATCGCCGAGACCGGCGCCGGCCAGCATGGCGTGGCGACCGCGACGCTGTGCGCGCGCTTCGGCCTCGACTGCGTGGTCTATATGGGCGCGGTCGACGTGGCGCGGCAGGAACCCAACGTCATCCGCATGGAAATGCTTGGCGCCAAGGTGGTGCCGGTGCAGTCCGGCACCCGCACGCTGAAGGACGCGTTGAACGAGGCATTGCGCGATTGGGTCACCAACGTGCACAACACCTTCTATTGCATCGGCACGGTGGCGGGGCCGCATCCCTATCCGATGATGGTGCGCGACTTCCAGTCTGTGATCGGCGACGAGACCCGGCAGCAGATGCACGAGGCGGAGGGCCGCCTGCCGGATTCGCTGGTCGCCTGCATCGGTGGCGGCTCCAACGCGATGGGGCTGTTCCATCCTTTCCTCGACGATCCCTCGGTGGAGATTTTCGGCGTCGAAGCGGCGGGCCACGGCCTCGACAAGCTGCATGCGGCCTCGCTCACCGGCGGACGGCCCGGCGTGCTGCACGGCAACCGCACGTATCTTCTGATGGACGACGACGGCCAGATCCAGGACGCGCATTCGATTTCCGCGGGGCTGGACTACCCCGGCATCGGGCCGGAGCATTCGTGGCTGCACGAGACCGGCCGCGTGACATACCTTTCCGCGACCGACGAGGAAGCCCTGGCGGCGTTTCAGTTGCTGTCGCGACTGGAAGGCATCATCCCGGCGCTGGAATCAGCGCATGCGATTGCGCGCGTTATCGATCTCGCAGCGGAGCGGCCGAAGGATCACCTGATGGTGGTCAATCTGTCCGGCCGCGGCGACAAGGACGTACCGCAGGTCGGCGACATCTTGAAGGGCAGGAAGACGTGACCACCCGCATCGACACACGCTTCGCCGAGCTGCAGAAGCAGGACCGTTCGGCCTTCGTCACTTTTCTGATGGCCGGTGACCCGGATCCCGCGACCTCGCTCGCCATCATCAAGGCACTGCCGAAGGCAGGCGCGGACATCATCGAAATCGGAATGCCCTTCACCGATCCGATGGCGGACGGTCCGGCGATCCAGGCAGCGGGCCTGCGCGCACTCAGGGCGGGTATGACCCTGACCAGAACGCTGCAGATGATCCGCGACTTCCGAAAAGGCGAGAGCGCGACGCCGATCGTGCTGATGGGCTACTACAATCCGATCTACGTCTACGGCGTGGAGAAATTTCTCACCGACGCGAAGGCCGCCGGCGTCGATGGCCTTATCATTGTCGATCTGCCGCCGGAGGAAGACTCCGAGCTGTGCATTCCGGCAATGAAGGCCGGACTGAACTTCATCCGGCTGGCGACACCGACGACCGACGACAAGCGGCTGCCGGCTGTGCTCGCGAACACGTCGGGATTTGTCTATTACGTCTCGATCGCCGGGATCACCGGCAGTGCGGCGGCGGACTCGGCAGCCGTCGGCGCGGCGGTCGCCCGCATCAAGCGCCACACGCCGCTGCCGGTCTGCGTCGGCTTCGGCATCCGCACCCCGGACGCCGCGCGCAGCATCGCTGCATGCGCCAACGGCGCAGTGGTCGGGTCGGCGCTGGTCGATGCGCTTAGCGCCAGCCTCGATGCCGAGGGCAAGGCGACGGCCAAAACGGTTAACGCGGTGGCCGATCTCGCGGCGGTGCTGGCCGAGGGCGTACGGTCCGCCAGGCAGGCCGCGGAATAGTCGGTTTCCCCCTCTCCCCTTGCGATAGAGGGCGTCGAACCGCATTTATGCGGTGAGGCGGGCAAGGGGGTCGCTCCCTTGCCATAATCGCGATAGAAACCACCCACCCGGCTCGCATTCGCTCGCGCGGTGCTTGCCCCTATCTCCCGCCCTGCGTGGCAATTGCTGCGCGCAGGGGGAGAGGTCCGCACCGTCGCTTGATGGTGGGACGTTACGGAGCAAAGTATGAACTGGTTGACCAATGTCGTCCGGCCAAAAATTCGCAATATCCTCAAGCGGGAAACGCCGGAGAATCTCTGGATCAAATGTCCGGATACCGGACAGCTCGTGTTCTACAAGGATGTCGAGAGCAACCAGTTCGTCATCCCCGGCTCGAACTATCACATGCGCATGAGCGCGGATGCGCGGCTGAGTTCGATCTTCGATAACCAGACCTGGTACGACGTTGCGTTGCCGGAGGTGACCGCCGATCCGCTGAAGTTCCGCGACGAGCGCAAGTATGTCGACCGAATCAAGGATGCGCGCGCCAAAACCGGGCTCAATGATTCGGTGAAAGTCGGATTCGGCAAACTGGAAGGCGCCGGTGTCGTGATCGCGGTGCAGGATTTCGATTTTATGGGCGGCTCGCTCGGCATGGCGGCGGGCGAGGCGATCGTGCGCGGTCTCGAACTCGCGGTCGAGAAGGAATGCCCTTTCATCGTGTTCGCGGCGTCCGGCGGCGCACGGATGCAGGAAGGTGTTCTATCGTTGATGCAACTGCCGCGCACCACGGTCGCGGTGCAGATGCTGCGCGAGGCCGGCCAGCCCTACATCGTGGTGCTGACCAATCCGACCACTGGCGGCGTTACGGCGTCCTACGCGATGCTCGGCGATGTCCAGATCGCGGAGCCCGGCGCGCTGATCGGCTTCGCCGGGGCACGCGTCATCGAGCAGACCATCCGCGAAAAACTGCCGGACGGTTTTCAGCGTGCCGAATATCTCAAGGACCATGGCATGGTCGATATGGTGGTGCATCGTCACGAGTTGCGGCCGATGCTGGCGCGGCTGTGCCGGCTGCTGACCAAGGCGCCGGCGTTCGAACCGGCGCCGAAACCGTCATCCGACTTGGATGCGCCGGCCGAGCCAATGCCCGTCGCGGACGCGCCGGCGGTGTCTGCGCCCCCCGCGTGAGCGCTGCTCTGCCCCAACAGCCGCCGCTTGACGACGTCATCGCGCGGCTGTCGAAGCTGCATCCGAAAAAGATCGACCTCACGCTCGAGCGGATGCAGCGCATCCTGGAACGGCTCGATCATCCCGAACGCAGGCTGCCGCCGGTCATTCATGTCGCCGGCACCAACGGCAAGGGCTCCACGGTCGCCTACCTGCGCGCGATTCTCGAAGCCGCCGGCCTGAGCGTACACGTTTTTACCTCGCCCTTTCTGGTGCGGCTCAACGAATGCGTCCGGTTGGCCGGAACGCTGGTCAGCGACGAGGATCTGCGCGACGCGCTGCTTAAGTGCGAGCGCGTTAACGGCGGCGAGCCGATCACGCAGTTCGAGATGAAGACCGCTGCGGCCTTTGTGCTGTTTGCGAAAATTCCCGCCGACGCGCTGCTGCTGGAGGTTGGCCTCGGCGGTCGGCTCGACAGCACTAACGTGATCGAGACGCCGCTGGCGAGCGTCATCACGCCTGTTGGTATCGATCACATCGAATTTCTCGGCGACTCGCTGATGCAGATTGCCGGCGAGAAAGCGGGGATTATCAAACGCGGCGTGCCCGTGATCTCCGCGGAGCAGTTGCCGGAGGCGCAGGCCGTGATCGAGCAGCGGGCGAAGCAGATGCGCAGCCCTCTGCACGTGGCCGGCCAGGACTGGCACGTCAATGTGGAACACGGTCGGCTGGTCTATCAGGATGAGCGCGGCCTGCTCGATCTTGCCCCGCCGCGGCTGTTCGGGCGGCATCAGTTCGACAATGCCGGTCTCGCGATTGCAACTCTGCGGGCGCAGGACCGGTTCACGATCGACGCCGCGGCGTTCGAGCGCGGCGTCACCGCCGCCGAATGGCCGGCGCGGATGCAGCGGCTGACATCCGGTAAGCTGGTGGATCAGGCGCCGCGCGACTCCGAACTCTGGCTGGACGGAGGGCACAATGTCGATGGCGGACGCGTGGCGGCGGCGGCACTCGGCGATCTCGAGGAGCGGTTGCCGCGGCCGCTGGTGGTGATTGTCGGCATGATGGGCAACAAGGATGCGAAGGGTTTTCTCGCCAACTTCGCCGGGCTGACGCGCCACATCATCGTCGTGCCGATTCCGGATAGCGAGAACGCGATGCGGCCGGACGTGCTGGCGGATGCGGCGCGCGCGCTCGGCATGCGCGCCGAAACCGCTGATAGCGTCGCGGCCGCGCTGCAATCGCTAACGCGACTTACCTATGAAATCCCGCCGCGCATTCTGATCGCGGGATCGCTGTATCTCGCAGGCCATGTGCTGGCGGAGAACGGCACGCCGGTTACCTAGAACTCTGTGATCGAATAAACTCGTCTCGGTCGTCATGGCCGAGACTTGTCCCGGGCCATCCACATCTTTCGCCTGGTGGTCCCGGAAAGATGTAGATGCCCTCGACGTCTGCGCGAAGACGCGTTTCGCACTTTAGCGCGGGCATGACGAGCGGGAAGGGCGCGTTTTGTCCTCGACGTTCCCCAAACAAAAAACGGCCAGCTTTAAGCCGGCCGTTTCATAAATCTCAAAGCGGAGAAGCGATCAGACCGTGGCGGTGATCCACTGCTCCAGTTTCTGCTTCGGCGCGGCACCGACCTGACGCGAGGCCATTTCGCCGTCCTTGAAGATCATCAGGGTGGGAATCGACATCACGCCGTATTTCGAGGCCGTCCTCGGGCTCTCGTCGACGTTCAGCTTCACGATCTTGACCTTGTCGCCCATCGCGCCGGAAATCTCGTCCAGCACCGGCCCGATCATGCGGCAGGGGCCGCACCACTCGGCCCAGAAATCAACCACGACCGGGCCAGTCGCCTTGAGCACTTCCGCTTCGAAATTGGCGTCTGAAACCTTGCCAACAGCCATGGAATACCTCGCTATGCCGATGAAACCGCGCGCTGCGAAAGAATGCAGCCTGGGACTAAGTGCCAACTTAGGAAGGCGGTCTTGCCGGGTCAAGGTTTGTCACATGGAGATGATCGCCGCCAGCCCCGCGTCCAGCGCCGAGGCTGAAATCTCCATCATTTCAGGCGTCTCGGTCCAGAGCAGCGCCGCTCTGACCGGCAATTCCGGGTACAGCCTGGCCAGCACCGCGCGATACAGCGCGAGTTGTTGGACATAGTCCGGCGGCGCGTCGGCGGCGTTGGCGGGCGGGGCGCGGTTGGTCTTGTAGTCGACGATAAAAACGGCGTTCGGCGTCACCACGAGCCGGTCGATCTGGCCGGATACCGCCACCGACTTGCCCCGCCGCGTCATCAGCCGTCCGGCAATCGCCACCTCGGCCCGGCTGCCGTCCGCGAACACCGGCGCAAACCTGATATCGCCGATCAGCGCCAGCACCTGCGTGGCCAAGGCCTCGCGCTCGGCCTCGCTCCATCCACCCGCATTACGCCCGAGATAGGCCTGCGCGGTGTCGCGGCGGCGATCGGACGGAACATCGGGCAGGGATTGCAGCAGGCGATGCACCAGCGTGCCGCGCAGAAGAGCGCGGCTGCGCGTTTCAGGGGATTCGCCGGCGCGCACGCCGTGATGCGCGTTGTCGTCCGTCTCCGACGGCCGCAGCGATGGATCGGCGGGCGCTTCCGGCGCGGCCATCGCGCGCAGCCACGGCGGCAACGCGATCCGTGCGGCGGCGGACTGCGCTGCGGGACCGGCGGCAGCCGGTTCGGTTTCCCCTGGCCGCTTGAAACGCTTGACCTTGCCGGCGGCGGTCTCGATTTCCTGCATTGCGAGGCCGGATTTGCCGAGACCTTTGTCGATCAGGTCGTACCATGCATGCTCGCGCACATCCTTGCGGTTGCCGGGTTTGCAGCCGCCGATAATCAGGCGGTCCGCCGCCCGCGTCATCGCCACGTAAAGCAGGCGGCGATATTCGTGCTCGGTTTCCGCGATCATGGCCGCGCGGGTATTCACGACATCAGGCGGATCCTCGGCCTTCCTGCCGGCCCAGACCATGACGCCTGCCGCATGTGCGGGGGCGTTGCCGCGCGGCATGCGGATCAGGCTGAGGCGCTCGGTGTCGGCCGGCGACGTCACGGTGTCGGCGAGAAAAACCACCGAGGCTTCAAGTCCCTTGGCGCCGTGTACCGTCATCACGCGCACCTCGTTGCGTGAAATCTCCATGTCGCGCTTCACTTCGGTGTCGGATGCGCGCAGCCACGCCATGAAGCCTTGCAGGGATGCCGGCGCCTTGCGCTCATAACTCAGCGCGAGTTCGAGGAATTCATCAAGCGCGTCGTTGGCCTCATGCCCGAGCCGGCGCAGGATTCGCCGCCGACCGCCATCAACCTCTCCTTGGCCGCCCAAGAGCCACGCAAAGAACGCAAACGGCGTCTCGCGCGCGGCGCGGCGTTCGCACGTCTTCAGGCGCTCGAATGCGTCGCGGAATTTGTCGCTTGCCGTCGCATGGTCGGCGAGCGCGTCGTGCAGCGAGCCTTTGCGCTGCCATGCCAGCGTGAACAGGTCGTCGTCGTCGAGGCCGAACAGCGGACTCTTCAGCGCCACCGCCAGTGCCAAGTCGTCAAGCGGCAACAATAGCGCGTCGGCGAAGTTCATCAGGTCGATGATCGCGATGTGTTCGGTGAGCTTGAGGCGATCGGCGCCGGCGACCGGAATGCCGGATTGCTTCAGCGCTTGAATGATGGCGTCGAACGCGTTGCCGCGCCGCCGTACGAGAACCAGAATATCGCCGTAGCTGAGCGGGCGCCGGTCACCCAGATGCCCGGTCATGGTGCCCTGCGCGATCAGCGCCTTGATCTCGTTCTGGATGCGCCGGGCGAGCCTGACTTCAGGGCTGGTTTCGGACACCGCATCGAACGGCGCGCGCCATCCTTCGATCTCCTGCCGCGTATCGCGCTCCTCAAGGCTCCAGAGATCAACGATTCCAGGAGCTGCGTCCGCTAGCGATTCATGCACCGGATATGCGCCGACTGCATGGATGCTCGTATAGATCGCGGGATCGCGGAAGACATGATCGACCGACTCGAGAATCGTCTTGCCGGAACGGAATGAGTAGATGAAATCCTCCTTCCGAAACGGAAGTTCGGCATCCCTGAATTTCTTCTCGAGCTTGCTTCGCCGTTCGTCGAATTCGCGCGGCGCCGCGCCCTGGAACGAGAATATCGATTGCTTCTCGTCACCGACCGCGAACACGGTTCGCCTGATGCCCTCGCGCGCACCTTCTCCGGTGGTGAACTCTGCGATGATGCGTTCGACGATGTCCCATTGCTTCGGGCTCGTGTCCTGCGCCTCGTCGATCAGCACATGATCGACGCCGCGGTCGAGCTTGTAATGCACCCAGCCGGGCGAGGTCTGGTCCAGCATCTCCAGCGTCTTGTCGATCAGGTCGTCATAATCAAGCAGGCCCCGTTCTTGTTTTTCACGCCGGTAGTTCGCGGCGACCGCGGTCGCGATGATGAGCAGGGATTGCGTGCGGTCGCGGATGTTCAATGCACGGCGGCGTTCGAGCAGCGCGATCACACGCTGGCACTCGCGGTCAAGCATCGCGGCGACAGCGGGCCGCGGGTCGCTGATCTTCTTGGTGACGAACGATTTGCGCAGGTTGGAATCACCGGTCAGGAATACATCAAGATAGCGGTCGGCCTGCGCCGCCTCGCCAATCATGCCGTGGGCCTCGCGCAGACGGTTGGCCTGCTCGATGTCGGATTTGTTGCCTGTTTCCAGAATCGCGGCGAGCGCTTCCCATTCAGATCTTGGCAGGCTCGGTCCATCGACGATCTCGCGCTCGACATCCTGGATGCTGTCGGCAGGATCGACGCCGACCGCATTGGCCACATCCCTGATCGCTTGCTCGATGCCGCGATCCTCGGTCCAGGCCATGAAGTGATCGCGGCTGAGACAGGCCTGGCGCACCACGTCGCGTAGCGTCATGTCGGCCGCCGCGCCCATGGCGTATTGCAGCGCGCAGCCTGCCGGGCTGTCCGGATTTTTCGAGGCATCGAGCATGACGCCGAGACTTGCACGCTCCATCATCTCGGTCTGGTCGCGCTCGTCGAGCACGGTAAAGCGGGCCGGCACCCGTGCCTCGAAAGGAAACTGCTGCAGCAACCGCGCGCAGAGCGCGTGGATGGTCTGCACCTTCAGGCCGCCCGGCGTTTCCAGCGCTGCCGCAAACAATTTTCGCGCACGCTTGCGGGAGTCGAGGGTCGGGGCGCGCGATACCGATATCACGCAGCGCCGCGTTCAGGGCGTCATCATTGAGCGCGACCCAGTGCCCGAGCGTCGAGAACACCCGTTCCGACATATTGGCGGCGGCGGCCTTGGTGAACGTGATGCAGAGGATGCGCGCGGGGTCGACATCGCTAAGCAGCAGGCGGATCACCCGCTGCACCAGCACATGGGTCTTGCCCGATCCGGCATTGGCCGAGACGAATGCCGACGTTGCCGGATCGGATGCGCGCTGCTGGCGCGCGCTGGCGTCGGGGTGAACGGTGCGGGGCGCCTTCACCATTCCTCGATCCCCAGTCCGCCCGCGGCCGACCATTCCTTGATCCGCGCGAGGTCGTCGTAGGTGCCGTAGCGCGTCGTCCACATCGGCAAATTCAGCGATGTGTAGCCCTGCGCCTCGTTCTCGAATGTGCGGATAAGTGTGGTGAGCTCCTGCAATGCGTAATCGGCGGCTTCGTCCGGCGTCTGCGTCTTGGTCTTGCTCGTGTCAAGGTCGACCGGCTTTGGTTCGCCAGGCGGTTTGTTGCCGCTAAGCCGGACATACGCGATTTCGCTGATTGACGCGCCGGCCGGAATCCCTTCAAACCCGCCGCCGCGCAGGATCGCGGATTCCAGCGTGAGCTGCGGCGACAGCCCGAGTCGCACCTGCTTGCTGCTCGGAGGGCTGCCGGTCTTGTAATCGAGGACGGCGTAGGTGCGGTCAGTGCGATGTTCTATCCGATCCGCGCGCGCCGAGAGCGTGAATGTTCGGTCGCCGTCGAGGTGGATCGGCATTTCGCCTCTGACTTCGGCGTCGAGTTTTGCGACATTGATGCGCCGATCGGCCTCCCATTCCGCGAACCACGCCGCGATGCGCTGGAAGCGCGGCCACCACAGCGCGCGCGCCTCGGGTCGCTGCATCAGTGGCGCAAAACGGTTTTGGCCGATGGCGCGCAACACGTCAGCGGGATTCTCCGGCAAGGCCATCGGATATTTCTTCGTGAAATCGCCGAGTGCGTCATGAATTGCCGAACCGCGATCGGCTGCCGACAGCGGCATATCGACGGCATCAAGCGGCAGGAGCTTCAGAATGTATTTGGCATAAATGGTGTAGGGATCGCGCAGCCAATCCTCGATCGCGGTGACCGCGAGTTTCAGCGGCCGCGCGGCCCGCGGTGGCTTTGGCGCGGGCTGTGCGATGGGCGTTACCCTGTCGGGCTGGTCGAGCGCCTCGGCGTATTGAACGTACCGCGCGCCGGCTTGCATCGCGGCCTTCCAGCGCGCTTCACCCGCGACCGCCTCGAGCCGGTGCAGGAAGCGCGATGCCACCGCCGGGGCGCCACCGGACTTGGCGGCATGGCTGAGAATGACATCATCAGCACCGAGCAGTTGCGCGAAGTCGTGTGCGGAAAGACCGATGCGTCGTTCGGGAAGGTCGAGCCCAAGCTCATGCCGCATCGGGCGGCTCAGCCATGGATCGTTAGGAGACGAAGGCGGCCAGACGCCTTCGACGAGGCCCCCGAGAATGACCCGATCGCATTGGGTGAGGCGCGCCTCGAGCGGACCATAAATTCGCAGATGCGCGGCCGTGGCCTGCGGCCGTCGCACGGTACGATCGTCGAATGCGGTCTCGAACACCTCGGGATAATCTGCGGTCTGAACCGTCAGGCCGCTGCGCGGGCAGCCTCCCTGAGATCATCGAACGCGGCGGCGAGTGCAAGGCCATGCTGGCCCTCGAAGGCGGCGGGAACGCCTTGATCGTCGCGCGACATCGCTTCGATCGCTTCACGATGCTGCGCGGAGAAAGCGGTGAAGTCCGCCGATCGCGCTGTGCCGCTATCTTCGAGCGGCTCGAGCGCAGCCTGCACGGCCGCGATCAGGGCGCTAGCCTCGTCAAGCTGATGCGGCTTCAGCGCAGTGCGAGGCTCAGCGCGATGCAGCGACGAACTCTCGCGGCGATTGAGCTTGTCGAGTTCGCTGCAAAAGCGTGAGAACTCCTCTGCCAGGCCCTTGCTGCCGGGCGGCGGCCGGGTGCCGCGCAGGATCGCCAGCTCCAGCGTCGCGACCGCGCGCGACCAGCCGCCCGCAGCGCGGCCGAGCCGGCACAGCGGATGCTTCAGCAATGCCAGCAGGGTCGGCGGCTCCAGGCTATTGCAGGCCACGTCCGCGACGAGCCGTGCGAGATTCGTCCAGAAGTATCCATCAGGGCGTCGCCACCGGAATTGTCGAAGACGAGATTCCAGCGGCCGAGCGCGGCCATCACCCGGCGCGCCAGCGCCCGGTCAGGCGTCACCAGCGCCACCGTCTTGTCGAGCTCACGCGCCTCGCGCATGGCGACGGCAATCGGCAAGCGCCTCCGATTCGGGATTGGCTGCTGCGATCACGGCGAGGTTCTGTAATCCGGCCGCGATTTTCTCCGCGACCTCAGGCTTGGCAAGCCTGGTGTGCCACTCCGCCGTTGCCTCAGATGGCCGCATCGCTTCCGACGTCAGAACCTCGCGCCCGTTTGGCGCGGGACGCCGAGCGTTTCCACGTCGCGGCGCCGCGATGCCGAGTTGCCGGAGGAGGCCATGCAGCGCAAACTGCGGATGGCCGACGGCGGGCGGCGAGGTGAATGCGCCATTCGCCTTGTCACGGATGCTACCGATCAGTTGCCACGCCTCCTCGTCGAGGTCGGTGTCGAGTCCCGGCGCACGACGGCGCCCTGCGGCAGCTTCGCGATGACATGCAGCAGTTTTGCGGTCGACGGCATCGAGCCGGTGGAGCCAGCCGCGATCACCGGCCCGGCATGATGGTCGGCGAGGCGTGCGGCTTCGGCCTCGATCAGGCGGTCGCGCCGCACCGCCGGTTCGATTCGGCCGGCTTCCTCAAGTTAGCCGGCCAGTAGTGCCGGGCGATCTTCAGGAAATCGAGCGTGAGCTGCCAGTATTTGTCGAGCGCATCGGGCACCAGCCCGTCGAGCGCGCGCCAGTCCACGCCGCGCGTGGCCATGTCGTCCATCAGCCGCGCGAGGTCATCGGCAAGCGCCAGCGTCGAGGTCGGGCCGCCGAGAACCAGCGGCGCCTGCGCCGGATCGCCGGGCTTCAGTTGCTTCGCCCATGCTTCGATGAGGTGCGCGAGCGCAAGACGACGCGCCAGCCCGTCGAGCGCGGGAGGCAGTTCGAGCGTCTCAGCCGGAGGGGAAGCCGCCTGTGCGAAGGCCAGTTCATCCTCGTCGATCTCGCCGAGCGTGACGATGCGCGGCAGGATCACGGCATCGACATTCAGCACATCGAGGAAAATTTCGCGCGCCATGCGGCCGGCGCGGCGAGTTGGCGGATAGAGCGTGGCCTCGGCGAGCCGTTCGGGTTGCGCGCGCGGACGAAACCCATCGATCAGCGCGCCATCGACCAGTGCGGTGATGACGGTGCGCAGAAACGGCGCCGATGCGGGGACGTTGCGGACGCGCATGGAAGATCCTGATTCTAGATCAGGCATATCATGACACGAGCAGGGATGGGCGGCGATCGGCTGCAAGGCATCGCCTGAAAGCCAGATGTCAGGCGATGCTGACGAGGACCGCCTTCTCGGCGGCCTGGATGGCGTCGGCGTTCCGACGTGCATCCAGACGCCGTCGAGCCTCAGCCCGAACAGGCGTTCCCGTTCGTTGGCGAGATCGAAGATTTTCGTCAGCGAAAACTTCGCCGCTAGGTGCGCCCGCGAACAGCGCAGGCGACATGATGGCGACGCCGGCATAGACGAACGGCACGACCTGGTTCTCTTTCCGCTTGCGCAAGGCGCCGTCGGGGAGCATCGCGTAGTCGCCGCTGCCGCCATAGCCGATGCTGCTCGCCGTCGGTGCCATCAGCAGCAGGATGTCCATGCGCGAGGGGTCGAAAGCTTCCGCCATCCGCGTCAGATTGGGACGTGTACCGTCGATCCACATGGTGTCGGCATTGAGATGGAAGAACGGGGCGTCGCCGAGCAGCGGCAGGGCTTTCACCACGGCGCCGCCGGTGCCCAGGACTTCGTCGCGTTCATCGGAGATGATGACGCGGGACGGCTGCGGTGCGCCACGTGATCGATGATCTGATCCGGCAGATAGTGCACGTTGACGACCGCTTCGCCGACGCCCGCATCCGCGAGCTTGTCGAGTACGTGATCGAGCAGGGGCTTGCCGGCCACAGGGACCATGGGCTTCGGCATCCGCTCCGTCAGCGGCCGCATACGCAGGCCGAGACCTGCGGCGAGCACCATGGCTTTGGTCGGTTTGACGGGCATCCTTAAAAGTCCGGTGCTTCCAGGTTGATTTAGCGGATTGTATCACGACGACGGGCGAATTGCATCGATCGCTTCGGCGATAGACGCCAGACGTGACGAATGCATGACGTGGAAATAGCGGGTCGGATCGGGCCGGCCAGAGCATTTTCCGGCTAAAGTGGAATCCGGTTAGCCGTAAGAAAATGCTCCCAATAATAACTTGCGCGTATTCTAATCGCAAAACCGGTATCCACTTTTGCGGAATCCGCGCCAGGATCAGGCGTCTGCGGCAGCGCCGTTGCGTCGGCCGGTCTTTTTCTTCTTGTCGTTGTGCTTCAGGAAATTGACACCGATCTGGTCGCCATCTACCGAAGCCAGTTCGCAGCGCCGATAGGCGAGGCCGGTCGATGACAGCAGCAGGAAAAATTCTTGCAGATGGAGGCCTTCAACAGAGCCTTCGACGGTCAGCTTGGCGCCGGTCTCCGAAACATCCTCCATGGTGCAGTCGCGGCGCCAGGTGCCGTCAATGCCCATCATGTGCGCGCCGAATCCGCGCTCGAAGGTGATGCGTTCGCCCTTGCGCCGTTCCGCACCCATGGTTCGCTCCGTTTTGGAAGGCTGTGCCGCGAGGGATCCACGGACAGATCCAAAGCCCAAAATTAGGGCATGACGGCTAACAAGCCGTAAAACAAACAACGTTCGGGATGGAATCTGATTGAAATCGTCATGGCCGGGCCATAGGCGAGCGACGCGACGCCGTTCTCGAGCGGCTACGTCCGGCTATAACGCGATGAGACGGTTCATCGTCAACTCGTCCGCGTCAGCCTGCCGGAGGCGGAACATGAGCCTGATACCAGGCCCGGACAACTGACAACGCGGGGTGGGCGAGCGAGCGGTCGAGATAGGTCCAGATCCGGGGCTGATGGCGCAGGTAATGCGGTTTGCCGTCGCGCCGGTTCAGCCGCGCGAACGTCCCGAGCAGCCGCGTGTTGCTGCGCCGACATGATTGCGTAGAGCTCGGCGAAGCCTGCGGGATCGAACGCTTCGCCTGATCCCAGCCGCGCTTTCATATAGCGGGCCAGCATGGCGAGTTCAGAGCGATTCCGGCACGTCCACCCGCGCGTCCTGCAGCAGTGAGACGAGATCGTAGGCGGGGGGACCCAGCACGGTGTCCTGAAAGTCGATGACCCCGACCTTTCCGGTGTCGGGCCGTTGCTCCAGCCAGATCAGGTTGGGCGAATGAAAATCCCGCAGTACCCAGGTTTTCGGCGCCGCCGCCGGCTTCGCCAGCAACGCGCAGGCGCGCCACATCGTCTTGAATTCCGTGCACAGATCGTTGCCCGGCTCAATGCCGCGGTCCGGCAGATACCACTCCAGCATCAGACCGACCTCAACCAGCAACGCCTCGGTATCGAACACCGGGATGGGGTAGATGATGTGCGGCGCGAGCGGCAGCGTATCCGGCAGCGTCCGGCAATGCAGCGCGGCGAGCATGTCGGTGGCGGCCTGATAGCGTTCGGCGATCGGCACGGGCGGCATGCCTTCGACGAAGCCCGCACTGCCAAAATCCTCGGTGATGAGGAATCCCAATTCCAGGTCGGCATGATGGATCGCAGGTGCGGAAAAGCCGTGGTCGCGCAAGCCGCGCGCGATAGCGACGAAGGGTTTGACATCCTCGGCGAGGTGCACCGCCGCGCTGTAGGACTTGCCGTCATAGATGGCAGGTCCGTCGGTCAGCTCGGCGCGTTCATCAGGATAAAGCTGCCGTCGCCGCGGATCAGCCGGGCGTAGGACCACATAGAGGCATCCCCGGCCGTCGCTGCCGCCTGGCGTCGAGATATCCGGCACCGTCGAGAAACTGCCGCAGCGCCGCAAGGCGTGCGACCTGAACTGCCGCCTTGCCGTAGCCGGTGATTTCCGCGGCGCGCGCCGCCGATCCAAGCGCCGGGCGGTGGCTGATGGCGATGTCGATCCGGTCGGCGGGCAATGCGTCGGGTGCGCGCTCCGGCCACTCGATCGAGCCACCGTGCCCTCGGGCAGTGGCGCAAGGCCGATCTCCTCGAGCTCGCCGGCGCCGTCGAATTCGATAGAGGTCGGCGTGGAGCAGCGGATAGGACGGCAGATCGTAATGCTGCACCAGCGTGAATGTCGGGCTCGGCACTTCGACCGTGTCGTCGTCGGCCAGGTACCGGATCATGGCGCGGGCGGCCGCGGTCTTGCCTGCACCAAGATCGCCCGACAACGTGATGACGTCGCCGGGACCAATCAGGAGCGCGAGATCGGCCATCAGATGCGCGGTCGCAGTCTCGTTGGCGAGCGAGGTTGCGAATGTCGACGGTTCGGTCATTCCGCAGCGTTGCGATGCGCGGTCTGGTCGAGCGGAAAGTCGCAGACCACCCTTGTGCCACGCTTGACGGTCGAATCGAAATGCACGCGCCCGCCGTGCAGTTCTACAAACGAGCGCACCAGCGACAGGCCGAGGCCCGCGCCGCGATGCCGCGACCCGTTGGCGTGGCTCTCGAACCAGTCGAACACCTTGTCCTTGACATCAGGCGGAATGCCGGGTCCGTCGTCGGTGACGGAAAAGCTGACGCTGTGCTCGGTGCGCCGCGCGCTCACCGCGATCACGGCATCCGGTGGCGAGAAGCCGGCGGCGTTGGCAAGCAGATTATAGAGGACCTGGATAATGCGGCGCTCGTCGCCGATGAAGTTGCCGATGTCCGGAGCGACATCGACCTTCAGGACGATGCGCTCGCGGGCCAAACGATCCTGAATACCCTCGGCCGCGGCCTCGATGGTCTTGCGGATATCGACCGGTCCGAGTTCGAGCGTCATGGCGCCGGCGTCGATGGTGGCGAGATCGAGGATGTTGTTGGTCAACGCGAGCAGAGCGTCGGTCGACGAGGTGATGTAGTTGACATACTCGGCCTGCTTTTCGGTGAGCGGCCCGGTGCCGGGGTCGTTCATCAGGTGCGCGAAGCCGATGATGGTGGTCAGCGGCGAACGCAGCTCGTACGACACGTGATGGACGAAATCGACTTTCATCTGGTCGGCGGTCTCGAGCGCATCGTTCCGCTCGCGCAGCGCGCGTTCCACGTTCTCGCTATCGGTGATGTCGTGGAACGTCGGCGTCGTCGGCGCCGTCGGGCGGCAGCATCGTAGCTAATCCCAGCACGCTGCCGTCCTTGCGTTCGAGATTGAGCGGCACCGCGGCGCGATCATCGATGCCGGTGATGGCGTTGCGGATGGTCTGCCAGGCGTCGTCGTCGTCGAACAGCGGCTTGCACCAGGCCTCGACGGTATCGATATGCGGCTGCTGCGAGAGCGCGTCGGTGAGAGCTTCCACATCCGGGCGAACGCCGGGTTGAACAGTTGCGCGCGGCCGTTGCTGCCGAACACCGCGACCGCTTCGGTCAGGCTGTCCAGCGTCTCGCGCTGAACGGTGATGAGCCGATCGAACCGCCGCGCAAGCTCGAGGCTTTCCGTGACATCGTCGAACAGATAGGTGACGCCGCCTTCGGGGTTCGGCGTGGTGACGATGCTGAGCGCGCGTCCGTCCGGCAGGTACCAGACGTCCTTGGCAGCCTCATTGGCGCGATAGGCTTCGTGCAGACGGGCCTTCCAGGCGCGGAAGTCCGGCTGCTCGGGCAATTTGCGCCCGGCGCGCAGGCGATCGAGCACGCTGAAATCGTCCGGATTGCCGTCGAGAAAGGCGCGGTCGAAGTCCCACAGCCGGCGATAGGAATCGTTGTAGAACGCGAGTCGGCGTTGACCGTCGAACACGGCCACACCGGAGGACAACTGGTCGAGGGTCCGGCGATGCGCTTCCGCCATCCGCACCAGCGCCGCGCTCAGCGCGGTGGCCTCGCTGGCGTCGAGCGCGATGCCGGCACTTCCGCCGGCGACCTTGAGCGCGTGAACATCATACATGCGCCGCTCGCCGCCGATCACGATCGGCAATCGCGCGGCAAAGGTGGCATGGTCGTTCAGCGCCCGCGCCATCGCGATGCGGTCGTCGCTGTTGAGCAGTTCGAGATTGCGCTGGATTGCATCGGCAGTGCTGGCGGCTTCGGTGGCGCGCGCATAGGCGGCATTGGCGAAATTGAGATTGCCGTCGCCGCCGCGCGCCCAGAGTGGCCATGGTGACGCGGCTGCGAAGGCCCGCAGCATGTCGGTTTCTTCAAGAGGCTCTTGTGGCGCAGCGTCATTTCGGCGAGATCGCGCCGCAATCCGCCGAGGTCGCGGATACGCACGATGGCCTGGCCGCCGATGGCGCGACCCATGGCTTCCACGGTTCGGCCGGCCGACGTGACCAGATTGAGCAGAAAGCCCTCCCCGGCATTGCGCAGCGCATCGACCGCATGATCGATCTGCAACGCCGGTTCCGGCGGCAGCCAGGTTCCGAACGCCAAAAGCCGCTGAGGCTGTGTTGCATCCTGCGGCATCAGCAGCGAGATATCGCCGCTGATTTGCGGACGGTCCTCGCCCGCGGCCCAGGAGATCAAAACCTGCGGTTCCGCGAATAGCAGCGCGCGAAAGCGATCGGCCTCCATCTGCCAGCTCGCGGATTTCGGCGCGCAACCGCTGTTCGTTCGTGGCAGCGCGGATGCGCGTGCGCATCAGCAGGATGGCGGCGACCACCGAGAAGCCGAGCACGCTCAGTGCCATCGCCAGAGCGGCCAAATCCTGCCGGCCGGAACTTCATGAAGGTCAAAATCAACCGCTCGGACAAGCCCGGTTCCGTGGCCCACGCCGGCGATATGGCGAGGAGGCTCGCCGCGCTCGCCGCCTGCGATGCCGCCGCGCACCAGCGAGGTGCATGACAGCAAGGTCCGACGTATCACCGCGACTACGCCCGACATGTTTGCCCCAAAACCGAACGACGACACGCCGGCAAATCGATTGCCGATTCGCGAGATCGGCCAACAATATCCTCAAGCAAAGTCGGCGGGTAAGACTCCAGACCGTGAACGGGAATCCGGCGATGGAAAAATGCGCGGCCGCGACATTTCCGAGACGATTTTTGTGGAAGTTAAATCGATTTTTGCGACAGCGGAAAATATTTAGCGCCCGGTGGACCGAAATCCGCCGCCACCGCGTGTCGTGGTTGATAGCGAAACCGCGCGCACGAGTTCCACGCGCGTCACCGGCGCCACCACCATCTGCGCGATGCGCTCGCCGCGGCGGATCGTGAATGGTTCGGTGCCGAGATTGACGAGCAGCACATTGACCTCGCCCCGATAGTCGGCATCGACGGTGCCGGGCGAATTGAGCACGGTCACGCCGTGTTTGGCGGCGAGGCCGGAACGCGGCCGCACCTGCGCCTCGAATCCGTCGGGCAAGGCAACGACGAGCCCGGGTCGGGAACCATCGCGTGCTGTCCGGCCGCGAGAACCAGCGGCGTCCGTTCGGGGACCGCGGCCAGGAGGTCGAGGCCGGCGGCCTGGCCGCTCTGGTAGGCCGGCAGCGGAAGACCCTCGGCATGGGGGAGTTGCTGGACGTCAACCTTGATCGGGCTAGTCATACTGGTGAACTCGCCACGGTTGAGACGATGCGTTCGATCAGCATTGCGGCAACCTCTTCCTTGGTCATGATGGGCGACTCGGCCTTGATCTCGCCGCCGACGCCGTCATGCGTCAGCAAATGGACCGTGTTGCGGTCGCCGCCCATCACGCCGGTTGCGGGCGACACGTCGTTGGCGACGATCCAGTCGCAGCCCTTGCGCGCCAGCTTGGCACGGGCATGGGCCACGACCTTCTCGGTTTCGGCGGCGAATCCGACCACCAGGGTCGGCCGCTTCCGCCGGCCCGCGACAGTGTGGCGAGGATGTCCGGGTTCTCCGCCAGTTCGAGTGCGGGCAGGCTGCCGCCTTCCTTCTTCAGCTTCTGGGAAGCCATGGCCTTGACCCGCCAGTCGGCGACCGCCGCGGCGCAGACCGCCACGTCCACCGGCAGGGCGTCCGGCAGGCCGCCAGCATGTCGCGGGCGACTCTCGACATGGACGATGGAAACGCCGTCGGGCACCGGTTCCTGGGTCGGGCCGCTGACCAGGGTCACCGATGCGCCCAGTCGAGCCAGGCCGCCGCGATGGCGTGCCCCTGCTTGCCGGACGAGCGGTTGGCGATATAGCGGACGGGGTCGATCGGCTCGTGGGTCGGCCCGCTGGTCACCAGCGCCCGCCAGCCACGCAAGGGGACCGAGCGCTTCCAGCGCCTGGGTCGGCGACGCCGTCTTCTGGAAGAAGCCCGCGATGGCGGCCAGGATCTCCATCGGCTCGCTCATCCGGCCGCTGCCGGTCTCGCCGCAGGCCATGTCGCCGACGCCGGGACCGATCCGGACTACGCCGCGGATTCCAGCGTCGCCATGTTGGCGCGGGTCGCGGCGTGCGACCACATCATGATGTTCATGGCCGGCGCCACCATGACCGGCTTGTCGGTCGCCAGCAGGGCCGTGGTCGCCAGATCGTCGGTGATCCCGGCCGCCATCTTCGCCAGGATGTTGGCGCTGGCGGGAGCGACCACGACAAGATCCGCTTCCCGCGACAGCCGGATATGCCCCATTTCCGCTTCGTCGGTCAGCGACCACAGGTCCGTGTAGACCTTTTCCTCCGACAGGGCCGCCACCGACAGCGGTGTGACGAACTTGGACCCGCCCTCGGTCAGGATACATCGCACCTCGAGCCCCGCGCTCCTTCAGCCGACGGATCAGATCAAGACACTTATAAGCGGCGATCCCGCCGGAGATGATCAGCAGGATGCGCTTGCCGTCGAGGATGGGGAAATCGAACTTGGGATCGGACATGGGGTCAGCCGGGTGCCTGCGGAAAAGGGGTGCTCTGGTGCTGGCGCGCATCCTGCCACCGCCGCCCTCGCGGGGGAAGTGACGGCGGCCACATGCCTGCTTCACATTGTAGAATGGGCCGCCGTTCAGCGCACCGCCAGCACCAGCACTGTCAGGAACGCCATGGTGGCCAGCCACATCATCCACATCATCCGCGGACGGCGGGCGCACGAGAACCGTCAAGCAGTTCTCTTACCGCGTGTCCGAGCAGTGCCGCTACCGTTTCGAGGCCGCCTTCAGCCGCCTTCAACGATCATGTTCGCCGCCGTTTCCGTGGCCTTCACGACCCTGGGAAGGGTGCGCAGCGCGTTCATGATGCCTTTCAAGCTCGTCCACCACGCGGGCCTCGGGGCCACGGTGTTCGCGCATCCAGTCTTCGATCAGCGGGCGCGCCAGTTCCCACATGTTGATGTCGGGGTTGAGCGCGCGGCCCACACCCTCGGCCGTCAGCATGCTTTTCTGGAGGAGCAGAAGCTGCGGCTGGGTTTCCATCTCGAACTGTTCGGTCACCGCCAGAAGCTGGGCCAGCAGGCGGCCGATCGAGATTTCGTGCAGCGGCTTGTTCATCAGCGGCTCGCCGATGGCGCGGCAGGCCTGGGTGAAGTTCTCGATGTTCTGGTGGGCCGGGACATAGCCCGCCAGGAAATGCACTTCCGCCACCCGGCGGTAGTCGCCGTTCAGGAAGCCCAGCAGCATGTCGGCCAGATAGTACCGGGTGGCGCGGTCCAGCCGGCCCATGATCCCGAAATCGACCGGCGCTATGTGGCCGTTCTCGTTGACGAACAGGTTGCCCGGATGAAGGTCGGCGTGGAAGAAGCCGTCGCGGAACACCTGATTGAAGAACGAGCTTGATGCCTGCTCCAGCACGTCGTCGGGGTCGAACCCCGCCGCGCGGATGCGGTCGACCTCGTCCACCTTGATGCCCCGGATACGCTCCAGCGTCAGCACGCGCTGGCTGGTGCGGTCCCAGTCCACCCGTGGCACGTTGAAGGCGTCATCGCCCCGGAAGTTGTCGGCAAGCTCCGATGCGGCGATGCCTCCATCCGCAGGTCCATCTCCATCCGCACCGTGTCGGCGAAGATCTGGACCACCTCGCCCGGCCGCAACCGCCTCAGCCTGGGCTGAACCGTCAGCGCCAGTTCCGACAGCCAGCGGAACAGGTCGAGGTCGCGCCGGAACGCCAGTTCGATCCCCGGACGCAGCACCTTGACCGCGACTTCCCGCGAGCGCGGGTCGTTCGGTTCACCCTTCCCGTCATGGCCCCGCGCGTAGTCGCCACGCGGGTCGGCACCGTCCGGGCGCTTCGCGATGATGGCGAAATGCACCTGGGCGATCGAGGCGGCGGCGATCGGCTTCTCGTCGAAGCTTTCGTAAAGCTCGTCGATCGGGCGGCCGAGTTCCGCTTCGATGATGCGGCGCGCTTCTTCGGCGGGAAAGGGCGGCAGCTTGTCCTGCAACTCGGCCAGATCGGCGGCGATGGCCTCGCCGACCAGATCGGAGCGGGTGGACAGGATCTGACCGAGCTTGATGAAGCTGGGGCCGAGATCGCGGAGTGCTGCGGACAGCCGCTGGCCGGGCCGTCCCGGAACGTCCTTCGCCGAGATCAGGCGGGCGAATGTGGCCACTCCCGGCGCCAAATCCCGCAATTCGTGCGGAAAGAGCGCGTCGTGGCGGCCGAGCGTGCGCATGATCACGATCAGGCGGACAAGGTTGCGGATCGTGCGGATCATCGGGACTTTTGAACCGGTTCAGGAAAAGGAATCAGAGCCGCCAGCCGGAATGGATCGCGGCAACACCGCCGGTCAGGTTGCGGTAACGCACCTGACCGAACCCGGCCGCTTCGATCCTTCCCACCAGACTTTCCTGATCGGGGAACTGACGGATGCTCTCGACCAGATACTGGTACGCTTCGCGGTCGCCGGCCACCATCTGACCCAGACGGGGCAGGACGGTGAAGGAGTACTGGTCATAGATGTCGCGCAGCACCGGCACGACAACCCTGCTGAACTCCAGGCAGAAGAAACGGCCGCCCGGCTTCAGAACGCGCCGGGCTTCGGCCAGCGCCGCGTCGATGCGGGTCACGTTCCGCAGGCCGAAGGCGATGGTATAGACATCGACCGACCGGCTTTCAGCGGCACCTTCTCGGCATCGCCGACGATCCAGTTGACCCCGTCCAGCACGCCCCGGTCGATCGCGCGGTCACGCCCGACCAGGATCATCTGCTCGTTGATGTCGCAGACGAAGGCGTTGGCGGTGCTGCCCGCCGCATCCAGGAAGCGGAACGAGATATCGCCGGTGCCGCCGGCCACGTCCAGCAGCGGTCATGCCCGGACGCGGCTTGATCATCTCGATCAGGGTCGATTTCCACAGGCGATGGACGCCGCCCGACATCAGGTCGTTCATCAGGTCGTAGTGTGTCGCGACGCTGTGAAATACGCCGTTCACCAGCGTCTGCTTGTCGTTCACGGGGACGTCCCTGAAGCCGAAATGTGTCGTTTGGTCGGGTCGGTCCATGCCCATCTTCTCCATGATCGGACCATAGCCTGCCATGCTGCGCTGCGCTACAAGCGGGGCCGGGCCACGACCGAAGCCGGACACGGCCTGACGCCGTGGTTAATCCGTTCTCGACGATATATATGGCGAGCCATGGCATCACAATTTCTGAAAACCACGCCCATTCTGCGGATGTTCGATATCCGCAAGGCGAGGGAATTCTACCTCGATTTCCTCGGCTTCAAGCTCGATTTCGAGCATCGTTTCGAGCCGGATCTGCCGCTCTATATGGGGATATCGCTGGGCTCGGTGGTGTTGCATCTCAGCGAACACCATGGCGATTGCGCCCCCGGCGCCAAGGTTATGATCGAGACAACGGGCCTTGCGGACTATACAGGCGGGGACTCCTCGCCAAGCGTTATGGCTATGCGCGGCCCGGGCTAATTCAGCAGCCATGGGGCGCGACCACCATGACGGTGACGGATCCGTTCTATAACTGGCTGGTATTTGGCGAAGAAGACGAGACCCCGGCTTAAAACGCCGGCAAATCCCACGAAACGAGCAAAGCTGTGCCCGAGCTTCCCGAAGTCGAAACCGTCCGTCGCGGGTTGCAGCCTGCCATGGAGGGGGCGACCATTGTCCGGGCCGAAACCCGGCGCAAGGATCTGCGGTTTCCGTTCCAGAAGGATTTTGTCGCCCGCCTTGAGGGCCAGACCGTGACCGGGCTCGGGCGGCGCGCGAAGTACCTGCTCGCGGACCTCGCCTCCGGCGACGTGCTCTTGATGCATCTCGGCATGTCCGGCTCGTTCCGCGTGGTCTTGTCGACCGGCGCCACGACCCCGGGGCGATTTCACATTCCGCGCAATCAGGATCGCGCCCACGATCATGTGATGTTTCAGATGTCGACCGGCGCCGCGGTCGTGTTCAACGATCCACGCCGCTTCGGCTAC
>CAVXSV010000029.1:0-220316 GCA_963764445.1 uncultured Alphaproteobacteria bacterium
CCGACGGCGCGGCGGCCGCCGCTCGTCGGCCGCCGCCTGGGCCCACTCCGCGAGCGCCTGCTCGATGCGCGCCCCGCAATCGAACGCGAGCCGGAGGGGAGCGAGGGGGTACCCGGTCGCCGCCGCCTCGTCGCGGAGCGCCTCGTGGAGCGCGGCGCTCTCGCGGTGACGCTCTGCCTCGGCCGCGAAGGCGGGCCCCGCCGCCTGGGAATCGAGCTGACCAAGGAGCACGGCGCGCAGGAGGGCCTCGCTGCGGCCGCCCGGGTCGGGGCTCGCGCTCGAGAGCCACTCCCTCAGGTCGGCGGCGCCGGTGTCGCTGATCCGGTACACCCGCCGCCGACGCGCCCCCGTGTCGCCCGGTACTTCCACGATCACGCCCGCCTCGACCATCCGCGCCAGCTCGGGGTAGATCTGACTCGCGTGCGCCGACCAGATGTTCGCGAGCCCCGGTCCATCCACTTCGCGAGGTCGTACCCGCTCATCGGCTCGGCCGAGAGGAGACCCAGGATCGCGTACCGCAGTGCCATGCGCGGAAAGCTACACGGCCGCGTCCCGGGACCCGCCTGAGCGGGTCCCGGGACGACGGGCGAAGTACCGTCGTCTACTTGATGCACGCGGCCGCGAGGCCACGATTCGGTGACGAGCTGCGTCGTATCCGCGAGACGCCGCCCGAGCAGATCAAGCGCGATCTGGCGCTGACCTATGACGAGCTGCCGCCCGGCCTACAGGGCCTCAACCGTCGGACGGGCTCCGGCCTCAACCGGCTCGTGCGCCTCATCGATGCCTACTGGGAGCGCACGCTCGCCGATCACTGGCCCCGCCTCCGCCACGTTCTCGAGGGCGATCTCGTCTACCGCACCCGCTCGCTCGCGGCAGGCGGAGCGATCGCCGTCTTCGACGACCTTCACGAGCGCGTCGCGTGGGAGAGCGGCGACGTCGTGATCGGATCCGACGAGCCTCCCACCGAGCCCGATCACGAGGTCGACGTCCTCGGGGGCGGGCTCCTCCTGCTGCCGAGTGCCTTCATCTGGCCGTTCGTGGCGACGGTGTTCAGGTCGCCTTCGGAGCCCGCCGTGGCCTACCCCTCGCGCGGGATCGGGACGCTCTGGCAGGCGGAGCCGGCGGTCGGCCCGGAGGCCCTCGCGGCGCTGATCGGCCGCACCCGCGCAGGCCTGCTGGCGATGCTCGATGCTCCTCTCTCGACGAGCGAAGTGGCGCAACGCTCCGGGTTGAGCATCGGCGGCGTCTCGCGGCACCTCGCGGTGCTGCGCGATTCGGGGCTCGTCACCTCGCAGCGGCGCGGCCACGCAATCGTGCACTATCCGACACCGCTCGGGCTCTCGCTGCTCGAGGCGGACGGCGATGCTCCGGTCGCCGCTGCCGGCTAGCGGTCATTTGCGCGGCGTTGGCCGTCCTTCGACCCTGCTAGCTTCCTGGCCATGGCGACGATCCTGCTCGTGGGGGTCGACCTCTTCTTCCGCGGCAAGCTGGAGGGGCTCCTACCCGAGCATCAGCTCGTCACGAAAGATTCGGCCCAGCCACCCGACCTCGTCGTCTGCGACATCGCGCGCATCGATCCGATGGACGTCGCCGACAACTGGCCGGACGTCCCGATTCTCGGCTACACGAACCACACCGACACGGCGGGCCTGCGGGCCGGGAACGCCGCCGGCTTCGATCAGGTGATCGTCAAGTCGGCGCTCGTGGAGCGGGCGCCCGAGCTCGTGGCCGAGCTGACGGGTGAGTAAGTACGGTTCTCCCCTAGCCTTGTCGTACCGCCTCGCTAGGATTGCCGAACCATGACCTACATCATCGCCGAGCCCTGCATCGACATCAAAGACAAGTCCTGCGTCGACGTCTGCCCGGTCGACTGCATCCACGAGTTCGGCCGGATGCTCGTTATCGACCCGGAGGAGTGCATCGACTGCGGCGCCTGCGAGCCCGAGTGCCCCGTCGAGGCGATCTTCCCCGAGGACGCGTTGCCCGACAAGTGGGAGCCGTTCGTCAAGATCAACTACGCCTTTCCCGAGGGTGCGAGTGTGATCGACGCGCTCGCCGACGAGTACGCCACCGAGCACAACGTCCAGAACGAGCCGCTCGAGTCGTAGGGCCTGAGGCGTCCCGGCGACCAGCCTGTCGCCTGGCTTACAGCTGCGCCGCTGTCGGCGGCATGCGAACCGTGATCGCGGTGCCCGTCTCCGCAGTCTCGCTCGAGAAGGTGGCGTTCAATTCCGCTGCCCGCTCGGCGAGCGCCGCGAGCACCGCCTCGCGCCGCTCCTGACCACCGTCGTCCACGATCCGGAGCTCGACGCCGCCGCCGGCGGGAGTGATCGAGACGGTCACGTGGGTCGGCGGGCCGCGGCGCACGGCCTGGTCGATGGCGTCACGAACGATCTGGTAGAGCCCCGACTGGGCGCCGTCGCCGAGGCCGTCCGCGGCAACGAGGTCGAGCTCGAAGGCGACGCCGCGGCGCGTCGAGTGGCGCTCCGCCAGCTCGCCGATCGCGGCCGCGAGGCCGAGCTCCCGCAGAGCGTCCGGCTCGATCCCGCTCACGATCTCGCGCAGGTCGACGCTTGCCTCCCGCGCGACGGCTAGGGCGCGCTCGACGATCGGGGCGCCGCTGCCTACGTCACCGGCAGCGAGGGCATGGTGCGCGGCGTCGAGCATCTGCGCGATCGCCGCGACGAGCTGAACAGGCCCGTCGTGGATCAGTTCGGCGAGCCGGCGGCGCTCGTCGCGCTCGGCGCGCAGCCGCTCTGCGAGCACCCGGCCGCCGGCGTCGTCGGTCAATCGATCATCGCGTCACGCAGTGCGATCGCGACCGCCTGGGTGCGCGTGTCGGCCTCGAGCTTCGTGAGGATGTGGCGCACGTGGCTCTTGACCGTCTCCTGCGAGATGAACAGCTGGGCCGCCACGTCGGCGTTCGACATGCCGTCGGCCAGGAGCTGCAGGATCTCGCGCTCGCGCGCCGTCAGCACGTCGCTTCCGTCGCGCGTCTTTGTCAAAGCCGACATCAGGGCGGGGTCGACGAATGTCTCCCCAGCGGCGACCTTCTCGATCGCCCGCAGCAGCGTCTCGTGCGGTGCTTCCTTGAGGATGTATCCGCGGGCACCCGACTCGAGGCCGCGCTGGAGCAGCGCGCGCTCGGAGTAGGCGGTGAAGATCAACACCTTGGCCTCGGGAACGATGCGCATGATCTCCTCGGTCGCCTCGATCCCGTCCATTCCGGGCATTCGCAGGTCCATCACGATCACGTCAGGACGCCGACGCTCCGCGAGGGAAACCGCGGTCTCGCCGTCGGCGGCCTCGCCGACGACGCGGATGTGGGGGGAGCGGAGAAGCGCTAGCCGGAGCCCCTCGCGCACGACTTCGTGGTCGTCCGCGAGCAGCACCGTGATCTCACTGGTTTCGGCCACGGGGCGATTGTACGGGCGGCGTCAGACGAGGGTCAGCTGGATCGGCTCCGGAGCCGGGCGCAACGCCGGCCGGCCGTTGCTCGCGTGCTCGCGCGCGAGCGCCCGGACGAGCTCGATGACGGGCGTCGTCTCGCTTTGAGGCAGGTAGCTGCGCCCCTCGTAAAGCCGCTCGTAACGCTCGCTCTCGGACGGCCAGTCGCGGGCCAGCGCCTCGAGGAAGTGCTCCCGGGTCCCGGGGCGGAGGTGGAGCATGCTGGCCCAGATGTGGTGCGCGCCGGCCTCGCGCGCGGCCTTCACTGCCTCGGAGAGCTGCTCCGGGCCGTCGGAGATCCCGGGCAGGATCGGCGCGATCGCGACGCTCGTGCGGATCCCGGCGTCGACGAGCCGGCGGACGATCTCGAGCCTCTTCCGCGGTGGCGCCGTCCCGGGCTCGGTGGTGCGCCAGACGCGGTCGTCGAGCGTCGGCACCGAGACGTTGACCGATACCTCGGCCCGCTTCGCGGCCTCCTGGAGCACATCGGCGTCACGCCAGACGAGCGGGCCGCGTGTGATGATCGACGTGGGGGTTCGCGCTCGCGAGAGCTCGACGATGCAGGCGCGGGTGAGGCGATAGCGACCCTCAGCCGGCTGGTAGGGGTCGGTGGCGGCGCCGATCGTCACCTCCTCGCGTGCCCAGGAGCGCCGTGCCAGCTCGGCGCGGAGCACCTCGGCGATGTTCGGCTTGACGCGGATCGTGCGGCCGTAGCGGTCGTCGGAGGGCCGCTCGGCCCGGCGCTCGAACGCGCGCACGTAACAGAACGTGCAGCGGTGGACGCAGCCCGTGTACGGGTTCAGCGACCAGGCGAACGGCATCCCCTTGACCCTGTTGAGCGCGGTCTTGCATGGCTCTTCGAGGTATTCGGCGCCCATGAGTCAGTATAGAACATATGTTCGTGTCGCACCAGTCGCTGATAGAGGTCGCGTAATGGGTGCGCCGGGGTAGGTCCTGACGGCGCACGTGGTGGCCATCGCGATGATCGCGCTGCTCACCGCGGTCAACTGCGTGAACGTGGACACCGGCAAGTGGGTGCAGAACGTCTTCACCGTCGCCAAGGTGGCGTCGCTGCTCGGGGTGGCCGCTGGTCGGCCTGCTGTTCATCCAGCCCGACGCCGCCATTCACGCCGCCGACTTCTGGGCGGCGCAGTGCTTCGACGCTGAAGGACGGCGTCATCGCTGGGGTCACGCCGCTGGCGGGATGGGCCTGGTGGCGGCCATCGGCGCGGCCATGGTGGGCTCGCTGCTTCGCCGCCGACGCCTGGAACAACGTGACCTTCGTGGCGGGCGAGGTGAAGGACCCGCGGCGCAACGTGCCGCTGTCGCTGGCGCTGGGCGCCGGCGGCGTGATGGTGCTCTACATGCTGGTGAACGGTCTGGGCGTACCTGAACCTGCTGCCCTTCACCGGCCTCGTCGACGCGCCCGAGCGCGCGTGGCGGCGGCGGCGGTGGCGCGCGTGGTGCCGTGGGGCGGCTGGCGATCTCGGTGGTGGTGATGGTGTCCACCTTTGGCTGCCTCAACGGGATGATCCTTGGGACCGCGCCTGTACTGGGCCATGGCCCAGGACGGCCTCTTCTTCAAGGCGGCCGGAAGGCTCGGCGGCAAGAGCCGCCGTGCCGGTCGCCGCGCTGGTGCTGCAGGGCGTGTCGGCGCCACGCTCACGCTCACCGGCCGCTACGGCGACCTGCTCGACTACGTGATCACCGCGACGCTCATCTTCTACGTGATGACCGTAGTCGGCATCTTCATCCTCCGCCGGCGCTCGCCCGACGTGGCGCGCCCCTATCGCGCCTGGGGCTACCCGGGGCGCCTGCGTCTACGTGCTCTTTGCCATCGCTGTGACGCTGGTGCTGCTCGTCTACAAGCCCGGTACACGGTGGCCCGGCGTGGGCATGGTGCCTGGGCGTGCCGGTGTACTTCCTGTGGCGGAGGGCGGAGGGAGCGGGCGCGGCGGTAGCGTCGGGTGATTCCCGCGGCTCCGAGTGGGGAGCGGCTTCGACTCAGCCGTTGACGGAAGTGTGCTGCATCACGGCGAGCTTGCTGTGACGCACGCCGTAGCCGAGGTAGATGCACGATGCCGATGGCGAGCCACACGAGGAGCCGCACCACGTGTCGAGCGGCAGGCTCGACCATCAGGTAGGTGCAGGAGAGGATGCCGAGGATCGGCACGGCGGGGACGCCGGGGGTGCGGAAGGGGCGCGGCAGCTCGGGGTGGCGATAGCGCAGCACGATCACGCCGCGCACACGATCACGAACGCCGAGAGCGTGCCGATCGAGACCAGCTCGCCGAGCAGGCTGATGGGCACCAGCGCCGCGACGATCGCGACGAGCGACGCCGGTGATGATCGTGGTGACGTGCGGGCGTGCCGTAACGTCGGGTGGAGCTTGCGAGAAGATCGGCGGGAGCAGCCCGTCGCGCGACATGGAGAAGAAGATGCGCGGCTGGCCCATGCAGCAGCACCAGGATGACCGACGTGAGGCCGGCGATGGCGCCGAGCTTGACCAGCTTGGCGAGCCAGGCGATGCCCGATCGCGTCGATGGCCACGGCGATCGGGTCGGGCACGTCGAGCTGCGTGTAGGGCACGACGCCGGTGAGCACGAGCGCGACGAGGATGTAGAGGATGGTGCAGATGACGAGCGATCCGAGGATGCCGATGGGCATGTCGCGCTGCGGGTTCTTGGCCTCCTGCGCGGCGGTGGAGACGGCGTCGAAGCCGATGTAGGCGAAGAAGATCACGCCGGCGCCGCGCGCGATGCCGCGTCCAGCCGAAGTGCGCCGAATTCGCCGGTGTTCGCGGGGATGAACGGGCGTCCAGTTCTCGTGGTTGATGTAGCCGAAGCCGACGCCGATCACGATGATGACGATGGCCATCTTGAGCACGACGATGACGGCGTTGACGTTGGCCGACTCCTGGATGCCGATGACCAGCAGCGCCGTGACCAGCGCGACGATGATCACGGCCGGCAGGTGCGGCGGCGGCGGTGGTTCTGACGGCCAAATCCAATGTGCGCTTGAAGCACATCGAATTTGTGCGGCTTGAGCCCGAGAAGGCGCTCGTGGTGCTTGTGGCCGAAGATGGTCAGGTCGAGAATCGTGTGTTGCCGCTGCCGTCCGGTGTCCCGGCATCGGCGCTGATCGAAGCGTCGAATTTCCTGAATGCGCGAATCCGCGGACGTGACGCTCGCCGAGGCGCGTCTCGAGCTCGAGACCGCGCTGACGCAGAGCAAGGCGGAACTCGATCAGCTCACACAGAAGGTCATTGCGGCCGGGATTGCGAGTTGGTCGGGCGGCGATAGTGACGATCGGCAATTGATCGTGCGCGGTCACGCCAATCTGTTGGAGGACTTGCACGCGCTGGACGATCTCGAGCGGGTGCGGCTGTTGTTCGACGATCTCGAGACCAAACGCGGCGTGATCGATTTGCTCGGCCGCACCGAACGCGCGGATGGCGTACGCATCTTCATCGGTTCGGAAAACAAGCTGTTTTCACTGTCGGGATCTTCGACGATCATCGCGCCCTACAGCGACGGTGCTGGCCATATCGTCGGCGTCCTCGGTGTCATCGGACCGACCCGGCTGAACTACGCGCGAGTGATCCCGATGGTCGATTACGCGGCCCGTATTGTCAGCCAGATGCTCGGCGGATAAGCCGGCGAGCTGCCCGTTGCGCTTGATTTTTACGCCTGAACCACGATATCCCGCACGACCATCCTTTCAGTTCCAGACAATTTGTGAGAAGGCTGCGTGATGACCGATTCCAACGGCAAAACAGACAATTCCGGCAAGCCGGTTCCGGAGGCCGAGCCGGTGGTATCCAAGCCGTACATCATGCCCGACGATCCCGAGGAAGGGGCGACTGAAGCGCTGACCAAGGAGGTCGCCGAGGCAAAGGACCGGATGCTGCGCACGTTGGCGGAGATGGAAAATCTGCGCAAGCGCACCATGCGGGAGGTGTCGGATGCGCGAACCTACGCCATCTCGGGGTTCGCCCGCGATGTGCTGGATATTGCCGACAACCTGCAACGCGCGCTTGATGCTCTGCCGGCCGAGGCCCGCGCTGCGGCCGACCCCGGACTAAAGCGCTGATCGAGGGCGTGGAACTGACCGAACGCTCGCTGCACAATTCGCTGGAAAAACACGGTGTGAGGAAATTCGATCCGGCCGGCGAAAAGTTCGATCCCGAACGTCCATCAGGCGATGTACGAAGTTCCCGATCCGTCCGTCCCCGTCGGCACGATCGCGCAGGTCATTCAGGCCGGCTACATGATCGGCGAGCGGGTGCTGCGTCCGGCGCTTGTGGGCGTTGCGAAGGGCGGAGCCAAGGCAGCCGCGTCCGAATAAAATCAGCCTGTCTCGGCCTTATGTTCGCGAGCTTATGATGCGATGTCAGCCCACAGAGTGAGCCGGTTTGGCGCGCGGCAGGCATCGCTTCGGGTCAGGTCGCGGGGCCCTGGCCCGGTTTAGCGCGGCTGGATGCCGTCACGAACCGCGCGAAAGCGCGGAAATGCAGCAGACCACTCATCCCGCGGCGTACTGCCGATCAGCCGCATCGCCGTGGTTCCGCTGCCAAACACCAGCCATTGAACGACGGTTACTGGCGTATTCGATTTTACGTTGGTGGCGTCGACCCGTGTTTCAAAACCGGCCGATCCATTGATCCGGATCGGCTCCGACATGGTGATATGCCCATCGCGCAGGTTTGGAATCGTGGCAACGATGTCGCGCGCAAACCTGCCGCGATCATCCGGTCGTTCAGGAGCCGAGCCGATCAGGTTTATGAGCAGGAAGGTCTTGGCGTCGATGTCGTTTTCCGTTTCGGCGTCGGAGAGGAGGATGGCGGCTCCTGGCGCCAGCGTACGAACCATTTTGAAGGAGCCCAGTTCGGTCAACTTGAAGGGCAACAGGTCGAGCTGCTCCTCGACCGGTACTTCCTTGCGCAGGGCTACCGTTGCGAACATCTTTCGTACGGCCTGGTCGGAATAGATCTTCTCGACGTTCTCGGGCACCTGCGCCGCGACGTATCCCGAAAACGTGCCGCCCGATACCACCATCGAATAGCGCCGGACGTTGTCGGCGCCGTCCTTGGCCGTTTCGACGATGATATAGCCCTGTCCGCTCGCGGTCTCGAAGCCTTGGGGTTTTATGCCGTGGGTGCCGGCCGTATCAGATTTGACGAGGGTTTCCACGTCCCTGAAGGCGGCGGGGGGGAGTTCTGCGACAACGACCTTGACCCGATGATCGGCGGTTTCGAAGCCGGGAAATGTCTTTGACGGAGAAAGGCCTATCAGCGGAACAAGTCCAATCCGGGTACCCGGCGCATAGATCGGATCGTCGGCGAAGGCGGGAGCTGCGCCGATCAGAATACACAAAGCGACCAGTAGTTGCGCGAGATATCTCATGGGAGCTTATTGGATATGTATTAAGGCCGTTCAATGATCGGTCGATACGACGCTCTCGCCGCTGCGGCCAGCTATTCATCGTCAACCGCTTGGGCTGCTTCCGCGTTTCGTTAACAGATCGGGTGGCAATTTCGCGAACTGTCGGAGGACGGTCCTGCTTCCTTAAAAGGGATGTTAAGGGATGTTTTCGCTATGAAGGATCACGCCGGTCCTTGCGGCCCCCACCCCCCCTCCTATATGAGGCTCACCGTCGCAATATCGCGAGTATTTGATATCTGGGGGGTCTGGATGGGGGTGCCGTCAGGGCCCGGCCGGATTGCCGCAACAAGAAGGATATGAGGACCATGGGAAAGGTCATTGGGATCGACCTCGGCACCACGAATTCGTGCGTGGCCGTAATGGACGGCAAGACGCCGAAAGTCATCGAAAACGCCGAGGGCATGCGGACGACCCCGTCCATTGTCGCCTTTAGCGACGACGGCGAGCGTCTCGTCGGGCAGCCGGCCAAGCGCCAGGCGGTGACCAATCCCGAGCGGACCATTTTCGCCGTCAAGCGGCTGATCGGCCGCCGTTACGACGATCCGACGGTCGAAAAGGACAAGAAGCTTGTCCCCTACAAGATTGCAAAGGCCGGCAACGGCGACGCCTGGGTCGAGGTGGACAGTCAGACCTATTCCCCTTCGCAGGTTTCGGCCTTCACGCTTCAAAAGATGAAGGAGACCGCCGAGGCCCATCTGGGCCAGAAGGTCGATCAGGCCGTCATCACGGTTCCCGCTTATTTCAACGACGCGCAACGTCAGGCCACCAAGGACGCCGGCAAGATCGCCGGCCTTGAAGTGCTGCGTATCATCAATGAGCCGACCGCGGCTGCGCTCGCCTATGGCCTCGACAAATCGAAGGCCGGCACCATCGCGGTCTACGACCTCGGCGGCGGCACCTTCGACGTGTCGATCCTTGAGATCGGCGATGGCGTGTTCGAGGTGAAGTCGACCAACGGCGACACCTTCCTCGGCGGCGAAGATTTCGACATGCGCCTCGTCAACTATCTTGGCGGACGAGTTCAAGAAGGAGCAGGGCATTGACCTCACCAAGGACAAGCTCGCGCTTGCAGCGGCTGAAAGAGGCCGCCGAAAAAGCCAAGATCGAGCTGTCGTCGACGACGCAGACCGAAATCAACTTGCCGTTCATCACGGCTGACCAGTCCGGTCCGAAGCATCTGACGATGAAGCTCACCCGCGCCAAGTTCGAGGCGCTGGTCGACGATCTCATCCAGAAGACCATCGAGCCGTGCCGCAAGGCTCTGAAGGATGCCGGCCTGACGGCTGGCGAGATCGGCGAAGTGGTGCTGGTCGGCGGCATGACGCGCATGCCGAAGGTTCAGGAAGTGGTGAAGCAGTTGTTCGGCAAGGAGCCGCACAAGGGCGTCAACCCGGACGAAGTCGTTGCCATCGGCGCCGCCATTCAGGCCGGCGTGTTGCAGGGCGACGTCAAGGACGTCCTGCTGCTCGACGTGACGCCGCTGTCGCTGGGCATCGAGACGCTGGGCGGCGTGTTCACCCGCATCATCGATCGCAACACCACGATCCCGACCAAGAAGAGCCAGGTGTTCTCGACCGCCGAGGACAATCAGAACGCCGTCACCATCCGCGTCTTCCAGGGCGAGCGCGAAATGGCGGCCGACAACAAGATTCTCGGTCAGTTCGATCTGATGGGGATCCCGCCGTCACCGCGCGGCATGCCGCAGATCGAAGTCACCTTCGATATTGACGCCAACGGCATCGTCAACGTGTCGGCCAAGGACAAGGCGACCGGCAAGGAGCAGCAAATTCGCATTCAGGCCTCGGGCGGTCTATCCGACGCGGACATCCAGAAGATGGTCAAGGATGCCGAGGCGAATGCGACCGATGACAAGAAGCGCCGCGAAGCTGTCGACGCCAAGAATCAGGCCGATGGACTGGTGCATTCGACCGAGAAGGCCTTGACCGAACACGGATCGAAGGTCGAGGAGAGTGAGCGTCGCGCCATCGAGGACGCCGTCAGCGACCTTAAGGAAGCGCTAAAGGGCGACGATGCCGAGGCGATCAAGGCCAAGACCAACACGCTGGCGCAGGCGTCCATGAAGCTCGGCGAGGCCATGTACAAGCAGCAGGCTGAAGCCGATGCGGCCAAGGATGCCGCGAAGGATGATGTCGTCGACGCGGAGTTTACCGAGGTCGACGACGACAAGAACAACAAGAAGTCTGCTTAAGCGGCGGGAATGACCATGACCTCCGGTCCCTAAGGAGTACGCAGCGTGTCTCGGAGGGCGGGGGTCATGTTTCTTTAAGCGGGACGCTGCATCCGGCGACGAGCGAATCTTTCATGCGTCTTCCAGGATGAAGCGACGTTCGGGCGGAATGGACTGATGTCGACCAAGCGCTGTTACTACGAAACCCTTGAGGTCGAGCGGAGCGCGGACGACTCCGAACTCAAGGCGGCCTTTCGCAAGCTGGCTATGAAATGGCATCCGGACAGGAATCCGGGCGATGCGACCAGCGAGATGCGCTTCAAGGAAATCAACGAGGCCTATGAAGTTCTGAAGGATGGCGACAAGCGTGCCGCCTACGATCGCTTCGGTCATGCCGCGTTCGAACATGGCGGCATGGGTGGTGGTGGCGGCGGTGCCGGGTTCGGGGCGGGCTTCGCTTCGTCTTTCTCCGACATTTTCGAAGACCTGTTCGGAATGGCTGGACCGCGCGGCCGGGGTGGCGGTCGTGAGCGAGGCACGGACCTTCGCTACAACATGGAAATCTCGCTCGAGGAGGCTTTCCAGGGCAAGACCGCCCAGGTCGAAATTCCGGTCTCGGTCACCTGCGAATCCTGCTCGGGCACGGGTGCCAAGGCCGGGACCAAGCCGAAGAACTGCGCAATGTGCGGCGGCGCTGGCCGGATTCGTCAGGCCCAGGGCTTCTTCACGCTAGAGCGCACCTGTCCCGGTTGTCAGGGACGCGGCCAGATGATCGAGGACCCCTGTCCGTCCTGCAGTGGCTCGGGTCGCGTCAGTCGCGAGCGTGCGCTGTCGATCAACATTCCCGCCGGCGTCGAGGATGGCACGCGCATTCGCCTGGCCGGCGAAGGTGAGGCCGGAGTTCGCGGTGGGCCGCCGGGCGACCTGTACATTTTCCTCTCGCTGGCTTCGCATCAGTTCTTCCAGCGAGATGGCGCTGACCTGCATTGCCGCGTCCCGATCTCGATGGTTGCCGCTGCGCTTGGCGGTGAATTCGAGGTGCCGACCATCGACAAGAGCAAGACTAAGGTGAAGGTGCCGTCCGGAACCCAGTCGGGCCGCCGGTTTCGCATCGCATCAAAAGGCATGCCGGTGCTGCGTGCGCGCCAGACCGGCGACATGTACGTGCAGGTGGTGGTCGAAACGCCGCAAAATCTGACCAAGAAGCAGCAGGAGCTTCTGGCTGAATTCGAAAAATTATCGTCAGGTGCAACCCAACCCGAGGCGGCGGGTTTCTTCACTAAGGTCAAAGACTTCTTTGGTACTCGGGCGAGCCCGTAGCGGCCGTTTTGCTTGACCGTTTCGATTGCCGGCTGTACCTCTTTTATAACTTAAGTCTCACGTCCCGCCAGTAGTGGCCCCGCTTTGGTGCAAAATGCCTTTGCAATCGTCCGCGCGTGCGTTGAAGAAGCCGATCCGTCTTGACGACGAGGTTCGCTTTCTCCGCTCGTGGATCGAAAAGCCGCTCCACATGGGAGCGGTGATGCCGTCCGGCCGAATCCTGGCCCGTACCATGGCGAAGTACGTTGATATCAAATCGACCGACCCGGTCGTCGAACTTGGTCCGGGGACCGGCGCGATAACCAATGCGCTGATTGAGCACGGCGTCGATCAGAAGCGGCTCGTGTTGGTCGAATATGATCCGGGTTTTTGCGCCCTGCTTCGCGACCGCTACCCGCAGGCGACCGTCGTTCAGGGCGATGCGTACACGTTGCGGGATTCGCTGTGGAACGTGCTGAGTAAGCGCGCCTCGGCGGTAGTCTCCGGTCTGCCGCTTGTCACCAAGCCGATGTTAACCCGGCTTAAGCTGATCCGGGATGCTTTCGCGGCGCTCGCGCCTGGTGCGCCGTTCGTGCAGTTCACCTATTCGGTCGTGCCTCCAATTCCCAAATCATTGCCCGGCATTTCGACGGAAGCGTCCGAGCGGATCTGGATGAACCTTCCCCCGGCTCGCGTCTGGGTGTATCGCAAGGGCTGATCGGCCTGCGCGCGGCGCCGGCTGGTTTCCCTTCAACGCGACCCGACAGAGATGTCCGCGCCGAAAATCCTTGTCATTCCCGGCTCGCTTCGCGCCGGCTCGCTCAATGCGAGGCTTGCCGCCGTTGCAGCCGAGGAATTTGTTCGGGTCGACGTCGAGGTCACCCGGATTTCGCTCGCGGACTTCCCGCTGCCAATCTACGATGCCGATCTGCAAGCAGAATCCGGTGTGCCCGCGAGCGCTATCGGCCTTAAGCAGATGATCGCGTCGCATCACGGGATTCTCCTCGTCACCCCCGAATACAATGCCTCACTGCCGCCATTGCTCAAGAATACCATCGATTGGGTCTCGCGCGTCCAGAGCGAGCACGAAACGCGCGGCCAGGTTTTTCATGAGCGCGCGTTTGCAATCGCGTCGGCGTCCGGTGGGCGGCTCGGCGGAACGCGGTGTCTGGCTCAGCTGCGTTTGATACTCACGGCTTGCCGGGCGACGGTCATTCCCAATCAGTTGGCAGTGTCATTTGCTGACGATGCTTACGATGACATGGAACGATTGAAGCATCCGGCCGACGCCGATGCGCTGAGAGCGATGGTGCGTCAATTGATCGATGTCGCCGGGAATATGATGTGAAGAACGACTTTGAGCCGGCGCTCATCTGCTATCGCTCGCCGGGATAGGCGCTGATCGAGGCCCGCGCGCCGCATTCGGAAGGCCAGATCGTGATCATAGAGGGTTACGATGGCCCGCAACCCTGCTGCGAGGGTTGGCGGAGCCTGATCGGTTGCCGGGAAACGCAGCCCCCGCTATACCCGACGGGTAATTTGAGGGCTCGGTCGTGGCCGACATGCGTTTGATCGTTGCAGGAGCAGGCGGCCGGATGGGCCGCGCCTTGGTGCGTGCGATAACGGAAAACGGTGGCGCGGTGCTCACGGGCGCGCTCGAGGCGCCGGGCTCCGAGTTGATCGGAAAGGACGTCGGCGTCCTGGCGGGCCTGCCTGCGAACGGAATCGAAGTATCGGCAGATCTCTGGTCGCTGTCGGCGAATGCCGACGGTATCCTGGATTTTACGGTCCCGGCCGCGACCATCGCGAACGTCGCCATTGCGGCCCAGCGCGGTCTTGTGCATATCATCGGTACCACCGGTCTGTCGGCGTCGGACATGGCGGTCATCCGGAGCGTGACTTCGCAGGCCGTCGTTGTGCAATCGGGCAATATGAGTTTGGGGGTCAATTTACTTGCTGCGCTGGTGAAGCGGATGGCGCAGTCGCTGGACGAGGAATTCGATATCGAAATCCTCGAAATGCATCACAAGGCCAAGATCGACGCGCCCTCCGGCACGGCGCTGATGTTGGGGCAGGCAGCGGCTGACGGCCGCAAGATCGTGTTGGATCAGCACTCGGCGCGTGGACGCGATGGGTTCACCGGCGCCCGCAAATCGGGCGATATCGGTTTTGCCTCGCTCCGCGGCGGCACCGTGTCCGGAGATCACAGCGCCATCTTCGCCGGTCCGTATGAGCGCATCACCCTGTCTCATCATGCCGAAGATCGGATGATCTTTGCGCATGGCGCTTTGAAGGCCGCGAAGTGGGCGCACGGCAAGACGCCCGGCCTCTATTCGATGGCCCACGTGCTCGGGCTTGACGACATCTAAGTGGTCCAATTTTAACATTCGCATCTCCGTTTCAGCAGATATTTTTGCGAATGTCAGAAACATGAGACCATTGGCAACTATAAGCTTCGAGTTGAGTTTTTGATTTGACATTCGATCTCTCGATTCCAGGCCAGGTGGGTAGCGAATGTCAAATCCACTCCACTAGGATTTACGGATTCCAGAACTGAGAAAGCGAAAACAGGCAGAATGAGCGAACGTCTTCTCGTGCTCGTGCGTCACGGCCAGAGCGAATGGAATCTGAAGAACCTGTTTACGGGCTGGAAGGATCCAGATCTGACCGAGCTTGGCGTGGCCGAAGCGAAGGATGCTGGACGCAAGCTGAAGGCACAGGGTTTTACGTTCGACATTGCCTTTACCTCGCTGTTGATCCGTGCCCAGCGCACGCTCGAACTCACTCTGAAGGAATTGGGCCAGGCCGGAATTCCGGTCAGGGAAGATCAGGCGCTGAACGAACGGGATTACGGCGAACTTTCGGGTCTCAACAAGGATGATGCCCGCAAGAAATGGGGCGAGGAACAGGTGCTGATCTGGCGCCGGTCTTATGACGTGCCGCCGCCTGGCGGCGAGAGTTTGAAGGACACGCTCGCGCGCACGCTGCCATACTTCGTGCAGGAAATCCTGCCGTGCGTGCTGCGTGGCGAATGCACGCTCGTCGCAGCGCACGGCAATTCGCTACGCGCGCTGGTTATGGTGCTGGAAAAGCTGTCGCCCGAGCAGATTCTCAGGCGCGAACTTGCAACCGGCGCGCCCTTGATTTACCGGCTGAATGCCGATGCGACCGTGGCCTCAAAGCTGGATATGGCGGCCTGAAAAGCTTTCAGAGGCCGACCTGCCCGGCTTCCCAACCCAGCATCGCCTGCTTGCGGGTGATGCCCCAATGATAACCGGTCAGTGCGCCGCTCTTGCCGATCACGCGATGGCAGGGAACCACGAACGACACCGGGTTCTTGCCGACCGCAGCGCCGACGGCGCGCGACGCGTTCGGGCTGTGTAAGTTCACAGCGATGCTTGAATAGGTCGTGGCCTTGCCCAGGGGAATCTTGAGCAGGGTTTCCCAGACCCGCACCTCGAAATCCGTCCCGATCAGAACCACTCGCAACGGCTGATCTGGTCGCCAGAGTTTTGTATCGAACACGCGCTGCGCCAGCGCAGCCGTTCCGGCGTAATCTTCCACATAGGTTGCATTTGGCCAGCGCCGTTTCATATCGGCCAGCGCGGTCTGCTCTTCACCAGCGTCGGCGAAAGCGAGTTCCGCGAGGCCGCGGCCGCTGGCGATCACGATTGCGGTGCCGAACGGCGAAGGATGAAAGCCGAAAGACAGCCTCATGCCGGCGCCGCCTTTCTTCCATTCGCCGGGCGACATCGCCTCATGCGTGACGAACAGGTCGTGCAGGCGGCCCGGACCTGACAGGCCGGAGTTGAGAGCTGCGTCCAGCAGGCTGGCGGAATTACGCAGCAGCCCCTTGGCGTGGTCGAGCGTCAGGGCCTGTATGAAGGCTTTCGGCGTCAGGCCCGCCCAGCGGCGGAACAAGTGATGCAGTTCATCCGGCGTGACGCCGGCGGCATCGGCGATCGCTTCGATGGTCGGCTGCGTGCGCCAATATTCCGAGATGAAAGCAATCGCGCGCCGCACCGAATCGTAGTCGCGCAGCGCAGCTGTCTGCGCGCCCGGCTTTGTGGGGCGCGGATCAGTCATGGCAAGATTTTTTGCGAGCGTCATCATGACCTAGATGTAGGACCGCTGCGGCGTTGCAGCCACCCGATTCCCGAGACGGCCGTTCAGATCCGAAGTTCGCCTCGCCCACAGCTAGGTGAGCGGATTGTAGGTCGGACCGCGTTTCGCCGTTTGTAGAGCTTCTGATAAAGCTTTGACAAAACTTGACTTCTCGTCCGGGCCAAGAAAACTCGCAATCGAGATCCGGCGGCCGCGCGAGACCAGATAGAGCCGCTCGATGCCAAATTCCTCGTGGACCCTCTGGTCGAGCTGCACCCACAGCGGATTCAAAACCCATTCGACGATATGGCCGCGGTGACTGGTGCGGCGCACCCGCAACTCGGAATGGGTGATGGAAATTTCCTCGGTGGCTCTGGCGCGCAGGAAGTTGATCCGGAACGCCCAGTAGATGACGAGAACGTCGAGGCCAAAAAAACCGAACACCGGCCAGGCGCCCATCATTAGGAACACCATTCCCGCGGCAAAACTCGCCAAGGTCAGAATCGCCATCAGCACCATGAAACCATTGCGATTTAGCGAGCGATGCGGTGTCAGCAGCGCCGAAAACAGTGTCTGGTCGGCGGGGTCTGGACCGTCCAAGTCATTGCCTGATGTCATCGTAAATCAGTATACCACGATCATGTCAAAAAACAGCCGCCGCAGCCCCGGAACGCCGAAGTCCGTCCGCGGCGGGGCCACCAAACCACCTGCGAAAAGTGTTGCGGCGAAGCCAAGGCGGCGAAAATCCGTTGCGGCAAAATTGGGACAGGCTCCGGCGGCAAAAAAACCGCGAAAGCCGGCGCCGACACCCCGGACCGGAGCCATCTCCAACGCCATCCGGGCGGCCGGGCGGGCCGCCAAGCCGACGCGCGCGTCGGCCGCGCTCACACCGTCCCTCAGACCCTGGACGCGGGCCGAAGTCCACGAAGCATTCGCGCGTTTCCGCAAGGCCAATCCCGAGCCGAAGGGCGAACTCGAGCATCTCAACCCCTACACGCTGCTGGTCGCGGTGGTGCTGTCGGCGCAGGCGACCGACGCCGGCGTCAACAAGGCGACCCGCGCTTTGTTCGCGGTCGCCGACACGCCTGCCAAGATGCTCGCACTCGGCGAGGATAAGGTCCGCGATTACATCAAGACCATCGGGCTCTATCGCAACAAGGCGAGAAACGTCATCGCGCTGTCGGAAAAACTGCTTGCGGACTTCAATGGGGAAGTCCCGCGCACCCGCACGGGATCGAGTTGCTGCCCGGCGCAGGACGCAAGACCGCCAATGTCGTGCTCAACATGGCATTCGGGGAGCATACCATGGCGGTTGATACGCACGTCTTTCGCGTCGGCAATCGCACCGGCATGGCGCCGGGCAAGACGCCGCTCGAGGTCGAGCTCGGACTCGAGCGCGTGATCCCGGGCGAGTTTATGCTGCATGCGCATCACTGGCTGATCCTGCACGGACGCTACACCTGTCTTGCGCGATCGCCGCGCTGCGCGGTGTGCTTGATCAACGACCTGTGCCGCTGGCCGGAAAAGACGATATAGGGCGGGCGCGTTCACACAGTCGTTCATCGTCTCCGCGAACCAGGGCTCATACCTGGCCTCGCTTGTTGCGGAAGAACTGCACACGGTCCGAAACGCGAGCACCGGCGGTTCGAGTTCCGCGCCGTGCGCATTTGGCGCGGACAACGCCCGTCCATTTGCAAAACAAAAAGGCCCCGGTCGAAACCGGGGCCTTTGGTTAGCTGCAGCAAAGAAGCTGGCGCTTACTTGTCGGTGCGCTGCTTCAGCGCGGTGCCGAGGATGTCACCCAGCGTCGCGCCCGAATTGGAGGAGCCATACTGCGCGATGGCTTCCTTCTCTTCCGCTACTTCCAGCGCCTTGATCGAGACCTGCACCTTGCGGGCCTTCTTGTCGAACTGGATGACGCGGGCATCGACCTTCTCGCCGACGGCGAAACGCTCGGTGCGCTGGTCGTTGCGGTCGCGCGCCAGTTCCGAGCGCTTGATGAAGGTCTGGAACTCGGTGCCGGCGATCTGCACGTCGATGCCGCCGTCCTTGACCTCGATCACTTCGCAGGTCACGACCGCGCCCTTCTTGACGTCGCCCGGCTCGGCGAACGGATCGCCTTCGAGCTGCTTGACGCCGAGCGAGATGCGCTCTTTCTCGACATCGACATCAAGGACGATGGCCTTGACCATGTCGCCCTTCTTGAAGTTGTCGATGACCTGCTCGCCCGGCTGCTTCCAGTCGAGGTCGGAGAGATGGACCATGCCGTCGACGTCGCCCTCGAGGCCCAGGAACAGGCCGAACTCGGTCTTGTTCTTGACCTCGCCTTCGACGGTCGAACCGACCGGGTGCTTCTCGACGAACGCTTCCCACGGATTGCGCATGGTCTGCTTGAGACCGAGCGAAATGCGGCGCTTGACGCTGTCGACCTCGAGCACCTGCACTTCGACTTCCTGCGAGGTCGAGACGATCTTGCCGGGGTGCATGTTCTTCTTGGTCCACGACATCTCGGAGACGTGGATCAGGCCCTCGATGCCCGGCTCCAGTTCGACGAACGCGCCGTAGTCGGTGATGTTGGTGACGCGGCCGGTGAAGCGGGCGTTGAGCGGATACTTCGCCTCGATGCCCTGCCACGGATCGTCCAGCAGCTGCTTCATGCCGAGCGAGATGCGGTGGGTCTCGTGGTTGATCTTGATGATCTTGACCTTCACCGTCTGACCGATGGTCAGAACCTCGGTCGGATGGTTGACGCGGCGCCACGCGATATCGGTGACGTGCAGCAGGCCGTCGATGCCGCCGAGATCGACGAACGCACCGTAATCGGTGATGTTCTTGACGACGCCGTCGATGACCTGACCCTCTTCGAGGTTCTGCACCAGTTCCTGGCGCTGTTCGGCGCGGGTCTCTTCCAGAACCGTGCGGCGGGAGACGACGATGTTGCCGCGGCGGCGATCCATCTTCAGGATCTGGAATGGCTGCGAATTGTTCATCAGCGGGCCGACGTCGCGGATCGGACGAATGTCCACTTGCGAGCGCGGCAGGAAGGCCACGGCGCCGTCGAGATCGACTGTGAAGCCGCCCTTGACCTGATTGAAGATGACGCCGTGAACCTTCTCGTTGTTGTTGAAGGCCTTCTCGAGCTTGCCCCAGCTTTCCTCGCGGCGCGCCTTGTCGCGCGACAGCACCGCTTCGCCGAGCGCATTCTCGATGCGATCGAGGAACACCTCGACTTCGTCGCCGACCTTGAGCTGCATTCTCGCGGCCGGGCCCGGCGAATTCGCGCAGCGCCACGCGGCCTTCGGTCTTCAGGCCGACGTCGATGACGGCCATGTCCTTTTCAATCGCAACAACGATGCCCTTGATGACAGAGCTTTCCTGCAGGTTGCCGCCGGCGAAGGACTCGTCGAGCATCGCGGCAAAATCGTCACGGGAAGGATTATAGGAGGAAGCAGTCGAAGCCATTTGTTCTCCAAAGTGCGGGATGCCGGCAGCGGGGTTATGGGTGTCTCGCGCGTCCAGTGTCAGAGGTCCGCAACCTTTGACGACCGCCCTGCAAGAGGATGCAAAAGCGGGCCGGCAGCATGCCTGCACGATCGATACAATGATGTCATCCGGGGCCGGCGAACGAGCAAATCGAAGTCAAGCGATCGACGTTCAAGACCAGAAGCGGGACATTCCTCCAATGACGGCAGGGGCTAAAACCCGCAACCGGCCCGCTCGGACGGCCTCGACACTATCGGTGGCGGCCCGGACGCTGTGGATATATCCTCAAAAGTTGCGGCAAACAAGGGAGTTTGCGCCGGCGCACAGTCTCGTAGCGCCTCAGTTCCGCGCCCGAAACAGGAAATTGTTGCAGTAATTCGCCCTATTCCAGAATTGCGGGCCGGCTTGGCTCTGGTGAATTGCTGCATTGAAGGCAGACAGCGGCCGTACGCCATCCGGCGCGAAGAAGTACCCCTCGTATCCGGCTTCTGCGAGAAATGAGAACGTGTCCTCAAACGATCCGCTCGGGAAATGCCTGTTCTCGCATTCAAAGATCAGCAGGGGCCGGGATTTGCGCAGAACACGCCGCGCGCCGCGAAAGATCGCGAGTTCCGCCCCCTCGGCGTCAACTTTCATCAGCGAGATGCGGCTTTTGTGCGGGAGATAGTCATCAAGTGCGACCACCGGGACCTGTAACCGTGTTCCGTCCGCCGTGTCCGCGCTCGTCATCAGCGAAGCGCCGGGCGAATTGACCTTCGGGACAAACAGATCGAGCGCCCCGGTCTCCGACCACAGCGCCTTCTGCTCAATGACGACGTTGTACGGCAACGCGACTTCTTGCAGATAGGCCGCGAGCGAGGGCTGGGGTTCGAACGCAAGGACTCGGCCGTTTTCCCCGACCCAGCGCGACAGCCAATAGGTATAGCTGCCTTTGTGGGCGCCAACGTCGCACCCGACGTCGCCGGGCCTCACATGGTTGCGGATGATCGATAGCTCGGCGCGTTGATCGCGCCATCGTGCCTTCAGCGCACGCCACAGGAATTGCGCCTGCATCTTGGTGGCCCGCGGCGGCCGCCGGGCGATCATTTGCAGGCCCGTCCAGCCCTGACCGCCTCGACGATGGCAATGGCGGCTCTCAGGCCGGCCTCGATGTCGAGGTTGGAATTATCCAGCATATGGGCGTCCGCAGCCGCCTTCAGCGGCGCGATGGGCCGGTTGCGGTCCCTCTCGTCGCGCTTGAGGATATCAGCCAGAACCACCGTCTCATCGACTTCCTCGCCGCGGGCTCGCGCCTCCAGCGTGCGCCGGCGCGCCCGCACCACCGGATCGGCCACGACGAAAATCTTCACGTCGGCGTCGGGGCAGATCACAGTGCCGATGTCGCGGCCGTCGAGCACCGCGCCCGGCGGCTCGACTGCAAACTGGCGCTGGAATGTCAGAAGCGCCTCGCGCACCCGAGGAAATACCGACACCACCGAGGCGGCTTCGCCGATCACCCGGGCTTTCAGCGCCGGGTTGCCGAATTTTTCCGGATCGAGTTCCAGCGCGGCCGCGAACGCGCTCGCCTCGTCGGTCGGGTCCGCACCGGCGTCAAGCAGGGCTTTCGCGACCGCACGATAGATCACCCCGGTATCGAGATGGCGAAAATGATAATGCGCGGCAAGGCGCTTGCCGAGCGTGCCTTTTCCCGATGCCGCGGGCCCGTCGATGGCGATGATCATGCGAAATCCGCTCCCAGCCGCCGCATCATCGGGATGAAATCCGGAAAGCTGGTGGCGATGAAGGCGGTGTCATCGACACGGATCGGGGCGTCCGACGCGCAACCCATCACCAGCGCCGACATCGCGATTCGATGGTCCATGTGAGTGGCGACGAGACCGCCGCCGGGCACATGGCCGCGGCCCTCGACGATCATGTCGTCGCCGGAAATTTCGACCCTGACACCGTTGACGCGCAGCATCGCGGCGGTCGCTTCCAGCCGATCGGATTCCTTGACGCGCAACTCCTGCAGGCCGCGCATCGTGGTGATGCCCTCGGCAAACGCAGCGGCGACCGCGAGCACGAGATATTCGTCGATCATCGACGGCGCGCGTTCCGCCGGCACCTCGACGCCGCGCAGTCGCGAAGCCCTGATGCGGAGTTGCGCCATCGGCTCGCCGGCATCAGTGCGGCTGCCGATTTCCTCGAGCGACGCGCCCATCTCGCGCAGCGTGGAGAACAGCCCCGTTCGCAAGGGATTGGTCATCACATCGGTCAGTACGATGTCGGAGCCCTCGGTAATCAGCGCGGCGACAATCGGAAACGCCGCCGATGACGGATCGGCCGGCACTACGACCTCGGCGCCGTGCAGTTCGGGTTGGCCGGTCAGCGCGATGCGGCGGCCATGACTGCCTTCATGCTTTGAGGTGATGTTCGCGCCAAAATGCTTCAGCATCAGCTCAGTGTGATCGCGGCTGGCCTCGTTCTCGATCACGGTCGTAACGCCTGGCGCGGACAATCCCGCCAGCAACACCGCCGACTTGATCTGCGCCGACGGCACCGGCGTGCGGTACACGATCGGCAGAGGATCGCGCGCGCCGGCCAGCGACAGCGGCAGGCGGCCCCCGTCGCTTTGCGAGACTACACGCGCGCCAATCAATTCCAACGGATCAAGGATGCGACGCATCGGCCTGCTACGCAGCGAGGCGTCGCCATCGAAGGTCGCGGTGATCGGGCAGCCGGCCACCGCGCCCATCACCAGGCGGCATCCGGTGCCGGAATTGCCGAAATCGAGCGGGGCTGTCGGCGCCGCGAACCCGCCTGTCCCGACGCCGCGCACCGACCAGACGATTTCGCTTTTGTCATCGGCCCGCCGTTCGACCTTGGCACCCAGCGTCCGCATCGCTTTGGCGGTATTGAGGACGTCCTCGCCCTCCAAAAGCCCCGTGATCCGGGTTTCACCCACCGCCAGCGCCCCCAGAATCAGGGCCCGGTGGGAAATCGACTTGTCGCCGGGTACCCGAACGTGTCCGGTCAAGGACTGGCTTTTTCGCGCCTCGAGCGGCGCCGGCAGACCGGAATGAGTCAAGATTGCGGGTTCCTATTCTGGGCGGGCTGGTATCACAGGGGCGCCGGTCCGTCACGCCTGCGGCTTCGCCTGCAAAGCGCTATTGACAGGGGCGGTGCAACTAGCCAAGTGAAGCACCGTTTTTCAAGAAATCCCGGGATCCCCACACGTGGCCAAATCCGAGCTCGGAACTAAGCGTATTTGCCCGACGACCGGCAAAAAGTTCTACGATCTAAACAAAACTCCAGTGATCTCGCCTTACACCGGCGAAGTTGTGCCGATCGTTGTGGCACCACCGGCCCGCGTTCGCGGCGAGGCAGCCCGCGCCGCGGCGGCGGCCGCTTCCGCGTCCGAGACGACGCCTGAGCCCGCCGAGGCTGAAGAGTTGGTCTCGCTGGAGGAGGCCGACGCCGAGGAGAAGACCGGAAAGGTCAAGACTGCCGTTCCGGAGTCCGAGGACGATATCGAGATCGACGAGAGCCTCGACGATGACGAGGACGATGACTCCACCTTCATCGCCGACGAGGAAGAGGGCGACGAGGACGTGACCGATATCATCGGTGATGTCGGAGGCGACGAGGAGACTTGAGATCGGCCTTGAACTGTGTTCAGGGTTTTTGCCCCGCACCGACTTGGTGCGGAACGGTCAGGGGCCATAGCTCAGCTGGGAGAGCGCTTGCATGGCATGCAAGAGGTCGGCGGTTCGATCCCGCCTGGCTCCACCACCCTCCGCTCAATCTTTCAATATTGTTTTCGATGTTGGCGGGCTGTTCGTCTGCATGGTCTCCATAATTAGACTTGGCTTATGGAGGCGTCGGCCGCGGAAGGCGGCGCTCGCTTCCGAAGTTACGTCCGGCCCCAAGGTCGTGGCCGCGCCCAGGAGCCTAAGTCGGTTCCCGATTTTGCCCTTTCCTTCGATCCGGTTTCCCCGTTATCGTTGCTTTCACTTGCACGGTCATTTGTAGGTCATCCAGCGTTGGTATCGCGCGAAAAGAAGATGACGGCCCGACCTGGAGGAATGATGGGTTTTCGACAATTTTGCAGCGCGGCGGCAGTCGCCGCCGTTCTCGCGCTGGCGACTCCCGCTCACGCCGTGACGGAAATCCATTGGTGGCACGCCATGACCGGCGGCAACAACGACGTCATCGTCAAGCTGGCGAACGACTTCAACGCTTCGCAGAGCGACTACAAGGTGGTTCCGACCTACAAGGGCGGCTACGCCGACACCATGAACGCCGGCATCGCCGCGTTCCGGGCCGGCAACGCACCTGCGATCATGCAGGTGTTCGAGGTCGGCACCGCCACCATGATGGCGGCGACCGGCGCGGTGAAGCCGGTGTACAAGCTGATGACCGAGACCGGCGAGCGGTTCGATCCGAAGGCTTACCTGCCGACCATCACCGGCTATTACTCGACTTCCAAGGGCGAGATGCTGTCGTTCCCGTTCAACTCGTCCTCGACAGTGATGTGGGTGAACCTCGACGCTCTGAAGAAGGCGGACATCGCGGAAGTTCCCAAGACCTGGCCGGAAGTGTTCGACGACGCCAAGAAGCTCAAGGCTGCTGGTTACGCCACCTGCGGTTTTTCCAATACGTGGGTGACGTGGGTCAATCTCGAGCAGCTCTCGGCCTGGCACAATGTGCCGCTCGCGACCAGGGCCAACGGCCTCGACGGCTTCGATACCAAGCTCGTTTTCAATGGACCGCTGCAGGTCAAGCATCTGCAGAACCTTATCGACCTGCAGAAAGACAAGACCTACGACTATTCCGGCCGCACCAACACCGGCGAGGGCCGCTTCACGTCGGGCGAATGCCCGATCTTCCTGACCTCGTCGGGTTTCTTCGGCAATGTCCAGAAGCAGGCCAAATTCCACTGGACCAATGCGCCGATGCCCTACTATCCGGACGTCAAGGGAGCGCCGCAGAACTCGATCATCGGCGGCGCGTCGCTATGGGTGATGGGGGGCAAATCGCCCGAGGTCTACAAGGGTGTGGCCAAGTTCCTCGCCTTCCTCTCCGACACCGACCGCCAGATCTACATCCACAAGGCGTCGGGCTATCTGCCGATCACCAAGGCGGCGTATGCGAAGGCCAAGGAAGAGGGCTTCTACAAGGATCAGCCCTATCTCGAAACACCCTTGAAGGAACTGACCAACAAGGAGCCGACCGAGAATTCGCGTGGCTTGCGGCTCGGCAACATGGTGCAGTTGCGCGACGTCTGGGCCGAGGAGATCGAGCAGGCGCTGGCGGGCAAGAAGACCGCGCAGCAGGCGCTCGACGCGGCGGTGGAGCGCGGCAACGTCATGCTGCGCCAGTTCGAGAAGACGGCGGTGAAGTAGGGCCGTCGATCACGCCGACAGCTTGTCATTGCCGGGCTTGATCCGGCAATCCATCCTGCGAAGATGATGGATGCCCGGGTCAGGCCGGGGCATGACGCTCCGGGGTCTGCATGCAGAAGCAATCGGTCTTCCAATCCCGCTGGCTGCCTTATCTGCTGGTCGCACCGCAGCTCGCTGTGGTGCTGATCTTTTTCTACTGGCCAGCCGTGCAGGCGGTGATCCAGTCGTTCCTGCTGCAGGACGCGTTCGGCCTGTCGACCACATTCATCTGGTTCGAAAACTACAAGGACGTATTGAGCCAACCGGATTACTTCAACGCCATCGTCCGCACCTTCGTGTTCTCTTTCCTGATCGCGCTGTCATCGCTGTCGCTGGCGCTGCTGCTTGCCGTGATGGCTGACAAGCCGCTACGCGGCAGCGCCTTCTACCGCACGCTTTTGATCTGGCCCTATGCGATCTCGCCGCCGGTGGTCGGCGTGCTCTGGGTGTTCATGCTCAATCCGTCGCTCGGCATCATCGCGCATGGACTGCGCGCCATGGGCGTCGACTGGAATCCCCTGCTCGACGGCAATCAGGCGGCGGCGCTGATCATCCTCGCGGCGGCATGGAAACAGATCTCTTACAACTTCCTGTTTTTCCTCGCCGGCCTGCAGGCGATCCCCTCGAGCGTGATCGAGGCCGCCGCGATCGACGGCGCGCGGCCGGCGCGGCGGTTCTGGACCATCATCTTCCCGCTGCTGTCGCCGACGATTTTCTTCCTCATCGTCGTCAACATTGTCTACGCCTTCTTCGACACCTTCGGCATCATCGACACCATCACCCGCGGCGGTCCGGCCAACGTCACCCAGACGCTGGTCTACAAAGTCTATCAAGACGGTTTGCTCGGCGGCAATCTCGGCGGCTCGGCAGCGCAATCCGTGATCCTGATGGGCATCGTGATCGCGCTCACCGCGATCCAGTTCCGCTTCGTCGAGCGCAAGGTGAATTACTGATGGTCGAGCGCGAGAGATTCGGAAACCTGATCCCGCACGTCGTGCTCTGCATCGGCGTGCTGATCGTGGCATTCCCGGTCTATCTCGCGTTTGTCGCCACGACACAGGACACAGCCACCATCGCCAATGGCCAGATGTCGCTGCTGCCCGGCGGTCATTTCCTCGAGACGTTCTACAGAACCTTGTTCATTGGGTCGTCCGGCACCACGCGCGAGCCCGTTTTCGTGATGTTGTTCAATTCGTTCGTGATGGCGATGATGATTGCGGTGGGGAAGATCGCGATCTCGATCATCTCGGCCTATGCCGTGGTCTACTTCCGCTTTCCGTTTCGAATGACGATTTTCTGGCTCATCTTCATCACGCTGATGCTGCCGGTCGAGGTCCGGATCTATCCAACTTACAAGATCGTCGCGGACCTGCATCTGCTCGACAGCTATGCCGGACTGTCGTTGCCTCTGATCGCCTCGGCCACCGCGACGCTATTGTTCCGCCAGTTCTTCATGACGGTGCCGGACGAATTGCTCGAGGCCTCTCGCATCGACGGCGCGGGTCCGTTCCGCTTCTTCAAGGATACGCTGCTGCCGTTGTCGCGCACCAACATGGCGGCGCTATTCGTGATCCTGTTCATCCTCGGCTGGAATCAGTATCTGTGGCCACTCTTGATCACGACCCGCGACGACATGCAGACCATCCAGATCGGCATTCGCAAGATGATCGTCACCTCCGACGCATTGACCGAGTGGCCGGTGGTGATGGCGACCGCGATCCTCGCCATGCTGCCGCCGGTGTTCATCGTCGTGGCGATGCAAAAGCTGTTCGTGCGCGGCCTGGTCGAGACGGAGAAGTGATACGAATGCCGGCCGACCACGCTCTCCCGACGTTTTCACTCGACCCGCACCGGTATCCCGGACGCGATGCAGCACGACGTGCGGCATCGCTGATCCGGAATCGTCGCGAACAGCGGCGCCTGCGGCGGTGGCGGCTCTGCGGTGCAGCGTTTCTCGCTGCATCGCGTCCGGGACACGGTTGCCGTCCGGTTCGCCGCTGCGCGGGGGGAGGGGTGATCGTCCATGGCTGACGTCGTTCTGCGCAACGTCCGCAAGACCTATGCCGGCAACGTCGAGGCCATCAAGGGCATCGGCTTCGAGGTCGGCGATGGCCAGTTCTGCGTTCTGGTCGGCCCCTCCGGCTGCGGAAAATCCACACTGCTGCGGATGGTCGCAGGCCTCGAAACCATCACGTCGGGTGAGATCGACATCGGCGGCCGTATCGTCAACGAGGTCGAGCCGGCCGAACGCGACATCGCCATGGTGTTCCAGAACTACGCGCTCTACCCGCATATGAGCGTCTACAACAACATGGCCTATGGCCTGCGCAACCGCGGCATGGCCAAGCCCGAGATCGATACCCGCGTCCGCGAGGCCGCGCAGATTCTCGAAATTGGCCCGCTGCTCGACCGCAAACCGCGACAGCTCTCCGGCGGCCAGCGCCAGCGTGTCGCGATGGGACGTGCGATCGTGCGTCAGCCAAAAGTGTTTCTGTTCGACGAGCCGCTCTCGAACCTTGATGCCAAGCTGCGCATCGCGATGCGTGTCGAAATCCGCAAGCTGCAGCGCCGCCTCGGCACCACGTCGATCTATGTGACCCACGACCAGCTTGAGGCGATGACGCTGGCCGACATCCTGGTGGTGATGAACGGCGGCTTGGTCGAGCAGATCGGCAATCCGCTGGATATCTACCAGAAACCCGCCACGACCTTCGTCGCGTCCTTCATCGGCGCGCCGCCCATGAACCTGATCCCCTTACAGGGGCGCGATACCGGTCTCGCCGGCGCAGGCGGTGAGGCCGGCATTCTCGGTATCCGTCCCGAGGACTTCGTGCTTTCGAACGATCCGGCGCCGTCAGGCGCTGTCGTCCTCGACCTCATCGTCGAGGCGATCGAGAGGGTCGGCGCTGAAACCTATGTCTACGGCGTCCGCAGCCGGCAGGGCGACAGGCCCGCCGTGAGCGCGAAACCCGGCGAACTGCCGCCGGGCGAAATCCTGGTCCGGGTTCCCGGCCAGGTCGGGCCCGCGATCGGAGCGCGCGCACGGGCCGTTGCGGCGCGCGACAAGCTGCATCTGTTCAGCCCCGACGGCCGCAAGCGGATCGATTCCTGACCCGAATCCAATGCCTTGGATGGTGTTGCCGGCGTCTTGAACGGCACGCAAATCATCTCCATATTGATCTCGACCGCTTGGCTATAGCCAGATGGTCGGCAAGGGGTGCCGCAAGGGCCCAACGCGTGATCCGCCCACTTTTGCTGGTCGCGCGGACGTCAAAGTCGCTTCGAGAGGACTTTGTGAATGTCTCGTGTTCCTTCGTTATCCAGTCCGTTTTTGCTGGGATTCGACGAGATCGAGCGTGCGCTCGACCGCGTCGTCAAAGGCGCCGACGGTTATCCTCCCTATAACATCGAGCGATGCGGGTGCGACCGCAGCACCGGTCAGCCCGAACGCCTGCGGATCACGCTGGCGGTGGCAGGGTTTACCCGCGACCAACTCGATGTGACCATTGAGGAAAATCAGCTTGTGATCCGGGGCCGGCAGCAGGACGACACGGTCCGGCAATACATTCATCGCGGCATTGCCGCGCGCCACTTCCAGCGCACCTTCGTGCTGGCAGAGGGGATGTTGGTGCTGGGCGCGGACCTGAAAAACGGGTTATTGTCTGTCGATCTCGCCAGGCCGGAAGCTGAACGGGTCGTTAAGACAATCGCTATCAATGAACACGAATAATGCATGACCGGGAAAAGTGGAAACCGGTGTTCCGGCGAAGGCCATGCATCCGAGTGCAACGAGTAGCGGACTCGACCGCTTAGTCCAGCAAAAAGGAGTCGAGACCATGAGTGAATTGAGATGCTACGTTAGAACCCGAAAACGTTTCGATCGAGACGCTGGCACACCTCGGCGAAGGCCATATCGCCTACGTGAAGCAGGTCCGGTCCGAAGATGTGCCGGTCCTGTTCCCGCAGGCCCCGAAAATCGCGCCGGGTCTCATGCTGTTCGCGCTGCATGCCGCCGACGGCACGCCGATCATGCTGACCGATTCGCGCGAGGCGGCGGTCGCCAATGCCTGGAGCAACGAGTTGCAGGCCGTCAGCGTGCACTAGCCACGCTAGCGCAACACTGACGTCAGACAGAGTTAGCGGAGAGCGGCGGCGCATCGAGCGCTGCCGCTTTTCTGTTTGCGGTCTTCATGTTTGTGGCGTCGGTCGCACCGCCCCGGCCGCATGACTGAAGGCGATCGCATGCCGGTCATTCGGCGAGTTGTATTTGACCCCAGGCAACCCGCTTGTATGGTCGCGCCAAGCCGTTGAGCTCTCGAGGAAACCTCATGCCCGCCTATCGCTCCCGCACCTCCACCCATGGCCGCAACATGGCCGGCGCCCGCGGGCTGTGGCGCGCCACCGGTATGAAGAACGAGGATTTCGGCAAGCCGATCATCGCCGTGGTCAATTCCTTCACCCAGTTCGTGCCGGGTCACGTCCATCTCAAGGATCTCGGCCAGCTTGTCGCGCGCGAGATCGAGAAGGCGGGCGGCGTCGCCAAGGAGTTCAACACCATCGCGGTCGATGACGGCATCGCCATGGGCCACGACGGCATGCTCTACAGCCTGCCCTCGCGCGAGATCATCGCCGACAGCGTCGAATACATGGTCAACGCGCACTGCGCCGACGCCATGGTCTGCATCTCCAATTGCGACAAGATCACGCCCGGCATGCTGATGGCGGCGCTGCGCATCAACATCCCCGCGGTGTTCGTCTCCGGCGGGCCGATGGAATCCGGCAAGGTCAACCTCAACGGCAAGATCAGGTCAGTGGACCTGATCGACGCCATGGTCGCCGCCGCCGACGACACCGTCAGCGACGCCGACGTTGAAGAGATCGAGCGCTCGGCCTGCCCGACCTGCGGCTCGTGCTCGGGCATGTTCACTGCCAATTCGATGAACTGCCTGACCGAGGCGCTCGGCCTTGCATTGCCCGGCAACGGCTCGGTGCTCGCCACCCATGCCGACCGCAAGGGCCTGTTCATCGAAGCCGGCCACCTGATCGTGGATCTGGCGCGACGCTATTACGAGCAGGATGACGCGAGCGCACTGCCGCGCAATATCGCGAACTTCAAGGCGTTCGAAAACGCGATGACGCTCGACATCTCGATGGGCGGCTCGACCAACACCGTGCTGCATCTGCTGGCCGCGGCTTACGAAGGCCAGGTGCCGTTCACGATGAAGGACATCGACCGGCTGTCGCGCCGCGTGCCGGTGCTGTGCAAGGTCGCGCCGTCTGGTGCCCGACGTGCATCTGGAGGACGTGCATCGCGCTGGCGGCATCATGGGCATTCTCGGCGAACTCGATCGCGCCGGCTTGATCGATAGCAGCCTGCCGACGGTTCATAGCGCTTCAATGGAGGACGCGCTGGAACGCTGGGACATCAAGCGGACAAAAAGCGAAAGCGTGCGCAGTTTCTATCTGCGCCGCGCCGGGCGGCGTGCGGACCCAAGTCGCTTTCAGCCAGGACAAGCGCTTCGAGGAGCTCGACACCGACCGCAGTTCGGGCTGCATCCGCGACGCCGAACACGCCTTCTCGCAGGACGGCGGTCTGGCCGTGCTCTACGGTAACATCGCGCGCGACGGCTGCATCGTGAAGACCGCGGGCGTCGACGCCAGCGTCCTGAAATTCTCGGGCCCCGCGCGCATCTTCGAAAGCCAGGACGCCGCGGTGGAGGCCATCCTCGGCAACGGGATCAAGTCGGGCGATGTCGTCCTGATTCGCTACGAGGGTCCGCGCGGCGGTCCCGGTATGCAGGAAATGCTGTATCCGACCAGCTATCTGAAATCGAAGGGTCTCGGCAAGCAGTGCGCGCTGATCACCGACGGCCGATTCTCCGGCGGCTCATCGGGCCTGTCGATCGGTCACGTGTCGCCGGAAGCCGCCGAAGGCGGCGCGATCGGGCTTGTCGAGGAAGGCGATCGCATCGACTTCGACATTCCCAATCGCACGGTTCATCTCGCGGTCGACGACGCCGAACTCGACCGCCGCCGTGCGGCAATGGCGGCGCGCGGCGACACAGCGTGGAAACCGGGTCCGCGCAAGCGTCAGGTGACCATGGCGTTGAAAGCCTATGCCGCGCACACCACTAGCGCCGCGCTCGGCGCCGTGCGGGTGGTGAAGGACTGAGGCCGGTCAACGTCCATTGTGAAGCGTTTGCCGTGATGCCATCGCGTCGCGCGGGCCGACGCGCAGAGCAGTCACTCAACCCTGCTCAGTCCCACAGCCCGTATTCGGGCCACTTCGATTTTGGAATCATCGCGCCCATGCGATAGGTGAACGACAGCACCGTGAGATGGTCGGGCGAGCCCTTGCAGGTGAACGAGAACGCATACCATTTCCCGCCGCTGCGGAATGCGCCGCCGGTGCCTTCGATGGTGTCGCCATGGAGCCGGGGTGGCGTGATGACGTTGGCCTTGGCGCGATCAGGCTTCGAAAGCTTCTCGCTCTTGCCGATATGATTGACGGCCGCGAGGTCGCAAACCTGTTCCAGCCGCGTTTGCGGGTCGAGCTTGCTGAGGCTTGCGAGGAACCTGGAGTCCGCCTCGGCCGATGTCGTGATAGCGAAGACGGGGATCAGCAGGAGGTATCTCGCGGACGGCATCATGGCTCCGGACGGGTTTCGGATAACTGCGGTCGGAATCGGTTCATGATTGCGTCGAATCACGCAGAACAATCTTTTGCCGCTTGCGGTGCGCCCGCACGCGTCGATGATTCGTTTCCGTCAAAATGAGAATTGCTCTAACCGGCGTGATTCGCAACAGCTCAGGCTGCCGTCGCCGGCGGCAGCGCCAGCACCGAATAGATCGCTTGCGCATCGCGCGAGGCACGCAGTTTCTTGGCGATGTCCTGATCGCGCAGCAACCGCGCGATCCGCGCCAGTGCCTTCAGATGATCCGCGCCGGCACCCTCGGGCGCGAGCAGCAGAAACATCAGATCGACAGGCTGACCATCCATTGCCTCGAAATCGATCGGGCGTTCGAGCCGCGCGAACAGACCGAAGATCTTGTCGAGTTTCGGCAGCTTGCCGTGCGGAATCGCGACGCCGTAGCCAACCGCCGTGGTTCCGAGCTTCTCACGCTGTAGCAGCACCTCGAAGATCGCGCGCTCGTTCTGCGCCGTCAGTTCCGCAGCGCGCGCCGCCAGCTCCTGCAAAGCCTGTTTCTTGCTGTTGACTTTCAACGCAGGAAGGATCGCCTCGGGTGCGACCAGATCAGTAATCATCATACGACGTTCCGGGATATGACGTTCGGAGGTGAATTTGCCGTCAGGTTGCGAAAGACACGTCAGACAAACAGCAACACGCGTAAGCCCACATACGGGCAAGCGCACGGTTCGCGGTTCGCGGCCCTCCGGCCGGGATGACCGGCCTTATAGTCTAACGCAGGACCGATGCCAATTCCTGAACTTTGTCCCGGCCGGTGAAAAACCGGCCCCGAAAAGGCCGCGGACCATAAGAATCGCCTTTGCGGGCGTCAATGGCGGCGGAGTTATGCAGAGCCGTTAACGACCTGCGGGTCGACCCAGCCCACATTGCCGTCAGCCCTGCGATAGATCACGTTCACCCGGCCGCTGGAGCCATGCTGAAAGACCAGCACGGAGGCGCCGGTGAAATCGAGTTCCATTACTGCCTCGCTGACCGAGAGGCGCTTCAGCGACGTCGTGGCTTCCGCGATGATGACCGGATTGAAGGCGGTGACCTCGTCCTCGCCGTCCGCTGGCGCCTCGATGACGTAGCTTGGCGCGTCGAGTTCGGCGATCGCTTCCGCCGCTGCGTGCGCCTTGCGGGCCGAGCGATCCTTGAGGCGGCTCTTGTAGCGGCGCAGCCGCTTCTCGATCTGCAACAGCGCCTGATCGGCGCTCGCATAGGCGTCCGCGGCGTTGGATTCCGATTCGAGCGTCACGCCGGAATCCAGATGCAGCGCGCAGTCGGTTCGAAAACCGAAGCCATCCTTGCTCAGCGTGATGTGGCCCGAATAATTTCCGTCAAAATATTTTCGGAGGACTTCGTCGGTGCGGCCGCTGAGGCGCCCGCGCAGCGCGTCGCCGACATTGATGCTCTTGCCTGAGATTCGGATGGTCATGTCGTACCTCGATTCGTCACGAGTGGCGCGTCGTCCGCAAAGTGGCAACCGGTTTTGTGACCGGACGACACGATGACAACGCTGAGCGTCTCTTTGCGGCGAACCGGAATCCACTTCGTCGAAAAACACGCCAGCGATTCTCAGTATCTCGATGGATGTGGGCGCAATCAAGCCTGCGCAGCGTTGCGATGTCAGATGCCATGGAATTGTCAGTCGATCGCCGGAGCGGATAACGCATTGCCGAACACACCCTGCTTGTCGCGGCGGCGCTGCACCGAGGATGGAATGCGCATCGCCTCGCGGTATTTTGCCACTGTGCGGCGCGCAATATCAATTCCTGCTTCGCGCAAGCGCTCCACGATGGTATCATCCGACAGGATACTGGATGGTTTTTCCGCATCAATCAATCGCTTGATATGATGACGGACGGCTTCGGCCGAATGGGCGTCGCCGCCATCGGCTGCCGCGATTGACGCGGTGAAGAAATACTTCAGCTCGAAGATGCCGCGATTTGTGGCCATGTATTTGTTGGCGGTGACACGGGACACGGTCGATTTATGCATCTGGATCGCGTCCGCCACGGTCTTGAGATTGAGCGGCCGCAGATGAGCCACGCCGGAGGTGAAAAAACCGTCCTGCTGGCGCACGATTTCGGTCGAGACCTTGAGAATGGTGCGGGCGCGCTGATCGAGCGCGCGGATCAGCCAGGTCGCGTTTTGCAGGCAGTCGGTGAAATAGGACTTGTCGCCGTCCTTGCGGATGGTTTTCGACAGTTGGGCATAATAGGTCTGGTTGACCAACACGCGCGGCAGGGTATCGCTGTTGAGCTCGACGAGCCAGCCGCCGTCGGGACCCGGCCGCACATACACATCCGGCACCACGGTCTGCGTGCGCGTGGTGCCGAATCTCAAGCCCGGCTTGGGATCGAGATGGCGGATTTCACCGATCATGCCGGCGAGGTCTTCGTCGTCGACGCCGCAGATCCTGCGCAAACCTGCGAAGTCGCGCTTGGCCAGCAGCTCGAGATGCTCGATCAGCACCTGCATCGCCGGATCGTAGCGATCCTTCTCGCGCAACTGAATCGCAAGGCATTCGCTCAAATTGCGGGCACAGATCCCTGGCGGATCGAACGTCTGCAGCACCGCGAGAACGGCTGCGACGTCGCCCGCGCCGGCGCCGAGCTTGTCGCCGACGTCGCCGAGATCGGTTGGCAGGTAACCGGCCTCGTCGACGAGGTCGATCAGATACTGTCCGATCATGCGCTGCGCCGGCGCTGTGACGGCGACCGCGAGTTGTTCAGCCAGATGCTCGCTGAGGGTCACTTCGGCGGCGACGAAGGCCTCGAGATTGTAGTCGTCGTCATTCGAGGCGCCGCCCCCCCATTCGGTGAACGCGGTCGGCGCGGAATCCTGCGCGGTCCGCGCTGCGGCCTCGGCCGGCTCCTCCGGAAAGACGTTTTCGAGGCCGTTGTCGAAGGTCTGCTCGATGTCGGTGCGGCTGCCGAGATCGCGGTTCATCCACTCTTCGGGCGCAGGTTCGGAATCCTGGCTGCCCGAGCGCTCGTTTGTGCCGTCGTCCCCGAATGCCGACGCTCCGTCGCCTTTTGACAACCCGGCGTTGCCGGCCGCCGGCTCCACCGCCACGGGGCCGTCGCTGGCATGTTCGAGCAGTGGGTTCCGTTCCAGTTCGTCCTCGACAAACGCGGCAAGGTCGAGATTCGACAGTTGCAGCAGCTTGATCGCCTGCATGAGCTGCGGCGTCATTACCAGCGACTGGGACTGGCGGAATTCGAGTCTCTGCGTCAGCGCCATGGAGGCACGATTCGATCCGGAAGTTGGTCCGATTCTTGCTTAACCGTTTTGGGGCCGGATGTACACGCCTTGACGGCGATGAAATGCGACACTGGCAGCAATCCGGGTCTGGAAAAACGTTTGTCGGCATTGCTGTCGCAGCGCACAGCCCGTGTGGTCTGCGCATGTGGTCGCGACTTAATCCAAGACTTGTTTAATCCAAGGCCTGTTAGTCCAAGGCTTGCACCGGAGGCATTGTCGGCTTGAGGTCGACCGCGCGGGGCGCAGCGGCCACAGCCGCTGCCGGTGCTGCTTTCGGACTTTCCGCCCGCGTACCACCCGGCGCGCGGCGGCTATCGCTCACGGTCGTCAGCCGTCGCTGCGATCGTTTGGCGGATTGCCGCTGTGTCCTGCTTGATGAGCGACGCATGCCCCATGAATGCGCGATCGACGGGCCGGCGGTGTAACCGACCACCGCACCGGCAAGCGCCCCGACCGGACCCAGCACCACCGCACCCGACAGCGCGCCGAGCGCCGCATCGCCGGCACGCTCCTGCGCCAGCGCCGCCGACGACAGCAGTGGAAACACCAGCGCGATCACACCAATAGTCCTCTTCAATTTCATTTCACGCTCTCCATTTTGCTGGCGAGCAAGGCGCATGAATGCGGCGAGATGAGGATGTCGGTCCGGCCGTTTCGGGGTTCCGACCGTTCGGTTCAAGTTGCGGTGTCGTTGATCGCATTCGACGGCGCACTAGCGCGCAATTCGAAATAATTCTACAGCCGAAATTCCTCGCCGAGGTAGAGACGCCGCACATCGGGATCGTTGACGATCTCGTCGGGGCTGCCTTCGGTCAAAATTTCACCGGCATAGACGATGTAGGCGCGGTCGGTCAGTCCGAGCGTTTCGCGGACGTTATGGTCGGTGATGAGCACGCCGATGCCGCGATTGGTCAGATGGCGCACGAGGTCCTGGATGTCGCCGACCGCGATCGGGTCGATGCCGGCGAACGGCTCGTCCAGCAGCATGTAGTTCGGGCGTGTCGCCAGCGCGCGCGCAATTTCCACGCGCCGCCGCTCGCCGCCGGACAGCGCGATCGACGGCGTCTTGCGCAGGCGCGTGATGTTGAACTCCTCAAGCAGCGCATCGAGCTCGGCCTCGCGCTTTTTCTTGTTCGGCTCGACAACCTCGAGCACGGCGCGGATGTTCTGTTCGACGCTGAGGCCGCGGAAGATCGAGGCTTCCTGCGGCAGGTAGCCGATGCCGAGCCGTGCCCGCTGATACATCGGCAGCTTCGTCACGTCATGACCGTCGAGTTCGATCGCGCCGCGATCCGCCGGGATCAGGCCGGTGATCATGTAGAATACGGTGGTCTTGCCTGCGCCGTTCGGACCCAACAGCCCGACCGCCTCGCCGCGGCGGACATAGATGCTGACGCCCCGCACAACCTGACGCGAGCCGAAACTTTTTTCCACGCCATGCACGGCCAGGTAGCCGGGACGCGTCGCGGTCCGCGTGGCGGCGCTGTTGGCGGCGGCGCGGGGACGGGGAGTTTCCGGCCGGTGAGTTTCTGGCGCGGGGCGCGCCGGTCGGGATTGCGGAACAGGCGGAACATCGCGAGGAGTTCCGCGCGCGATCGGTGGCGCGTCACGAACCGGATTGGTCAACAGGTCGCCGATTGTATCGCCGAGCGCCGTGATGTCCGCCTGTCTCCGCGCGAATCCCTGCGGTCCGCGCTTCGGCGGCCGTTTGCGGAACACGTTGAAGATATCCACCATAGGCGTTTCGCTCAGTCCCTCACGGTCATCCGCGCGCACGCCGCGGCACTCGACCGATTCGCCGCATCAACATGAATGAGGAAACGGCCGTTGCCCAGCGAAACACCGGAACTCAACACCCGGACTCCGCCGCCGCGGTTTCAACTCCGCCCGCGGTAGATACAAACGGACGGCGACAGGTTCAAGCTCTTGCCGCGTGATCCTTTGGCAATTTATTGATATCATTTAGGTTTTTGTGAGGATCCGGAGAGCGGCACTGGTCCGGACAGCGGCCCGCTTTGTCCAGACGACTGAAACAGGCCCTGCACCCGCCCGCTTTTCGATTCGACACGGGACACGCCCGTGGTCATGTCCACCATCAACCTGTCGCCGCGCAGCACGTTCTTGCCCTGGGTCAGAACGACCCCGCCGAGCATGGTGACCAGATTGGTCCTGGTGTCGAACACGGCGGTCTCGCCGGTCACGACCTGATCCTTCTGGGTCACCACCACGTTGCCCTTGGCCTCCAACCGCTTGATCGAGGATGTGCCAGATGGCCCCGGCGTCGCCGAGGTCATCGCCGTCTTCGCCGGCGCGTTGCTCTTGGCGTTAGCCGAATTGCCGCCCTCATAATAGACCACGAGAATCTTCGACGTCATCGTGGTGTCGCCCTGCACCACCTTGACGTTTCCGGAGAAGGTCGCCTCCTTTTTCTTGTCGCGCATCTCCAGCGATGCGGCCTCGATCTGGATCGGCTGATCGCGATTTTGGGAAAAGCCCTGCATCGCGTTCGGCACGCCTTGCATCGAGCTTTGCCCGGCCGCTTCGCCGGCCGCCATCACGGCGAAGCCGATCAATCCGCCGCACAGCAGGCAGGCGATGCGGTTCGCCAGCGGGAGGTGGCGAGGGTTCTGCATGGCTGGATTCATTTCGTGTTGCCGGGCTTGTGCGACGGACTGCGCGACGCGTGCGGGCGTTCCGCGGCAGCAGGCAATGGTTCCGGCTCCTCGTTTGCCGAATCGTCGCTGGCCGGCGGGGCGACAGGGTGATCCATGATCAGATGCATCACGACATTCTTTTCAAAACGCACCACGTCGCCCTTTTCGGTGATCTTCATTGTGTCGGCTGTCAGCGTTCCGTTCAGCAATTTGACATCGACCGGTTGGTCCGATGTGACGGTACCCTGCCCCATATCGACCAGCGCATGGCTCAGCCGCGCTTCGTATCCCGTCGAGGACTGCATGAAGATATCCTTGTGCAGGTCGAGCACCTGCGTTTTCGTATTGAACAATCCGGTGCGGGAATCCAGCGTGACTGTCGAGCGGTCTTCCATCAGCACCTTGGCGCGCAAGGTATGGAGTTCGACATGATCGGGATCGGTGATGTCTTGCGTCGCCGTTTTGGCCTGCAGCTCATAGGGCCGCTTGTCCGGCGTGAAGCCGGAAAGATGCGGCGATTCCATCGTGACCTTGGTGCCGGAGACGATAAGATTGTCCATCTCGAGCGGCAGTTTCGACAGCGCACGGAACGGATTGAAGATCGAGATCGCGATCAGCGCGGCCATTACCAGGCCGACCACCGTCGGCACCGCGATCCGCAGCGCCCGCACCATGCGGCTGTGGCGTGCCGCGCGAACGAAACGGGCCTCCAGACCGGCTTGCATTCCGCCTTGATAGGTGGGGTTCTGAACCGAATACATCGCTGCTCCAGGCCTGTTCTGGTTATTCTACCGCGAACCCCGTGGTTTCGCAGCCCGGCTCAGCGCATCCGGTACCTTTGGCATGGCGATCCGCTGCCGCAACTGGATTCTGAAAGCGAATGCTGAACTCACCGTGAAGGCCGCCCGCATTCCGGTCCCCACCGAGGACGAGGAGTGTGACCGAAACGGGGCGGAACCGCGTTCCAGCCGCCCAACGGCCGTGGCCGTGCGGCGCGGGTCACGAATGCGCGAAAATATCCTCGGCCTCCCAGCCGGAGAGATCGAGTCTGGCCCGCGTCGGTAGGAACTCGAAACACGCCCGCGCCAGTCCGGTGCGATTCTCGCGCGCCAGCATAGCATCGAGCTTGTCGCGCAAGGCGTGCAGATGCAGCACGTCGGAGGCGGCGTAGGCGAGCTGCGCATCGCTCAGCGTCTGCGACCCCCAATCGCTCGACTGCTGCTGCTTCGACAGATCGATGTTGAGCAGCTCGCGCGCCAGATCCTTCAAGCCATGCCGATCGGTGTAGGTGCGGATAAGCCGCGAGGCGATCTTGGTGCAGTAGACCGGCTGCGGCATCACGCCGAATGCGTTGGAGAGCGCAGCGAGATCGAAGCGCGCGAAGTGAAAGATCTTGACGATGTTCGGGTCGGCGAGAAGCCTCTTCAGATTCGGCGCATCCGTCTGCCCGCGCGCGATCTGAATCACGTCGGCGCTGCCGTCGCCGGGTGATATCTGCACCACGCACAGCCGGTCGCGATGCGGATTGAGGCCCAAGGTCTCGGTGTCGATCGCTGCTGACTGAGTATAGCGCTCGAGGTCCTGGTCTGGCAGGTCGGCGCGGTGCAGGCGGATGGTCATGATGTCTCGGCCTCGTCGAATCGATGCTGCTTACCCTATTTCGAAGATACCTGCGAGCGGAAGGCCGATCACGTCGCGCGACCACCAGTCGAGCGGCGGGCGGTCAGCCTGAAGCCGTCGAGGCATATGGTTCGATGCCCTGCGTGCTCTCACGATCTCCCGCGCGGCCGGGATATGCGTCAGCGCCGAGCAGCAGGACCAGAATGAGAGCAACCGTCACGAGCGGACCTGCTCTGCTCACCCCGAACAGCAGGGGCGGACCCAGCGCCGGGAGCAGCCAGACGGCAAACGCAAAACTCCACATCCACGGCCGTCGCGATGCGCTCCGTGCAAGCAGCCAGAACACCACCGAAATTTGCAGCAGGACCGCATCGTAAAGGCCGGAATGCGGGGCTGCGAGCACGGTTGCCGTGAGGCCAGCGTTCGTCGCATCTACGGCGATTTTTCAAGCCCGCATTTGAAATCCTGGGCGGAGCTTCTTCAACAGCACGCCATCGATCGCAATATTGTGGGATATAACCAATATTTGCTATGGCGCCCTGGCGTCCTTTCACTTGCGTTCGGAGACTTCGGAATTTAGAAAATTCCAGGAAAATCTAGACCTGTCCTCGCCCAATAAGCGATCGGCGGACAACATTGCCTTTGGTGCCGGAGGGCTTTCTTGTGGGAAGCGCATGCACTCCAGCACACGGACACAGGAGACCGTAGACATGACGACTATTAGCGAAGCCGCCGCCGCTCGCATCGCGGTTGACGCATTCACGGAGGGCCTTGTCGCAGCGCTCACGGCCAAAAACATCGAGGTCAAGGGGGACGAACTCCGCGCCATCGTGTCGGACTATGTGGCGACGCCAGACAGAGGAGAATACCAAGGCCTGAAAGCGGCATTGCGTGAGCATTTAGCCGCCACGGCCTGATGGTTTGTTGATCCTCCCTGCCGCGGCTGAAGCATCTCACCAGCCCGATATATCCCGCTGCCCCTGACTAAGTCTGCGCGGCGTCGAGACTGCACGGGCCAAACGCTGTCGCGCGGGATACGTCGATCCTTTCCAAAGAGGCGGACGCGATCCGGGCTAGCCGCAGGGCGCGCGATAGTCTAGGTTCAGGACCCATTAATTTTCTTGCGGAGAGGCGTTTGGACTAATTCATTGGCGTTGTTGGGAGACGCCGCAATGTCCGATTTGTTTCTGCTGACCGAGGCGCAGATGCGCCGGATCGAACCGTATTTTCCTTTGTCGCACGGAGTTGCGAGGGTTGATGACCAGCGGGTGATCAGCGGCATCATTTTCGTCATCAGGAACGGTCTGCGCTGGCGCGATGCGCCGCGTGAGTATGGTCCGCACAAGACCGTCTACAATCGGTTCGTGCGCTGGAGCCGTCTTGGTGTGTTCAACAAGATATTTGCCGAACTGGCCCGTAAGGGCGGCACCCCGAAGCGGTTAATGATCGACGCCACCCATCTGAAGGCGCATCGCACCGCCGCAAGCCTTTTAAAAAAGGGCCTGTTCCCCGACGTATCGGGCGCACGAAGGGCGGCCTGAACTCGAAGCTGCACGCCGTATGTGATGGTCAGGGACGTCCTGTCATCATGCTGCTTAGCGAAGGCCAGATGAGCGATTACAAGGGGGCCGCGTTGATGGTCGATGCGCTGCCGCCCGCGAAGCAGTTGCTCGGCGACAAGGGCTACGACGCCGACTGGTTCCGCCAGGCGCTCGCGGTCCGGGGTATCACGGCCTGCATCCCATCGAAGTCCAACCGCGCAAAGCCGATCGAACATGACCGCATTCTCTATCGCGAACGGCACAAGATCGAAAATACGTTCGGCAGGCTCAAGGACTGGCGGCGCATCCACACCCGTTACGATAGATGCGCACATACCTTCATGTCTGCCATCTGCATCGCAGCAGCCGTCATCTTCTGGCTCTGATCAATGAGTCCTGACCCTAAGGAGCGGACAGAAAAACAGAGCAATAGCCGCCCTCCCGAATAGATATCAACGCAGCAGCAGCAAATAAAAGATCCCGTTTCGGCGGATCCTTTTTCTTGACCGTTGTATGTAGTCGTATATTACGATAGAACGATCACCTTGAGTATTCGCCCATCATGCAGACTTTCAGCTACATCATCACCGACCTGACCGATCGCGAATCGAAGCCCATTAAGGTTCAGTTAGCGACCCATGACGAGGCCGTTATGTACGGAACTCTTCTGGCCCGCGAGATGCTCGCGGACATGCCCGATCTGACAACCAAAGGGATGTGCGTCACTATCCGTGACGGTCAAGGCGAAACCATCTCCATCCTGCCTTTTGACTCTGTAAACTGACCTCCAAACCTGGTCCTCGCGGATCGCGTGATGGAATTAGTGATGAGAACCTGGCGTTACGACGTGTCCAAAACACTGGTCGTTCACATCACGAAACGCATGCAGTGGTGCCACGTCGCTGTATGCCTCTAGACCGAACAGACGCTGGAGCCGTACTCGCCGGCATGAAGCAGTGGTGGTGCAGCACTCACAACGGCGCGTCATCGATGAAAGCTGCCGATTAATTGGGCTTTATTTTAAAGCGTCCGACCAAGCGCTCTCCATCCCACAATTCTACGTTCTGGACGCCGACTATCTTCTTTGCGGCTTCAATTGCCTGAGCGTCATCTGCTTGCACGAGATCCACGCTTGTCAGGATGTGGCCTTTGTCATTGAGGATGTAGGCTCGATAATCGGTCACGCTATCCTATCTCCAGATTTTGAAAGGAGTTCCCAACTCCTTTCTGTCACCGGCGCCTACGGGCAGTGCCGAGCCGGTCATGGCTAAAGGTGAACAAGATCCCCGGTGAATACAAGTTCCGTTTTGCCGGCCGACGTCGACGCGAGAATGGTAAATCCTAAAATATCGGCGACCGGCCCGCCTCACCATCCTGCACTTAGCCCAGACTGTGCCGACCGCCTGACTGCTCTCGCGAGGAGTCACGAAAACAAAGCCATCCCGAGCGGAATCGCGAGGGAACTGCCGGCTGCTTTCTCCCGAAGGTCCACGGGGATGCGCTGCACGAAAAGCGTATTGCGAAACCGTGACGGCCATCGGCAGGAAAAATGTTGCGCCCATCGTTACACAGCAGGGTCAACGCAACATTCTGACGGGGAAGCGAATCCCGATTTTGCGGCACCCCGAGCCCACAGACGCGAGGGATGCCGCAGGGCTCTCAACCGGCGTGACGTTGAGATACTCCATGAGATAATCCCGAGATCGGAATGGCTTTGCCCAGCGAGTCGACCGGACGCATGCCGGTTATCGAGTCGTTGGCGTCATTTGCTCCGAGCGCTTCGGTGATTGTAACGTACACACCAGGCCCCACAATTTTCGGCCATGGCTTCTGCCACTGCCAATCCTTGAAGAACTGCCAGTTGCCTTCAAGGACAACAAGCGATGATATTTTGTCGTTGAAATTGAATTCGTCGACTTGATTGCTGAGATTGTGGATGTGGTCGAAGACGTGCTTGTGATTGCCTTGAAAGTCGGCGTTCTCGAAAAGAATAGCATGGGCTGGCATGGAACGACTCCCTAAAACGTGTTGATGGTCACCTCGGACCTAACTTGAAGTTGGCGCGGCCGCCGTTCCGGTTCATGGCTTTCTTGTCCATCACGTACTAATGATTCAACTTCGTATCGATATCGCACGATCCGCTCGGCGACCTGCAGAAGGTCAAAGCTGCCAAGTGAGGGACAGCAAATTAAGGACATGCTGCGGACTTAACTAAAAGCGCCGCTCTTCTTTGCTCGACGGATGATTACGGGCTTGGCTTGCTCTGGGTGGACGCTCGTCGAGTTTCGGTAGAACCCAATGGAAAAATGATCGTCGCGATCGTGCCGATCTGGTCTGTTCGATTTTCATGATGCAACTGAATGCCGTGGCGGTCCGCCGTGGTTTTGGCGATGGCCAACCCGAGGCCGGAGCCGTCGATTTCCTGCGGCGCAGCACGGAAAAAGCGATCATAGATGAAGGGCATGGCCTCGTTGGCAATTCCCGGGCCGCTATCCACGACGTCTATCCTCGGTCGATTGTCGGCTAGAAAAAGCCGAACCGTAATCAGCCCGTTTCGCGGGGAATAGCGAACCGCATTGTCGAGAAGGATTGATACCAGCTTGCGGATTGCGGACTCGTCGCCCCTGACGGAGGCTGCGGCCACAATCTCCCGTTCGAACTGAATGTCGTTCACCTCGGCAAGCGAGACAAAGTCTGCCAGAACCGACGTGATGAGTGCGGCGAGGTCGATAATCCGAGGTTCCGGAAGCGTGGCACCTTCGGCCCTGGCCATTTCCAGGAGTTGCCTCGCCAAACGGGATGACCTCCGAACACCTTCGTCGAGTTCGCCTGCAATCTCCCGGGATCGATCGCTGAGATCCGACGCGAGCAGATTGTCCGCCTGGATCTGCAGAGCCGCAAGCGGCGTCCGAAGTTCATGCGCGGCATCGGCGACAAAGCGTCTCTGAGCGTCCAATGCCCCACGATAACGTTCGATCAATTTGTCGATAGCTACGATCAGAGGAGCTATCTCGCTCGGTACACCCGCCGGTCCCAGAGGTCCTTGCGCGTCGACACTGCGGTGACCGATGTCGCTCGACAGAAGGTGAAGACCCCGAAGGGTTCGGTGGATAGATCGGCGTATGACGAACCACGCAAGAGGAATTGACAGAAGCAGTGGAAGTGCCGCACCGGTTGCCGCAAATGCCGCGATTTCTCGACGCGCACTCCAGGCTTGTGCGATCTGTATGTTATGTTCCGCGTGGCTCCACCGATAAACGCGCCACTCCTGTCCTTCGGCCACGACGTCGGCAAGCCCGGGTTGAGGGAGCCAGGGGATGTTGACCGTCGGGCCTGCACGATGAACAAGATTGCCTGAGCGGTCCCAGATGTTAACGACGAGTTGGTCCTCATGCTCTGCATCGAACAGCGGATCAGCGTCGCTACGTTCACCCGGGGCGACGTTGATGGCTATCTCCTGAAGCTGTGCATCGAGAAACTTGTTCATCTCGAATGCAACAAGCATGAACGACATTGTTGCTGCAGCCAGACAAAATGCCGCCAGCAATGATGTAACCGGAGTGATGATTGCCTTGCCGAGCGATCTCATATGCCAGCCTTGGTTACCATCCAGCCTGCGCCCCGTATGTTCCGAATGATATCCTTGCCGTATTTCTTGCGCAGTCCGTGAATGACCACGTCGACGGCATTGCTTTGGACCTCCTCGCTCCATCCGTAGATACGACTCTCGATCTGGGAACGCGAGAGGATCGTTCCCGGGCGCTCCATGAGCGCGTGCAGGACTGCGAATTCGCGTGCGGAAAGAACAGACTGAATGCCGCGGAAAGTAGCGACGTAAGTGGCGGGATCTAAGGTAATTTCCTTGCTTGATACCAAGGAATTGGATCGAGAGTTGACCCGCCGTACAACAGCCCGAATACGAGCGAGCAAAGCCCGAAGTTCAAACGGTTTGACGATGTAATCATCAGCTCCGAGATCAAGACCGGTCACTATGTCTTCTACCCCGTCGCGGGCCGTGATGATGAGAATGGGCGGGACCTTGCTGGTGCCGCGGACAGCCTTTAGGACCTCGAAACCTGACATTTCGGGAAGTCCGATATCGAGTAGAGCAATTGCATGTTCCGCACGTTTCAAGGCGGCAAAGCCGTCCGGGCCATTGCGAACCCAATCGACGGTCATGCCGTTTTGCTTGAGGCCTCGGACGAGCGCCTTGCCGAACATTGCGTCGTCTTCGATCAGCAGAAGGCGCATGGCATCCACGGGTGATTCGCCGACAAGACGGGCACTAACACGTTGCTCGGACTTCGATTGCCTGTCAGGGGACCTCAGATAGGTCAAGCAATAGTCCGACGTAAAATTTAGAAGGATTAAAAACATCCACGGGAGGCTAGGCGCCGAGGCTACGACGAATATCGATCAATTCTAAACAGGATTTAATCCTCACCTAATTCTGAACCTGCAGATGCATCCTAGATTTGAGCGCGAATCCGTCCTCTCCAATGGGCGGCCTGCGAAATTTAGGGGCATTTCATGTTGAACGTCGAAAGTTGGGCGGAGCGTCATGGTTGGCGCTCATTTTTGTTGTCGACGAGTGCGGTGGCGGTGTTTGGGGCCGGCTTGTTGGCCGAGAGTAGTCCGACCCTGGCTCAACAGGGACAATCATCTGCCACTTCCCTGCCGCAGGTGACCGTGACAGCGCCAACAACGCGAGCCCGGCGAGCGCGAACGACATCCGTGGCGCCAAGAGTCGCCCGCCCCAGGGGGCGAACTGCGGTGGCAGCGCCTTTGGAGAAAAAACCTCCGAGCGTAAACAGCCAGGACGCAAGAACAGGGCAGACGGGTTACATCACTCAAAGCACAAGTAGCGCAACGAGGACGAACACGGCTCTCATTAACGTCCCTCAGTCTATCTCCGTACTAACGAAGGATTTTATCCAGGACCAGGCGTTTACGTCCATTGGCGAAGCGACCCGGTATGTGCCCGGCGTCATCTATCATCAGGGCGAGTCTCATCGAGATGACCTGGTGATTCGCGGGCAACGAAGCAATGCGGATTTTTACACGAACGGAATCCGAGACGACGTGCAGTATTTCCGGGATTTCTACAACCTGCAGAGGCTCGAAGTCTTGAAGGGTCCCAACGCCATGATCTTCGGGCGCGGGGGCGGGGGCGGCGTGATCAATCGTGTGTTGAAAGAGGCCGATGGCACGACAGTTCGCGAGGTTACGGTCGGCGGAAATTCCTATCCCGGCGCTCGCGTAACGACCGATATCGGGCAGGCCGTCAACGAGAACTGGGCGGTCCGGTTCAATGCCATGTATGAAAATACGGAGAGCTACCGAGATTTCGTAAATCTTGAGCGCTGGGCCGTCAATCCAACCGTCACCTTTGCGCCGAACGATACTACGACGGTAAAGTTGAGTTACGAGCATTTGCACGACCGCCGTACTGTCGATCGCGGAATTCCTTCGTAGATCCGTCCGGGCGGAGCGCTGCCGCGCGCCCCATACAACACGTCGGCATCGGCCTTCTTCGGTAATCCAAATCTGAATTATGCGCTTGCTGATGTCGACATTGGTACCGCCGTTGTCGAGCATGACTTCGAGAACGGATTTACGGTTCGCAATGCCACCCAGGCGGCGGTTTACGACAAATTCTACCAGAATATCTATCCAGGCGGCGGCGCGAACGCAGGTGCGGTGAATGTTGCCGGCACATCGAGCAATCTAGCTGCTTATAACAACGAGACGGATCGCGCCAACCTCTTCAATCAGACAGACTTGACGTACAAATTCGACGCTGGGCCGACGCGCCATACTGTTGTATTCGGGGGCGAGGTCGGTCGTCAGAGCGGCCTGAACTTCCGCCAAAGCGGACTTTTCAACGGTGTATCGTCGACCATCACGGTCGATCCGAGAAATCCCACTTCCTACGTCCCCGTGAGGTTCGCAAACAACAACACCACCGACGCAAACAATACTTACAACCTCAATCTTGGCGCGGTCTACGTTCAGGACCAGATCGAGATAACCCGATATCTGCAGCTCATTGGTGGTGCGCAATTCGATCATTTCGATCTTCAGTCGCGTGACAGGCGCACCAACGTTGCATTGAGCCGTGTTGACGATCTGGTGTCGCCACGCGCCGGTATCATTTTCAAGCCGATCGACAATCTCTCAATCTACGGCAGCTACAGCGTGTCGTACCTGCCGAGCGCGGGCGATCAATTCAGTTCGCTGAATCCCGGGCTGGTGATCGCAGCGCCGGAGAAGTTTGTGAACACGGAGGTTGGGGTCAAATACGATATTTTGCCTCGACTTCAGTTTGCCGCGGCACTGTATGATCTCGACCGGACCAACCAACGTGTCCCGGATCCGAACAATCCGGGATTTTTCTTACTCAATGGAGCCACCAAGACGCGGGGTTTCGAAACGTCCCTTGCTGGCTACATCACAGATTTGTGGCAGGTCACTGCCGGGTATGCTTACACGGATGCGCGGATCGCAAACAATATTTCGGGGACGGTTGTTGCCGGAAACCGCGTCGGGCTCGTTCCTTACAATACCATTTCTGTCTGGAACAAATACCAGTTCCATCCAATGTGGGCCGGCGGCCTAGGAGTGATCCATTATTCGAATTTCTTTGCGTCGTCCGACGATACCGTTCGTATTCCGGAGTTTACGCGGGTCGATGGTGCGATCTTCTTGACCTTGAATGAAACGTGGCGAGCCCAGCTCAACATCGAAAATCTGTTTGATCAGAAATACTATGCAACGGCTGACGGAAACAACAACATCACGCCAGGGTCACCGCGGGTAGTCCGACTGTCGGCTACTGCTAAGTTCTGATGCGCTTGAAGGTCAGGCGTGGCGCCGAGCATCACACGAATCAAGGCGAGTGGCGTGAAAGGCGCCACTCGTCGGAGGAGGATGCAAGCGATGTTACTTCGCGGCGTTATTTCACATTAGAAATCAATTGCAGGGCGGTCTTGGTGCTCTCGGCCTCCTCATTGCGATCCGCCAAAACGCGCATGAGAGAAGAGTGGTTCATTCAGGAGTTGAGCCAAATGCAAACTGGCGGAAAACCCTTGTGCCGGCCAGATAGTAACTTTGTTGTCCGAGCCGCATCTCTTCAAGAGAAGAGCGAAGCGGAGGTCTGGTTTTCCATCGATCGGTTTCGTGACGAGGACGTCAAGTACCACTTCACTTTTCTGGTGCCGATCGACGCGCAACCGAGTTAGGCCAGTAGTTATCGTTGCTCGTACAGATCGATAACCGCTCTCGATTGCTGGTGTTGTTCGATGACCGAGATATTGGCCTTCGATTCCATGACGTCAACGTACACGGCTCGTCACTAAGTTTCTGCCACGTTTGCATTTTGAAATAGCTAGCGAGTTGATCCGCGCGGAGCACAGCCATGTGGAATTCCGAGATCGTTGAGGATCGAACGAAACTGTTTCTCAACAAGTTACAATTCTTCGAGGGGTTTTCGAACGACGAGGTCTCGTTCGGTGTAATGTGCGCCGTCGAAGACTGGTTGACCGCTTTGCACGGCTTAGAACGCAGTCACGCGGTGGAATGCCTGCACGAACTGGCTGAACGAATTCACGTCTCCGAGCCGGAACAGTCGCCTGACCTGGGATTGGGCGGCTAGTCTCGCGCGGCTGTACTCAAGTCATCGCGCCTGTTTTGCAGCCTCTGGGAGAGTCGGCCCAGGCTGCAAACTCGCTCGCCGAACTCGGCTCTACGAGCCTTTTCTAACAGCGCTTGCCGCTCAGGTCCTGCTTCTAATTTGTCAGCCTCGTCGCGCGCATTTTGGGCGAACTCGACCAACCGGTCAGTTAGCGTTGTCTTTTGGATTCTTTTGAAGCTCGTGGTGCTTTCCAAGTATGTTCCCCCCCAGCAAACGCAATTGTGCGAACGCTCGGAACAACATCTTTCTCGCGCTTCGGTTCCATCCCGCAAGCCGACACGTATTGCGTGCGGGGAACAAAATCTCACGCTATCGCGTTTTGTGTACAAGGTTATTGTGTACAAGCTTCTTTGAAAAGGAATGTCCAAATGGCTTTTATGCGAAGAGTTCTGAGACTGCTGGAATCGTCCCTCGGACTCTTAGTTCCTTTGCCGCCTCGGAAGCCTGTCCGGGTAGCTATCCGCCGTGACCGCAGATGATGGGTGCGGAATACGTTTTGACGGATCGCGAAATGGTCCCCCGGCTTGATGAAGCGGGGGGCCATTTGGCGCACCTAGGGCGTAATTTCATCCGTTTCAAACTATTTAGAGCGCGCTCAAATCACCCGGCACTTCGCCAAACGCCTTCAACAAAACAGCATCGCTAAATTCGCCGCTGCCCGGATCGCCTGTACGGCTGAAAGCGACAGCGCCGATATGTCCCTCAGTTCGCGCTAACCGTTCAGCCGCCATGGTCGCAGCGCTCGCGCTTGTGCATTCAACTGCTTCGCGCGGCTCCGGTCCATCGTCGCCAGCGCCGAATGGTAACGCGACGTAGTACGTTACATCGGCCATGGTTGGTTACCCCGAATGGAAATTGAATCTGCGTGCTTCCACGCCGCGCCGGTATCCGTGCGAGATTTGCGCCTCTAGAAATTCGTTCGCCACGATCGACGCCCGAATCGTCGCGCGAAGATCGCCGTCGCAAGCTTCAATCGCTTGACTGGTCGCGGCCTCTAGGCGCTCGCTTTCGCCACGGTTGATCCGTGGCTAGGCTTGGCTATCATTCGCCGCGCCGTGCTGTTCCAACAGCTTTGCAACCTCGGCTAGATGTTCGGTGCCGTCGTCACCGCTGAGCAGACCCAAAAGGCGCTTTTCGCGTTCATCGTCTGCAACCAGGTTCAATGCGATGATTTTTTCGAGATCGACCGCGAGCCTTTCGTATGTGGCGGCCAGCATCTTGAAGACTTCGCGCTTCGGATCGTTCGCGCCAGTTTCGCTAATCGTCAAGCAGTCCTCAGCGTCGGAGCGGAGCTTGTCCAAATACATTCTAATGTCTTGCATTGTTCACGCCCTCGAATGAACCGCCCTAAATAATCTCAGCATAATGCCGAGCAACGGGCCGGGTTCCACCTTGACCCGGCAGGGACGATGTTCCCATTCATGTTCTCATGAAGTCATGGCCCAAAAGGCGTTTTACTCAAGAGGTTTGATTGTGCGGGCGAGGGGTCGCGATGATCTACGATGACAAGGTGGGATTGGATGGGATGTCGCTAAACAGTTTGCCCGGCAGAATGATCTCGATATCCGTGCCGCCTTCCGTACAGCTGCGGGCGTAGCTGCCTTGCAATTGGTTGATTACAAGATCCAGAAGCTTCGAACCAAAGCCACTTTCCGCGGCAACAATATAATCTGTCGTCATCGGGCCCCTCTCGGTCCACGTGATACGCAGGTCGTCAATGTCCCGACTGATATGGATGCTTAAGGCGCCGTCCCGACCATTCAACGCACCATACTTGGTCGAATTTGTCGCCAGTTCGTGGAAAACGAGAGCTAGCGGAGTGACCACTCCACTATCGATGAACACTTCATCGCCATCGACGAGGAAGTGTTTGTCGTCAGCGCCTTCATAAGGCCGAAGGAGGGTGCCGATGAGCTCCTTTAGTGAAGTGAATTTTTTGGGAGCGCCAGACGACGCGGTCCCGGCGCGAATAAGACCATGCGCATGATGTAAGGCCACAAGCCGGTTTCTCAACGTGTCTGCCAGCGGTTTCATCTCGGGGTTGCCACGGACCGATAAGCTGATCAGCCCATTGACGAGCGCGAACAGGTTCTTGATCCGATGATCGAGTTCATTGGCCACAATCTCACGCTCGATCGCGAGGTGCCTTAGCTGGTCAAGGATTTCATTTCTTGTCGCAGTGGTCGTGGAGATGATTAGCGGGCCGAGGGAAATAAGTGCTGCCCCCATGCTAATCGACAACACTTGCGATTGATCGAGATGCGATGCGTCAACGTAGCCCAACGTTGTCGCCATGATAACCCATATGCAGAATACGAAGGTCAGTAAGGCCGTCAGAAACACGCGATAGGAAATTGCGCACCACAGAAGGGCCGGTACAGGGAATGCGAGAGCCCCCATTCCTCCGAAAAAGATTCCCGTGATGGCCGAGAGGACCAACACAATAATCGGCGCTTGATCGTGAAAGGTCGGCTGCGGCAGTTGCCGTCGCCCCCATTTCCGGCCCTCCGGATAAGACAGGATCATCGGCAAAAACGCGAGCTGGTTTAAGAGCTCGACGGAAAACCAGTACCGAAAGGAACTTACTGCTGTCGGGTCGTGGAATAAAGGACCGATCAGGATTGAGCCAATAACGCCAGCAAATATGGACGCGGCGCCCACCGCAAACAGAAGATAGAAGACCGAAGTCAGGCGCTTGAGACGCTGGTCGACCCGATCGAGCAAGGATAGCAAGACATAGCCGATGATGACGACGCCGAAATTATATGCGGCCAAACCAGCGCCTGTCATAACCCCGCAACCGATAATTGGGGCCGCAATCGCTAGTCCCGCAAGACAAGCCACCCAGCCCAGGGGGTGCGCCAATAAAGGAAAGCGCACGAGCATACCGAGCATGAACGCGTTGGCAGGCCAGATCAGTGACAATACGTTATCGTTTGCCGTAAGGGCACCGAAAATGCAGAGCCCCGAGTAAGCTCCTCCAAAGATCAGAAAATAAAGCCAAGCGTGGCGTGGTCTGGTCGGGGTCTTGAACCACTTAATCATCATTACGGCTTAGACCTCGGCTTTAACTTTCTGGCCGCCAGTCTCAAGCTTAACAGCGCACGGTGTGTCAATCGGCCCTTTCAATTCCGGGTTGTTGTCAAGCCACTTCCTTCCTTGCCGTCCACCCGGCCCGAAGATAGCGCTTGTTCCGTCCGGGATTGCGGAGACCGAGTGAGCGCATACGATTGTTAGTCGGGCCATCAAGGATCATGGTCCTTTCCGAGGTCGCGCACGCCTCATGATGATGTCCGGGTTGGGCGCCTCAACGTGCTCAGCGATCCTAATAGTCGATCCCGTCAATTTCGGTTCGTGCCTTCGGCTCGACCGGGGGGCTGGTCTGCATCAGCGGTGAAAGAGCCGGCGAAAAAGAAGACCGCGAAGAATTTTGAGGGAGCACGAAGCAGGTCGCCTATGGCCAAGGAGCCGCGCGCCTAGACGGAGCTATCGAGGTTACGGCTATCGGGATTACTGTTATCGGGGCTACGGTGTCGGTGCGGCGGCACGCGTCGGCTCAGCCTGACCGTCAATTGGCAGCGCCAGCACATATTTGGCAGTATGCTCAGTATGCGTAGCTTGCGGCCGGGGGCGTCTCGATCGGATCGTCGAAGCAGCCGGACCAGTCTTCCCAAGCTGGCGACGGCTACGGTTTCGCCATTTTCCTTGTCTCCTGTCGCGACGATGCGAAGCGCCGTCCGTCCTGTAACGGTCGCTGCAGCGCCTTAGCGTCTTCCCTTGGTGCGCGGCACGCGGCCGTTGGCTGTTCTCAGTAGCAGCGCGTGACGTTGACGGTCTGCTGTCCTCCGGCGCGACCGGGCACCGTAACCGCCTCCGCCGTGCAGTCCGGTACATAGGGTCGGTCCGACGGCACGACATTCGGCGGAAAGCGATGGGCCCAGTCCCAGGGCACGTCATAGGTGTAGGTGTAGCGAATATCGGATGACGTATCCGCCGGCAGCGTCACTTCGGTCGCGGGCGTGCCGTCAGGCCCGTAAAAGCCGCCGCCGCCACTCGGAAAGAATCCGCGGTGATTGCGGAACGCGTGAGGGGCGATCGGGCGAAACATTGGACGCGACGAAACGACGCCGCCACGACCTGCTGCTGCCGACCTCGCTGAAGCCTCGCTCGCGGCACTAATAATCACCATTGCGGCCGCAGACGCCGCAAGCGTCACAAACTTTCCAACCATCATGGCACGCACCAATTCTGTTTGACTGGCAGCTCCCCGAAAACACGCTAAGCCGGGCATTTTGCGCCTGCAAACACACGCTTAATAGTTGATTAAGAGGTAATATTAATAGGTGCGCTTTTCGGACATTGACTCTGTTGCTGTCGCCTCAAGCAAGAACGCCGCGTGACAACGCCAGCCGGCGTTGCAAAACCTTCCATGGTCCTGCTCCGCTTTTCGAGCCACCAGCCAAATTCCGGCGACCAGTACTCGAACCGGCGGTTGGTGCCGAGATCGTGCGCCCAGTGATGCGCGATGGTGGATTGTATTGCGACTTGCGGCCGACCGATGAGGACGGCCTGGCCCTTCTCCAGGACGGCCTCGGCCTGCTGCGCTTTGAGGATGATGCCGACCGACATGGCCGGTTTGTCCGCTTATAAGGCAGCTCTGAACCGTCGGCCGGTAGGAGCGTCAATTTTAAACGGGTTGCATGCATCCGCCAACAGCACGTTGATATAACTGATGTTTATTATCTTATGGCAGAGAGGGAGGGATTGCCACTCCGATCGCAGAAACCCAATAAAACCAGGCATTTCTTGCAAGCCCGAGGACGATGTCCTTCAGCACTTGTTCTGCCGGCACTTTGCCCGGCCCGGATTTCCGTTTCATCTTCGCTCCTTGCGGCTACGATGAACCAGAAATCCTCCCTCCGTGAAGTCCCTCAATTTGTCTCAGGGGTGCTGACGGCAGACAGCGCAGTGGTATCTACTGGCTTCGAAAAGGAGTGCCCGAGGACCTGCGTGAGCTTGTCGGCAAGCGCGAGGATAATGTCGAGACGACCGTCGGGATGCGGGCATCGCCGCTTCGATGTATTACGGTTGGTCGAAGGAGTTCCTGGAATGGCCGTTCGGTTCACCGACGAGAGAAAGTACTTTGTCTCCGAGGCTTCGGTCTATCGGCTGTTGAAGGCGCACGACCTCATCACCAGCCCGGCCTATGTGGTGATCAAGGCGGCGAACGAGTTCAAGGACAAGACCACCGCCATCAACCAACTCTGGCAGACCGACTTCACCTACCTCAAAATCACCGGCTGGGGCTGGTACTACCTCTCGACCGTGCTCGACGACTTCTGACATGGAGGCTCGGTCCCACGATGTGTGCCTCCGACGTCACGGCCACGCTCGACCAGGCGCTGACGGCCTCGGGTCTGGACCACATCAACGTAAAGCAGCGACCTCGGCTTCTGAGCGACAACGGATCTAGTTACGTCGCGGACGATCTGGCCAGGTGGCTCGAACATAAAGGCATGCAACATGTGCGCGGCGCTCCGTATCATCCCCAGACCCAAGGCAAGATCGAGCGCTGGCATCAGACCTTGAAGAACCGCATCCTGCTCGACAACTATTACCTACCTGGCGATCTCGAGCGGCAGATCGCCGCCTTCGTCGAACATTACAATCATGTCCGCTATCACGAGAGCATCAACAATCTGACCCCGGCTGACGTCTACTTCGGCAGGTCCGAGACGATCCTCGCAGAACGTCAACGCATCAAGCTGGCCACCATCGCAAACCGTCGCTTGCAGCATCGACTGCAGGCCGCTTAAACTCTAACCCCTGATGAGCCAGAGCCTCCCTTCTCGAAATGCCTGATCAGTCTCATATCATCTGACGACGGACAAGCAGCTGGGAGTTGATGACTGCCGCCATCACCGAACTCAATGGACCCCCCTCGAGGCGGCGTTCGTAGTGACCCTGCACATACCGGCCGCAATCTCCTTTAAGGCCTAGCTCCGTGACTTTCGACGCGGCACGAGCAACCGGTCTGGCTCAGGGCAACCTCAGGGCGCACCACTTCGACACTGTCCATGCGCGAGGTCCAATTCGCATAGACGCATCGTCAGTCCGGGATTAGTGTTATCCGCAAACGCGCTCACACGCAGGAGGACAAATTGAACAAGCAAATCATAACTGCCTTTGTTCTAGGGTCACTCATCGGTCCCGCCTTTCCACAACTCGCTCAAGCGCAAAGCGCCCTTACCGAGCAAGAGGCGCAAGCTATCGCGCTCGATGCCTACATCTATTTCTACCCGCTGATGTCGATGGATTTGTCGCGAAAGCAATTCACCAACGGTACCAACGATTTCAAAGGCCCGATGAACACGTTCGTCAACGTGCCTGCATATCCACCAGCGGATTTCAAAGGGGTCGTGCGGTCCAACTTCGACACTCTGTATTCCGTCTCATGGCTGGACATGACCAAAGAGCCTCTCGTTATCTCCGCGCCGGATACCGATGACCGCTACTACTTGCTGCCAATGCTCGACATGTGGACCGATGTTTTTGCATCTCCCGGCTGGCGAACGACAGGCACCAAAGCCGGGAAGTTTCTGGTGACACCGCCGGGCTGGAAAGGGACCGTCCCTGACGGAATGACACGCATCGACGCGCCGACGCCGTACGTCTGGCTCATCGGTCGAACCAAGACTGACGGCCCGGCTGATTATGATGCGGTCCGCAAAATTCAGGCGGGCTATAAGGTCACGCTTCTCTCGGAGTTTGGTAAACCACCCAAGCCAGTCGAGTTCAAGCCTGATCCAAGCGTCGATATGAAGACGCCACCAAAAGTACAGGTGGACACAATGGCTGGTGGGAAATATTTCGCCTACGCAGCAGAGTTGCTCAAGCTTCATCCTCCCCATGTCACCGATGAGCCGATCATCTCTCGCATGAAAAAGATCGGTATCGAGGTCGGTAAAAGCTTGGACATCAGCAAACTCGATCCATCGGTGCAAAAAGCGCTAGAAAGCGCTCCGCAGGATGGGCAAAAGTTGATGGCTTGGAAATTGCCGACTTTAGCTCGCGTAGCGAACGGCTGGTCAATGAACACCGATACGGTGGGCGTATACGGCAATTACTACTTGAAGCGGGCTATTCTCTCGCAACAAGGACTGGGCGCTAATGTGGTCGAGGATGCGATTTATCCGCTCAACCTTGGCGATGAAAGCGGGAAGCCGCTTGACGGCGCGAACAGATACACGATCTCCTTTGAAAAAGGCGCAGCACCTCCGGTCAATGCCTTCTGGTCAATTACTCTCTACGATCAGGAGGGCTTTCAGGTCGGAAATGCACTGAACCGTTTCGCCGTCAGCAGTTGGATGCCGTTCAAGTACAATTCTGATGGTTCGCTTGATCTCTATTTCCAGAACGAAAGTCCCGGCAAGGACATGGAAGCCAATTGGCTCCCTGCTCCCAAAGGCCCGTTCAATCTGACGATGCGTCTGTATGCTCCTAAATCGGAGGCGCTGACTGGCAAGTGGAACCCGCCGCCGGTTACGAAAGCTCAGGGGCTACCAAGCCTTACAGCCCAATAACCCCGTAACAAGGATGCTTGGCTTCGCAATCTGCGGAGCTAAGCGTCCCCTGCAGTACCTGTTGTCCGCTCCGGAGAGCTTCGGTCCCAACTCGTCGGCGGATCGATTGGCCACCACCGGGTTGGAATGATTTCGCCGCGCTGCCGCTTGCCCATCGCATCATAGGCCCGCACATGAGCTTCAAGGACTACGAGCGCTGCCGTCTGAACCTCCGGCGATGATTTGCTCAGATAGATGCCGCGCTCTTTTAGGGCGATGTTCGTCTCGGGTCCCGCCGGGCATAAGCCGCGCGAAACTCGCCGGCAGTAGTTCGCCGTAGATGTGCGCGTGCTCTCCCGCCTTTAGAGCCCCGGCCTCAAAGGATGCCCCAGAGCAGTCCGGGGATGAGGGACCGACCACCGCCCATTACACCCAAAGGGTCCGGCCTGAAGCCATCCTCAATGACTCTCAGGAGTCCCACAATGCGTCCTTTGAGGAGCGACCGGGATTGATGACTGCCGCCATCACCGGACTCAGTGGGCTTCTTAAAGGCCGCCATGGCGCAGTCCTCTTCGGGCAGGACCTTCGGGTTGGTGCTCAAAGTGATCGGGAAGGCACCGGGCGCAATCTAAGGCCTAGCCGAAAAGGCGGCCTCATTGTTTCACCTTGACGAAGCAAACGTTTGGGCGTGTCCGTTGGTGCATGAACATTGGAGAGTGACCGTGGACTCACCGAGACGAATTTACTTAACGGTGCTGACGATATCAATCGTGCTCATTGGAGGCATGATTGCCGAGGGGACGTATATGCTCATTAAGAAGTCTATGGATGTTCCGCAGAGGGTATCGCCAGTACCGCCCTCGTAGGCTTATTCGGCCGCTAAACTCCCCGCTGCTCAACCTTGCGTGTAGCGTCCATCAACGCCAAGGTTTACGGCCGGAAACTTTGCGATGGCGTTGGCTTTTGCCTTGATGGTCACCTCGCCGTAACCCTCAGAGATATTGCGCGGCGCATGGCCTTGGATCGCATCCAACACGCGCATCTCGACACCCTCGTCGATTCCCACCGTCTTGAAGCGATGACGCCAGCCGTGGCTCGGATCGACATGCGGGTCCGGCACGACCTCACGGACGAACATGTTGACCTTATTCCGCGCGGTCTTCACTGCTTTGCGAACTCCAAGCTCATCATCACTTGGCGAGATGAAAAGGTGGCCCGCGCCGGATGCCTTGACGAAATCCAGAAAGCCCAACTCAACGATCTGCCGATGCAGCACCACATCCCTCGCCTCGTCGGTCTTCACCGGGCCAGCTTCAGGGGTGACGTGAACGATCCAATGCGTTCCTTCGCGCCGGACATCCTGCTTCCGTAACTGAAGCATCTCGCCAACACGCGCCCCGGTGAAGGCACATAACCAAGGCACCCATCGTTTTGCCGCCGCAAGCTTTGGCGCTTCGCCACCGGCCTTGTAGTTCATGGCGTGCTTTAATATCAGCGCAGCTTCCTTGTCGGAGAACCCCTTGGCGCGGAGTTTGCGGGGTTTGGAAGTCTTGATGGTGAGGCCCATCAGCAGGATTAGCGGACATCCGCCTGTTCATCACGGCCCATCCGAAAATCGTCTTGAGGCCCGCGAGGTCACTATCCTTGACGGTTTTCGGGCTCACCCCGTTCTCGATACGGACATCCTTGAACCGCACGATGTCTCCTGCACGTGACCCTGCTGGAGTCATCATGCTTCAAGATCGCAACGAGCTTGGCCATCGTGTTGCGATAGCTCTCGTAGGTGCTGGGCTTTCGGCCTGCCGCTTTGGCTTCCTTCCACCAGTCCTCAACCAATCCCGTCAAAGAACCACCGGACGCGATTGTTACAGGCAAGCCTCGGCTCGGCGCCTCCCATTCGGGAAACCTGTTCGGCCTTGGGGTCATCCGAGTAGTCCCCCTCGATGTTCTTCCTGCGGCTCGCGAAGGCATCCCTCAATGCCATCCAGAAGGCCGACAGCACGATCGAGCGCGAATCGTCATCAACACGGCGGATTCCCTTGCTCAGCAAGAGGCGGTCCACGAGCGGACCAAGGGGCTTCTCCAAATCGGCTGGATCACCGCTGGCTCCGACCTGCTCCCACATCGCCTCAATGGCGGCCCAATGAGCCTCCTGCTCCGCTTGCGTTTCGCTAACACGCTGCCAGCCGCCACCGGGCTTTTGCTCAATGGCAATGCTTCCGGGCGCGATTCTCGCCGTCCGCCCAGACGCGGTAGAGGTCTCCAGCAAGCGCGGTGGCCTGACGGTGCGACAGCTTGGCGGGAGCGTCTTCGCGGAGTGCCGTCCAGACGCCTTCAAGATACGCGGCGGCGATTGCCTGACGGCTTTTAACCTGGCTGGGTCGGCTGTGCGGAGCGAAAACCGGATCGACTGTGCGCGGGCACTCACCGTCACGAACGTGAAGCCATCTCCGAGCGAAATGGCCAGACAAGTCCCCACCGCGCGGCTCATTATATCGGCGGGAATCCGCTGCACGAATATCGGTATGCGAGAGCCATCGCGCTTCATCGGACGCACCACCCGAAACAGCATTGTTGCTCACCGTTGTTACACAGTCTGGCAAGCGCAATACTCTGATAGGGCTTAACTTATTGAAGGGAAAGGTGTCTTCAATGAAACTGGTGCCCAGGAAAGGACTCGAACCTTCACGACCTTGCAGCCACTGGCACCTGAAGCCAGCGCGTCTACCAATTCCGCCACCTGGGCCCGGGCGGGTTAGTACGGATCGGCCGCGCGGTTGTCAAATTCCTGAAGAGGCGCCCGAATAGCCGGTGCAGCGCCCTGACTGTTGACGTGTCGCGGAATGGCGGAATATCCCTGCATTCGACCTGATACCACCGCCCTTGAGGGACCAGACCATGGCATCGAATACGGACACCCTCGTCACGGTTTTCGGAGGCTCGGGCTTTCTCGGTCGGCATGTGGTTCGCGCACTCGCCAAGCGGGATTACCGCATCCGGGTCGGCGTCCGGCGCCCGGAACTGGCCGGACATTTGCAGCCGCTCGGCAAGGTCGGCCAGATCCACGCCGTGCAGGCCAATCTGCGCTATCCGGCGTCGGTCCGCGTGGCGATGCGCGACTCCCATGTCGCGATCAACCTCGTCGGCATCCTGAGCGCGAGCGGCGCGCAGAGCTTCGACGCCGTGGCGGCCAAGGGCGCGGAGACGGTCGCGAAGGCGGCCGCGGCACGGGCGCGCGGATGGTGCATGTCTCGGCGATCGGCGCCGATGACGAAGTCGGCCTCGGCTTACGCCCGCGCCAAGGCCGCCGGCGAAAAGGCGGTGCTGGCGGCCGTGCCGTCCGCGACCATCCTGCGGCCGTCGGTGGTGTTCGGCCCCGAGGACCAGTTCGCCAACCGCTTCGCCGCGCTGGCGCGGATGTCGCCGGTGCTGCCGCTGATCGGTGGCGGCGGGACGAAGCTGCAGCCGGTCTATGTCGGCGACGTCGCCACCGCCGTCGCAGACGCGGTCGACGGCAAGACCAAGGCGGGTGCAACATACGAACTCGGCGGTCCCGAGGTGCTGTCGATGCGCGAGGTCATGCAGATCATCCTGCGCGTCATCGAGCGCGAGCGGATGCTGGTGCCGCTGCCGTTCGGCCTCGCCCGCTTCAAGGCGATGTTCCTGCAATTCGCTCCGGGGGCGTTGAAGCTGACGCCGGATCAGGTCGAGCTACTCAAGAGCGATAACGTCGTATCGGAGGCCGCGAAGACGGCGGGCTTGACGCTCGAGGGGTTGGGCATCAGCGCCGGACTCGATGGAGGCCGTGGTGCCGCAGTATCTCTGGCGCTTCCGCAAGACCGGACAGTTCGCGCCGAAGGCAGTGTGAGACTCGCCTCACGTGCCTCGACGGTTCTGCGAAGCATAGCGCGCCCGGGAGAGCCTGCCGAACGACTTACCGCCCCAGCGCCAGCGCGATCAGGCCGAGCGTGCCGACGATCACCCGCCACCAGGCGAAGAACGTAAAACCGTTGCGCGTGACGTAGCTCAGGAACGCCTTCACCACGACGATTGCCGTGATGAACGACACCACGAAGCCGATCGCGACGATGCCGATATGATCGGTCGTCATGTCGGCGCGGTTCTTGTAGAAATCATAGGCGAAGGCGCCGATCATGGTCGGGATCGCCAGGAAGAACGAAAACTCCGCCGCGGCGCGCTTGTCGGCGCCGAGCAGCATCGCCGAGACGATCGTGGCGCCGGAGCGCGACACGCCGGGGATCATCGCAAGGCACTGCGCGATGCCGATCCAGAGATACATCGGCAGCGGAAAGGCCGTGGCGTCGTGTTCGCGCGGATTGTGGTCGAGCTGATCGACCCACATCAGCACGGCGCCGCCGACGATCAGCGAGAAGCACACCACCCACGGATTGAACAGCAGCTCCTTGATGTATTTGCCGGCAATCAGGCCGACGACCACGGCCGGCAGGAACGCCACGAGGACGCCGATGACGAAGCGCCGGTCCTCGGGGTTGGAGAACATGCCGAGCGCGATCGGCCACAGTTTCGCAAAATAGATCACGACAATCGCGAGGATCGCGCCGAGCTGGATCAGCACCGTGAACGTGTTCCAGAAACTGCCCGCACCGAGATCGAAGAAGCGCTCCGCCAGCAGCAGATGGCCGGTCGAGGACACCGGCAGGAATTCGGTGACGCCCTCGACGATCCCGAGAATGACGGCTCTGATCGCATCGGAAAACATGGGATGGCCCGCTCCGAATCGCATTCGACGACAAACGGCGGGCTTTTCTCGCTTATTCGCAGCATGGCCGCAATGCCGAAAATCGCCAAATCGGCGGTTGCCTGAATCGCCGGCTTCGCTAGTGTCTTGATTCCGAAGTCCGCTTGACCAACTCGCCGAGACAATGAAGCGAACTTCTGAACCACCAACAGGTTGGCCCGCCATGCGGACCGCGGCGTTAACGCATTAGAGACGTTTTCTTAAGCACCGCAAATCTATCAAGGCTGCATGTTCACGCTGTTTCACCATCCATTCTGTCCGCAATCCCAATTCATCCGTCTCGTCGCTCGGCGAGCACGGCCTCGACGTCCGACCGGTGGAGGAGCGCGTCTGGGAGCGGCGTGAAGCGTTTCCTGGCGCTGAATCCGGCTGGAACCACCCCGGTGCTGATCGCTGAGGGCGTTCCGCCGGTTCCCGGCGCGGGCATCATCGCGGAGTATCTGGACGAGACCCATGGCGGGCGCATCGGCGAGCGACGGCTGCTGCCAGCCTCCACGCCGGAGCGTATCGAGGTGCGCCGCCTGATGGCGTGGTTCAACGAAAAATTCTTTGAGGAAGCCTCCGGCCCGCTGGTGACCGAACGCATCTACAAGCGCTTCATGGGCGAGGACAACGGCGGTGGCTCGCCCGCGATGGACGTGATCCGCGCCGCCACCGCGAATGTGCGCTATCATCTCGCCTATATCGGCTGGCTGGCGCGGACGCGGAACTATCTGGCCGGCGACCGGCTGACATTTGCCGATCTTGCCGCCGCAGCGCACCTGTCGGCGATCGACTATCTGGGCGATGTGCCATGGATCGAGGACGACGCAGCAAAGGCGTGGTACGCGCGAATCAAGTCGCGGCCGTCGTTCCGTCCGCTGCTGAGCGAGTGGCTGGCGGGCGTACCGGCCTCGCGCACCTATGTGGACCTGGATTTCTGAGGCCGCCGACCTCCTTCGTCATTGCGAGCGAAGCGAAGCAATCCAGACGTCCAAGGGAAATACTGGATTGCTTCGTCGCTCCGCTGGCCTCGCAATAACATCCCAATGATGACCCCGCACGGCCCCGGACCTGAAAACCGAGCTCGTTGAACAAGCCCGTGCGCTCGGCTTCGACACGATCGGCGTTACCGGCCCCGACGCGATCGGTGACGCCGGAAAACACTTCCACGCCTTCCTCGAGGCCGGCGCGCATGGCGATATGGATTGGCTCGCGGCCAATCCCGAACGCCGTGCCGATCCTCGGGTGCTCTGGCCCGATGTGCGCAGCGTCATCATGCTCGGCGTCAACTACGGCCCCGACGACAATCCTCTAGAGATCCTTGCGCTGCGGACGCGCGGCGCGATCTCGGTCTATGCGCAGGGCGATGACTATCACGACCTCGTCAAGAAGCGACTGAAGACGCTGGCGCGCTGGCTGCACGCCACGGCGGGCGGCGACGTCAAGGTGTTCGTCGATACCGCGGCGGTGATGGAAAAGCCGCTCGCGAAAGCCGCCGGCCTCGGCTGGCAGGGCAAGCACACCAATCTGGTGTCGCGCGAATTCGGCTCGTGGCTGTTTCTCGGCGTCATCTTCACCACGCTTGAGCTGCCGCACGATGCGGTCGAAACCGATCACTGCGGCTCGTGCCGGGCCTGCCTCGACATCTGCCCGACTGCGGCGTTTCCCGCGCCCTACAAGCTCGATGCGCGGCGCTGTATCTCCTATCTCACCATCGAGAACAAGGGGCCGATCCCGCGCGAATTCCGCAAAAGCATCGGCAACCGCATCTATGGTTGCGACGACTGTCTCGCCGCGTGCCCATGGAACAAGTTCGCGCAAGAGGGGCGCGAGATCAAACTTGCGGCCCGCGACGAATTGCGCGCGCCTGATCTCGCGAGCTGGCGCGGCTCGACGACGCCGCGTTCCGCGCGCTGTTCGCGAAATCGCCGGTCAAGCGCATCCATCGCGACCGCTTCCTCCGAAATGTGCTGATCGCGATCGGTAACTCGGGTGACGTCATCCTGCGGCCGGAAGCCGAACGCCTGTTGAGCGATAAATCGCCGCTGGTACGCGGCGCCGCGGTGTGGGCGCTGTCGCAACTGATGGCGCCGGAGGAATTTGTCGCGCTCGCAGTCGAGTACGCGGATGCGGAAAGCGACGAGGCCGTGCGCGCGGAGTGGGCAGACGCTCGTTCTCAGAAGCGGCTAGATCGGGATAAGCTGACGATGAAGCGTTTCAACGCCTTGTGGTTGGCTCGGCGTGGCCATGCAAGTCAACCCCGCTGGTTCTCGTACGCCTTCAGATGGGTATAGATCGTGCGCAGCTTCGGCACCGGCAGCTTCGCGGCCTCGGCGCGGGTAATGAGATCGCCGATGATCTGATCGGCCTCGATCCGCGCGCCGGCCTTGATGTCGCGGAACATGGATGCGGTCAGCGGCGAGCCCTCCGCCGTCAGCGTCCCGGTGGTGCGGGTCAGGAACTGCCTCGCGCGGCGCATGACCGGCCGCCTTCGCGATCCCGACGATTTCGTCGCGGGCGCTGAGGATGAAATCCCGGCCGCCGGGTGCGGCGACGATCTGTCCGATGGAGGCACGCATCAGGCTGGTGGCGCCGGCCAGCGTGGCCAGAAACACCCACTTCTCCCACATGTCCTGCATGATGTTGTCGGACGCCTGCGATCCGCAATTGCCGCTGGCGAAGACGTCAGCGATGGCCTTGACCCGGTCGCTCGTCCCGCCGTCACGCTCGCCGAAGCCGAGCGACTGCATCGGCGCGAGCTGGACGATCTCGCGCTTCTCGTTGAGCGTGACCGCGATCGAACACTGGCCACCGAGCACGCGCTCGCGACCGAATTTCGCGTCGAGCTTCTCCAGTGCCGCATCCCGTTGAGCATCGGGATGATCGCCGTCCGCGGCCCGACCGCGGGCGCGAACGACCTGATCGCGTCGTCGAGATCGAAGGCCTTGCAGCTCAGCAGAACGACGTCGAACGTCTCTTTCAGCGCATCGGCCTGGACTGTCGGCGGATTCTTCAGCGTGATATCGCCGAGCGGGCTCTTGATGACGAGACCGGCGCTCGCCAGTTCGGCGGCACGTTTCGGACGCACCAGAAAGGTCACATCCTGACCGGCCTGGAGCAGCCTGCCGCCGAAATAGCCGCCGATCGCGCCGGCCCCCACAACGAGAATGCGCATCGATTGCTCCGTATTTGTTAAGGCCTGCCAGCAGACGGGCGAATAGTGAGTGGTGAACGGCGGGTCATGCGGTTTCCATTCCCAACTATAATGATCATGTGCGTGGTTCGGTCAGATCAGCCGCTTGATCTCGCGCTTGCGCCAGACCAGCCGGTAGAAGGCCATCTGCAGCACCATCATGGTGCAGAACGCGGCGGGATAGGCGATCCAGACGCCTTCGACGCCGATGCGATGGCTGAGGACCACGGCGACGGGCACCTCGACCGCGACGATCGCCGAGAATCGACAGCAGCGTTGGCACCAGCACCGTGCCGCTCGCGCGCATGGTGGCCGAAAACAAGGCGGCCATGCCGAACGGAACCGTGCTCCAGAGCACGATGAACAGCAGCGTCTGCGCCAGATCGAGCACCTCGGGCCTGGTGATGAACAGCCCGATGATGATCCGCGACAGCAGATAGCCGAGCACGACAAGGCCGCCGGTCAGCAGCAGGTTGAGCCACATCCCGGTGCGGACGATCGACACCGATCCGCTCGGTATGGCCGGCACCGATCGCCTGCGCCGCGAAGATCGACGCGGTGATGGCGATCGAGATCGCCGGAAATTGCACATAGCTCAGCACCTGGTTGACGGCGCCATAGGCGGCCGTGGCGTCGGAGCCGAACCGGTTGACGATGCCGAGCAGAACGATCTCCGCGAGCGACATCACCACAAGCTGGACCGCGGTGGGCAATCCGATGCGCAGCACCTTGCCGAGCAGTTCGCGATCGAGCCGCATGGCGCGGAGAAGCACTGCATCGGGCGCCAGCGGATGATTGATCCGTCGCATGTGCAGTCCGAGCCACAACAGCGTCACGACTGACGAGATCGCGGCCGCGATCGCTGGCGCTGGCGACGCCGAGCTGGGGCAGCCCGAACCATCCCCGGATCAGCGCCGGCGTGATGACGAGCCCGATCAGGGTCGAGATCGCAAGCGCCCACAAGGGCGTGACGGTGTCGCCGACGCCGCGCATCATGGCGGTGGCGAGCAGGAAGGTGAACGTCGCCGGCATGGTGATCAACATGATGCGGGCGTAGTCGGTCGCGGCGTCGAGAACGTTCGCCGGCGTCGCCAGCGCGACCATCAGGTGGCGCGCGAACAGTCCGCCGCCGACCGCGATCACACAGCCGCCGAGCAATGTCAGCGCCAGCGTGGTCCCGGCGATCGCCTTCGCCTTGTCGACTGCGCGCGCTCCCCACGCCTGGCCGATCAGCACCGACGACCCCGCGCCGAGCCCGATGATGAAGGAAATGAAGAAGAACATCACCGGAAAGAAGATCGAGGCGGCGGCGAGCGCATCGACGCCGATCATCTGGCCGAGGTAGATGCCGTTGATGGTGCCGAACAGCGACTGGAGGATGTTGCTCAGCATCATCGGCATCAGGAAGGCGACATACGCCCGCCAGAGCGGTTGCGCGGTGGTCATGATTGAATCCTGGTGGTTCTAATTACATTCGCAGCGCGCCCGCAGCAGGTGTTAGCGAATGTCAAATCCGCTCCACGAGCTTGACGATGTGATCGCGGATGTCGTCCGGCCAGCCGGCGATCAAGCCATCCAGCCGCCGCCGGTCGCCTGCGAACAGCGCGCGCGCGGCTTCCTCGAAGTCTGCAAGGTCGCCCGCCATCGCAGACATGAAATGATAGGCGGCGTCCCGCGCCGCGCGGCTGCGATCCCTGTCGCCACTGCCGCGGCGGGTCTCGTCGATCAGCTTGCGCAATGCGACCGATGCGCCTCCGGGCTGGGCGCTCAGCCAGTCCCAGTGCCGCGGCAGCAGCGTGATCTCGCGCGCGACCACGCCGAGTTTGGGCCGGCCGCGGCCGCGTGGTTCGCCGGCGATTGGCGTTTCCGCTTGATCAGCAGGAAATGCTGTATTCGGCTGTGACAGCCGGGCCACGATCTCCTCGTTGGAGCCACGCAAATCGAGATCAATGGGGCGCCCGGTCGCGTCGCTGTAAATTGCGATCGGCGAACCGGCGACCGGCGCCGCATTTTTGATCGCGAGCGCGACATCGGCCAATGGCCCAGACGCGAGCCGACGATAGCCTTCAAATGCAGTGAAATGGGAGAATTGGTCGGGAGTCATGGCGAATCCGATCGTCGGTGTGCAGGCAACTTATTATCCGGGTAAAAATTTCCTGTCAATATTACCCGGATAAATATTTCGAGACGAATGCAATGGCCTTGGCCGAAATGACGACCGAACCACTTCTTCGTCTCAATGACCCGCGGCGTCCGCTCCCCGCGTCCGCGGATCCGGCGCACCGAAAAAGCCGTCCGATGTCACCGCGATGGAGTTGGCCGAAGTCTGTCCCATCGGCATAACGACTGTGTGGCCTCTCGCCCGCAATCCCGCGATGATGTTCTCGGAGAAGCCGTGCTCGGCGCGGACCTGATCCGGCAGCCATTGATGATGCAGCCTGGGGGCGCCGACCGCGGCGGCAACATTCATGTCGTAGTCGAGCACGTTAACGATCACCTGCAGGACCGTGGAGATGATGCGGCTGCCGCCGGGCGATCCCGTCACCAGCACCGGCTTGCCGTCCTTCAGGACAATGGTCGGTGTCATCGAGGACAGCGGGCGCTTGCCGGGGCCGGGCAGGTTGGCCTCGAACCCGACAAGGCCGTAGGCATTCGACGCGCCCGGTGCCGCGGTGAAATCGTCAAGCTCGTTGTTGAGCAGAACGCCGGTGCCCTCTGCCACCAACCCGACGCCATAGCTGAAGTTCAGCGTGTAAGTGTTGCTGACGGCATTGCCGAAGTCGTCGGCGACGGAAAAATGTGTGGTGTTGTCGCCCTCGTGCGGTGGCGCTGGCACGGCTGGGGCGGGTGTCGCGCGTGTCAGGTCGATCGAGGCACGCTGTTTCGCGGCATAGTCCTTCGCCAGCAGCGTCGCGATCGGCGCGTGCACGAAGGCGGGATCGCCCAGATAGCGCGCACGATCGGCATAGGCACGCTTCATCGCCTCGATCAGCAGGTGCAGCGAATCCACCGAACCCTGGTGCAGATCGCGCATCGGAAGTCCTTCGAGGATGTTCAGCGATTCGATCAGCACGGTGCCGCCGGATGCCGGCAGCGGCATCGAGACGATGTCATAGCCCCGATAGCTGCCGCGCACCGGCTCGCGGATCACGGGCTGATAGGACTTGAGATCGTCCAGCGTCATGATCCCGCCGGCTTCGCGGATTCCCTCCACCAGCATCTTTGCCACCGGGCCTTCATAGAAACCTTGCGGCCCGTGGTCGGCGATTGCGGTCAGGGTCGTCGCCAGATCGGTCTGGACCAGCCGGTCGTCCTCGCGCAGCGAACTGCCGTCGGTCCGCGAAAATATCTTCAGGGACGACGGCCAGGGCGCTAACCGTCTGTGCCATTGCGGCAACGTATCGGCGCTGTCGTCGGTGACGACAAAGCCGTCGCGCGCCAGCACGATCGCGGGCTTGAGCAGATCGGCGAGCGTGAACTTGCCTGAACCGTATTTTTCGAGTGCCAGCGCGAGCCCAGCGACCGTGCCGGGCACGCCGATGCCAAGCGCCGAATCGCGCGACTTCGCAGGATCAGGCTTGCCGTCGGCGCCAAGGAAAATATCGCGCGTTGTCGCGGCAGGCGCGGTCTCGCGATAATCGATGGCGATGTTCTGATTGCGGTCGGCGAGATGAATCACCATGAAGCCGCCGCCGCCGATATTTCCGGCGCGCGGGATAGGTGACCGCCATGGCAAAGCCGGTCGCCACCGCCGCATCGACGGCATTGCCGCCGCGCGCCAGAACGTCCGCGCCGATTTTGGCCGCGATTTTTTCCTGCGCCACCACCACGCCGTGTTTCGCAAACGTAGGGCGGGTCGCGCCGGAAGCGAGCGGTGCAGACGAACTGCGCCGCGCGTCCTGCGCAGACGCGGGCAAAACGAAAATCATCAATGCCGCGATCGCAAAGAAATTATGCCGACGTGGCCTGCGGCGGATCATGCATTGCTCCATCGATTCCAATATTTTAGAGCGGGATGCGGGCGGAAAACCGCTACACACTTTTTCTCATCCCGCTCTGGTGTCGTTCCATCAACCAATCGATGCTATAGGGATTTCGGCGCGCGGGGCCAGATGCCCCCGCGTGATTCGACAGGACATTTCGAGCATGACGGTGACGACAGCCATGCCTGCGGGCAACGCCGATCTTGGGGTGACGCGCTATCCTTCGCGCGCCGCCGTTGCGAGCTGGATCATGTTCGACTGGGCGGCGCAGCCCTATTTCACGCTGATCACGACCTTCGTATTCGCGCCGTATTTCGCAACCTTCGTGGCCGCGACGCCGGCCGAAGGCCAATCGCTGTGGGGATTTGCGACCGGAGCGGCCGGCATCGTGATCGCGCTCGCCTCGCCGGTGCTGGGCGCCATTGCCGATGCCAGCGGCCGGCGCAAACCGTGGATCGCGGCCTTCGGCGCACTGCTGGTGATCGGCTCCAGCCTGATGTGGATCGGCAAGCCCGGCGACGCCAGCGTGATCCTACCGCTGCTGATCGCCTATGGCATCGCCACCATCGGCGTTGAGTTCGCCACCGTGTTCAACAATGCGATGATGCCGTCGCTGGTGCCACCCGAAAAAATCGGACGTCTTTCGGGGACTGGATGGGCTACCGGCTACATCGGCGGCATTCTCAGCCTCATCCTCGTGCTCGGTTTTCTTGCGGCCAACCCCACCACGGGCAAGACGCTGTTCGGGTTCGCGCCGCTGTTCGAACTCGATCCCATGACCCATCAGGGCGACCGCATCACCGGTCCGCTCACCGGAATCTGGTTCATTATCTTCGTGCTGCCGATGTTTTTGCTGACGCCGGATTTCCCGCCCAAGCGTCCGGTGCGGGCGGCGCTGCGCGAAGGATTGAGCGAACTGCGCGGGACGCTCAGTGAATTGCCGAAACGGAAATCGATGACGACCTTCCTGCTCGCCAACATGATCTACACCGACGGGCTGGTGTCGCTGTTCGCGTTCGGCGGCATCTATGCCGCCGGCACCTTCGGCTGGCACACCATCCAGATCGGAACCTTCGGCATCCTGCTCGCGGTTGCCGGCACGTTTGGCGCCTGGATCGGCGGCAAGCTCGACGACCGGATGGGTCCGAAATTCGTCATCACCGCGAGCATGACCGTTTTATTGTTGGCGAGCGTGGCGATCCTGATGGTCGACAAGGATTCGATCCTGTTCGTGAACGTTGCGCCGCCTGTGCCCGGCGGCGGATTGTTCGCCGCACCGGCGGAAAAAGCCTATCTCATCCTCGGCTGTCTGATCGGCGGCGCCGGCGGCCCCTTGCAGGCGGCCTCGCGCTCGCTGCTGATCCGGATGGCGCCAAAGGATCGCATCGCGCAGTTTTTCGGACTGTTCGCGCTGACCGGAAAGGTGACGTCGTTCGTCGGCCCACTGCTGGTCGGCCTCATCACCGCGATCACCGCCAGCCAGAAGGCGGGCATGGCGGTGCTGGTGCTATTTTTCCTCGCGGGACTTCTGCTGTTGTCGCGGGTGCGGGAATAGCCGCGCAGTAAGACTGGTCGTGCACGCAAGGCTGCGCCTTGCAATGCGCGGCCCGCCGTCGAGGTCAATCCGGAGCGTTGATTGTCCCTGACGGCGGCGACTTCTCGCCAAGCCGGACACCGTTCACGACCAGGCCGTATTTCGATGTCGGCTCGTCGTGGAATCGCTTGCGGGTTTCCGCGACCGAGTCGACGAACCGCGGATCCTGCGGCCGCTCCTGGCTGTCCATGTAGGTGGCGACGTCCCACGCATCCTGATCGCTCAGCGAGCCGCCGAGTCCGAGCGGCATGTTGGCCTTGATAAAACTGGCGGCGTTTTTGATCGAGGCCATGCCTGCGCCCCAGTTGAACGAGCGCGATCCCCACAGCGGCGGAAACACGGTCTGCCTGTCGGCCGACTTTTGTCCCTGGCCGTCAGCGCCATGACAGAGCGCGCAATGCTGTGCGTAGACTTTGGCTCCGCGATCATAGTCCGCCGGCTGAGCGGGTGCTTTCAGCTTGGGATAACCTTGGCCCTCGACAGCAACGCCGGTCGGACCGCCCTTCGCCAGGAAGTAGGCATAGGTCTCCAGCGCGACGAGGACCTTGTCGTTGAACGGCGGCGGCTTGCCGTTCATGCTGAACTGGAAACAGCCTTGCAGCCGCTCCTGGAAAGTATTCACGTGGCCGTTCTTCGCGCGATAGGCCGGGTAGAGAAGATAGGCGGCTCCCAGCGGCGCTGAGTTCGATTGGCGGCCGCGATCGATATGACAGTTCGAGCACTGCAAATCGTTGCCGACGAATTCTTTCGCATTGTGCTGGGTATCATGAAAGATCGCCTCGCCGAGCCGTATCACATCACCGAAAGGCCCTTTGGGAATGTCGCTGTCCGCAGGAGGCGTATAGGAGGGGCGGGCTTCCGCCTTTGGTGCCGAAGGCTGCTCCGGCGCTGCGTCTGTCAACGGAGCCGCCGCACTGGTGGACAGCATGTATCCAACGAAACCCGCGGCCGCGAAGGCGAAAACAACCGCGGTCGAGACCGATGGTGAAACCGGATTGCGGCTCATGGCTTGGTCTCCGGGCTGTGGGCTGGCGTCGCCACGGGCAGAGTCTCGTAATAGGCGGCGACGCTCTTGATCTGGTCGTCGGTCAGCTTGTTCGCGACATTGGCCATCACGCCCATAGGGTCATTCTTGCGGTCGCCGGCCTTCCACGATCGAAGCGCCTTCTCGATATAAATGGCCGATTGTCCTGCGAGGCGGGGAAAGTCCGTTCCAACGCCAAGACCGGCGGCTCCGTGGCACTGCCCGCATCCGGGCACTCCATTCGGCCAGTCGCCGGTCGCTGCGAGCTTCCCTCCGGCCGCGATCACGGCCGGGTCAGGTGGCGCGGTTTCGGACTTGGGCGCCGTCATGTCGGCATAGTAGTTCGCTATCGCTTTTTTTTCGTCGTCCGACAGGTCCGACGCGATCATCAGCATGATACGGTTCTTGCGCGTGCCGTCCTTGAAGCTCGCAAGCTGATGCTCGATGTATTGGGCGTTGAGACCCGCAAGGCGCGGAATGCCCGTTGCCGGCTGGCCCTGTCCATTGCGGCCGTGACACGGTACACAGCCCGCCGCTGCGGCCGGCATCTCGCTTCCCTCCGCCGCAAGCACGGGCAGCACGGATATGCCAAGACACAGCAGTGCTCCGCCTACCACCGATCTCATCCGTTTTGGCCCCATATCCACTCTCAAGGTTCGTGTCCTCCGAAGGAAGAAAATCGTAACATCTTGGAAGAAAAGCAGGTAGCAGCGATTGCTGCCGGAACGTCAGTGCCGGAAGTGCCTGATGCCGGTGAACACCATGGCGATACCGTGCTCGTCGGCAGCCTTGATCACCTCGTCGTCGCGCATCGAACCGCCGGGTTGAATGACCGCAGTGGCGCCGGCCTCGATACAGGTCAGCATCCCGTCGGCGAACGGAAAGAACGCATCCGACGCGACGACCGAGCCGTTGGTCAGAGGCTGCGCGAGCTTCAGTTCGTGCGCCGCATCTTCCGCCTTGCGCGCGGCGATTCGTGCGGAATCGACGCGGCTCATCTGCCCTGCGCCGATGCCGACGGTGGCGAGGTCTTTCGCATAGACGATGGTGTTCGACTTGACGTGCTTGGCGACGCGGAACGCAAAGCGCAAATCGCGCATCTCGGCCTCGGTCGGCGCACGTTTGGTTGCGACCTTCAGCGTCATGTCGGCGACGACGGCGTTGTCGCGGCTCTGCACCAGAAGTCCGCCCGCCACCGTCTTTGCGGTCAGGCCGCGCGCGCGCGGATCGGGCAGGCCGCCAGCAAGCAGCAGCCGCAGGTTCTTGCGCTTGCCGATGATGGCGATGGCTTCCTCGGTGGCATCGGGCGCGATGATGACTTCGGTGAAGATGCCGGCGACGGCATTGGCCGCATCGGCATCGAGGGTGCGGTTGAAGGCGATGATGCCGCCATAGGCGGAAGTCGAGTTCGCAAGCGAGCGCCTTGCGATAGGCGCTGGCAAGATCAGGGCCTTCGGCTACGCCGCAGGGATTGGCATGTTTGATGATCGCGCAGGCCGCGGTGCGCGTCGCATCGAACTCGGCGACGCACTCATAGGCCGCGTCGGTGTCATTGATGTTGTTGTAGGACAATTCCTTGCCCTGCAACTGCCGCGCGGTGGAGACGCCGGCGCGGCGATCGGGCGTGCGATAAAATGCGGCGCTCTGGTGCGGATTCTCACCGTAGCGCACGGTCTGCGCAAGGCGTCCGCCGAGGGCGCGATAGTCCGGCGCATCAGTCTTAAGTTGCACCGCAAACCAGTTGGAAATCGCGGCATCATAGGCGGCGGTGCGCGCGTAGGCTTTTGCGGCAAGGCGCTTGCGCAGGGTCAGCGTGGTCGCGCCCTTGTTGGCGGCGAGTTCATCGAGCACCGACTGGTAGTCCTGCGGCTCGACCACGACCGCGACGTCGTCGTGGTTCTTGGCGGCGGCGCGGATCATAGCGGGGCCGCCGATGTCGATATTCTCGATGCAGTCCTCGTAAGCCGCGCCCTTGTCGACGGTCGCCTCGAACGGATAGAGATTGACGATCAGCAAGTCGATCGGCGCAATGCCGTGGTCCTTCATCGCCTTCGCATGATCGGCATTGTCGCGGATCGCGAGCAATCCACCATGCACGTTGGGATGCAGCGTCTTGACCCGGCCGTCCATCATTTCCGGAAAGCCGGTCAGGTCTGCGACATCGCTGACCTTCAGCCCGGCCGCGGCGATCGCCTTGGCGGTGCCGCCGGTCGAGACCAGGTCGATGCCAAGGCCTGCCAGCGCGCGGGCGAACTCGATCAGGCCGGTCTTGTCGGAAACGGAAAGCAGTGCGCGGGTCACGCGGCGCGGTCGGTCGGTCATGAGAATGGTCCTGGGGAAATCAAGGCCGCCGGTTAACATGATTTCACAACGCATGAAACCGGCCATGTCGGTGTCAGTGCCGTCAGGAAGCGCGGCTAGAGCGGCAATTCCGGCTCGCGCCGGGCATTGCGGCGGGCGTTGGTGGCCGTGACCGAGGCGGTTGAACGAATGAAACTCCAGCGCACGTTGGGGGCCTCGCGGGCGTTCTGATGGATCACGATCTGTGCTGTGCGGCGGGGGCCGTCGTTCCCGGCCAGAAACACGCTGTCTTCAAGGTCGACCCGGTCGTCGAGCGCCTCGAACGTCCAGACCTCGCGGTTCGGCAGCACCAGCATCACGCCGTGTGCGTCGCTGAGGCGGCTCGCCTTGACCGACGGATGCAGATGAAAACGCAATGCGTAATCAGTCTGGCCACCCTTCATGCGGCCGCCGGGCGCGGGCGCCAACGTGTCCTCGCCATCCAGGCGCGAGCCGTCACGCGCCATCATCAGCACGCGGCGGTGGATCAGGCCGAACCGGGCGAGATATCCGTCATGCGACGTCGTCAGCAGCTCGCCCTTTTCAACCGCCTCGCGGTAGCTCTCGATATTGACCGGACCGCTGACGATCGGTGCGCCCTGCAGGAATCGCTTCATCGCCGACAGTTCGACGAACTGGCACGACGACGTCGCATGGCAGGTCAGTGTGGAGTGCGCCGGCGTGCCGCGCGCGAAGGCGCGCCAGTTGTCGCGGCCGGTGGCGGGTGTGCCGCAATTGGTCACGATCCGGTTTTGACCCGAGGACAGTTCGAACGACAGGCAGCCGGCATGTGCCTCCTGGCTGAGGTTCGGCGGCGGCGGCCGTCCGGCATCGACGATGAGTATCGTCGCACCGGCATCGAGCCGCTGGAAGCCGGTGTGCGGCATATGCGACATCGGTACGCCACGGGTGTCGTCATAGGCCAGAATCGTCGCCAGGAGGTCGGACGGCGCCGCGCTCATGCCGTTGAACAGCGCAACGCTGCCGTCGCCGTGGCGGAAGAAGCGCAGCATCGGCATCATGCGGTCGATGGCGTTCAGCAGGGCCGGCGGCGGCGCGATGTTACGTGCGGCGAAGGTTTGCCGGAGCGGCAACAGGTCAATCAGCAGTTCGATCAAGGCACCGGGATTGCGCGAGACATGACCGCCGTCGGGCAGGATCTGCCGCCGCAATTCGTCGGACAGCTTGCGCGTCGCGGTGCTGATGGTGCGGGCCTGATTGGCGAGGCACAGCGAGGCGTAGCACAGTGCCATCAGAACCTGGAGCCGAGAAACGCCATCAGGTACGTCATGCAGGCTGAAACGCAGTAGGCGGATTTCACGGGCAAGCGCGCGCAAATAGCGGCGATAGAATTTTCCGTCGGTATCGCTGAGTACCAGCGGCGCCTGCGACAACAGCGAGATGACGCGGCGCGCCATGACATCGGCGCGCCGGGCCAGCGGCCGCCTGCGTGTCGGATTCGACATCCAGTCGTCCACCAGCGATCGCGCATTGGCGCGCGTGATCGCGGTATCGGCGGCGCGCAGATGCCGAAGCCAGCCGAAACCCAGCAGGGCGGCTTCCCAATCCTCGGATGGCGGTTCGAGATCGAAGATCGATCGGGAATGGCAGGTGACGATCTTGCCCGCGAACACGAAGCGGCCGGCATAGATCTCGGCGGCGCGGGTGGCGTCGGCCGTGCGCAGGTCGTGCGGCGCGATCATGAGCCGGTCGGTGCGGCCGGGCCACAGCGCCGACAGCGCCGCCGAGCCGTTGCTGGCGCGCGCGATTGCCCGTTGAGCGAAACGGCGGAGAACCAGCGTCGAAATGCGTCTGCGATGAGCGACCGACACGAGCGCCTTGGGTGGATGAGGATTCCCGCGAATCCCTTTGAGTTGATGAGGACTCTCTGCGAATCCTTTTAGTCCGGAAAGGTCGGCAACGCACTATCTTGAAATGCAGCGAATCCTTAAGATTCGCCTGCAGCATTTTCCGGTTAAGTGGAATCGGGTTGGCGTGAAAATAACTTGCGCGTCTTTTGATCGCAAAACCGGTATCCACTCTTGCGGGATACGCGTCAGAATATCACGATTTAATCAATCGCGCCGCGTAGAAACCGTCGAGACCGCCGAGCTTGGGATCGGCGTGGGCCAGATGGCAGGGGAGCGTGCGCAAATCGCCATCCGGAGTCAAAATATCCGTCAGTCCGGCCACTTCCGCGGCGTCGACCGGTGCGCGTCGCACGCCCGATTCGGATGCGAGCAGCGCATCGATGGCCTGCTCGCCCTCTTCGGGTTCCAGCGAGCAGGTGCAATAGACTAGCGTGCCGCCGGGCTTGAGCAGCGTGATCGCTTTTTGCAACAGCCGTTTTTGCAGGGCCGTCAGTGCCGCGATATCCAAATCCTGCTTGAGCCAGGCCACGTCGGGATGACGGCGGATGGTGCCGGTCGTGGAGCAGGGCGCGTCGACCAGCACGCCGTCGAAACCTCCGCCTGTCGGAGTCGTCCTGCCATTCGACGGCATCCGCCGTCACGGCCTGCGCAGTCAGCGACAGCCGGCCAAGATTATCGCGCAACCGCGCGACGCGATGATGCGACCGGTCGATCGCGACCACGTCGGCGCCGGCATAAGCGAGCTGCGCGGTCTTGCCGCCGGGCGCCGCGCAGAGGTCGGCGATACGCCGTCCCTTGAGATCGCCGAATAGCCGCACGGGCAGCGCGGCGGCGGCGTCCTGCACCCACCATTGTCCGTCGGAAAATCCCGGCAACATCGTCACCGAGCCTTGCAGCAATGTGCGAACGGTCCCGGTCGGCAGGATTTCGCCGTGCAGCCGCGTCGCCCACTGCGCCGCGTCCGCCTTGACGGTGAGATCGAGGGACGGTTCGTGGCTGATCGCCGTGGCAATCGCTTTCGCGGTGTTCTCGCCGTAGTTCGCGGTCCACCGGGCCATCAGCCACGGCGGGATATCGAGCGTCTCCGAGCGCACCTCATCGATCAGCGGCTGGCCTTCGCGCGCGCAGCGGCGAAGCACCGCGTTGACAAGTCCCGCATATTTCGCCGCGCGCCGGTCGGATTGCACAAGTCGCACCGACAGATCGACCGCGGCATGATCCGGCACATCCATCCAGAGAATCTGCGCCGCGCCGATCAAAAGCGCGCTCTGGGCGCGCGGCGCATCGGTCGGAATGCCGCGATCGAGCAGCCGCGACAGCACGTGGCCGAGCGTTCCGAGCCGGCGCAGGATGGTCGCCACCAGGCGCCGCATCAGGGCGCGGTCGCGATCGGCGAGTGGCTTCAGCCCGGGATGCGCGGCCGCGCCGTCAAGCTGTTCGTCGAGGGTGCGATGTTTGTGCAGGACGCCGTCGAGAATATCAGCCGCGATGCGCCGGGCAGCGAGGCCGGGGACCTCGGTGGGCGGTGCGAATAATCTGGCTGACGGCATGAGGCGGGCACATCGCTAAAGAGGAGGAGTAACGGACAGCGCGTCTCGCGGCGCATCTGTCGCGGCGGGACGACATCCGTGACATGCGAATATGCCAAATATAAGAATCGTCACCATGTTCTTACGGTCCGGGCGTGATTTGTGTTCGAACACGGTGACGACCAGACCGATCGGAGGATGTGACAATGGCAGATGAGTCCTCCGCGCTTCCGGAGACTGTTCCGACCGGCGCGCGCGAACCGCTGACGCCCGCGGCCCGCCGCGCGCTGGCAGAAGCCGAGGCCCGCCGCGCTGCCGCGCAAACCGATACGCCTGCGAGCCCGAAAGAGGTTCAGGGGCCAAAGGGCCCCGAACCCACGCGGTTTGGCGACTGGGAGCGCAACGGGATCGCGTCCGACTTCTGAACGGATCGTGCGCCCCGAATCCGAGATCGGTATTAGGGTGTTCCGTGGCGGTGTTTTTTATAGTGAGGCTTTAAACTTCACGAAATGTGAAATAGGATTCGTCCTATCGGGACGTTTGAGTCCTGAAGCACAAAGACCGCCCGGGGTGTACCGGACGGCCTTTTGCTCCAAGGCCCGGCTATGGACGCCGGGCTGGTCGGACCCCTCGAGGGATCGCCAGCTAGAGGTGGCGCAGAGCCGATTTACTTGTTCAGGGCGAATCGGCCTGCTCTCTAACAACTGCAAATTGGCGCGTGGAGTGACTCCCGCGCAAGTGTCGGCCACAGAGTTATGCCCCTAACCCCCATGTATACGGTGGAAAGCCGTTTTGAGGCTTGACCAATGCCGAATCAGGACAAGCCGACAGCGGCTAAGAGCGCGATGAAGTCTTGAAGCGGATGCTAAAGATGAAGCCGAAGCTCGCGTGAGCCCAAGCCCTCAAGAGCATGCCCAAGAAGGGCGTTAAAGCACAATCGAAGAAATGTCCTAAACCAGTAAAGGCCTGAGCATGTCGGAATATACGGCTTCGCTTTGTAAGTCGGCGGACGGAAAATATACCCCTTACAAGCAAGTGGATTTGGATGCGCTCAACGACCCCGAAGCAACACGCAAGGCTGATAAATGGGCTGCCGAGATTGATCCGATAGAAATTCGCGAGGGGTCGTGGCTTATCATTAAAAATGGCACGCGCAGTTTTCGTCCAAAGAAGTTATAGAAATAAAATCGCCCCGGACGGCCATCCGAGGCGATTGACGGGCGTCACGGCTTATCCACGCGTGGTATCCCTTGGCCGAATGGTTCACGGTTTCAAGAAAGCGAAGAACTGATCTGCGCGCCGCTGTAGAGGCGACTTTCGTCGGTGAATAGCCGTGCTTCCTTGGAGACATTATCCAAGACGATCTTGGAGACGGTTTCCTTGTCCTCGACCGCGACGTGGAATGACCGGAGATTACCGTCCGCTCGACCAGCGCCACCATCGTTGCGAGGATCCGCCCTACCGATACAGCTGCAAGCCCGGAGGAGTTCAGGACCCACGCGGTTTGGCGACGGGGAGCATGACGGAATCGTATCCGACTTCTGAGCGGTAATTGCGTCGGCTTCCCCCCGCCCGTACGGGACTTGCAGGAATCGCCGACTCATCCTATTCTAGGAATATGTACCCATATATCAGAATAAATGCATCGTCCGGGACCCGCTGGCGCAGCCGGCTGTCGCCGGTTCTGCCCTGGATCTTCGTTCTCGGTGTAGTGGCGGGCACCATGCTGCCGATCCGGCGCTGGGTGCATTGGCCGCCGGCGATCATCGTCAATTCATCATCTGCCTCGTCCGAGACCCAGGTGCCGGCCGATAGCCGGGCGATCTGGAGCCGCGCCGGCAGTCCGGATGTCAGGCATCCCGTCGATATCGTCAGGACGATCGATGGGGATACCTTCGAGGCGCGGGTTCATCTGTGGCCGGGTCTCGACATGACGACGCGGGTGCGGTTGCGGGGCATCGATGCGGCCGAATTAAAGGCGTCATGCCCCGAGGAGTTGCGGCTGGCGGAGGCCGCGAGCGCGGCGCTGCGTGATCTGCTCGGCGAGGGTGGCGTCACGATCACCAATATCGGCCCCGACAAATATAACGGGCGGGTTGTCGCCGATGCCGCCACGGCGCGAACGCCGGATGTTTCGGCGGCGATGCTGGCGAGCGGTCACGCCCGCAGCTACCACGGCGGGCATCGCGGAAGCTGGTGCAACAGCGCATCGCGATAATGTAAAGCGCTGTCATTCCGGGCGCGTGAAACGTGCGAACCCGAAATCTCACTTTGGAGAAGTTCTTTGGTCGAGATTCCGGATCGGATCGCGCTGCGATCCGTCCGGAATGACATGCCGCAATCAGCGCTGCGTCACCACCACCGGCGTTCCGATGGAAACGCGCTGATAGAGGTCGTTGATGTCGGCGTTGTACATGCGGATGCAGCCGTATGACACGAAATGGCCGACCGACTCCGGCCGGTTGGTGCCGTGAATGGCGTATTGCCCGCCGCCGGACAGCGTCATCGCCGCGACGCCCATCGGATTGGACGGCGAACCGCCAGCGATCACGTCGGCAATCCGCGGGTTGTCGTGCTTCACATCCGCCGGCGGCGCCCATGCGGGGTCGCGATACTTGCCCTCGATCTCCGCGGTGCCCGCCCATTGCTTGCCGGCCTTGCCGACGCCGACGGGATAACGGACCGCGCGATCCTGATTGATGATCAGGTACAGCCGCCGCTCCTTCGTCTTCACCACGATCGTTCCCGGTGCATAGTCACCGCGGAAGCTGATGATATCAGGCCGCGCTTCGGCCGATGCGAGATCGAGCAAGCTCGCTCCGATTATGGCGGCTAACGCCACCGCAGTTCTCGTCAACATTTCTTCGCTCCAAAGCGGCTTTCGGCACCGCAACCAGCATCCATCAAATTTCGCCGACGCATTGTTAATCAGGTTCGTTACCCAATCTCTTCCGGCGCGCGCAACGCGCGGCGCGGCTCTGGCATTCAAAGAAAATCCCGCAAACAAAGTAAATGCCCGGAAAACAACAGTTGGCCGCAAACCGCAACCGGCGCAGTCCGGCGGCTGACAATCGCGTGAGGAGATGAGGGAAGCGGCGACGGTTCGGCGCCGGCTTTTTGTTTTGACGCGTTTTCTTTACGCGAACCGGTACCCACTTCGCTTGAAAACCTATAAACCACGCCTTGCTTTGCGGGGAGAGGAAAGAGTTATCCCGCCCTTGCCAGTGTCCCATCGATCATCGCGACTGCATTCTGAAGGCCATAGACCGCGACGAATGAGCCGAAGCGCGGGCCCTTCTCCTGACCTAACAGCACCTGGTAGAGCATATTGAACCAGTCGAGCGACACGCCCGGCCGGCCGTCCTTGGCCAGCTTCTTGTGATTGAGGAAAGGTTCGCGGCGGCCGATCTCATAGACCGCGTTCTGAATATCTTCGGCCGAGGCGTCTGCCGGAAGTTGCGACAGCGTGTCACGCAGGTCCTGCAGCGCGGCGCGCTCGCTCTCTGCCGGCTCGCGGAACGTCTTCGTCGGCGCCACAAAGTCGCGGTAATAGTTGATGGCATAACCGACCAGCGCATCGAGCTTCGGATGGGTCTGCGGTGTGACGCCTGGCCGGTAGCGGCCGATGAAGCCCCACAGGGTTTCGGCATTCTCCGCGTTCGATGACGACACCAGCGTCAGCAGCAACTGGAACGTGACCGGCATGTCGGCTGCAGGCGGACGGCCGGCGTGAATGTGCCAGACCGGATTGGCGAGCTGCTGCCTTGCGTCCTGACGCGGATAGCCATCGAGGAACTGCTGGTAGTCGTCGACGTTGCGTGGAATCACGTCGAAATACAGCCGCTTCGCCGACTTCGGCTCGCGATACATGAACAGCGATAGCGATTCCGGCGAGGCATAGCGCAGCCATTCGTCGATGGTGATGCCGTTGCCCTTCGACTTGGAAATCTTCTGGCCCTTGTCGTCGAGAAACAGTTCGTAGTTGAAGCCTTCCGGCGGCGTGCCCCCGAGCGCCGAACAGATCTTGCCCGACAGTTTGACCGAAATCGATCAGGTCCTTGCCCGCCATCTCGTAGTCGACGCCGAGCGCGGTCCAGCGCATCGCCCAGTCCGGCTTCCACTGCAGCTTGCAGTGGCCGCCGGTGACCGGGACCGTGATGCGCTCGTTTGTTTCGGGGTCGTCGTAGGACACGGTGCCGGCCTTGGCATCATGCGCTGATATCGGCACCTGCAGCACCACGCCGGTGCGCGGGCAAACGGGTAAGAACGGCGAATAGCTCGCCGCGCGCTCCTCGCGCAAGCTGGGCAGCATGATCGCCATCACCTTGTCGATGTTCTCCAGCACCTTGAGCAGCGCGGCGTCAAAGCGGCCCGAGGTGTAGTAATCGGTGGAGCTGGCGAACTCGTAGTCGAAGCCGAAGGTGTCGAGGAAGGCGCGCAGCCGCGCATTGTTGTGCTCGCCAAAGCTCGGATGGGTGCCGAAGGGATCGCGCACTTTCGTCAGAGGCTTGCCGAGGTCTTGCGCCAGCAGCTCCTTGTTGGGCACATTGTCCGGCACCTTGCGCAGGCCGTCCATGTCGTCGGAAAATGCCAGCAGCCGCGTCTTGATCCTGTCCTCGGTCAGCACGCGGAAGGCGTGGCGCACCATGGTGGTGCGCGCGACCTCGCCGAAGGTGCCGATATGCGGCAGGCCGGAGGGGCCGTAGCCGGTCTCGAACAGCACCTCGTCCTTCGGCGTCTTCTTCAGGCGCGCGACGATCTGCTTCGCCTGCTCGAAAGGCCATGCATTGGACTGCTCGGCGAGCTCACGCAAATCGCTCGCTGACATGACGTCTGACATCTCAACTCTCTCCATGGCGCGCGGCATCATCCGCTCCGCCACACTTATCTTTTGATTGAGCATGATCTTATCCGAAAACCGGACTCCACTTTTCGGGATCATGCTCTAAAATGGGCTGACGGAAAAATACCGCAGCCACAGGTCGGTATACCGGCCTTTTTCCCAGATCCGGAACAGCGCCCAATCCAGCGCCTGGCGCAGCACGTCGTTGCCCTTTTTCACGGCGATGCCGACGCCTTCGCCGAAATAGCGGCTCTCGACGAAGGGACCGCCGCTGAACGCGCAACAGTTCTCCGAATCGGTGCCGTTGATCCAGAACGCCAGCGAGATGGCATCGCCAAAGATGAAGTCGACTTCGCCTCGCCGCAGCGCCTGGCGCAGCGTCTCATCGTTTGAATAAGGGTGCAGTTCGGCGTCGGTGAAAAACGTCTTGAGGTAGGCTTCGTGCGCCGACCCCGCGATCACGCCGACCTTCTTGCCCTCGAGGTATTCCGGACGCACGTCGGGCATCACGGCGTCGCGCCGCGACACGAATCGCGCCGGCGCCCGGTAGTATGGATCGGTGAAATCCAGCCGCTTGCGCAACTCCGGCGTCACCGCGAGCGAGGCAATGATGGCATCGCCGCGATTGCTCGCAACGGCGTCCAGCAAGGTTTCGAAACGCCGCATCTGGATCGTGCAGGTGACTTTGATCTCCTCGCACAAAGCGCGCGCCAGGTCGACATTGAAGCCGGCCGGATTGCCGTCGGGACCAGTGAAGTTGAATGGCGGATAGTCGGTCTCGGTCAGAAAGCGGATCACGGTGAGGCGGGACAGATCGGGGCGATCCGGACGGCGGCGCGGATCCCAGAAGCCCGGCACCGCCTGCGGCGCGACGGTGACGGCCTTCGGTGCGGCTTGGGCGCGAGCGCCGTCAATTGCTCCCCACAAGACCAGCATCCCACCGACGACCAGCAGGCAACCCAGCGTGGTTGCACGGCGGCAGCGGATCAATCTTTCGTTGATGGGAGTGACAATCTGTGGTTGCATTGACCGGGGCTTTTCGGACGGAGGTCTTATAGACCATCCGGAACGAGACGCGAGTACCGTTTGTTGCGTAGGGGCGTCACTTGGCGTTGCAGGACCATGTTGGGGTTAGCAGACGGACTGCCGCTCCACTTCGCGATGGACCTGCGGCGTCGCCACCCGTCCAGCAGTCGCCGGCGTTTCCCGCCGACGTTTTTCATATCCTGCAATCGAGCAACGACAATGGGCTGTACCACCCAGAGCCAGGCCCGGCGAGCGAACTGGATTGCCTGCGGTAGGTTCTCGCTCCCGCTCTGCTGAGCGCGGCCACGGCACGGGCCCGGGACGTCGGTGTCGGGGCGGATCAGGTGCTGATCCGATCGGGTGTCATCGATGAAGACGCCTATTTGCAAACACTTTCCTTTCACACGGGTCTTCCGATCGAGACATTCGCAGGGATATCCCGCGCCGATTGTCCCTTGCCCGATCGTCACCTGCCTCGCGCCGCGGAACATGGACTGCTTCCGCTGCGCCGGCAGGGACGGTTGATTTGGGCCGTCGCACCGCGCGGGTTCACCGCGCGCCGGCTCTGCCGCCTGGCTGCCGCGTATCCATCAATCTGCAACCGGGTCCATCTGACAACGACGCGAGACCTCAATCAGTTTCTGTTAGGGCAGACCGGCAATGTGCTTGGCCAATCCGCCGCCAATGGGCTCAGCCGAAAATTCCCGGCCCTGTCCGCCGCACCTGTCGCCGGCGAGGCCCGTGGTGGGCTCCGGGCGGCGCGGCGCTTTGTGCAGACCGGCGTCCTGACCATCATGATGACGCTGATGCCAACGTCTGCCCCGGAGATCTGGAGCAGCGTGCTGGCGGTGTGGTTTCTCGCATTCATTGGCTTGCGGCTCGCCTGACGCCGCTGCGTCCTCTGGTACGGCCGCCGCGCATCCCAGACGACCATCTGCCGCTCTATACCGTGATGGCGGCGCTGTATCGCGAGGCGACATCGGTGACATCGCTGATGCAGGCCCTCGATGCCTTGGACTACCCGCGCGAAAAACTCGACATCATCATTGTGATCGAGCTTGACGATCTCGAAACCCGCGCCGCCCTTGCAAGGCTTGGCCCGATGCCGCATGTCCAGGTCCTGCTCGCCCCGACGGAAGGACCGCGCACCAAACCAAAGGCGCTGAATTGCGCGCTGCCGTTCGTGCGCGGCAGCTTTACCGCTGTGTTCGACGCCGAAGACCGTCCCGATCCGGGACAACTCCGCGCCGCATTCGACGCCTTTCGCATCCAAAGCGCCGATGTGGCCTGCGCTCAGGCCAGTCTCTGCATCGAAAATCTGTCGGACAGCTGGCTTTCGCGCATGTTCGCCGCCGAATATGCCGGACAGTTCGATGTCTTCCTTCCAGGACTTCGCATCATTCGGCGTGCCACTACCGCTCGGCGGATCGCACCGCGGTTCTTCGCGAAGTGGGCGGCTGGGACGCCTACAACGTCACCGAGGATGCGGACCTCGGCTTTCGGCTGGCGCGCTTCGGCTACCGGTCGACCACCTTCGCGTCGACAACTTTCGAGGAGGCGCCGGCACGCTTCGGCGGATGGTTGCGCCAGCGTTCGCGCTGGATGAAGGGATGGATGCAGACCTGGAGCGTGCACATGCGCCGGCCCGGGCGGCTCTGGCGGGATGCGGGCGCGAAGGATTCCTGACGCTCAACATCCTCGTCGGCGGCAATGTTCTGACGGCGCTGACCTTTCCGATTCTGGCCGTCAACCTGGTGCTCGACTTGCTGGCGCGTTACGGCGGCGGGACAGGGTGGATCGGCTCGGGCCCGCTCGCGCCGCTGCATCTGACCACGATTATGCCGGTTTCGTCTCGACGATCGTGGTCGGTCTGATGAGCCTTGCGCGGCGTGGGCAGTTGCGGCAGGGCTGGATTTTGGCGCTGACGCCGGTCTATTGGGCCTGTCTTTCGATGGCGGCGTGGCGCGCGTTGTATCAACTGCTGACCGAACCCTACCGTTGGGAGAAGACCGAGCATGGCCTGTCCCGGCAAATCCGGTCAAATGCGGCCATACAGACGCCCGCATCCCGCGCCATGGCGACGGGACGGCGGCAGCGCTACAGGTAGCCCTTGAGATCGGCGGCCGAGGCTTCCGGCGTGCGCTTGAGATTGAACGGCGAAACGAAATGGCCGTCGCGATCCAGCAGATAGATCAGCGCCGTGTGATCCATCGTGTACTCACCATCCTTCAGCGGAGTCTTTTTGGCATAGACCCGATACTCGGACAGGATCTTGGCGACAGCGGCCGTATCGCCGGTCAGGCCTTTCAGGTGCGGATCGAAGCTGGAAAGATACTCCTTCATCACGGCCTGGGTGTCGCGCTCCGGATCGACCGAAACGAAATAGGCGTTGACGCGGTCTGCATCCTTGCCCATCGCCCGCAGCACCTCCGACATCTCGAACAGCGAGGTCGGGCAGACGTCGGGACAATGGGTGTAGCCAAAGAAGATGATTGTCGGACGGCCCACCAGATCCTTTTCGGTGACGGTCTGGCCGGTCTGATCGGTCAATTGGAACGGACCGCCGATCGACGCCGGCTTGGACTTGCCAACCAGACCGCCGAGCAGACCGCCGCCGAGTAGCCACAGCACCACCGTGAGGCCGACGACCAGGCTGCCGAGAAAGGCCCCAAACACAACCAGCGGGCGGGTAACTCGATTTGTCATCAGATATCCTTAGAAGCAGGCGGCGATGCCGGAGGCAAGCATCTCGAAGAACACGGCGGTTCCGTAGTGCACCCATAGCGCCAGTGCGCCGAGCAGCAGCACTGCCCCGGCGGCCGCGCTGCCGGCTACGATCGTGGAGGCTAACCCGCGTTGCGAGGTCGCCGGTTGTACCGGGTGCTGCATGATCTCCCGCGATTTCCGTGAATAAATCACCTCAGCCGGTCGTCAGCGGGGCAACGCCGTGCTGCCGACCTTGATAAGGTCCCAGATAGGGCCAGTCGTGCCCGCGGGCAAGCGCAACCGCTGTCCCACCGATCACGTCATGCTGAATTCGGCGGGTTTGGCGGGATCAGCGCGCCGACGACGCCTGTGCGTCGAGGTAGCATGGACGGTACATATCCGCGAGCTGGCGGCCGCGCAGGAAAATCATGTGCCGCGTCAAACCGCCGCGCCGTTTGATCCAGTGCCGGACCGCGGAGGGATACATCAGATACAGCATGTGGGTCGCTTCAGGATTGGTCACGGCCCGGCCATCGGACCCCATATCCCAGGCCGCATGAAATCCGAGCGCTGCATGGGATGTCACGCAAATCTTGTCATGGGGGACTGCGCCGAGAACGATCGTGCAGGCCGATGCGCACAGACCATCGATGATGACGGACTGACCTGAACTGCGAAGGTCCTGATATTTATCGACGTAAGTTCCGATCCGGCCGCCTCGATCTTCGGCGATCCGGACCACTGCATGACTCGCAGTCACATGTCCCAGCAGAAGAACCGCTGCGAGCAATCCCGTCACGACCCTCATATCCTGCCCCAGTCCAAAACCGGCCGATCCGAATCTGTTGACCGTGCGCGATGCCAAGATCTGTAACCTCGGGCGAGATAGGCTTTTTGTCCAGATGGGTGTAATCCCGAAAATTAGATTCAAATGCAGTGTTGCACACGCGCTGCACTTCGAGAGGGGATCATCCCGCTGGAAAACGGAATTTAGAATTCGATCGATGGGAACCTGATCGGCTTTTGTTGCATCCAATGGCCCGATGGTGGAGTACCCTGAGATCGGGAGTGAGGCACATGCAACAGGTTCTGTCCCGGCTGGTCGCCAGCTCCGGCAACGACGATGCGGAACTGGTTCGCCGTGCGTGCGCGCGTGACGAAAGCGCGATCCGCGCCATCATGCAGGCGAACAATCGCAAGCTCTACCGGATCGCCCGCGGTATCCTGCGCAACGATAGCGAGGCCGAGGACGTCGTGCAGGAAACCTACGTTCGTGCCTTCACGCATCTGGAGAGCTTTCGTGGCGACTCCCGTCTCGCAACCTGGCTGGCGCGCATCGCCATGAACGAGGCGCTCGGCCGGCTGCGGCGGCAGCGTCCGACCGTCGACTGGACCACGCTGGAGTCCGGAACGCCGAACGCCGCCCAGATCATCCAGTTTCCAGTGTCCGCCACCTCCGATGATCCGGAAAAAACCATGGCCCAGCGCGAAATACAGCGTGTCGTCGAACAGGCGGTTGACGAACTCCCCGAGGCGTTCCGCATCGTCTTCATCACCCGCGTGATTGAGGGCATGAACGTGGAGGAAACCGCTGAGATCCTCGACCTCAAGCCGGAAACCGTGAAGACGAGGCTTCATCGTGCCCGCACGATGTTGCGCGCGAACGTGGAAAAGAAGATCGGCCCGGTCGTGATGGAGGCCTTTCCCTTCGCCGGCAAACGCTGCGCACGCCTGACCGACGCGGTTCTCGGCCGGCTTGGTCTGACCAAATAATTCGGGAACCTGTTCAGCCGGGCCGCATCCAATCCTGTGTGTCATCAACAAACGTCCGGCCATTCCGGCCGTTGCGTCACAGGAGTATCAAAATGTTCGTTCGACTGAGCGCGGCGATCGCCGCCGCAGCGTTGCTGAGCAGCAGCGCCTTTGCGCAGGGCGCGAAACCCACCGATCCCCAGATCGCGCATATCGCCTACACCGCCGGCGTCATCGATGTCACCGCGGCGAAGCAGGCGCTTGAGAAATCCGAGAACAAGGACGTGAAGGCCTTCGCCGCAGATATGGTGCGGGATCACGAGGCGGTGAACGAGAAGGCGCTCGCACTGGTCAAGAAGCTCAAGGTCACCCCCGAAGACAACGACACCAGCCGCACGCTGTCCAAGAACGCCGCCGCCAAACTCAAGGAGCTGTCGGCACTGAAGGGCGCCGCGTTCGACAAGGCCTACGTCGACAACGAGGTCGCCTATCACAAGGCGGTCGACAGCGCGCTCGAAACCCTGCTCATTCCGTCGGCCAGCAATGCCGAGCTGAAGAGCCTGCTGCAGACGGGGCTGAAGATTTTCCAGGGCCACGAGCAGCATGCTGAGCACGTCGCGGCCGAGCTGAAGTAAGGAGCGTCCCATGAAGCCGGGCGGATATTTCCTGATCGTTGCAGCTCTGGGGACCGCAGCCTCGGGAATGGCAGTAGTCTTGGGAATATCCGTCCCGGCCCGTGCGGCGACGATTTAAATCTCGATGCAGGACCTTGAGATCACGCCAGCGGTGGCGGACGCCAAAGTGGGCGACACCATCGAATGGGTCAACAAGGACATCTTCGTGCATACTGCGACGTCGCGGAACGGCGACTGGGACGTCGAGCTGCCGGCGCAGAAGACTGGGACGCTGGTGCTGAAGAAGGCGGGGGTGGTCGACTATTATTGCCGCTTCCATCCCAACATGAAGGCTAAGCTGACAATCTCGCCCTAGAGTTGTGGCGCGGGGCGCATGCGATCAGGTGGATTGTGCGCCCCGTAACGCCATCGCCAGACAAATGGCGACGCCGGCCTGCCAGATCGGATAAAGCGTCGATAGCAGATCGAGGTTCAGCGCGTTGTCCAGTTCCAGCAGTGCGCCGGCACTGGTGCCGATCACCAGCATCGGCAGCCACGCCAGCGGATCGCGCGGACCAGCCGGCAGCAGGCTGATGCCGAGCGCCATGATACCGGAGCCGACAAAACCCCCGGCCAGACCGGCCAGAACGTTTCTCACGGCCCTTTCGGAATCGGAGATCTGTCCGTCGATCCAGATCACCGCGTTGACCGCACAGACGAAGGCGATCATCGTCACCACGGCCCCAGCCACCGCCGCCCACCACGGATTGTCCGAGTCGATCTGGATCAGAACGAGGACGAGGATCGCGAACGGCAGCGCCAGAAGCGCAATCCGCAAGTCGCCGGGCGCACCATTCATCTGGTCGATCAGCGGCTGGATCAATGGCGTCACAATGCCGGTCCCGACGCCCGCGGCACCCATCTTCAGGAGTCCGTCACGGCTGCCGTCACGCGGCGCGGCCATCCCGGTCAAGAGCCCCTCCTAGTCCGCCTCAAGCGGCGATGATGGAGCGGGCGAAGGGAATCGAACCCTCGTATGCAGCTTGGGAAGCTGCCGTTCTACCATTGAACTACGCCCGCCTATCCGGTTCTCGTCCCCTGATGTAGCCGAGACCGGCCTTTCCGCCAAGCCGGTTGAATGTGAGAACCGCCGCGAACCCGGAATCTCATCCTTCGACTGTCGAGATTCCCCGGATGTGCAATTGCACATCTGTGATCGCCGCCGGCGCCGGCGTCCGCAATGACAAGGAGAGTTTTTCCAACACGTTGATACCAACCAGCGCCGCGAACTCTACACCCGGAAATGCTTCGACAGCTTGAGGCCCTGGGCCTGATAGTTGGAGCCGATGCGCTGGCCGTACATCGCGTCGGGTCGCGCCAGCATTTTCTCATAGACGAGACGGCCGACGATCTGGCCGTGTTCGAGAATGAATGGCACCTCGCGCGAGCGCACTTCGAGCACCGCGCGCGAACCCTGTCCGCCAGCCCCGGCATAGCCGAAGCCGGGATCGAAGAAGCCCGCATAGTGGACACGGAATTCGCCGACCAGCGGATCGAACGGCACCATTTCCGCGGCATAATCGGGCGGTACCTGCACCGCTTCTTTTGATGCGAGGATGTAGAACTCGCCGGGATCGAGGATCAGGCTGCCGTCCGGCCGCGCTGCGATCGGCTCCCAGAACTCACCGACCGCATAGCCGCTGCGGCGGTCGATATCGACCACTCCGGTATGGCGCTTGGCGCGATAGCCGACGAAGCCGTTGGCATTCTCGCCTGAGAGGTCGACGCTGAGCGCCACGCCGTTGGCGAGATCGGCGTCGTCGACATCGACAAGCCGCTCCCGCGCATGCAAGGCGTCGAGCTCGTGGGCATCGAGAATGGCGTGGCCGGTGCGAAAACGGACCTGCGACAGCCGCGATCCCTCGCGCAGCAGCACCGGAAATGTTTTGGGACTGATCTCCGCATAGAGCGGTCCGTGATAGCCGGCACCGATCATGTCGAAGCGCCGCGTGCTGTCGGCGATCACACGCGTAAACACGTCCAGCCGCCCGGTCGAACTTTTCGGATTGGCGGCGGCGACGATCTCCGGCGGCAACGCCAGTCCCTCCAGCAGCGGCACGATGTAGACGCAGTTGGTCTCTAGCACCGCGCCATCGGAGAGATCGATTTCGTGCAGCTTCAATTCGTCGATGCGTTCGGCGACGGTTGCATTGGGTCCGGGCAGAAAACTGGCGCGCACCCGGTAGGCGATGGCGCCAAGCCGGAGATCGAAACTCGCCGGCTGAATCTGGCTTTCGACGAACGGGTATTCAGGCAGGATCAGGCCCGCGTCCGCCATCGCCGCGATCATGCGGTCGGGCAGAATGCCGTTGGCGTCGGGAGGAAGCGTGAATGACACGATGTCGTCCTTGCGACATTAGCATCCGAAAACAGGCGCTTTTACCGGTTATCCGATGGCTCGCTTGACGGAAAGGGCATGCCGGATTAAGAGCATGACTTATCCCGTGGTGATTTGAGCCGGCCGGCTTGCAGCCACGTTAAATAAGTCGCTAAACAGGCCGGGGACAATGTGATCCCGGCTAGTGGAGTTTTTCCAGGCCGGTTTTTTTGTGGCCGTTTTCCAGGGCGGTCGCGCAGGAGGTCACATGTCGCAATCTTCACCCACCGCCCAATATCGCACTGAAACCCGGCTGGTTCATTCCGGTACGTTGCGCTCGCAGTTCGCCGAGACCTCGGAAGCACTGTTCCTGACCCAAGGCTATGTCTACGACACTGCCGAACAGTGCGAGGCGCGATTCAAGGGCGAGGATCCCGGTTTCATCTACTCGCGCTACTCCAACCCGACCGTCGCGATGTTCGAGCAGCGCATGGCTGAGCTGGAAGGCGCGGAGGCCGCCCGCGCCACGGCGACAGGTATGGCGGCGGTGACGACGGCGATGCTCGCACCGCTGAAGGCCGGCGATCACGTCGTCGCCGCCAAGGCCCTGTTCGGCTCCTGTCGCTATGTGGTGGAGGACCTGCTGCCGCGCTACGGCATCGAGTCCACGCTGGTCGATGGCCTCGATCTCGACCAGTGGCGGAAGGCGATGCGGCCCAACACCAAGAGCTGCTTCCTGGAAAGCCCGACCAACCCGACGCTCGACGTGCTCGACATCGGCGGCATCGCCGAGATTGCGCATCAGGCCGGTGCGCGGCTGATCGTCGACAATGTGTTCGCGACGCCGATCTGGCAAAGCCCGCTGGCGCTGGGCGCCGACATCGTGGTGTACTCGGCCACCAAGCATATCGACGGCCAGGGTCGGACACTCGGCGGCGTCATCCTGTCGTCGAACGCCTTCGTTCAGGAGCATTTGCAGACCTTCATACGTCAGACCGGGCCCTCGATCTCGCCGTTCAATGCCTGGGTTCTCCTGAAAGGGCTTGAAACGCTTGCCGTCCGCGTGCGCCAGCAGACCGAGAGTTCGGCGGCGATCGCCGATGCGCTGGCGTCGCACCCAAAAGTGTCCCGTCTCATCTATCCCGGACGGCCGGACCATCCGCAGGCGGCGCTTGTGAAAAAGCAGATGCGCGCCGGATCGACGCTGATCGGCTTCGAGGTCAAGGGTGGCAAGGCGGGTGCCTTCCGCTGCCTCAATGCGCTGAAGCTCGCGCGCATCTCGAACAACCTCGGCGACGCCAAGAGCCTCGTGACCCACCCGGCGACGACCACCCATCAGCGGCTCGCACCGGAGGTCCGTGCTGGGCTCGGCATCGGCGAAGGCTTCATCCGCTATTCGACCGGCCTCGAACATAAGGACGACCTGATCGAGGATCTTTTTGTCGCGTTGGAGAAGGTGTGAGTTTTTCTTCTCACTCGTAAGGGAAGAAGTCTCACAACGGCCGATAGGCCCTCACGGCCGGCGGTGTGCTGACGCCTGCCTGGACCTGATCCACCGAACTGATGATGTCATCACCAAGCAACTGGGCGAAACAGGCATAACCCCAGTCGTTCATGTGCAGACCGTCTTTGCTCACAAAGGCGTCGAACGGCAGCGACTGCCGGTCGTGCCAGTCGCGCATGACTTCGAAGCGCGGAAAAATCCCGGCGTGTCTGAAGTGCGCAACCTTGCTCAGGAGACTGACCATCCTGCCGGCATTCTCGCCCCTGGCGTTGACGGCGGGCGAGTATTGCGGATCGACCAGAACCAGATCGGCGCCCGAGGCCTGAATGGCCTCGGCACCGGCCTCGACGAGTTTCGCAGTGATCGAGGGATCGAGATTGCGCAGCACCGCGTTGGTGCCGACCTGCCAGATCACCATGTCCGGCTTCGCATCGATCACTTCCGATTGCAGCCGTTTCATCATCTCGGGCGCGTCCTCGCCGCCCTTGCCGCGGTTGAGCACGGTGATGGCGGCCGCTGGGTATTTGCGGTGCAACTGGGCCGCCAGCCGGTTCGGATAATTGAATTCGGGTGACGTCGCGCCGTAACCTTGCGTCGAAGACGAACCAAAGGCGACGATGACGACCGGTTTGTTGGCGGCAAGCTTGGCTGCCACATGCGGCAGCGAGCCCATCGATCGCGAGACGCCCTTCGGCGCCAGACAGGGGACGCGGTTGAAGATGTCGCGGGCGCGGGTCGCCATCGCCTTCACCTTGTCGATCGCCTTTCCGGAGAGATCCTGCGTCGGCGCGCCGGAGTCCGCAGACCCACCACTCGATGAAGATGGTGCAGACAGACCCGTGCCGCCCATCGGCAGCGCCAAGGCGCTGCTCCCCGGCACAGTTTGCGCAGCCACGGTCGAGGTCAATGCGCCCGCCAACGTGATCGCCAGCGCGGCCGAGACAATCCCTCTGGAGAAACGGCAGCGGATCGTCATTAACGCCGGGTCCTGAGTTCGGAGGGATTGATATGAGCGGTATCGATCACGAATGTCGACAAGGCGCGGGCGAGGCAATTGTGGACGCGTTTGGCAAGGTCTGATCCATGCACTGCGCTGAACAAATCGAATTCGCCGCTCTCATTCCATTGGTTCATGATCGCAAACCTGTCGAACAGCGGAACGTCGTGCTGCTGCGCCGCGAGCCGCATATTGTCGATATAGGAGGCCGGTGAGACCATGGTTTCCGTACGCGGGCTGTATTGCATGTTCATCAGGACGACGTCAGCCCCGGCATTTTGCAATGCAGTAACGCCTTGGTCGACGGCCCCACGGAAGTTGTCGATATCGACGGACCGGATAGCATCGACGGTGCCGGTCTGCCACACCACCAGGGTCGGCTTTTTCGCCCCCGCGAGCTTGCCAAGGTCGGGCGCGATATCCTCGGCGGTTTTCCGGGGCGCCAGTTCCACGGATACGTTCACAACGGTGCCCGGCAATTTCTCGCGAAGCGCCACCTGCAACCGCGCAGGATAGGCGTCACCTTCCGCCCCGGAGATCGTTGAGGAGCGGCTGCCCACAACCAGGATATCGAGCGGCCCGCCCGTCTTGATTGCCGAGGCCACGCGGGCCAGCGGGCTGTCGCTGGTTAGCAGATAGGCCGGAACGTCGCAGCTCTTGGGCGGGTCATCGGCGCGCGCGAAGGCACCGGCCGACAAACCGGCCAGCAAGAACAAGACCGACTTCCAGCCGGCGCTCATGCTCCTCCTCCCGCAAGATCCGCGTCGCCGTCGGCGGATTTGGTACGCCTTCCGCTCTTGCCGGCAACCCTTTTGTACCACGAAAATACCCATGCCGCGGCGGACATGATGACGATCCCGCAAACACTGACAACGAAATGAAGTCCGGCGCCACCTGACACTTCGGCTAGGATGAAATGCCCGGCAAAGGCCAGAAAGACGCCGATGCAGAAAATTTCCAGCGAATGCTGGCCGCACAGGATCAGCGGCCGCAGCCACGGCGATCTCAGCCCCGGCCAATCCCGGGGCAGGAAGCGCACGGTCAGCGCAGCCAGCGCCAGGAAATGGACAAAGCGCAGCACGTCGAGATTGGTCTTGTCGATGGGATACATCCACCGCTCGACGATGCGCGGCATGAAATAGTTGAGCTGCGGCACATGCCAGGTCAGCGTCGTGTAAAAGGCGAACAGCAGATAGGCGGCGCAAATCCACAGCGTGACCGGCGACGACAGGATGCGCGACAAGCGTTTCGCACCACCGAGGGCGCACCAGGCGCCGAACACGAACAGCAATTGCCAGGCGAACGGATTGAAGAACCAGACCCCATTGGGATACGCCGGCAGCGCAAGATCGAACTGCCAGGTGATCGCATAAAGACCTACCGATACCGCGAGCGCCAGATCGGCCTTGCGCTGCATCAGCCAAAGGATCGGCGGCAGGAAAAGCATCAGCGCGATATAGAGTGGCAGCACGTCCATGTTGACGGGCCGGAATTTCAGCAGCAGCGCCTGCACGATCGTGATGTCGGGCTGCTTGAGAAAATCGAGGATGCCCATTTCCTCGGTGTACAGCGGATTCTCGAAGCTGCTCGCGAGATAGGAAATTTCCGCGAGAAAGATCGTGAAAAGAAAGATATGCGCCACGTAGATCTGCCAGACCCGCTTGAGAATGCGCGCGGCGGCGACGACGAATCCATACTCCAGCATGGCGCGGCCATAGACGAAGGCGGCGGTATAGCCCGAGATAAAGATGAAAATCTCGGTGGCGTCGCTGAAGCCGTAGTTGCGGATGGTGAGCCAGGTCAGAAGGTTCGGCGGCAGATGGTCGATGAAAATCAGCCACAGCGCCAGCCCGCGGAACAGATCGAGCCGCAACTCGCGTTCGACGGGGGCGGTCGGAATCGAAACGTCCGTCGCATTGTGCATGGCGCCGTGGCCCGATGCCCCGGTGCGAGCGCCGACAACCTGACCGGCAACGGATGTCATGCGCACCGCTTCGAAGTGTCTACAATCGCCTCCGGCGATCGAGACTGATTTAGGGGAGACCGGATTCACCCTAATGGTGACAAAAGGCAATATTACGGTCGGAGTTATAGTCCGCTACCGTGCTGACGCGCTATCACAAGCAGGTGGGGCTGGTTCCCGCAGATGTTTTTGCTATGATCCCCCGATACCCAAGAGAGTCTCCATGTACCGCGCCGTCACCCGCCAGATCGAAGTCACCGTCAAGCCGAACTTCATGCCGGAACGGTCGTCCGCCGAGAAAGGCCATTTTTTCTGGTCCTACACGGTGGTCATCATCAACGCCGGGCAGGACACCGTTCAGTTGCGCACCCGGCACTGGGTCATCACCGATGCCTCCGGGCGGAAGCAGGAGGTCCGCGGCGAAGGCGTGGTCGGCGAACAGCCGGTGCTCGCGCCCGGCGAACGCTTCGAATACACCAGTGGGGTTCCGCTGCCGACCGCCTCCGGGATCATGACCGGCCGCTACCATATGATCTCGGTCCGAAGCGGCGAGCCGTTCGAAATCGATGTCCCAACCTTCTCGCTCGACAGCCCCGACAGCAAGCGTGTGCTGAACTGAAGCGTCGGCACGTCGCGTCCTCCATCCGACCCCGGGTCGAGCCGCGTCTACTCCACGCCGGCTTCCTGCGGCGTGAACTCGTACACCGAACTGCAGAATTCGCAGGTCACGGCGACCTTGCCGTCCTTCACCATCTCCGAGCGATCCTGCGGTGCGAAGCTCTTCAGCATCGCAGCCACTGCGTGGCGCGAGCACGAACACTGCGCACGCAGCGCCTGCGGTGGAAATACCCGTACGCCACGCTCGTGAAACAGCCGATATAGCAGACGTTCGCCGGACAGATCTGGATCAATCAGTTCGATGTCCTCGACGGTGCCGATCAGCGATTGGCCCTCGACCCACGCATCGTCCTCAGCCACGGTATGCACGGGACTGCCTTCCGGCGCATCGCCGGGATCGAGGTCGGCCTGACGTGCGCGCTCCGGTGCCTTGGGCAGGAATTGCAGCAGCATGCCTCCGCCGCGCCAGCGATGTTTCGGCCCGTCGGCGCCGCTGCGCCACTCCTCGCCGACTGCGAGTCGCACCCGCGTCGGAATCTGTTCCGAGCGCAGGAAATATTCATGCGCCGCATCTTCCAGGCTTCCGCCTTCCAGCGCCACCAGTCCCTGATAGCGACTCATATCCGGACCTTGATCGATGGTCATGGCGAGATGGCCGTGGCCGAGCAGCGCACCGGAATCCGGTGCATTGCCGAGCCGCGCCTTGTCGAAACGGGCATAGGCTCGGAGCCGGTCCGGCGCCTGAAAGTCGACAATCAGGAACGACACCGGTCCGTCGGTCTGGGTCTGAAGGATGAAGCGGCCGTCGAACTTGAGCGATGAGCCGAGCAGCGTCGTCAATACGACCGCTTCGCCGAGCAGCTTGCCGACCGGTGCGGGATAGTCGTGACGGATCAGCAGTTCGTCGAGCGCCGGCCCGAGTTGGGTCAGCCGCCCCCGCAGATCGAGCGCGCTCACTTCGAACGGAATCACGGCGTCATCGACTGGAACAGCCGACGGCGCACGCACGTGGTTTTCAAGCGAAACTGTGGGGTCGGACGTCCGTGATGTCATGGCGCTCTATCTGGGGTCGGCGACCGGGGATCGAAACCCCCAAAAGCCGGATTTGGCACAGCTTTGCCGTCGTCCCTCCGAACGCCGATAATGATCGGATCTGCTCACACCCTTTTCATCTCGACCGACACTTTCGGCCCGTGCCTGATGGTCTGGTAGACGACGCAATAGCGCTCGGTCAGTTTGAGCAGGAGATCGAGCTTGTCCTGCGGCGCCTCGGTGTCGACATCGAAGCGCAGGCGGATTGATTCGAAGCCGACCGGCGTTTCCTTGTCGACGCCGAGCGTACCGCGAAAATCAAGATCGCCCTCAGCGGTGACGTGGCCGGATTTCAGCGGCACGTCGATCGCGGTCGCAACCGACTTCAGCGTGACGCCGGCGCAGGCGACCAGCGCCTCAAGCAGCATGTCCCCTGAGCACAATTCGAGACCGGACCCGCCGGTGGCCGGATGAAGCCCTGCGACCGCAAGCGCGCGCCCGGTCTCGACCTTGCAGGCGATACCATCGTTCTCGATCGAACCCTTGGCCTTCAGGGTGATCAGCGCGGACTTGGCGTCGGTCTTGTAGCGCTCCTTGATCGGGGCCTGCGTGGCGCGAAGCTCGGCGGCATCCATCAACATCTCCTTTTTCCTGAAATCGTCAGCGAATGTAATCGCGGCGCAGCAGTTTCACCACCACAAGGCATCGCCGGTCTCGGCTGCCGCGGCCGGATCGGGGGCAGCCTGGTCGAGTGAGCGATCGAGCGCCGTCAGGATGCGCCGCTTGGTGGTCTCGAACAGCGGCGAATTGCGGTCGCGAGGCCGCGACAGGTTGATGTCGGTCCGATCGAACAGCCGCCCCGGCCGCGGCCGCATCACCAGCACCCGGTCCGCCAGCACCACGGCCTCGTCGACGTCGTGGGTCACGAGGACCAATGTCGGGCGCGTCTCCGACCACAGATCGAGCAGGTGGTCCTGCAGATCGCGCCGCGTGAAGGCGTCGAGCGCGGAGAACGGCTCGTCGAGCAGAAGCACTTCGGGCCGTACCACCAGCGCGCGCGCGATCGCGACGCGCTGCGCTTGTCCGCCCGACAGTTCGCGCGGCCATGCTTTCGCCTTTTCCGAGAGACCGACCTTGGCGAGCGCAGCGGCGACGCGTTCGCGACGCTCAGATGCCGGCACATCCGACAGACCGAAGCCGATATTATCCGCGACGCTCAACCACGGCAGCAGTCGCGGCTCCTGGAAGATGATGCCGACCTTCGGATGCGGCCCGGTGATGGCTTCGCCGTCGAGTGTGATGGTGCCGTAACTGGCGCGGTCGAGGCCCGCGATGGCGCGCAGCAGCGTCGATTTTCCGCAGCCGGAGCCTCCGATCACGGCAACGATCTCGCCGAGGCTGATCTCGATCGAAAACCGCTCCAGCGCGTTGACGCCGTTGGGGTAGGTCTTGCCGACGCGGTCGAGCACCAGCATCAGATCGCTCCGCGGCTTGGAGCGAACGCGTCCTGCCAGCGCAGGAACGGCATCGCGGCAATTTCGATCAGCCAATCGGTGGTCTTGCCGAGGATCGCGAAGATTACGATGGCGGCCAGAATCTGCGCCGGCTTGCCGAGTTGTTGCCCGTCGATCAGAAGGTAGCCGAGCCCTTCGGACGCGCCCATGAATTCCGCCGCCACGACGAACATCCAGCCGAGACCGAGCCCGACCCGCAGCGACACCACATATGCCGGCAGAACCGCAGGCAACAAAATGCGCCGGATCATCGCTGGCCCGCTCAGGCGAAACGTGCGGCCGACCTCGACGATCTTGCGATCGACCGAGCGGATCGCGCCCATCACGCCGAGATAGATCGGGAAAAACACGCCAACTGCGATCAGTGCGACCTTGGACAATTCAAAGATGCCGAGCCACAGGATGAACAGCGGCACCCAGGCGATCGAGGGAATGGCGCGCAGCGCCTGGATGGTCGGATCGAGCAGGCGCCGCGCCAGTCCCCAGTAGCCCGAGATCGCGCCGAGCACGGTGCCGGCCGCAACGCCGAGCGCGAAGCCGGCGCCGACGCGTTCGAGCGTGGTCGCGATGTGGCGGAACAGCTCGCCGCTGCGGGCGAGTTCGGCGATCGTTGAAATGACCGTCGACGGCGGCGGCACCAGCCGCCCATTGGACCATCCGGCCGCGACCATCCACTCCCACACCAGCGCAGCCGTGACTGGCAACAGCAGGCCGAGCGCCGGGCGCGTCCAGCGTCGCCATCGCGTCGCAGATTGCGGCGCGAACGGTTGCGTGCTTTCGACAGGGGTGTCCAGCGTCATCGTCATTGCCAAACCCTGTCCGGCCGCCGATTGCAAGACGGAAAAAAGGCAGGGTCCGGCGGACCAGCCCCTGCCTGTTCCGGACGAGCCGACCGATCAGTTGGTCGGCAGCGGGATTTGATCGTCGATTAGGTTGTCGAGCGCGGCCTTCACGTCGACCTTGGCATCGAGTACGCCGGCCTGCTGCAGGGCTAGGCCCGCCGCGAGAATGGTGTCGTGCTGAGCCTTGCCGATCTTGCCGTTCGAGATGTCGGTGCGCTCGCGCAACTGCTTCTCGACTACGTCCTTTGGCAGCTTGGTGGCGGCAATGAAGCTCGCTTCCAGCTCATCGGGATGGGCGACCGCATATTTTCGTGCGGTCTCGTACACCGCCAGCACGCGCTGCGCGATCTCGGGATACTTTTTCAGGAACTCTTCCCGCACATTGAGGATACCGTAGGAGTTGGCATCGGCATTGCGATAGAACAGCCGCGCACCGTCCTGCAATTCCGCCTGCGCCATCATGGGATCGAGGCCGGCCCAGGCCTCGACGTCACCGCGGATCAGCGCGGTCTTGCCGTCCGGATGCTGCAGCAACACCGGCACGATGTCCTTTTCGGTCATGCCGAACTTCTGAAGTGCGCGCACGAGGAAGATGTGCGGATCGGTGCCGCGCGTGACCGCAACGCGCTTGCCCTTAAGGTCGGTCACCGTCTTGATGGGAGAATCCTTGCTGGTGACGAGCGCCGTCCATTCCGGCTTCGAATAGACATAGACCGATTTGATCGGATTACCGTTGATCTTCGCCACCAGCGCCGCGGCGCCGGCGGAGGAGCCGAAATCGATCGAGCCGGCGTTGAGGAACTCCAGCGCCTTGTTGGAACCGAGCGTCTGGACCCAGCGCACGGTAATCCCGTCCTTGGCGAATTCCTTTTCGACCAGGCCCTTGTCCTTCATCAGCATCGACACGGGATTGTAGGTTGCCCAGTCGAGATGAAGTTCTTTCGGTGCGTCCGCAGCGAACGCCATCGCCGGGAAGAGCGCGGCTGCGGCGATGGCGGCGAGCACGGCACGGCGTGCGGGCTTGAACATTGTGATTTCTCCTGGAAGGTTGGAATAATGCGAGCCGTTCGGCCGGACACAAAAAAAGCCTTCTTATGTCAATTAGTTGTAAGCTTCAGTCAACGAGAAAATAGGTTTTCTGGAAGCTCCGGCCGGAGCACAACGTTGCTCAAAGCCGGTAACGCGAAGCATGGATCCATCACGCGCTGCCCACAATCTCCGGTGACAGCGCAGGTGGCGTCCGTTATCCGGATAGGCAATGGATTCCGCAACGACACCAGACGCGGTCGAAGCCGGCGACGATTTCGATTCCGCCAGGATCACCGGCGAAATCGGCGCGCTGGCCGACAAGCATGCCGGTCACGAGGACGTCTTCCGCTCTGCCGTGGCGCAGTTGTTGAAGGCCGAGCTCGCCAAGGCGCGGGACGCAGCGCAGGCGACGCTGCTGCGCGACCGGCACGGACGGCGCTGCGCCGAGCGGCTGTGTTTCGTCCAGGACGAAATCATCCGGCTGTCATTTTCGGCCGCGACCCGTCATCTCTATCATTCCCGCATCCCATCCGGCGCTGAGCGCATGGCCGTTGTGGCGACCGGCGGTTACGGCCGCGGTCTGATGGCGCCGGAGTCCGATATCGATCTGCTGTTCATTCTGCCCTACAAGCAGACCGCATGGGGCGAACAGGTCGCCGAGGCGATTCTGTATTGCCTGTGGGACATGGGCCTGGCGGTCGGCCACGCGACGCGCTCGGTCGACGAATTGATCCGGCAGGCGCGCGGCGATATGACCGTCCGAACCGGGATTCTGGAAACGCGTTTCCTCGCCGGCGATCAGGCGCTTTACGACGAGCTGGTCACCCGCTTCGACAAGGAAGTGGTGCAGGGCACGGCGACAGAATTCGTCACCGCCAAGCTTGCCGAGCGCGAGGAGCGTCATCGCCGCGCCGGCCAGTCACGCTATCTGGTCGAGCCCAACGTCAAGGACGGCAAGGGAGGCTTGCGCGATCTGCACACGCTGTTCTGGATCGCGAAATATGTCTACCGGGTGCGTGAGACCGACGAATTGCTGGCGTGTGGGGTGTTCGATGTCCGGGAGTACCGGACCTTCCGCCGCTGCGCCGATTTCCTGTGGTCGGTCCGCTGCAACCTGCATTTCGCGACGGGGCGGGCCGAGGAACGGCTGTCGTTCGACTTGCAGCGCGAGATCGCGGTGCGGCTGGGATATACATCCCATCCCGGCATGCAGGATGTCGAGCGCTTCATGAAGCACTACTTCCTGATCGCCAAGGATGTCGGGGGCCTCACCGCGATCCTCTGTGCGAAGCTCGAGGACCAGCAGGCCAAGCCGGCGCCGGTTCTCAGCCGCATGATGTCGAAGCTGCGGCCCGGCGCGGAGCAGCGGCGGGTCCCCGGCGGCGAAGACTTCATGATCGACAACAACCGCATCAATCTTGCGGCACCCGATATCTTCAAGCACGACCCCGTCAATCTGATCCGCATGTTCCGCCTCGCGCAGAAGAACAACCTGGCCTTTCATCCGGACGCCTTGCGGACCGTGACGCGTTCGCTGCGGCTAATCAACGCGCCGCTTCGCGAAAACCCGGAAGCCAACCGGCTATTCATGGAAATTTTAACGTCGAACGACGCGGAGACCGTGCTGCGCCGGATGAACGAGACCGGCGTGCTCGGTCATTTCATCCCCGCCTTCGGCAAGATCGTCTCGATGATGCAGTTCAACATGTACCATCATTACACGGTGGACGAACATCTGATCCGCTGCATCGGCATCCTTCAGGACATCGAGCGCGGCGGCAACGACGAATTCGTCGTGGCCAGCGACCTGATGCGCAAGATCCGCCCCGAACACCGGCCCGTCATCTACATCACGACTTTGCTTCACGACGTCGCAAAAGGCCGCCCCGAGGATCATTCGATCGCAGGCGCCAAGGTGGCGCGCCGCTTGTGCCCGCGCCTCGGCTTTAACACAGCCGACACCGAACTGGTCGCATGGCTGATCGAGCAGCATCTGACGATGTCTAAAGTGGCCCAGTCGCGCGATCTCTCCGACCGCAAGACCATCGAGAATTTCGCGGCCGTGGTGCAATCGGTCGAGCAGATGAAGCTCTTGACGATCCTGACCACCGCTGACATCCGCGGCGTCGGCCCCGGCGTCTGGAACGGCTGGAAGGCGCAACTGCTGCGCACACTTTATTATGAGACCGAACCGGTGCTGACCGGCGGCTTCTCCGAGGTCAATCGCGTCCAGCGGATTGCTGCGGCCCAGGCCGAGTTCCGCGCCGCCTTCACCGAATGGTCGGAACAGGAGCTCAACGCCTATATTGCGCGGCATTATCCGGCCTACTGGCTCAAGGTCGACCTCGCGCATAAAATCAGGCACGCGCGTTTCCTGCGCGCCAGCGAGCGGAGCGGCCAGAAGCTCAACATCAATGTCGGCTTCGATGAGGCGCGTAGCGTCACCGAGCTGACGATCCTCGCCGCCGACCATCCCTGGCTGCTGTCGATCATCGCCGGAGCGTGCGCTTCGGCCGGCGCCAACATCGTCGATGCGCAGATCTATACAACCACCGACGGACAGGCGCTCGATACCATCGCGATCTCCCGCGAATACGACCGCGACGAGGACGAGGGCCGCCGCGCCACCCGCATCGGCGAGACGATCGAGCAGGTGCTCGAGGGCCGGCTGCGACTGCCCGAGGCGGTGGCGCGCCGCGCGGCCGGAAAGACCAGGCTGCGGCCGTTCGTGGTCGAACCCGAGGTCATCGTCAACAATCAGTGGTCGGACCGCCATACCGTGATCGAGGTTTCGGGGCTGGATCGTCCCGGCCTGCTGTTCCAGCTCACCACGGCAATCTCGAAGCTCAACCTCAACATCGCGTCCGCCCACGTGGCGACATTCGGCGAGCGTGCGCGCGACGTGTTCTACGTTACCGACCTGCTCGGCGCCCAGATCACCGCTCCGACGCGGCAGGCCGCGATCAAGCGCGCGCTGATCCATTTGCTCGCCAATGGCGATGCGGCGGAACAACCCGCCGCCTGAGTTCCCACGCAGACGCCGCCTTTGCAGGCCTTTGGCCTTTATTCAGGCTGACAACGGCGGCCCGTAAACCGGCTGGAAAGGATCGTCGGCACAATCATGCATGAGGGAGCATCATGATGAGCAATCCAATGAAGGGCAGGACGCTCCGTTTGGCCGTGGCCTCGGCGCTGGCGATCGCATTGTCGGTCTTGCCGGCCTCTGCCCAGAAAAAATACGACATCGGCGCCACCGACACCGAAATCAAGGTCGGCCAGGCGGTGCCGTTCAGCGGTCCCGTCTCGGCTTACGCTACCATCGGCAAGGCGCAGGCGGCCTACATGAAGATGGTTAACGACCGGGGTGGCGTTAACGGCCGCAAGATCAACCTGATCCAGTATGACGACGCCTACAGCCCGCCGAAGACCGTCGAGCAGGTTCGCAAGCTGGTGGAGAGCGACGAGGTGCTGCTGACCTTCCAGCTCATCGGAACGCCGCCGAATGCCGCCGTTCAGAAGTATCTGAACGCCAAAAAGGTTCCGCAGCTCTTCGTCGCCACCGGAGCCTCGCGCTTCAGCGATCCGAAGAACTATCCCTGGACCATCGGCTTCAACCCCAGCTACTTCGTCGAAGGACGTATCTACGGCCGGTACATCCTCAAGAACCATCCGGATGCCAGGATCGGCGTGCTTTACCAGAACGACGATGTCGGCAAGGAGTACCTCAGCGGCTTAAGATCCGGCCTCGGGAGCAAGGCCTCCGGGATGATCGTCAGCGAAGCGTCCTATGAGACGTCCGATCCGACCATCAATTCGCAAATTCTCAAGCTCCGCGCTGCCGGTGCCACGCTGCTCCTCAGCGCCTCGACGCCGAAGCAGGCGGCGCAGGCGATCAAGAAGAACTTCGAGATCGGCTGGAACCCGCTGCACATCCTCGACATCAACGCGACCTCGGTGGGCGCGGTGATGAAGCCGGCGGGCCTCGAAGCGTCGAAAGGCATCATCAGTACCAACTACGGCAAGGATCCGCTCGATCCGCAGTGGAAGGATGATCCCGGCATGCAAAGGTACTTCGCCTTCATGGCGGCGTACTATCCGGAGGGCGACAGGAACTCGAACTTCAATTCGTATGGCTACAGTACCGCGCAATTGCTGGTGCACGTGCTGACCCAGTGCGGCGACGATCTCACGCGTGCGAACGTCATGAAACAGGCCACCAATCTGAATGACGTCAGCCTCGACCTGTTGCTGCCCGGCATCACGATCAGCACGACGCCGGACGATTACCGCGTCAACAAGCAGATGCAGATGATGCGATTCAACGGTGAGCGTTGGGAACTGTTCGGGCCGATCATCACCGACGACGCGAGCGGTTAGGGAAAATCTGAATACTGCGAATGTGCTCTGGACTCAAAGCATTGATCCGCGGCGTTGCAAACGCTGCCGTTTTTTATTTGGCGGCCGCCTCAGCCCTAATCTTACGTTAACTTTCGGGTAACCGCCCCTTAAACCCGGAACGCTAGCGTGCGGCAGGGTTGGCGTGAGCGTTGTTGCGTATGGCGTGGGGACGAAAAAAGCGCGGCGGCCGCAAGGAGCCGGTATTCGGCGGATTTGCCGCTTCACTCGCGGAATTGCGTCTCAATCCGCTCGATCGCGTCACCGTCGCCGACGACACGCCGGCCAAGCGCGGGGCGCCGCGCAAAACCGCCAGTTCAGGAAGTGGCGGATCACGCGAGCGCAAACCGCCGCCTGACCGAAAAAGCCGCACAGGACGGGCGAAGAAGCGGATGCGCCTCCGCCTGTCCCGGCTGGTCTACTGGGGCGCCGTGCTCGCTCTGTGGGCGGCCATCGCCATTGTCGGCGTGGTGATCTATGTCGGCGCGCATCTGCCGCCGATCCAGTCGCTCGAAATTCCAAAACGTCCGCCGACCATCCAGATCGTTGGCGCGGACGGCAGCGTACTGGCAACGCGCGGCGAAATGGCCGGAAGCAACGTCTCGCTCAAGGACCTGCCGCCCTATTTGCCGAAGGCCTTCATCGCGATCGAGGACCGCCGCTTCTATTCGCACTACGGCGTCGATCCGCTCGGCATCCTGCGCGCAGCCGTTACCAACATCGCGCACCGGGGCGTGTCGCAGGGCGGCTCGACGCTGACGCAGCAACTCGCAAAGAACCTGTTCCTCACTCAAGAGCGGACGCTTGCACGAAAGCTTCAGGAGGTTGAACTCGCGCTCTGGCTGGAGCGGAAGCACACCAAGGCGCAGATTCTCGAACTCTACCTCAATCGGGTCTACTTCGGCTCCGGTGCCTATGGCGTCGAGGCGGCCGCGCAGAAGTATTTTGGAAAGTCCGCGAAAAACGTCACGCTCGCCGAGGCCGCGATGCTGGCCGGTCTCGTCAAGTCGCCGTCGCGGCTGGCGCCGGACCGCAATCCGGAAGGCGCCGAGGCCCGCGCAAAAGTCGTGCTCGGGGCGATGGCGGACGCGAAATTCATCACCGACCAGCAGGCGCGCGCCACCAGCGCCCATCCCTCTTACGCCGTGAAGCCGGTCGGCGCCGGCACCATCAACTATGTCGCCGACTGGGTCGGCGAAGTGCTCGACGATCTGGTGGGCCAGATCGATCAGAGCGTCGTCGTCGAATCCACCATCGATCCGAAACTGCAGAGCGTGGCGGAAGCCGCCGTGATCGACGAACTGGCCGCAAAAAGCGTCAAGTTCAATGTCAGCCAGGGCGCGCTGGTGGCGATGACCCCCGACGGCGCGGTCCGCGCCATGGTCGGCGGACGCAACTACGCCGACAGCCAGTTCAACCGCGCGGTCACTGCGAAGCGGCAGCCCGGCTCCGTGTTCAAACCGTTTGTCTATCTCACCGCGATCGAGGCCGGGCTGACGCCCGAGACGATCCGGCAGGACGCTCCGCTCGATATCAAGGGCTGGCGACCGGAAAACTACGGCCACGAATATTTTGGCTCGGTAACGCTGACCCAGGCGCTTGCGATGTCGCTGAACACCGTCGCGGTCCGTCTCGGAGTCGAGGTCGGCGCCGCGAACGTGGTCCGCACCGCGCACCGGCTCGGCATTACATCAAAACTCGAGCCGAACGCCTCGATCGCGCTCGGCACGTCCGAGGTGTCACCGCTGGAGCTGGTCGGCGCCTATGTTCCGTTCGCCAATGGCGGCTATGCTGCCAGCCCCCATATCGTCGATCGCATCCGTACCGTCGACGGCAACAAGCTTCTCTACGCGCGCACGCAGGACGGATCTGACCGGGTGATCGATCCGCGCAACGTCGCGATGATGAACACCATGATGGAGCAGACGCTGATCAGCGGTACCGCGCGCAAAGCCGATATCCCCGGATGGACCGCCGCCGGCAAGACCGGCACCAGCCAGGATTTTCGCGATGCGTGGTTCGTCGGCTACACCGCGAAGCTCGTGACCGGGGTGTGGCTCGGCAACGACGACAACACGCCGACCCGCAAGGCCACCGGCGGTGGCCTGCCGGTGGAGGTCTGGACGCGCTTCATGCGCGCGGCGCATCAGGACGTGCGGCCCGAACTGATCCCCGGCACCCAGCAGGGCGGCTTCCTGCCGAACGTCGCGCAACTCGGCCGGCAGGTCACAGCACCGGCTCCCACCGCTTCGCCGTCTGTCGGTAGCCGGCCTCAACCGGTCCGGACCAATGTGCGGCCGGAAGCTGCAGGCGGCCTCGATGGCTGGCTGATGGACCGGCTGTTCGGCGGGCGGTAAGTCTATAAATCCCTCGCGGTCATTCCGGAAACCGCGCGCACATCTGGGCTCGCGCCTTCGGCGCGCCCAAAATGACGAAAAGAGACTGAATGAACGGACCGCGACGGACCGATCAATCCCCAATGCCGTAGCGATGGAGATCGTTGCCTTCGGCGTCGAGCCATCTCTTCGCCCGCTCGACGTGATTGCAGATCCGCGCCACTACCTTCCAGAACCGCAGCGAGTGATTCATTTCAACGAGGTGTGCGACCTCGTGGGCGGCGAGATAGTCCAGCACGAACGGCGGCGCCAGGATGAGCCGCCAGGAGAACGACAGAGATCCCGCCGAGGTGCATGATCCCCAGCGACTCGACTGGTCGCGGATCGAAAGGCGCTTGACCTTGACGCCCAGCGCATCGGCATAGCGTTGTGCGGCCTTTTGCAACTCTCGCCGGGCTTCGCGCTTCAGAAAATCATGCACACGCCGGTCGAGGTGTTCGAGTCCGCCGGCGACACAGAGAATGCGTTCGCCGCTGTCGCGTGTTTCGGTCCAGACCGTGCCGCGTTCGCCGGCGCGATGCACGATCCGGTGGGCGATACCGCGCAGCGGAATGACCGCGCCGTGGTGGAACGGCGCCGCCTTCGGCAGACGTCCGAGGCGTGCCGCGATCCAGCCGCCGTGGCGTTGCGCAAAATCCTTGGCGTCCGCGAGCGTTCCCCGCGGCGGCATGGTCAAAATCGCTTCGCGGTCGCTCGGATGGATTCGCAAGGTATAGCGGCGCGCGCGGCGATGCCGGCGCAGCCGGACCGAATAAATTTGCGAACCGTGCTTGACCAGAAGCCGGGACGGTTCGGCGGGACGTCGATAGAGGAGTGCGCGGGCCATATCAGCAATTCCGGAGGCGGGGGTACCGCCCGGATTCTGCCATATCCGCCGCCAGTCAAATCGCTCGGCGCAAAAACAAATCATTTGCCCAATATACAGGGGTCATCAGTCCCCGTTCCCCTACAGGATGGGCCTCGGAACAAAATTCTTGTGGTTCATTTGACCCAATTTAGCTCCGCAAACCCTGAGACCAAGTTCATTCCTTTAATGCGCGGCAAACCGATTGATTGCCCGAGGTTTCAGCGGCTTAGCCGGACCAGGGCGGAGCAGCCAGCACGATCACGAACAGCGGTTCACGCCGCCCGATTCACTCCGCAGCAGCGGCAGGTGCCGGTTGTGTCGGCCGCGTGGCGGATGACAACATGAAATCGTTGATGCGCGGTACGATCTCCGACTTGAATCGCGAGCCGTTGAACACGCCATAGTGGCCGACGCCCTTTTGCACGTAGTGCACGCGCCGGCTGTTCGGGATCGATGTGCATAGCGTGTGGGTCGCTTCGGTCTGGCCGAGTCCTGAAATGTCGTCCTTCTCGCCTTCCACCGTCATCAGGGCGACGCGCGTGATCTTCGAGGGATCGACAGGCCGTCCGCGGTGGATCATCTCGCCCTTCGGCAGCGCGTGCTTGATGAACACAAGATCGACCGTCTGCAGATAATACTCCGCCGTCAGATCCATCACGGCGAGATACTCGTCGTAGAAGTCGCGATGCTTGTCGACCAGGTCGCCGTCGCCCTTGACGAGATTCTTGAACAGACTCTTGTGCGCGTTCATGTGGCGATCGAGGTTCATGCTGATGAAGCCGTTGAGCTGCAGGAAGCCAGGATAGACATCGCGCATCACGCCGGGATGCGGAAACGGCACCTTGGTAATGACATGATTGCGAAACCAGTCGATGCCCTTCTCGGCCGCCAGGTTGTTGACGGCCGTCGGGTTCTTGCGTGTATCGATCGGCCCGCCCATCAGCGTCATCGACAGCGGCACATACGGATCGCGCTCGGCTTCCATCACGGAGACCGCCGCCAGAACCGGCACGGACGGCTGACAGACCGCGATCACATGGATGTCGCCGCCGAGCACGTGGCACATCTCGATGAGGTAATCGACGTAATCTTCCAGATCGAAACGTCCTTCCGACACCGGCACCATCCGTGCGTCGGACCAGTCGGTAATGTAGACATCGTGTGTCGGCAGAAACGCCTCGACGGTCCCGCGCAGCAAGGTCGCATAGTGACCGGACATCGGCGCTACCAGCAGTACGCGCGGTTGCGGCGAGCGCAACGGACGCACGTGCTTGCGATCGAAGTAAAGCAGACGGCAGAACGGCTTTTCCAAAACCGCGCGGATCTCGACCGGCGTGCGCACGCCGTTAACTTCGGTATCGTGCAAGTCCCATTCCGGCTTTCCGTAGCGGCGGGTGGTGCGCTCAAACAATTCGCAGCCGGCGGCGACGGATTTTCCGAATTCGGTATTCGACCACGGATTGAGCGGATTCTGGAACAAAATCTGGGTCGCATCGGTCACAGCGCGAGCTGGATTGAGCGACGCGTATGCCATCTCGTACATCCAGTACATCGGCGTCGTCATCGCCGGACTGACTTCCGCCGGCATTTCCGGAGGCCGTCCAAATTCACCGATAGGCATTCTGCTCAAATCCATTTTGCACTGCAACATAGTGGCTGCTGCGAAGCACAGCGTCAATCCGTCTCATACATACATATAGTGGCTTAATCCTCTCCGAGAACTGGCACGAACATCGCAGGCGTCATCGGAAGATACCGATCGCCGGGAACGAGGTGTTCGTGCGGACTGATGTTCGTCCCGGATCGCCGCGTCAATTTGGCGCCATTTGTGGTCCGTTCTCCGCGCGGCTAAGCTTGAAAGAATGACCGACGTCGACGCCTCCGATTTCCGCCATCCGCGCCGCTATGTCCGGCTGGATACCATCCTGCGGCTGCGCTGGCTCGCAGCGCTGGGGCAGCTCGCGGCGATCTTCGTCGTCGCGCATGGACTCGAATTCGACGTTCCGATTATTCCCTGCGTGACGATCGTCGGGCTGTCGGCACTGCTCAACCTTGCTTTGCAAGTCAGCTTCAATCCGATGCAGCGGCTCGAGCCGCGCTATGCCGCTGCTCTGCTCGCGCTGAACATCACAGAGCTCGCCGCCCTGCTGTTTTTCACCGGTGGTTTGCAGAATCCGTTCTCATTTCTGTTTCTGGCGCCGGTGCTGATCTCCGCTACCGCATTGCCGACGCGGCTGACCATGGCGCTCGGCGTGTTCGCGATCGCCTGCGCGACGGTATTGGGCTTCAGACATTTGCCGCTGCCGTGGAATGTCGACGATCCGCTGAGGCTGCCGCCGATCTATCTCGCCGGAGTTCTGGTTCTCGATCGTGCTCGCGATCGGTGTCACCAGCCTCTACACGTTCCAGGTGACAGAGCAGGCGCGCAAGCTGTCCGGTGCGCTGGCGGCGACCGAGCTGGTTCTGACCCGCGAACAGCATCTGACCCAGATCGACGGCCTCGCCGCCGCCGCCGCCCATGAACTCGGAACACCGCTTTCGACCATCTTCCTGATTTCGCGCGAGCTGGAAAAAGACCTGCAGGAGAATAGCGTGCAGGATTCCCAGCGGCTCGCCGGCGATCTCAAGCTGCTGCGCGAGCAAGCCCAGCGCTGTCGCGACATTCTCGCCAAGATCGCGCAACTGTCGTCCTCCGGCGCGCCGTTCGACCGCATGCCGCTGTCGACCCTGATCGAGGAAAGCGTCGCGCCGCACCGCGACTTCGGCATCGATATCAAGGTTCGGATCGCGGTTGCCGGCGCCAGCGAGCCCGTCGGCATGCGCAACCCCGCGATTCTCTACGGCGTCGGCAATATTCTGGAGAACGCCGTCGACTTCGCGCGCACCGTCGTTGAGGTGAATGCCTGGTGGAACAGCGATACCGTCGAGATCGTGATTTCAGACGACGGACCTGGCATCGCCCCTGACATCCTTAAACGAATCGGCGAACCTTACCTGTCGCGCCGCCGTGGCATTGGCGATACGCAAGGCGCACGCGCCGGTCTCGGTCTCGGGATCTTTATCGCCCGCACCTTGCTGGAGCGAACCGGCGCGAAGGTATCCTTCGCCAACCGGACATTTCCGGAGCATGGCGCGCTGGTTCAGATTGTGTGGCCGCGCGGCCGCTTCGAGACGTCCGAAGCGATCGCGGAAACAATGACTTAGCAAGCTGCAGCCTGCGGCTTTAAGCCTTGATGCTTGCGGCGCGGCCTCCAAGGGCCATATGATCAGAGCAACCAAGCGAGGTCTCACCGTGAACGCCACCGCCGACGTTATCCCGCAAGCCGACCGGTCCCTGCTGATCGTCGAGGATGACAAGCCGTTTCTGGAGCGTCTGTCGCGCGCCATGGAAACGCGTGGCTTCAACGTGACCTCCTGCGATAGCGTGTCGGATGGCCTTGCGCATATCGGAAGGTCCGCGCCGGCCTTTGCGGTGGTGGACTTGCGGCTCGGCGACGGCAACGGTCTCGACGTGGTGTCGGCCTTGAAGCGTCAGCGGCCCGATGCGCGGGCGATCGTGCTCACCGGCTACGGTAACATCGCGACCGCGGTGACCGCGGTGAAGATGGGCGCCGTCGATTATTTGTCCAAGCCCGCCGATGCCGACGATGTGGTTGCCGCGCTGCTCGCCAGCACCACCGAGAAGTCCGAGCCGCCGCAGAATCCGATGTCGGCCGATCGCGTGCGATGGGAACACATCCAGCGCATCTACGAGATGTGCAGCCGCAACGTGTCGGAAACGGCTCGCCGGCTCAACATGCATCGCCGCACACTGCAACGCATTCTGGCGAAGCGCGCACCGCGATAACGCGCACGGTGGATTCCCAATAGCCGCGGACGCGGCTTCGGGAGTAACGGCGATTGATGCCCGGCTAGAATTCACTCTCGGCATGGTCTTGCGGATCGGCGAGGCGATTGAGCCGTTGCGCCGCTGCCATCGCAAAGCGCAGCGTCATCACCTTGCGCGTCGGGGCGGGCAAGCGATGCTCCGGTGCCTCGCAATGCAGATGGGCCCCATAGGCGTCCGCGACGATCAGGCCGGTGTCGCTGGGGAAAATCTCACAAGGTAGATCGCGCATGAACGCGAAGAATAGCCTGTCGCAGTGCGCCCGGTAATCCTGCCACTTCTGATCGGCGCGCAAATCCTCGACCGATGACTTGATTTCGATGATCCAGATCTCGCCGCGCCTGTTCAGCGCCACGAGATCGGCGCGCCGTCCTGACGGCAGCGGCAATTCGCTGACGCAGGAAAATCCCATCGACCGCAGCCAGCGTGCGGTGCCGCGCGCGACCGCCAGCGCCGTCTCCGACTGGCGGCGGTCCGGCGGAGGCACGAGGGCGATGTGAGCGGCGTTCGATTCCATGGCGGCGAACAATAGCAAAAATAAGGACGCTGGCCACGCCGGTCCGCGCCCCACCAGCCATGTCGCTCAAAGCGCTTGGCGGCGGCACAAAAATCGGCATTGTGCGCGCATGACCCAAGAGAACCAACAAGAGAGCCAACCCGACAACCCGACCCAGGCGAAAGCCGACGCCATCATTATCCCGGTGACGCCGTTCCAGCAGAACTGCATGCTGTTGTGGTGCGAAGCTACCAGAGACGCCGTGGTGATCGATCCGGGCGGCGATGTTCCTCTCATCAGGAACGCGATCGAAAAGACCGGGGTGGCCGTCAGGCAGATATGGCTCACCCACGGGCACATCGATCATGTGGGCGGCGCGGCGGAATTGCGGGACGCCCTGAAGGTGCCGATCGAAGGTCCGCATATCGCAGACCAGTTCCTGCTCGACAATGTCGTGGAGAGCGGACGCAAATACGGCATGACCGGCATGCGTAATTTTGCGCCGGACCGCTGGCTCGAGGAGGGCGAGCAGGTCACGGTCGGCGAACTCGTCTTCGAGATCTACCATTGCCCCGGCCATTCACCGGGCAGCGTCGTCTTTTTCAACAAGGAGATGCGCTTTGCCCATGTCGGCGACGTCCTGTTCAACGGCTCGGTTGGGCGCACCGACCTGCCCGGGGGCAGTCACGCCACGCTGATCAAATCCATCACCGACAAGCTGCTGCCGCTCGGCGACGACGTTGCCTTCATCTGCGGACATGGTCCGGGATCGAGCATCGGCCACGAGCGTGCGACCAATCCGTTTCTGACCGGCGGGATGTAACGCCGCGCCAAACAGAAAGAGGCCGCCTGCGCAGGCGGCCTCTTCGCAGTTTAAACGGCCCGTTCGTTATAGGCGTTATTCGACGACGTCGACGATCCGATGGGTCCTGGGATCGACTAGGACGGTCCGATCATTCACCACCGTATAGCGATAGTTCGGTGCGCCGTATTCGGCCGGTACCTCATAATAGGTTACGCCTGCTTCCGGCAGAACGGCGCCGACACGAACGTCCTCACGATAGTGATAGGACGGACGATGCTGCTCCACCACATAACGGTGGAAGCGCGGGCGCTGTTCGACGCCGAGCACGCCGGCTACGCCGCCAACCACTCCGCCAATCGTGCCGCCAACGACGGCACCCACCGGCCCCGCGGCTCGTTCACCCTCGCGGGCTCCGCGCTCGATACCGCCCGGCACGCCCTGCGCCATGACGGACACGGGAAGCACAAGCGCGACCGCAATTGCGGCAGTTCCGATAACGCGACGGATCATAAGAGTTCCTCCGATTTATGAATGTACGAAGGAAAGTCCCGGCAAGGATAATCGTTCCGCCGGTTCCGGCGGCAAAAAGCGGGTGTCGTATGGAACAAACCACCCCGATCCTCAATCGTTCCGAATGCACGGAGGATGACGATGGGCTATCTGAACGCGAAATACGCGCAGCGCACTTCGCAAAAGATATCAGCCGGAAATGATGTCACGTACGCGCCGCGACAGATGCCCGAGATCGAACGGCTTGGTGATCATGTCCATGCCGGGCCGAAGAAAGCCTTCGGCGTTTGCAGCATTTTCGGCATAGCCGGTCATGAAGAGGATCTTCAGATCCGGTCGCAATTTCCGTGCCTGATCCGCAAGCTGGCGACCGTTCATGCCAGGCAGCCCGATGTCGGTCAGCAGGAGATCGACGGGCTTGTCCAGTTGCAGAATCCGCAAGCCTGCCGCTCCGTCCGCAGCTTCGCGCGTCAGATAACCCTGATCGTGCAGCATCTCGATGATGACACCGCGCACGACCGGTTCATCCTCGACGACCAGTACGGTCTCGCCGGTGGCCGCGATTCCGTCCTTATTGGCGGACGAAGCCTGATCGGTCTCGGCGGCGCCCTGATGGCGCGGCAGACAAAGCCTCGCCGACGTGCCGTGTCCCGGCGCGGTGTCGAGGGCGACGTGGCCGTTCGATTGCCGCGCGAATCCGTAGATCATCGACAGTCCGAGTTCGGTTCCCTGGCCAATCGGCTTGGTCGTGAAGAAAGGATCGAAGGCGCGCGCCGCCACCTCGGCGCTCATGCCTATTCCGGTGTCGGTGACGGTGATGCAGACATAATCGCCCGGCTGCACGGCGGCACAGCCGGCATCGGTGGCGTTAGCGGTCGTGTTCGCCGTAGCGATCACGAGCTTGCCGCCCTCGGGCATGGCGTCCCGCGCATTGATGGCGAGATTGAGCAGCGCACTTTCAAGCTGATTTGGGTCGCACAGCGTCGGCCACAGCCGTTCGGACGGTGCGATCTCCAGATTGATGGTTTCGCCGATGGTCCTGCGCAGCAAATCTTCCAGCGAGAGGATGAGCTGATTGGCGTCGACGGGCTTCGGCACCAGAGGCTGCCTGCGAGCAAACGCCAGCAGCCGGTGCGTCAATGCCGCGGCCCGGTTGGCCGAGGTCATCGCGGCCTCGATGTAGCGTCCGATGCGATCGGTCCGCCCCTGATTGAGCCGCGTCTGCATCAGATCCAGCGAGCCCACGATGCCGGTGAGCAAATTGTTGAAGTCGTGGGCAATGCCGCCGGTCAATTGGCCGACCGCTTCCATCTTCTGCGATTGACGCAGCGCGTCCTCGGCGGCCCCCAACCGTTCGGCGGCGGCTTTTTCCGCGGTGACATCGCGCGCGACGGCGTAGATCAGATTCTCGTCCGGCACCGCCATCCAAGACAGCCACCGATATGAGCCGTCCTTGTGACGAAAGCGGTTTTCGAAACGCACCGTCGGTTTCCCGCGCGCGAGGCGGCGGACTTCCATCCTTGTCTTGCTTATATCGTCGGGGTGCTCGATCCACTCGGAGGTTCTGTTCAGCAGTTCGGCCTCGCTCCAGCCGAGCGTTTTCGTCCAGGCGGGATTGACGGTCCGCCAGATGCCCTCGTGGTCCGCGACCAACAGCAAATCCTGCGAGACGCTCCAGATCCGATCGCGCTCGCGGGTTTTTTCTTCGACTCGCTCGGCGAGCGTCGCGTTCAATTCGGCGAGCTTGCCCGCGATCAGCTTCTGATCGTGGACGTCGGTGTTGGTGCCGATCCAGCGGGTGATGCGGCCGTCTTCGTCGCGCGCCGGCACCGCGCGCGCCAGAAACCAGCGATAGCTGCCGTCGGCGCTGCGTAGCCGAAATTCGATCTCGTAGGGTTTGCCGTTGGCGACCGCCTGCGTCCATGCCGCTGCTGCGGCAGGCATGTCGTCCGGATGAACGACCTTGCCCCATTCGTTGCCGTCGAGTTCGCCGGTACCTGCGCCGGTATAGTCGTAGACGCGTGGATTGAACCAGTTGAGCGATCCATCGGATGTCGCGGTCCAGACGTGGTGCGGCAATGCTTCCGCAAGCGTGCGGAATTCCTGCTCGCGCTGCCGGATCGCGCGCTCCGCCTCGACCTGATCAGTGATGTCGGTGTGTGCGCCAACCAGCCTGATCGCCTTGCCATCTGGATCGCGCTCGATCACCGATCGCACGGAAATCCAGCGAATCTCTGCCATCGCTCGGACGGATGATGCGGTAACGCACGGCATACTCGTGGTCGCCACCTCGCACCGCATCGATGAACTGTCCTTCGGCGATCGCGCGATCATCGGGATGAACACGGCGGACCCAGTCCTCATGGCTTTCGTTGACAGCTTCCGGGGGAAGGCCGTGGATCTTCAGATACTCGGGGGATCTGCGATTGCGGAAACCGGTGCGCAGATCGACCTCAAGGCCGCCGATCTGGCCGATCGCCTGCACGCGTGCGAGTTCGACCTCCCGCTCCTGCAAGGCGACCCTAGCGAGATGTTCACGCGTAACGTCGCGACACACCACAAGCACTCCGCCGACGCCTTCGCCTTCATCGATGGGGCTGAAGCCGTAAGTCCAGTAGACCTGTTCTAGTCTGCCATGGCGCGTGACGGGGATGAGCTGGTCCTCATGCCAGGTTGCACCGTGCGCGGCTATGACGTGGTCGATCTGGGGGCCGATGATGTCCCAGATCTCAGCCCAGCAGTCGCGACCCTTCTGGCCGAGCGCGCCAGGATGCCGCTCCGGTCCCATGGTCTGGCGGTAGGCATCATTGTAGAACTGGATCAGCTCCGGCCCCCACCAGATGAACATCGGGTGGTTGGTGTTGAGCATGATGCGAACGGCCGTGCGCAGGCTTTGGGGCCAGGTCTCGGGAACGCCGACCGGTGTGCCGGCCCAGTCGAACCGGCGTGTCAAATCGCCCATTTCCCCGCCGCCGGCGAGGAAAGTTCTGGAACTCACACTTGTCTTCTCCAGCATTGAACGGACGGTCGTTGGGGAGACGATCGCACGGGGGTATCCCGGACACCGAGTCACAATCCGGGCGAAACGCCGCGCCTCGACGTTTGGTTCCATTTTTTCTCGCGGCCGGAAAGATTTCCCAGGTCGATCAAGACCAAAGCGCGAGGGTGACCGGTCTAAGATCGCTGCGAGCCATGATCGGCGGCTCGCCAAGACGCCGATCGATCAGCCGATCATCACCCCCACGGGCCGCGGCGGGGTGCCCCCCCGTTCATCGGGTCCTGCGCCGGCGCCGGAGCAAAGCTCCCGGATTGTCCGGCGAGCCTCTGCAACGCCGCGATGCGATTTTCGGTCGAAGGATGGGTGGCGAACAGATTGTCCATGCCCCGACCGGACAGCGGATTGATGATGAACATGTGCGCGGTGGCGGGCGCGCGTTCCGCCTCCATGTTCGGAATCTGATGCGCGGCATTGTCGATCTTCGCCAGCGCCGAGGCGAGCCACATCGGCTGACCGCAAATCCGCGCGCCCATCTCGTCGGCGGCGTACTCGCGGGTGCGGCTGATCGCCATCTGCACCAGCATGGCGCCGAGCGGCGCGAGAATCATCATCGCCAGCGAACCGATGACGCCCGGTCCTCCGTTATTGTCGCGGTTGCCACCGAAAAACATACCGAACTGGGCCAGCATCGAGACCGCGCCGGCAAACGTTGCTGTGATGGTCATCAGCAGCGTATCGTGATGTTTGATGTGCGCGAGTTCGTGCGCGATCACGCCCGCCAGTTCCTCGCGGCGCAAGGACTGCACGAGTTCCGTCGTCACCGCGACAGCGGCGTTCTCCGGATTGCGGCCGGTGGCGAAGGCGTTGGGCTGCGGATTGTCCATCAGGAACACCCGCGGCATCGGCAGGCTCGCGCGACCCGCCAGTTCCGTCACCAGCCGGTACAGGTCGGGCGCGGTGCTGGCATCGACCTCATGGGCGCCGTACATCGACAGCACCATGCGGTCCGAGTTCCAGTAGGCGAAAATATTGGTCGCGGCCGCGACAACGAGCGCTATCATCGCGCCACTGGCGCCGCCGATCAGATATCCCACGCCCATGAACAGACCGGTGAGGCCAGCCAGCAGAATTGCGGTGCGAAAATAGCTCATCGGGGTCCCTCAAGCCGCCGCCGGAACATCGGGTCGGCACCACGGAAACATGGGAATTGCGGCTTGGTCCGCGCAAGTGCGGCGGCGCGTCGCGGCGAAGCCGGGTGATGGCGGCGCGCTAGGTCTTGTTGTCGGCGGGAATTGTCGCGCTGCCGTCGCCGAGTGCGAGCTGCATCATCACGGTGTCGAGCCAGCGGCCGAACTTGAGGCCGACCGTCGGATGGGTTCCGATCATCTGGAAGCCAGCGCGCGCGTGCACGCCGATCGATCCCGCGTTGGCGGAATCGCCGATCACGGCGATCATCTGGCGATAGCCGCGCGCCTCGCATTCGGCGATCAGGCGGCGCAGCAATTGTATCCCGACGCCGCGGCGATGGATGGCGGGCGACAGATAGATCGAGTTCTCCACGGTGAAGCGGTAGGCAGGCCGGTGTCGATAGGGACCGGCATAAGCATAGCCGACCACGGCTCCCGCGAGCTCGGCGACCAGATAAGGAAAGCCGCCGTCGCGGAGGGCGCCGAGCCGCCGGGTCATCTCGGCAAGATCGGGCGGGACAAGCTCGAAGGTCGCAGTCCCGAAACGGACGGCATGATCGTAGATTGCCGTGACGACCGGAAGGTCAGCCTCAGTGGCGGCTCGGATCACAGGATCGGTCATGACGCGAAGGCCGTTTTGGGCATCTGCAAAAAGAAAAGCCCCGGCAAAAGGCCGGGGCTTTTCGTCCGAAACCGTTGCGATCAGTATCTCGCGACCACCGGCGTATTGAAGTGATAGCTCAGGCCGGTGCGGAGGATGTGCTCCTTGACGTCGGTCGTCAGCACGCCCGCTACGTTTGGCGGCCCGACGAGCGTAAAGCCGTTGGTGGACCTGCCGAGATCAACATACAGATATTCGGTCTTGGTGGTCCAGTTCGGCCCAAACAGCCCGAGGAGGGTGAAAGGTGTTTCGATGCCCGCGCCGGCCGTCCAGCCAGTCCTGGTCTGTGACAGCGAAATCGTTTGGGTCGGAATACCAACGCCCGACGCCGTGATATCTGTCTTCACGCCGCCATAGGCCAAACCGCCGGTCACGTAGAACAGCGAGGGGCCGACTGAGTAGCCAAGGCGGCCGCGCACGGTGCCAAACCATGGCAGTTTGGCATCATAGGCAAGACTGGCTGTAGCGGAGCAGGTCAGCAGGCAGGTCTTGTTGTCCTCCTGTGCCGAGGCCTGGATATCGGCTTCGAGACCATACACCCAGTTGCCGGCTTGCCAGTTGTAACCGGCCTGGACGCCGCCGTTGATACCGTCCGGGGCGAGATTGAAGTTCTCGCTCGGTCCGTTGGTGAGTATCAGCGAACTGCGGTCACGGCCGCTGCCGGCGCCGAGATTGCCGCCCAGGTAGAACCCGGTCCAGTTCGCCACGACGACAGGCGTATAATTGCTGTTGCCGCCGATGCGATAATTCAAACCTGCCCGGAAGATGTTTTCACGGTATTCACTGCGAAGCGACTGTCCGGCGAATGCCAGCGCTTCGGTCCTGTTGTCGAGGTCCAGCCAAAGATATTCGATCTTGCCGGTCCAGTTGCCACCAAGCGCTGCTTCGACGCCGCTGCCCCAGGTCCAGCCGCTGCGACCGCCGCCGACGGATGACGGCACCCCACCTTCCGTTACGGTGGTATTGACGTTGCCGTAGGCATAGCCCGCGGTGAGGTATGTCATCGTCGGGCCCGTCGCGAGGCCGACCCGGCCGCGTACGGTCCCAAACCAGTCGAGCTTCTGGCTGTACTGAAACCCCGGAAACAGATTGGTGCGGTTATCGTCCATGCCGGCGCCCTGGATATCGGCCTCGACGCCGAGGACCAATGGACCCAGGAACGAATTGGTCTGCCAATTGTAGCCGATCTGGCCACCGCCCAGCCCGCCCTGGGGCGAGAGGTAAGTGGAATTCGCAGAAAACCCTGGAATATCATGGGTGGTCCGGTCGCGGCCGAGGCCGACGCCGGCATTCACGCCGAGATAAAATCCCGTCCAGTCATAGACCGGGGCCATCACCGGTGCCTTGGTGTAGGGCCGCGGTGCGAGATCCGCCGCCTGGGCGCTCATCGCGGTGCTGGCAAGCAGAACACCGAGCAAAATCTTTTTCATTATTGACCCCATGGAAAATGACCCCTGGAATGTACGCGCAAGGTCGCGATTTGTCTGTTGTGCGGCAGCCACACTGGCTTGGAAAGCGCGGCGCGCATTCAGAAAAGTGTTAGTAGTTTCAATAAGCTCGAAACCGTGCGGGGCGATTTGGCCGCATCGTCGCCCCGCCTGGTCTGCGGCCGAACAGTGTGCGCGATTCGCTTGAACCACCGAGCCACGCGCCTCTCGACCCCGCCCCGGCGGCCCCCTACCTGTCGAGATGTGCAACAACTCACGCCGCAGCCGCCAAACATAGACTCCGATCTGCTGCCGGATACCTTCCGGCGGTGGTTCAGCGCACGCGGCTGGGTGCCGCGCGCGCATCAGTTGGCCTTGCTGCAAAAGGCCCGCGACGACCGCTCGGCGCTGCTGATTGCGCCCACCGGCGCCGGCAAGACGCTGGCGGGATTCCTGCCGACGCTGGCGGAGCTTTCTTCCTTTCCCTCTCCCACGAGGGGAGTGGGAAGTAGGAGCCGCGGCCTCCACACGCTCTACATTTCGCCGCTGAAGGCGTTGGCGGTCGACATTGCGCGCAATCTGGAAGCGCCGATCGCCGAAATGAAGCTGCCGATCAAGGTAGAGACCCGCACAGGCGATACGCCGGTGTCGCGGCGGCAGCGGCAGCGGCGCTATCCGCCGGACATCTTGCTGACGACGCCGGAACAGATGGCACTGCTGCTGTCTTCCGACGATGCGCCGTTTTTGTTTTCATCGTTGCAGCGCGTGGTGCTCGACGAACTGCATGCCCTCGTCACGTCCAAGCGCGGCGATCTGCTGTCGCTCGCGCTAGCGCGGCTGTGGCGGCTGGCGCCGCAGATGCGCACGATCGGCCTGTCGGCGACGGTGGCAGAGCCGGAGTCGCTGGCGCGGTTTCTGGTGCCGCAGCCATGCGGCGAGGCAGTCTCTGCCGATATTGTCGTCGCCGGCGGTGCCGCCGCGCCAGTCGTCGAGATGCTCGATACCCGCGAGCGGCTGCCGTGGGCCGGGCATTCGGCGCGCCACGCGCTTGGCGAAATCTATGATCTCATCAAGCGCAACAAGACCACGCTTGTTTTCGTCAACACGCGAAGCCAGGCCGAGATGCTGTTCCAGAATCTCTGGCGCATCAACGACGACGGCCTTGCCATCGCGCTCCATCACGGCTCGCTCGATGTCGCGCAACGCCGCAAGGTCGAGCAGGCGATGACCGCGGGCCGCCTGCGCGGCGTGGTCTGCACCTCGTCGCTCGACCTTGGCGTCGACTGGGGCGATGTCGATCTCGTCATCAATATTGGAGCCCCGAAGGGCGCATCGCGGCTAATGCAGCGGATCGGCCGCGCCAATCACCGTCTTGATGAAGCCTCGCGCGCGGTGCTGGTGCCGGCCAATCGTTTCGAGGTTCTGGAATGCCGCGTCGCCATCGACGCCGTCAACGAGAACGCGCAGGATACGCCGCCGCTGCGCACTGGCGCGCTCGACGTGCTAGCCCAGCATGTGCTCGGCTGCGCTTGCGGCGAGCCGTTTCATGCCGATCAGCTCTATGTCGAGGTGAGGACCGCGGCGGCCTATGCGGCGCTCTCACGTGCGGACTTTGATGACGTGATCGATTTCGTCGCCACCGGCGGCTATGCGCTCAAAACCTACGAACGGTTCGCGCGCATCAGGCAGGACAAGGAAGGCCGCTGGCGCGTCGCCAATCCGCGTGTACGGCAAAGTTATCGCCTCAACGTCGGTACCATCGTCGAGGAGGCGATGTTGAAGGTGAAGCTGGTGCGCTCGCGGCACGGCGGCCAAAACGGGGGTAAAGGCTCGACCGGGGCGATTGCGCGTGGCGGCCGCATGCTCGGGGAGATCGAGGAATACTTTATCGAAGGCCTCGTGGCCGGCGATACATTTGTGTTCGGCGGCGAGATCGTGCGCTACGAGGCGCTGGTGGAAGATCAGGTTTATGTCTCGCGCGCCAATGACGAGAGCCCGAAGGTGCCGTCCTACATGGGCGGCAAGTTTCCGCTCTCGACCTATCTTGCCGAACGCGTCCGCAACCTGCTCGACGACAAGCGCGCGTGGGCCGGATTGCCGGATCAGGTCCGGGAATGGCTGTCGCTGCAGTCGCATTTTTCGAGCGTGCCGCACGCGCGCGAGATGATCGTCGAGACCTTTCCGCGCGCCGACAAACACTATCTCGTCTGCTATCCGTTCGAAGGCCGGCTCGCCCATCAGACGCTCGGGATGCTCTTGACGCGGCGTCTGGAGCGGATGCGCGTGCGGCCGCTCGGCTTCGTCGCCAACGAATATGCGCTCGCGATCTGGATGCTCGGCGATGCCTCGACGTTGATCCGGCTGGGCCGGTTGAATCTGGATGCGCTGTTCGATCCAGACATGCTGGGCGACGATCTCGAAGCGTGGCTTGCCGAATCGGCGCTGATGAAGCGCACGTTTCGGAGTTGCGCGATCATCTCGGGACTGATTGCGCGACGTTCGACCTCTGAGGAGAAGACCCGGCGGCAGGTGCTGTTCTCGACCGACCTCGTCTACGACGTGCTGCGCAAGCATCAGCCGGATCACGTGCTGCTGCGCGCGGCGCGCGCGGATGCGGCGGCTGGGCTGCTGGATATTCGCCGCCTGAGCGATATGCTGGCGCGGATCAAAGGCCGGATCACCCACAAGCCGCTCGACCGGATTTCGCCGCTCGCGGTGCCGGTGATGCTGGAAATCGGCCGCGAGGCCGTCTATGGCGAGGCGTCGGACGAATTGCTGGCCGAAGCCGCCGAGGATCTCGTCAAGGAGGCGATGGGATAGTCGTCGATCCCGCTCGCATGACGCGGCTGAGCATAACGTGCTCAAATCTTTTCGCAGGGACTGGTCGTGATTTATAGTGACGACAACACCACCGATTCGGATCGTCTCTTGAGCGTACTCGCCGTCAACGATGCCCTGATGGCCGCGACCCTGCGAGTCGCGGCCGTCGAATTTGTGGCCGATCTCTCAGGCGCGCTGTTCTGGGAAGACGAGCGCCTGCTCGTGGTGTCCGACCTGCATCTCGAAAAGGGATCGAGCTTCGCCATGCGCGGCGTGCTGCTGCCGCCTTACGATACGGTGGCGACGCTCGATCGCCTCGCCGCCGTTATCGCGCGGCATAATCCGCGCACGGTGATTGCGCTGGGCGACAGCTTTCACGATCGGGAAGCGCACGAACGTCTGTCCGCGCCGGATCGTGCCGCGCTTTTTGCCTTGCAGGCGTGCCGCGACTGGATCTGGATTTCGGGCAATCACGATCCGGCGTTGCCGGATGATCTTGGCGGTGCAGTCGCGACTGACGTCGCGATCGGCGCCCTCGTGTTTCGTCATGAGCCCACAGGTGCTTTCGGTGAAATCGCAGGCCACCTGCATCCCAAGGCGTGGGTTTCGACGCGCGGCCGTTCGATGGAACGGCGCTGTTTCGCGAGCGACGGCGCATGCGCCGTGATGCCGGCGTTCGGTGCCTACGCCGGAGGTCTGAGCATTCGGGACAAAGCGTTCGCCAAAATCTTCTCGGCCGATTTCATCGCTCATGTGCTCGGCGACAACCGCATGCATGCGATCGCCGCCGCGCGGTGTTATTGACGATTACGCCGCCTTCGCTTGCACCGTATTGCAGAAATCCGCCAGCAGATCGGCCACGCGCAGCGTCGATGGACTCGCCTGAGGGGCAGCGACCAGTGCAACCTCAGTCTTGTCGATCGGCGCAAAACCCTCTTTCGCCGTCAAAACCCGATGCCCGGGCTGAATCGCGATCTCCGAAAGAATGCTCAAGCCCAGACCTGCGGTGACCGCGGCCTGGATGCCGGCAAGGCTCGAACTGGTATAGGCCATGTGCCAGGCGCGGCCTGCGCTTTCGATGGCGTGAATGGCGCCGGCCCGATACAGGCAGCCCGGCTGAAAACCGATCAACGGTACCGAGTGCGCGGCCGGGTTGACCGGATGGGTTTTGCTCGTCACCCAATGAACCCGCTCGGGCCACACGCTGATGCCTCCCTTCTCGCCGGCCGGCCGCTTGAGCAGCGCCAGATCGAGTTCGCCGCGTTCGAGATCGCGGCGTAAATACGTGCTCTGGTCGGTGCGCACGTCGAGCCGCAGACCGGGACGCGACCGCATGAAACTCGCCAGCAGTTCGGTCAGGCGGTAGGCGGCAAAATCCTCGGGGATACCAAGCCGGACCACGCCATCGCCCTTCGGCCGCGCCAGCACGTCGCGGGTTTCCTCAGCGAGCGCCAGCAAACGCCGCGCATAGGCCAAAAGCAGCTCGCCGTCCTCGGTCGGAATGACCTTTTTGCCGACGCGATTGAGCAGCGGGCGGCCGAAATCATCCTCCAGCCGCTTGATCTGCTGGCTAACGGTCGACTGGGTGCGATGAACGCGTTCGCCGGCGCGGGTGAAGCCTCCGGCATCGACGACCGACACGAAACTGCGCAACAGCTCCAGATCCAGCATGGCGCTCACCATTCAAAAATCCACTGATTATGATTTTATCATTTAATTTACAAATGACAAGGCGGCGGGCTACATCACGGTCAAAGGAGACTTCTCAATGTCCGTCATCTCGCCGTCTCTTACCTCGCCCGCCGCAGCACGCCCCGCCTTCAATACGTTGCCGCTGGCCATCGGCGCCTTCTGCCTGCTGTGGAGCTTCGCCTTTGTTGCCGGCAAAATCGCCGTCACCGATTGTCCCCCGCTGATCCTGCTGGCGGCGCGCTTCCTGCTGGCCGGCATTCTGATTTTTGGCATTGCCATGCTGCGCGGCGAGGGCTGGTCGCTGTCCCCTCGGGATGTCGCTATCTTCGCGGTGCTTGGCGTTGCCAACAACGCGCTGTATCTCGGCCTCGGCTATACCGGCCTGCAAACCGTCTCAGCCGGTCTCGGTGGCCTGATCGTCAGCGCCAATCCGGTGTTCACGGCGGTGCTTGCGGCGGTCTTTCTCGGCGAGACCCTGACCTGGCGCAAGGTTTCGGGGCTGCTGCTCGGCATCGCCGGCGTCGCCTTCATCGTCTGGCATCGCATGTCGGTCGGCGCCGACAGCCTGCACGGGATCATGTTCACGCTGGCGTCGCTGGCCTCGATCGTGGCCGGCACCATCCTGTTCAAGGTGTTGGCTCCGAAGGGCGACCTGTGGCTCGGCAACGGCGTGCAGAATCTCGCCGGCGGTGTCGCGCTGCTGCCGTTCGCTTCGACGCTGTCGAGCATCAGCGACATCGTGCCTAACTGGCGTTTGCTCGGCGCATTTGCCTACCTCGTGCTATGCGGCTCGATCGTCGCCTATGTGCTGTGGTTTCATCTGCTCAAGGTTTGCGGCGCGACCGCGGCAAGCGCGTATCATTTCCTGATGCCGCCGCTTGCCATCCTGTTCGCCTGGATGGTGCTCGGCGAGCATGTCGCGGTGCGCGACCTCCTCGGTATTATTCCGATAGCGCTTGGCATTTATCTCGTTACCCGGCCTGCTGCCGGTCCAGCGCAGCGTGTGAGTTAGGACGTTGCGACGACGTCACTTCGCATGACGCTGCTACGCTTGTACCGAGATCGAACTCCCACAGACCGATCCGCATCGTGTGCCCGCCTTGCTTCGCTAACCGCTCAGGGTTGGTTCCGGAACCGGGAACCAGCTTGAGCGTTGTCGGCAGCTGGGAGCAGGCATGGCACATTCAAAAGCGGCGACGCGCGGATCAGGCTCGAACTACCCGCCTCCGGAGCGCGCGCCTTCAAAGCCGTTTCGGTTGCGCGATATCTTCAAAACGCTCGGTCCGGGTCTGATCACCGGCGCCGCGGATGACGATCCCTCCGGCATCGGCACTTACAGCCAGACCGGCGCACAGCTCGGCTACGGCGCGAGCTGGACCATGGTGCTGACCCTTCCACTGATGGTGGCGATCCAGGAGGTTTCCGCACGGGTTGGCCGTGTCACCGGGCATGGCATCGCCGGCAACGTCTGCCGCCACTATCCCGCAAGCCTGCTGAATGTCATCGTCGGGCTGCTGTTCGTCGCCAATACTATCAACGTTGCCGCCGACCTCGGCGCCATGGCGGATGCGTTCAAGCTGCTGTTCGGCGGCCCCGCCTTTGCCTACGTGCTGCTGTTCGGCATCACATCGGTGGCGGCGCAGATCTTTCTTGATTACAGGCGCTATGTCGCCGTGCTGAAGTGGCTCACACTGAGCCTGTTCGCCTACGTCGCCGCGCTGGCGGTCGCGCATGTATCTTGGGGCGAGGCGCTTGCGGGATTGCTGATTCCTCGCGTCGAGTTCAGCGCCTCGTTTCTCACCACCTTCGTCGCCATCCTCGGCACGACGATTTCGCCCTATCTGTTCTTCTGGCAGGCCTCGCAGGAGGCTGAGGATCAGCGCGTCGATTCGGGAAAGCAGCCCCTGATCCACAGACATCATGGCGCGCAAAAGGAGTTCAACCGCATCCGCGCTGATACCATCGTCGGGATGGCATTCTCGAGCTTGATTGCTATCGCGATCATTCTCACCGCCGCCGCGACATTTCACGCCGCCGGCAAAACCGATATCGAGTCGTCGGCGCAGGCTGCGGAAGCGTTGCGGCCGATCGCGGGCCAGTTCGCGGAAGTGATCTTCGCGCTGGGCATCGTCGGCACCGGCCTGCTGGCGATTCCGGTGCTGGCGGGTTCGGCCGCCTATGCCGTCGGCGAAGGACGACGATGGCCAGTCGGACTCGCGCGCAAGCCGAAGGAGGCCGTCGCGTTTTATGCGGTGCTGGCGCTGTCGGCCGCAATAGGGATCATCCTCAACTTCACGCCCATCAATCCCATCCAGGCCCTGTACTGGAGCGCGGTCATCAACGGCGTGCTTGCGGTGCCCGTAATGGCGCTGCTGATGGTGATGGCGCGCCGCCGCGACGTCATGGGTAAGTTTATGGTCACCGGCACGCTGTACTGGCTGGGATGGCTCGCCACTGCCGTGATGGCCTTCGGAGTCGGGGCGATGGCAATCGCATTGGTGTTGTAACGGTCAGTCCTTGCGGAAAACGATCGACGCCATCCAGCCCGCCATCAGCGCCATGGCTGCCGTCGCCACTCCGTAGACGAAGCCGTGTTGCCGGGCGGCGGTGGCGACGAACTGCTCGAAGCCGACCTTGACGATTTCGAATGCCGTATCGGTCTTTGCGATCAGCGCGCCGTCGGAGAACAGCTTGATTCCGATGTTGTAGGTACCGATCGGCACCTCCGCCGGAAGCGGAATGCCGGTCCGGAACAGGGTCGGCGTCAGGAAGGTCACGGCCGATGTGTTCTCGCTATACAGTCCTTGTTCGGTGCGCAGCCTTATGAAAGCGCGGCGGAACGGATCGCTCTCCACCACGTCGGCGTAGTCGGTGCCGACGCGCTGCGTGAGCAGGACATTTTTCAGTCCAAGCTGCTGCCGGCGCTGGACGTCCGGCGCGGCGATCTTGTCCAGCGGCCGGTCGGCGAATGCCGCAAGATAGGCCGGAACCTTGAGGAATTGCCGCGAGTCGTTATTCAACCAGATGCCGAACCTGCGCTCCTTGCGGCGTGTGACCATGTCGACACGCGGGCCGCTGACGGTCACGACAAGATCGTAGCCGGTGGGCGGAACCGGCGTATTGCCATCGCGCTCGACCGAGCCGAACAGCACCAGTTCCTCGCCGGAATAGTTCGGGGTCACGGTGACGCGATGGTTCGACACCGAGACGATCAGGCCCTCGGCGCGCGCCTCGCCGGCGACCAAGGCCGCGCCAACCAGCAGCGCCAGTCCGATCGCCGGGCAGGTTGCGCGCGTCCTCATAGGCCGCCTGTGGTTTCGCGGACGGTATAAAGATCGGCTGGACGGATTCCCAACTCGATCGCGAAGCGAATGCCGACGGCCAGAATCAACAGCCCGAGCAGCAAACGCAGGTGTTCGCCACGGATGCGCTGGCCGGCGCGGGCGCCGAATTGCGCGCCGGTGACGCCTCCGGTCATCAGGATCAACGCCAGCACGACATCGACGAGATGATTGGTGGCGGCGTGCAGGACGGTGGCGAACGTCATGGTGACGAGGGTGAGCACCATGGAGGTGCCTATCACGGTCGCCGTTGGTACGCGCAGCACGTAGATCAGCAGCGGTACCAGAATGAAGCCGCCGCCGATGCCCATGATCGCGCCGATGAAACCGATGCCGAGACCGATGAGCACGACCGGGATGACCGACAGATAGATCTTGGACCGCTTGAACCTGATTTTCAGCGGAAGTCCGTGGATCCAGCCATGGGCGCCGGAGCGCCGCAGCGGGATGGTTTGGCCTTGCCGGGTGCGCAGCATGGCGCGCAACCCCTCCCAGAACATCGCTGCGCCGACGCTGGAGAGCAGCACCACATAGGATAGCGCGATCAGCAGATCGAGTTGGCCGAGCGTGCGCAGCCGCGTGAAGGTCCAGACGCCGAGCACGGTACCGATAATACCGCCGCTCAACAGAACCAGCGCGAGCATCGGATCAATCGCGCGCTTGCGCCAATAGGACAGCGCGCCGGAGAAGGAGGATGCGGCGATGTGGGTCGCGACCGATGCAACGGCAACCGCGGGCGCGATACCCACGAAGATCAGCAACGGCGTCATCAGGAAGCCGCCGCCGATGCCGAACATGCCCGATACGAAACCCACCGCCGCCCCCATCGCCAGGATGAGAAAGACATTGACCGGAATATCGGCGATCGGAAGATAGAGCTGCACGCGCGTTCGTTTCGGATTTGGCTGCGGGGCTGGCCGGCGCCTTCCGCAGCATGGATTTCAATCGCGGCGCGGTCGCAGGCCGCGTCCCTGCATAACCGAAATCATCAGCGGGAGGGGTTAAAGAATTCGGGACGGTCCGGCTTTTCCACCCGGCGCGCCGCTCACGTCCGAAGTTGGTGAATAATCCGGATTAATGCGCGGCCCGCTTGGCCATCGCCGTCCTGACCGAGGCTCGGGCCGCGGTGGTCTTGGCGGGCGGCTTGCCGGGCGCGGCATCCCATCCGCCGGCGGGGCTTACGACCTTGACGGCATCGTCAGGCTGGGGCTCAGGGGCGAACGTCTGAATCGCCAGCCTGGCAGCGGCCAGCGATTGCGGATCGAGACGCTTGGCCACCTCGTCGCGCTTGCGCCCGGAATCCGCGTCGCCTTGGGCGGCAGCGAGACTGAACCATTTGTAGGATTCTGCGAGGTTCTGTTCGACGCCGATGCCGCGAGCACAGAGAATGCCGAGATTGAACTGGCTGTCGGCGACGCCCCGCTCGGCCGCCTTGCGGAACCATTGCGCCGCGCTGTTGTAATTGGCACCCTTGCCGCCGCCGTCGGCATCGAGCACGGCGAGGTTATGCATGGCCTTGGCGTTGCCCCGGTCGGCCGCCTGCATGTAATAGCGCCGCGCCGCATCGACGTCCTTGTTCACGCCGAGGCCCTTCTCGTGCAGGGTTCCGAGCCTGAACATGGCAGGCACGACGCCGGCCTGCGCTGCGCGATCGTACCATTTCGCGGCTTCGCCGTAATTGACGGCGACGCCTTTGCCCTCGGCATAGCGGACGCCGACTTCAAACGCCGCCGCGGCGTCGCCGTGGAGCGCGGCGGTTCGTAGTGCCGGACCGCCGATGCTGTCGGGGAGGGTTTCCGAACGAGGAATTGCGACCGGCGCCAACGTGTGCTGCCCATCCGGGATGGATGCGGGCGCGACCGGGATCGTGCCGGTGACGTCGGCGGGTGCGGTCTCCGGCTGGCTCGCTGGAGCGGTGTCCGATACGGAGTCGGCTGGGGCCTGCACGCTGCCGCCGGACGGCAGCGAATTCATCGATTGCCGGTCGATCGGCGTCGGCGAGGTCATCGACGGCATCGCCGGAATCGCGGGCGCGGGTTTGGCTTCTCGTCGGCGTCGGCTGGCGGCTTCGCCGCGGGCGGGGTGACCTCGCTGCTTTCGCTGACGGCCGGGCGCGGAGCGCCGTCGAACAGCGACATTGCGAACTTGAAACTGCCGAGCACGATCACCACCACGCTCGCGCCGACCAGCAGCGAGCGGATCTTGGAGGTGATGCTGGATGCGCCCTGTGGCGGGACGCGCCGGTTCGATCGCGACTTCTGGTTCGGCCAGGCTTGTCGGGTGACGGCGCCGCTGCAGTCGCCGCCTGCGCGGCCCGTCGCGCCGCGGCAATGAAACTCGATGAACTCGATTGTTCGCGCGATGCTCCGGCGATGTCGCCGATCGCGCTTTCGGAGGCCGCGATGCGCTCCGACGGCGACCCGCGTCCCGGCGGACGGGTGCCGGGTTCCAGCGGATGGTCGGGCGGCAGATCCGGGTCGATCGCGGCGCGCGGTTGCGGCGCGAGCGGCGTTGCGGATTGGGAGTCGTGTCCGGGATCGAAGGTGTCTCGCGGAATCAGGATTTCACTGATCGCGCGCGGCGGGATCGACGCTGAAGCCCGGGACAGCCGGGCGGGCTGCGGCACCGACATCTGCGACAGCACGGGATTCGGCAATTCCGGCTTGCGCGGCAGGACCGTCCGCGTTCCGGCATCGCGCCGCGAGACGGTTCGGCCTGAGCCGCAGGCATCGAACGGACTGCACGCAGGTCGCCTTCGATCATCGCCAGCCGATCGACCACGTGCCCGAGCGTGTTGTTGACGACCTCGAGTGAATCCTGGGTATGACGGTCGGTTTCCGACTGGAAGAAGCGCATCTCGGACAGTTCGCGCTTGATCGCGTCGACGACGTCGCTGTCCATGCGCCGGACCGGTGCTGCGCGGACCGCCTTCGGCCAGCGCCGCGAGCCCGGCCTGCTGTCGTTCCAATTGGCGCAGGATGTCCTGCAGGCCTTCCTCGACGCGCCCGAGATTGGTTATTCCCGAGTAACCGCCGGCGGTCTCGAGGCGTTCGAGCAGCAACGAGACCCGCTGCTCGAGATGCGCGAGCGCCGATGACGAAGTCGTGACCGGCCGGGAGACGGTCGAGACGGTCGGACAGTGCCCGTACCGCATTTTCAAGCTGCTCGGAATTGCCGTCGAGTCGCAGGACGTTCGCGGTTTTCCAGGGTTGCCGTGAGCGCGGCAACGCGCTGTTCGAGCGCGGCAAACGAATCGCAATGGCTGTCAGGTCGGCCGAGTTGATCGACCTTCGACGACAGCATGATGAGATCGTCGTTGAGCAGCGCCAGCGCATCGTTGGACGCGACGTTGGAGACGATGCTGCGAAGCGCGCCGATCGCGTTTTCGAGCTGCTGCACCATGCCGCTGTCGCCGCTGCTGCGCACGATCGTATCGATCTTGCCGCCGAGATTGCGGATTGCCTCGTCGAATCCGGCAAGCTGTTCCGCCGGTTTCAGCGCTCGCAGTGCGTCGTAGATTTCATTGAGGGCGCGTTCGATGTTCGCCAGCGCCTGGCCGTCGCTGCCGCTTTGCCGGATGTCGTCAATGCGGCGCGACAGCGAGCGAATCTCGTTTTCGATCAATTCGATCGCGCGGCGCGGCAGCGCTTCGGTGATGACGTGACGAATACCGGCAAGTTCGCTGCGGAATGCGGCGATCGACTGCTCCATCCCATCGGGGCGCTGCAGCAATTCGATCTGGCTCGTGATCTTGAACAGGTGCCGTTCGAGGCCGGAGAAATCCGGTGCCGACGGCTGCGGTGTCGTCATCGCAGGCGCGACAGGCGGTGAACTGCGCGGCGGCATCACGCGCGGAGATCCGCCGAGTTCATGCTGGCGCGCGGCGATTTCCGCGATTGCGAATTCGAGCGAAGCGGGATCGAGCGATGGCGACGGGCTGTAGACCTCGGCCGCGGCGCGCTCAACCCTGTCGGTGCGATGCTGCGGGCCCCCCTCCTGCGCCGGCCGTGCCGGCGCCGGGGCGGTGATCCGGGCGAGCCGAGCATCGAGACGCGAAATGGCATCGTTGAGATGCCGGGCGACGGCGGGTTCGCCACGCTCTGTGGGGCTCGACAACTGATCGATCTGGCGCGTGATGGAATCGAGCCGCTGATGAATATCCGCGACCTCGTGGCTGTCTTGATTCGACTGCGCCATATGATCCGGCGCGGAGCCGCCGGCCGTGGAACTGAGCCACTCGTTCAGGGACATGCCGGCGCGTCGGGCGGCAGCCTCGGCCCGCTCGCGAACGGATGGTTCAATTCCGTCTACGCTCGACGATCCGCGCGAATTCATGCTTCCGTCCGGTGTCCGACCGGCGCATCCCATGCGCCTTCAGTTTCCCCGCGCGTCCTTTGAATAGACAATCGAATCCGACGCGGGTCGTCTGCCTCTGTGAGCTGACCTTTTCGTGTTACGGTAAACAACGGGTTAAGGAGTTAGCCGGCCGCCGCCAAAAGTTGCTTTTTGGCGGGAGGGACGCGCGGCTGGACTGGATCACACCGGCTCTATGATTGTCTTACATAAGATATGCATCTTATGGTTGTGGGACGTACGGACCTGCACGTTGCCGCTTTGCTGGGCAGGCGTTCTGACAAGAAGGATCCGGAGCCGTACTTTTCGGTCATCCCCGCGAAGCGGGATCCGGTAACACAGATGTCTTGTTTCAATATCTACGGTGCAACTACTGATCGCCCGGTCCTTATGCGCAAATTGCGCATTTGGACGAGACTCAATGACCGGACCGCACCAAGGATGCGAAATGCCGGAAGCCTATATCTACGATCACGTCCGCACTCCACGCGGCAAGGGCAAGGTCGATGGTTCGCTGCATGAGGTGACGGCGCTGGCGCTCGCCACCGCGCCGCTGAAGGCGCTCAAGGAGCGCAACAACCTGGCGAAGGACAGCATCGACGATGTCGTTCTCGGCGTGGTCGATCCGGTCGGCGAGGCGGGCGGCGATATCGCGCGCTTCGCCGCGATGAATGCCGGCTTCGGCACCTCGGTGCCGGGCGTGCAGATCAACCGCTTTTGCGCGTCGGGACTCGATGCGGTGAATTTCGCCGCGGCGCAGGTGATGTCGGGCCAGCACGAACTCACCATCGGCGGCGGCGCGGAATCCATGAGCCGTGTCGGCATCATGTCATCCGGCGCGGCGTGGCCGATGGATCCGTCGATGGCGGTGCCGACCTACTTCATGCCGCAGGGCGTCGCGGCCGACTTGATCGCGACCAAGTACGGCTTCTCGCGCGACGACGTCGACGCTTACGCGGTGCAGAGCCAGCAGCGCGCGGCGAAAGCGTGGGCGAGACGGCCGCTTCGGTAATTCGGTGATCGCGGTCAAGGATATCAACGGTCTCACCATTCTCGACAAGGACGAGCACATGCGGCCTTCGACGACCATGCAGTCGCTGGCGGCGCTGCAGCCGTCTTTCGCGCAGATGGCGGCGATGGGCGGTTTCGACGGAGTCGCGGTGCAGTCACATCCCGAAATCGAGAAGGTCAACTACGTCCACCACGCCGGCAATTCGTCGGGGATCGTCGACGGCGCGGGCGCGGTGCTGCTCGGTAACAAGGACGCCGGGGCGAAACATAACCTGAAGCCGCGTGCGAAGATTCGCGCCTTCGCCAATATCGGTTCTGAGCCGGCGATGATGCTGACCGGTCCGGTCGACGTGACCAGGAAGCTGCTTGCACGCTCCGGCATGAAATTGTCGGACATCGACCTGTTCGAGTTGAACGAGGCCTTCGCCTCGGTGGTGCTGCGTTACATCCAGGCGTTCGACATCGATACCGCGAAGATCAACGTCAACGGCGGCGCCATCGCCATGGGCCATCCGCTCGGCGCCACCGGCGCGATGATTTTGGGCACCGTGCTCGATGAACTCGAGCGCACCAGTAAATCCACGCGCTGGTCACGCTCTGCATCGGTGGCGGCATGGGCACCGCGACCATCATCGAACGCGTCTAAGGGCGGGGCGGGCACATGACCTTCAAAAATTTCAAGATCGAGACCGACGCCGACGGCATTGCGCTGGTGACGTGGGACATGCCCGACAAGTCGATGAATGTGCTGGATGTCCGGACCATCGAGGAGATTGGCGCCATCGTCGATCAGACCACCGCTGACGCGGCGGTAAAGGGCGTCGTCGTCACCTCGGGCAAGGAGGCGTTTTCGGCCGGCGCGGATCTGTCGATGCTGGAGGGCATGAACAAGACGTTCGCCGAAATGCTCAAGTCGAAAGGCAACGAAGCCGCACAGCAGATGCTGTTCGACGAGAGCCGCAAGCTGTCGCAGACGCTGCGAGAATCGAAACCTCGGGCAAGCCCTGGGTCGCCGCCATCAACGGGCTTGCTCTTGGCGGCGCGTTCGAACTGACGCTCGCCTGCCATTACCGCGTCGCCTCCGACAATCCAAAACTCCGCGTCGGTCTCCCCGAGATCAAGGTTGGCCTGTTTCCGGGTGGCGGCGGCACCCAGCGCATTCGCGCGCATCGTGGCGCCACAGGATGCAATGTCGATCCTGCTGAAGGGCGTGTCGCTCGATGCCGAGAAAGCCAAGGCGATGAATCTGGTCGGCGCCGTGGTGCCGGCCGCCGATCTCCTCAGGACGGCGAAGGACTGGATCAAGGCCGGTGGCAAGGCCGTCGCGCCGTGGGACGAGAAGGGGTTCAAGCTGCCCGGCGGTCCGGTCTATTCCAAGGCCGGCATGATGATGTTCCCGGCGGGCAATGCGATCTATCGCAAGGAAACCTACGACAATTATCCGGCTGCGCGCGCGGTCATGCAGTGCGTCTATGAAGGCCTGCAATTGCCGATGGACGCGGCGCTTCGCGTCGAATCGCGCCAGTTTGCGCACGTCCTGCAAACCAGGGAAGCAGCGGCGATGATCCGCAGTCTGTTTCTGTCGATGCAGGAGCTGAACAAAGGTGCGCGCCGGCCGCGGAGTGTGCCGCCGACGAAGGTGAAGAAGCTCGCCATCATCGGCGCCGGCTTCATGGGCGCCAGCGTCGGCTATGTCTCGGCCCGCGCCGGCATCGATGTGGTGCTGATCGATCGCGATCAGGCCAGCGCCGACAAGGGCAAGGCCCACGCACAGTCGGTGATCGACGATCTTATCAAGAAAGGCCGCGCCAGGGACGCCGATCGCGGCGCCATGTTGTCGCGCATTACCGCGACATCGGACTACAACGCCATCAGCGACTGCGATCTCGTGATCGAGGCGGTGTTTGAGGACCGCAAGGTGAAGGCCGAAACCTATGCCAAGGCGCAGCCGTTGCTGAAGAAGGATGCGATCTTTGCCTCCAACACCTCGACGCTGCCGATCAACTCGCTGGCCGAGGAGTTCAAGGACCAGGGCAAATTCATCGGCATTCACTTTTTCTCGCCGGTCGAGAAGATGATGCTGGTGGAGATCATCGTCGGCAAGAACACCGGCGACACCGCACTCGCGACCGCGCTCGACTATGTCCGGCAGATCGGCAAGACGCCGATCGTCGTCAATGACTTCCGCGGCTTCTTCGCCAACCGCTGCGTGCTGCGGTTTACCTCAGAGGGGCTGGAGATGCTGATGGAGGGCGTGCCGCCGGCGATGATCGAGAATACCGCGAGGATGGCGGGTATGCCGGTCGGGCCGCTGTCGCTGTCGGACGAGGTGGCGCTCGACCTGGTGCTCAAGATCATGAAGGCGACCGAGGCCGATCTCGGCGCCAACGCCATCGATCAGGCGCAAAAGAAATTGCTGGTCGAGATGGTCGAAAAACAAGGCCGGTTCGGCCGCAAGAACGGCAAGGGTTTTTACGATTATCCGCCGAAGGGGCAGGGCTCGAAGACGTTATGGTCGGGGCTCGCGCGTTGCGGCCGAAGACGCTCGATCCCGATACCATCGACATCGAGGAGCTGAAGCAGCGCTTCCTCGTGGTGCAGGCGGTCGAAGCCGCACGCACGGTGGAGGATCACGTCATTACCGATCCGCGCGAAGCCGACGTCGGCTCGATCCTCGGTTTCGGCTTCGCGCCGTTCACCGGCGGCACGCTGTCTTATATCGACTTCATGGGCACGAAGAATTTCGTCGCGCTGTGCCACAAGTTCGAAGCGAAATACGGTCCGCGCTTCACGCCGCCGCAACTGCTGGTCGACATGGCCGCCAAGGACGAGACGTTCTACGGACGCTTCCCGCCGAAGAAGCAGGCGGCGGCGTAACTTACTTCCGCCCTCTCCGCGGTGCGGACTGATCCGGAAGGGACAGGGCGACTTAAAGCCGCTGACAGGCCTTCGTTGGCCAGCGCTTCCTGCATTCTTGCGGCCGCCTGGCGACGTGGTGCGAGGATTAAACGCGTCCTGCATGGAATAGTCAAGATTGATGCAGTTGCATTTAGTGCGGTAAGCTGGCGACGGGACATAAGGACGTGCGCGATGAAACGCAAACCGTCGACCGAGGCGGCCGCCGCCTGGATCCGCCTGATGCGCGTGCAGAGCCGGGTGCTGGATGCGGTGGAGCATGAGTTGAAGAAGGCCGGTTTTCCGCCGCTGGCCTGGTACGACGCGCTGTTCGAACTGTCGCGCGCGCCGGCAGGCGAACTGCGGCCGGTCGAACTGGAAAAGCAGATGCTGCTGCCGCAGTACGCGACCTCGCGCCTGATCGACCGCCTGGTGGACGAAGGGCTGACGGTGCGGCGCGAATGCAAGGTCGACAAGCGCGGTCAGTTCGTCGAGATCACCGACGCCGGGCGCGAGTTGCAGAAGAAGATGTGGCAGGCCTATTCGGCGGCGATCGAAAAGCATGTCGGCTCCAAACTCTCCGACGCCGACGCCGCAAAGCTTTGCGGACTGCTTGACCGGCTCGGCTGTTCCTGCAATGAGGCTCAGGCGCTTGCTGTCAGAGACGGTGCGTCCGCGCGATGATGTCTCTCTCGCCTTTCGCGACCGCGGGCCATGCAGCTCGCATTCTTTACCGACACCGCGTGCGTTCGATCGAAACGCCCCACACCCGGATTTGTCATGGCGCGTGACCAGATCGATATGACGCCGCTGCAATCACGCGACGAACTCGTGACGTGGCTGGAAGCCGGCGTGAAGCCCGCATCCGAATTCCGCATCGGCACCGAGCACGAAAAGACTCCGTTCACGCTTCAAGGCCACGACCCCGTGCCGTATGAAGGATCGCGCGGCATCGGCGCATTGCTCGAGGGCATGAAGCTCCTGCTCGGCTGGGAGCCGATCATGGAACAGGGCAATATCATCGGCCTCCATGACGTCACCGGCGGCGGTGCGATCTCGCTGGAGCCGGGAGGGCAGTTCGAGCTGTCGGGCGCGCCGGTCGAGACGGTGCATCAGACCCAGTCGGAGCTGGTGGCGCATCTGGCGCAGGTCAAGGAGATCGCAACGCCGCTCGGCATCGGATTTCTCGGCCTTGGCATGACGCCGTCGTGGTCGCGGGCGCAGATTCCGGTGATGCCCAAGGGCCGCTACAGGATCATGAGGGGCTACATGCCGAAGGTCGGTCGGTACGGTCTCGACATGATGTTCCGGACCTGCACGGTGCAGACCAATCTCGACTTCTCGTCCGAAGCCGACATGGTCAAGAAGCTGCGGGTCTCGGTGGCGCTGCAGCCGGTTGCGACGGCGCTGTTCGCAAATTCTCCATTCACCGAAGGCAAGCCGAACGGCTTCCTGTCGTTCCGCTCGGAAATCTGGCGCGACACCGACAATGCCCGCTCCGGCATGATCCCGTGGGCGTTCGAGGACGGCATGGGATTCGAACGCTGGGTCGACTACGCGCTCGACGTTCCCATGTACTTCGTCAAGCGTGGCGAAAATTACATCGACGTGTCCGGCTCGTCGTTCCGCGATTTCTTCGACGGCAAGAACAAGGCGATCCCCGGTGAGCGGCCGACCTTGTCGGACTGGGCCAATCATCTGTCGACCATTTTCCCCGAGGTGCGGTTCAAGCGCTATCTGGAAATGCGCGGCGCCGATGGCGTGCCATGGGGACGCCTGCCCGCACTCCCGGCGTTCTGGGTCGGATTGCTCTACGACGACACCAGCCTCGACGCGGCCTGGGACATCGCGAAGCACTGGAATGCGCAGGAACGCCAGGCGCTGCGCGATGACGTGTCGCGCATGGGCTTCAAGGCCCGGATCAAGGATCGCTATCTGTTCGAAATCGCCAAGGAGTGCCTGCTGCTGGCGCATGCGGGTCTGCGCCGGCGTGGCTATATCGATCATCTCGGCCGCGACGAGTTGCGGCATCTGGAGCCGCTCGATCATATCCTGGATTCAGGCCGCTCTCCCGCCGAGGAAATGCTGGAGAAATTCAACGGCGCGTGGGGAGGATCGGTGGAACCGGCCTACAGCGAATACGCTTTTTAGATCAGCGAGTTTGGATCGGCGACGGCTTCACGATGGCGCCGTTCATCCACCGTACATCAAGGTGGCGATTTAATGGACGACCCGTCCGCATTCTTCCCGTTCCGTGTCCCTGTTTTGCGGCGCGCGCTGAAAGTCTCGATATTGAAAGTCTGCTTGATCCTGCTGGCTGCGCTGTTGTCAATGGCCGTCCCGCGGCAGGACCGGCGCATGCCCAGACGAATTTCGATCGGCCCGGCGCCGACTATTTGCGAACTCCGCTGCGGTCGGGCGATCCGGCCGACTGCGCGCTGGCGTGCGAGCGCGATCGCCGCTGTCGCGCCTGGAGCTTCAACTATCCCAACGAACGCTCGGAAACCGCGGTGTGCTGGCTCAAGAATGCGGTGCCGCCGCGGATCGCGAATCCGTGTTGCGTGTCCGGCGTCCGTGGCGCAGGCGTGATCGAGCGGCGAACCGGTCCGGTCGAAACCTCGACGGATCGCTCAGGCGGCGACTATCGCGGCTTCGAAATCAAGAAAGACGAGAGAAGCTGACGCCGACCAGTTCTGCCGGCATACATGCGAAGCCGACAACAAGTGCCGAGCATGGACCTATGCACGGCCGGGCTATGCCGGAAAGACCGCGCGATGTTTCCTGAAAAAGGAAATCAAGCCGCCGCGCCGCAAACCGGGCTTTACGTCCGGGGTCGTGCGTTAGAGCCGGATGAGATTTGAGCAATCGTCAGCTCGGTTTGATGCCGGGCTCGACGTCTTCGAACGGTAATCCGATCAAAAACGTGGATGACCGGGACACGGCCGAACGTAGCGACCGCTCAATGCACCGCTGTGAAAAAACGCGCGAGGCGGAAGCCCGAGAGCCAGGTCCAGACCGGCTGGCTGCGGATACTCATATCCCAGGAGCCGACGATCGCATCGACCCGGCCAACAAGATTGTCGGTCGAGAGCAGGCCGACGCCGCCCTGGCTGACGGGCACGCGGCTGTCCGCGGAGTTGTCGCGGTTGTCGCCCATCACGAACAGATGGCCCGGCGGCACCGTCACTTCCGCCATGTGTCGAGACGGCCGTTGTCGTGAAACTTGAAAATGGTGTGCGAGACGCCGCCCGGCAGCGTTTCCACGTAACGGTGCGCCGGCTCGCTGGAGCCGGTGTCGTCCTCGGCCTCGCCGAGGCCATCCGGTTTCAGCGCTGCCGCCTGTCCGTTGATCCAGACCTTGCCGCCGCGCATCTGGATACGGTCGCCGGGCAGGCCGATGACGCGCTTCACCCAGACCTGCGAGCGGTCGCCGGGCCAGCGGAAAACCACGACGTCGCCGCGTTTCGGCAATTCGCCGAAAACGCGCGATGTCGCGGGAAATGAGATATGGATTGGCAGCGACGCGGTGCTGTAGCCGTAAGGGTATTTCGACGCCACCAGCGCATCGCCGATCAACAGCGTCGGCTCCATCGACGCCGATGGTACATAGAACGGCTCGGCGAGTGCGCCCTTGGCGAGCAACTACCACCAGCACGATCGCCCCGATCTGGACGACCTGGCCCGCCCCAGCGGCGGACCATCGAACGCGATGTTGATGTTTCCGCGTTCATCCGCCCGTTCCTCCGACCGTAATCCGTTCCATTCGTAGCGTCGGCTGGCCGACGCCGACCGGCACGCCCTGACCGTTCTTGCCGCAGGTGCCGACGCCGTCGTCAAGTGCGATATCGTTACCGATCATGGTGATGCGATGCAGATCGGTCGGCCCGTTGCCGATCAGCATCGCGCCCTTCAGCGGGGCGCCGATCTTGCCGTTCTCGATTTTGTAGGCCTCGGTGCACTGGAATACGTATTTGCCCGAGGTGATATCGACCTGGCCGCCGCCGAAATTCACGGCGAAGATTCCGTTCTTCACCGAGGCGAGAATTTCCGCGGGATCGCGGTTGCCCGCCAGCATGTAGGTGTTGGTCATGCGCGGCATCGGCACGTGGGCATAGTCCTGACGGCGCCCGTTGCCGGTGGGTTTCATCCCCATCAGCCGCGCGTTCTGACGGTCCTGCATGTAGCCAACCAGGATGCCGTCCTCGATCAGCACGGTGCGGTTGGTCGGCGTGCCCTCGTCGTCGATTGAGAGTGAGCCGCGCCGCGCGGAGATGGTGCCGTCGTCGACCACGGTGACGCCTTTGGCTGCGACCTGCTGGCCCATCAGGCCGGCGAAGGCTGAGGTCTTCTTGCGGTTGAAGTCGCCTTCGAGGCCGTGTCCCACCGCTTCATGTAGCATCACGCCGGGCCAACCGGGGCCGAGCACGACGTCCATCTCGCCGGCGGGGGCCGGAATCGATTCCAGGTTGACCATGGCCTCGCGGATAGCGCCGTCGGCGGCGTCGCGCCACGCCTTGGTCTCGATGAAGCGTGCATAACCTTCGCGGCCGCCATAACCCTTGCTGCCGGTTTCCTGCCGATCGCCTTGTCCGGCGACGACGGAGATATTGATCCGCACCAGCGGGCGGACATCGCGATAGCTTTCGCCATCGGGCCGCATGATTTCGACCACCTGCCAAGTCGCGCCGAGGCTCACGGAGACCTGGCGTACCCGCGGATCCTTGTCGCGCACATAGGCGTCGATTTCGGCGAGCAGCTTGACCTTGGTCTCGAAGCCGAGGCCGTCGAGGGGATTGTCATCGGCGTACAGCCGGACATTGGTATGGACGGGAGCTGCAGCGAAGGTGCCTTGGTAGCCGCCGCGCACGGCGCCGACGGCATCGGCGGCGCGGATCAGCGCGGGCAGCGAGACGTCCGACGAATGGGCGTAGCCGACGGCGTCGTCCTTGACGGCGCGAAGCCCGAACCCCTGCGAGGTATCGTAGGTCGCCTGCTTGAGCCGCCCGTTGTCGAACATCAGCGCTTCGCTTTGGCTGTATTCCAGAAACAGTTCGCCATCGTCCGCGCCGGCGAGGCCCCGCGCCACTTCGTTGCGTACGGAATCGCGATCGAGATGCGCGCGGTCAAGCAGGGACGTAGCGGTGGGACTGGTCATGCGAACTCCAAGTTCAGCGCGGATATGCGGCCGTTCCGTGTCATTCGAACCGGCAGAAGTTCAAGATAGGCATGATTGCCGTGAAAAGGGAGGTTCTTTCCAACTTTCATTCAGAGATTGCTGATGTTGTCATGGATTGGCTGGATAAACGCTACGGCAGCTTGTCGTAACCTTCCCCGAGGCCGTTCAGGCTGAGCGGGAAACCGATGCCTTCCTCAGGCGTCTCGAAGATGATGAACGTCGCTGTCTTGGCGCTGCGCAACTGCCCCAGCAGCTTGTCGTCCAGCACGACCTCGGCGACGCAGCCGTTGGGGAGGCAGCGCACGAACCCGGCACGGCCGACGTCGACGTTGTCGAGCTTCAGACCGAGGCCTGAGGGCAGCAGCACGCCGAGCGGCGCCACCACCCGCATCAGCCGGTTCTTCTGGTCAGCGGTCTTGAGCACGATCACGGTGAGACCGGCGTTGGAGCGGTCCTCCGCCACGACGCTCTGGATCAGTGCGCATTGCTCGGCCTTGGCGCCGGGCGGGGTGTCGCAGCGGATCTGCCAATCTCCATGGACCGATTTGACGGCCCCCTGGGCGCTGGCCGGGCCGGCAAAGCCCAGAACGATAAAGCCCAGAACGAGAATGGCGGCGACCCAACCCGTCAGCGCATGGACGCTCGGGCCCCACGGATCCTTGGTTATGTGGCCCGACGCAGGTCCGGTATGCTGTTTCAAAGGCCCCATCCGGCTCGATCCCCTGCTCTCGCGTGCCATACTTTGGGCCATGCCGGTCCGGCACTGGCCTGACGGCCAATGACGGTACGCTGAAGGCGGTCTCGGTCCCGCGCCAGCCGAAATCGGTAACCGAATTTGTGAAGCAGCCCGCCTGTGCCTACAACGGACAATCAACCTGTCAAGCGCTGTCCGGCGGCAAAAGACGCGTTTGCGTCTGATTTGTCAGCAAAATGCGCCGAACCCGCGGTTGCAGAGGACTTGTTCTACTTCTTGTCCTTGGTCCTTGCGAGGGGCGGAGAATTATGATTTGAGAAGATTGGCTTTGGACGCATTCTAGGAAACTGGCCCGGAGGCCGTTTGCGGGGAGCGTCAGATAGACCAGCAGCTTGCCGCCGGCGAGCTGTTTAGGGGGTTTCTTTAGGGTTTATTTATGACAAGGAGCGCGAGCGGCATGAAGATGTCGAGAGGCCAGTTTGGCCGCCGGTTTCTGGGGTTAGGGTTTGCGGGAGCGGCGGTTGCCGCGGGTGGAACGGCTTCTGCGGCCGAAGAGGTGATCGGTCAGCCGATCCCCTGGGGTCTGGACCTTCAGGCGTCGGCGTCGCCTGTGATGGACAGCATTCTGAGTTTTCACAATGGGCTGCTGATTGTCATCACGGTGATCACGCTGTTTGTTCTGGCGCTGCTGATGATCTGCGTTGTGAAGTTCAACGCGACGGCCAATCCGGTTCCTTCGAAGACCACGCACAACACGGCGATCGAGGTGGCGTGGACGATTATTCCGGTTCTGATCCTGGTCAGCATCGCGGTGCCGTCGTTCCGGCTGCTGTTCCAGGAGCTCGACATTCCGAAGGCCGACCTGACGGTGAAGGCGACCGGCAAGCAGTGGTACTGGAGCTACGCCTATCCGGACAACGGCAAGTTCGAGTTTGACTCGCTGATCGCGCAGGACAAGAAGCCGCGGATGCTCGGCGTCGACAACGAGCTGGTTGTGCCTGTGAACAAGGTGGTCCGGGTGCAGATCACCGGGTCGGACGTGATCCATTCCTTCGGAGTTCCGGCGTTCGGCATCAAGGTTGACGCCATTCCGGGCCGTCTCAACGAGACCTGGTTCAAGGCCACCAAGACCGGCATGTTCTACGGCCAGTGCTCGGAACTGTGCGGCCGGGATCACGCCTTCATGCCGATTGCGGTGCGGGTGGTGAGCGATCAGGATTTTGCGGCCTGGGTTGAGACCGCGAAGAAGAAGTTTGCCTCGAACCCGACGAACGCGGTGGCGTCGGCCGCCGACGTGATGCGCTAGGCGCCGGCGTCAGGAGATTTTCTGACGAGGGCGACAACCGCTAAGGTTCGCAGGACTGCAAGGGACGAAAGACAGGATTAGAAAATGGCAACGACCGCATCATCCGCTCACGACCATGACCACGATGACCATGCGCATGACCACCCGACCGGGTGGCGGCGCTTCGTCTATTCGACCAATCACAAGGACATCGGGACCATGTACCTGGTGTTCGCTCTCATCGCGGGGCTCATCGGCGGCTTGATGTCGATGGGGATCCGGGCGGAGCTGATGTATCCCGGGGTGCAGGTTTTCAATCCGGCCCACGAGTACAACGTGTTTGTGACCTCGCACGGCCTGATCATGATCTTCTTCATGGTGATGCCTGCGATGATCGGCGGCTTCGGCAACTGGTTCGTGCCGCTGATGATCGGCGCGCCTGACATGGCGTTTCCGCGCATGAACAACATCTCGTTCTGGCTGCTGCCGGCCTCGTTCGCGCTGCTGCTGCTGTCGACCCTGGTCGAGGGCGAGCCGGGCGCCAGTGGTGCCGGAACGGGCTGGACACTGTATGCGCCGCTGTCGACCAGCGGTCATCCGGGTCCGTCGGTGGATTTCGTGATCCTCTCGATCCATCTGGCCGGTGCCTCGTCGATCCTCGGTGCGATCAACTTCATCACCACGATCTTCAACATGCGCGCGCCTGGCATGACCATGCACAAGATGCCGCTGTTCGTATGGTCGATCCTGGTCACGGTGTTCCTGCTGCTGCTGGCGCTGCCGGTGCTCGCGGGCGCGATCACGATGCTGCTGACCGACCGCAACTTCGGCACCACGTTCTTCTCGGCCGAGGGTGGCGGTGATCCGGTGCTGTTCCAGCATCTGTTCTGGTTCTTCGGTCATCCCGAGGTGTACATTCTGATTTTGCCGGGCTTCGGCATGATCAGCCAGGTGGTGTCGACCTTCTCGAAGAAGCCGGTGTTCGGCTATCTCGGCATGGCCTATGCGATGGTGGCGATCGGCGGCATCGGCTTTGTGGTGTGGGCACACCACATGTATACGGTCGGCATGACGTCGGCGACGCAGGCCTATTTCGTCGCCGCGACCATGGTGATCGCGGTGCCGACCGGCGTGAAGATCTTCTCGTGGATCGCCACCATGTGGGGCGGTTCGATCGAGTTCAAGACGCCGATGCTGTTTGCGGTCGGCTTCATCTTCCTGTTCACCGCCGGCGGTGTGACCGGTGTGGTGCTGGCCAATGCGGGCGTCGATCGCGTGATGCAGGAGACCTACTACGTCATCGCGCACTTCCACTACGTGATGGGCATCGCTGCGGTGTTTTCGATCTTCGCGGGCTGGTACTACTGGTTCCCGAAGATCTCCGGCTACATGTACAGCGAGACCCTCGGCAAGCTGCACTTCTGGGTGATGTTTGTCGGCGTCAACATCCTGTTCTTCCCGCAGCACTTCCTTGGTCTGCAGGGCATGATGCGGCGCTCGGTCGACTATCCGGACGCGTTCGCGGGCTGGAACGAGGTGTCGTCGTACGGCGCCTTCATCTCGGGCTTCAGCGTTCTGATCTTCCTCTACTGCATGGCCGACGCGTTCATGAAGAAGGTCCATGCTGCGGACAATCCGTGGGGCGAGGGTGCGACCACGCTGGAATGGACGTTGTCGTCGCCGCCGCCGTTCCATCAGTTCGCAACGCTGCCGCTGATCAAGTGATGTGACTACACGCGGCGCGCCTGGCGCGCCGCGTGCCCGACCAAGCGAGAGCGTAACAAAGCGAGTTGTCATCGTGTCAGTCATCGATCAAAGCGCCGCCCAGCTGTCGCCCCGGATTTCAGAGGCGAGCGTCTCCGATTACTTCGCGTTGCTGAAGCCACGGGTGATGTCGCTGGTGGTCTTTACCGCGCTGGTCGGACTGATGATCGCGCCCGGCCATGTTCACCCGGTGATGGCCTTCATCTCGATCCTGTGCATCGCGGTCGGGGCCGGTGCCTCCGGCGCGATGAACATGGCGCTCGAAGGCGATATCGACGTGCTGATGTCGCGCACCGCCAACCGGCCGATCCCGCGCGGCCGCATCACCCGCGGCGAGGCGATGGCGTTCGGCGGGACGCTGGCGTTCTTCTCGGTGATGACGCTCGGCACCCAGGTCAACTGGTACGCCGGCGCGTTGCTCGCCTTTACGATCTTTTTCTACGTGGTGATCTACACCATGGGGCTGAAGCGCCGGACCGCACAGAACATCGTGATCGGCGGCGCCTCCGGTGCGCTGCCGCCGGTGGTGGCGTGGGCGGCGGCGACGGGATCGCTGTCGGTCGAGCCGCTGCTTCTGTTTCTGATCATCTTCTTCTGGACGCCGCCGCATTTCTGGGCGCTGGCGCTGTTCCGCAACGACGACTACACCCGGGCCGGCGTTCCGATGCTGCCGGTGGTGGCCGGTCCGGATGCGACGCGGCTGCAGATCCTGCTCTATACCATCGTGCTGGTGGCGATCGCGGTGGCACCCTGGCCGATGGGCTATTTCGATGCCGTCTACGGCGTCGCCTCGCTGATCCTCGGCGCCGGCATGCTGGTGCTTGCGGTCAACGTCTACCGCCGCCGCACCGGCAGCGCGGCGCTGCGCGCCACCCGGCGTCTGTTCGCATTTTCGATCCTCTATCTGTTCGGGCTGTTTGCCGTTCTGTTGCTCGAGGTGGCCGTCAAGGCCGTCCTGCCACTGATCTGGTAGAGGGGCGCATGGACCGATGGACAGCAAACCCAAGCCGGACGGGATCGTCCTCACCGAGGCACAGAAAAAGCGCCAGCGCGAGCGCTCGGTCGCGATCGCCTGGGCGCTTGGAGTTCTTGTCGTGCTGTTCTTCGCGGTCGCAATGGTCAAGGGGCCGGGCGTTTTCGTCCGTCCGATGTGAGTGAGATGACCGCAACGCCGCAGCTCCCGCAGGAACCGGCCACGGCGGCGACGCCGAAGGCGGTGCCGCGCCTCAGCCGCGACGTGAAGGTCGGCGCGGCCTGCGGCTTGCTGGTCGCTCTCATGGTCGGCTCGGCCTACGCGGCGGTGCCGTTCTACAACTGGTTCTGCCGCGCCACCGGCTTCAACGGAACGACCCAGGTCGCCAAGGCCGCACCAACGGCGGCGCCGCTCGCGCGCACGGTCGCGGTGCGCTTCGACTCCAACGTCTCCGGCGGGCTGCCGTGGAAATTCGAAGCGGAACAGACCGAAATCAAGGTCCGGATCGGCGAGGTCGCCACCGTGTATTACACCGTCGCCAACCAGTCGGCGCGGACCACGATGGGGCAGGCGGCCTATAACGTCACGCCGCTGACGATCGGATCGTATTTCACCAAGATCAACTGCTTCTGTTTCACCGAGCAGACCATGGCGCCCGGCGAGAAGCGGGAGATGGCCGTGGTCTTCTATGTCGATCCGACGTTCGCCGCCGACAGCGAGAACGACGGCGTCAATACCATCACCCTGTCCTACACGTTCTATCCGGTGAAGGATCCCGCGCCGAAGCCGGTGGCGGCGAGCGAACCGGACAAGCGCAAGGGAAATATCTGAACTCGAAGCATCTGACCCGAAGCATCTGATACGAAGCGTCTGGCTTCAACGGCCGACACGATTGATTTTTGAGATGAATAGGTGCCGAATACCATCGGCACCGCTAACACCGCGAACGGAGAGAGACCGCAATGGCTACGGCGCAAGTCAAGCATGATTACCACCTTGTCGACCCGAGTCCGTGGCCGATCGTAGGCGCGATCGCGGCCTTCGTCATGGCCATCGGCGCCATCCTGTGGATGCACCATTTGTCCGCCGCCGCGCCGATTATTTTCGGCACCGGCTTTATCGGCGTGCTCTACACCATGGTGAGCTGGTGGGCGGACGTGATCCGCGAAGCCGAGTACAAGGGCGACCACACCCGCGTGGTGCAGATCAGCCATCGCTACGGCATGATCCTGTTCATCTGCTCCGAGATCATGTTCTTCGTGGCCTGGTTCTGGGCCTTCTTCAATTCCGCGCTGTTCCCGGCCGATCCCGTGCATGTGACGCGCGAGGCGCTGTTCGGCGGCGTCTGGCCGCCCAAGGGCATCCACACCTTCGATCCCTGGCATCTGCCGTTGCTCAACACCCTGATCCTGCTGACCTCGGGCACCACGGTGACCTGGGCGCATCACGCCCTGCTCAATGGCGACCGCAAGGGCTTGAAGTGGGGGTTGATCCTCACCATCGTGCTCGGCGCCATCTTTACCTGCCGTGCAGGCCTACGAGTATCATCACGCGGCCTTCAGCTTCGCCGGCAACGTCTACGGCGCCACCTTCTTCATGGCCACCGGCTTCCACGGCTTCCATGTGCTGGTCGGCACCATCTTCCTGATCGTCTGCCTGTTCCGCGCCAATGCAGGACACTTCTCGCCGTCGCAGCACCTCGGCTTCGAATTCGCCGCCTGGTACTGGCATTTCGTCGACGTGGTGTGGCTGTTCCTGTTCGTCTGCATCTACGTCTGGGGCAATGGCGCCGGCGCCATGGCGCACGCCACTCATTGATCGGCAAACTCTGCTAAGCACAAGGGGCGGCCAAAGGGCCGCCCTTTCTGCTTCCAGGAAACCCCCAATGTCTAATGCGGGCGGGAGAGATCGGAAGTCGTTCTTTCGCGCTGCGCAAATTTGCGCGGCTCTTGAGGGCGCGGATTTAGCTCCATTGCCGGTTTTCTCTTCTGCCGGTTTTCCCTTCGCCTCAAACGTTTTATGCTGCATATCGTTATCACCCGAAGTGACGTAATTCCATTCAATATCAAAGGCCTGGTAACTTAGCCGCCTTTGGAGGCCGGCTTGACGCACTATCTTTCGACCCGGGGCGAGGCCCCGACACTCAGATTCTGCGATGTGATGCTGACCGGGCTCGCTCGCGACGGCGGACTCTATATGCCCGAGGTCTGGCCGCAGTTGTCGGCGGAGACCATCGCGGGCTTCTTCGGCCGGGCGTACTGGGAGGTGGCCGTCGAGGTCATCAGGCCGTTCGTCGCCGGCGATATCTCCGATGCCGATCTCGGCCGCATGGCCAACGAGGCCTATGCGACGTTCCGGCATCCGGCGGTGGTGCCGCTCGACCAGATCGGACCCAATCAATTCGTGCTGGAACTGTTTCATGGTCCGACGCTCGCGTTCAAGGACGTGGCGATGCAGCTGTTGTCGCGGCTGATGGATCACGTGCTGGCGCAACGCGACCAGCGGACCACCATCGTGGTCGCGACATCGGGCGATACCGGCGGCGCTGCGGTCGATGCGTTCGCCAACCGCGACCGTGTCGATCTGATCGTGCTGTTTCCGAATGGCCGCATCTCAGACGTGCAGCGGCGCATGATGACGACATCAGGCGCGTCCAATGTGCATGCGCTCGCGGTCGAAGGACAATTTCGACGACTGTCAGGCGATCGTGAAGGGTCTGTTCAACAACCATCACTTCCGCGATTCAGGTGTCGCTTTCCGGCGTCAATTCGATCAACTGGGCGCGGATTGTCGCGCAGGTGGTTTATTATTTCACCTCGGCGGTCGCGCTCGGCGCGCCAGCGCGCACCGTCGATTTCACCGTGCCGACCGGAAATTTCGGCGATATCTTCGCCGGCTACGTCGCCAGGAAGATGGGGCTGCCGGTGCGGTGCCTGCGCATCGCCGCCAACGTCAACGATATCCTGGCGCGCACGTTGAAGACCGGCATCTACGAGGTGCGCGAGGTTCATGCCACGACGTCGCCGTCGATGGACATTCAGGTTTCGTCGAATTTCGAACGCCTGCTGTTCGAGGCGACCGGACGCGACGCCGGCGCGGGTTCGCGCGCTGATGGCGTCGCTGCAGCAATCCGGACGCTTCGCACTGCCGGATCCCGTACTGGCCGCGATCCGCGGCGATTTCGATGCCGGACACGCCGACGAGACCGAGACCGCGGCCGCGATCCGCGCGGCGTGGCGCGAGGCCGGCGATCTCGTCGATCCCCATACCGCGGTGGCGCTGGCAGTGGCCGATCGCGACATTTCCGACTCCCAGATCCCCAATATCGTGCTGGCGACGGCACATGCTGCGAAATTTCCTGATGCGGTCGAAGCCGCCTGCGGCGTGCGGCCGCAATTGCCGGCGTGGCTCGATGGATTAATGACGCGGCCTGAGCGGATCACGGTCGTGAACAACGATCAGGCTGAAATCGAACGGTTCGTGCTGTCCGTCAGCCGTGCCGCGAAGCACGGAGTTGCCGGATGAGTGTCGAAGTCACCAAGCTTCCGTCCGGCCTCACGGTCGTCACCGACACCATGCCGCATCTGGAGACGGCTGCGCTCGGCGTATGGACCGGAGTCGGAGGCCGCGATGAGAAGACCAACGAGCACGGCATTTCGCATCTACTCGAACACATGGCGTTCAAGGGGACCACGACGCGATCCTCGCGCGAGATCGCCGAGGAAATCGAGGCGGTCGGCGGCGATCTGAACGCCGCCACCAGCGTCGAGACCACGGCCTATTATGCGCGGGTGATGAAGGCGGACGTGCCACTCGCGCTCGATGTGCTGAGCGATATCCTTTCAAACCCGAGTTTCGCCGCCGACGAGCTTGAGCGCGAGAAGAGCGTCATCGAACAGGAGATCGGCGCGGCGCAGGACACGCCTGACGACGTGGTGTTCGAGCATCTCAACGAACTCTGCTATCCCGATCAGCCGATGGGACGCTCGCTGCTCGGCACGCCGAAGACGCTGAAGCGGTTCAGCAGCGATATGCTGCACGGCTATCTCACGACGCATTATCGCGGGCCGGACATGGTGGTGGCCGCGGCGGGGGCGGTCGAGCACAAGGCGGTCGTTGCCGAGGTCGAGCGGCGCTTTGCGGGCTTCGACGGCGACGCCTGCGCCGAAGCCGCAAGCCGCGAAATTCGGCAAGGGCGGCTCCAGGGTGGTGCATCGCGACCTCGAGCAGGCGCATCTGACTCTGGCGCTGGAAGGGCTGCCGCAGACCGATCGCTCGCTGTTCTCCTTGCAGGTGTTCACCAACATTCTTGGCGGCGGCATGTCCTCGCGGCTGTTTCAGGAGGTCCGCGAGAAGCGCGGGCTGTGCTATTCGATCTACACCTTCCACGCGCCCTATGCCGATACCGGATTTTTCGGGCTCTACACCGGCACCGATCCGAGCGACGCGCCGGAAATGATGGAAGTCGTCATCGACGTCATCAATGAGGCGGTGGAGACGCTGACCGAGGCTGAAATCGCGCGCGCCAAAGCGCAGATGAAAGCCGGTCTGCTGATGGCGCTTGAGAGTTGCAGCGCCCGTGCCGAACAACTGGCGCGTCACATGTTCGTCTACGGGCGGCCGCAGAGCGTGCCGGAATTGATGGCCAGGATCGATGCCGTCAATGCCGAATCGACCCGCGATGTGGCGCGCGCTCTGCTGACGCGCAGCCGTCCTGCGGTCGTCGCGCTCGGCAGCGGCAGGGGGCTGGACACGGCGGTGGCTTTTGCGGAAGGATTAGCGAAGGCCAAGACCCTGCTCCACTAGTGGAGTGAATTTGACATTCGCTACCCACTTTGCAGCAAACCCGGCAAGCGAATGTCAAATTCGAAACTCCACTAGAAACCTAATAATTGCTAGTGGTCCTTTGATTCTAACATTTGCAAGAACTCCTGCCGCAACGGGATGCAAATGTTAGAATCGGACCACTAGATCGGAAGCTGGCGGATTCGGCGTTGAGGTACGTCTATGGCTCTGTTTCGTTTGCCATCGAGCGCGCCGGCGGCGCTCATGCCGCGGGGACATGGCTTGTTGCTGCGCGCGCCGGAGATGTCCGATTTTCTGCAATGGACGCAGCTTCGCGACTACAGCCGCGCCTATCTGACTCCATGGGAACCGATCTGGCCGTCGGACGACCTGACCCGCGCGGGCTTCCGGCGCCGGCTGCGTCGCTACGCCGAGGATATCGCCGGCGACAAATCCTATCCGTTCATTGTGTTCCGTGAATCCGACGGCGTCATGCTCGGCGGGGTCACGCTCGCCAATGTCCGCCGCGGCATCGTGCAGGCAGGCACCATCGGGTACTGGATCGGCGAACCCTATGCGGGACAGGGCTATATGACTGCGGCGCTTCGCGTGCTGCTGCCGGCCTTATTCGGCGAACTGAACCTGCATCGCATCGAGGCGGCCTGTATTCCCAGCAATGTGCCGTCGATCCGGGTGCTGGAAAAATGCGGCTTCACGCACGAAGGGTTGGCGCGCCGCTATCTCTGCATCAATGGGATCTGGCAGGACCACTTGCTGTTCGGCATGCTGCATGAGGATTTTCACGGCGGTCTTGCATCTGTTCTGCCTTGATCGGAACTGATGCTTCTGAGCCTTTTTGCGCCTTTGGCTTGCCGCCATTGCCTTGTTATAAAGCCGCCGCGTGGAAACAACGATCGGACGACGCGAATGGTGCCTGTTGCGGATTCAACTGAAGCGCGTGTAGCGTCTGCGGCCGGACAGAGGCGGCGGTTTCCGCTTCACCTGGCGGTCGCGGCTGCGATCTACTGCGTCGCTGCGGCCTCGCCGGCGCAATCGCAATCGCTGGGCGACAGTTCAAGGAAATGTTCGGCATCAAATCGCAGCCGGAGCAGGCGGCGCCCGCATCGGGCGCCACGGCCTCCGCGCCCAGCGATCTGACGTGTCCGCCCGTGACCATCCGCTCGGGCGCATCGACTTACGCGGTCGGCCTGCCGGGCCAGCCGGCGAGCGGCACCGATCTCCGCTACCAGGTGACCATCGGCGAGACCGCGCGAGAATGCGACTACAACACCGACACTCATCAGGTCGCGATCAAGATCGGGATTCAGGGGCGGGTCATCGTGGGGCCGGCCGGCGCGCCGCCGACAGTGGAGGTGCCACTGCGCATCGCGGTAGTTGAGGATGGCGTTTCGCCGAAAACCATCGCCACCAAGGCCTACACAATTCCGGTGAACCTGTCGGGCGCCGAAGGCGCGCCCTACAGTTTTCGTGGCGGACGATATCGCCTATCCGGCGCCGCAGGGCGCTGCCGCAGACCGGTACGTGTTTTATGTCGGGTTCGATCCGCAGGCGCTGAAGCCCGAGCCCTGGCGAAAGGGCAAGCGGAAGAAATAGTCAAAGTGGCGACCGCGAGAGCAAGGTGCTGATGCCTGTCTGGCCGTCATCCCCGCGCGAGCGAGTATCCAGTACGCCGCAGACGTCGCGAATTTTGCCGCGACCCTCGGCGAATTATTGGATCATCCGCCTTGCGGGATGACGCCGGGATCGCAGTCCACCATCAATAGCGCGCCGACATAAAAGAGCCGGCGCGATGCCTAGCGCCGGCTTTTACTTTATCTGAAAACTCAGTTCAGCTTGGCGCGGACTTCGTTGATGCCCTTGGCCAACAGGTCGTCGGCGACCTGTCCCTTCACCGACTGCGACAGGATCGTCGAGGCGGTGGTGACAGCGGCGTCGGCGGCGGCGGCACGGACATCGGCGATGGCCTGGGCTTCGGCCAATGCGATCTTGCTTTCCGCGGTCTTGGTGCGGCGCGCGACGAAGTCCTCCATCTTGATCTTGGCTTCGGCCGCGATGCGCTCGGCTTCGGCCTTTGCGGATGTGATGATGTCCTGAGCTTCGCGCTCCGCGCTGGCGTGACGGGCCTTGTAGTCGGCCAGCAGCTTTGCGGCTTCGTCCTTCAGACGTCGCGCATCGTCGAGTTCGGCCTTGATGCGATCACGGCGATGATCGAGCGCCGTCAGCACCGTGCGATGAACGCCGACGTAGGCGAAGATGCCCATCAGGATCACGAAGGCAATGGCAACCCAGGTTTCCGGTTCGGCAAACATGGTCGTCATCCCTTCATGGAGGCTGCAACGGCGCCGTCTACGAGCTTGCTGTCCGGCGTTGCGCCGGTCAGTTGCCTCACGATCGCCGCTGCGGCATCGCTCGCGATGCCGCGGACGTTGCTCATCGCCGCGGCGCGCGTCGAGGCGATGGTCTTCTCGGCGTCAGCGAGCTTGACGGACAGCCGGTCCTCGAGTGCCTTGCGCTCGGCTTCCGACTGGGCGTTCAGCTTGTCGCGCGTCTCGCTCCCGATCGTCTGCGCTCGCGTTCGCGCGGCGGCGAGTTCGGCTTCGTAGGCCTTCAACGCAGCGTCGGACTCGTCCTTCAGCTTCTGGGCCCGCGCAAGATCGCCCTCGATCGTGTTCTGGCGCTCGTCGATGGTCTTGCGGACGCGCGGCAAGGCCAGCCGTGACGAGATCAGATAGAGCGCAACGAAAGCGATCGCCAACGACACCAGTTGAGACGCAAACGTCTCCTTCTGGAATGGCGGAAACGGGGCCTTGTGGCCGCCGTCGGCTTCGGTGTGGGCCGTCGCGCCCTTTGCGTTGCCATGACTTTCAGCCACGGGCTTCTCCTCTGTGGTTGATCGGGTCCGGCTTTCCGGACCCCGTCAGCCAGTCAGTGATTCTTAAAGAGCGAACAGCAACAGCAGAGCGATCAGCAGCGAGAAGATGCCGAGCGCTTCGGTGACGGCGAAGCCGAAGATCAGGTTGCCGAACTGGCCCTGGGCGGCCGAGGGATTGCGCACTGCGGCGGCAAGATAGTTGCCGAAGATGATGCCCACGCCGGCGCCGGCGCCACCCATGCCAATGCAGGCAATGCCAGCGCCAATGTACTTCGCTGCGACCGGATCCATAACGAACTCCTTAAGTTGAGGTTTGTTGAAAATAACAAGCGATTGGGACGGGCTTTAATGGCCCGGATGAATTGCATCGTTGATGTAGATGCAGGTGAGAATGGTGAAGACGTAAGCTTGCAGAAAGGCGACCAGCAGTTCGAGCGCCGTGAGCGCGACGACCAGCGCCAACGGCAGCACGGCTCCGAACACGCCGACGATGCCCATGGCGCCAAGCATGGTGATGAAGCTCGCGAACACCTTGAGCGTAATGTGGCCGGCCAGCATGTTGGCGAACAGACGCACGCTGTGCGAGATCGGTCGCGACAGGAACGAAATGATCTCGATCATCACCACCAGCGGCAGGATCGCGATCGGAATGCCCGAGGGCACGAACAGTTTGAAGAATCTCAGGCCGTTCTTGTAGAAGCCGTAGACCAGCACGGTAAAGAAGACGAGGAAGGCCAGCGCCGCCGTGACGATGATGTGGCTCGAGATCGTAAAGGTGTAGGGTATGATGCCAACCATGTTGGACACGGTCACCAGCATGAAGATCGTGAACACGAAGGGGAAGAACTTCATCCCTTCGGCGCCGGCTGTACTGCGGATGGTATTGGCGACGAATTCGTAGCTCAGCTCGGCGACCGACTGCAGGCGTCCCGGCACCAGCTGGCGGCCGGTGGCGAGCATCAGCAGCGCTGTCAGCACGACGGCGACAAGCATGTAGGCCGAGGAATTGGTGAAATTGATTTCCTGACCGCCGATATGGCCGATCGTGAAGATCTTTTCGATATTGAACTGGTGGATCGGATCCATCATCCGCGTGAATCTCTTGGTCTGCCGGTGCGCCGGCGTTCAAACAATCAAATCGTCTCGGCAGCCATCCGTCACCGGTCGAGTCTGTTCCGGGACCACGCCTGCCGACCGCATCACGTTGATCACGCCGGCCGCGAAGCCGAGCAGGAAAAACACGATAAGTCCCCAGGGTGATGTCGACAGCAAGCGGTCGAACCCCCAGCCAATCACCGCTCCGACGACAACGCCCGCGATCAACTCGGACGACAAGCGGAAACCGCGCGCCATGGCCGAGGCCCTGGCTGCTCCATCTCCGTCTTCTGATCCGGGTTGGTCAGTCTCTATCTTGCGGTGACCCCGAATTTCGGAGAGACCGCTGCTCGAGACTTCCGAGCCTTGCGGAAAGCGCAGCTTCGTCGGGAGGCGGCTTGTCGCGACTTCCATTTCCGCTTTGGTCGTTTCCTGTGCCGCCGGCCATGCTGTCGACACCCGAAATAACACCGCGATCGATGGAAATAACGCCCCGTTACCCTCAAAAGCCGCGCGAACCATACTGACGGCCACAGGTCAAGTCAAGATTGCGTCGTAACCAGTTATGACATTGATTTAACTGATTTTATTTTAGAAACTCAAACCGACTGCGCCCAGTCGCCGCACCGCAACAGCGAACTCGCCGGGAGCGCCGTCTTGCACCGGATTCGCGGCTCTGTTCGGATGCCATCCCGAGGTTCGTATGATGCAGCAGATCGACTCTCAGTCGCCATGGGCCTATAACGCGACGTTTCTGCGAGCATGTAAGCGCATATCATCTAAGGATAAACCACAAGCCTGTGATGCTGGTCGACATCCGACGAGATCGGCGGGAGATGGCGGAGGTTTTCTGGGGGCAGGACCAGATTGAAATTGCTCGTCGATGCGTTGAAATCGCGCCGTGCGGCCTATAGCTCGCAAAGTGTCCTGACGCAGACGCCTGCCTGGTGGTGGAGCGGATTTGGCATAGGCGGAGCAGAGCAATGACCGCAGCGACATCGCCTCTACTGTCCCGGATTATCACGACCGCCGCGCTGCTGGCCGGCCTCGCGCGCGCCGGCAATGGCGCAGGCGGCGCCAGATACAGAGCAGGGACGATATACGCTCGCGCCGATGAGTGGCGGCTTCGTCAGGCTGGACACGCGTACCGGCGTGGTATCGCATTGCACGGACAAGGGCACCGGCTGGGCGTGTTACGCGTTGCCCGACGAGCACGCCGCGCTCGACACGGAAATCGGCCGGCTTCAGGCGGAGAATGAGAAACTGAAGGCGCAACTCGCCGCGCGCGAGCCGACCGTCAGCGGCAAGACGCAGCAGGCTTTGCCGAAGGCGGATTCGCTGAGGCCGGGCGAGCCCGGGTCCGCTGGGACCAAAGCTGACGAACCGAAATCCGCCGACGCCAACCGCAACAGGATCGAGATTCCGCTGCCGAGCGATCGGGACATGGATCGTGTGATGTCCTTCGTCGAGCGCGCCTGGCGGCGGCTGATCGAGATGGCCGGCCGCGTCCAACGCGATGTGTCCGGAGGAATCTGATCGGCGCGATTTGACTCAAGACATTTAGTTAACTCTGGCTCGCGCTGCGAGCCGCCGCCCGCGAGATCTGACGCCAACTTTAAATCGTTCTCATCTGCCGGAACGCGCTGGCCGTATTGGGTGCCCTTTACCCTCTGAATAACGTAGGTCGCCGGGACGCACCTGGCTGCGATGGCTGCTGGCTTCCTGCGTCGGAACCAAGCGCGCGCCTCGTCCGGTATGGCGATCCGGCTATCGCGCAGCCGGATTTTGCCTTTTAGGGCCGCCGATCGCCACAGGAGGAGCGGCGGATCCAGGCGACGGGGATCAGGGACCGTTAACTTGTTTACACGATCTACGGCATTGGTGTCTTGCAAGACCGGTTCGAGCGGAGGACAATCGGGAATCCGGGGGCGCACCCGGCCTGAGATCGCAGTGAACGTGAACGCCTGGCAAGCCCACGGATTCAATGACCGCATCAGACAGCACCCATATCGTGATCGCCGACGATCATCCGTTATTCCGTAATGCGCTGCGGCAGGCGATTGTCAGCATCGTCCCGGCAAAAATCGGCGAAGCCGGCACGTTCGAGGAATTGACGGCGCGGCTGGAAGAGGATGCCGACGTCGATTTGATCCTGCTCGATCTGTCGATGCCGGGCATCAGCGGGTTTTCCGGATTGATCTATCTGCGCGCCCAGTATCCGGCGATCCCGGTGGTGGTGGTGTCGGCCAGTGACGACGTGGCGACGATCCGTCGCTCGATGGACTTCGGCGCCTCCGGGTTCATTCCGAAGCGGTTGGGAGTCGATGCGCTGCGCACCGCGATCCCCAAGGTCATCGAGGGCGATATCTGGATTCCGCCCGATGTTGATCTGTCCGCTGCCGCCGATCCGGACATGACGCGCTTGCGCGACCGGCTTATCACGCTGACGCCGCAGCAGGTGCGCGTCCTGATGATGCTGTCCGAAGGACTTCTCAATAAGCAGATCGCCTACGAACTCGGCGTGTCGGAGGCGACCATCAAGGCGCATGTCTCCGCGATCCTGCAAAAACTCGGGGTCGAGAGCCGCACGCAGGCGGTCATTGCGGCTGCGCGAATAGCCGGCGATCAGTGGCGGCAGAGCGAACCGTCGGCGAGTTGATTACGTCGCCTGCCGCAACCTCGGCTTTTGATCATGGATGCTTTCCGACCACCCGCGACAGAGGTCAATGATGCGTTCCGGTTATTCCGCGGCTGCGATCTGCTGGCTTCGCCACTGGCCGATCAGTGCCCGCAACGATGCCGGCTTCAACGGCTTGTTGAGTACCGAAACCCGTTCCAGTCGCGCCGCCTCGCGAACGTGAGGGCTGCGGTCGGCCGTGATCAGGATCGCTGGAATGGTCTCGCCGAATTTCCGCCGGATCTCCCGGATCGTCGCGATGCCGTTGCCGCGATCCAGATGATAGTCCACCAGCAGGCCGGTGATCCGTCCGCCGGCCGCTTCGATCGCTCCGATTACCGCCTCCGGATCGGCCACGGCGATCACGCGCGCATCCCAGGATGTCAGCAGCGTCTTCATGCCGTCGAGGACCGCCAGATCGTTCTCGATGCAGACGATCAGAGCCCCGCTCATCGGCGCGCGCGACAGCGGCGTACTGCTGGTTACCGCGGTGGTGGTATGGGCGGTGGGGTTGATGGCCGACGCGATCGGAACCGTGACGGAGAACACCGAGCCGCGGCTGCGGTTTGAATCCAGCGCGATGTTGTGATCAAGCACGCGCGCAAGCCGCTCGACGATCGATAGGCCGAGCCCGAGGCCGCGCGCGATGCGCGCTCCCTGTTCGAGTCGATGAAATTCCTTGAAGATTTCGCCGCGCTTAAGAATCGGGATTCCGACGCCGGTGTCATAGACGTTAATCCGAAGCGATTTTCCGCGACGGCGGCAGCCGATCAGCACGCGGCCGTGCGGCGTATATTTGATGGCGTTCGAGATCAGGTTTTGCAGCAGCCGCCGCAGCAGCAGCCGGTCTGATGTGATCGGCAGCGAACTCGGCACAAACGTCAGGCGGACCCGCTTCGCTCGTGCGATCGGAGCGAACTCGATTTCGAGCGAGCGCATCAGATCGCCGACCCGGAAATTTGTGATCGATGTTGTGATGGCGCCGGCGTCGAGCCGCGAGATGTCGAGCAGCGCGCCCAGAATCTCCTCAATGGCCTCCAGTGAATCGTCGATGTTTTCGACGAGCCTGGAATCTTCGCCGCCGGTCTGCCGCTCCACCAGGCTCGTGACATAGAGCCGTGCGGCGTTGAGCGGTTGCAGGATGTCGTGGCCGGCGGCCGCCAGGAAGCGCGTTTTGGAATTGTTGGCTTCCTCGGCATTGCTCTTGGCGCGCGCGAGTTCGGAGTTCAGCCGGGTCAATTCCTCGGTGCGGTCGCGCACGCGCTTTTCGAGCGTGGCGTTGGCGCGCTCCAGCGCCGCGGCGGCCTCGAAGCTCGGGGTCACATCGGAGAAGGTGATCACCAGACCGCCGTCGGGCATCCGGTTGGCGCGGACCTCGATCACGATGTTGCGGTCGGGAAGCCGCTCCAGATACGGCTGTCCCTCTGTCGTGTATGCGGTCAGACGGGTCTGCTTCGCAACCTCCCGGCCGACCTGCGACTGATCGATGGTGCCGAGAAATTCAAGAATCTCGGTCAGTGGGATCCCGATCTGAACGATTTGCGGGGGCAGTCCGAGAATATTTCCGAATTGCCGGTTCGAGCAGATCAGTTGCAGATCGGGGTTGAACACCGCGATTCCCTGCCGCACATGGTTCAGCGCGGTCTGCAGCATCTCGCGGTTGAAGTGGAGCGCTGCGTGCGCGTCGTCGAGCAGCTTCAATGCCGCCTTCGCCGACACCGTGCGGCGCCGCAGCAGCAGCGACACCACCAGCCGCGACGACGCCGCGCCGATCGAAGACGCGATCAGATGCTCGGCGTGCTGCAGCAATTCGAAATCGGCCGGCGCTGCCGGATCGAGGTTGAGGTGCCGTATAGCAGCGAACTCCTCGAACGACTGCCTCGCGCGGTCGGGACCGAGGTACTGTGCTACGGTGTCGAGAATATCCTGCACCGTCACGGTCGAACGCCAGCGCCGAAATGGCGGGGTCAGCGGCGCGAGCGCGTTGGGTGCGAAGATTTCAGCCTGCAACCGCTCGATCGACGAGGGCTGCCGCATCAGCGACAGCGCGACGTAGGTCAGAACATTCAGCGACAGACTCCATGACCACACCGTGCATGAGCGGCGGCAGGCTGATGCCGAACAGCGCCTGTGGTTTCAGCGCGGCGATGCCCAACGGGCCATGTTGCAGCAGCGTCAGGCCGTCGGCGTTTCCGTTGAGGAAACTCGGCAGGAACAGGGTATAGGCCCAGACGGCAAAACCGACGAGCATGCCGCCCATCGCGCCGCGCGCCGTCGCACGCTGCCAAACCAGACCGCCGAGGAATGCCGGTGCGAGTTGCGCGATCGCGGCAAATGACAGCAGCCCGATCGCGGCGAGCTGTGCGCTGCCGAGTGCGCGATAGTAGAGATACGCCATGATCATGATGGCGAAGATCGCAAGACGGCGGGTCTTGAGCAGGAAGTTGCCGAAGTCCTTGTGGCCGCCGCTCGACGCCGGACTGCGCTGCAGCACCAGCGGCACGACAATGTCGTTGGACACCATGATCGCCAGCGCCACACATTCGACGATCACCATCGCGGTTCCTGCCGAAAGCCCTCCGACGAAGACCGCGATGCTGAGCAGCGTGGACTGTCCCTCGATCGGCAGCGCCAGCACATACATGTCGCTGTCGATAGCGCCGAACGGGAACGTGACGAGGCCTGCGAGCGCGATCGGAAGAACGAAGATGTTGATGGCGACCAGATAAAGCGGAAACAGCCAGCGCGCCCGGCTGACCTCGGCATCGCTGGAGTTCTCCACCACGCTGACATGGAACTGCCGAGGCAGCAGCATGATCGCGAAAAACGACAGCAGCGTCATGGTCAGGAAGTTGCCGATCGACGGCGTGTAGTTGATGGCCCGTACTGCCTCCGGCGATTTCATCGCGCGCTCGACCAGTTCGACGGGACTGAACATCCAGAAGGTGACGAAGGCGCCGGCGGCGATGAACGCCACCAGCTTGACAATGGATTCGGTTGCGATCGCCAGCATCAGGCCGTGCTGATGCTCGGTCGCATCGGTTTGCCGGGTTCCGAACAGCACCGCGAACAGGGCCAGCGCGATCGTCACGAGCAGCGCGATGTCGCCGATGACGGGAATTTTGGCTATCGCTTGGTCGTCGATCAGGATGGTTCCGAGCGACGAGGCCACCGCCTTGAGCTGAAGCGAGATGTAGGGGACCGAGCCGATGATCGCAATGACGGCTACGGTTGCCGCCACCGCCTGGCTCTTGCCGTAGCGCGCGGCGATGAAATCGGCGATCGACGTGATGTTCTGCGATTTCGCCAGCTGGATTATTCGCCGCAGCAGCGGCGTGCAGAATGCGATCAGCAGGATCGGTCCGACATAGATCGCGAGAAATTCCGGGCCGGTTCGGGTCGCGAGCCCGACCGAACCGAAAAACGTCCACGACGTGCAGTACACCGCCAGCGATAACGGATAGATCAGCGGGCCGGTGCGGCCACGCGCAAGCTGCGGGACCCGGTCGCCATAGCTCGCGACAAGGAAAAGGAAGCCGATGTAGCCGATGGCGGCTGCGATCACGCCCCAGTCGTGCAACATTGCGATGGCTCCTCGGGCAGACGCTGCCTTGGACCCTGCCCTGGGTTGGCACCATAGCCGTTCCGGTCAAATCTAGCGCCTTGCGCGAGCCTAAGCGACAGCTCTGCCGTCATGATTTGCACACCGGCGCGAATCAGCTTATACACGTATTAGTTGATTTATTCATCGACCTCAATTCAGGAAGCCATCGATGGGTCAACTGCTGTCATTGTTGCGGATATCCCGGTTTTTGTCGTCGACGACGATCTGTCGGTGCGGGAGGCGCTGGTCCTCCTTTTGAAGATCGAGGGCTACGCTGCGCAAGCCTTCGGCGACGGAGCCTCGTTTCTGGAGGCGGTTCGGAGCACGTCGCCCGCCTGTGTCATTCTCGACCTGCATCTTCCCGGCGACTCCGGTTTCGACATCTTGCGCAAACTCGCGGCCGAGCGTTTTGCCGCGCCGATCCTCGTCATCTCCGGCGGGGCGGACATCGCAACAGCCGTCGAGGCAATGAAATTTGGCGCGCTCGATTTTCTGGAGAAGCCATTTTCCTCCGATGCGATCATCGACCGGGTTCGTGCCGCAGTGAAGGTGTGGCGCGAGGCGCAGGGCGGCGAGATTGACGGGCTGGCCAATTTCCCCGGCCGTCATCTGCTGACCTGCAGGGAGCGCGAGGTCCTGTCCCAAGTGGCCAGGGGCGCGTCGAACAAGGAAGCGGGGCGGAGACTTGGCATCAGTCCGCGGACGGTCGAGGTTCATCGTGCCCGGATCATGGACAAGCTTGGTGCCAAAAATGCCGCCGATCTGATGCGGATCGTGTTGTCCGAGGCAAATGCGCGGTCGCGGTTGTCCGCATCCTGAACGGGAGGAGTTGACGACGGCGTGTTTCAACGCGTCCCGGTCACCACCTCTTTGATCGGACTCAGGTTTTCAAGACGTCGATGCTCGGCATAAGGCCGGGCATGACGATACAATCAAACCGGAATCCATTAAAAGCGAACGCTTCTGGCCAATCGCTATTCGGCGGCCGCCAGGGACTTCGTCCGCAACGGCAGACCGAGACGCTCCCAGACCTGAACCAGCGCTTCCGCCAACTGATCGATCAGCGCGTCTTCGTGATATGGCGACGGCGTGATCCGCAACCGCTCCATTCCCTTGGCAACGGTCGGATAGTTGATCGGCTGGATATAGATGCCGTGGTCTTTGAGCAGCATATCGCACGCCTGCTTGCAGCGCTCGGGATCGCTGACCAAGACCGGAACGATGTGGGTGGAACTCAACATCACCGGCAGGCCGGCTGCGATCAGGGTCGCCTTGGTGCGCGCCGCGCGCTCCTGATGGCGTTCGCGTTCCCAGGTCGATGACTTGAGATGCCGGATCGCGGCGGTCGCCGCGGCGCAGATCGCGGGCGGCAGCGATGTGGTGAAGATAAAGCCCGGCGCATAGGAACGCACGGCGTCGATGATATCGGAATTGCCGGCGATGTAGCCGCCGAGGCAGCCGAATGCCTTGGCGAGCGTGCCTTCAAGGACGTCGATGCGATGCATGACGCCTTCGCGCTCTGCGATGCCGCCACCGCGCGGCCCATACATGCCGACCGCGTGCACTTCGTCGACGTAGGTCATCGCACCATAGCGCTCGGCGAGATCGCAGATCTTCGCAAGCGGCGCGATATCGCCATCCATCGAATACAGGCTTTCGCAGGCGATCAGCTTCGGACGGTCGGGGTCGGCGGCGCGAAGCAACTCTTCGAGATGCACGACGTCGTTGTGACGGAACACGATCCGCTCACAGCCCGACTGGCGGATGCCTTCGATCATCGAATTGTGGTTGAGCGCGTCGGACAGGATCAGGCAGTTCGGAATGAGCTTTGCGAGGGTCGCAATGCCGGTCTGGTTCGAGACGTAGCCGGACGTGAACAGCAGCGCCGCCGGCTTGCCGTGCAGATCGGCAAGTTCCTGCTCGAGCTGGACCAGCGGATGGTGGGTGCCGGCGATATTGCGCGTGCCACCGGCGCCGGTGCCGACGCGGGTCGCGGTCTCGACCATGGCGCCGACCACCTTCGGATGTTGACCCATGCCGAGGTAGTCGTTGGAACACCAGATCACGACGTTGCGCGGTCCCGTCGGCGAGTGCCAGGTGGCGTGAGGGAACCGGCCGGCGATGCGCTCGAGGTCGGCGAAAACGCGATAGCGCCGCTCGTCATGAAGGCGATCGAGCGCGGTACTGAAGAACTTGCTATAATCCATGACAAAATCCGGAAGATAGCCCGGGACGCCGGACCGTTCAGAGGCCTTTTTAGAGCCTTTCCAGCTCGGCTGTCGAGCCGGAATTCGTCTATAAGGCCGCGTGGGGACCAAAAATTGCTGGTTAATTTGCTCTAGCGCAAACGAATCCGGGCCGGCGGGGACAACGCTTGCGCTGCCAGCCGGAAACCGAGTCCAAGGAAGTGCGGACGAGATAGCTCGCTTTCCGGCGAGGCCGCCGCCCGCCGGATCGGATTAGTATGTCGGAGCCGGATCCTTCGCGTTGTCCAGCCGTGATCTGATGCCGAGGCGATTGAGCAACGCCACGTCGCGTGCGGTTTGCGGATTTTTTGTTGTCAGCAGGACATCGCCGATAAAAATGGAATTGGCGCCGGCCACGAAGCACAGCGCCTGCAATTCGTCGGTCATGTATTGCCGGCCCGCCGACAGCCGCACCACGCTTTTGGGCATCATGATCCGCGCCACTGCGATCATGCGGACCAGCGCGATCGGATCCGGCCGCTCGGCGGTGTCGTTGACGGGCACCGCCTTGACCTCGTTCCACATGTTGATGGGGACGCTTTCGGGATGCGCGGGCAGATTGGCCAGCAGCATCAGCATACCCAGCCGGTCACCGACCTGCTCTCCCATACCGATGATGCCGCCGCAGCAGACCTTAAGCCCGGCCTCGCGCGCATATGCGAGGGTATCGATGCGATCCTGCATCGTGCGCGTGGTGATGATCTTGCCGTAGAACTCGGGCGAGGTATCGACGTTGTGATTGTAGAAATCGAGTCCGGCCTCATGCAGTCGTCGCGCCTGATCGGGCGTGAGCATGCCTAGGGTTGCGCAGGTCTCCATGCCGAGCTCCTTGACGGCGCTGACCATGTCGCAAACCCGATCAAGATCTCTGTCCTTCGGGTTGCTCCACGCTGCCGCCATGCAGAACCGGCTCGCGCCAGCATCTTTCGCCCGCCGCGCTGTTTCGACGACGGCAGCGCGATCCATCAGCTTCGTGGCTTTCACGCCGGTGTCGTAGTGCGCGCTCTGCGAGCAGTAACCGCAATCTTCCGGACAGCCGCCGGTCTTGATGCTGAGCAGGCTCGCGGTCTCGACATGATTGGGATCGAAATTGCGACGATGAATGGTCTGCGCCTGAAAGATCAAATCTACGAAAGGGAGATCATAGAGTGTCTCGGTTTCGGATCGCGTCCAGTCGTGGCGCGGCTGCGAGGATAAATCGTGACCGCTGTCGAACGAAACCGATGCTTTATTATTCATATCGCGATCCCTGCCTTGCCGCGTTTCGCGGAAAAACGTCCTTGAAATGGCCGTCCGCACAGGACGATAGCACGCCATGGCCTGAATTCGAGTGCGTCACGCTCTTGATCTATCGAAGGCCACCAGATTTAGAAATTCGGATTGGTTTTGCCCTGCGTCAGCATCATGTGGGCTGAACGTCGCGGGAATTCTCACGCGTCGCTGGGTCCTGTCGATGCGCGGTGCGGTCTGACAAACAAAAAGGCCGGCATGATGCCGGCCTTTCGTTGTTTCGAACCCATCAGGCTCGGGAGGATCAGTACCGCGCGACGACCGGGCCACCCCAGTTGAAGCGATAGTTCAGGCCCGCCTTGACGGTGTGCTCATCGTTGCTGCACGCGGCCCAGGAAGGCGCCTGCCGGAGTGAACACGTTGACACGGCCGAGGTCGTAGTACTGATACTCGATCTTGCCCGACCAGTTCTGGGTGAACAGGTACTCGAGACCGCCGCCGACGGTGTAACCGTCACGGCCGCCGTCACCACCGAAGCCGTTGGTGAAGCGCGAGTCGGCCCAAGCGTAGCCGCCCTTCACGTAGAGCAGTGCCGGACCCCAAGTGTAACCGAGGCGGCCGGTGACCGAACCAAGTCCGCGGTTGACGAAGGCATTACCGTTGGTGTCGAGGAAGCTGTAGTTGGCTTCGATGCCGAACACCCAGCTCTGTGCGAACTGAGTGTCGTAACCAACCTGCACACCACCCATGAACGCGCCGTCATTGCCGCCGACAAAACCGGGAGCAACGATGTTGTTGTCGCCGCCGAACGCGCCACCGACGTGACCGCCGATGTAGAAGCCGGTCCAGTTGTAGATCGGCGTGGCTTCATAAGCCGGCGCCTTGGTGTAGTGACGAGCGGCGAGATCGGCGGCCAGTGCCGGCACGGTTCCGCCGAGAGCGACAAGCGCCACAGTAGCAAGTAAAATCTTCTTCATTGTCTTCTCCAGGAATTCATTTCGAGGAGCCGTTTGTGGCCCGTCACGCAAACGTCTAGATCGATTCCTCGCAAAAAGCTGTCACTGATAGGTCACACTCGGGATGTTCCCTAACCCTTGGGAACAACGGAACTTATTTGCTTAATGATGCCCGAATCAAAACTAAATGAAGCCTTAATTTACACGCCGATCGCGCAAAAAACCGTGCAAAGAGAATCTTATTTCAAATGGGGCCGGAGAAACTATTTTTTCGTTTCGTGACAAGTGAATCATACGCTCGCGATTCCGCCGCATTGTCGGGACTGCCCTGCCGGAGATTGCGCGTCCTCAAGGGGAAAATGGTGCTGCCAGACAGGATTGAACTGTCGACCTCTCCATTACCAATGGAGTGCTCTACCACTGAGCTACGGCAGCGAGCCTCAACGCGGGAATCAGCCCCAAAAAGGGCCGCAAGGCGGGCCGATCCTTGCCACAAGGCTGGAAGGCGCGCAAGCGCGTGGCGACCGGGAACAGGCGGCCTCGCTGCCTTGAATAAGCGCGAGACCCGCAGCCCCCACTTTCAGACGCTCGGCCGAGCGAGCCTGCGGACCCGGCAGTCGCCGATACCGGCAGGGCCGCGGCGCGCCCCTGGAATTGACGGCCGCACAAAAGACCGGCGGAAGATAATGTTTTCCTGACGCCAGTAGCTGGCGTTGAGGTGTGGCTGCAAACCAATGCCAGTCGGCAAGTCTCTGTTGCGGCAAGGGCGGCGGCGCCTATGTTGCGGGCAGCCAACCCCTCCGGCGGATCGGGACCGGGGTATGTCCGGGCACTCAGGCAAAAGGACGCCATGATCGACAAACCAGACATGGATCGCAACGGCCGGAATGCGGGGCGTCAGACGCGGCTGCGCGCAGCTCTGCGCGAAAACCTCAAGCGACGAAAATCGCAATCCCGTGGCCGCGTCGATCAGGCGACCGGTACGCAGAGCGATGCCGCTGACCATCCGGATCAGCAACGTTCCGCAGAAGATGCAACCGAATGATGCCGTTTCGGAGGTGTGTGAAGAGATGTCGCTGGATTTGATCGAGCCCGCTGAAGCCAGCAGTCCTATTCCGCAGGTCCGGCTGTTTCCGCGCCACGAACAGACGTTTCCGGAATTGTCCGCAGCGGAAATCGCGCGAATGCGGCGGTTCGGCGAGGTGCGCCGCTATCGGAAGGGCGAACTGATATTCGAGACCGGCAAGCCCGGTCCCGGCATGTTCGTCATTTTGTCCGGAAATGTTGCGGTGACCCAGCGCGATGGGCTCGGCCGTGTCACGCCGGTGATCAGGCAAGGGCCTGGCCAGTTCATGGCCGAACTCGGTCAACTCTCGGGCCGCGACGCGCTGGTCGACGGCCGGGCCGAAGGCGAGGTCGAAACGTTCCTGATCCCCCCGGACCAGCTTCGTGCGTTGCTCGTGGCCGAGGCCGATCTTGGCGAACGCATCATGCGGGCGCTGATCCTGCGCCGCGTCAGCCTTCTGCAGGGCGGCGTGGGCGGTCCTATCCTGATCGGAGCGCCGGCATCCTCCGACGTGATCCGGCTGCAGGGGTTTCTCACACGCAACGGTTATCCGCATCATCTGCTCGATCCGGCTTCCGACAAGGACGCTGCCGATGTGATTATGCGCTATACACCTTCGCCGCAGGAAATGCCGTTGGTCGTCACGCCCGACGGCACCGTGTTCCGCAATCCCTCGATCGCCGATATTGCCCGCGCGATGGGCATGCTTCGCGCGCTTGCGAAAAACATGGTCTACGATGTCGCCATTGTCGGCAGCGGTCCTGCGGGCCTTTCCACGGCGGTGTATGCCGCGTCGGAGGGACTTTCGGTGGCGGTGTGCGACACGCGCGCATTCGGCGGCCAGGCCGGCGCCAGTGCCCGGATCGAGAACTATCTGGGTTTTCCAACCGGCATATCCGGCCTGGCACTTACCGCGCGCGCCTACAATCAGGCGCAGAAATTCGGCGCTGACATCATGATTCCCGTTACGGTGACGTCGCTCGATTGCGGCCGCTCTGATGATCTGTTCGGCCTGACTCTTGATGATGGCGGGGTGCTGCGTGCGCGCTCGGTTGTGGTCGCCAGCGGCGCTCGCTATCGTCGGCCGGGGATTGAAAATCTCGATCGCTTCGACAGCCGCGGGGTTTGGTACTGGGCATCGCCGATCGAGGCGCGGCTGTGCAAGGATCAGGACGTCGTCCTCGTCGGCGGGGGTAATTCCGCCGGGCAGGCCGCCGTTTTTCTGTCGGCATACGCCCGCAAGGTGCTCATGGTGATCCGCGGTGGCGGCCTCGGCGCCAGCATGTCTCGTTATCTGATCGAGCGTATCGAGGCGACGCCGAATATCGAACTGGTTTTCAATACCGAAGTGGTCGCGCTCGAGGGCAGCGAAGACGCGGGACTGGAGCGCATGGTTGGCGCAGCCGCCTGTCCGGCGAAGTAAGCACCATTGATGTCAGAAACCTGTTTCTGTTTGTTGGCGCCGATCCTGCGACCGGTTGGCTCGACGGTTGCGGCGTGGCCCTCGATCGCGGAGGGTTCGTGCTGACCGGCGCGGCGTGCAAGGACGACAAGGATCATTTGACGGCGCCACTGCAAACCTGTGTCCCCGGCGTGTTTGCGGTTGGGGATGTGCGTTCCGGATCGGTCAAACGCGTCGGCGGCGCCATCGGCGAGGGCGCGCAAGTCGTTGCGGCGCTCCACGGCTATCTCGGCGACGCCGCAAAACCGGCGCTGTAACAACGAGAGCGGAGTATTCATGGCAAAGTCCTGTACCCATATCGCCGGTATTCGTGACGTGACGCCGAGCGCGCTCGGCTGCGAAGAGTGTCTGAAGACCGGCAGCGTCTGGCTGCACCTGCGGCATCTGCCGGACCTGCGGCCATGTCGGTTGCTGCGACGATTCCCCCAACAAACACGCCACAAAACATTTCCATGCGACCCAGCATCCGATCATCGAGGGCTATGATCCGCCCGAAGGCTGGGGCTGGTGTTATGTCGACGAGGTGATGTTCGACCTGTCGAAGCGAAAGACGCCGCATAACGGGCCGATCCCGAGATATTATTGAGGGCACGATGTTTGGTCTGAAAAAGCTGGCTGCGGGTTTTCTGTTTGTCTGCACCATGGCGAATGGCGGCGTCTGTTACGTCCCATGCGCAGGCGCCTCAAAGCAAGTTCGCCGAGGTGAACGGCTTCAGAATGCATTATCTCGTTGTGGGCAGCGGCGATCCTGTCGTGCTGCTGCATGGTTTCGGCGAGAGCAGTCACATGTGGCTGCCGCTCATCACTGAACTATCAAAGACCCGCACTGTCATCGCGCCTGACTTGCGCGGCTTCGGGCAATCGACGCCGACAGAGCGGCTTCACCAAGAAAGAGATGGCGCAGGACATTCACGCGCTGGTTGAAAATCTCGGTTTCAAGAAAATCGGTCTCGTCGGCCACGACATCGGTCTGATGGTGGCCTACGCTTATGCTGCGCAATATCCTGATGAAGTCGATCGCCTTGTCTTGATGGAGGCGTTTCTTCCCGGTGTTGGCGAATGGAACAACGTGTTCTTGCTGCGCGATCTCTGGCACTTCCATTTCTTCGGCAAGACGCCGCTGGCGCTGGTGACGGGCCGCGAGCGGATTTATCTCGAGCACTTCTGGAATGATTTCGCGGCCGATCCGACCAGGTCCGTCTCTGAGGCCGATCGGGTGATTTACGCGAGGGAATACGCGCAGCCCGGCCACATGCAAGCAGGCATGGAAGTGTTTCGCGCATTCCCGAAAGATGCCGAGGATTTTGCCGCCTTTGCCAAAACCAAGCTGAAGATGCCGCTGCTGATACTATCTGGCGAAAAAGCCGGCGGACCGTTTTTGATCGAGCAGGGCAAAATGGTCGCGGACAATGTCGAAAGTGTTTTGGTGAAGGGCCGTGGGCACTGGCTGATGGAGGAAGCGCCCGAACAGGTCGTTCCGAACCTGGTCGAATTCCTCAACAAGTAGGGCACTTTATCCTGCCGCATGAGGGATTGCGCGTCGCGCCATGTGATCATTTGCGGATTTCCGCTATAGTCCTTGATCCCTTCTAAAAATGGAGGCGCATCATGGTTTTGGGAATGTCTTTAGAGATGTTCACGTTTGTGCACACCATTATTAGTCTTGTGGCGATTGCGCTGGGTTTTGCCGCGATGGGCGGCATGATGTCATCGAACAGGCTGCCGGCAGTGACGGCATGGTTCTTGGTCCTGACAATCGTAACAAGCGCGACCGGCTTCTTCTTTCCGTTCACGGTCCTATTGCCGTCGCTTATCGTGGGCATCCTCTCACTGGTCCTGCTGGCGATTGCGGTTGTGGCGCTTTATTTTTTCAAGCTCGCGGGCGGATGGCGCTGGATTTATGTCGCAACCGCGCTGGTCGCGCTTTATCTCAATGTCTTCGTTCTCATCGTTCAGATGTTCGCCAAGTTTCCAGCCTTCATAACGCTGGCGCCGACGCAATCCGAACCGCCGTTCCTCGTGGTGCAGGGTGGCGTTCTCATCGTGTTCGCACTGTGCATTGTGGCCGCGGTTCGCCGGTTTCGTCCGGTCGGTCGGTCCATTTCGCCCTGACGATAGTCGTGGGCGCGGAGGAAAAGGCGCCGGTTTCCAGCACGTCGCCGGCGGCAATCTGACTCTGATCGGAAGGAGCATGTACAATGCCGACGATTACCACCCGGGATGGCGTCGAAATCTTTTACAAGGATTGGGGCAGTGGCCAGCCGATCGTCTTCAGTCACGGCTGGCCACTGTCGGCGGATGACTGGGATCCGCAGATGTTGTTCTTCTTGAACAAGGGCTTTCGCGTGATCGCGCACGACCGGCGCGGCCATGGTCGTTCCAGCCAGGTTGCAGACGGCCACGACATGGATCACTACGCCGATGATCTGGCCGCGCTGACCGCGCATCTCGACCTCAAAAATGCGATCCATATCGGTCACTCCACCGGCGGCGGCGAGGTCGCGCACTATCTCGGACGTCACGGTGAAAGCCGGGCCGCGAAAGCGGCCCTCATCAGCGCGGTGCCGCCGCTGATGGTCAAGACAGAGGCGAATCCTCTCGGGTTGCCCAAGTCGGTATTCGACGACATGCAGGCGCAACTGGCGGCGAACCGCTCGAAATTCTATCGCGACCTGCCGGAAGGGCCGTTCTACGGCTTTAACCGGCCAGGCGTGCAATCCATCGAGGCCGCGATTGCCAACTGGTGGCGCCAGGGCATGATGGGCGGTGCCAAGGCGCATTATGACGGCGTCGTTGCTTTCTCCCAGACCGATTTCACGGAGGATCTGAAAAAGATCACGATACCGGTTCTCGTCATGCATAGCGAAGACGACCAGATCGTGCCCTATGTTGCGGCCGGGCCGCTCAGTGCAAAACTGCTGAAGAACGGCATGCTGAAAACCTACAAGGATTTTCCGCACGGCATGATCACCACGCAAGCCGACACGATCAACGCCGATCTTTTGGCTTTCATCAAGGGATGAGATGAAAGTCATACCGCGCTCGCGGCTGCGTAGAATTGCATTGGCAGCGCGTCCACGACCGAACGGGTCGGCCATGCCACGATCAAGGTGGCGCGCGATGGCTCTCCGAGCCGATGCTGGAGAGCCAAGTCTTAATGGTCTGACGGAATCCCATCCGTCGTCAATTCGACGGTAAATCCGCTGTAAGCCCATCAAATCGCCTTAAATTTCCACGCTTTGGACGGCCGGGCGATTTGCCCTATACTTCATGCATTGCAAACAGGAATCGGCATGGATCGCATTCGCATCGTCGGCGGCAACAAGCTCAACGGCACCATTCCGATTTCCGGCGCGAAGAACGCGGCGCTGCCTTTGATGATCGCCGCGCTGCTGACCGAGGAGACGCTGATCCTCGACAACGTGCCGCGGCTGGCCGACGTCGCGCAGTTGCAGCGTATCCTCGGCAACCACGGCGTCGATATCATGTCGGCGGGCAAGCGCTCCGGCGATCACGAATATCAGGGACAGACCCTGCACATTTCGGCGGCCAACATCATCGATACCACCGCGCCCTACGAGCTGGTCTCGAAGATGCGCGCGAGCTTCTGGGTGATCGCGCCGTTACTTGGCGCGAATGCATGAAGCCAAGGTTTCGCTGCCCGGCGGTTGCGCCATCGGCACCCGTCCGGTCGATCTCCTGATCATGGCGCTGGAAAAACTCGGGCGCCGATATTGCGATCGACGGCGGCTATGTGATCGCGAAGCGCGCCCGGCGGCCTGAAGGGCGCCGAGGTCGATTTTCCCAAGGTGACCGTGAGCGGCACCCACGTTGCCCTGATGGCGGCGACGCTGGCGAAGGGCACCACCGTCATCACCAACGCGGCCTGCGAGCCGGAGATCGCCGATGTCGCGGATTGTCTGAATAAGATGGGCGCGCGGATCTCCGGCGCGGGCACGCCGCGGATCGTTATCGAGGGCGTCGAGCAAGCTCGGCGGCGCGCGGCACACCGTGCTGCCCGACCGGATCGAGACCGGCACCTATGCGATGGCGGTGGCGATGACCGGCGGCGACGTGCTGCTTCGCGGCGCGCGGCCGGAGCTGCTGCAATCCGCGCTCGACGTGCTGACCGAGGCGGGCGCTGTCATCACGCCGAACAACGAGGGCATTCGGGTGGCCCGCAACGGCGCCGGCATCAATCCGGTCACGGTCTCCACCGCGCCGTTTCCCGGATTCCCGACCGATCTTCAGGCGCAATTGATGGCGCTGATGACGCGCGCCAAGGGCTCGTCCCATATCACCGAGACCATCTTCGAAAACCGGTTCATGCACGTGCAGGAGCTGGCGCGGTTCGGTGCGCGCATTCATCTCGACGGCGAAACCGCCACCATCGAGGGCATCGGAACGCTGCGCGGCGCGCCGGTGATGGCGACGGATTTGCGCGCCTCGGTGTCGCTGGTGATCGCGGGACTCGCCGCCGAAGGGCGAGACCATGGTCAACCGCGTCTACCATCTCGACCGCGGTTTCGAGCGGCTTGAGGAAAAGCTGTCGGCGTGCGGCGCCTTGATCGAACGGATCAGCGAACGGTGATCCGATTTTTAACGTTCCCGCAAGCTTCGCGGTGCCGGAGCGGGTTCGTGCAAACAGGTTTCGGACAAGATCATCCTCGATCAGGATGAAGACAAGTCAGTTTTTAACGCTGAATCAGGCGTCAGGTGTCTCAAAGGGTTGACGGCGATTTGAGGCCGCGCCATTGAGCGCTGTACCCGTGACCGGGTTCGCTCATGAGAGCCTTTCCGCTTCTGATGGAATCGGAAGCGGGGCTCTATGATTTTGATTCGACGCGTTTTCTTCATGCGAACCGGTGCCCACTTCGCTTGAAAACGCTAAGGTCTTGCCGGAAACATCCCCATGCCGATCCGCATCGATAGCCGCAGCGCCGATTTTGCCTCGCGCTTCAAGGCGTTTCTCGCGACCAAGCGGGAGGTCTCGGCCGATATCGAGGCGGCCACCCGCGCCATCGTCGACGACGTCACGGCACGGGGCGATGCGGCGCTGATCGAGGCGACGCGCAGGTTCGACCGGCTTTCCGTCGATGCCGCGGGCCTCCGCTTCACGGCGGCCGAGATCGACGCCGCGGTGGAGGCCTGCGATACCGCGACGGTGGATGCGCTGAAACTGGCGCGCGACCGGATCGAATTGTTTCACCGCCGGCAACTGCCGAAGGACGACCGCTTCACCGACGCGCTCGGCGTCGAGCTCGGCTCGCGCTGGACCGCGATCGAGGCGGTCGGACTTTACGTGCCCGGCGGCTCGGCGGCCTATCCGTCGTCGGTGCTGATGAACGCGGTGCCGGCCAAGGTCGCCGGTGTCGCCCGCGTGGTCATGGTGGTGCCGTCGCCGGACGGCAAGATCAATCCGCTGGTGCTGGCGGCGGCGCGGCTCGGCGGTGTCTCCGAAATCTATCGCGTCGGCGGCGCGCAGGCGGTCGCCGCTCTCGCCTACGGCACGGCGACGATCGCGCCGGTGGCCAAGATCGTGGGACCCGGCAACGCCTATGTCGCCGCCGCCAAGCGGCAGGTGTTCGGCAAGGTCGGCATCGACATGATCGCAGGTCCCTCGGAAGTTCTTGTCATCGCCGACGAGACCGGCAACGCCGGCTGGATCGCCGCCGACCTGCTGGCGCAGGCCGAGCACGACGCCAATGCGCAATCGATCCTGATCACCGACAGCGAGACGCTGGCCGCCGATGTCGAGCGCGCGGTGGAGGCGCAACTTGCAACGCTGCCCCGGGCTGACATCGCGCGCGCCTCATGGAACGATTTCGGCGCCATCATTCTGGTGAAGAGCCTCGATGAGGCGGTGACGCTGGCGGATTCGATCGCCGCCGAGCATCTGGAGATCATGACATCCGATCCGAAGGCCTCGCCGCGCGGATCCGCAATGCCGGCGCGATCTTCCTCGGGCCCCATACGCCGGAGGCGATCGGCGACTATGTCGGCGGCTCCAACCATGTGCTGCCGACGGCACGCTCGGCGCGGTTCTCGTCGGGCCTTGGCGTGCTTGACTTCATGAAGCGAACGTCAATCCTGAAGTGCGGGCCGGACCAGTTACGGGCACTGGGGCCGGCGGCGATGACGCTGGGCAAGGCCGAGGGTCTCGACGCCCATGCCCGCTCGGTCGGAGTGCGCCTCAACTAGTGGAGCGAATTTGACATCCGCCTCTCACCGCGCCGAAACGGGATGCGAATGTTGGAATTGGACCAGCAGGCGATGAGCAAGGACCACCCCAGGATGATTCTCGCAATTGTATCGTGGCGGTCACGCTCGATGAGGATTCGATCGGACGTTCCGGGCCGGATATCGAGCATGAGCGGGCGATTGCGATCTACGATCTCGTCGAGAAGAACCTGTTCGCGCCGGAAGGCGCGGAAGGTGGTCCGTTCACATTGCACATCGCGATCACCGGCAACCGCCTGATGTTCGATATCCGGCGCGAGGACGGCACGCCGGTGGTGACGCACCTGTTGTCGCTGACGCCGTTCCGTCGGATCGTGAAGGACTACTTCATGATCTGCGACAGCTACTATCAGGCGATCCGCACCGCGACGCCGGACAAGATCGAGGCCATCGACATGGGCCGCCGCGGCATCCACGACGAAGGTTCACGCACGCTGCAGGAGCGGCTGAGCGGCAAGGTCCGCGTCGATTTCGAGACTGCGCGGCGGCTGTTCACGCTGATCTCCGTCCTGCACTGGAAGGGTTAGCGCATGATCCGAAGCAAGGAACACCCGTTGTCGTCGCGATGCGCGCGATGCGGTTGCGCGGAGGTCATGCGCGAAACGAAAGCGGCCTGAGCGCATGGCCGCGCCGGCGCGCGTGCACAATCCCCAGTCGGTGCTGTTTGCCTGCGCGCTCAACAGCGTGCGCTCGCCGATGGCGGCGAGCCTGTTGCAGCACATGTTTCCGAAAACGCTGTATGTGAAATCCGCCGGCGTTCGGACCGGCGAACTCGATCCGTTCGCCGTTGCCGTGATGGCCGAACTCGGCCAGGACATTTCGAAACACCGGCCGATGACGTTCGAAGAACTCGAGGACTGGGAAGGCCTCAACTTCGATCTCATCATCACGCTGTCGCCGGAAGCCCATCACAAGGCGCTGGAACTGACGCGCACGCTTGCCGCCGATGTCGAGTACTGGCCGACGCCGGATCCGACCAGCATCGAGGGCAGCCGCGAGCAGCGCATGCAGGCCTATCGCGATGTCTGCGACGGATTGCTGTTGCGCATCCGCAAACGGTTTGCGCGGGGCGGCGGTGTGGACCTTTAGCGCGTGCGGCGTCGATCGCTCGTTCGCCACGCCAAGGCCGACTCAAGACGGTGTCGTCATGATGCGCGATTGGATCGCCGCATTCAAATCTGAATCGCTCGACGCCGTCTTTGTATTTAGAATTAGACAAATTCAAATGCTGAGCGGAAACCCTTGTGCTGCAGGAACAAATGCAACACGTCGAATCCGAAAGACACGTTTATAGACGTTCTAAGCGTTGATCGGTCGCCAGCGTAAATCACAATGCTAGTGAAAAGGAGACACGCTGTAGGAGATGCCGACCCGATGCGAGGTGAGTTCCATGTGGAATAAATCGGAAGAGTGCATGCCTGAGTGCGGCGAGATTCTGTCCATCTGCATCTCGACCGAGAGCACGCGCGGTACATTGCCGCCGCTCGGCGCGACGGTGAATTCCTATGGCGCCAATTCGGTGTTCGACACCATCAAGGTGCGAGGCTTCGAAGTTCCGATCTATCTCGATGGCCTGCGGCTGCCGGTCGACCCGGGAACGACATTCGCGCCGTCGCTGCCGAACCTGTTCGGCCAACTCAACGCCAACAATTTGACCAACAAGTATTACGTATCGAATTGTTCCGGCCCGATCTATTGCGCGCTCGGAAATGCGCGCACCGTGTTGGGCACGTTGCGCTATCACTTCCAGCCGGGATAGAATGGTCAAATCTGAACGAGGCCTCTATGCAAGTTATCAGCCTTCGGAAGTGGAGCTGGGTCCACAAGTGGTCCAGCATTATCTGTACCGTGTTCATGCTGCTGCTGTGCATCACCGGCCTGCCGCTGCTGTTCCATGACGAGATCGACGGCCTGCTGCATGAGCAAGTTCAGGCTGCGACGGTTCCTCCGGGTACGCCGCCCGCAAATCTCGATCGCGTCGTGGCGAGCGCGGTGGCCGCGATGCCGGGCCAGGTGCCGCATTTTCTGATCTGGGACCATGACGATCCGAACGCGATGCTGGTCAGCGTCGGCAAGTCCATCGACGCCAATCCGGCCGACAACCGCATCGTCCGCATCGATGCCCACACCGGCGCCTATCTCGATGCGCCCGATGTCACGGGACGCTTCACCTACATCATGCTCAAGCTGCATACGGACATGTTCGCAGATTTGCCCGGCAAGCTGTTTCTCGGGCTGATGGGCATTCTGTTCTGTGCTGCCATCGTATCCGGTGTGGTGGTCTACGCGCCATCGATGCGCAAGCAGCAGTTCGGCGCCTACCGCGCCAGCCGTCCGCGCGTGGTGCGCTGGCTCGATCTGCACAACCTCGCGGGCATCCTGCTGGTGATGTGGACGCTGGTGGTGGGCTTCACCGGCGTCATCAACACCTGGGCCGACCTCGTGCTCAAGATGTGGCAGTCCGGCCAGCTCGCCGAGATGACGGCACAATATCGCGACCGCACGCCGCCCGCGCACCCGACCCCGGTTCAGGCCGCGACAGAGGTCGCGGCGAAGGCCGTGCCCGGCATGCTGCCGTCGTTCATCGCGTTCCCCGGCACAATCTTCTCAAGCAAGAGCCACTATGCGGTGTTCATGCGTGGCGATACGCCGGTGACGTCGCGGCTGCTCAAGCCGGCGCTGATCGATGCCGAAACCGGCAAGCTTACCGACAGCCGCGACATGCCCTGGTACGTCACGGCGCTGTTCATCTCGCAGCCGCTGCATTTCGGCGACTACGGCGGCATGCCGCTGAAGATCATCTGGGCGCTGCTCGACGTCATGACCATCATCGTGCTCGGAACCGGCGTCTATCTCTGGCTGCGGCGGCGCAAGCCCGGCGAAAGCGCCGCACGCGAACCGGCAGGCGCCGCGATCAATCGGCCGATGTTGTCGTCATGATGCCGGCGCGCGCCAGACACCAGACCGTCCGCCAGATTTTCGCCTGGCCGGTCGTCGTCGCCGTCTTGAGCGTGGTCGGATTGTTGTCGGCGCTGCTTGGTGACGGCATCTGGGATGGCGTTTCGTGGGTCGTGCTGGCTGTTCCTGTCGCGCTGTATTGCGGGTTCATCCGGCGCGGCGCGTAGCGATGCGCGGTGGTTTTCCCGCAGGTTCGCCATGACCGGGGCTGTCCCCGGTTGTCGAACCGGATGCGTTCCGATAGGTTCCGCGCGCATCGATCCCTGCTCCGACACATAAAGTCCGCATGTCAGGCCGCCCCAAACTCGTACTCGCCTCCGGTTCGCCGCGGCGGCTCAGCCTGCTCAATCAGGCCGGCATCGAACCCGACGCGCTGCGTCCTGCCGACGTCGACGAGACGCCGGAACGGGGCGAACTGCCGCGCGCCTGCGCCAATCGCCTGGCGCGCGCCAAGGCCGATGCGGCGCTGAAGTCGGTACAACTCGACGACGAGCTGCGCGGTTCGTTCATTCTGGCCGCCGACACCGTGGTCGCGGTGGGCCGCCGCATCCTGCCCAAGGCCGAACTGGTCGACGAGGCCTCGCAATGCCTGCGGCTGCTCTCGGGACGCAATCATCGCGTTTACACCGCGATCTGTATCGTGACGCCGAAGGAAAGCTTTCGCCAGCGCCTGATCGAGACCCGCGTGCGCTTCAAGCGGCTGACCGAGGAGGACATCGAGACCTACATCGGCTCCGGCGAATGGCGCGGCAAGGCCGGCGGCTATGCGGTGCAGGGCATCGCCGGATCGTTCGTGGTCAAGCTGGTGGGCTCGTATACCAATGTGGTCGGCCTGCCGCTTTATGAATTGGTCTCGCTGCTCGGCGGCGAGGGTTTTCCGATCCGCTTCGGCTGGTTGAATGCCGGCTAGGAAACCAGCCGCCACGCGGCCGGAAAAGCCGTGCCCGATCTGCGGCAAACCCGCAGCCGAGGCGTCACGGCCGTTCTGCTCGGAGCGCTGCCGCGATGTCGATCTCAACCGCTGGCTGTCCGGCTCCTACGCCATCCCCGTCAGCAAGACCGACGAGGAGGATGCGGAATAGCGAACGGCGCCCGGTCGGTGATTCACCGTTTGGTCAATGATTTGAGTGCTTCGCGGCTCTCGTTCGTCCGCCGCGGGGTGGGTGGACAGGGCCATCAGGCCTGACTATAAACCGGCGCGCCCCGGACCAATCGGGCGACGCCCAGGTAGCTCAGTTGGTAGAGCATGCGACTGAAAATCGCAGTGTCGGTGGTTCGATCCCGCCCCTGGGCACCATTGACTTCAAGAAGTCTTTCCTTTCAAGAAGTTAAGCCCTATCAGTGAGTTGCGCTTGCCCGACTGCCTAACAAGGGTGCGCAACAATGCTGTTTCGGGTGGTGCGTCCGATGAAGCGGAAGAGTTCAAGAGCTGCGTATTTCGTGCAGCGGATTCCGGTCGATGTAAAAGCCAGGGTCGTAGGGCGTCGTCTCGCTATTCCATTCGGTGGTGGCGTTAAATTCGTCACACCTAGCCCACGCGCACAATCGATCAGCTTTTCATTACGCACCAACGATCCTGCTGAAGTCAAAATCCTTCAAGCGAACATCGCTGCGCATCTAGAAACCATCTGGACCGCGCTGCGCGAAGACGCCCCCATTAAGCTCTCGCATCGTCAGGCTACCGCACTCGCTGGCGAGCTGTACCGTGTCTGGGCAGATGGTGAGAATCGTGCGCGAAGCATCTCTATCGTGCATCTGCCCGGTGTCGGCTGGCAGCGTGAGAGCGAAACGCAAGCGGAGCAGGAGGCTTATTGGGCCGCCATTGAGGCGATGTGGGAGCAGGTCGGAGCCAGTGGTGATCCTGCCGATTTGGAGAAGCCCCTTGGTCCGCCCGTAGACCGCCTCTTGTTGAGCAAGGGCATCCGCTCCGTCGATAGCGATAGCCGCTCAATCGTGCTCTCAGCATTTTGGAAGGCATTGCGCGATGCATTCGCCAGCCGCAGGAAAAACATCGAGGGGGATTACTCGGATGACCCCAAGGCCAAAAGATTTCCCGAATGGGAGGCACCGAGTCGAGGCTTGCCTGTACCGATCGCGTCCGGTGGTTCTTTGACAGGATTGGTTGAGGACTGGTGGAAGGAAGCCAAGGCGGCAGGCCGAAAGCCCAGCACCTACGAAAGCTATCGCAACACGATGGCCAAGCTCGTTGCGATCTTGAAGCATGACGACGCCCGTAGAGTCACTCCAGATGACATCGTGCGGTTTAAGGATGTCCGTATCGAGAGCGGGGTGAGCCCGAAGACCGTCAAGGATAGCGATCTCGCCGGACTCAAGACGGTTTTCGGCTGGGCCGTGATGAACAGACGGATGTCTGCAAATCCTGCCATGGGCCTCAGCCTCACCATCAAGACGTCCAAACCCCGCAAACTCCGCGCCAAGGGGTTCTCCGACAAGGAAGCCGCGCTGATATTAAAGCACGCCATGAACTACAATGCTGGCGGCGAAGCAGCAAAGCTTGCGGCGGCAAAACGGTGGGTGCCTTGGTTATGCGCCTTCACCGGTGCGCGTGTTGGTGAAATGCTTCAACTACGGAAGCAGGATGTCCGGCGCGAGGGGAAGCATTGGATCGTTCACGTCACGCCAGAGGCTGGCCCGGTGAAGACCGACGAAGCGAGGGATGTGGTGCTGCATCGGCAGGTCGTTGAGTCGGTCTTTCTGGATTTCGTCAAGGCATCCAGCGCAGGCCACCTTTTCATCTCGCCAAGTGATGGTGAGCTTGGAGTTCGCAAAGCAGTGAAGACCGCGCGGAATAAGGTCAACATGTTCGTCCGTGAGGTCGTGCCGGACCCGCATGTCGATCCGAGTCACGGCTGGCGGCATCGCTTCAAAACGGTGGGAATCGATGAAGGCGTCGAGATGCGCGTGCTAGATGCGATCCAAGGCCATGCGCCGCGTAACATCTCGGAAGGCTACGGTGAGGTGACCATCAAGGCGAAGGCGAACGCCATCGCAAAGTTTCCCATCATAAAGGTATGAGAGATCGAAACCATGTCTTTTGAACTCGGAAGTGGACTTGTCGAAACTATCGTTGTTAGACCGAAGTTTCTTTTTGGATGAGGATGTTGACGCTCTGGCACAAAGGCTGATCGGTACGATTCTGATTTTTGATAACGAGGAGGCCGGTCCAGTAGGGGGGTATATCGTTGAAACCGAGGCTTATGATCAAAACGATCCTACGGCCCATTGCTTCAAAGATGGTAGCCACGAAGCGAGCAATGGAAGCTGGCCCATGTTTTTGTCGGGAGGAAACGCTTACGTATTTCCAACCTCTTACGGATATTGCTTGAATTTCGTTACAGGCAAAGCTGACTTTGGAAGCGCTGTACTAATTCGAGCGCTAAAGCCTTCAAACGGGCAAAGAATCATGCGGATACGGAGAGGGCCATACTCACGTGGAGCATTAAAAAACGAAGCGCTGCTTTGTCATGGTCCGGTTACTGTTTGCGAGTCGCTCGGGATATCCAATTATCAAAATGGGACCTCGCTATTTGATTTGCCATTTCGGCTCTATGCAAGGCGATCGACTCCGCAACTTGCGTCAGGGCCCCGTATCGGTGTCGCGGCGACTATTAAAAAACTTCGTCCCCGGCTCGTTGATTTGCCATTGGCCGTCAAGGCGATCGCAGCGAACCGGCGCTGGGCAGATATCGCATACCTTGACTGTGTGAAAGGAGCCAGCAGCCTGAAACCCGCCTAGTGCGTTATTCTGATTAAACGAGTTCGGCCGGTGTGTTCATGGTCATTCGAACACCGTTTCAATTGTTAGCTTTTAGGAAATCCCCAGCCGCCCTCTAGGGAGTCCACTGAGCTCGGTGATGGTGGAGTCATCTGAATCCCCTTCCTACTCAAAGGACGCATTGTGGCCCTGAGAGTCATTAAGCAGGGCTTCAGGCCGCCCTTTGGGTAAGGATGGCGGTGGTTGGTCCCTCATCCCCGGACTGCTCAGGGAAATCCTTTGAGGCGGTGCCCTAAGGTTGGCAAAGCTCAGTCATCGCCGCCCCCCAGCGACGGCCGTCCCCCAGGTCTACTGACCAGGTTTGTTATGGAGGGTAAACCGCTTCTGCCGTACGGTCCAAGGGCCTGATCGGAAAAAAGGTAGGTTTAGCCTCGTCGAGAGGTTAGGATTTAAGTGGCCCGCCCACGTTTCTCAGGAGGCTCGAACATGGCACGGTACCTTTTTGTCGCGGTCACCCTCATAGGCATGGGAGTGTTCGTTGACTCACCGGCAGGAGCAATGACAGACACGCCGCAATGTCAGGATCGAGCCGCAAATTGCATGGGCAGATGTGTCAATCCCGGTGGCGGGGTGAATGACAACAAATGCATGCGTTACTGCGACGTGCAGGTGACCAGATGCATGATACGCGTGCATGGCGCGGCCCGGTAAGACTGAAGGGGATTGCGGCCGGTTTGTGCACGGTCACTTTGAACGCCGCCTCAATGGTTCGCCAGCCCCCTGCTGCCGCTTCTAGGGAGTCCACTGAGTCCGGTGGTGGCGGGAGTAATTATCCCCGTCGCTCCTCAAAGGACGCATTGTGGGGCTCCTGAGAAGTCATTGAGCAGGGCTTCACGCCGGACCCTTTGGTATGATGTCCCCCATCCCCGGACTGTTTAAGGGGAATCCTTTGAGGCGGGGCTTGGAGGGTGGGAGAACTTGGTCATCGCCACCCAACATGAGGCCGCCCATTGAGCCGCCCCTATGTATGGCAGTAGGTCCCTCATCCCGGACTGCTCGGGGCCTCCCTTCTAGGTGGGGCTCTAAGGATGGGAGAGCTTGGTCATCACCATACCCCTAATGGGAGGGCTTCAAGGCTGCCTTGAGAAAATCTGAACTCAACCCTCTTGGAGGTTTAAGCTGCTTTAGTGGAAGCGTAAGCGTGTTTCCCTCACGAATCTTCGCCCTGTTGAATCGTTGCGGGGATGGGTGCTTCAAAAAGCCGCCGCGCTTCCTGCTGCATAACCGTTTGAGCTACCTTGGCGTGCCGTTGAGCGACGATGACGCTGTCATGCAGGGGCAACGCCGTGATGCCTTTGGCAATCAACTTCAGAACAACCGCAACCAAACTTGCTACGCTTGCGGTGCTTTGGCTCTTACCGGCTCCAATCTTCATCCTCTCTCAGCTATGACCTTCTGCCAGCATTGCCAGCGCTTCTTCCCCCGCAAAGAGGACTTCAGGCGCCACACCGAGCAGGGAGTGCTCTACGACAATCCTGGCCTTACAGAATGAGACACCCTGGCGACAACTTCAAAATTAACCAGATGCGTGGCACGCCCGCACACGCTCCCCTCAGGCGCAAGTGCTCGGAGTGCGTCAGGATGATGGACGCGGACTGGGGCCATCACATCTGCCAACCCTGCCTTGCGAGCTTGCTTTAAGCTCACTTATTCGGCTGAGGCTGCGTTACGGCGTTCGGCGCATTATCGACTGACTTCGGATGCGTGCCGCGCCCGGTGTAGAAAACGAAAAGACTGAGCAGCAGCACGAGGATTGCGCCACCGATAGCCCAGCCGGTGTTGACGCGTCTTATACTCCCCGTAGGATCTTGTTCGGAAACTACCATGCTGTGCTCCATGCCTGTTTAGGAACAACAACCTCACCGGGCTGTGACTGTTCCAAACACGGCCGCTCACGGGCGCGTGATAGCATCAGGAGAGAGCCGGAGGGTTCGCCGCCCGTCCTTACGCATAGGGGCAACGGATAACAGGAGTTCGATCCCCTGAAGACGGTGCAAATCCGTCAACACATAGTCTGGTGACTTATCCGGGGCGGCTGCGGTTCAACTCCGCACGGCTCGACAGCGTGGTACAATTTACGCATGAGTGCAGACGAAGCATTCCTGCGGCACGTCCTCAGCGGCATCGTGCTCCAACCCGAGCAGATACGCTTAGTGCGCTCCGAGGACGATCGCGGCATCCTCTTCCGCATCCATCTGGCCAAGCCCGACATGCCGCTGGTGATAGGGAAAGCGGGTCAGAGCATCAAGGCGGTGCGGCTTCTCATGAAGCTGTACGCTAAGGACGGGCCCACGATATCGCTTATACTCGAAGAGCCCACAAGGAATGATATGAACGATGAACTAGCAACCGAGCTGAAAGAGGCAGGATTCCCTCAAACCTGTAATGGAGCGAGCTACGTTGACCTATCCAGCAAGGATAGCTTCTACGTCCCGACCCTCGAAGAACTTATCGAAGCGTGCATCGAACTGATGAAGCCGAAGGAGCCATCGCCTAGCGAGTTGCACTTCTTTGAGCTTTATCATATCAGCACCGGCCCTTCCGACGTTGACAAGTCTGCTGCTGAAATCGGTGCAGACAAGGCTCTTAGTAAGTCGTTCGAGTGGGGTGTTGGGTGGTCGCGCGGATCATCACTGAACGATATTCGAGCGCGGGATAACTACTTCGGAAATACTCCCAATGAAGCCGTAGCCCTCTTGTGGCTGGCGCTTAACAAAGCAAACCTGGACGGCACCCTGTCAAGTTAATAACCCAGATTTATGGCACGACCAGTAGGCTCAACAACCAGACCGCAATTCCATACGTACACGGATGAGAACGACCGCAAGGCGTTTGTTCAGTACATACGCGAGAACTACATGCACGACCCCTACCTCGCCAAATGGTACGGCGACCAGATGTTCGGCAACGCCAAGCAGAACGTCACCGACGTGTACAACCTGCTCAACTCACCGCGCGTGCGCCAGCACTATCCTGAGATATCGTACGCCGAACGGCTGAAGAGCCGATGAGGGGGATACGATTTGGCCATATCAAAGAAACGCGCGGCGTTGCTCCGAGAACTTGAGAATATTGTCGGGCGGTCAGGCTATAACAGTAAGACCCAAAATTGGGGGCCTGGCGGAAAGTTTGAAGGCGAGGGACGCTCAATTCGATATCCGATAACGTTCACGGACGACAAGGGCGTGAAGATTAAACGGCGGGCGGAATACGATGACCTTCCTATCTCGATGCAAATGACCGGGAGCTATGTCATCGGCGTCAACAACCTGCACATCATGGACTCGCTCAATAGAATTCTACATCTTCTTGAGGAAAGACACGGGCTGAAGATTTGAGTGCAAACATGGATGCTCTAGTGAAAGTTTTTATTATGACGTTTTGGATGCCACTACTCGCTTCGGCTGCAATCTTGTTCACTCATGCGGCCAATGCTGGGGAGTATCTACCTTATTTGTCGACCGCCACTGGCAAGGAGATAGGGCGTACTGTTCGGACAGACGGTAGCTATCCCTCCAAAGAGCGAGCGATAGCAGACAAACGAAGCTGTTTAACGGACCCGGCTGAGCTTCCCGATGCGAAGGCCGCAGAACTGGGTGCGCTTGCAAAAAAAGACCGAGTAGCCGCGGAAATCGCTATAGCGAGAGCAATCGAACCGTGCATGGCTAAGCGAGGCTGGAAGATAATACTCAACTGATCCTTCCTGTATATCCATAGTCGCACTAGATGGTCTCCAACAAAGAGGTCATTTCGTGCAGTTGGCGTTTCTCGTCGATGAACTCATAAGACTTCTCGCGCAAATCCCAACGTCGGCTTCCGTATCGGATATGAAGCTCTTCGTGGCAGTCCCAGCACAAGACGACCAGGTCTTCATCCCGCTCGTGGCCGAGCCTCTCGTATGAGAGAGATGATGGAGGAGTAGGCGCGTTTTAGAAGCGCACGCCGCGCAACTTTTATCATTCTTTCTATAGAAGGCGTGCTTGCGCCTATTCCACTTCGTGGAGCTTAGGTAGTCCTGATAGCTCATAAAGCTTATTTGTTAGATTGCGTAGATGCGCCCCCTTACCCCCACGGCTTTATAAAAGCAGCGGCAGTAAGAGAAACGCAGTGCTCATTTGTTGAGTTGCTGGCCTGTTGTTCGGCATGGCCTAGCCTGCGCTGGAACGGCTACATTTAACGTCAGGGCCGTTATACCCCCTTAGACACACTTCGGCCCGCAACAGCATTACCTGTACGCGGGCTCTAGTGTGTATATGATCGCCGAGAAGGCGCGGAAAGGCTCGATGAGTTCAAGCGTTTTCGCGCCAGTACGATTATGTACCTTCTCGCTTATCATATACCCCTTAACTGTAGCATGGCTGAAAACGCGGCAAGTCCGCTATCAACAGGGGCTCGTGCACGCTAAGAAATGCTAGCGCGCCATACGTTCTTTTTCGAAGGCTACCTGGCTAGAAGCCCGCGCAGCCTCGAAGTGCCCGCCGACTGCCACATCCAGTTTTGCTTCGAGCATTTTAAGCTCGGCGTTGTTGCGGATAAGACTGGCCGGGTCCATCGGTCCCATCGAAAGCCCGCGGTTGAGGGCAATCTCTCGGCGTATATCATCGCATTTGCTGCACAGAGCTCGTTCCATATTAGGCGGGAGCGCGCGCTGCTCTCAGTCATCGGTAGTTGCCGCGGAAGGGGGCGATGATGGCTGCAGTCCTACCAGTTATGTCCGGTTCCCGCATTACGATTTAAAGAAATTAAGGCCGCTTGTTCCACTGCGCCTAATGCGTTCCTTTGCCCTTCTCCGAAGCCGGCCGCTAAGAAGTCGGGTAAGCCTGAGCGTTCGACGCGGCGGAAGGCTGGATAAGGAAGCGGCCCTAGCCACTCGGGGACGAAGGGCCGGGGCCGCTTAAGCTGCCCTGGGCAGGGGAAAGGCAGCGTGCATATAACCCCGGCCATCGCTACTTGTTCCCGATGCCCGTTTAGCCTCGGCTTCTTCCTGGGCCTTCGTCTCGTTGTCTTCTGTATCAGTCGTTTCGTCGGCGCGCTCTTTGGTGGCGGCTTCCATGTGGCTTAAGCATACACGTCAAAATCTTTCGACTGCTGTCCTTGGCTTACCGATGTGTGGATATCCTCCTTGACGGGCTTCGTTGCGTGGTGGCGCATCTGCCATGCGATAGCTGCAGCAATGAGCAGGTCAAAGTGGCGCGTCGTGAGCCGCACGTCCTCATCCCGGTCCATAAGGTCGTCGCGCGTATAGCTCCTCAGCTCCGCTATCAGGTCGGGGTCGGACAGCTCAAGGTGCCCGTCCTCCACAGCCTTGCGCAGGTCCATGAGCATGGTGGGCTTGGTGGCCGCATTGGTATGCCAGCCGTAGGTCTTGTCCTTGCGCTCTATCAAATCCGCAGTGCCGTTGAACTGCTCCATGACGAAGATGTTCTCGTAAATCTGCTTGAGCCTGCCGAGCGTAGCCGCGCCGAAGTTATTGCTCTCGGGGGCGACTAGGCACTCGCCGTACATGGATGCCTGCCGCGCTATCTCGTCGCCGAAGATGTCGGGCTTGATGGTGTTGTTGGCATAGGTGGCCACAACCTTATTGGGTAGGGTGGCGTAGTCGATAAAGACCGAGGTTGAGCTGTCCAGTCCCACGCCGCCGCCGATGTCGTGGCCTGCGCCGTAGCGGTGGCTCGGGTTGTACTCATGAAATATCTTGAAGCCCGATATGACGCGCCGGGGCTGCTGGCGCTGCTGCTGGTCGAGCACGGAGCGGTCAAAGAACACGTCGGCGCCGGCAGAAGGCACGCATAGGTACTCGCCTTCTGCGTCGTCAGCCTCGTCCAATATCTGCTCTACCTTCTGAGCCGTGAACGCTGCCGGCCACGTCGGCGGGCCGTCCGCATGCACGCCGTTCGCCACTGAGCCCTTGATGGGGGTGATGAGGGCGAACTTCGGGTACTTCTCGATGAGCTTGTGCACGTTGCCGCGCTCGGAGAGGTAATTGCAGTTGTAGAGCGACGCGCCGTGCGCGGCCATGCCGGTGCGTGCTTCCTCCATGTTGTCCCATATGCGACTGGAGCGTAATGGCCGAGCGCAGTACCTTGCGGTTCTCGAAGTCCTCGAACCAGAGCAATGAGGGGCGGCTGTCCTCCTGGATGTCGCCGCGCTGGCCCATACCGACCGAGTTCGGCTCTGACCTTAACGCCCGTGGCCGTCGTAAACGAGGCCATGGTCTCCTCGCGCTTCTCGGTCGTCTTCTCGAATAGGCACAATCCGCTTACTTCGCTAGACGGAGTTGAAAAGCGGCGCATCTTCACAAGTGATCTGAGGAACGCAAAAGGCCCTCGCGTCCATCGAGGGCCTTTTGCTTGGTCGCTCTCGCGCCTGAAGCGGCTGAGCTACAGTCTTTTTAGCGTTTCTAGTTCTTCCTTCAGAGCTAGAGTGTATCCCGCGAGGTACGAGCCATACATCAACATCTTTATTTGTTCTGGCGTTGTGGCGTACACGGAAGGGCTTCCCTCGTAGAATTTCTCGAAGTCCGCCTTTAAGTCTTGTTTCATACGCGGTTAGACACGAACACGGCAGCAGGCAACGTTCCTGGGTATTGCTGGCGGCTCGGTGTTGGATAGCTCGCGCCAACGGCTTTGAGGAGCGGAGCGGGGGCGTCCTGCAAGGCTGGCTGAGCCAGATCAGACTTCTTTAGTCGCAGCTGTCAGAATCGACAGAGGTTGGATCGCGTTTAAATCTGCGATCTCTCGGATAGGTCTCTCTAACGAAGGACAGTCGATGCGGTGTAAATTCTCTTGCATACCGTTCCTGTACTTGAAAATCACAGACAGGACTTGGGTTGCCGATACCGGCTCGCTGACGAAATGGCCTTGCACTTCATTGCAGCCCTCAGCGGCAGCCTGATTAAACTGGGCGATGGTCTCCACGCCTTCGGCTGTGGTTTGCATACCGAGGTTATTTCCAAGGTTAACAATGGCCCGGACGATCAGCTTCGACCCTTCTGTCGCTGTCAGGTCCTGTACGAACGATTGATCGATCTTGAGCTTATCGAAGGGAAAACTTTGCAGATAGCTCAATGAGGAATATCCAGTCCCAAAATCATCAAGCGCGATTCGTAAGCCAAGGGCGCGGAGCTTGTGCAGCGTTGCTAAAGTTTCCGCGCTGTTAGTAAGAAGAACGGACTCGGTGATCTCAAGCTCCAGTCGCCCGGCTGGTAGCCTCGACTGTGCCAACGCGGATGAGAACGCGTCAATGAGAAGCGGGCTACGAAACTGGACGGAAGAGACATTCACCGAGATCTTGATGTCGTCCGGCCACAAAGCGGCTTGTTGGCAAGCCTGTTAAATCACCCATTCGCCAAGTCGAATAATGATGCCAATCTCCTCAGCTACAGGGATGAACTGTGCGGGAGATATTAGGCCGAGTTGCGGATGATGCCACCGCAGCAGGGCTTCGAAGCTGCAAATCCTCTCAAGTTTGAGATTATAGATCGGCTGAAAGACCAGTTCGAACTGGCCGTTCTCCATCGCCTCCCGAAGATCAAGTTCCAGAGCGCGGCGCTTCTGCAGGCTTTCATCCATCTCGGTTTCAAAGAACCGCCAGATGCCGGTACCTTCAGCTTTGGCGCGATACAATGCCAAGTCCGCATTCTTCAGGAGCTTTTCGCCACTCGCGCCATCGTGAGGGGCCAGCGAGATACCAATACTACAGCCGATGACAATCCGTTGTCCGTTGAATTCATAGGGCTGTGCGATGCATTCGACGATACGTCGCGCGAGTAGCTCTGAATCAGCAGACTGTTGCGTATCTGCTTGGATAATCGCAAACTCATCGCCGCCGAGCCGCGCCACGGTATCGATCTCGCGGACACAGGCGAGCAGCCTGTCGGCAACTGCACAAAGTAGCTCGTCGCCGATTGGATGCCCCAGTGTATCATTGACCTGTTTGAAGTTGTCGAGGTCCAGACAAAGAACGCTGAATCCAGGTCCGCGTCCGGCTTGGGCAATAGCCTGCTCGATGCGTTCCGCCAGCAAGATACGATTCGGGAGGTGCGTGAGGGCGTCATGACGGGCCATAAACGTGATCTGAGTCTCCGCCCGATGCTGTTCGGTGACATCTTCGCAGGTCGCCAGCCATCCGCCGTCAGAGGTCGAACGGTGCCCGACGCAGATGGTACGGCCATCGCTGAGGTGCTGGAAATAGCTTACGATCTCCGAGCGCGATAAGGAGGATTCGGCGAGAAGATCATCGACGGTCTGACCCGCGTGGTTCCCTGCTAGGATGCTCAGCGCCAGAACAGATTCGAAGTGCATGCCGGCGCGGACGTGGCCAGGAGGAATGTTGAAGATCTCACAGAAACGACGGTTGACCACTTGCAGGCAACCATCCTTGTCATAAAGACACAATCCCTGCGACATGTTGTCGAGGGCGGCATCAAGTCTGCGGTTGGTCTCGTAGAGTTGCTCTTCTTGCTTTTTTAACGCGGTGATGTCGCTGAAAACAACAATCTGGCCGCCCTCCTGCGTCTTGCTACGGCTCACGCGCAGCCACCGACCGTCTGGCAGGCACGCTTCGCCTGTCAGATTGTCATTAGTGACCAGATCTAGGCTAATTGAAGGGGACGCAGTCTCCCCGGTGTCCAGCAAGTCGAATTGCAGAAGCTCCGGTGCGCTTGAAAGGAACTCGCTCGAGCGCGAGTTAGCCAGTGCGATCTTTCCGTCTGGATGCAGAAGAACGACGCCTTCGCGAGAATTTTCAAGCGCATCGGTTAAACGGGCTTGGGCGGATCGACGCTGAGCGATTTCACGCTCAACCATATCTTTAATGTTGCTTCGCATCACACTCATCGCGGCGATCAACGTGCCGAGTTCGTCGGCTCCTCCCTTGGGAATTTCAACATCGAGCTTGCCTTCCGCGATGCTTCGCGCGGCCTGGGACGCAACGGCGACCTGCCCGATGATCCGGCGGCTTAACAGCCAAGTGACGAATCCCGACAAGAGCAGCGCGACAGCGAGAGCGACCAGATTGAACTGCAAGTCGTGATCAATCGCGGACAGTGCCCGCTGCCGGAACAGAAAGCCGTCTCCCGCAGTGTGATTGATCAAAAGATCGATCTGCTGGTCAACGATCTTTGCATAGCCGTCGAGGCGGTCCGCGAAGATGGTGCTGCTATTGATAATATTTGGTTCTTTGCCGGCGTTACGGTGCAGTGCGGCCCAGGCACCGACGGCTTTGCGCACCTCTACGACTGCGTCCATCGCGCCTGGGGACTGAGATCGTTCGGCGGCGATACTCAGATCGTCATTGAAGGTATTTTCTAGATTGTTGATTTCCTTCTCAAGCGCGGTGCGCGCCAGCAAATCTTTTGTGCCAAGTCGTCGGGAGGCAAGCGCGCGCATCTTAGAGAAGTCTGTAGCCGCGGCCCGCGCGTAGTTGATCGACATCAGGGATTTATCGAACGTTTTGGCGACCAGATCGCCGGCATGTTTGATGCCGTGCATGGCATAGAAGCCGAGTGCAGCCGTGATGGTGCTCATCAGCAGATAGCAGACCAGGATCTGTGTTCGGATAGTGTTACCCGCCGGCACGTAGGAACGTAGGCCGTTGTAAGCTGCGCGGAACAGCAAGCGATTTGCTCCCAAGCCTGACGACATACTGATATTCATGGGACCGTATTCCACGTCCGTGAGCGGCTGAAGAACATTCCTGCTCTCAAGCTGATCCTGGCGATAAGGCGCATTTCTGGAGTGACATCACTGATCGAAATAGCGATATAATCTTTACGGCTAGTATTAAATAAAAAGCGTCGTAGATTATGGTAACTGCTTGGTGCATCTGAACGTTCAGAATCGCACTTTTTGCGGTGATGTCTAACGGAGGAATGGAATGCATGCCAAATCAATTCCTGCCCTTTCCAGACGCGGTAATAAGTATGTTTTGATAGCAGTTGTGGGCGGATTGTTAACGGGCGGTGCGTTGGCTGCGGGGCCGTATCAGATCTCGCAGAAGAATCGCGAATTCCAGCCGGGCCAAATTACCATTAACCGCGGTGAGGCTGTGCGCTTTATCAACGATGATGGTGATCTTCTTCACCACGCCTACCTGAAGTCGCCGACTTTCCAGTTCGATTCGCAAGATCAGAAGCCAGGCAGCTCGTTCACTGTTGCCTTTCCGGTTGTCGGCAGCTTTACGGTGCGGTGCGCGATCCACCCAAAGATGAAGCTGATAGTGAGGGTGAATTGAGTTTGGTTGCTGGCGCGCGAAAACGGTTTTTATAATACCGTCGTATTGAACAACGTCGCGTGGCCGACATAGTAGACAAACAGCGTTGCGGCAAGCGCAGCGCAGAACCCGGCTGGAGCCAATAGCGGGACACGACGGTCGCTCTGTGCGCGTCGGTTGTCGGCGAGAACTGCAAACAGCACCGCAATGATGCCCGCATGCCCGATGGTATCGATCTTTCCAAATTCGAGACAGGCAGCGATGAACATGCCGGCGAGAATGGTCGCTGCGCAGCGCCGGACCAGTGGCGTCCAAAGCAAAGCGAATGCTAGCGTGAACTCAACGGCGCCAGCAGCACGCATATAGAACTCGGGCTCAAAACCGAAAGTAATGTTCGGATGGGCGATGAAGATCGGGAAACTCCACTGGGGATAGGCCCATTTCTCGACGGAGGCCCACATCAGAGTCACCGCCGTCGCATAACGCATGATATCAATCGGCTCGATCCTGAAGAACTTCTTCTGAAGCCCAGTCAGAGCAAGATACGCTGCGATGCCTAGAAAGATTGGGTAGTCGGCCAAATGGAAGATGCCGTAGTCGTGTATCGCCATGCCGAACAGAACAACAATGCCTAGCGCGGAGATCGGCAAAGTCCGCCTCCACAATAGACATACTGCGATGAGGAGTTGCAGAGGAGCGAGTAAGAGCGATTTGCTGGTCAATTCAGGGGTTAGCAGGATGCCGCCCAGCGTCCAGAGAGCGACGAAGAAAAAGAAGCAGATTGCCCGCACCATTTCTTGGGTGTGGAGATGTATTCCGCTGGTGACACGATCCATCGACCGCAGCATCGCTTCGCCGAGAGACGTCTTCTCGATAAAGCAACCGGCAAGGAGTCCGACCGCTGCAACGAAGATCAGGATCTCGAAGTCATTGCACAACACGTTCGAAAGTCCCAGTGGTTGGCCGGCGACATCGTAAGCGCAGAACCATTTCACATGGGCGCTGGCATTGTCAGTGCTCATTGCGCCGAACAGCAGGACAAGAAAACAACGAGTGACGGCCAGGGATGAACTGCGGAGGCTGTTTCCCTGAAAGTAGCCGATCATCGCGCAATCCCGGCAATTCATTCGAATGTATTTCGAATACATTTACTATATGCGGTAGCAGATTTCGGAAAGAATAGCATTTTACTTAGGGTCAAAATTGAAGCTAATCGAACTTCACCCGGAAGCATATAGACGCTCCTGTTTCAAACTTTAGGTATTAAAACCATCGGATATCAATTCCTTCGATCCATCTTTGAAGTGACTAAATATTTGGAGAGTGGAATGTTTGTCCTGTTGAGTGTCGCGACCATTTTGGCTGGCTCCGCGCTGGCGTGGGCCGCGAATAGGAAAACCGTCCATTGGGAAGTGCTGGAGACCTGCGCCGGTATTTCCATTTTTGCCGGCTTCGGTTTGCTGGGCGCTTTGCTATCGCGGGTTGTCGCCTGATCGAAATAGGCAGATCTCTCGCAGTCGATTATTGAGTGGGTCTTGGTAGCTGCACGCCGGGCGAGTCGGCTGTCAATGTGTGCAGAAATGCAATCAGCGCCTTCTTCTCGATTTCCGTCAGCGAGAGCGGTTTGATGAAAGGCGAGCGGCTAGGACGATCGATGCCGCCTTTATTGTACAACTCGATCACATCTTCCAAAGTCGCAATCGAGCCGTTATGCATATAGGGCGCGCGCTTGACGACATCGCGTAGCGTCGGCGTCTTGAAAGCGTAACGCAGCTTTTCCGATTTTTTGAAGATTCGTCCCCGCCCAATATCGGCGTCCGTCGCGGAACCTATGTCCTGAAAGGATCCATCGGTGAAAGACGGCCCACTGTGGCAGTTCAAGCAATGAGCCTTGCCATTGAAGAGCGCGAATCCGCGTTTGGCTTCGGCCGTGATGGCCGTCTCATCGCCCGTAATCCAGCGATCGAATGGCGCCTCGCCCGCGACGAGCGTGCGCTCATAGGTTGCCAATGCCTGTTCGATTCTCATTCGTGTGATGGCGCCGTCCCCAAAAGCGGCGGTAAAGGCGGCACTATATGGTGGAGCGGCGTGCAGGCGTCGTATCAGCTCACGTTGGGTAATGTTCATGTTCTTCGGACTCGTCAACGGCCCGAAGGTCACCGACTCGAGATCCGGAAATTTTCCATCCCAGCCGAGAATATCAACGAATGCGATGTCGATTAGTGTGGGGGTACGAAGTTTAAGTCCTGCCGGATCTTCGCCGATGGCGCGCGGTAACCCGTCCGCCCATGATTTCGACGGGTCATGACATGACGAACAGGGATGCTTGCGCGATCCAGAGAGGATTGGATCGAAGAATAGCATCTTGCCAAGATTGGCCTTGGCGTGTGTGTAGGGATTACTGTCCGGAAATGGGATCGTTGCCGGTCGGCGATAGGAGGACCTCAATGCATTAGGGATGAGGTCAGAACTGTTCGTTCCTTCGGCTGCAGGGAAGTTGAGCGGCAAGCCGAAAAACAGCAGCACTGCGATAAGGAGCCAAGTCCGTCGTGTCATAGTGTCACCAGATTTGACAATAGCTTGATATACTTTCGTAGTGCTTAAAGATTGATGGCAGGTCCCCGATGTCAATCGGCGTTCAAATCTGCCCCCACATTGGAGTGGGCCCCTGGGCCGGACAAGGTCAGGCTGCTGATTTGACCGTTCGACGGGTGTGTTGATCCTCGAATTGCATAAAGCTGAGATAGCAAAGCGATAAGTGAAGCCGTCGCCGGTTGTAAACCTCCTCAAGGAAATGCCGAATGTTTTCGGCTGACGTCGGCGAACGTGTCGAAGGCCGTCCGATAGACGGCTTCGACCTTGAGCGTTTGTCGTATGGATTGCCTTCAACCATCGTCTTGAATTCTTGGACCTCGTTTTTCCGCCCTCACTCTAGTGCGATACGGGGGTGGTAAACATCATTGCCGCGGCGAGCTAAAAATCATATGATATCAATGGTGTACTGCAGTACGAGCGCAACCCGCCCCTGGGCACCATGAGGCTTTTAAACGTTTGGTTTGAAAGCAAATAAGCAAAATCAAGGAGCTGACGCTACCCGCCTGGTACAAAAGGTTGGTACAATGCCCCTTGCAATGTCACGTCCCTGGAAGCATCCCCGCAGTGGTATCTACTGGCTCCGAAAAGGGGTGCCGGAGGACCTGCGCGAACTCGTCGGCAAACGCGAGGAGAAGCGGAGTTCTAGAGACCCGCGACCCGCTACAGGCCAAACGCCGTCACGCCGAAGCGCTCGCTGAAATTGAGGTCCGTTGGGCGAATTTGCGGGCCGGGCCAAAGGCCATAACCGAACGAGAAGCGCACCAGTTGGCCGTTACGGTACATGACCGATGGCTGCGACAGTACCTGGAAAATCCAAGCCAGCAGACAGCGTGGAGTGTGGATCTGGCCGATCGGCTGTTCGCGCCGCCTCGGCTGTTGTCGTATGATATTTTAGACCCTGAGTTCGAGCGCTCCATGGATCAAGACAGTCTTCGGATCTCAAGCATGGAGAAGTGGTGTTTTGAGATAGCGGACGAATGTTTGGCAACCCAGGGTGCGCGGGCGGATACGGCTATCCGTTCGACACGACGGAGAATATTAAAAAGCCAACTCGCCTGGCGCTCATTGATAAACGCATCCTTGCGGTAGCGAGCGATTTTCGCTGAGATGTTCTGTACGAACTGAGATTCTTTGAGGGTGAGTTGATTGCTGCAGAGCACATTGGATATGCGCTCCTCAATGCGGAAGAAATCTGAGCCCATCAATATCTGCGTATCCTTCTTCCGAATGACTGTCTTCGAAGCGATATAGAAGTGAACGCACACATGAGAATCAAGTCGAAGTAGCTTTGCTTTCTTCATTCGCAAATTGGTGAACGTCCGGAGGGAGGTCTTCTGTGTCCCCGAAGGGGCACAGCTTCGCCTACGAGGCGAAGCTGCTGACAGGCCAGTGCTCGAAAATCGGAGCCACGCCGTCGGTCAGTCATTTGGATAAGCGAACCTTACTACAGGGAGGCCGGGGTCATCCGGTCGGCCTTTAATAGCTGCTTCTATGACGGAGCGAATTCGCAGCACATCCATCAACTGCGAAAACCGCTGTGGGTGCTTCCCCCGCTCCTGCTGCCAAGCAGCTTTTTTCGATGCCCTTCGAATATTCCACGGATTCTCCAAAGCCTGACTAGCTAGGAGTGTGGAGCCCATAAGGGGCTGGCTATGCGTACGGTAAAAGTACCGTTCTTATGCCATAGGGCGACAATCTGAATATCTGTTGGGTCGATGAGTTAGAGCGATTCCACTATTCGGTTCTTTGAGCCTCGAACGTACAATCTGGCTCTCCGCGGGCGACGCGGCAGCGAATCTTTCAGGACGGTCCCCATCACTATCTCTTCAAGGGCTGTCGCGCTGTAAGCGGATCGTGGGCGCTGAGGACGCGGATTTTCTTTCCGCTGAGCTAAAGCCTCAAATAGCGCAGTTATTGAACGAACGTCACGCGCTCAACGTTCAGAAGCCTTTCGGGCTCGGCGTCTGACTCAATGATGAAGAGGCTGAAAAGGCAATGCGATGGTAGGCATTAGAGGTTCACGGCTGCGAGCTTCTGGACGACTATTTTCTAAGAGACAGTAACGCCTCTCGCTGCCTTGACGAGCTTTTGCCCGCTCAGTTGATCGCTGGCGACGCCATCGGGCTTGCAAAGAATACCGGATTTTATTGAGTGATGTAACTGGCGCCGCACTCCTCTCCGCCAGAAAAACCCCGATTTTCCCGATGCAGACGACGGTCCAATGCCTCCGTCATAGAAATCGAAAAAGCTTAAAAGTGGCGCAGAAGGGAGCGGCCCACTATTTGCCGGTCTTGCCCAGAAACCGCTGAATGCGTTTCTTGAGATCAGCATCGTTTAGCGTGTCACATGCCCATATGACGAGGGTCTTCCAACCGCTGGCCTCTAGGGCTTCGATATGCGCTGCATCACGTTCCTTATTGCGAAGAAGCTTTGGGCCCCAATAGCCATGGTTAGATCTAGGTGTTCGGCGGTCTGGACAGCCGTCCTTATCGTGTCCATGCCAAAAGCAACCATGAACAAAGATGACCTTACGCCTTGGGCCGAAGACAAGATCAGGCCTTGTAGGAATGTACGGACTTGCGAGACATCCTTTCTCTTGAGCTAAGGCAGGAAGGATGATCGGGATGCACAAGTTCAGGCGCGATGTGGACCATAAGCTGCGGGTGCTCCAACACGCTGACAAGATTGGCGATGTCGGCAAGGCTTGCCGATATTTCGGCGTTGGGCGGGCCAGCTTCTATCGCTGGCGAACTGCCTATCGGCAGCATGGCCTGGCGGGCCTCGAAAACCGCAAGACAGCTCCGAAGAATCCTGCCAACCGAACGGCTCCAGAGATCGTCGAGAAGGTGCTGTATCTGCGGAAAACCTACCGCCTGGGGCCAATACGCATCGTCTGGTATCTGGCGCGCTATCACGCCATCACCATCTCCGATGCAGGCGTGTATCGCATTCTCAGGCGTCATGGCCTCAGCCGGTTGCCCGGCGGCACGCGTGTCCGCAAGATCCACACCCAGCGATATCAGAAACAGGTGCCGGGTCACCAGATCCAGGTCGACGTCAAGTTCTTGAAATTCGAGGGCAAAGACGGAAAGCCCGTGAAGCGCTACCAGTACACGGCTATCGACGATGCCACGCGCATTCGCGCCTTGAAAATCTACGATCGGCACAATCAGTCAAACGCGATCGACTTCATCAATACCATCATCAACAAATTCCCGTTCCGTATCCGCGAGGTGCGAACGGACAATGGCCATGAATTCCAGGCCCAATTCCACTGGCATGTCGAAGACATGGGCATTCGCCATGCCTACATCAAACCAGCTTCGCCTCAGCTGAACGGCAAGGTCGAGCGGTCGCATCGCACTGATCAGCAGGAGTTCTATCAGCTCCTGACATACACCGACGATGTGGACCTTCGAGCAAGGCTCTCCGAATGGGAGCAGTTCTACAACCTCTCCCGACCTCACGGTGCATTCAACGGAAAGGCACCTTACGAGGTTCTCCGTGAACGACTATAATCGACCAGCGGATGTCTCATAAGTGCGCCGTCATTACAGCCGCGGCAGATCTCATAGATGAACAAACGGCACGTAAGCCAAAACTTTGAGGCAATGCCGTGTGTGCCTCGTGATCGAAATGGCTGTAGCCCGAACCAATGCGTTTCCGTAAGCAGCCATATCGTCGCTAATCGGAGGCAGCGGGACACCATGGTACTCAGCGAATAACAAGACAATTTTCTTTGACATTTGTCTTCATTGATTATGCTATAAAAACATGGACATCGAGCTCGCCAGGACTTTTATTGAAATCGTTGCCACGGGAAGCTTTATAAAAGCGGCCGATCGGTTGCATGTCGCACAAACGACGGTTAGCGCACGCGTGCGCCTCCTTGAGCAGCAGCTGGGACGACCGCTTTTCGTTCGAAATAAGGGCGGGGCGAGCCTTACGCCAGCGGGCGAGCAATTCCTTCGCTTTGCGCCGACCTTCGTACAACTATGGCAGCGCGCAAAACAGCAAGTGGCTGTACCCGAAGGGCATCGTGCAGTTTTGACAATCGGCAGCGAGGTTAGCCTTTGGGAGCCGCTTCTGGTCGATTGGGTCAGGATGATGCGGCACTCACATCCGGACATAGCGCTTCGCGTTCATGTTGACGTTCCTCATGATCTAATCACACACGTGGCAGCCGGACTCGTGGACATTGCGATAATGTACGCACCCCAGCATCGACCAGGGTTAGAGATCAATTTGTTGAAGGAGGAAGAGCTCGTATTGGTAACAACTGACCTCATGTCGTATCACGAAAATGATCCTCGCTACGTTCATGTCGAATGGGGAACTGACTTTTCACTTCATCATGCGGCAAGCTTTCCGGATACGATCCCCAGCTTGGTGGCCAATCTTGGTCCGCTGGCCCTTAACTTTATTCTACTTGAGGGCGGTTCTGGTTACTTCAGAATGCATGCAGTTCAGCCCCATCTAGCATCGGGAGAACTCCATCTGGTCCCCGGTGCGCCTCAGTTCTCATTCCCGGTCTATGCTGCGCACTCAGCGAACATCGATGCGGCTACATTAGGTGTAGCGCTTGCTGTTTTGCGCGACGTCGCGAAGGTAGACGAAAGTAGAATAAGTGCCAATATAGTTGGATAGCCATCCTTCTCTCGAAAGCCTCGGGGCCTTCGCATGCGTTGGCGCACTGGTGCTGATCGCGCGCCAACTATTCGGCGCACAAAGGGCGGCCTGAATCGAAGCCCCATGCCATGGTCAAGACCTCCCGTCATCCTGCTTCTCAGGCGGCGAGAAAGGGCTTCGGCGCCGACTAGTCCGTCGCCCAAGCCTCGCGCATTCATGAAACGAAAATCTGAACAAAGGCATGGATGGCAAAGGACCAGCCCAGCCCTGACGTGTCGAACGCTTTATATCAACTCCATGCCATAGCGCACTCGGCTCAATACCTCGGCGGGCATTCGAATTTTCGGCTTGTAGCCTTGCGCATGTGACGCCCTATTGGCTTCGAGTGAATGGATGCGCGTGCTGACTCGTGATAACCAATTAGCGGCAATAAAATCGATCTTAAGCGGCGATACTTTTCGTTTGTCAAAATCAATTGCAGCCATAAGTTAGGGAGGACGGCGGATTACGCCAGCGGCACGGGAGGTCAAGATGAAAAGGATATTTTTGGTTGGCGGTTTTCTGCTCAGAATACTAAGGCCAGGTCGTGGATGTTCTTTTTTGCGTTCGTTTAGTCTGAATCTCTCGGCAATGACGGGTCATTGCTTCTATGGCTCGGGCGTTTCGATGAGGGTGCCTGCGCCAATGTTAATACCGGACAGGGAGCGTGGAAGCCTGCTTCAAGGTCGTCGTGTATGCGTCGGCCCAGTGGACATTAATCGGCAGTAAGGCGTTCATCGCTGATGCGAGGCGACCACTTACTCAAGCGCTGCCGAGACGTTCTTGATGCAAAGGCAGACGACACGTGGAGAGTGATGATGATCAAGGACATCCTAGTGACACTTCCGACGGGCGATGCACCGTCAGTCGCGCTGGACTACGCCGTGTCGGTCGCCAGAAGTTTCGATGCGCACCTTACGGGTATTACGTTTGTGCAGGACCCCGCCAGCGCTGGATCGCTGTTCGATAGTGCGAGGGTGATGGATGGTTGTCGTCGAGAGGTGGAAGACGCCGCTGCAGCTGCCAAGGTCCGGTTCGAAGAGACGTGGCGGCGAGAGGGCCTTTCCGCGGAATTGATGGTCCTCAACGAAGGAGCCTTTAGCCTTCCTGAACTTTTTGCACGCACTGCGCGAAGGTTCGATTTGACAATTCTTCCACAGCCTGATCCTGAGAACGGACGTTCAGCGGAGATCATGCTCGATGCTGCTTTGCTGGGATCCGGTCGCCCAATTTTGATCGTTCCCTATTTCTGGGAAGCTGGAGTCAAGTTTGGTAGAATTCTTGTTTGCTGGGACGGAAGCCTCAACGCCGCGCGGGCTATAGCCGACGGAATGCCATTCCTGACGCGCGCCAAACAGGTCGAAGTTGTAACCGTTGCAACTGATGGGGATGGTGATGACGGCACACTAGGGCCGGACATTGGACATCATCTTTCCCGACATGGTGCGAACGTCGAAGTCAGAAAGATTGTCGCTCACGGTCAGGACGCGTCATTCAAGATCCGCTCTCATGCTGCGATGCGATCAGTCGATTTAATCGTAATGGGTGGTTATGGTCATTCGCGGCTTCGTGAGTTCGTTTTGGGTAGTGCGACGCGAGAGATCCTTGAATCAACTTCTGTTCCCATCCTGATGTCACATTAAAAAGACGCTCAATACTACTTTTTAAGTGAGACCGACGGCTACGTTAGCTTAAGCCGATGCACCGATAAGCCAAGCCGTCGGGGATCCGATTTCCTGGCTGATTCGCCCGGTATTTGGCCATCGACTACTCGAGTGAGACCGAGCCGAGAAAGGATCAGATGCCGTGCTTACGCGGTTGACGGTCTACTTCGCGTTCGAATTGGAGCGAGTGGGATGCGCATTTCGGCGAGGCTGTAAGCCCAACTGCGGCTCGCCAAGATCGGCCAGGCCGAGCAGCGTGTGGACGTCTTTGTCGTATGGCGAGCCCAACACCCTCGCCTGAAGGATTGAAGAATTTGAGCACGGGCGCGTCGTCGGCGTCGGGCAGGTGTTCGCGCAGCTCGGGCGCGCAACGAGAATGAGAGAGACCAAATGATGAAACGCATGAGCGTCGGCCAGCTAATTCTTCTGGCCGTTCTTCTCTTTATATGTGCGGCCGCCGTTATTTGGGCCATCTCAGTTTGGAACCTCACAAGCGGCATCGAGATGAGCAAGCACGGCTGGATCGCGCTTGGCCTTGGTACCTTCTTTTCCCTTCTGATCGGATGCGGATTAATGGCGCTGATGTTTTTCAGTAGCCGAAGCGGCCATGACGAAGCGGCCGACCCCTTTAGGAAACGAGAACCACCCGCGAAGTAAGGTTGCCTCCTGCCCATTACCGTCCATACGCCCCAGTGCCACGGAGGCGGCGTTCTTGCCCTCCTCGTGTGCTGTAAGGATCGCGCGCAGTTGCGACCTCCAGCGCACCGACCGGACAATTCGATGCCGTCTCGACGACGCATAGACGGCGCTTACCCGCTCACGGAGGTCGACGCTTTGGTTCGTCCTAGAGCACACGCTTTGCTAAAGGAACTCGAGCGGCCGGAAACCGTGCGGCTCGAGAGGGCCACAGCGCCGGCTCTAGAGTTATGCTGGACAAACGCCATGCCGCCGCTTGCTCGGATCGACCGAAGCGACTCTTAAGACGAAGCAGGATGAACTTTCCCTATTGAGTGGTCAGCGCGCGACGATGGCGCGGGACCGGGCAAAAACTTCTGAGCAATCGGGCGGACGCCGCTGCGGCTGCCGGGCTCGACGAAAGCATTCTGCTGCGGCTTGCCGGGAGCGATGTAGTGCCACTCGATCCTTGTCTGTTGAGACTAGCGCAGGATGGCCATGACGGTGAACTCGGTGCCGTTGTCGCTGACGATTATCAACGGCCTGCCGCGTTTGGCGATGGCTGCATTCCCGCGTCGCCCTCGCTCCGGATAACGAGGTGTCGACGACCAGGACATTGCGCTACCGGATGAAGGCGACGGGCCAAAGAGCCGACCAGATAAGATAATCTTTTCATTGCTGTTGCGACTATTGAAAGCGCGGATGCTGAAGTGAAATACGCCAGCGCGATCAGAAGTGCAGGCCGGTCCTGACGACGACACAGCGCGACGCGGTCAAACCGATGTCTTTCGGTAATAAATTCGGATGTCGTCGCCGAATTTCGCAACCATTCCAAAGAGCCCTTTTTGAATTGAAAGTGTCCGTTGAACCTGCAGGAAGCTTTTACCATGCATGCCGGAAGCAAATGCGGACCTTCAGCTAGGTGCTCGTGCGCGACCGCGGCAAACAAGTCGCCGAGCGAGAGTACCCGTGCTTACGAACGACGTGACCAGCGGATGAACATTTCATCAAACCTGGCCGTTTTGGCTGAAGCGCAATCCATCATGCGATGCGAGACTACCAATCAGCGATCCGATCGATAGTGTTGTTCGTAACGAAGTCGAATCCAGGACTAACCGGCCGGAGGTTGGGGCTTACCGATAAAGCTCCAGCTCCGGTCGCGAATCGGCAATGAATCCATCTTTGTTTGGCATCGCCACCTTCGGTAGAGTCTTGGCGTCCATCGTCTCGGTCGACTTGATGATCTTTGCCTCTGACAGGATATAGGCCACCACAGCATAGACCTCGTCATCACTCAGCGAGCCAGGCGCGCTGAACGGCATCGCGCGTTTTACATAATCGTACAGTGTCGTCGCATACGGCCAATAGCTTTCGACGGTCTTGACCGGTGCCTTGGTTGCGAGTGTGTCGCGGCCCCCCAGCAGACGGTCTCCGCCAATGCCTTTCTCCGTGTTGCCTTGCAACTTGTCACCGTGACAGGCGGCACAGTTCTCGGCAAAAACCTTGGCGCCGGCCGTCGCATTTCCGCTCCCCGGCGGCAATCCGCGGCCATCTGGCGGGATTGCGAAGTATTTCGCCAACTCAGCGGGGCTAACCGGCGAGCCGAATCCATAGGGGCTGGCGGCGCTTTGCGCTGAGGCGGTCGACCAAGCAGCCGTGGCGAGCAGTAAACCGACAGCCATCGACATCATGTTACGCGTGGACATTGGAAACCTCCCCGGCTTCACTGACGGCCCAGCTTTGGATGGCGTTGAGGTGATAGACCGAGCCGGACGGGCCGTTCGATCCACGAATCGCGATGAGTTGCTTCAGGGTCGGCTGTATATAACCCGTCTCATCAATGCAGCGGCTTTGCAGCACGGCAGGCTTGCCGTCCCATATCCACGGGAAGCTGAAGCGCACCGTGCAGATCGGCTCCGGCACTGTATCTAAACGCGCGGGATACCAAGTCTTGCCGCCGTCAGCCGAGATATCAACCGATTGAATACGTCCGCGTCCGCTCCAGGCAAAACCCTGAATGTCATAGAAGCCTGGTCCCGGTAGCTTCATGTCGCCGGATGGGAAGGTGATGACGGATTTGGCGTCCATGTCTAGACTGAACCGGCGCGCCTTTCCGTTCGCCAGCAGGTCGGTGTATTTTGAAGTTTCCTCGCGCGTCATAAACGGCTTGTCGCTGACCTCGAGGCGACGAAGCCATTTGATATGCGTGTTGCCTTCATAGCCCGGCAATAGCAGCCGCAGCGGATACCCCTGCTCCGGCCGCAACGCCTCGCCGTTTTGTCCGTAAACGAGGAGCGCGTCCTTCAGCATCTTTTCCATCGGAATGCTGCGCGTCATTACTGCCGCGTCGGCGCCTTCCGCCAGCACCCAGGCAGAGCCGTCTTTGATACCGACCTCGCGAGCAAAGGTTGCGAATTGCACACCGGTCCATTCCGAGGTGCTGAGCAGGCCGTGGGTTCCCTGCACCGTTTTCATTGTCGGCTTGTTCCACTCCGTCAGTCCATTTCCGGAGCATTCGATGAAATGCTTGCGGGTGACGGAAGGAAACCGCTTGATGTCGGTCATCGAAAACTTCTTCGGTGTGTCCACCATGCCGTGACAAATGAGATTGTGCTTGGCCGGATCGATGGTCGGGATGCCGCCATGGTGCCGCTCGAAATGCAGGCCGGACGCGGTCAAATTGCCGAGCATCTTGTCGAGCGGCGTCAGGCTCCAGGATGTGTTCTCGTTCGGTGTCGGATAACGCATACGCAGTTCCGTTTCGAACTGCGAACGCGAGCCATATCCGCCGTCAGCCGCGACCGCTCGTCCCTGCTCCTTGGTCGGATCGTCCGGCACGCCGAAATGAAACGCGCCTGGCGGCGCTTTCTGATCGGCGGTCTGCGCAAGTGCCGGCGCGCTGACGACGCCCGCAAGCGTCGAGCCAGCCGCAAACAGGAATTTCCGGCGATCAGTGACCTGCGCACGCGGAAACATCCCGTCTTTACACTCGCATTGGTTTTCTTCAGCCTCCCGCCGCACGATGTGGCGGGCTTCCGCCATCACCATCTCATCGGCCATACGTTGAGCTTTTGAGTTGTAGAAAACGGAATTGTGTTTTTCCATTGTCACCTCCGGGGAGAGCACAAGCACAATCCATCGAGCGCGCTTGTGGGACATTGAACTGCGGAGATTAGCCCGCGCCGGATTCATTGTCGCTAAATTTCCGCCCGCCGCAGTGCAAATCGTCTTCGGGGTTTATGCTTGTTGGCACTGCAACCAGATTCCGCGGTCGTCCAGCTTAACGGGCAGGAGTTGCGCCTGGGGCAGAAACAATAAATTGCCCGACCTGCAGAACTCCTCCAGACTCCTACTCGCGCCGACGAGCGTCATGTTCCCGGCGGTCCCGGGCGCCCGGGACTGGGAACGGTAGGATCGGTTCTTTCGACCTCCACGATATCGTCGACAGAAGGTACGCGGTTCGTTCGTCCCTGCGCGAGAACGAGTTAGTGGGCAAACACATAATCTGCGGCCCGCGCTTGTTATCAATTAGGCGATCATCATAATGGTCGTGTCTGGCTATCCGCGGAATGAAGCACCCGATAATGCCGCAAAACATCATTCTCATTGCTTTGATCGTACTTCCTTTTGGCGGGAGTATTGTCGCCGCCCTGCTTCCGAACCGCGCCCGCAACGTCGCGGCGTGGCTGGCCGGCGGCATCTCAATTGCCGGGCTCATCATCGTATTAGCGCTTTATCCTGCGGTCCTGGGCGGCGCATCGATTCGGTATGACATAGCGTGGCTGCCGCAGTTTGAATTAAACTTCACCTTGAGGTTTGACGGTTTCGCGTGGGTATTTTCGATTCTAATCACCGGCATCGGCGCTCTCGTGATGCTCTACGCCCGTTATTACATTTCCGCCTCAGACCCTATCGCACGTTTTTTCTCACTGCTGTTGGCCTTCATGGGCGCGATGCTTGGTATCGCGCTCTCAGGCAATCTTATCCAAATCGTGTTCTTCTGGGAACTGACAAGCATCCTCTCGTTCCTTTTGATCGGATACTGGCACCACAACGCCAGCGCGCGCGCCGGTGCCCGCATGGCGTTGACCGTGACAGCCACCGGTGGCTTATGCCTCTTTGCCGGCGTCATCGTGCTCGGCCACATCGTCGGCAGTTATGATCTCGATGTTGTGTTGATTTCCGGCAATCAAATCCGCGCGCATCCGCTCTATCTGACCGCCCTTGTCCTTGTTCTGCTAGGAGCATTGACCAAGAGCGCTCAATTTCCATTTCACTTCTGGCTGCCGCAGGCGATGACCGCCCCGACGCCCGTCTCAGCCTACCTCCACTCGGCCGCCATGGTGAAGGCAGGCGTGTTTCTGCTTATCCGTCTGTGGCCAGCGATGGGAGGAACAGACTACTGGCTGTGGTTCGTGGGAACAGCCGGCCTGATCACGTTTGTCCTCGGCGCCTTTCTCGCGCTTTTCCAGCAGGACATCAAAGGTCTTCTCGCCTATTCGACCATCAGCCACCTCGGGTTGGTTACATTGTTGATCGGGTTGGATAGACCGCTTGCTCTAGTGGCCGCAATCTTTCACATGCTGAATCACGCGACCTTTAAGGCATCGCTGTTCATGGCGGCGGGGATCATCGATCACGAAACCGGAACGCGCGACATTCGCCGCCTGAGCGGGTTGTGGCGGTTTATGCCGGTGACGGCGTTTCTTGCCATGGTGGCGGCCGCGGCCATGGCCGGTGTTCCCTTGCTAAACGGGTTCCTGTCCAAGGAGATGTTCTTCGCCGAAACCATCGAAACTCACGATGGCTCAATGCTCGACGACGCGCTGCCATATATCGTCACCTTGGCTAGCATGTTCAGCGTCGCCTACTCGCTGCGATTCATCCGCGACGTTTTCTTCGGACCGCCGCCAGCAGACCTGCCGCGAACCCCTCATGAACCCGCGAGCTGGATGCGCTTTCCGGTCGAGATTCTCGTTGTCGTTTGCCTCGTGGCCGGGATCCTTCCGGCCGTCACGATCGGCCCAATCCTGGAAACGGCGGTACATGCGGTACTCGGACCGGCCGCGCCAGAATATAGCCTGGCAGTTTGGCACGGCTTCACCTTCCCGCTTCTGATGAGCGGGGTCGCATTCGCCGGGGGCGTCGCAACCTACCTTCTGCTGCGCAGACACCTGCAGACCGCCGTGGCCGGGCCGCGCCTTTTGCAAGGCATGGATGCCGCGCATATTTTCGAGCGCATCCTTGTCCTGGTGTCGTGGCGCTGGGCCAGATCGTTGGAGCACTTTCTAGGCACTGAGCGTCTGCAGCCCCAGTTGCGGCTGCTGGTCTGCACCGCGCTGGTCGCCGCCCTGTGGCCGGCTTACCAGCGCGGACTTGGCGCCACTTGGCCGTCGGCCGGACATCGATCCGGCCTTTGCGGCGATCTGGGTTGTTGGCATCGCGTGCGCTTTAGGCAGCGCTTACCTCGCCAAATATCACCGGTTGGCAGCGGTCATGCTCGCCGGAGGTACCGGACTCGCCACATGCATCACGTTCGTCTGGCTGTCTGCTATTGATCTCGCCCTGACTCAGCTTGTGGTTGAGATCGTGACGACGGTGCTTCTCCTGCTGGGCTTGCGGTGGCTTCCGAAACGGCTTGAAGTAATCGACATCGTTGCACGCGGAAAAATGATAAAGACCACCCGTCGCCATCGTCTTCGCGATCTCACTGTCGCGGTGATTAGCGGCTCCGGTCTTTCGATCTTGGCCTATGCCATCATGACATTGCCAAAGCCGGAGAGCATATCGAAGTTCTTCCTGGAACGAGCCTATACGGATGGCGGCGGCTCTAACGTTGTCAACGTCATTCTAGTCGACTTCCGCGGCTTCGACACCTTCGGTGAGATCACAGTGCTCGGCGTTGTCGCGTTGACCGTCTTCGCACTACTGCGCCGCTTCCGTCCAGCGGCCGACAGCGTCGGCATTCCGGAGCAGCAGCATCCTCAGAATGCACTTTATGATGATCATTTCGAGCAAGGCGCCGGGGGCGGTTTCTTGCCAGTTCCTGCCGTGATCGTGCAATTGCTATTTCCGTTCATGGTTATCATGGCTGTGTTTCTGTTTCTTCGCGGTCACGATCTTCCGGGCGGGGGCTTCATCGCCGGCATTACAATGGCCATTGCCCTTATCCTGCAATACATGGCGGGTGGCATTCGCCTTGTGGAGACGCGGTTACGCATCAGTCCCCTCCGCTGGATCTCGTTTGGACTCTTGATCGCAGCCTGCGCCGGCGCGGCGCCGTGGCTCTTCTCCCGCCCTTTCCTCACCTCCTACGCCAATTATGCCGAGCTTCCTCTCATTGGCGCAGTTCCGACCGCCAGCGCGGTCATCTTCGACCTCGGCGTATTCCTGCTCGTGGTTGGCGCCACCGCGCTGATGCTGGTTGCGCTGGCCCACCAGTCGATTCGCAGCCATCGAGTCGCACGCTCGTCGGCGACGGCAACGCCGACCGAGGACGCGTGATGGAATTGATCCTGTCTCTGGCGATCGGGACGCTTGCCGCTTGCGGCGTCTGGCTGCTGCTGCGACCGCGCACGTTCCAGGTGATCATGGGCCTATTGCTGCTGTCCTACGCAGTCAACTTGTTCATCCTCGGTGTCGGGGGGCTGCGGGTGGGGATGCCGCCTTTTCTAGCAAAGGGTCAGATCGGCAATCCAGCACAATTCGCTGATCCGTTGCCTCAATCTCTCGTCCTCACTGCGATCGTAATCAGTTTCGCGACGACTGCTTTATTTCTGGTCGTACTCCTGGCCTCGCGGGGACTGACCGGCACCGACCATGTCGACGGCACGGAGCGTGAACTGTGACGCGTTGGCTCGATCACCTGCTCGTGCTTCCGGTCGTCCTGCCGCTCGTGTCCGGCGCCTTGATGCTATTGTTCGACGAACAACACCGTACCCTCAAAACGGCAATCAGCATCGGGACAGTCGTGGCGCTGACCGGCATTGCGCTCGCATTACTGCTTCTTGTGGACGCGCCATCCTCCGAAGCTGGATCCTCGGCCATACGGGTCTACCGTCTGGGGGACTGGCCGGCGCCATTTGCAATCATGCTGGTCGCCGACCGACTCTCGGCGCTAATGCTGGTTCTGACGAGCGTGCTGGCGCTCGCCTCAATTGTGTTTTCAGTCGCGCGCTGGGACCGGGCGGGAGCCCATTTTCACGCCATGTTCCAGTTCCTGTTGATGGGGTTGAACGGCGCGTTTTTGACCGGCGACCTCTTCAATCTCTTCGTCTGGTTCGAGTTGCTCCTGGCGGCGTCCTACGGTCTTGCGCTGCATGGATCGGGCACGCGCCGCGTCAGGGCGGGGTTGCACTACATCGCTGTCAATCTGGCGACCTCCCTGCTGTTTCTGATCGGCGTGAGCTTGATCTACGGCGTGACCGGCACACTCAATATGGCCGACCTCGCAAACCGGATTCCGCATGTCTCGGCCGAAAGCAGGGGGCTTCTGGAAACGGGCGCAGCCGTGCTCGGGATCGCATTTCTGGTGAAGGCAGGCATGTGGCCGCTAAGCTTCTGGTTGCCGACAGCCTATTCCGCGGCTGCTCCGCCGGTTGCGGCCATGTTCTCGATTATGAGCAAGCTCGGCCTCTACGTAGTGTTGCGCCTCTGGCTGTTGCTGTTCGGGGCGGACAGCGGCGCCTCGGCGTATTTCGGCGGGGAATGGCTAGAATTCGCCGGCATGGCAACCATTGTATTCGGCACGATCGGCGTACTGGCGTCTCAGGATATCGCGCGGCTCGCCGGCTTCTCCGTACTGATATCGTCCGGAACCGTCATGGCTGTCATCGCCACGGGGCAGGCCGGCGTGACCGGTCCGGCGCTATATTATCTAGTGAGTTCGACACTCGCCATCGGCGCACTTTTTATGCTGACGGAACTGCTTGAGCGGGGCCGCGAACCCGGTGCGGACGTGCTTGCCGTCACTCGCGAGGCCTACGGCGAGGACGACGGGGATGATCCCATGCAGAGGGAAGAAATCGGCGTGGCGATTCCCGCAGCGATGGCCATTCTCGGCCTTTGTTTTATCGGTTGCACAGTCGTGCTCGCAGGATTGCCGCCGCTGTCAGGCTTCATCGCTAAGTTTGCCGTGCTGAGCGCTTTGTTCGGCCCGCACGGCCCCGGCATCACGGCCGGCGTACCGGCCGTGGCTTGGGCCCTGCTCGGGCTTCTGATTTTCTCAGGGCTGACAACACTCGTGGCCATGACCCGCGCGGGAATACGGACGCTCTGGACGCGCGAGGAGCACAACGTGCCGCGGGTGCGCATGATCGAGATAACACCGATTGTCATCCTGCTGCTTGCCGCCGCGACACTGACAGTTCAGGCCGAACCTGTCATGCGATACATGCAGGCGACGGCCAGCGCTTTGCACGCGCCGCAGGGCTATATTCAGGGCGTCCTCTCGGCTCCGTCCGGACGCATTGCGCCGACGAAGGAGGGCTCATGACCGCGTGGCTGCCTTTCCCCTTGCTCTCGGCATGCCTCTTGGGCACGTGGCTGTTGCTGAACCAGACAATCTCCGCGGGCCATGTCCTGCTCGGCGGCCTTCTCGCTCTACTCGGCGGATGGTTGACGGCGAAGTTGCAGCCGGCCATCGGCAGGGTTCGGAACGCGCGCGCAATCTTTGCCCTCGCCTTTTTGGTACTGGCTGACATCATCGGCTCGAACATCGCCGTGGCAAGGATCATTCTCGGGTCGCGGCACCGCAGCGTGACGTCGGGATTTCTCAGTATCCCGATCGCCATGCGCAACCGATACGGGCTTGCGACCTTGGCCTGCATCATCACGGCCACCCCCGGGACTCTCTGGGTCCAGTTCAATCCCACGAAAGGGATTTTGATGATCCACGTCCTCGATCTGAGCGACGAAAGCGTATGGATCGACACTATCAAGGGACGTTACGAACGCCTGTTGTTGGAGATATTTGAATGAGCGCCCACGTGCTGAATTGGTCACTCACCCTCTCGCAATTATTCCTCTCGCTGGCTATGATATGCGCAACGCTTGGCATGCTACGGGGGCCACGGGCCCAGGATCGCGTGCTTGCACTCGATGCGCTCTATGTCAACGGAATGCTTCTGATTTTGACGTTCGGAATACGGACGGGGAGCACATTCTATTTCGAGGCGGCGCTCGCCATCGCCCTGCTCGGCTTCGTGTCGACGCTGGCGCTAGCCAAATTCCTGCTCCGCGGAGAGGTGATCGAATGATCATCGCAAGGGAATTGCCGGCCTGGGCCGCGCTATTTGTCGCGCTGCTTCTACTGCTCGGCACGAGTCTGACCCTGACCGGGTCGCTGGGATTGCTGCGGCTCGGCAATTTCTACCAGCGCGTCCATGCGCCAACCTTGGGAGCAACGCTCGGCGCCGGGTGCGTACTGATTGCGTCCATGATTTTCTTTTCGGTCCTTCAGACGCGGCCCGTCGTGCATGAAGTGCTCATCACGGTCTTCGCTACCGTGACAACGCCGGTCACCCTGATGGTATTGGTGCGCGCGGCAATCCACCGGGACAGGTGGGAAGGCAATCTGGACAACTCGGCCAGTTCTAAAGCTTCGAACAGTTTGAACGCTAAGCTCCGCGACGCTTTGCGCCGGTTTTGATTGAAGTAGATGTGGTTGCTTGTCCAATGGCTGGAGATAGGTCGCGCGCCGCCGAGTGGCCCGTGGAACTCCTCGCCGGAAAGACCGATGTTCGCTGGGGCACTAAGTAAGTGAAGCACTTCGCAGCGCCGGCCAGTGTGCACAAATGTCATCGACCGAAGTATCAATTATTCGAACCTCGGCGATTCAATTCAGTGACAGCACATCGTTTCGGAGTTCGGACTGGAACGTTCTCCGTTTGCCATAAAATACGCTATTGCGATCTTGAGCATGCACCACCGATTTTTGCGGGCGCTCCGCCTTCAGGCGATGAGGTCGGTCAGTTAGAACCGTTCGGGTAGACCTTTTGCTTTGTGCATCAGCAACTAAATCGTTTTCAATAGCACGTCGTGGCACGGCGGCGGTTGAGGCCAGCGCAATCTCCCGCCTTGGAGAAGCGGCTATGTCGAATGCCAGTGAAAAGGCCGCTTAGTTGGAGGAAAAAGTATGAAAATTCTGGCAGCTACGGATTTCTCGACTCGCTCTAATCGAGGGTTGCGCCAAGCAGGTCTGCTGGCGCAAGGTTCTGGTGCCTCAGTCGCTATTGTTCACGTAGTAGACGACGATCAGCCGCAGGCGCTATTGGAAATGGAACGGGGAGAGGCGAACCGGATCTTAGGCGAACAGATTAAGCGTCATGCCGGAGCTTCAAAAAGCTAGGTGCAGTTCCCTTGTCGTGACTGGCGCCCCCTTTTCCGGAATATTGGACGCGGCGACAACGATGGGGGCTGATCTGATTGTCATGGGCGCCCATCGAAGGAAACTTCTACGAGACATTTTTGTCGGCACCACGGTCGAACGTGTAATCCGCACTGGTCCGTTTCCCGTACTGATGGTAAACAAGGAAGTGCAGCAACATTACGATAGTGTGCTCATTCCTGTGGAACCTTCCGAGCCGTCGATCCATGCTCTTCGGTTCGCTAACGCATCAGGATTGATTAGTCTTACGCGTGCAACGCTGCTTCACGCCTTTGTAGCCGTAGGTAAAGGGAAGCTGCGCATTTCGGGTGCTGACAGTGCGGAATACGAAGCCACCGAACGGCAGAACGCGATAGACGAGTTGACTGGCTTCTTGGGCGCCAATGATCTCGGCAGCCAGAAATGGTCTTTGCGCGTCGAGGAAGGCGCGCCTATGGACGTCATTACTCGGGCCGTCGAGCAAATGCATCCGGATCTGATTATCATGGGTACTCATGCACGTTCAGGGCTCCTGAAAGAGCTGATCGGAAGCGTCACAGAAGCAGTTCTGCGTTCGGTGAACGTAGACGTCCTGGCTGTGCCTCCCGTCAGGCGCTAACTAATTCGCCATCACGTTTAGAGCTTATCTCAACAACGGATGCAGGAACGAGATTCGTCAGCCTTGATCGTTTCTTGAATATCGTAGCAATGCTTTCGACAAGAAGGAGGCTAGCATGCAAACGGCTGACGACATCCCTTGTCGTCGAATATGGACGCGCGATTTCCATCGACTTGAACGATTAGCTGGAACAGCTGACCCCGCCGGGCTGCCCGTCGCTCGTCGTCTACTCTCAGAATTAAAATACGCAATTCGCCTTGATTCTGATCGCCCCCTAACAATTTAGTTATCTTAGATGATTGGGTCACTTTTCGTTTAAGCGACGACGAGAAGGCTGAAAGTCGGCTACTAGTTTCTCCCGACGAGATCTTGAATTTGGAAATTCACCTATCTATTTTGTCGCCGCTGGGAGCTGCTCTGGTCGGACTAGCGGTCGGCTCCTCCATATCGTACGTCGATCTTGAGGGCGAGAAGCGACTGGCGGTTGTCGAAGCTGTCGGCGCGGAGGAACAGATGGGTGGTAAAGGCCTCGAAGTCGTTCTTTGCACTGTATTTCTGCTCGCCGCTTGGCTCGCACTTGCCTTTTACTTTTTGTCATGAGGCCATGGAAGTGTCGAGATGCGGTGACCGCAGTTTCGACCGGCTACCTTTGACAATGTTGCTGCGACCGACGGCCCAGGCTGGTTTCGACGGACGGATCAACAGCTGGGTTCAATCGGTAATTTACATCCAAAGTTCGGGCCTGCCTGGCGCTGCGTCGGCTCGCACCGGGCGTTACGGCGCGTAGTCAGGTGCCAAGAGCGAAACACGCCATCGAGGCTTTTCGCGAGTCCGCCGTCCTCACGGGGATCGATGATGACGAAGCGCGATTTATCGTAGTCGAACTGCCGTTCGATCAGCGGCAGCGTGCCTTTGCCGATTGAGCCGAAGCCGATCATGACAACGGGGCCCGTGATGCGTGCGTGCACGGGCGCGTTTGATGACGGCATCAAGAAATCTCCGAATTGTCTGGGAAACGAACGGACGCATTCGCCGCTGGCGACCGTTCACGACAAATTGCCGATGAAATCAAGGCCCCGCGCGCGTTTTCGCGCTGTCATGCCGCGATCATATGATCACAAGACATGGTCGGGCGCGAGCGCACAATGAACTTCGGTCGATGTTTCGACCTGCAGCGTGGCGTGGCCGATGCCGAAACGGTGCTGCAAGTCGCGGCAGGTCTCGGTCAGGAATGCATCGCCGGGATATCCCCCGCCGGCATGACCAGATGCGCGATCAGCGCTGTTTCGGTGGTGCTCATCGACCCGATGTGGATGTCATGGATCGACCCGACGGGACGCCAGCAAGTTACCAAAGACCTTTGGGAATATTGAAGTGGACTCTTTGTCGTCGGGCATCTTCGATTGGAGCGACTGGCATTCGTCTTGATTTTTGAATGGTGACCTCTTCATACTTTGAAACCCTTAGCCTTTTCAGCCGAGGGCCTTCACAAGGCCAGTCATCTCTGAGAAATCCTGTTGCTTGCATCGGTCTGTTTTCAATGAGCAGGTCGGCTTTGGGGCCAGAAATGGACATTCCACAGGGCTGCAACAAATTCATGCGCCTCAGCAGACATTTCTCAGGACTGCACGCGTTGCCATCGCTTAACTCGGTCGAAGACCGCGAACGCCGCCGCCAGTATGCATCCCGCGATGATACCGAGGATAAGGTCCTCGATCAGCGTGAGGCCGAAGGTGGTCATCAGCACGCTGGCGCCGCGCCAATCGCGAAGCAGGAGAAGGAAATCTTCCTTCTCTGCCATATTCCAGCAAACCGCCACCAATACACCGGCCAACGTCGACAAGGGGATGAAGCTCGCCAGCGGTTCAGCAACCAACATGAAAACTAGAATAAAGAAGGCATGCCCTATGCCGGAGATCGGGCTGCATGCGCCGGCGCGAATATTAGTCGCCGTGCGGGCGATCGTTCCGGTCACGCTGATCCCGCCGAACATAGCAGAGGCGACGTTCGCAACGCCTTGGGCCACGACCTCCATATTGTAGCGGTGCTTGCGTCCCGTCATGCCGTCGGCCACTTTGGCGGAGAGCAGGCTCTCGACCGCCCCAAGAAGCGTGAAAGAGAGCCCCGCCGGTAACACGTCAAGTACGGACAAGGTCGAAAATGATGGCAATCCGGGGGTCGGCAAGCCATCCGGAAGTTGACCAAAATGGCTGCCGATGGTTTCGATCGGCACAGGCGACCACCGACGCAAGCACCAAGGCAATCAACATTCCCGGCCAGTTCGGCAGCAAGCGTCTCAGCAAGAAAATCAAGGTGGCGGAGCCTGCGCCAACGGCGAACGCGGCCGGGCTAAGGGTCGGCAATGCTTGACCGATCATTGCGAGCTTGGGCAGCAGCTGTCCCGGTTCGGCACCGGGCAATTTCAGCCCGCCGAGATCCTTAAGCTTGCTGGCAAAGATCGTGACTGCAATCCCGCAGGTGAACCCGACGGTCACGGCATGTGGAATGTAACGAATGAGCGAACCCAGCCGCACGAAGTCATGTCGAGGGTCAAGAGCGCGGCGCCGAGCGGCGGAAAATTGGTGATCCCGTCGTCTCTGGGATCTTTCTTTCTTCTTCTTTCAGTCGGTCCTACACAATATTCAGGACGATCTGAGTACCCCAGGGATCCTTCACCGTAGCCTGCCTCGTATCGCTTGCCGGCAGCCCGGCGCGTGCACGGACCGCGGCAGCGCGGGCGGCATGAGTCGGATTTGCACTTCGGCGAGTCCGGTTGAGGGAAAGTCCGCTCGCCTGCGCCGCCACTATTCCAGATGTTCGTTGCGATGTGATGATGATAGCCATCCGCCGCAAAGAAGAGGGCACCCTGACTATGATTGGTAACATCGAGGCCCAAGAGACCGGCATAAAATGCCTCGGCCGCTGCAAGCGCTCCGACTTGAACATGCACATGGCCGATGACCGAGGCATTCGGAACGCTGGTCCATTTCCGGCCGTCGACCGCGGTTAGCAGATCGTCCAGGTCAAGTGGCTTGGTTACCATGTCGACCTCCCCGCTTCGCCACGTCCACGAGGATGCCGGTCGATCGCTATAAATCTCGACGCCATTGTCCTCTGGATCGGAGAGGTAGAGCGCCTCACTAACGGAATGGTCGGAAGCGCCGACCATGGACGCGCCCGAGTTCAATCGCATGCTGGGTCCAACGCGCCAGATCAACACGCTCCGGTAGGAGGAAGGCGGTATGGAAAAGGCCAGCCTCACCGCGCGAAGGACGGCGGGCGGAAGCGTCCCGGCGCAATTCCAGAAGGACATTGGTTTCAGTGCCGAGTTCTGCAGTTTCGCCATCCGTTCCCAGAAGATGCAAACCCACGGCTTGTTCATAGAAATCGCGAACGCGACCCAGATCATTCACGGTCAGTGCGACCCTTTCCATTGACAGATGTGTAGGCATTCCCTCGGGCTTTAAGGCATGCTTGATCATGTCATCCTCCTCCTACGCCTGAAGACGAGGAGCGGCGAGAGCGCTTCCCTGTTACTCATTCCTTGAGCAATGTATGTCTCCGAATAATTCGGCCAGCAGCCGAATACAGCCACAATTATCCAATGAATTGTTTCCCGTCAGCACCCCTGAGACAAATTGAGGGACTTTCCGAAGGGAGGATTTCTGGGTCATGCGTAGCCGTAAGGAGCGAAGAGAAACAGAAATCCGGGCCGGGCAAAGCGCCCGCAGAACAAGTGCTGAAGGACATTCGGCGCCAGACCCGCCGGCAGTATTCAGTGGAAGAGAAGATCCGCATCGTACTGGAAGGGCTGCGCGGTGAAGAGAACATCTCTGAGCTTTGCCGCCGCGAGGGCATCGCTGCCTCGATGTATTACGGCTGGTCCAAGGAGTTCCTGGAGGCCGGCAAACGCCGATTGGCGGGCGATACGGCCCGCGCCGCAACCTCCGGCGAAGTGAAAGACCTTCGCCGTGAGACCTCTGCCTTGAAGGAGGTCGTGGCCGATCTCACCCTGGAGAACCGTCTGCTCAAAAAAAGTATGAGCGGGCCCTATCGGTGAATGCTTCGCATTCCCCTGTCGGGTGAGAGATGGGGAGGACGCGGCATGAGATACCCTGCATCGGAGAAGGCCGGGTCATCGAGCTGGTCGAGCAGTCACATCTGCCGGCCAAACGCACGCTGGACAAACTCGGTGTCCCGCGGGCCACATTCTATCGCTGGTACGACCGCTACCGCGAAGGCGGACTTGAGGCGTTGGCGGACCATCGCTCACGACCGGACCGCGTCTGGAATCGCATCCCGGACGACGTCCACGGCCAGATCATCAACCTGGCGCTGGAGCTCCCCGAGCTGTCGCCGCGAGAGCTGACCGTTCGGTTCACCGACGAGGGAAAGTACTTTGTCTCGGAGGCTTCGGTTTATCGACTGCTGAAGGCACACGATCTCATCACCAGCCCGGCCTATGTGGTGGTCGAGGCGGCGCGAGTTCAAGGACAAGACCCCGCCATCTACCAGCTCTGCCAGACCAACTTCACCTATCTCAGGATCACCGGTTGGGGCTGGTTCTCTTCTCTCCACCGTGCTCGACGACTTCTCGCGCTACATCGTGACCTGGAGGCTCGGTCCCACGATGTGTGCCTCCGACGTCACGGCCACGCTCGACCAGGCGCTGGCGGCATCGGGCCTTGATTACATCACTGTTGCGCACCGGCCGAGGCTTCTCAGCGACAATGGGTCGAGCTTACATGGCTAGACGATTTGGCCAAGGTGGCTCGAAGGCAAGGGCATGGCAGCATGTGCGCGGCGCCCCGTATCATCCCCAGACCCAGGGAAAGATCGAGCGCTGGCACCAGACCCTGAAGAACCGCATTCTGCTCGACAACTACTATCTGCCCGGAGATCTCGAACGGCAGATCGACGCCTTCGTCAGCACTACAATCACGCCCGCTATCATGAGAGCATCGAAAACGTCACCCCGGCTGACGTCTACTTCGGCAGGTCCGAGACGATCCTCGCAGAACGTCAACGCATCAAGCTGGCCACTCATCGCAAACCGTCGCTTGCAGCATCGACTGCAGGCCGCTTAAACGCTGACCCTGATGAGCTTAGAGCCTCCCTTCTCCAGAAATGCCTGATCAGTCTGGAGACCTATCCGACCAACTGAACAGTGTGGTCCAGAGGTAAAAAAGGCAGCTCAATTGCTTGCAACGCGCCGCGTCAATTTTGACAGTAATCATGGAAAAGTCATGTTGCAGGGATCTTCTTTAGTAGGCGGGTCGCTTCGCAGATTCCATGGGAGATTGTGACGTGACAACCGTAGGCCGCTCGAAAAGCACCGACAGACGGTCTTCGGGAACAGTGATAGGGGCGCAGATGACGATAACCCTTTCTGAAGCCAATCGGGCCATCGGGGGCTCTTTTTCTCAGGCTCGCCTAACTTCAGCGCGTCAGTGTTTCGGTCTGCGATCCATCAGGACATTTGATTGCCCATCAACGGATGGACGGCTCATTTCATCAATCATCATGGGGATCGATAGGAAAGGCGATAGCCGTCGCCCGGGAGGCCCGCCCTAGCGGAGAAGCGTTAGACGAATTCCGATCCGGTTCCAAGAACCGGGCTGTGGTGGCAATGGGGGCTCCAAATCTGCGGCGACCAAGTGGTTTTCCAATCTTTCGAGACGGAAAGCTCCAAGGCGCAATCGGAGTCAGCGGCGCATCGAGCGACGAAAGGGACGAGGATTGTGCCCGCGCCGGAATAGCGGCTCTCAAGTTTGACTAACGGAGCAAACAGAAATCTGTGGTGGCAAGCCGAACCTTTCAGTGGCTCGCCTTGGTCGCATTATCATGGAGCTTAGAAACCCCTTTCGTCGGCTTCCTTCTTCAAAAGGGAAGCGGGGCGGTCTTGATTGCGATGAAAAAGCTTAATTGGGACCACTCTCTCTCTCTAACCGCAAGGCTCCCCGCATCCGGAGCCTCGGACCGACGAAGGGGCCAGAGAAACAGTTTGCTGTGTTGAGTCGCTCCGTAGAGCCTCCTGGCCTTCAACGTCGTAACATGATTTGCCGTCAGTCCGAATGCGCAAAAAGCTGTCACGGCCGAATCCGGATCGGGAACTGGGTTACTTCTTGTTGCAGAACCGGAGTGGCTTGCCGGCGCGCCATTTGGTATCCTGCGGGTCGTTGCTCAGGGAGGTATCGATGCCCCGGCTTCGAATTGGCGCGCGACCGCGGCCTGCGTCGTTGTCCTCCTTTCGACCTCATTCGCGAATGCCCAGGTGGCGCCCGGCGGCCCGCCGGTGGTCGGGGTGGTCACCGCTCAATACAGGCCAATGACGGAGAGTACGGAGATCGCGGGCCGTATTCGCGCTCGCGAGCGGGTCGATATCGTTGCGCGCGTCACCGCGTTCCTCAACGAAAAGCTCTTCGATGATGGCGCCGATGTTCAGAAGGACGAACTCCTTTATCGTTTGGAGCGGGCGCCGTTCGAGGCGGACGTCGAGGTCAAGAAGGCCGGTGTCGCGGAAGCCCAGGCCCAACTCGACAATGCCGATACCGCAATGGCCCGCGCGGAAGAGCTGCTGCAAAAATCGTCGGGGACACAGGTTACCGCCGACAATGCGCGGGCAACGCAAAGGACCGCGGCGGCTCAACTGCAGTCCGCCAAGGCCCAGCTTCAGCAGGCCCAGATCAGTCTCGACTATACCGAGATTCGTGCGCCGATCTCGGGCCGCATCGGCCGCACGTCGGTGACGCCCGGCAACGTGGTCGGTCCGACCTCGGGCGTTCTGGCCACGATTGTCAGTCCGGATCCGATGTATGTCGAGTTCCCGATTTCGGTTCGGCGTACGCTCGATCTGCGTGACCGTTATGCAAAAAAGGGAGGATTGGACGCTGTCCAGGTTCGGCTGCGGCTGCCAAACGGGCGGCTTTACAGCGAGATTGGCAAACTGGATTTTTATGACGTCAATATCGCTAAGGACACCGATACGCTTCTGCATCGCGCCACGATCGATAATCCTGTCCAGCCCGGCGCGGGACTGCGCGACCTGACCGACGACATGTTCGTTTCCGTCAGTCTGAAGGCGCTCGAACCACAAAAGGTTCTCGCGATCCCGCGCGGCGCCATCCTGTCCGATCAGCAGGGCAATTACGTTTATGTCGTCAACAGCGACAACAAGGTGGAGCAGCGGCGCGTCAAGCTTGGCCAGTCGACCGCCGACATTGCCGCCGTCACCGATGGGCTAAAGGAGAACGAGAAGGTCATCGTCGAAGGCATCCAGCGCGCGCGGCCCAATCTGGTCGTCGCCCCGGCGCCCGCGTCGGCTTCACCCGGCCGGAGTTGACGCGATGTTCTCGGCGACATTCATCGACCGTCCCCGTCTTGCCATCGTTATTGCGATCGTGATTTCGCTCGCAGGCATGCTGGCCCTGAGCAGGCTGCCGGTTTCGCAACTGCCGGATATCGTGCCGCCCCAGGTGCAGGTCTCCGCGGTCTATCCGGGCGCATCAGCGGCCGTGCTGGAGGCCACGGTGGCGCAGCCGATTAAGTCGAGGATCGTTGGCGTGGACAAGATGATCTACATGAAGAGTACGAGTTCCAGCGACGGTAGTTACAATCTGACCGTCAGCTTCCGGCTCGATACCGACCCGGACATCAATACCGTCAACGTCAACAATCGCGTGCAAACCGTGATGGCGAGTCTGCCCCAGAGGTGCAGGTCCAGGGCCTGACCGTGCAGAAGCGGTCGTCCTCAATGCTTCAGGTCGTGGTTCTCTACAGCGAAGGGGGCAAACTGGATCCGCTGTTCATCACCAATTACGGCATCATCAACGTGCTCGACGAGCTATCGCGCACGCCTGGTGTGGGGCAGGCGTCGCTGTTCGGCCGGCTCGACTACTCAATGCGCATCTGGTTCGATACCACACGGCTGATGAGCCTGGAGCTCGCACCATCAGATATCATCAAGGCGGTGCAGGCGCAGAACGTTCAGGCGCCGGTCGGCCGCATCGGCGCCCAGCCGGTCCCCAAGGATCAGCAATTCCAGTTCAATGTACAGACACAAGGACGCCTGGTATCGCCAGAACAGTTCGGCGACATTGTCGTCCGCGCTAATCCCGATGGCTCGGTGCTGCGCGTCAAGGACGTCGCTCGCGTTGAACTCGGTGCGCAGAACGAGGATGTTGACAGCCGTCTCAACGGCGAGCCTTCGGTGGCGATTGGACTATATCTTGCGCCAGGCGCCAACGCCATTCAGGTCGCCAATGCGGTGAACGCCACGATGGCCAAGGTGCGCGCGCGGTTTCCGGAAGGCCTGCAATCTCGCGTCGTCTTCGACTCCACTGTGTTCGTGAAGGACACCATCAGTGCCGTCATTCGTGCGCTGATCGAGGCGCTAATCCTGGTGTCGCTGGTAGTCTTCATCTTTCTCGGCAGCTGGCGCGCCACCATTGTGCCCGTTATCGCCATTCCGGTGTCGCTGATCGGCAGCTTCGCAGTGCTGCTGATGATGGGATACTCCGCCAATACCGTCTCGCTACTCGCTATGGTGCTGGCTGTTGGCATCGTGGTGGATGACGCCATCGTCGTGGTCGAAAACGTCGAGCGCATCATGGAGGAGGAACCGGAGCTTTCGATCCCCGATGCGACCAAGAAGGCGATGGCACAGGTCACCGCGCCGATCGTCGGCATCACGCTGGTACTCATGGCGGTTTTCGTACCGATAGCGTTCATCCCCGGTATTTCTGGTGTGCTATTCCGGCAGTTCGCCGTCACTATCAGCGCGTCGGTGCTGATTTCTGCGCTCAATGCACTGACACTGTCGCCGGCCCTTTGCGCGATGTTTTTGCGTCGTTCTGGTTCGCGCCGCGGAATCATGGCGCGCATCAGTCATGGCATCGATCGTGTCCGAGACGGTTATGCGGTGATTGTCGGTAAGATTCTGCGCTTGTCGGTGACGGCAATTCTGGTCATCGGGATGTTCGCCCTCGGGTCATATGGATTGATGCGCCTCACGCCGACCGGATTTCTGCCGGAAGAGGACCAGGGTTCGTTCTTCATCAGTGTGCAGTTGCCGGACGGGACGTCGCTCAATCGTACGTCGGACACGGCCCGTGAAGTAGAGGCTCTGCTGAAGGCGATGCCCCAGGTGCGGGACACCATTTCCATCATCGGCTATTCGATTCTCGACAGCTCAGCTGCGAGCAACAATGCATTCGTGATCGCGCAGTTGAAGCCGTTTGCCGAACGCACCGGGCCCGAGGATTCAGTGCAGGCGTTGATCACGCGGCTCGCGCGCGACGCCCAGCAGAATTCGCTCCGCGACGATACTACCGTTCAACCTGCCACCGGTGATGGGGCTGTCAACCTC
>CAVXSV010000030.1:0-29849 GCA_963764445.1 uncultured Alphaproteobacteria bacterium
GTTTCAGTTGTGCGGCTCTGGTTATGGTCGGCTGGGCTGCCCATATAGAAGCAATCGCCAGATACTATCATCGGCGCTGACGACAGAGAGACGTTCGGGTGCTCCCGCCCCACAAAGGGAGACAGCTATGAACGCCATCACCCAATTCATCTTCAAAGAAGGTCAGAGCGCAAATGGGCAAATCGCGTCGCTCGTGAATTGCCCGTTCGAAAATCGCGCCCCGAGGGAACTGATACCTGCGCTTGCGGGTATACCGTGACAGCACCCGTGAGCTCGCAATATTCGCTCCATATCGTCACCAACGAATGGCACTGCGCTAAGTGCAATGCCCGGTGGACGACGGAAGCTTCCATTCGGTGCAGCTAAAGCTTCCTCCGGGTAGGAATAGCGATTTCTTTTGAAGAAGGTTCGCCAAACGGAAATGGTAAATGATCTAGACAAGTGGCTATCATCTTGGAGATTCCGAAATGACCGCGAAAATGAATCACTACATTGCGTGCCGCGCGGAAGCTGCGGTATGTCATGAGAAATCGGAGACCGATGTTAAGCGGCGTGACTACTGGCTCGCGGAAGCACAAAAATGGGAAAAGTGCGCCGAAGACTTGGATGACATTTCGGTCTCCTATCAGATTAAAGACGTCCGCTTGGGGTGCCAAGGCCAGACTAAACATCGGCAAATGACACCGCGTCAATCATTTCGACGCGCTGTTTCAAAGTGCCTTTCCGGCATGATGCGTCACGGCTCAAGCTATCGCCGGATAACCCGCGCTTCGAATAATGCGTAATTGTTTATCTATCCGGATCGGCCGAAAGGATTGCCGCCGCTTCGCGAGCTGTCTGATATGCATCGGCTCCGACGGCGACCGGCGGGCAGATGATTCCGCCGCCGTCGTTAATAAAATATCTAGTGCGCCAGAAAATTGCGGCGCATACCGCCGTCACCGCCCGATCCGTGGCCTTTATTAGTGATGAGAACGCCGGTTGCGCTCCCGCCTTCTAACGGAATGGAGCAGCGCCATGAAACAGCGTCCACGCACTAAGCACGAGAAAACCTTCCAAGAGCTGCTCGATGAGGAAGCCCTGCGCTTTAAAGACGAGGCTGCAAAAATCCCGCCCGGCACGGCTCGCGATCTCCTTCTGCAGCGGGCTTCCGGGCAGAAGCCGCTTCGCATTTGGACCGGTGGCTCTCGTCCCCCGGATTGCAGCCTGTCCCTGTCGCAAACTCAATCCGGCTGGCGGTTGATCGAGAATTGGGCGATGCTGCTGCCCGACGTTGGATCTGTGCAGACTGATCTTTGGAATGGTGATGGACCTGCTGCGGTCGCGAGTAGCGCTTGAGGCAGAAGTTCTGGTCTTGAGGCAACAAATCAATGTGCTGCGGCGAACCCGTCCCAAAAGACCTCCCTTCATCTCGATTGACCGACTGATATTGGGAGGTGTCTGCCGACTGTTTTGATGTATGATGCACTGGCGATCCTCCGACCGGACACCGTGATCCGTTGGCATCGTGCCGGTTTCAGATTGTATTGGCGCTGGAAATCGAGGCGTCGCTGCGGTCCACCGGCTGTGCCGTTGGAAATTCGCCGGCTGATCCGCGCAGAGGAGGGCCCCTCCGTCGCAGGGGTGGACGACGTTCCTTCGTAACCACGCTGACGGGATCGCCGCGATGGACCTTTTCGTGGTGCCGACAATCTCATTCCGGCTGCTCTATGGATTGCTGATCATGGGCTATGGCCGGCGGCAGATCCTGTGGTTTGGGGTCACCGCGCAGCCGACGGCCGAATGGATTGCCAACCAACTGACGGAGGCGTGTGGCTGGGAGCAAATCCCTCGTTACCTGATCCGGGACCACGATGGCGCATACGGCGAAATATTCATGCATCGGGTTCGGTCCATCGGTATTCGAGATCGCCCAACGTCTCCTCGCTCACCCTGGCAAAACGCATACGCCGAACGGCTGATCGGATCGATCCGCAGGGAATGCGTTGATCATATCGTGGTATTCGGCGAACGCCATCTGCGCCACGTGCTGCTCTCGTACATGAGCTACTACAGCGGCACGCGCACCCATTTGTCATTGAACAAGGACGCGCCGATGTCGCGCGTCGCCGAGACAGCCGGACGCATTAGCTGTCGTCCGATCCTGGGCGGACTGCACCATCAATATGCCAGGGTTTGATTTGCGTTAGGCACACGAAGCGACTGAAGGCACTCGAGGACGAGAACGCCCGGCTCAAGAAGCTTCTGGCCGATGCGATGCTGGACAACTCGGCGTTGAAGGACCTCCTCGGAAAAAAATGGTAACGCCCGCTGCCGAGCGGGATGCTGTCGCCCATCTCCAGACTGTCTATGGGATGAGCGAGCGGCGGGTGTGCCAGGTGCTGGGGTGCTGTCGGATGACGATGCGCTATCAGTCCATCAGGGTCGATGATGGCTCGCTGCGCGAGCGGATGAAGGCTATTGCCCATGAGCGGCGACGGTTCGGCTAGCGCGCCCGCCGTTAAAGGCTACCATTTTAGCCGTGTCGAAGCTGGAAGAGTCCAGCCGGTTGGAACCAGCGATGCCCGAAATATGTTGTCGGGGGGCCATATAGATTAGGGCCCGTCATGACAGACGTTCGAAAAGGCATGCCGCCAGTCAAATTAGACCGAGCAGAATTTGAAAAGCGATATCGCAGCGGCTTTATTGATCCGGCATTTGCACCGTTACAGCGCGAACTAGATGCGATTGCCGCAGCAGCGTGGGATGCGTATTCGAACTCCCGCAAAGCGCCGCTGACGCGCAAAGCTGGACCCGGATTTTCCGATCCGGAATACGAGCTAGCTGTTGATTGGCTGGCCGCGCGCGATGCTATCCTCGCCGCTCAGCATCGCCATGACGATCCGAAAGAAATGCCGCGTATTCTTCTCATCAACGGATCCTCACGCAGCGAACATACCTGTCCGGGAGAGATGTCGAAAACGTGGCGACTGATCGAAATGGCAAAAGCCGTATTCGACGAAGTCGGACTCGCGGTTGATGTGCTGGATCTCTCGCGGATCACGTCCGAATTTGGGAAGACCATTCATCCATGCAAGTCGTGTGTCTCTACGTCCATGGCGCTTTGCCACTGGCCCTGCAGTTGCTATCCGAACTATTCACTCGGTCAGACCGAGGATTGGATGAATGAAATCTATCCTCTCTGGGTCGCCGCCCATGGCATCATGATCATCACGCCTGTGAATTGGTATCATGCACCGACGGTGCTCAAGTCGATGATCGACAGATTGGTGTGTGCCGACGGAGGAAACCCTGATCCCACATCGACGCACGGTAAAACGGTTGAGAAGGCGAAAGCCCTTGAGCTAAAGGGCTGGCCTTATCCGCGGCACCTAGCCGGCCGTTATTTTGGTATTGCCGTGCACGGCGACAGCGTCGGTGCGGAAACTTTGAGACGTTCGCTCGCTGACTGGCTTACCGACATGTCGTTGATATCTGCAGGTGGGATGGCTGAAACGGACGGCTACGTCGGATACATGAAGCCTTACGCGACTTCCCACGAGTTCCTTGATGAGAATAAGGGTTTCCAAGCAGAGGTGGAGAACGTAGCCCGCGCATTGGGCGCGGCCGTAACGCTTTCAACATCTGGGAAGCTTGCAAATCCCGGTAAAGGTCTAGCGGAGCCTACACCGAAATAGCCTCCCAATCCCGGATCACTACCTTGGTGGGCGAGGAGGCGGGCCAGTTGGGGTTCTGGAAGGCACCCAAAAATCTTCATCGGTCAAAGCTCCTTGGCCCCTCGGTCAGGAACTTTGGGTGTGAATCGGCGGCGGGGTCACATCGCTGGAAGGATGAGCAGTAACGTCCTGAAGGAAATTGAGAAAGCTTCGTCGGAGTGGGGTCACGATAGGCGCCGGTGTTGACCCCACCCCGGCGCGGGGTCTAAACTTTACAATCGCTTGTTAGCAGGCCAGCGCATTCCTTTCCTAGGCACCAGTTGTGGTCGGCGTACCGGACGCCTCACGCAAAAGCTGCGGCCGCGGGACTACTTACAGCAACTTAAAGGTTCAACGCATTCGCCCTAGAGGCCCGGCGCGCCGATATCTTTACGCGTTATGACGGCAAGCTACAGGCGTTCCTTGATTTCGTGCTGGCGCAATACGTCAAGCAAAGGTGTCGGCGAACTCGATCAGGACAAGCTCGGTGCACTGATTCAGCTCAAATATCATACCGTCGATGACGCTGCGGCCGAGCTTGGAAGCGTCCAGACCATTCGCGATACGTTCGTGGGATTTCAGCGATACTTGTATGAGTGATCGATTTTCGATTTGGAGCGTGAATTATGGGTTCTCTATTTCTGGCAAGGCAGAAACCTGAAGATCGACATGAATTGATAACCAAACTACATGCGGCACAGCATAGACATTGCTTCATTTGCGAAGGCAGCCGTCTCGCGTCCGTGCCGCGAAAGACCTCCTCCTTCTAGGCGGTGAAGAAGTCCAAACCGTCGCCGACCTTCTGACAATAGCCGGCGGCGTCTTGCGGCTGGATGTGTTTGTCCTGATCGCTTTCCCAGGCAGGAATGAACCGAGCCATACCATTGGGAGGTCTTCCTCTTGGCCGGGAAGGCCGGACAACCTTGATGGCCGCAATAGTAACAGCTTTGCCGCGCTTCCGAACTATTCGATCGACCGTTTTCGCGTCGCGCCCATCTAGCTCATATAGCGGGGTTGGGCTCGACGGATCGGGTCGGCCGTACTTCCGTCTTGACGGAGGAAGTTGATCGGAACGAGAATTGAAGCTCTTTCGCTTTTTATGGTTACGCAATTATCCGCTCCATCATGCTAGATTCTCTATCGCTCTCAAAGAGAGCCGCGTGCTGGTGGGGCGGCCTCAACTTTGTTGCCGACCACCGGCTCTTGGTCCTTATAAATACATACGTTTGACGGTTTTTTTGATGGATCGCTTTCAGAGCTTCGATCGCTTCGTCAGTGGAACTCGATGTTCACGGGCTGCTTTCATTCTGCCATCCGGAACGGTCCACTTTTGGGCCGTGAGATCGATCTCACCTGACCGGCCAGCCACTTCTCCGGTCCGGGACCGGCGTGGGGATCTCTGTGAGAAGCGTCAGCGGCTGGCGGCAGATTGGGCGAAGTTCTGCGCTCGAGAAGGGAGAAGAGCATCTCCGGAGCGAGTGCGCCGAAGGCCAAGAAGCGTCGCAAGGCGACACCCGGCCAAAAGGAAATGCTCATGTCATCGGAGGCAAGAAGCCGGCCGCCAAGAAGGCGGCCAAGCCTGAACGCACGGGACGGCGGTCGTCGCCGCGCTTTGGACCGAGGTCTGCCTGGCCTTTCCGACCCTCGATATGCTGGCCGAAGGCTACGAGGTCTATCCGGTTGCCGACGCTGTGGGCGGCATCTCGCCGGCCGCACACGAGCGTGCGTTTGACCGAATGTTTGAGGCGGGATCACTGCGATCTCCTTCGGCTGCGATCATGCGCAACTGGGCGCGCGGAGATTCCGACAATCTGCGACATGTCATGCGGTGGTATTTCCCCGTCTGCACAAATTAGCTTTGAGGGACGCGGAGCTTGTTGCTGCTGGCATATGGAAATATGGCGCTCCCGAAGGGATCGAACCCCTGTTTCAGCCCCGAGCGCAAGAACACCCGCGACGGCAGTTGAGCATCCTCACCGCGCCTCATGGCGTCCAGGCGCCGTCGCTACGACTGCAAATCACTTCAAGCGCAAAACTTCACTCATCCAATTTCTTGCTCAGTTCAGGATCGAGCTTGTTCCGGTCGACAGACTGATAGAACGTGATGGGTCTGCATTTTCCCTCGAAATCCGCGAGGACGATCGCCGTCCACGGACTCGTGGTCTCGCCCGAACCCTCGCGGTCCGACATGACCTTGCGAGCGGCGATCACATACCAAGCGCGACCATCCATTGCCGCCTTCGCAGCCGCAGCGAACTCATCCAATGTTCCGCGCAGATTCTTGCGCATTTCGTCTTCAGTGTCCCCGCGGAGGTATCTTCGAGGCGACTTTCCCGCCTCTCCGTACTCATGATGAATGTTCAACTGCAGTCGGGCATCGTCCACTTCGATCTTGGTCACGCGTAGCACCGCTCCGCCTTCGCGAAGATAGTCTCGCACCCGGACGTCGCAGCCCAAAAATCTGTCCGTGGGCGGCTGAGTTGCCCGGGTGGTTTTTTTTCGAGGAGCAGCATCCGCAGGCATTGTGGCGATGGCCGCGCTGAGGAGCGCCGCAGCAAGCACAACTGGAAAATGGGCATTCATGAATGCGCTGCCAATGTGTGTCTAAAACGCGCTGACCGCAGCGTTGGTTCCGCGGCCAAGCCAGGTCGGAGCGGTTGCTGGAGGTCCGGAGAAGCGGGCGGCGGCCTCGGGAACTTTTTCCTCGGAACAGCCTTGTTTCATATTGCGGCAAACGGACCTTACGGAGGCGGTTTTTCGACCGTCGGCAGGTCATGGACTCGATTCTCATCAAGATCTTCGCCACGGCGCTTGCCTTCAGCCAGGTCACTACCCAGCCGGATGGGGTCAAGACGGAGTTCGATGCGGTGCGGGACCGCTTCGAGGTGGCGCAGCTTTTGAGCGCCGGCTGCGCCCACATGCGCAAGGCTTTCGACATCGAGGACATCAACCTGGACGATCTGATTGCCACTGCCATGGATGACAAGGAGGCGTTGAACAGCGAGATCAAGGCACTCAAAGGACTGAATCTGGCCGACCTCCACGTGGCCTACGGGCAGTTCTGCAAGGTCAAAAAAGTGGAAGGCTCTCCGGTCGATCTTGGTCAGGTCATCGCTTTCTACAACAGCGCGGTCAAGGATCTGCCCGACGCGGCGCAGCTTAAGCAGCTCAGGCTTCCTGTCACCAGCGTAATCCTCGACAACAAGAGCCAGCGCCTTGCCGAGATTTACACGCCGAACAATCGCCGCATCTGGGTCAAGCTTGCGGATATCCCGGAAGCGGTGCGCAACGCTTTCATCGCCGCCGAGGACAAGCGTTTCTTCCAACACGCCGGCATCGACGAGCGCGGACTGGTCCGCGCCTTCATCGGCAACTTCACGCAGCCGGGCCGGCCGCAAGGCGGTTCGACCATTACGCAGCAGGTCGCCAAGAACCTGCTGGTGGGCAACGACATCACTTACGAAAGAAAACTGCGTGAAATGATCGTTGCCTCTCGGATGGAGCGCGCCCTGACCAAGGCGGAAATCCTCGAGCTCTATCTCAACTCGATTTATCTCGGTCGCGGAGCCTGGGGCATCGAGATGGCGGCGCGCAGCTATTTCGGCAAACCAGCCAAGGCGCTCTCCGCAGTCGAGGGCGCGTTGCTCGCCGGGCTCGCCAAGGGTCCGAACTACTTCAATCCCGACCACCACCCTGAGCGCGCGCGCGAGCGCCTTGCCTACGTGCTGGGCCGCATGCAGGACGACGCCATGATCGACGCCGCCGCGGCGCAAGCAGTATTGCCGCAGTTCGTCGAGTACCGGCCGACGCGACGGGACTTCGGCTTTCACTTCGTCGATCACGTCGCCCGCGAGGCAAAGATGGCCGCGGGCCTCGATCTCACCAATTCCTCCTACACGGTGCGCTCGACCGTCAACTCGGCCCTGCAGCGCGTAGTCGAAGCGACATTGCAAGAGGGCCTCGCGCGGTACGAGCTGAGCATCGGTCGTTACAAATTTGAGGGACCCGAGGCGAATATTTCCGATGCTGTCCGTCTGCGTGCGGCTAACCCGGCCACGGGACCGGCTTGGCTCGTGGCGTTGAAGGCGGCACGGCTACCTCTCTATGACGTTCACTGGGAATCGGCGGTCGTCCTGGAGAATACGCGTGGCAAGGGCGACCATGCGATCAACGTCGGTCTGACCGACGGAAGCATCCTGCCGCTGAACACCTGGAGCGGCGCGATCCGGCGCAGTCTCAAGCCGTACGACGTGGTCTATGTGCAGGTGCGCAAAGCCACTGGTAAGCAAGTGGCACGTGCCGATCTGCGCATTCGACCGACCGTGCAAGGAGCGGCGCTCGTACTCGGGAACGAAACCGGCCGCATTCTCGCGATGGCGGGCGGCTTTTCGTATCCGGCAAGCCAGCTCAACCGCGTCGTCCAGAGCCTGCGGCAACCCGGCTCCACCCTGAAGCCGCTGACCTACCTCGCCGCCCTTCGGAAGGGATTGCAGCCCAACACGCTGGTGATGGACGAACCTATTACGCTGGCACCGATCGGGGCGGTCTCCGCGCGCCAGCGCGGTTTCTGGTCGCCGAAGAACTACGACGGCGGCGCCTCGGGCGCCATTACACTGCGGCGTGCGCTGGAAAACTCCCGGAATCTCGCCACCGTGCAACTGCTCGCGACCGGCCTCGACGACAGCGCCGAGCGAGGCCTCGACCAAGTCTGCGAGCTCGCGATGGAAGCGCAGCTCTACAAAGAATGCATGCGCTACTACCCGTTCGTGCTCGGTGCCCAAACTGTGCGGCTCATCGACCTTGCGGCGTTCTATGCAGCGATCGCCAACGAAGGCGCACGACCGAAGCCCCATGCGATCGAAGCGATCGAACAGGATGGCCGCCCAATCTACCGGCACGATCCGCATGCGGTGTCCTGGATCGGCTTCGCCGACCGCGCATCGTTTTACCAGTTGAAATCAATGCTGCAGGGCGTGCTCGCGCGCGGAACCGCGCGCGTGGTGAAGCATCTCTCGCCCTATGTCGGCGGCAAGACTGGTACCACTGATAATTCGGCCGATGCCTGGTTCGTCGGTTTCACAAATGACGTCACCATCGCCATCTGGGTCGGCTACGACAATGGCGACGGCGGGCGCCGCACCCTTGGGCACGGCCAGACCGGAGGGAAAGTGGCGCTGCCGATGTTCGAGCCGATCGTGCAGGCAGCCTGGGAGCTGCACGCTCCCAAGACGGCGTTGAAGGGCCCTTCGCGCGAAGCCATGCGTCAGCTCGTCGCTCTGTCGATCGATCCCCATACCGGCGACCCCGCACCGGCCGGCTCCGGACGCGCTTTCACCGAGTACTTGAAGAGGGATCCGTCGGGCCAAATCAATGATACGCAGTTTCGGATCGTCTCGCGTGCAGAACGTTACGCCTATCGTGGCGGTTATGACGAAGATGACGGGCCATTCCAGCTGCGTCCCCGCGATTACCGGCATTACGGCGATAACCGGCCCCCCATTCCATTCCCGACCTGGCGTCTTGGTCCGCGCGAATATCCCTCCTGGCGCGGATATCCCGATGACGAGGACCGCCTCCCGCGACCGCCGCTCCGAGTCGATCCCGATTACTTCTGGCGGCGGTTGAATTGAGCATTGACGCCATGAGACTCCACCGTGCCGCTGTCCTCATCGCCGCCTGCTTGTCCACTTGCGCGGGCGCGGCCGCGCAGGAATTCCAGCTGGAGGACGTGCCCGCAGCCGCCAGCGTTCCGATCGCACAGATCAAACCGCGCACGATCATCTTCGCCGACCAACGCAACGACAAGCTTGCCGATTCCTCGACCGGACTCATTCCATTCGACGATTGGGCCCGCTCACGTCCGGTTCAGCGGCGCTTCCTCTCGCTCTTCCCGAGCTTCGTTGAGCCCGCGCTCAACCAACAAACGAAGTTGAAGCTCTCGGTCTACCAGGCGGAGGCGCGGTTTCGACTTCCAAGACCGGCAGCGGCATTGGATCTGTCGCGGTATGCGAATGTCGCGTTCCTCGAGCAGATCGATCCGGCAGTCAAGCACCGGCCGATCACGGCGGGCGATGCTGTTCCCAACAAAGACGCGGGCGCCGCACACAACCGTCCGCCGAATCGCCGCTGGTGCGAGGACGCGAAGGCGATCTGCGTGCAGTCCCGCTACATGTTCGAAGGGAAAATTCCGGCGGGCATTCAGCTTGCCAACAAACTGCGCGAGGAGAGCAAAAAGCCCATTCCGGATTTCATCGAGTTCCAGAGCGAGATCAGGTTAGTTACGCAGCCGCACCTTGCCGAGCTGCCAAGCCTGACAGGGCTCGACTCCACAGTCACCGGCGGGCTCGAGCAGAGCATCTTTTGGGTGAACCAGGTCATCCAGTTCGGCAAGCTGCTTGCGGTTCTGCAACAGCATCCGACCGAGGGGGAAGCCGCCATAGCGACGGTGTACATCTTGATTGCGGTCAGGAACGACGTGCTGAAGAAGCAAAGGGAATACAGCAAAACACCCGTTCTGCGAAACCTCGTGCCCGCGCAACTGCTCATGGGCAACAGCTCCTTCAACAGCGGCGATTTGCTGAGCGCCGGCCTGCCGAGATACGCCAGAGGCCGCATCCAGGCGATCGCCGAGATGATGGAGCGGGAATGAGTAGATCGTGTGCGGTCCACCGGATCATTTGGCTTTTTTCCGGATTGGTCCTCCGTTCCTAATCATTTTGAGTGGAATCGAGAAGGGAGCACCCCGCGGCAGGCTGATCGAGTGCGGAAGGTGATTTTGGCGGCGCGCTGTTTTCCTTGATGACATCACCGTCTTGCAATAGGCCAAGCGCCGACCAACCTACCGCATGCGCCGTCGATGACCATCTGTCGAGGAATTGCGCGGCGCTCGCTCATGTTTTCGACCGTATTGGTATTACGGTCGGCCCGGTTTTCCCGGCGCCTTGTCGAGCGCAGAATTTCGCCCAATCTGCCGCCAGCCGCTGACGCTTCGCTAGAAGATCGCTGCGCCGGTAAGCGGCTTCAACCTTGTTGCCGACCGTGTGAGCAAGCGCCATTTCGACAACGTGGGTCGGGAACGCGGTGCTCTCCGCTGCCCAGTCCCGGAATGTCCTCCGAAACCCGTGAACCGTGATGTCCACGCGACCATTCGCCGCAAGACAGCCGCCATCGCCATGTTGCTCAGGCCACCGGCTCTTGGTCCGATGAAAACGTACGGGTTGTCCTTTTCTCGCGGCAGCGCTTTCGGAATTTCGATCGCTTCGTCACTCAGCGGCACGCGATGTTCGCGCCCTGCTTTCATCCTGTCACCTGGAACGGTCCACGTGTCGTTTGTGAGATCAATCTCATCCCACCGGGCGCCAACCACCTCGCCAGTTCGGGCCGCAGTAAGAATGGTAAATTCGAGAGCGCGCGCTGCTACGCCATCGCGCATTCTAAGCGCGGCAATGAATGCCGACATCTCGGCATAGGGAAGAGCGGCATGATGCTGCGGTTTGGCGAACCACGCGCGCGGAGACTCTCCCTGCACCCATCGACCCAAGGGCGTTTCGCCGCCCCCTTGGCACCCACGAGCAGGACTTGGAGCTTTCCCGCTCCACCTGCACCGAACCATGGATGACCCCCATAGTACATCGCGAGGAAATCAGCGTTGCGCGTTAATTCTGTCGAACACGTCTTCCTCGCGTTCGGCATCCTGAAAGTATCGGGCTTCGTTCTCAAGCAGCAACAGCGTGACGGCAAAATCATACTGTTCGGCGAAAATTGTCATCTCACGCACAGGTTCTCGAAACCACACGCCCGCAGGAATATCTACGCCTAATCTACCATCAATGAGCGTGTCCTGCCGCGCTGCGAGCGAGCCTGCCGGAATTTCAATTGGACCGGCGGATGTCCTAAAAAATGCGCCGGACTTGAGCGCAGGTTCGCTCGACCGGGCCCAGAGAATGAATCCCTCGCGAGATACAACGAGTACGGCGCGCCGGTTCGTGTACTCTAGCCAACGCAAAACGGCAGCAATCAACGAGACGCGATACCGATCGGAACGTGGGCGGTGGTTAGGTACAACCGTCAGCACCCCTGAGACAAATTGAGGGACTTCACGGAGGGAGGATTTCTGGTTCATCGTAGCCGCAAGGAGCGAAGATGAAACGGAAATCCGGGCGGCGAAGTGACGACAGAACAGGTGCTGAGGGACATTAGGCGTCAGATCCGCCGGCAGTATTCGGCGGAAGTGAAGCTCCACTTGTGCTGGAAGGACTGCGGGGCGAGGACAACATCTCGGAGCTGTGCCGCCGGGAAGGCATCGCCGCTTGGATGTATTACGGTTGGTCGAAGGAGTTCCTGGAAGCCGGCAAGCGCCGGTTGGCCGGTGACACGGCCCGAGCCGCGACCTCCGGCGAGGTGAAGGATCTTCGTCGTGAGGCCATCGCTATGAAAAAGGTAGTGGCCGAATTCACCTGGAGAACCGCCTGCTTAAAAAAAGCATGAACGGGGATGGGGAGGAGGAGGCATAAGATATCCTCGTCCTTTAAGGCCGAGATCATTGAGTTGTTCGAGCAATCACATATGCCGGCCAAGCGCCGCTCGACAAGCTCGGCATCCCTCGGACCACCTACCGAGGTAGGATCGCTTTCTGGCAGGCGGGCTGAAGCGCTGGCCGACCATCGCTCACGACCGGACCGCGTCTGGAATCGCATCCCGGACGATGTCCGCGGCCAGATCATCGATCTGGCGCTGGAGCTTCCCGAGCTATCGCCGCGAGAGCTGGCCGTTCGGTTCACCGACGAGAGAAAGTACTTTGTCTCCGAGGCTTCGGTCTATCGGCTGTTGAAGGCGCACGACCTCATCACCAGCCCGGCCTATGTGGTGATCAAGGCGGCGAACGAGTTCAAGGACAAGACCACAACTATTACCTACCTGGCGATCTCGAGCGGCAGATCGCCGCCTTCGTCGAACATTACAATCATGTCCGCTATCACGAGAGCATCAACAATCTGACCCCGGCTGACGTCTACTTCGGCAGGTCCGAGACGATCCTCGCAGAACGTCAACGCATCAAGCTTGCCACCATCGCAAACCGTCGCTTGCAGCATCGACTGCAGGCCGCTTAAACTCTAACCCCTGATGAGCCTGAGCCTCCCTTCTCGAAATGCCTGATCAGTCTCATATCATCTGACGACGGACATGCTACGGTCGGAACATCGACCGGAAAGCGATCCAATCCCAACACGGTGTTGAGCAGCACACTCGATCGATGGCCCAACGAACCGGGGACGGAGCACCGGTCATTTGTCATCGTCCCAAACTTCGACCATGCGTCGAATACGGTCCTTGGTCGTTGCGTCCATGCGACGATACTTGCGGTAAAAGGCTTCATCGGTGGCGTCCGCCACATTCAGCTGTTCGCTAGGATCGAGCAGGTACTCCGCAGTAACCCCTAACTCCCGAGCGATATACGCCAGCTTCTCGGCCGACGGACGGGGCGGGTTCTTGTTTTCCAGCTCCCAAATGTAGCTTTTGCTCAACTCCGTCAGCTCCGCGAGTTTCTCAAGCGTGTAGCCTTTGTCTTTGCGCAGCTTTCGTATCTTTTCTCCGAGTGTCATCACCGATATCTCCATTTTCCTAGGTTCAGAGTAGCGATATTTTTCGTTCTTGACAACGATCCTGCTTGAGCATAAGTTTGTTCGGAGTAGCAGTACATTGTTATCGGAGTTTTCCAGGAACCACAATATATTGCGGTTTATACCTAGCTGACCCGCATAATACGGTAGTTTCGGCGCAGTAGGTATCGATCGGACGTTTGGCCAAAGCAAATCGAATGAAGCCGGTTCGCCCCCTTCGCGGACCAGATCGGTCGCTACAGTCCTACGGACATTTTGCTGGCCGATGTTGCAGTCCGGGTCCAGCCGACACCGACGGAATACCTGACCGCCGTAAAGCACTACGAAGTCATGGGCGAATGGGTCGACCGTCCGGGAAGCCCGCTTCGTGGTCGCGTGCAGTTGTTTTATCCGCAAGGAGGTTTTTCGACGGGATCGACCGTCGCAGGCCACAATGAAAAGGCGGAATTTGATTTGGACGCGATGTCGCAAGTCGGTTGGCCTCGCAATATCGATCCCGAAGTTGCGCTTGCGACCACGCATCTCGCGATCGTGGGCGAGCCCGGCTCCCGTCACCACGACAAATCTGAACGCAAGACCCGCTGCACGCAAGTTCAGTATGACGGGATGCATCTCGATGTAACGCCTGCGGTCCTCCTTGGCGAACTCCTGCCTAAGACGAGCTTCATATTCCACTTCAAACCGTCCGATCCAACAACACGCGAAAGAAACACTTTTCGCCAATCCTGACGGCCTAGCGCGTTGGTTCAATACGCGCACACTTCAAGATGACGCGTTCGGCCGCTTATGAAGACCGCTCTCTCGAATACGATCGCGCTCGTCTTACGCTGATGAAAGCCGATACGACGCCTGTGCCTACGCAGATGCCCGCATACCGGAAGTCCCGGCAGGTCATTTGTCTTCAACTGATCAAGCGCTGGCGCAATGTCACCTACGACCGCCATCACAAGGGACTTCACCTCCCACCCGTCGGTTCTGCTGACGTACTACATCGGCCTTCATACCAACGTGACGCGCTCCTTGACCGATGAGCTGATCTATCAGGTGGACTGTATCACCGCGAAGCTGGTCGCAGCGTCGGTTCACAGACGGGACTGGTCGACGAATGCAACCCTTTATGCGAGGCCGACATCCTCACTGATCGCTGGCCGGGTGATCGTCAGAATCGGCTCATCTTCATCGATGAGCTGCGTGAGTTCTCGACGGTTTATTTGAAGCGGCTCAGAGCAGGTCTTTCATCAGAGGAAATGCGTAGAACCTTTGAGCGGCTTTTTGGTGACAAACCCGCTGATAATCTCCATCGACGCCTATAAAGCACGCTTCGTTAACGACAATGCCGCTGGGAGCCTGCGTTATTTGCCCGGCGTCGGCTCCATACCCGCACTCGGTACGCTGGCGGCGCCCTCGATCGCGCGGGCTGTTCCTAAAAGCACTCCATTTGGTGACTGATGGCGTATCTGACCGTCGCTGAACAAGATGCGCAAACGCGACGGTATTTTCCGGCGTTCAAACTCATGTTCGACGCGGGCTGGTATGCGTACTGGGAAGGTCCGCTCACTCCGATATGCCAGACATATCGGATCCGCGTCTGTTTAATCCGCCGCAAATTCTGGGAGGGTTATTATCTCACAAATCCGTATGAGTGCATTACCGTAATCGATCCACCAATTGGGCCGGATCCGCGTAACACGGGCGAACCCCCGCAACACGTCTACAGACTTGGCTATCCCGAGGCATTCCCCCGTTTGTGCGTTCATGACCCTGCACAGGAAGAATGGACACCGGAAATGTCCATTGCTGAAGTGCTTATTCCGATGGTGATCAAATGGTTCATTTTTCACGAGGATTGGGTAGACGCGGGCGTTTGGCGCGGCGGCGGAAGACACCCTGAACCCATACAGACGGAGACGCCATGGCGGCAACAAGCGAATTTAAACCCGGAGATGCTCGCTCAAAGGGAGCGATCCCTCAACGCCGCGTTCCACAGGCTTGGCCGAAAGATCGGCGTTTTCGGATCCTATCTTTGGATGGCGGCGGAATCCGCGGCGTATTTCCTGCCACCTTTCTCGCAGAGCTTGAGCGGAGATACTGCGGCGAGCGGCACATCGGCGAGTTTTTCGATCTTATTGCAGGAACCTCCACAGGCGGAATCCTGGCCTTGGGCATTGGCGCAAGAATTCCGACCGAAGAAATTCGTGATCTCTACGTCAAACGCGGCGAAGAAATCTTTCCCGCACCAAAACACTCGGTCACAGGCCGCATAAAGTCATTTTTCAAACGACGCTGGCATTGGTTTCATTACCTGTATGACCGCGACGCACTAGGGTCTGGAGTCATAACCAGTAACTGACAGCCGCAGCGATGCAGACGGCTGCGAGGAAATTGATTGCGAGACGGTCGTATCTGGTGGCGATGCGACGGAAGTCCTTCAGGCGACAGAACATGCGCTCGATGGCGTTGCGGCTTCGATAGAGGACGGGCGAGAAGAAATTCTTCCAGCGTCGGTTCGCCTTGGGCGGGATGTTCGGCATCGCACCCTTTCCCTCGACCTGTCGGCGGATGGCATCGCTGTCATAACCCTTGTCGCCGTGCAGGATCGCGGAACGTGGCATCTCTTCGAGCAGAACCGCTCCGGCGGTGCAATCGGCTATCTGACCCCCGGTCAGCAAGAACGCGACGGGACGACACTCGGCGTCGGTCAGAGCATGGATCTTCGTGGTCCGCCCGCCGCGCGATCGGCCGATGGCCTGCTGATGTTCCCCCCTTTGCCGCCAGATGCGCATCGATGCGCCTTCACGGCCGAGCTATCGATCAGGACCTGCGCAGGAGGGCCGCCGGCCGTTGCGAGTGCGTGGAATATGTCTACCCATACGCCCTTCGCTGCCCAGCGGACGAAGCGATTGTAGAGTGTTTTGCGCGGACCATAGACCTCCGGCGCATCGATCCAGCGCCCACCGGACTTCAGCACCTGGATGATGCCACTGATGACCCGCCGATCATCGACCCGTGGCTTGCCGCGCGTATCGTTAGGCAGAAGCGGCTCAAGCCGAGCGAACTGATCCTTCGTTAGCCAAAAGTAATCGCAACTCATCGAGGGCCTCCTGTCGGAACCGTAAATCACAAATTCAGCGCGGAAGGAATCGCTTTATGGGTCCCGACCCTAACGCGGGCATTGAATGATAAACTCAAAGACTGCCTTCTGGGCGTTTCCCAGTCGCGTCTTTGCATTCCGGCGTTTGACGGCAAGAACAGCGAAGTCCTCGTTTACAAGACGCCGCATCACCGAGACTACAAGTTTGACCGTTACGAGAAAATGGTAACGGTCGGCTTAGCAACCGCTGCCGCCCAACGTATTATCAGCTCCTCAAGCACGGCGGCTACCATCTGGTTGATGGTGGCGTGTGGGCTAACAATCCTGTGATGCTTGCGGTGATCGAAGCCTATCCGTTGGGATGTTCCGCCGGATCAGATCGACGTGCTGACTTTGAGCTGCGGCGAGGATCCGTACATCATTTCTGAGTCTCAATTAAAATGGAGCGGCAAATTCTTTTGGGGAGATGCAATATTTGCCGCGATGCGTCTCCAGTCCCTCGCCGCAACCAATCAGGCCGGACTACTTTTGGGACCGCCGTCCGTAATACGCGTTCTCCCAAAGGCACATCAACCGCCCATTCCGCTTGATGATTGGGCGCGAGCAGTTGGCCTATTACCGGATAACGCTGTTTCTGCAGTGGATCAACACGGTGAAAAAATACGCGAAATGTTTCTTCATTCACCTGCCGAAACTTACGTGCCTGTGCCACCAGAAAGCCCTACAACGGACAGACCGTAGTTGATCAATCTGAATGAATTCTCCAGTGTTACGTGCATGAACCGCTTCTCAATGGCATCTGCATTAGTCGCCCGAGCCCGCACTTATCAACTCTGGATCGGTGACGATCATGGCGATCGATATGAAGACGCCATGACGACCGGAGTCGTGTCCGATGAAATACAGATCGTAGTAAAAGAAGTTCTAGCAGGCCGTCGAAGAAGGCCTGATCGCAGTTCGCAAAGAGCAGGGCATTGGTTTCCGGCACGATGGATCGCTGATCGGTACAGGTCGCGATCCTTTTCACGGTTCGTTGCGGTTCTGCTGGCTCGATTGCGCCTCGATCAGGCCGCTTGCTTCAGCAATCGCGGAAGGCAGACGAGATTGTAGGCGGCAGCTGCGAAGGTGAAGGCCGATCCGACGCGGTCGGTCCCGCGCAGCATCGGTCGCCGCATGCCGCCGATGGTCTTCATCCAGCCGAAGGCTTCCTCGATCCGCTCGCGGGCGGCGCTGGCCTGCCGCGTAGCCGGGATGGCGCGCCTGTTTCGCGTTGACCGCAGAGCGTGGTCGTGTTGGCGACGTGCGGTCGTACGTTCATCGGTTTCTTCAGCTGTTCACGAGTCGGCTGTGAACTTCACAGGGGTCGTATCGCTGCAGGGTGCCGGCAGTAACGCTATAAAGAAAATCGGAAAAAGCCGATCGGAGAGGGGTTACTATCGGCGCTTATCGTGACCTGATTCGAGGCAGATTTGTTACTGTCACAAGGAGTTACTGTTAGCTTCAAGGGGCTTTTTCAACGCCGGTTTACAAGTGGTTCTGCTGAAAGAGATGCCACGTTCCGCGATCCGGCACGGCGACAAGGGTTACGACAGCGATGCCGACCGCCGACAGGTCGAGGGAAAGGGCGCGACGCCGAACATCCCGCCCAAGGCGAACCTGACGCTGGAAGAATGGCTTCTCGCCCGTCCTTTATCGAAACTGAAACGCCATCGAGCGCATATTTGTCGCCTGAAGCGACTTCCTGTCGCATCGCGACCAGATACGATCGTCTCGCAATCAACTTCCTCGCAGCCGTCTGCGTTGCTGCGGGGCTGTTAGTGACGGTTATGATTCGGAGACCCTACATTCAAACGGACCACTTTGTGGGGGCCAGTCGACACGTGCTGACAAGGTAACTGTTATTATTGATGAGCAAGTGTGACGTCTTGATCGCCGGACTATGGCTAATTTCTTTGATTATTGAGTAAGAGATGAGTTAGTTTTCCGAGCTCTTTGCTTCATCCATCGATGGGAAGAGTTCCGGCAATAGCGGGAAGGCGGCGTTGGTAGGCGCGCCCTGGAGGTTGACGCGCAGCCGGATTACGCTGTATTGCTGGGGGACACGCACAACTTTGCGCTGATTTTCACCGCTTATAGAGGTCAGCGACATCCTCGTTGGTCAGTGGTACAACTGGACGAAATCGCTTCCCGATCGTCTGGGCTTATCGTGCGTGAATTCTTATTCGGTCTCACCCAGATATATCGCCCGAGCGCCGAGCGGATTGCCGGGCCCGCCCGCCACAAACCGCGGCAGGTAGGGCTGACGAGAAAGCATGTCTGCAGGCGGACGAATCCGGCCATTGGCTTTCCGGGCCATCTGCCGTTCGACCAGACCATGTGAAGCCCTCGTGGCCGAACGCCGACGCCGTAGCGGATCGCTCGCCGACTGTTCAGCACGAGATAAAGAAAGGCGTTTCCGGTGTCGATGACGACGGCGCCGGCGCCTCGTGGCGACGTAATCAATGACTTGCTCGAACGAGTTTTCCGGGAGCGTGCAGCGGGTTCCGACTTCGACCTGAGGCGCTGAAGCGGAAGCCGGAGCCGGAGCCGGGAGCCGGAGCCGGAAGCTGAGCTGGAGCCTGAAGTTCGAGCTGGAAGCGGTGGCGGAGCGGGGCCGACGCGCGGGAGGGCTTTCGAACCGGTTGAACGCTCGCGGGCGCGATAGCAAACTGTATCCCAACGCCGCGACGGCGATGGCGACGATGCTACTTTTCCGGCCATCGGAAGCTGCGCAGGGGTTGTCTTTCGCACGCCTGGCCTTCTTGCTGATGCTTCTCCCGTGAGATCCACATGGCGGATGGGATAGCCAGATTATTTAAAAAATATTGAAGCGATTTCGTTCGAATTGGAAATGTTGAGGAATTCGTTAACGCCATTGGTTCTGGGGCAGATCGTTGAGAATATTGGGGCGCAAACAGAAGAAATTCGACTCCGATGCGAAGATTGAGTTGTTGTACAAATGAATCGTGCTTTTGTTTTTCTGGATTTGGTTGTGGCCATGTTCGATTTGCCGGTGTGCCGTGAATTGATTCGCGAGTAAAGAGGCCAGTGGACCACGCGTGAATGGGATACCGCTGATCGTGGCTATGAGCGAAGGATTTTGATTTCGTGTCGTGACGCGATCAGCTCTCAGATCTGATAGCAACAGGTTGAGACGAATCGAGATAGCGTGGAAGATGTGCGCAGGTGGCAGCTTGCTCTCATGAGGTAATCTTGCGATCCTTGGCATGGTATTGCCGCAGGAAAACGGCCAGACTCGGCAGATTTCGCCGCCGAGCGGCCGCGATATTCGCCGGCCGCAAGACCGCGACCGGGCACCGTCCGAGCCGAAGCGAACTGATCGGGTCGGCGAGGGAGAAGCCAAGATCGAAAGCGCCGAAATTCCGGAAAGGATCGACATGGTCCGGCTGCCTGTCCTGGCAGTTCGACGCGAGGGATCATCCTTCACAAGCTGATCGAAGAGGTGTTGACCGCGAAGGTGCGACAAGGAACCAAGCAGGCAGCGCAACGGAAGCGCAGATTGATTTGAGATTGCGGGGTGGGAGGGTGATAATGAGTCGCTTGATTTTGCCGGATTCGATTTGAGCTAATTTGTGAGCCATCGCCTCGATGTGCCAATTGGGCCGAAATGGCGTGCTCGGTCGAAGGACGCCAAAGCTAAACTCAATAAATGCACAGAAATCGCGCGCCAGTGCAGCGCGCAGCACAAGCTGGGGAGGAATTTCTGCGGCATTAAGGGCAGTTGATATGTGGCTCATACTAGCGCTCTTCATCCAGCGTCGTTATCGAGCAGATCGACGGGCGCAATCACTCGCTTATCTTTAGGCCGTTCGTCCGACGATCGTTGACGCATTAAATAGGCATCCAGGATCTCCTGGTGGTTAGGTGCCAGCGTCTCTTTCAGAGCCTCTGCCTTCCCGGTAAGGTCGATACCTAGCTGTTCGGCATACGTAAAAACGTCACGCCGCGCGTGGCGATCACCCTTGGCAAACTGGTTTGCCAGTTGCTCGAAGCCCAGCTCAAGCTTCGCTAGGGTCACGTGTCGGCCGTTACGCGTCAGCGAAATCTTCTGCTTTAATGCATCCTCGAAAAGCCTCTTCACATCTGCGAACATGGAATCCTTTCGCGGACGCCCTTTGGGATTGGGCGAGGGACCTCCTTTTTTCCAGCGTGTTGCTTTCGGCGGACGGCCAGGACCAACGGTGGAGTCATCAGAGGATGGGTCCGGGAGAACGGGAGCTCAGGCCGGCGATCGTCATCCATTGCCATTGTCCTCGGATGTCGAGGAGCTGACAGGATGGGCGCGTTTCAGCTCAACGTCTTCGAAGGTGCCTGCATCGCCCTCAAGCGTTGCAGCTTTGCCGGTGTAAGCCTGCCAACGACGTATGATGACATCACAGAAGCGCGGATCATATTCGATTGCACACGCCGCGCGTCCGGTCTTTTCGGCTGCGATCAGCGTCGTTCCGCTGCCCGCGAAGGGATCGAGCACTACGGCTCCCCGTTTGGTCACGTCGCGAATGGCATCTGCAATCATCGCCGTTGGCTTAACCGTTGGATGCATCGCTAGATCTTCTGTACGACCCGCTCGAAACGTGTTGACGCCGGCGTATTCCCAAACATTCGTCCGATAGCGACCATGCTGCCCGAGCTCAAAGGTATTGACGTGAGAACCATCGCCATTTTTGAAGACAAAACAGAGTTCATGTTTTGATCGATAGAAACTTCCCATGCCGGCATTGTCTTTGGCCCAAACGATAAGATTCTTCAGCTCCAGGTTATTCTCGCGTCCAGCGACGGTCAGTTCGAACAAATGACGCCAGTCCATAAAGACGAATAGAATTGCAGCGGCCTTGGAATGAGCTTTAGCGTGAGCAAGAAACGTCGCTAGGAAACGTGTGAATTCACTCTCCGACATTTCGCCGGAGGCCATCGCAAATTCACTATGCTGTATTTTGCCTAAGCCGGAGACGTGGCCCTTGATAGGAACATTATAGGGTGGATCTGTGAGAACAAGATCGGCCGGCTTTCCTGCCAATACGCGATCGTAGTCCGCCTCGTTCTGAGCGTCGCCGCAGATCAGACGATGTGCTCCGAGGATCCACAAATCGCCTGGACGCGAGACGGCAGCTCCGAAATGTTCGGGAAGTGAGTCTTCGGGGCCGGGCTCGAGAGGGCTCTTCTCTGCGGCGTCACTGAGAATACCGTCGATTTCGCCGAGCGAAAATCCTGTCAGTTCTAAATCATCAAAGCCAAGGTCTAGAAGGCCCTGCAATTCGATCGCCAGAACATCAGGGTCCCAGCCTGCATTTTGCGCGAGCCGATTGTCCGCAATCACATAGGCCCGGAGATCAGCGTCGGACAAATTTTCCACGACGATGATCGGAATGGATTTGAGGCCTAGCTGCAGCGCAGCCTGCAATCGCCCATTTCCGGCGATCGCCACGCCGTCACAAACGATCAACGGATTGCTTTCGACCGATACGTTGCCTCGAGAGACGATTGGGCGGTTCGTCGTCCGGATTGAGGTTCGTAAGAACCAGTTGGCGATTCATCTGAGGTCTGGGGAAAACGATTTCCAATGGATCCAGAGCAACCACGATCCGGATCCAGCTGAACACCGCGCTATGATCTCACGCATCGTCGTCGTGCCCTGGAAGAAGCCATCAAGGCCCGCCCGAGAGATTTTGCTGCCGGCGAATACGCCAGAGCATCGCGCTCGGCCGATGAAGGCCGAACGCCGGTCGGCTCTCATCCGATCGATCGGCCGCGGCCGGCTTTGGCTTCAGGAGATCGTGGACGGCCGCGAGACAATCGAAAGCCTTTCCGCTCGCCAACATTGCAGCACGCGACATATCAATATGACGATCTCGCTTGCCTTCCTTGCACTGGCCCTTGTGACAGCAGCCGTTGAAGGACGATTCCCGCGCGGGATCGCGCTCGGCCACTTCTTCGACGGTAAGCCAGCGGAAGCAACGCTGCATCTGCTGCCCCTCGGGCCTGGGCGCGGCGTGCGCGACCTCGCGGCCTTCGACAAGGCATCCTGATCCTTGCCGGACCCATGCAAGACGTCGGCGGAACCTACTCGGTCTATTGGTGGGACGGCGCAAGCAACAGCGCAAAACTTCTGGTGGATCTGCCTGATTTCATCAGCGAAAAAGGCAAGCAGTGGAAGCCCGAGGCGCTGCTGCCGCTCGATCGCGACACGAGTGGCTTGCGCGTTCTGGTGCTGCTGGACAGCGCCAAAAAGGAAAACCGCGCGCAGTTCGCGTTCCTTATCCGTGACTTGCCTTATCAGTACTTGGACGCCGTGCCACCTCATTCGTCCGTCGCCACCGCCCATGATCATCACGGACTGGCCCGCCTTCAACTGGGGATGTCGGAACAAGCCCTGCCAAGCGGTCTGCCGCGCCAGCGGAATCCGCGGCGTGGACATAATCCAGTGAGGATGGCTTCCGCGCGGCTTTCCTGGCGACTTGGCCATTAACTTGTCGGCGGATCGCTCCGCTCCGGAACCAGCTCTTCGTCCTCCCGTTTCTCACAATGTTCTGAGAGAAGGAGGCCGAATGGCGGAATCAGCTCGACAGAAGCGCATCACTGGACGCGTGATGCATGAGTTCAAGCACGGCGAGCTAAAAGCGGACCAGGCGGCAAAGGCGGACCGGTGAAGAGCCGCCGGCAGGCGATCGCGATCGCCCTGGAGGAGGCCGGCGATTCCAAGTACGAGAGCGATCGCCGCAATGCGCGCAATCTGCACCGGACCGAGGCGAAGGAAGCCGCGGGCAAGACGGGACAGCAGGAGCGCGAGGGGAAATCCCACGTCGGCGCCTCGGGCAAGCGCGAGAGCACGCCGTCCATGGGCGGCAAGGATGCCAGGAAGCCGACGAAGCGTGGTCAGAAGGCCGCGAGCGCCCGCGCGCACCACACCGACGGCCACACCCGCGACGAGTTCTATGCCCAGGCGCAACGCCAGCACATCGCCGGGCGTTCAAAGATGACCAAGCGCCAGCTGGAGAATGCGCTCGGCATTCACTAGTCGCCATACCGCGTAGGCGGCCTCGGCCTCGCAGAGAGCCGACGAGAATGAGAAGACAGTCGCGCAGTTGCCAAGCCAGGAAGGCCAACGTGGCAAATATGATGGCCGCTCGTCAGGGAGTTCAGAGGTCGGAGTAGTCACGAGACGATCGCAGGCACCCTGATCTTCGACTGACATAACGCTGCGGCTGTTCCTAATTCCTTGCCAGTTGTACTCCAGGGCCTGGCGAGCCGGTACTCAACTTGAACCAGTTCGAATATTGGCGCGCAGTGGCAGGCGGCCGCGAACAGCACCAATGTGAAATCTCGGTCGTTGTCAGATGTGGAAGGGAACACCTGCCGCACGGAGCAGCCAAGTTTGCAGTCCCGGGTCGGAGCGGGCGGTCAGCGGAACGAGCTCCCATCGTCTTCACTCCAGAGTACGAGCGATCCTCTGGGAACGAATATCACAGTTCAGAATTGGTCGTTCAGAAACGGTGAAGGGACCACGCATGATAGATTTCCCGCGCGACCGAGGAAGAAGGCGCCCGCAAGCTCGTGGATCGCGCTGCCATTGTGGGCTCATACTGGTGGTTGCTGCCTGGTTCGCCTTTCCCTGGTTCCTTGGCAGCAAGACATTTGGCAACACCTTCCACCGCCTCAGCTGTCCACACCCCGGCAACCGTGGCAATGCCGTACCGGCGCGGAGCGAAGCCACGAGCGTCGTCGCGAAGCAAAACCCCGCAGGCAAGGAAGCGGCGAAGCAAAATCCCGCGGACGATGAACATGCATCCGTCGGCCGCGCCAGCGCTACCAAAGAGACCTCTGAGCCGATTAATATAGACTGACGCGCAACGTGCTACGCTGCGCTCGATTTTTGCCTCTGGCAATCCGCCAACGGTGGAGCGCCCGAGTTTCGAGTTGATGATAGGCGCCTCAGTGGCAGAACAGACCCCGCTGGCGGATCTACCGCCTGAAGCGCCCAAAGTCTTGAATGGATTTTCGGGAGATCAGTTTGTTATTGCCGGCGACGAACTCGTCATCGTGGACCAGCGTTCCCGGCGCGTCGCTGCCATCATCGGCGGCGTCAAATGACCGATATCCTTATTTGGGCCGCTCATGATTCCGTTTAGCCGGCCGAGCGGCGGAGGCTCGAAGAACAGTGAACGTCTGGATCGCTGATTTGGCTCGACTGGTTCAACAATAGCCGTTGCTGGAGCTCTGTCTCGAGGAATACCGTACGCATTGCCGACAGGTCAGTCGCCTCGTCACGTGAGGGGAGCACTCTCAACGACCTCTCACTCCTGCAAACTTTGCTAGCGCCTGCGGGAGCCAGGGCAAGGCCATGCTCCGTAAGGAAATTCCCGACAGGCCGAGATAAGTTCCCGCAGCCCTTGGGACTGTAGCCCGGTTCGCATACGGTGAAATATTCATGCGTCGGGTTCGGTCCATCGGTATTCGAGACCGCCCGACGTCTCCTCGCTAACCCTGGCAAAACGGATACGCTGAACGGCTGATCGGTTCGATCCGGCGGGAATGCCTTGACCATGTTGTTGTGTTCGGCGAGCGGCATCTTCGTCACGTGCTGCTGTCTTACATGAACTGCTATAACACCACGCGCACTCACTTGTCATTGAACAAGGACGCGCCGATGTCACGCGCCGACGAGACAGCTGGACGCATTACCTGCCATCCGATCCTGGGCGGACTGCATCATTCAATATACTCGGATTTGATTTGCGATAAGGACAGCCATCCTGGGCGGACTTGGCAAAGGTGCCGACTTGACGGAGCTTGAAGCCGCACGTGCCTTACTCACCGAGTTGGAAGATCTTTTCCGTCGAGCGTCGCGACAATTTCGTGTGGCCGCCACAACTCTAACGTTCGTCTTCTGTCGGGTGGTTTGTGCTTGGAGAAAGAGCGCGTCATCCTTGCTGGACTTTACGTGGGAGCCGCGGATTTCGTAAGCCGGCTTGGTCGGCGTTACGGCGAGGGCTTCAGCCGCATTGCTCATGCGGAGGAAGTTTTTGCTCGTGAAGCTATCAGTCATCTCGATGCTGAGTATGTAGGCACGCCGTAGCCCTTCGCATTCAGGCAGATTTCGACGTTGAGCGATTCTCGTGGAGTACAGACGATTAGCTCACCTTTTCGCCGTGCCAATCGACTGCTTCGAGCGCAAGCGGTTTGGAAACCTCTCATGTGCGCCAAACAGGGCAGTGAACCTTAATAGCTATATCGGCTTGATTGGACGCGCATCGCGTTTCCAAGGGATCCGATGGCATGTCGGTCGCAAAGACTGCCCTGAAAGCGAGGCAGACTTATCGTCCCGGCGGCATATTACGTCATCACCATCGACGCCGACAGCATCATTCTATCCGACTACATCGGCAAGCTCGTCTCTATCATGCAAGCTGATCCATCGATCGCCATTTCGCAGACGACTTACTCTGCCTATCCAAATCCACCTTCAAGGCTGGAGCGAGTGGCGGGCGCAACCACCGATATTCAGTACCTCGTCCATCAAGGCTTTACTGCCTACAACGCGACCTTCTGGGTGGGCGCCAATGCGGTGCTCCGCCATTCAGCTTTGAGTTAAATAAAAACCATGGCGACCGAGCGTGCCCATGCCGACCTGGGTTCATCCAGACAAAACGCTCATCGAGGACACCGGCTGACGATTGACCTCGTCGCAAAGGGGGGCGCTTACACAACCACTCGAAGGGTTTGCCATAGCGCCACGCCTCCTCATTTCGGTGCGCTCGTCATTCAGCTGGCGCGACTGGCGAGTGGCGGTTCGATGATTTGCCGAGCCTTCTTGCGCTCTGGTATGATCGCGGTCCTGCCCGAGCCGGTGGACGAGGGTTGCGAGCTATAACCAGTAACTCCACCGCCGCAGCGATGCAGACGGCTGCGAGGAAATTGATTGCGAGACGGGGCTCGTATCCGGTGGCGATGTGCGACGGAAGTCCTTCAGGCGACAGAACATGCGCTCGATGGCGTTGCGGCTTCGATAGAGGACGGGCGAGAAGCAATTCTTCCAGCGTCGGTTCGCCTTGGGCGGGATGTTCGGCATCGCACCCTTTCCCTCGACCTGTCGGCGGATGGCATCGCTGTCATAACCCTTGTCGCGTGAGGATCGCGGAACGTGGGCATCTCTTCGAGCAGAACCGCTCCGGCGGATCGGCTATCTGACCCCCGGTCAGCAAGAACGCGAGGGGGATGACAGGCGTCGGTCAGAGCATGGATCTTCGTGCTCTCGCCCGCCGTGCGATCGGCCGACGGCCTGCTGATGTTCCCCCCTTTGCCGCCAGATGTCGTGGGTCCACGAGATCGGCTACCGCCTGACCGTGCGGCGGGACGGCCCGCAGGTGCGTTGCTTCACGCGCGGGTGATGGTTCTCGTCGAGTAGAAATTAAGGTGACGCTTGATCTAGGTCAAAGGCCGCAAAGTTCCTTTGGCAGCGAGCTTCGGGCAGACCCGCGGCTCGGCACGACGCCTGACGTCCATCCGCGGCCCTCTCTTTCGAAGAAGGAGTACGATGATGTTGCGTCGAATTCTCATCGCTGCGGCAGCCGCAGCCATGCTGCTGGTCACTAGGTTCCATTTTGACAACGTGTTCGCCCGCGGCGGGCGCGGCGGAGGTTTCCACGGCGGCGGGCGCGGAGGTTTCCACGGCGGCGGCATGCGGGTCGGAGGCTTTCGCGGCGGCGCCGTCGGTGTGCGGCGGACGGGTGGCTGGAGGCTTCCAGGCGCCTACCGAGGAGGGGCCTATCGCGGCTATCGTGGGGGTGCCGATCGCGGCTACGGACATCGCGGCTACGGTGTCGGTGCGGCGGCGGTCGGGGCCGCTGCGTGGAGCAGCTGTGGCCGGGGCCTATCGCGGCAACTGCTACGACGCCTACGGTAACTACGTTTGCGGCGGGTACAGGCCGTACGAGGGTCGAGGGGTTGACCGCCGTCACATTGGATTGCGGAGCGCAGGAGGCTGTTCGGGCGCCTCATCGCATCCGCGTGATCTCAGGCCCGTCTGGAGAGGCAGGAGCAGGCATGATCAGCTCCGTTGAGGGCGGGCCGAGACGGTCACGCGACCAGTCCGGCCCTGACACGAACGCCGACCACACCAGGGTTTGGCGTTTGCGAGTTTGAGGTTCATCGCCGCAGGTCTCCCGGCACAGCCCCGCCGACGTTTCCGGCAGCGCGATCTGTGATAGAGGTGCGGACAGACCGGCCAAGGATTGAGCCGTCGTCCGCGCGCATCCGTCCGCTGAGTTGGCACACAGGGGCGGACGCGCATTCGGTATCGCGCGCCGCCGACGACGTCGTAACGATGCTGTGCCGACCTTTCCGGCAGCTCCGCGCGCGGTGTCGTCACCAGCCGCAGACCAAGCAGCGCGAGCGGGCTCGATCGCCGCGATGCTTGATCGGCAGCCCCGTGCTTGCGCCTGCCACACAAAAAAAATTTCCTCTCGCTGGACTGGAATTATATCGGACATCGTTTCGGCTTCGCGCTGTTGGCGTCAGCTTTGGCTTTCGGGGTAAACGCCTTCCTATGATCAGATGGTCCCGACTCGACGCACAGCATTATTATTCAATCCTGAAGCCATGTATCATGGGTACGCCTTCCTAAGCGGTCATGCTCCCATCGCGAGCAACCTTTGGCGAGGACAGTCAAGTGAAGCCCGCCTAGTTGGCGATTTCGGGTGACAAAGAATGTTAGTTGGCGCGCCAAAAGAAACCAAAGAAAATGAATTTCGTGTCGGCTTGACGCCCGCCGACAGTTGCCGAGCTCACGCATCGCGGGCACACGGTCATTATTGAGAAATCCGCCGGCGTCGGGTCGGGTCTGACGGACGATGAATATTCCAATGCCGGGGCTGAAATTGTCGATACAACGCAGGAAATATTTGCTCGCGCCGAAATGGTCGTCAAGGTGAAGGAACCGCAGGCTGCCGAGCGCCCGATGTTGCGACGCGGCCAAATTCTGTTCGCCGTATCAGCATCTCGCGCCTGATTTGGTCCAGACGCAGGACTTGATCTCTAGCGGCTCCGCATGCATTGCGTATGAGACCGTCACCGCCTCCTCAGGAGGACTACCGCTCCTCACACCGATGTCCGAGGTCGCGGGGCGCCTCGCGCCGCAAGTCGGCGCCCATGCGCTTGAAAAGGAATGGAGGCGGCGGCGGCATTCTCTGAGGCGGCGTCCCCGGCGCTCCGGTGGCAGATGTGCTGATCATAGGCGGCGGCATCGCCGGCACCAACGCCGCGATGATCGCACTCGGCATGGGCGCTCAGGTTACGCTCCTCGACCGATCGCTCGATGTTCTGCGGCGAGTGGCGATGCAGTTCGGCGGACGCGTGCGCACGATCTTCTCGACACGCGCTGCAATTGCTGAACTCGTCGCTGAAGCCGATCTCGAAATCGGGCGCGGTGCTCGTGCCGGGCTTCCGCGCCAAAACTCATTACAAAGAACTGCGGCCATTACCTCTCGTTCCGGTCTGGATGCCTTGTTCGTGACTGGCCAGATGCACGGAGACAGCAGCCGGCGGGGCTAAGGTTTTCTGGCTGAGCATCTTGGGCCGACAAAGCCGAAGACAGCATGTGCGATCGCCTTAAGCGAGCGATCGAAAGCGAAAGGCTCAGCAAAGGTGCCGGCAAGCTCCGAACCCGGTTGTGCGCGTGGGTGCGCAGTAATGAACCACGCCTGATGAACAGACGTTCATCCCGTCAAATTCCCTGCGGGACGACAGCCCAAGGCAACTTCCCGGCGGGTTCGGACTTATTGCCAGTGGAAGAGGCGCCCCGGAGGTCGCTGAACGATTTTGTGCCTTGGCAGTTTTCGGAGCTTTGAAGCCCGAGGAGACCGCAGTGCTGCAATCGAGAACCGTAGGGGCGCACCCTTGATGTGATCTGAAGTTTTAAACTCGAGAGCCCTGATATGGTAGAAAGCCGATGCGAATTGCCCAGGTAGCGCCCATAGCCGAAAGCGTTCCTCCCAAGCTCTACGGCGGCACCGAGCGAGTGGTGGCGTGGCTGGTCGATGAACTGGTAAGCTTGGGACATGAGGTAACGCTTTTCGCCAGCGGGGATTTCAAAGACCACCGCCAAGCTGCATGCCGTTTGGCCTCAGGCCTCTTCGCCTCGGCCGCCCGCGGACGGACCCGATGGTTGTCCAGGCAGCGCTGTTGGAAGCAGTTGCCGGACGCTCGAACGAGTTCGATGTAATCCACACGCATATCGATTGGCTGCATCTTCCACTCGTGAAGCCGGCATGGAATCCCGTTTCTGACCACCTGCCATGGGCGCATGGATTTGCCGGGCTTTCCAGACGTGGTCCGCCGCTTTCCCGACGCGCCCTTTGTTTCAATATCGCATAATCAGCGTGCTCCCTT
>CAVXSV010000031.1:0-159361 GCA_963764445.1 uncultured Alphaproteobacteria bacterium
ATAGGCCTGAACAACGCGCGCGAGCTTGGCCGCGGGCGCAGTCGAGAGCTGAGCGATCTTGGTCGCGGGCGCCACCAGGAGGCCGACGAGCTTCGCGCGCAGTTCATCAAGTGACGGCAGCGAGGCCAGGGCCTTGACGCTGTCGACGTTCAGGACGGTTTTACCCATCGAACCGCCGAGAATGACGAAGTTTTCATTCGTCTTGGCAAATTCGACGGCAACCTTCGGCGCTGCCACCGGATCGTTGGAAGTCGCGATCACGGTCGGCCCCTTCAACAGGGAACCGATGGCAACGACGTCTGTGCCTTCAAGAGCAATTTTGGCGAGACGGTTCTTCGAGACCTTCACCGACGCGCCCGCCTGCTTCATCTGCATGCGCAGCTTCTGCATCTGGGCCACGGTGAGGCCGGAATAATGAGCAACGACCGCAACGCCCGTGGTCTTGAAGACCTCGTTGAGCGCCTCGACCGCCTCTTTTTTTGCCGCTCGTTCCACAGCAAGCTCTCTCCGGTTGGCGGTCTGTACGCGAGGCAAGGACCGCCGGGTTACACCCATCGTCCCACCCAAAACCTGATCCCAAGACACCAGCCTCAAGACACGCCGGGCGCGACGACATTTCAGTAGCCTGCCCTCCCGCGCTGGACGGCCTGGCGGCCGAATGGCACGGGGTGTCGAGGTTCGAACCCAATTCGAAGTCACCGCTCGCAACGGTGAAAAGCGAAATCCGGTCTTCACCCGTCTATGCAGGCCGTTCGATTAAGCCATTGGAAGAACTTACGTTCAGCCGCCGGCGCCTGCAGTCTCGGACAGGATCGAGATCGTCGACAAACCTTCACGGGTCCGTCGGGATCCCTGCCCGCACCCACCCGGCAGCATAGGTGATCTTCCTTTCGAAAATCCATGTGGATGTCGGAAGGAATGGTCTCCTAGCAAATCGGGGTTTCGGAATGCGAGCACGGACGTGCCAGCAACGGCCAGCACATCCGGAGCGCGGTATTTAACGAATCTTGGGTGCGTTGCCAAGACCTAATTTATGCAACTTTCCGGCCAGCTCGATTGCAGGCAAAAGGCGGAACCGGGTGCCCGATTCTCGCCGTTGGCTTCGCCACAACGATTTTCGGCCTTAGCCGAGCACGGTTCCCGGCTCGACCTTGACGCCCGGTCCCATGCTTGAGGACACCGCAACCCGCTGGATGTAGGTGCCCTTGGAGCCCGCGGGCTTCGCCTTTGCCACCGCATCCGCCAAAGCCTTGACGTTCTCGACGAGCTTCTCTTCCGAGAACGAGGCCTTGCCGATACCGGCCTGCACGATGCCGGCCTTCTCGACGCGGAATTCGACCGACCCGCCTTTGGCGCCCTTCACGGCGCCGGCGACATCCATGGTCACTGTGCCGATCTTCGGGTTCGGCATCATGCCGCGCGGACCGAGTACCTTGCCGAGGCGGCCGACCAGCGGCATCATGTCCGGCGTAGCGATGCAACGATCGAAATTGATCGTACCGCCCTGCACCTTCTCGACCAGATCTTCCGCACCGACGACGTCGGCGCCCGCAGCCTTGGCTTCGTCAGCCTTGGCGCCGCGCGCGAACACGCCGACGCGCAGCGTGCGGCCGGTGCCGTTCGGCAACGTGACGACGCCGCGGACCATCTGGTCGGCGTGACGCGGATCGACGCCGAGATTTATCGCGATCTCGATTGTCTCGTCGAACTTCGACTTGGCGCGCTCCTTGACCAGCTTGATCGCTTCCGCGATCGGGTAAAGTTTCTCACGATCAATGCCTTCGCGGGCTTTCTTCAAACGCTTTCCGGTTGCCATGATTCGTTACCCCGCTACCTGAAGGCCCATCGAACGGGCGGAGCCCTCGACCATGTTCATGGCCGCTTCGACGGTGTCGCAATTGAGGTCCTTCATCTTCTTCTCGGCGATCTCGCGCACCTGCGCCTTGGTCACCTGGCCGGCGGAATCACGGCCCGGCGCCTTGGAGCCGGACTGGATCTTCGCCGCCTGCTTGAGGAAGTAGGACATCGGCGGGGTCTTCATCTCGAAGGTGAACGACCGATCGGCATAGATCGTAATCACCACCGGGATTGGCGTGTTCTTTTCTTCCTTCTGCGTCTGGGCGTTGAACGCCTTGCAGAATTCCATGATGTTGAGACCGCGCTGACCAAGCGCGGGACCGATCGGTGGCGACGGGTTCGCCGCACCGGCCGGCACCTGCAATTTCAGGTATCCGGTCACCTTTTTTGCCATGCGTTACTCCTCGTTAGGGTCCGGGAAATCCGGACCTTCAGGGACCGTGGTACGGTTCGACAGGCGGCTGGCGACCGGCTGTCTCCTCCCACGGGTCTTCCGCTCTTGTCCCGGGCGCGATGCGGCGCATCGCAGAACCGGACCGTTACGGTCTCTCACGGTCCCGGCTCAGTAGCGCATCACGACGTGCTGCGCAGCGTTCGGGACACGCAACTCATCAAACCTTTTCGACCTGACCGAATTCCAGTTCGACCGGCGTTGCACGGCCAAAGATCGACACCGCGACCTTCACCCGCGAGCGCGCCTCGTCGATTTCTTCCACCACGCCGGAGAACGACGCGAACGGACCATCGGCCACGCGAACGTTCTCGCCGATCTCGAACGACACCGACGCCTTGGGCCGCTCCACGCCTTCCTGTACCTGGTGCAGGATGCGCATGGCCTCGGCTTCCGCAATCGGCATCGGCTTGTTCTCGGCGCCGAGGAAGCCCGTGACTTTCGGGGTATTCTTGATGAGATGGAAGGCCTCGTCGGTGAGGTTCATCTTCACCAGCACGTAACCCGGGAAAAACTTGCGCTCGGCATCGACCTTGCGGCCGCGCCGGATTTCGGTGACCTTCTCGGTCGGCACCAGCACCTGCTCGAAGAGATCCTCGAGCCCCCGCTGCTTGGCCTGCTCGCGAATCGATTCCGAGACCTTCTTTTCGAAGTTCGAATAGGCGTGGACGATGTACCAGCGCATGCTCATTGTTCAGTCCCGCGCGCGTGTCGTTCGTGTCATTAGTGAAGGCCGAGCACGAACGTGATGAAAATGCGGATAATCTGATCCGCGAAGAAGAAGAAGATCGACGTCAGCGCCACCATCAAGAACACCATGATCGTCGTGACCATGGTCTCGCGACGCGACGGCCAGGTGACCTTCGCGGTCTCCGTGCGCACTTCCTGCAGGAATTTGAACGGGCTGAAAGCCATCGTTGATAATCCGCGTTCGTCTTGGCCGGTCTGATTTTGGATATCCGGACAGCCCTCTCGCGCGCCCAACCCTCGGTTTGAGGGCAGAGCCGCCAAGCGGGCTCGATTGTCCGGGAAATTCAAAGCCGCGTCGGATATCCGTCAAAGCGGGCCGACAGCAGGTGCCGCTATCTACTGCCAGCGGCCGGAAAGGTCAAGGGTATGGCTTGCGGCGCACTGCGATAACGGTCGCAAAGCAAGGGTATTTCAACGGATTAGCTGGCAGGAGTGGCAGTGTTGTGCCATCCGAATGAAATCAATGGGTGCGACCCTTTTGGCACCCGAAAAAGCCCCGCGGAGGCTCAGTAAACCCGCGAGGGGGTCGCACCCGAAGCCGGACGCGCTAGGCGCCGGGCTGCTCCAGCCCTTCGGGTCGCACCTGACCAGTACCTACTGAAAAATACAGGGTCTGCGGGAGTGCGGGGCTCGAACCTGCGACCCCGGCTTGGAGTTCTTTGCATGCCGTCCCAAGCATCATCCTAGTATCATCATGGATGATGGCCTTTGATGGTCTATGAACCTCCCGTCGTAGCAAAAAAAGTAGAAGAGTTTCCCTGGCATGCCGCGCGAGTAACGGATTTCTACTCCGTGGGTTGCAGGTTCGAATCCTGCTGGGATCGCCACTCACGTTTCTGTCTCCTTTTGTTTTCAATTACTTAGCGTTCCTTTTTGGCAAACTGGATTTCCGATTTGCCAATTTCTGTTCCGGTAATGAGCTTACCGGCGCTCGCCGCGCTGCGCTTGCGGTCGGCGTTGCGCGTGTAGCGCTCCGCCTCGCTGGCGGTCTTCCAACCGAACCACGCCATAAGCTGCGTCGTCGTCGCGCCGCGATCGGCGAGCCAGGTTGCCGCCGCCTTGCGGAGGCCGTGCGACGTGCAGCGCTTTGGCAGACCCGCCTCGTTGCAGATCTCGCGGAACCAGTTGCCGAAGCCGGCGGCGCTGAATGGCTTGCCGTGAGCCGTCACCAGGAACGTTAGTGATTGCCGGCGGGCATGGCGTCGATCGCTTCCTGCAGCGCCGGCATCACGGGGACATCGAATGCGAACGCCGGTCTTCTGCCGCTTTAGCGACAGCGTTCCGTTGCGGACGTGCTGCCGGCCCATCCGGACGACGTCGCAGCGGGACTGTCCGACCTGCAGCAGCAACTCGTAGGCCAAGCCGCGCGCGCGTCCCGACAGCGTGGTGCGCCTCGAACTGCGCGCACTCCTCCGGCTCCCATGGATGGTGCCCGTTCGACTTGATCGACACCAGCTTGACGCCGGCGAGCGGATCCACCGTGATCATGTCGAGCGACAGGCAATGGTCGATGAAGCCGCGCAGCGCCTTGCGCCAGTTCGAGGCGGCGGCCGGCGTCTTCTTGTTCAGGATCGCCTGCAGCGCCTTCTTGTGCAGAAGAGCGATGCGCTTGTCGCCGTGAGCCTCTCGGAATCGTTCGAGGATTGCCCGGCGCATGTCCTGCGAGCTCTTGGCCAGTCCGTCCGTGAAGGCGCTCGACTGATAGTACGACACGATAGCGGCGTTGACGGTGCCGGTCTTGGTGCGGCTCGCGCCAAGCTGCGGCGCCACCCAATCGCCATCTAGCGCCTTCTCGCGGGCTTCCATGAATTCCGGCGACCAAGGCAGCCCCGGCAATGGCACCCGCTTACGGCCCGGCACCCGCAGATAGAAGCGGGGCTTACCGTCGTGGTCGGTGAAGCTCGTGCGTGTATTTCGGATTTTTCCGCTTCACTGCACGTCGTCCCATTCATTTTGCTCACCTTCCGGCAGCGCGGCCGGTAGCGAATTCGGTTTAAGCGGCTCGATTACCGTGGAGCCGTCTTGAGCAAACACCACACGCACTTGCTGACCCGCCTTGCCGTAAGCGCGAACGGCGCGTGTGATGTCGGCTTCAGTGATGCGGGCGGGCCGGCGCGACATCAGGCGGCATCTTCATAGATTGCCTTCGCCCGCCGCGCCAAATCAAGTAGGTCCGCGCCGTGGGGCCAAACCAGACAGGGACGGCCGAGCTCCTTCAGAGTTTTCTCGATATCCTTCGCTAGAACGGCCCTCGTTTTTGCGGCGGCAACGCCCGGCGAGATGGCCCAGTAGCGAGCGACCCAATCCGCCTTGATCGGCATTTTTTGATCGTCGTGATCTGCACCCTTTACGGCGTCTGAGGTCCACTCCATGAAAACCTCAGCCGTGGCCATTATAACTTTCATTATTGCTTCAGCGGGCGACAAGCCGAACTGGTCGACAAGCCGCGAGCCGAGCACGATGTTCGAGACCTGATCGCCCTTATAAAGGCGCCGGCCGCGCACCTCCTCCTCGCCCTGATGCATCAGCGCGTTGACGATGTTACGATTGGCCCAGTTCTGGAGCGTTACAGCAGAAAGATTTGGCGCCAGCTCAAGCACCTTCGCCTGGGTAAAGGCGGGGCCATTCTTACTAAATAACCAAGTGAGCGCGTGGTCGCGGTTAGACATGCAAATCACCTGTTAGTGTCAGGTGACATCTAAGCGCTCGGCCCCAAATGTCAACTGACATTAAGGGTCGGCTGACACTAAAAGGCCTTCTCTGTGGATAGCCCGCCAGCGTGAACTGGCGGGCTTCTATTTTCCAGCCGCGCCAATTTGATCCCGCCGATCATTCCGTCGCGGCGACTTTTGACGCCTTGGCCTCCGCGTTGACCGCCACGTCGACGTTCAAACAGAGTGTTTGGCAGGCATCGCGAGCGATCCTCACCACCGCCGAGATGCGATCCATGGCGCAGGGGCGATCGCCGTCTCGATCATGGGGCATTTCGAGCATCTGATCGTCGAGCATGGCAAGCAGATGCCAGAGGTTCCAAGCATCATTATGAATTTCGCTGATAGAGACCGTGCTCATTGCTCCGCTCCCGTCATTTCTGCACCGCCGTCTTCGCGAGATCATGGTCCCGAAGTTCGAGGGCCTCTTTGATCCTTTTTTGCGGCAGGAGACGCGAGTTATAGAGATCGGCGAGGCCAACACTCTCGACGGTAATGCCGGTGTCAGCCTCAATAAAATTCATGGCATCTTCCAGCAGCCACCGCGTCAAATGAACGGTTCGGTTGCCGTCATATTCGTCGAGGTCCTCATTGAGGACGGCGTCTTCGAGTATGTGATACGATGCTATAATTTTGGCGATAGCGCCAGGCAGTGACTTTACTGGAGCCAATGCCAGCGCCCGTGTCGCAAGTTCTGCATTGTACAGCGCGTCCTTGCTGGCGAGCTCGAACACGAGCTTTTCTTTGTCGCCTTCTTCCTTCGAATGCTCGCGTTCCGAAAAATCGAAACCCAGTTCAAAGTTCAAACCGATCAACTTGGCCATCGCGGCGGCGGGGCAATTCGTTTCGGTTGTGGTAGACCTACGGGCAGCCTTGCGCATATGTGGAGACTCCTTGCGTGAGGTTAGAGCCGGGGTGGAAGTTCACGGCTTCCCCTCCGGCTTGCTTTCGTGTTACACCTAAATGATGCGGAAGTCAATTAAGGTGACACCCAAAAAGAGGCGCGGCCGGCCAGCTACGGGTAAGGACCCACACGTCACCGCACGCATGCCAACTGAACTGGTCAAGCAGATCGAGTTGTGGGCATCGGCAAACGACACCACGCGCTCCGAAGCCATCCGCCGCCTGGTGGAGCGCGGGCTGAAGGCCAAATGAGCCGCATATGGAAATGGGTGCGACGGCACGCGGCGCCCGCCGGACGTCCAGACTTTCTGATAGCTACCATTTCAGGATTGCTGGCGTGGATTGTAACTCTGACGCTCCGAACCGTTGTTGGTAGCGGGAAAAGGAAATGAGCAAGACGCCCGGGGAATTCGAACCACGTAAGCCCCTTTCGAAAGAAGAGCGCGACGCTCGCAAAGCGCTTCGCGATGGCGATGCAAAATCGGCAATGACCGAGCACGCTACAGCAGCAAAGGCATTCGACAAAAATCGCGAGCGTCTCAGGGCCGAGCGACTAGCTCGTGAGGCCGCCGCTCCTCCTCCGGCGCCGAAGAAGAAAAAGGCCGGGCTGAAGACGAAGAAATGACCGGTCGCGAATCGAGACAACTGCTCGTCGGTGCCCGTGTGATTTGGAACCTTGACAGCAAGGACGCCGGCACGGTCGTCGAGACGGATTGGGCCGGTGTCACCATCAAGTGGGACAACCGCGAGCAGCAAAAGATCCTCCACAACGATATGGCCATGGTGACTAAGCAGCCAGAACGAAGCGCCTGATTAAATATCTGGCCCCTTGTCAACTCTCTGGGGGCCCCTTTCGCATGCCCCTACAAGCTGCAATATGATCTATCTGTGTGATCACAAATGAGCGTGACATGCACCCGTTCTGGCAGTGGCTGAGAGCCGAGATCGCGCCGGATGGATTGCCAGATCCAGTACTGGCATTTAGCGCCGGCGTCTTCGCATGGGTGATTACGAACTTACTGAGAGCGATCTTCGGCTGATCCGTGACCCTCTTGTAGAACGGCACAAGCGGAGAGCGTTCGGCGATCTTCGGTGAAGGGCTACCGGACGCATTTGATCGTCAAAGGATCACGACAGGGATTCTAAATGAGCGACACCAAGCCGACCACAGACCCTAAGGGCGCGCTGGCCGATATCCAGGCCCTGGCCCGCGTTGCACGGCGCGCATCAGGCTCGGTGAGACCTAGGGTCGGACCCATTAACAGTATCTGACGGAGCAGGCGTATGCAGACTGGCTGCGATGGAGATTGATTGCGAGACGCCGTCGATGTCCGATTTGGCGCTGCTGACGGAGGTCCGTTCAGGCGACAGAACATGCGCTGCGACGGACGTTGCGGCTTCGATAGACCGGCGGGCGATCAGCGCAATTTCGTCCAGGGACGGTCCGCGCTGGGCGCGATGTTCGGCGTCTGACTATGGTCCGCTCGACCTGTCGGCGAATCGGATCGCTGCGCAGGAGCCTCTTGGTCGCCGTGCAGGATCGCGGAACGTGGCATCTCGTACGAGCGGCACCGCTCCGGCGGTGTAATCGGCGATCGACCCCCGGTCAGCAAGACGCATACGGGACGACACGCGGCAAGTCGGTCAAAAGCAAGGGTCTTCGTGGTCCGCCCGACGCAGCGAGCGGCACGATGGCCGGCTGATGTTCCGCGAAGTCTGCACGCCGTATGCGCATCGATGCGCCTTCACGGACGTAGCCGGTCGATCATGACCTGCGTCAGCGAAGGCCAGCACGAGCGATTGCGAGTGCGTGGGACACGTCTGACGCGATACGCCCTTCGCTGCCCAGCCGACGAAGCAGATTGCTCGGCGACGAGGGCTACGACGCGGACCATAGTTCCGCCAGGCGCATGCGATCCAGCGCATCACCGGACTGCAGCACCATCGGATGATGCCAACTGACGCAAAGCCGATCGATCATCGACCGCGTGTCTCTGTCGCGAACGGTATCAAGTTCGAAGATACGTTCAGCAGGCTCAAGGACCGAGCGAACGGATCCACATTCGTTAGCCGAAAGTAATGCGCACATACCTTCATGATCGGCCATCCTGCATCGGAGCAGCCGTCAATCACAAATTCAGCGCGAAGGAATCTGCTCAATGGGTCCCTGACCCTAGTTCACACGACGCCACCCGGCCTCTGGTCTACCGCGAGTACCGCGAGTTAGTTTTGCGTCAGGTTGACGCGAAATGGATTTTCTTTCAATCAAACCGATCCACTTCGCTATCTGTTCGTCTCGCTCAAGCGCCGTGAGATCTGCGCGATGCAGATTTTCGGAAATCTCCCAAACTGTGCGTCGATCTCATCGCAGTCCGCGACGAAGCATTCGATCTTATCCCACCCGAGACGACGCGCTGCGGCAAGCCGGTGCGTCGGATACTTGGTTCGGCGAGCGTTGCTGGCAGTTCTGCCCTAGACTATTTTAGCGCCCCGAGCACCACGCCGGACGCGGCAACGAGGCCTAACCCAATGACGCTCGCGCGCCACAGGAGCTGTTGGCGGGCCGCGCGCCGGTCATGGAAGGCCAGCCAGTCGCGTACAAATCCGGAGGGGACATCGAAGACTACCGCAGGCTCGTCGCCATGATGAGTCTCGTGCTCGCAGAACATCGTCCTGACGTTGGGCACGCCCAATCGCTCGAGTTCGCAATGCCAGTGCCAGGCCTGCTCACCGTTCGTCCAGCGATTTTCGAACGGAATAATGTGTGATTTCATGACGAGCCTCCACAAGAGCTCACTCAGAACCTCACGTTCCTTAGTATAGCCCGTTTCGCAAAGAGACGCGAGCTCTGGAATTATCGTCCGCAGAGCTCGGCCTGGCAATATGCTGCCGAATGCCTGAAGAGCGCCGCCGAGCGCGAGATCACTTGGATGCGGTTTGCACGGTCAGCGATGATGCGCGCGCTGCACGGGCCGGATGATCCGCCTGTCGGCAATCCGGAGGGAAAGAAGGGCCACCGGTGGGGAAAGCGGAAGTTGGCGAGGGATCGCTGAAACCGAGCTGATAGGGACTGCCGATCTCGTGAAAGATGGGAGGGCCGAACGACCAGCAGTCCCGTGCCGGGTGTCTTTATCCAGCCCTCTGACCATATCCTAAAATATCACCGGAGAAACCATGTGACGAACCGTCATCTATTTTGGCAGCGCTTTCGCGTCACATGCCAATGCCCGGTCTAAACACAGGCGTCATCATTCTGTGCTGGGAATGCAAAGAACGAACCTGGCTGTAATCGCGCCTTCGGCAACCCCAAGGGCAAGAGCGGCCATAAGTGGGGGACGGCCCAAGCTGGCGAGTGACAGGTAAACGAAGAAGCCCGACGCCGTGAAGCGCCGGGCAGTGAGAAGCGGAGCTAGCCCCGTGGAGGCCTAGCGTCCAGGCGATGATCTAAGCCTATTGCAGCCTTTCGACCTTTGCTGGCAGGTCGGGATATCGGCCAATTCTGTAGGTGGCGTTCTTGCATGTCAGAACCCAGACATCGTAATCCGGCTTTGACAGCTTGGCGTCGCGCGTGGCCTTCTGCGGTTGGTCGCAATCAAAGCCTTGGCTGCGGATTTGAGCTGCGAGCGTGCTCGTAGCGGTTTGCGCTTTGGCAACGTGCCCGAAACGCTCGCCGCTCGACAACACGGCGAGGAAAAGAATGGTTAAGGGCAGAAGAGTTTTCTTTGAGCGTTCCATTCTTACCTTCTTTGGAGCGCGATCACCGCTCGTCCGGCCACCACGTTGATGGCGGATCACTCGCCGAAATCTTCATGTTCCGCAGCGCGACCAGATGGCTGCGCTTGTATGGATAATCCCGGCACCTCATGTACCGTTCCAGCTCATGGACCGGCGTCGACCTCGTCAGGCAGACACTGTCCAGCATGACGGTCGCATGACTCGGATCGGACCGGCCGATCACGTTGTTGATGCCAACAACATGACGTCCCTTACCGTCCAGCGGCCGCTGCGTACCGAGGCGCTGTTCGGCTTTGCCCCGCGGCGGCCAGCGGCAGGCGCCTTCTCTCGTGCCAGCTCCGCAGCAGGGCTTCTTGCCGTCATCGCCGCGAGCCGCCTATTCCTATCCTGGGTGAGCTACCCACCCTTTGCGAGGTCCCGCGGAACCTATCTCGGGTGGATCCAATGAATCCTCCGCCATCCCACCAGCCGCCGTATGAGTCCCCCTCGCTGCCGTATGAACTATCTTCATAGGGCGCATAGGCAAGAGCCGCCTCCTGAAGCTTGAGACGCTCCATCTCGATCTCGACGCGCCGCCTCTCAATCGCGAGTTGTTTTTCCGTCTGCATGTGCTCCCAGGCGCGCTGATTTTCGTGCTTGTAGATCGGCATTGTCGAGGAGCTCGCCACCGGGACCATAGACGTGCTCTATGTCGCCGCTGATAACTCGGACTTGCTGGGCAAAACCGGGAACCGCCACGGCCAGGAAGGCCGCAATCAAAACAGCTCTCATCATGTGTGAGAACTCCTTCTGTCCTGATCGACCCGCGCGTCATTAATAATATTTTCCTTTGTTTGTTCCTATTCTAGCGGCGCCAGTACAATTTCTGATGCAGCCGTAACGCATGCGTTACAGGCTGCAACGGCTGACGATCTGGAGGGTAGTTCCTAGGGACCTTCTGGTTCGGCTGGTGGTCGCAGATCGCTCTTCAGCCAACTCTTGATCTTCTCGGAGGGTTCGCGGGCCTTTCGCCCCGGCCGGGGCGTAATCATCACAGATAACAAATTCTCAGGACGCTGTTTGTCCGCCGCGGCGTTCCACGTTCCCCCTCAGCGTCCGGTTTCCAGTCGCTCGACGATCATGCTCAACTGGACGACCGCAGGTCCGAGCTTGTCGGCCTGGCGCAGCGTCGCCCTCAGGGTAAGAAAACGGGTATCGTCATCCTTGGTCCAGTTCCACTGTTTTTCTATCATCAGGCCCAACGTCGCGCGGCGGAATATGTTCGCTGTCGGCGCTCGCTTAAGAATTGAGCATGAAATTCCCTCAGCGATAATCTGTGCTGTCCCGAGGAGGCGGCCTTTGCTTTGGTCACCATCTCATCGACCGTAGTACCAGTTCGGCGCCCGGCCAATACGAGCGTTGTCGCTGTCGCGCGCCGCTGCTGTCATCTGCCGCAGCACGTCGCTCGGCGCTCGAAGGCCATTGACCTCTCGACCACCCCCAGATCGATCGTGACGTGATGCAGCGCCTCTGATGTGCCGCCGCCTCCGACGATGGATGACGACCCGCTCACCTGCGGCAGGCCGATGTCACCCATCAGCCCAACCGGACCACCAATCGCAAAATGCCCAAGCCCAATTTTACGGTTGCCGTTGATCGCGTGCAGCAATCCGAGATGCTTTCGCGTGGCTCCGGCATTGACCACGAATTCGCCATCCGACAACATTGCGGGAATGCTGTCCGATGTGGATGTGCCCGGCCCGCTGATCGACCCGCCGTCGGCATAGCTGCCCGGCGTGCCAAACACACGGCCGCCGAAGGGACCGGTAAAGAGAGACTTGTGCGTCTTGGACTGCGACGGTTCCTTCATGTCCTGCTTTGACTTCTGGATTTCCTGTCGGACGGTCGGGTCATCGAGCAGTGGATCGCCAGGATAGTGCAGGACGCCGTCGATGACGGCGCCGCCGGTATTCGGGTCAAAGGTGATGGAATGATCGCCCGGCCCCAGATCAGCCAAACTCTCCTTCGCGTTACCGATCGTCCCGCCGTCCCTGGTCGGCGCTTCCTGCGACGCCTCCTGCATCTGCTCTCTTTTTGACCGCTCAATCTCAGCCTGAACGCTCGGACTATCCAGGATCGGATCGCCCGCAAAGTGCTGAACCCCATCGATCCACACGCCGCCGGTGTCAGGGTCGTAAGTGATTTTATGTTGGCCGGGCCCAAGCACATTGGAAACCTCGCCACCATCCGCGTAGCCCCGGATCGCTCGACGCAAGCGCGACAGGCCACCGCCGCCCTTACGAGATTCAGCATTGAGCGCGTCAAGCGTCTTGACGCCAACCGCCGCGGTTGCGCCCGCGCTCATGACGTATTCGCCATCGGACAGCCTTGCCGGGATGCTGTCGGAGGTCGCGCTGCCAGGTCCGCTGATGTGGCCGCCGTCGGCAAACTTGCCAGCCTTGTCTTCGCTTATTGCGCTGCCGCTGCCGTGCTGCACGCCGTCGAGCGCCGTCCGCAAGTCCGACGCGAGCCCGGAGAGAGCGGCGCTGGTTTCGCTCGCCGCACCGTCCAGTTCCGCGAGGCCCCGTGTTGCATCCGGCGCCGCCTGATCGTCAACCGCGCTGCGTTGCTGCGGCGGTGGCAGCTCGGTGGGGATGGATTGCTGGGCCTGCGCCTCCCCCTCGTCGGTGGGGATGGCGACCCTGCGCCGCCCCTGTGGCGCGGTCGGATCGGCGATCTCGACGGTGTAAGGCTGCGGCGTCTCCGGGATCCCCTGAGCTTGCGGCTGCGGCGCGACGGGCAGCACGGGCGCGGCCGCGGGTGGCGGGGGTGCCCCCGTGAATTTGCTGACCACCGCTTCTGGCGTCTGCCGCAGGAATTCGGGGCCGTTGAGCAGGAAATCGCCGATGTCGCCGGCGTGGTTGCCCGCATAGGTCCCGAGGCGGCCCATCAAGTCGCCGTCCTTGCCATTGATGACATCATCGAACGTCTTCGCGCCGCGGCCGGTCCCGAACTGCGCGGCCTTGCCGGCCATGTCGTCGATGATTTTCGCCACGCCGTCGATCGCCTTGACGAGGTTTGGCGATGACGATCCGAATGCTTCGGTCAGTCGACCGGCCGACGCCCTGAGCGCATCGAAGGCGTCGCTCACACCGCGTGTCGCATCGGCGTCGCGCTTCGCGTTCGGCTCCTCCTGAGCAAGCAGGCGATTAACATTTTTCTCGGGGACAGGTCCCCACTGATCCAGGTAATTGCCAAGATCGCCGGCGTCGCGGAAACCGCCGACGCCCGACGCTAATGGCGATAACGTCCGTGCCATCCTGTTAGCCAACGGCGGGCTGGACTTCTGGAGTTGTGCGATCGCATCGCTCGTGAGGCCACCCTGCGCGCTGATGCTGGCTCGAAACGCCTCGATCGCGGCCTTGGCCTGATCGGTCGGCAGCCCACCTGCTCGCGCGCCATAAAAGAGCGTTCTCTGCGACGCCAGGAATTCGTCCGTGTTCGGCTTAAAGTCGACCAGCCCGCCCGGTCCCTGGCCGCCGATCATCTGAAGCTGCCGACGAATTCCGCGAGAAATTGGCAAGGTAATCTTCGTATCCGGGCTGCAGATCGCCACGGCTGACGCCGAGTTGTTGCGCGCTATCGTTGAGTTTGGCGAATCCTTCGCTGCCGCCGCCCAGCGCCGTGATGCGCGCCTCGGAGCGCTTGGTTTCATCGCCGAGCTGGGCCATCTTGAGCCGCGCCGCGGTGAGTACGCCGATCAACCCGGGCCCCGATTTCAGCCCGGACGCGAGGCGGGTGAACAGGCCGCCAATGCTGCCGAACAGGCCACCGCCCTCGCCCCCGAATTCGCCGATTGCCGGCGACAGTGCATCGCTGAGCGCCGCCGCCGGATGGCGAAACTTGCCCAGCGATGTGCCCTTGTCGGCAGCCGATCTCGCGGCGCCGAGCCTCTTCTCGATATCCTGCATCGAGGCCTTGCCGGCCTCGCCGACGGCCTTGAGCCGACGCTTCACATCCTCGTCGCCCTCAAGCGAAATGCGATGCTTGATCTCGTTCTTAGCCATCGTTCATTTTCCTTCGGGGTCGGACGCTCATTGCAGCTTGCGTAGGGTTTTATTCACGTCGTCGGCATCGCCGCGCGCGAGATACGTGTCGAACTTCTTTTCGAGCTGTGTGCGACGTCGCGACAGGTCGTGGCGCGCGCGGGCCTGACGCGGCGTCAGGTTGCCGACGTCGCCGCGGTATCCGCAGGCGCCGACGAAGTCATCGAGCTCGGCGAGCCGCTCGGCGATGCTTTGCTTTTCGATTCCCGGTCGCCGCGGAGCTGCCGGGCGACCTCTGCGCGAAAAGGGACGCCACGCTGACCGCCAAACGTTAAATCGAAGATCGCACCGAGAATATCGACCTGCTGGCCGAATGGCAGACCATCGAATGCCCTGATCATCTCCTCCTCGGGAATAACCTGAGCGAAGATCGCCAGCGCGGCGTCCGACGCTTTGTCGAGCAGCGTCGCGAGCGGGACTGTGTCCCCGGAAAAGAGAGGGGCGAGCTCGGGGTATTCATCAAGCAACACCGCCACCTTGCGCATCGATATTCCCGTCACCTCGATCGTTCCCGTGCCGAACGGCACGACCTTCGGTGCGGGGTACAAATCGGTCAGGTCTACTTTGTCCGTCATCTTGGCCATGTGTGTGTCTCCTATTGCGGGTTCCCGGCCTTGGCTCGGGCGAGCTCGTACTTCATTCGGAACTCTGCGAGCAGTTTTCGACAGCGATCGCGTTCAGCTTCAGCCTGTTCGATCGTCACGAGTTTACCGTCGATGCGCACCTTGCCGTCGGTGTTCGAACCGCTTGCCGCGCCTGTTCGAACAACAGACGTTCGAACACCTGGCGATCCATTCAATTTCCGACGGTTCGCAATGGCTCGATCGACGCTTTTTGCGATCGCGCGCTGAACCTCGGCGATGTCGAATTTTCCTAGTGAATTCCGTTTGATGTGGCCTACTTTCTCGAGGTAATGCAGGCCGGATTTCGAGCGTCCCAAGATTTTAGCGAGGGCATTCAGCGAGACTGGTTCAGTTTCTTTCATGGCGTGGTTGCATGCCCTGTTCGATCAATTCGATACGCTGACGCTAGCGACTTCGGGCGCACTGTATGCCCGTATTGTTTTAAAGCGCCGGGAGGACCCGGGCATTTTGTGGGGCGCGCCTTGTCCCGCTGGCGTGAACCGCCCCCGATGCAGGCAGAGACCACATCGGGGCACGCCAGCGGGACAAACCCATCAACGATAGCCCCGCGCGGCATTGAACCGCGCGTTGATCGCGTCGACGAACTTATCGAGATTTGCATTCGGTTCGGACCGAGTGTGTCGCGTCTCGGTGTACTCACGTCAAAACACCTCCATCATCGGAGGCAGGGTGCTCGCCAAGCCCAGAACGGCGCGCGGGTCGGCATCGCGACGACGTGGGATGACCATCTCACGATCTTCCGCCATGCGGATAAGTGCTTCTTCCTCGCGCTCGACGGAGAGGATCTTCGAAGACAGATCGGCCTCGCCCTTGGCGCGATCTTCGTCGCTCAATGCGTTTGCGTCGTCGGCATAGAGATCGATCTCGCGATCGAGCGCCGCGACGATAGGGTCCTTAAAGGCCCAAAGTAGAATGCCTAGCGCGTCGTTGGTGCCACCGAAGGCAGCGGCACCGGAGTTGGAGATCGGGACCTTTCGACCGTCGAGTTCAATGCCACCGACAACTTCCGCCGCAATGTTTGCGATGGGCCACTCGATCGGATCGCCATGATCGATAGACTGCGCAACCAGCGGAGCCTTCGCGGTGGCCTCAACCAGCTTGCGTGCCGCAGCCTTGATGTCTGCCGAGCGGCGCGGACGCGCATGGAACTCGCGAAGGTCAGCCCACAAATTCGCGACCTTCTTCCTGGTATCCTCCACGGCGCGATTGATGTCGGCGATCGCTGTCTTTTTGGCGGGCTGACCATCATCATGCCGGTCAAACGCGATGCCGTGATTTAGTAGGTGCCGGACGTATCCGCGGCAGCGATCACGCAGGTCGCCCATTGCAATGCGCGGATGCAATGTCTGAAGCTTGGCATCTATCTTCGCCATTTTCGCGTCGATCTTCGCCAAGCCCTTCCGCCACCGGATGACCTCAGCATCAGATTCGTCCCGCACGCCATGCAAGTCGATGCCGTAGCGCATCGCGATATCCGGTTTGGTCCACATCCCGATCTTGTCGATAATCTCGCTGCGCTCTTTGATCAGCGCCTGTTTTTGATCCATCAAATGATGGTTCTGCGCGCGCGCTTCCTCGATCTGGTCGTCGAGGCGATCGAGGATTGCCCGCATCCAATCCGGCAGCCGATCCGCTACGGAATTGAAATTGAAGTTACTCGACTGAAAGGATGGGATCGCTGCTTCGAGGTTTCGGTCCAGTGCGCCGCGTATTTCGGCGCTGCGGACGGCTACAGCGTTATCGTGATCTTCAAACGCACGCGCAGCCCTTTCGTATGCCGCGTTCGCAGGGCTCGACGGCTCGCCAAAGGCCATCGCTCGCGCAATCGTCTCGACGCGGGCGTAGCTCTCGCGCATGGCAGGCGATGTGGCCGTCGCGGCAGCACGTTTCGCGGTGTCCGCGAACTCCCTGTAACCGTTCCCCATATGCAAATTTCCTTTCAGTGATCCGATTCGCCCTGATCATGCAGCGGATCGTTGGCCATGAGCTCGTGAGCTCGTGGCCAAAATTGCCCGGATGCGCCGAGCGGACAGAACGCGGTTATAAGCCTTCAACGCACGCCAGCATGCCCCGCGAACGGTGTGGGCGTAGTCGACGGCTCCGGCTGCACGGTCACGACGCCAGTCGGCGCCATGGCGATACAGCTTCAAGCGACGATGAATTGCTTCCGCAGCCGTAGCCGCGCTTTCCTCGGGAAAGAACCGGGCCGCCATCTCTCGCAGCTCGTCGTGATGTCGTGCCATCCCAGCGACCGTTGCCGCGCTGCGTTGCCCTGGCATTGGCGTCGGCGCCAGAACCAGCGCGCGCAGCGTTTCCGCGATGGCGCGGCGGTCCGAATCCGAGAGCGGGCCACCCGCTTCCAAGACCGAGACGATCGGCTGCACCGCAAACTGCGCGCTGTAAAGCGCCGTGTCGTCGGCGATGTCCTCGGCCGCGGTCATGGGTGCAGGGCGGCGCCCGTGAACTCAGCGAGCACACGGGCAGCCGCATCGGCCTGATCCGCATCGTGGATCGGACCCGAACGGAAGGCGATGTCGCCGCCCCTGGAAACGTGGGAAACGCGGAACATGGTTTGGCATTCGGAACGGTCGCGGTCGGCGACCACTGTCACAACACCACCCAAACACCGGATATCGGATGCAAAGACTGCATGACGGGTCCGTCTGAGATTTGCGAGTTTGTCCTGGGTCATGCTGCGGCCTCGCCGCGCTGTTTTGCGCGGTAGTGCATCCGCATGACATCGAGACCGCTGGCATCAAGCCGTCGGCGCTCCTCCAATCGGGTGACCCGATCCAGATCGGCTGCGTCCAGCGACATGAGGATTGCCCAACCGTCGAAGCCGAGCTTCTGGGCGATCCGGTTCTGGTGGGACCGCTCGAACCTGACGCTTCGAGTAAAGGTTCAGGTGAAGGTTTAAGTGAAGGTTCATGCCGCACCGGTGCGGCATGGTCACGGGGCTGGTGCGGCATGGTGACCGGGTCTGGTGCGGCATGGTCGCGGGCGCCCTGCGGCATGGTCGCGCCGGGATTCCCAACGGGACACCCAATGGGGTTACCGGTGGGTGTCCCGCCATCGGACTGTGCCGCAGATTGCGGCTTGGATATTTTTGCAACAGTGATCGGCAAAAAGTAGGTTCGGCTGGCCCAGCGGCCCGGGCCCATGGGTCTGGCGACCTTCCGGATCAACTTCAGTTTTTCGAGCTTCCTGAGATAGCGCTGAACGGAGTCCAGCGATTGCTCGGTGTCCCGGGCCAAGGCCTCCTGGGACGGCCAGCAGCAGCCGGTGTCGTCGGCGTAGTTCGCCAACGTCAACAACATCAGCTTCGCGCCCGGCGACCCGGTCGTTTGCTCAACAGCCCAAGCTGTGGCTTGCCAGCTCATGAGCGCGCCACCGCGCCAGTGAACTCCGCGACTGAGTTTGCCAGTGCTGGGAAAAGCCCTTTAGGCTCAACAGAGCCCTGAGGCGTAGTTTGACAAAATAACCCGTTGATTTGGTTGGGTATGTTAGTTCTGCTGGGATCGCCAATAAAATCAGGAGTTTTTGCAATTTCAGTGACCTCGCCCCATGTCGCGCGGTGTCGCAATCGTTCCCCTCTTATTTCAATGAGTTACAAGGAAGGGCGGCAAGTCCGTGCGACATGGTTGCGCCATAGATGGGGATGACTGCCGATCATAGTTGTTGGGCCATGCAGGTTGGCAAGGTCCTTGCGAGACACCTCTCCAATGGCCGCCATCAGGATCCGGGCGAGCCAAGTTCAGACAGGATGAGGTGCAAAATGAAACGCCAGTACCGAATTGACACGCCAGAAACCGATCGTGCCGTCACCCAAGTTGCGACCATGATTGCTGACATGAAGCGCGTGGTGGCGCTGCTCGACGAGGATATCGCCGCAACCGAAGTCCGCACCGGGATGCACGATAAAGCCGACATCGCGTATCCTCCCCTCGCCAAGTCGCAATGGGAGAGGCAGAATAATCTGAAGCGGACGATTGCCGAGCTGCAGCGTCGCCTTTCGGAAACACGGGCCGCAGCCATGGAAACCATTGCCTAGCCCCGAATCCGGCGGCGCAAATGGCTTCGACCATGCGCGCGCGGACTTCGAGGCCGCCTGGCGACGGATCCGCCAGCTTAGGCCGGTGGCCGTCTCACCCGGGCAGTAGCGCCCCCGCCCTAGCCTTCCGCCGGCTTTCTCCGGCCCAGCAGCCCCACTTTGGTTTAAGTGAGGCCTGGTTGCTCATCCCGTGTTCACATTGAACTTCCTACTTTGTGCGGCGATCCGAAATGCACAGGAGGAGACCATGAAGCTTAAATTTGCACTTGTCGGACTGGCGGCACTCTGCAGCCTTGCCGCCGCAGGAAGCGCATCGGCAATGCCGCTCGCCCAACCTTTCACCGCTTCAAACGTTGAGAGCGTTGCCTTGGTCTGCGGCCCGAACGGTTGCGTTCGCACGGCGCCCGTCTACCGACGATACGGCTACGGCTATCGTGGCTACGGTGTCCGCCGCTATGGTTACGCACACAGGGGTTACGGATACCACCGCGGTTATCGCCGCTGGTAGAGATTTAGCGGCAAGCGAAGCCCGCCGGCTGACCGGCGGGCTCGAGATCCGGAGTGCCCTACGCGGCCCGCTCGCTCTCCTTCAGCACGGCGTGTGCGTGAGATAGCAAGCCATACAGGTTGGCTTCTTGGCGGATGCACTGGATCGAGATCACGCGAGGCGCGGTGCGGATCAAGGCGTATTCGACTAGAGCCATGGCGCCGGCACGCGCGGTCGGCTTTTCCTTTGCCACTACTTTCGTGATCCGGTCGAGCTCGGTGGTTGCAGATCGAAGCCGATCTTGCGCCGCACTGAGATTACTTTCGGCTCGCATGTACAGGTCAAGCACCTCGTCGGCCGCGTCGATCAATTTGACGATGGGATCAGGCGCCGCACGCTTTGCGGGTGTGGTATTCTTTCGGGTAGCCTTCGGCATGGGTCTAATCCTTGCTGGTGGTTAGAGCCGGGGCGGAAGTTTGCGCTTCCCCTCGGCTTGTTATTTTGGTAAACCTTATTGATGGCAAAGTCAATTGAGGTAAACCAGAAAAAACGACGCGGCCGGCCGGCGACAGGACGGGATCCGGTCAGTGCCGTTCGCTTACCAGAAGAACTGACCGCAGCGGTCGACAAGTGGGCTGAAGACAACGAGGCCAATCGCTCCGAAGCCATCCGCCGCCTTGTCGAGCTCGGCCTGACGGTCAAATCGACCGGCCGGCACAGCGACGCACAAAAGCAGCGTGCCCGGGAAATGGCCGGCAAGGCGATCGACGGCCTGAACGATGCCGCGGCCCACGCCGACGACCAGTCCAGCCGCAAACGAAGGCTTATCAAGGGTCCGGAAGAATTTCGCGGTACCCGTGTCGATCGGAAAACTAAATGATTTCGGCAGTTGAATATCGGCAGAACGCTGAAAATTGCGCGCAACTCGCCGCCGAAGCAACGGACGGGCCGACCCGCAACCGGTTCAAAAGAATGGAAGCCGCCTGGCGTGCTCTAGCGGAAGAGCAGGACTGGCTGGATGGTGCCGAATTGCCGGTGGCAAAGTAGCGACCTCGGACAGAAGGCGAAGGGGATATGACGGACAAAATAGCGAAACCGAGAGTCAATTCGGGCCAGCGGCAACTGATGCAATACTTAAGATCTGGCGACTGGAAGATCGCGGCAAAGCTGCCCGTCGTTGCGAGCGAGCATATGCTCAGCCAAATCACCAATTATGGGTGGATCGAACAGCGAGGCGGAGACCCGCGGTTCGAGATTAAACTCACCCCCGCCGGGTTGGCGGCACTACAGGCACCCATCTGATTTGGGTGGATTACCAAAGTCCTCACGAGGGCTGAAGGTGAAAAGCAAATGATCAAGCCGAAGCGCACCGCCCAGCAACAGGTCGAGGACGAGGCTGACCGAAGGGCCCTCAATCCGATATTGTCGAGGCAGACAATTGCGGAAGGCCAAGCAACTCCGGAATTTCAGGAAAATCACAAACGCCTCAAAGCCGACAGGCTAGCGCGCGAAGCTAAGCTTAAGGCGGAGGGGAAGTGAAGCAACCCGGCCCTTCGCGACTTCAATCATGTGGACACATCGCATTACAATCCTGGCGAAGCCATTTGCGTGGTTCTGCATCCTCGCCCTGCTGGTTGCGTCATGGACGCCAGGCCAAGAGATGGTCCGCACTGGGTTTAACGCGCGGCTCGAGCATGTCGCAGCTTACCTGATCGCGACGGTCGCTGTTTCCCTTGCTTATCCGCAGCTGCACCCGTTGCGGCGGCTGGTGGTTGTGATGATCGCTTACGCCGCGGTCCTTGAGGTGGGGCAACTCATGGTGCCCGGCCGCCATGCCGGATTGCTCGATTGGATTGCCAGCTCAACCGGCGTGATGTGTGGATGCGGTGGCGTAGCGTTCGCGCGCTACCGGATCATGTGATGTGCTATCGCGCGAACTCGACACTCGGACGCTGGCTACGGGGTCGATGACAGGCAGCTCGGCAGTTGAATCTCGCGAGTTCTGAATTCGATTTCTAATGCGGCCGTCATAAATCGGGATTAGGCTCATTCCATGCCGACCACTGAACAATTGACCTGCCCGAAGTGCCAAGGCCAATTGGCAACGGTCTTTAGCGGCAAGCGGCCACGCCGCCGCGCGTATATCTGCTCGAAGTGCGATGGGGCTTCCGATCCCCTTTTTACGCCTGAGGTCCAAGGTCGGCTTAAGAGCGAATTGAAGCCGCCGGAATAGTGCCCCTAATGAACAATACGAACGTTCGCGAAGTGCTGCTCAAGAAAATTGAGCAAACCCGCCGGTTATTAGCCGCCACTACTGACGAGCATGACCAAAGGAATGACCGAACTTCTCCGCACGCTAGAGACTGAGCTTCGTCAGATGGATTAAGGCCGCCTCAACCGGGCAACGCACGAACTAAATGGATGGCGGTCAACCAATGCCACACCCGGCGGTGGGCTTTCATTTTGCCGGGGAACTCTCCCCTTTCCCGCGCATTACTCAACCGGAACGGGACATCCCCCAACCCGCAATTCCCGGACCCAACTAGGTCCGCTGTGATTGTTCCTTTCCGGTTTGTTTGATAGGACCTAGTCCGCGCTCCCCAGCCGTTTCATTGTGAACTCAATCCGGTCGCCCGGTAGCTCCCGCCAAGTCTCGACCTTCGACATGTACGCCGCGGCCGGCCAGCGATCGAGAAATGCCCGCGCCGTTTGCCGGGCTTGAGCTCTTGGCTGGCTGAAGGTCTCCCTGACAAAACCGTCATCGACCTTGGAACGGTGGCGCCGATCGGCCATCCGATCGGCCAGATCTCTCGGGGTTCGGGGCATCGCGGTACTCACAACTGGCGATGGCAAAGAAGTAGTAGTTCCAACAGTCGATTTGCAGTGCGGCTAGAAAAGGCGCGTCTCCGCTCAAGTGTAGCGGGCATGACCGAACCGACAACCGACACCGTCGACGATGATGGTATATTCGGTACTGTCCGTATTTAACCCTCAGTGTCCTAAGTTGAATTTGGGAGTGTCCTACTTTGATTTAGCTCAATGGCTGCTTTCGGCCTTCCCGAACTATCGGGACATGAAGCCGCCCCACAAACTGGGCTCGGGTAAAGAAGCGTCGAAGCTAAACCGCGCAGGCTATTCGCCTGATCGGGTCGACGCTTTGGTGTGGGGCGTCACCGAATTGGTGCCCCCGACTACAGGCTTTGGCGACTACATGCTCGAGGAAGCACGCCTCGGATTGGCCGAGCTTCAAAAAAAGGGCGATGTCCCGACTCAGATCACGAGGGAATGGGCGGTCGGATCCGTCGAACACGGTTTGCAGCTTCAGGGCCTGATTGGGCCGCCAACGTGAAAAGGATCTCTGACAGATGACCCCGACAGTCCGCCTAATGGCTCCCGTACTGGTCGCCGGCCGGCTCAATCCCGCGATCACCGGCAACCCTATACCAGTCCCGGCAAAACCGGGAAGCCGGCGGAGAAGATTGTTGTCACCCCGCCGGTCAATCTGTCGATCAATATCGACGGGCAAACGCTCGCGCGGGTGATCAGCGGCGCGCTGCAATCGCAATACACCTTCGGCACTGGCGCCGCGGCCGCCGACGGCGTCGGTATGCCGTTGAACCCCGAGCACAACACGACGGATCACTAACGATGGCCTGCAGCCTTAGTTGACTTTCCGGTCGCCGCCTTCGCGATGTGGGGACTGCTCGGGGTGACACCCGAGGGCGGCAGGGACTTTGGGTTGCGAGCCTGGCCCTGCCGCTGATTTTTCGATTTTAATGGGGCCGACGTCGCGGCCCGGTTGTTGGCGGATGTAACCACGGCTGGGCTGCGATGGGCGGGGATTTATGGGGGATGACATGAGCGCTGCGTTGAAGCTATTCGACGATCTCGACGTCAGGTTCATTCCTTCCAACCAACAACACCGGCGAGCGCCAATGGAAACCTGCGCGGTCAATGTCGTTGACCGCTTAATCCGCAAGCATGGGCTCCCGCACGCGACGTTGACCCTACGAACGGTGGTCGAGTCTGACGGCAACCAATGCGCTCTTGTCGCAGACATCATCGAAGCGATTTCGGACGTCATCCGCGTCCATCCGCGCTGGGCGAATCTGGGGCTCGCTTGGCTGGAAGCATTCGACAAGATCAATCTGGCCTCGATTAGGCGGGCGGCGAAAGCCACTGGCGCGGCGCCGCTCCACAGTGCTGTCATGGTGCTGCTGTGTGCCGAGCTCGAGCGCCTCCTCGGGCCCAGCAAGCTGCCGAAACCGGCGAAGATGCCGAGGGTCAAGCGTGAACCTAAAACGCCGGCCTCGCTGACCCGCGTTCCTGGCGTCGAGAGGAATATCGACCTCGGACTCAGACTCCTGGCGCTGCGCTCGACCATCAAAAATAACTACGCGTTCGGCCGTGAGATGCGTCGCAAATTCGACGTCGACGCGAAGCTCGCCGCCCAAGCAATGAAGATTGCGAAAATTTATGGCGCTCGGCCTGAAATCTATTCGTTGTTGTCCTGGAACGCGCTCGTGCACTTGGCGTCGCCGGCACTACCAGCTGCCGCTCGGGAGGCGCTGGAGCATCGTATCCTTGCCGGGGACCACGTCGGCGCCCCAGAGATCCGTGCAGCCTCCGGGGCACTCGGGGCGGGTAAGAGGCGTAAGACCGATTACCGGCAGCGAATGGCGGCGTGACCTGGGGCTCGGCGCAAACACGCCCAAGCCACCATGCTTTGTCCGGGAGACTTTCAGGCAGCCTGAGGGAAGCCCGCCAGGAGGCGCATTCCCCTGGTCCGGTAAACAAACCCGCCGGCGCGGGTCTGGGCACCGACGGGTCCGGTCGGGACACCCGCAACCCATCCAGGAACCCTGACACTTGGAGTGAGGCTGCAGGCCCGTCCGCACTGGCAACGCAGCGAGCGAGGGTGCGTTCCGGGGCGATGGACACTCCCAAAAGGCCCGCCGGAAGGTGCGACAGCGGGCCTATTCGGGTACGGGGATCGCGGGCAGGAATCGACCCGTTCCGGCTAAATAATCGCGGCTCGAGCAATTAGTTCCTTGCAAAGGCCCGCCGGGCATGGCGGGCCTCCAACTGGAGATAACGGGACGGCTCCGACCAAATACCGTCCGGCGTTTGTCCCCGCCAATACTACGCACCCCAGCCAATCGGACGCCGACAGTTTGGAATTGGTTGAAACAGGCGGTTTTCCCTTTGCGTTTCGCGAGACGGTCTAACAATATCCGCCCGTCATCGCGTATCGCAATCGGGTTCCGTTTTCATGATCGTTTGTTCCTGTAACGTATTGACCGATCACGACGTCCGCTCTGCCGTGACCGCAACAGACGACCTGCCACGTTCAGCTAAGCAGGTTTATGGGTGTCTCGGATGTAGTGCGGAATGTGGGCGGTGTGCCCGAACCATCAAGACGATCATCACGGAAGCGCTTGGCGCGTGTGCACGGGAATGTTGCGCCGGGTGTCCCCACTCCGCAATCCACGCAAGGGTGGAGCAGATCGAGGTCGAAATCACCGTGTGACGGCATCCGACGACGCTAGCCTTCAAATACCGTCCAGCTATGAGTAGAGACCCCGCTCCGGCGGGGTTTTCTATTACAGAAGGCCGCCCACCGAGGCAGCAAGGCAAAGTGAGGGCGCCCATACTTTGCCCCCGAGCCCCACGCGGCCCTTACTTCGGGGGTGGTTTTCGTTTTCTAAAGGCGTCGGCCTCGTCGTCGTGGCCGCTTCGGCTGCTGTAAACATCAGGGCCATTAGCCCGCATCCGATCAGAAGGGAAAAGAAAGTCCCCAGGCCAAGCGCGATCCAGCCGAGCTTGCTCATCTCGACGCCAGAACTCGCGTTCCAGACTGAGATCCCCCACACGGTTGAGAAGATAAGCATGACCGTCAGCGCTACTAAAAGAGCGATTCTACCCTTGCCGAGACGTTGCATAGCCGTACCTCGTTTGTAGGTCGTAGCCTCGCGGCGGTTTTCTCTATTCTCTTTTCCCCGACGTCATCCCGTCGAGCCAATCCTGCTCTTCGACAAGGGCGAGCCAAGCCTCCCGCATGCGCTTATAGCGGTTCTTTGACGGCAAATCCTTTGCCGCATCGGCGAGTTCACCGCAGTTGCGGGCGTTCTCTCTGTACTCTTCGGACTTGCTCAACATGAGTTGCTCTGGTGTCTTTGACCGCTTTTGGGCGGCAACACCATTTCCGCGATCGTTAAGATCATTTCCAAGTCGCGCCGATGACGACAGGGTCGGCGCTGTCTAGAGCGAAGCGGGCCAAAGTTCGGATATCAACCAAAGCCTCCTCTAGCGAGGGTTCTCCATTCGGCGTGGTGTCATTCATGTGAAATTACAATGTTTTCGGAGCTTCACGATGATCTCCCGTAGGTCAGCGGCGTACTCTTCGATGATCCGCATACCTTCGTCTTGGCGCGAAGGCTTTCGATCGAAGTCGGACGTGAAGCTGCACATCTGATCCTCGAGGGCCTGAAACGTGCCAACATGATGGACACGGCGTTGCTCATAGAGCGCGCTGATCGGCTCCGCCCGTGTGATCTTGCCCCGGGCAGCATGGACACCGCGAAAGGCCACGTTGCGATCAAGTGACCTGATCGTGCCTTCGACCATCAAGCCGCCCTGATTTTTTTCGGCAATGATGCGATCGGCCTGATGACGGCGATAGGCGCCGATCGCGCGAGCGGCCCACTCGTGCGGAGCATAGCCTCCGGACAGATCTTCCAGCACGTAGACGTGGTTGTCGCGGTCAATGCCGGCGACGATGATGCCCGTTTCGTCACTGCCTTCGTGATTGCTCACAGCAGGATCGATTGCGATCACGATGCGCCGCAGTTCAGGCGCTTCCGTCACGCGATCGCGGTCGAGCCAATCCAGCTGCCACAACGCGCCAGGCGTATCTGACAGCAGCTCGGCCTCGATCTCCTGGCGGCCGAGCCGTGTCCCGCCATAGCGAGCCTTAATGGCCTCGATGAAGCCGGGAGCAAGGTTTGCAGCATTTGCGTAGGTCGATCCGCGGGTGATCGCGACGTCCTTTCCTTCCCGGGCAACGAGCGCCCGGAGCAACGGGAACGGTTTCGGCGTCGTAATGCGAGGATCAGCACCGGTGCGCAGCGTGAACTGCAGCTGGTCCCACGTGGCCTGCGGTTCATTCCAGGCCCCAGTTCGTCGCACCATGCGGCATCATGGATGGGACCGCGAAGCCGTTGCGATTCCTCGCTCGAGAACGTTGTCGCAGTCGCACCATTCGGCCAACTCAGACGACGTATCGACGGCTGGTACGACGGCCTGTTCCAGTTCGGCGCAGTCTCGAGGATGCCCGAGATGCCTTCGACCATCACGTCCCGCGCGTCGGCGGCGGTGGGCGCGACTATCCTAATTCCGCCAGTAGCGCAGGGCGCGATCGTCCTGAACCTCACCGACTATTTTCGGCCGCTGCGCGGGGCTCTGACGGCTGATGTCAAGCAAACCGGCATCGTTGGGTTTTTCATCTGGAAAACAGGGGAGCCGATCATGGCGAGCATTAGGAAGCGAACCTGGGTATCGAAGGGCGTCCCGCAATCGGCATGGGTCATCGACTATTTCGATCAGACCAAGGTCAAGCGCCGAAAGACCTTCGCCACCAAAAAGCAGGCCGTGGACTGGGCCACGACCGCGCTTCACGAGATCAAGCAGGGCATCCATACGCCAGCGAACTCAAGCGTCACCGTCGAGCGCGCCGGCGAACTCTGGATCGAGGAATGTGAAGCCGACGGCCTCGAAAAGAGCACGGTCCGCCAGCGGTGCCAGCATCTCAAACATCACATCCACCCATTCCTAGCGACAATTCGTCTATCGGATCTTACGACGCCGTCCGTTTATGCCTTCGATGGGCAGCTGCGCGCCGGCGGCCGGTCGCTCGCGATGCGCCGCAAGATCGTCACCACATTAAAGACCTTGCTCACCTTCGCCCAGAAGCGCGCGTTGGTCGCCCAGAACGTCGCCGGCCCGGTCAAGGTCAAGGGCGACGACAGAGCGGAGAAAGGACCCTTGCGCGAAGGCGTCGATTATCCCTCGCGTGCCCAGATGAAGAAGCTGATGGACATGGCGACGCCGCGGTGGCGCCCCCTGCTGATCGTTGCGATGTTCACCGGAATGCGCGCCAGCGAACTCCGAGGTCTCCCCTGGTCAGACGTCGATCTCGAAGAAGGCATCATCCATGTCAGACAGCGGGCCGACGCCTGGGGAACGATCGGCAAACCGAAATCGAAAGCTGGCGCGCGCGATATCCCCCTCGCCCCGGTCGTGGTCAACACGCTACGCGAATGGAAATTGACCTGCCCGATGCGCGACACCGGCTTGAAGGATGCGAGCGGCGGCTCCGTCAAGGTGCTCGATCTGGTCTTCCCGAACGGCTACGGCAATCCCGAGAGTCTCCAGAACATCTATAAGCGGGTTTTGGGCACCGGTGCAGAAGAAGTGCGACCTGCCACACTATGGGTTCCATGCGCTCCGACATGTCGCGGCCACGCTGTTTATCGCTTACTTGGGCTGGACTTCTCAAACGGGTGCAGGTCGTCATGGGGCACTCCAGCATCACCATCACGTTCGATCTTTATGGCCACCTGTTCGAAGACAAGGCCGGCGATCGCGAAGCAATGAAGAAAATCGAGGCAGCAATTGCCGCCGCCTGATTGCGACAAGGTGGCGACACGGGGGTAAATTCGGCTGTATTTTCAAGCGCCATTGACGGATTTCTACTCCGTGGGTTGCAGGTTCGAATCCTGCTGGGATCGCCACCCCGACCTCGCGCGAGAATTTCCGTTTTGTTTTCCGTAGCTTGATCGAACCGTTATCCGAAGCGATGCGTCTGCAAGCTGTCGGAGCGCTGGCGCGACATCGTCTCGCGGCATGATGCGGTCGCCATTTCCGAAGCCGCGCGTGCCAAGCGCCAGTTGCCGGTGCTGACGCCGACGCGATCAGCAGCGGCGTGACCTTGTGGTTTGTCCACGGTGGACAAACCTCCCGGCCCAAAGGGCGGTCGCCCGAAGGGCAGTGGCAAGGGCAGCGGCAGGCGATCTCGTTGATGCCGTCCTCGCTGGCAGCACCGTCAAAAGTTGACCGGCGGCACTGAAAAGGGAGCAGGATGTTGCCGTCAAACACGGCTGGGCCAATGGCCCGGCGGAAGGGCCTAAATGCCTACAGTTGAACAATGCAGAGCATATGCGGTGAATTACAAAACCCTGGGAGATGATCCAGCGAATTCGGCCCGACGATCCGCTGTGCTTTTGGGCATTTCACGGAGTTGGACAGCGCTGGCGCACCAATTTGAGAACCTTGCGACCATCGTGAGTTCGGAAGGATAGTAAGGGAAGAACGCAAAGCTCACCTTGCGCGCGTCCCGTGCATATCGCCAGCAACGTGCCGTCGCAACCCGCCGCTGGCGTCGACCAATGCGCAATCACTTGCCCTGCTGCTTAAGCGCCCACAATCGGTAAGCCTCACTCTCGTACTCGTCATCGCCGCTCGGCAGCGGCACCAGCTTCGCGCCTTCCTTGCGGAAGTGATCGAGGCAACGGCCCATCTTGCGACCCTTGTGGGTGTGCTGCTCGCTGGTCGTTGGCCAGTGTTTTCAGCAGCGCCGCCACGTCACCGTCCGAAAGCGCAAAGGCCGTCGGATCAACCGCGACGAGCGGATGCGTTCGGAGCCGCTTCCGAAGCCATTCCCGGAACTGAAGCCGGTCGAGCCGCAGCGCCGCCAGACCAACGCCTCAAAAAACTTGTCGCGCTGCGCCGGGCTTAGCCGTGCCCAAGCGCCCATAGTTTCTAAAACCAGATCAATGCGCCGCATGTCGCGAGCCTTGAAAAGTTGAAAAGCGGATCGGCCAAAGGAAACACGAAAAACAAAAAACGCAAATATTCTCAAAGCCCGCCGTCGCGCGGTCCCCGCGATTTATGCATGCCCTCAAGGGACCCGCCGACCGATGCTAGGGTAAAGGCTTCTCAGCGCGGCGACCCCGCATGCTTTGGCAGCCGACCCCCGGATGCGACCCACTCGTCATAGGATCGGAAAGGTAGTCCGAGCCGCTCGTAGGACACCCGAAGATAGCCGTCGCGACCGACAGCGACTGCGTCGGGTCGTACGGCTCTGACCTCTTGGGCAATCACCCCGACATAGGCCTTCTCGCTGCCATTGTAGGCGAAGCGATAATAACCGAGACCGTTGTCGAGCCGGCCCAGCAGCACGACATCGTGTTTCAGGATGATGTCCGACCGGCGCCCACCACCGCGACCCCCACCGCCCCGGAAACCTCCGCCACGACCACGGAAGCCGCCGCCGCCACCGCGAAAGCCCCCGCCGCCGCGGAGTGCTGCAGCACGGTGTCCGCCGCCGCCCGCGAACCGTGCCCCGCCACCATGACGCACGCCCGCAGCAGACCGGAAATTTCCAGCTCTGGAAGCTGCTCGATTGCCTGCTCCCACAGTCCCGGCCCCCGCTGCCCGGCGCACGGCCTGGCGATTGCCGCCTCCGTGTCGCGCGCGATCGGCGACGTTGGCCCTCCTCGCGCCGGTCCCCGCCCCGTGCCGGGCGGCAATCCCGGCGCCGACGGCTGCGCCCGCGCCGATGCCGGCGCCCGCGCGGATACCGGCGCCTCCGCGATTTGCACCGCCAAACTTCTGCTGCAGGTTCGCGTTGTTGTACCGCGCGCCTGCCCGATGCGCCGGATCGTGCCGCCAGTGCTCGAGATGGGCGCCGCGATTGACGTTGACGCCTCCACCAGCCCAGTTAATGCGGCTGCCGCCCCAGTAGCCACCGCCGCCCCAGTATCGGCCGGACGCCCACCGCCCGAGCGCGTAGGCTCCGCCAAACGCGAGACCGGTCGCGATTACACCGGCGGCGATGTAGTCGGGATATCCCCAGTTATAGGGGTACGCGGGATAGTCGGCGTATGGCCAATCGCCGTAGACCACCTGCGGTTCATAATAGGGAACGTAAAGGCTGTCCGACATAGCGGGTTCGATCGAGATGACCTGCCGGCTCTGCTCCTGCTTCACGTTCACGACCTGCTGCTGGGTCGTCACGAGCTTCTCCCTGTCGTAAGCCCTCGCGCGCATCCGCTGCACGGCGTCCATCACGTCCTGCTCCTGCGCAAGGAACGCCTCGCCGAGCTTTTGCGTCCAATCGAGACGTTCGCTCATCATTTGCATAACCGCAGGCGCTGCCACCAGCGCCTTGACGCTGGCGTCCCACGTCTGCTTCTCCGCCGCGGCCTTGAGCGCATCGTCCTTGAGGTTCTTGTTCGTGTTCGTCCAGCGCTCGGCCTGCACGACTTCGAGCGGATACGTCGAGGCCATCAGCACGTTCGCAAGCAGCACATCCGGATACAACGCGACCGGCGCCACAAGCGCATCGAGCTCGGGCGGTGTCAGGGCCGGTTGCGCTGGAGCCGGCGGGAGCGCGGCGTTGGGTGGCTGAGTAGGCGTGCTGCCCGGCGTCTGGATGCTCGTATCGCCGCCCTGGCTTCGTGCTGGAAGAATGCTGACGTGCAGCATTCCAACGAAAGCGCAAATCCAGAAGACCCTTCTAAGGAACCGCATGTGCTCGTGCTCCCGGTAGCAAGCTTAGGGCCGCAATCCAACGGCGGAAGATGCGATGTCGATTGATCTAGATCAAAAGACCCTTTCGGTGAGACCTTGGCCGCGTCGTCGCCTCCGTTGTGCCCGGCACGTCATCCACCGCAATCTGTAGCGGCTTGCCTCGGCATCGTGGCCCAGCAAATGCTTGGTCGCATGGGCACGAAATCGAGAGAGCGCATCTACGGTTCATCGGTGCGGGCGGCGGCGGAGCTGGCGAAGGAAGCCCGCAGGCAAGCTGACCGGCTTGCCGTCGATGCTTGGAACAAGCGGATGCTCGGCTTTCAGGGACCGGCGCAGCCGTCGCCCACGCTGGGCGATGCCCTGAATGCCGGGTATGGCTATCTCGAAGTGAAGTGCCTTGGCTGCAATACGCATCAGACCGTCGCCCTCGACATTGTGCGGCGACCGAAGGCCACGCCGGTTCATGAACTGGAACGCTACATGCGCTGCAAGGACTGCTCTCAGGTGCGCGGCTATCCCTACAAGCGGAGCCATCTGGTAGCGCTTCGCGCGAGCAAGATCAGTATGATTGATCCGCCGTCGACATGGTGGCCCGGCGAGCGGTGATGAAAGCTAATCGTTGTCCTGCAGCGTTTGATTTCAGCCAATAAACTGCCTCTAATTGCCACTCTGGAATGTCTTGGCTAGGCATTCGATCCCCGCCCGCAGCATCGGGCAGTAAATAACGCAATGGAGTAGTTGAATGACGAGGGACGAGGAGATTGAAGGAATTGCTATCACGGCACTTCAGCTTTCGCAGTATCTGTTCATGCATCTCGTGGACCGCAATATCATCGATCCTACCGAAGCCAATCAATGGCTCGAGCAGGGGATAAAGCTCAACTCTAAAGGAACCGAGCCGCATAAGAAGGCGGCGGAGATTTTTGAGCTTCTTCGCCAAGGCTTGCGGCGGCCCGGGACGACGCCCTCCAGCCTATGAAATTTCATGTGCAACCTCTATCCGATCACCACGAACCAAGCGGCATCATCGCGCTGTTCCGCGTCGTCAACCGCTATGTCGGCAACCTCGCGCCGATGCCGGGCGTGTTTCCCGATTATCCGGCCCCGGTGGTGCGCAACACTGAGGCCGGGCGCGAGCTGAGCATGATGCGCTGCGGTGCTGCGGATGCGACGCCTACGGCAACTGGGTTTGCCCACCGTATTGAGCGGCGCGACGGCGTTGGTCTATGCAAAGAACCGAAAGAATGATGGAGCAGCCGTTCACGTAGATGAACGGGAGGTTTGATCTGGGGCGCGCGCTCGTGTGGACTTCTATTTTGTTCCGGCCACTGACTGCCCAAGCGCCTCCGTGCATTGGTCTTTGACGTTGCCGATACTTTTCAGGATACAACTTCGTTCCTTGCCAGGGCAACTTTCCTTTACATCAGTCATGCAAGACTTGCTGATCTCGACGACCCGCGCAAGCCTCGCTTTACACGCGTCGGAAAATTCTGCGACGTGTGTTTTCACGCAGTCTTTAATGCGGCCCCCGCCGGGTTTAACTTCAGCACATTTTGCCTTGATGTCGGCCGCACAGACCCCAATTGACCGTTCCTTTGCCATCGCGACCGGTGCGGAGAGAAGTACTACGGCACCAATTACCATTATATTCTTCATCAGACACCCAATTGATATATGTCAAAGGAGGCGCGCCGTGGTTACGGTCAACGCGCGCTACGCCTTCGGGCCATGGAGGACGTGGCTCAAGTCGAAGAACCCGGCGAGCCCAAGGGAGCGCGAGGAGGAGTGGCGCTACTTTGGCGCGCGGCGGCCTTCAGGGTTCTGCCCAAATGGAAAACCCGACGAAGGCGAGTACAGCCAAGCTGAGAACGATAACCGCAATCGCGACCACTTCGATGGTGAAAAGCTGTCTTGCCATGCGCCATCGTTGGCGGCAGTCGAGCGGCAGCATTGATCTGGATCATGCCGTTCCGGCACCCTTCGAACTGGCCGTTAACGTCAACGAGTTGAACAAGCGGACTATAACGGCCTGTCGTCGGCCATCGGGCGCGCGCCAGCGCATCGGCATCATCTTGCCCGTGCACTCCCTCGCGGGCTTCGATACCGCGCCGGACGCATCTGGTGTTGGTCGGCGAAAACTCGGCGGCGGTGTCGTCGCGGATCAGGAAATGCCGCCACGATGGTTTCAGGTGAACACCCTTGCGGAAGTTCGCGTAGCACCGCCACCTGCGGCAGATCGGGCCGCGCTTCTGGATCGCAACCCATGTGGCGTACTCAGGCTTGATCGGCTTGCGCTGAATGGTGCGCACTTTCATTCACTCCCGTTGAGGTCCGGCGAGGTGCTGCCAACAACACGAACACCCCGCCCTTCCGCCCCGCGAACGCGAGTTCGGTTTCATCGCCCGCCGATGATGTCGAAAGCATTCCCCGGCGTTGTTTCCGGCAGCCCTGCGCGCGGTGTCGTGACCAGCCGCACAGCAAGCAGTGCGAGCGGCGAGATGTCGGCAGGGAATTCCAGCGGAAGCCCGTCCGCCTGTCCGCGCCAGATCAACGCGCAAATATCCCGCTGCGTGGCAAGCAAATCCGCCTCAGCTTCGGCAATGCGAACTTCACGGTCAGCGCCGGTCAATGCGCTGGCGTTATCAGCCTGCGCGCTGATCTCGCGTTCGAGGGCGGCGATCAGCGCGTCCTTGTGCAACCAAACTAGCAAAGGGATTGCTGCATCGCACTCCGTGGAGCAAATCATTCCCGGCGACGCATTGTAGACCGTGCCCCTGACTTGCTGCTTCGGCCAGATGATCGGGAGGTCGGGTGTTCGATCAAGTTAGCGACATCAGGTGCGCCCAAGGTCGCCAACATTTCTATCTCCGTTAGCATCTTCGCTCGTGCGTCGCTTTCCGGGTAAGGGGCACTCTGGAGGGCGTGGATCGACGCCTTGATTTCGCGAACACGCCTGCGCCGGTTCTCGACGGCATCAAGCAGATGATCTTCGCCCTTGGCCAGCTTCGGCACCTCGGTTTCATGGTCCTTCAACAGCACGCCGGACGGCAAGCCGTGGCGAAGCCAAGTCTCGCAAGCCGTCAACGGCTGCGCTGCCGCCTGCCATCCCGCCGCCAACTTTTCGCTGCGCTCCAGCAGCCTGCGCGCGGCGTCGCGGGTCCACGTGACCTCTTTCTCGGCTATGACGCAACTGGCATGCGCAAGCGGCAAGCCGAAGCCGTGGTCCTGCGGATGCCCCTGCAACCGTCGAAGGTGCTGCTCGGCGCGCGTGCGTTCGGCAGTTGCCTCTTGAAGCTCACTGTGCGGGATCATGGCAGCGTGCTTCTCGCTACTGCGATCGCGCAGACGCCGCAGCTTTTCAGCGGCACCGGGCGGCGGCAATTCGATCACGTCGAACTGCGGCGAGTTGGGAAAGGCAGCAGGCAGCGGCGTCGGCGCGGGGATCGTGACCATCGGTGCCGGTGTGAAACCTGTTGCTTCCTGCGCTATGTTGAGCATTTGCTCGCGCCAGTCCATGTGGATCGCCTCCATCGTCGGTGATGATCGGGCCATCAAACCTCAAGGGCTTGGCCATGAATAGACCGACGACAGCACGCGCCTGATGGTCCGCTCACTCACCACGCGGTCGGAGCATTTCAGCACGCACCACAGCAACCCGTCGATGCGTCCGGCATGCCTTGGCGGACACGTTTCCTCATTCCGATCGCGCCGCCATGCGCATTCGGAGTATCTCGCGAGCCGCTGGTGCAACCATTCCGCTGCTGCACGATCGCTCATTCCAATGCAGTGAATTTCCGCAGCCGCTCGCAGGAAATGATCGCGGGCGGTCAAACGCAGCAGCGTCATCGGCAGGCGGTGACCGGGGCCGACCGGCACCGCATCGGCAAACATCGATGGGCGATGCGGCTTCATGGTCGCGCCTCCAGATGGCCATTCGGCAATAGCGCCCTGAGAACCCGCGTCGAGATGGCATCAACCTCGCTTGCCGACAACGTCGTCCAGCATTTTGCACAGTACGCCGTCACGCTGGCGCTGGTCGGCGCGACCGCTGTCGTGGCAAACAGAAACGCTGCGGCGGTCGCATCGTTTGCAAAGCTGGCGCGACATCCAGGGCAAATAGGCTTCCGCTGCGGGATGTTGCCGCGCCAGTAATCAACCGCGCGGCGCAACAGCGGAATACGGTCGAGCGCGGCATTGTCGGTGGCGTCAATCATGTAGGTCAGCAGATGCTCGCGGTGCGCTTCGCGCCTGAAGTCCGCCAAATCGGCGCGTCTGGTCGCTCTATTGCTCACGGCGATGCCTCACCATCGTCCCGGTGGCCGACCAAGCGCAATCGGCGCTGCTTCATGCTTTCAAGACCGGCAACGCAGTCCTCGGGCTGCAAAAGTGCGAGAATTTCCTGAGCGCGCTTGAGCCGCCTGTGGCGATCAGTCCTGTACTGAGAGAGTTCGCTTTCCAGTTCAGCAATAGCCGCCTTTACGCATGGGATCAGTCGATCGCGCAATCGGGCAAACGAATTGCTCTTCCACAAATCTGGATCGTTGAAGTCGAGGGCATCTGCCAACACCTCGTAAAGCGGGTCGGCATTCTCAGCCTGTCGCTCAATGGCATCTGCGTCCCAATATGCACGGTGCAACCGATCACGCTCGGCCTGCGCCGCTCGTCGCTTGATCTCGCCGGGCTGTTTGGCTCTGCGCTCACGGTCCCGCTTCAAGCGTTCGGCGCGCGCCTGCCTTGCCTGTTGCGGTGTGGGCATTCGACCGTCGCGGATCATCGCCTCGGCGAGCGCGACCGCACCGGCTCTGTCCTTGTCCTCGCCGTGAACATGCGAATGGTGCGAAAGACAGCGGCCCTCGGCGTCCTCGATGCACCACGCCTGCCGCTTCCCGCTCCACTCGACCGCGCCCCAATGTTCGCCGCCCCAGTTCTGCCCGAGACTATTTTAGCGCCCCGAGCACCACGCCGGACGCGGCAACTAGACCTAACCCAATGACGCTCGCGCGCCACAGAAGCTGTTGGCGGGCCGCGCGCCGGTCATGGAAGGCCAGCCAGTCGCGTACAAATCCGGAGGGAACATCGAAGACTACTGCAGACACATCGCCATGATAGAGTCTCGTGCTCGCAGAACATCGTCCTGACGTTGGGCACCCCCAATCGCTCAAGTTCGCAATGCCAGTGCCAGGCGTGCTCACCGTTGGTCCAACGATTTTCGAAGGGAATAATGTGTGATTTCATGACGAGCCTCCAGAAGAGCTCACTCAGAACCTCACGTTCCTTAGTATAGGCCGTTTCGCAAAGAGACGCGAGCTATCGTCCGCAGAGCGCTACACGCACACCGCCGCGCACGAAGTGGAGACCTGGGCCCGCCCCTGCCCCGCGGTGAGCTTTCATTTTACAGAGGAACTCTCCTCTTTCCGGCGCATTAATCAGCCGGAACGGGACCCCCAACCCCGCGTTCCCGAACCCGACTTGGCTCGCTGGGGCTCGCTTCATTCCCAGCCATAACTACTCCTTTCGGCGATAGCCCTCCTTCTTTCTTCCAACAGCGCCGGGACGGAATCAGGACTACCCTAGCCTCCATGGATGCCGGCAACAGGCGGAGAAATCTCTAAGTTCTTTCGACAAGGTATCGTGGCTCCGCCTTGCGGACGACTGGACAAAGATGGCGCAGGAAATCGGGCGGAGGCTGAGGCGGGAATAGAGACGGAGGGTAGCCACGATGGAAGAGCCGGACAGATTAAAGGTAATGAAGCGGGCCTATGAGCTGTGGGAGCAGGCCGGGATGCCGCAAGGGAGCGCCGAAAAGTTCTACCACCAGGCCGAGGAAGAGTTGCGCAATAAAGAAAAGTCCAATCCGTCGGACACTCTGAAGTCTTTCGAGTCGAAGACTAAATCACCCGAAGGGCAATAGCGACCGGGATAGGCCTAGTTTGGCGCCGACGTAAAAAAATTCTTCTCCCCTTGTGAAAAAAAGATTCGCCAATCCGCGATTTGAAGCGCACATTTAATTCCCCGCGGTCCCGCGGCTTTATCAGTGACGAGAACGCCAAATTTCGCTCCCCGCCTTCCTCTAACGGGATGGAACAGCGTCATGAAGCATCGCCTACGCACCAAAGACGATAAGACCCTTCAGGAGCGCCTCAGCGAACAGGCCCAGTGCCTCAGAGACGAGGCCGCAAAAACCCCTCCCCGCACGGCTCGCGATATGCTTTTGCATCGAGCCATTCAAGCAGAAGCCACTTCGCGCTTGGACGGGTGGCTCGCGTCTTCCGAATTACGGCCGCCGAGATGACCGACGCATTCAAGTCCCCGATAATACTGCATGCGGCCGATGCGCTTCGGCGGGCGCGTAGACTTCCCATCGGCGCAGCGAGGAACGACCTTCGCCAATTGGCGAGTGGATTGCGAGACCTTCATCGAGATCGAGCGGGCGCACGCGCCCATCTCCAAAGCGTCGAGAGAGCCGCAGCAGGCCCCGAAAGCATGCATATGAGTTAATAGGGCGTTGAATGTCCTACCCTACCGAACACGAGATCATCCGCCGCGCCTTTGAATTGTGGGAGCGAGCCGGCTGTCCTGAACGCAAGGACAAAGACTTATGTCGTCAGGCCGTGAAGGAGCTGCGGAACGAAGACAAGTCATCGCCTCTGGGCACGACGGATAATCTGTAGTTTCGAGCTGCCATGCAGAGCATTTGCCATTTGAGAGCATGGTAGAATTTCGCTATGGATAAAGACCCCGGCGCCGTTGCACTCGGCAAGAAGCGAGCGCAAAACCTACGCAAGAAGCTCGGCACCAAGAAAAGCGCTTAAGGACCATATGCGCCGCGTGCGCGGACACTGCCACAACCGCTACGACCACGCAGAGCGTCTCCCAAAATGGCAGGCGAGCGTCCAAAGACGCCATGGTTGGAGGGTTCGTTCCTGACCCCATCGGCAGGACGCTGGGGAGCAGGCAGTATCTTTTAGACGCTTGAGACCCAGCACCCTGCTCGGGAGGTGGGGATAATGGCGGACGCTTCTCGCCTTCCTCGGGGCATTTAGCTTTGGTCGTTATCGATCTGCCGATTCATCTCGCGGTTGTTGGCTTCTTCAATTCCGAAAGCCATAAAACTCGACAGGTCCTCGAATTCATCGTCGATTTCAAATTCGGGAATGCCACTTGCTTTAGCGGCCGCGAGACACTGCTCCGCGTAGTTTCGCGCTAGAGTAACGTCGCCTTCGAGCTGAAAACCTTGTTCGGCGCTGATGTTCTCCGAAACCCATGTCTCTACGAAAGATGTGGCGCGTTCAGTCATAGTCCCTCATGCTTTGAGTTAAGTCTTAAACAGGCTAATTCGGAGCAGTAAGCTGCGCAAGGGAGCCGTTTATGGGCGGGTGGATGCGGGTTGGTATTGTTTGCACGGCCCTTTGGATAGTCGCAACATTTGGCTATGCGATCTGGCATCACTTCGACGAACGGAGATGTTATCCACGAGCGGTGCTCGCAACCTGCATGCACTATGCTTTGAATCCCTCTCGCTGTGATGCGCTGTTCGCCAAGACGCAGCAAGAATGGAAACGCATTCCTTTTGACTGGACTCCGCCACTGATGCTGGCTTTCGGGCCGCTGCCGTTATTCTGGTGACCTGAGCCCCGAAGTTCATCCAGCGATGGGCGGAATCCTTTTCTCATTTGAGCCTGTGCGGCTCGGTGATGCAACAGGATGGGGCGCGGAGCCCTCGACACAGCGCAGCGTCCCGTCCTGTTGCATTGCGGACGCTGTTAGCCTGGCATAGGTGGATGGCGGTTGGTTGCCGATCCCGCTGTGCGGGCGAACGGTGTTGTAGTCATCCTGCCATTCCGCAAGCAGTTCGCGAACGTGGTCTAGTGACGAGAACAAGGTCTCGTTCAACAACTCATCGCGCAGTCTTCCATTGAAGCTTTCCACGAAGGCATCCTGCTGCGGCTTGCCCGGTGCGATGTAGTGCCACTCGATCCGGGTGAGCTGCGACCAGCGCAGAATGGCCATGCTGGTGAGCTCGGTTCCGTTGTCGCTGACGATCATCATTGGGCGACCTCGTCGAGCGATCACGGCATCGAGCTCACGACCCACCCGGGCCCCCGACAATGACGTGTCGGGGACCAGTGCGATGCATTCCCGGGTGAAGTCATCCACGACGGCCAAGATACGGAAGCGTCGACTATCGGTCAGCGTGTCGCTGACGAAATCCAGTGACCAGCGCTGGTTCGGTCCCTGCGGCAACGCCATCGGAGCCCTTGTTCCCAGAGCTCTTTTACGTCCACCTCGCCGGCGAACCTGCAGCCGCTCTTCCGCATACAGCCGCCTCAGCTTCTTGTGGTTGATCAGCACGCCTTCGCTGCGGATCATGAGAAGCAGACGGCGATAGCCAAAGCGCAGGCGTACCGACGCCAACTCACGCAGCCTGAGGCGAATGGCTGCGTCGTCGGGTCGAAGGCTGAGATAACGCATCGAGGACCGATCAGCCCCAATCACTTCACACGCCCGCCGCTGACTGACCTCAAAACTTGAACAAAGGTGAGCCACCGCTTGTCGCTTCGCGACGGGCGTCACCATTTTTTTGAATTGAGGTCCTTCAACATGGCGTTGTCGAGCATCGCCTCGGCCAGCAGCTTCTTCAGCTTGGCATTCTCATCGGTCAAAACCTTCAACCGGCGAGCTTCGGACACTTCGAGCCCGCCGTACTTGGCCTTCCATTTGTAGAACGTCGCGCTGCTGATCCCGTGCTTGCGGCAAACATCCCCGGTCTTCGATCCGGCCTCGTGCTCCCGCAGGACCGCAATGATCCGCTCTTCCGTGAACCTCGACTGCTTCATCTCCGTCTCCCTCAAGGTGACGGATTCTACCCATTTTTGGAGGAAGGTCAGGGGCTCAGGTCAAACGTCATCTGATCGACCCTTCCTTCCTTATCAAAAGTGACCTTAGCGCATTCTCTGTTATTGGCTTTTGAGGTGATGGTTGCCTTATGCGATCGCTTAATTAGGCTCATAGAGTTTGCTATCTGGCAGGACGCCTCTTTTGAGCCGTTACATGGATTTGCAGTCGGGTCCGCTTTTTCAAATTTTACAAGAAAGTCGTTGCCAAGATTCTCGACATCGCTCCGAGTCATGCCGATGAAAAGGCCTCGAAATTTTGTCGTAGATGCAGCCTGCACCTCGGACTTTTGCACTACGCTCGGCGCGCTGACAGTTGCTTCCGGCCCCCTTTCTGCCTCAGACGGCTGCGGGTTTCCGACGTTTGACTTCACGGACGGTGTTTGTTGCGCTTCAGCTACCCTGATGAGCATTCGACATGAAGGACTGGATCGCCTGGCCCTTTTCAGCAGCTGCAGGAGCATTCGGATTCGTCACTTCGGCCGTGCAACGTGTGGTCGGCGGATTGCCACAGGCACGGCCTAGCTCAGCCCAGCTCACACACTTGCCGTCTGGCTTCCGGTAGCCAGGGCCACCTTGAGTTCCGCAGGCACCGTACGCGTCTGCGGCAAACGTAACCACGGCGTATAGCAAAAGCACGTGTTTCATGGACGTCCCCCTCGCCAATTCTCGCGTGGAGGCGGTCCTTTATCAAGCGGCTGCGCCGCAAAAAGTCATCAGGGCACCAGCGCTCAACACTAAAGCCGACTAAGCAGTCGATGCACTTTTGCCCGAAAAGATCACTATAGTTAGGCCGGGTTCCCTGCGATGTCTAACCGTCCGACGAATGACCGCCCGTCTTGTCCTAAGTGCGGGGATGAGACCAAGCTCGCTCGCGTCATGCCCGGATTGAAAATGGGTTTCATCGATGAGGTCTTGGTGTGCGCGAATCTTGGGGAATGGCAGCGGCTTCGCATTCTTTTCGCGGCCGACTAAGCTCGTGGAAGCAATTCTTCCGAGCGTCGGTTCGCCGGGCGGGAGTTCGGCTCGCACCCTTTCCCTCGACGTCGGCGGATGGCGTCGCTGTCAAACCCTGTCGCCGTGCAGGATTGGCAGCGGGACGGTGCGCGTCAGCACGCGAGGGGACGACACCGGCGTCGGTCAGAGCAGGAGTGGTCCGCGCGCGATCGGCCGAGGCGCGTGATCGTTCCCCCCTGCCGCAGATGCGCATCGATGCGCCTGCACGGCCGAGCTATGATCAGGACCTGCGCAGGAGGGCCGCCGGCCGTTGCGAGTGCGTGGAATATGTCTACCCATACGCCCTTCGCTGCCCAGCGGACGAAGCGATTGTAGAGTGTTTTGCGCGGACCATAGACCTCCGGCGCATCGATCCAGCGCCCACCGGACTTCAGCACCTGGATGATGCCACTGATGACCCGCCGATCATCGACCCGTGGCTTGCCGCGCGTATCGTTAGGCAGAAGCGGCTCAAGCCGAGCGAACTGATCCTTCGTTAGCCAAAAGTAATCGCGACTTATGAGGGGCCTCCTGTCGGAGACCGTGAATCACAAATTCAGCGCAGAAGGAATCGCTTTATGGGTCCCGACCCTACAAGACATGGTTACGCACAGCCTGCCCGTATGCAAAAGCCTCAATGTGTAACCATTGAAGGTTTCACATACACCCCCTTGGTTACGCACGCCACGCGAAGCGGTTACGCATCGATGCATGGCGAAGAAGCGGGCCACTCTAAAAACCAAGACCGTAGGCAAGCAGCCCAAGAAGGGCGGCCGCCCGCCGACCTATAATCCTGACATCCACCCGCAAGCCGCAAAAGCCTTGTGCGCAAAGGGTGCAACAGTCGCGGAGCTCGCCGCGGCGTTCGACGTGGCGATCAGCACGATCTGGATGTGGAAGATCAGCCACCCGGAGTTTTTCGAGTCGTGCCGGGTCTGAAGCGGCGAACGATCGCGTCGAGCACAGCATGTTCGAGCGCGCCGTTGGTTACACGCATGAAGCGGTGAAGATATTCATGCCGGCCGGCGCCGAGAAGCCGGTCTATGCAAAATTCCACGAGCACGTCCCGCCCGATCCTCGCGCATGTGAGTCGAACACGACGTTTGGGCAGACAGTCCGATCCGGCTGCTCGCGCAGCAAATCTCTGGCAACGCAATCCGCCCGCGGATTCCGGAGCCGAAGATCATCGAGCACGACACCGCAGAACCGAGCGCGATCCGGCCGCAGCAGCGCGCAGCCGCACAGGCTCCGAAGCCGATCATCATCACCGATGGCGATGTCATCGACGCCGAGCCGATCAAGCGCGCGCCGCGCATCCACACCGTTTCACCCCAAGCCTATGAGGACGATGATGAAGAAGCCTGACCGCAGCCGACCGAGGAAGGCCCCCGCCGGCATCGCCCAAGGGAGGGCCGGCCACTCAGCCGACGCCGAACGGCCCGATGCCGTATCAGCCGGGTCTCGGCTTGGGCTCGCAGAACGTGTCGGCGTTCCGGATCTCGTCGCGCAGCGTATTCGTCGCGGTCGGCGGGATTTCGACGCCGGCCTATTTCCGCGTCGTTCTACGCGAGCTCGCTATCGGCGCCCGCGTCATCGCCACCGCTTGATCTTGGAGACATTTATCGGCCCAGCACCAACAACTGACGTACGGGGACGCCACCGGGATGACGATCCGGGCAACAACGCCGCCGCGAACTTAATATGGGGTGGGCAGGACGAGAATTGGTATGATAGCGGGGTCATCACCAGCGGCGAATCCGGCACCGGCGCGCGGCCGGCGAACCCGCAATGGTTTCGAGACATCCGCGATCAGTGCAAAGAAGCCGGTGTCGCGTACTTCCACAAGCAGAACGGCGGATGGGTCTCCGTTAGCGAAGTCGAGGGGGACGGAGGGCACTTCCGCTTCCCGGATGGCCCCGCCGTTCGTCACATCGGCAAGGCCAAAGCCGGCCGGCTGCTCGGTGGCGTCATCCATGACGCCATGCCGGAGGCGCGATGAGCAGGACGCCTGCCCGCGTAACCCAAGCTGACGTTGCACGATGCGTCCGCGCAGCGCTTGGCGCGCAAGGCGTCGAGATCCGGCGGGACGGGTCTATTTTCATCAGCCTGGTGCCGGCGCCTGAAGGGGAAAAGCCTGATTCCCAGGTTGAGCCCGTGGCCGATATCGTCCTTTAATGGCGGACGTGCCCCGCCCCCGCCCGCCACACCTGCAACGCGAGACGAACCGACACGGTAAAACCGTTTGGTTTGTGCGGAAAGGCAAGGGACCGAGAACCCGGCTGCGCGAGCCTACGGGACGCCAGCGTCCCACCGGGATGTTGGGCTTGTAATAGAGTATGTAGTCTGCACGCTTGAGTGATTAGGCGAAGTAGTTTGCGGCGAGTTTGTCACACTTCGTCGCAATCGCATGATTCGAGGCTCCGGTTCGAGAGCTTGAACCACGCCTATTCGGAGGTTCGCAACGTCGAACTGGCAGGTCCGAGATGAGCCGGATAGCCGACATATCGTGGTATGGCAAAATCGACGCGAATGACCCAGAAACGACCTTCTACAATGTCTGCTATCCGGCGTTATCGGAGGTCAAGCAGACCCCAGGCAGACTGTAATGACGGCGCACTTATGAGACATCCGCTGGTCGATTATAGTCGTTCACGGAGAACCTCGTAAGGTGCCTTTCCGTTGAATGCACCGTGAGGTCGGGAGAGGTTGTAGAACTGCTCCCATTCGGAGAGCCTTGCTCGAAGGTCCACATCGTCGGTGTATGTCAGGAGCTGATAGAACTCCTGCTGATCAGTGCGATGCGACCGCTCGACCTTGCCGTTCAGCTGAGGCGAAGCTGGTTTGATGTAGGCATGGCGAATGCCCATGTCTTCGACATGCCAGTGGAATTGGGCCTGGAATTCATGGCCATCGTCCGTTCGCACCTCGCGGATACGGAACGGGAATTTGTTGATGATGGTATTGATGAAGTCGATCGCGTTTGACTGATTGTGCCGATCGTAGATTTTCAAGGCGCGAATGCGCGTGGCATCGTCGATAGCCGTGTACTGGTAGCGCTTCACGGGCTTTCCGTCTTTGCCCTCGAATTTCAAGAACTTGACGTCGACCTGGATCTGGTGACCCGGCACCTGTTTCTGATATCGCTGGGTGTGGATCTTGCGGACACGCGTGCCGCCGGGCAACCGGCTGAGGCCATGACGCCTGAGAATGCGATACACGCCTGCATCGGAGATGGTGATGGCGTGATAGCGCGCCAGATACCAGACGATGCGTATTGGCCCCAGGCGGTAGGTTTTCCGCAGATACAGCACCTTCTCGACGATCTCTGGAGCCGTTCGGTTGGCAGGATTCTTCGGAGCTGTCTTGCGGTTTTCGAGGCCCGCCAGGCCATGCTGCCGATAGGCAGTTCGCCAGCGATAGAAGCTGGCCCGCCCAACGCCGAAATATCGGCAAGCCTTGCCGACATCGCCAATCTTGTCAGCGTGTCGGAGCACCCGCAGCTTATGGTCCACATCGCGCCTGAACTTGTGCATCCCGATCATCCTTCCTGCCTTAGCTCAAGAGAAAGGATGTCTCGCAAGTCCGTACATTCCTACAGGCAGACACCTCAAGAATCGGCGCGGCTGTCCCGTTTCAGACGGGAGCGATGGCTCGAATTTCTGCTAGAGTGACACAGGGGACGTCGCCGGCGGACGCCGGCCACATCCAGGAGGTTGGAATGTGGGACCAGGTCTATGACCCCTTAAGCAGCAAAACACTTTCAACCATCGCCGCCGCGCTACCGGTCGTAACGCTGCTCCTTCTGATCGCCTCCAACAGAGTTAAGGCACACATCGCGGCCCTTATCGCGCTCGTCGTCGCCAATGTGGTCGCCGTCGTGATCTTCACAATGCCGGCTGGCATGACGCTGCGCGCCACTTTGCTTGGCGCAGTGACTGGGTTTTTTCCGATCGGCTGGATCGTGCTGAACGTGATCTTCCTCTACCGACTGACGGTGGAGAAAGGAGTGTTCGAGACGCTGCAGAATACAATCGGAGGCGTCACCAAAGATCGTAGGCTGCAACTCCTTCTGATTGCCTTCTCCTTCGGCGCCTTCTTCGAAGGCGCGTCGGGCTTTGGCACGCCTGTTGCCGTGACCGGCGCGATCCTGATCGGGCTTGGCTTCTCGCCGCTCGCGGCTTCTGGCCTGTCGCTGATCGCCAACACGGCGCCGGTTGCTTTTGGCGCGCTCGGCACGCCCATCGCGGGCCTGGCTAGCGTTACCGGCTTCGATCCGTTTTTGCTCGGTGCGATGGTTGGACGACAATTGCCGTTCTTCTCGCTGATCGTGCCGTTTTGGCTGATCTGGGCGTTCGCAGGCTGGAAGGGCATGAAGGATGTCTGGCCAGCAATTCTGGTCACCGGTGTCTCGTTCGCCGTGCCGCAATTCCTGATCTCGAACTTCATCAATCCATGGATCGTCGATATCGGCGCGTCGCTGATTTCGATGGCGTGCCTCCTGCTCTTCCTGAAAGTGTGGTCGCCCAAGGAACTCTGGACATCGCCGGCGCTCCGCAGTCGTGACAACTCCGCCATCGGCCGGCCGGTGCCGGTCGCTGCTTCAGTCAAGCCGACCACTGCCCAGGTCTGGATGTCGCTCCTGCCTTGGATAATCGTGTGCGCTGTCCTGCTGCTGTGGGGCACAAACTGGTTCAAGAGCCACGTGAACCCGTGGGCGACATGGAACTACGCGGTTCCCGGTCTACACAGCATGATCAACAAGGTCGCGCCGATCGTGGCGAAACCGACGCCGGAAGGCGCCGTGTTCGGCTTCACGTGGCTTTCGTATACCGGGTCTGGGATGCTGATTGCCGCGATTATCTCGGGCCTGATCATGGGATTTTCGCCCATGGGCCTGATCACCGCCTACGGCCGGACCATCAAGGTCTGCGCCTACTCACTCATCACCATCTCGGCGATGCTTGCGATCGGCACCTTGACGAGGCTCTCCGGCATCGATGCGACGCTCGGCCTCGCCTTCGCGGCGACGGGGGTGCTTTATCCTTTCTTTGGCACGCTGCTGGGTTGGCTAGGCGTCGCGCTGACCGGCTCCGACACGGCGTCGAACATTCTGTTCGGAAACCTGCAGAAGATCACGTCGGAGCAACTGGGCATCTCGCCCATCCTCATGGCCGCCGCCAACTCATCGGGTGGTGTCATGGGCAAGATGATCGACGCCCAGTCGATTGTGGTCGCCTCGACCGCGACCAACTGGTTCGGCCACGAAGGCACGATACTGCGCTTCGTATTCGGGCACTCGATCGTGCTGGCCTGTCTGGTCGGCGTGCTGGTGATGCTGCAGGCTTATGTCTTCACAGGCATGATCGTGCACTGACTCACGAACCCGCGGCGGCGTGCGGCGGGGTTTGTGATATGGGGCGCGGGTCTGAAGGAAGCCGACAATCAGCGTGCAAGGTCCGTTGTTGGCCCCTTTGAGATGTACCGACTGCATCGAGAGATGTCTGCTTCCGATGATAACCCGGAAGAGATTTGCTCAGCTGGCGTTCTTCCGAGTTTGACCCGGAGCGGAAGTCGCACGGTTCTAATTCACCACAAAGGGGGCTAATGCGGCTTTGTGCATATGTTAAACTGAACGGATGAACCGCTCTGATATCTTTTTAGTGCGACATGGGAAGCCGGATTGCGATCGACAAGGTCGCCTGTCCCGAGCCGCTTTTCTTGACTGGCTTGCCCGTTATGCAGCGGCTGGAGTAACGCATGAACCGCCCCACTCCGCACCTTGCCGTGCGGCAGCGAGTGCTGTGCAAGCGATTTTCGCTAGCGATCTGCCGCGAGCAAGAAACTCGGCGGCGATGTTAGCAGGTCATCTGCCTGTCCGAACCGATGCGATCTTCAAGCTGACAAATGTCTGGCGAAGGCAATCGCAGCCGGACTGTCGGTGCTTCCATTCCCATAAAAGAGAATGAACTGAGCGCCTACCATTTATGAGCATAGAGAAAAGCTACCGCAAGAAGATCCGCGCGAGGACCCCTTGGACGAGCCTCAAATAATTTCTGCGCACCTTCACCTATCCATCAGGCCAGTTGGGGATGATGAAAGCTAGCCGTGAGCTTTACGCTCCGATAGCCGTTTATGATGAAAGAAAACAGAGCCGCCTCCTAGGGGCGGCTTCTTGCTTTGTCTGACTAACTGCAGTTCATGCAAGATGCACCTCGCAGATACAAGGAGCGACAGCTTCATCGAGCGGACATGCGTTTGCAGGCAAGTTCACTAAGAGCAACGCTAACACCGCAAGTCGATACAATTCGCGGCCCTATGTTTTCCCCATCCTAGCTTGACCGGCCGTCCGACTGTTCAGTTCAACGGCAGCATCAGCTTGTCCACTTCTTCAGCCTCGTACAGCTCGCTTTCGTATTTTATGAAGTACAATCGCTTCTGCGGCGGTCGAAAAGAACGCCAATGCGCGAGTATTCTTGACAGAGTGTCAGACCGGATAAATTTTCCGCCTGGATTTGTGTATAGCTCCGCCCTCTTCTCCTCCGCCATTCCAGCCTCCCCCAAGGTTGTCCGACGAAAGTGTGACAGAAATCCGAGCACGATACTCAACCCAAAAGACACACTAGAACTGAAAACGCCGCTGCCCAAAGTGGATCGCCGGTTGGAGTGTCGTTTTGTCATTTTACTTTCGACACTCGTTCTTGCCACCGCCGTCTCTGCAAGCCCGCTTTGGGACTCGCGGACGACGCCAAGATCGCGACCGGTGACGCTTACCACGGCATCACCATTCTCTGAAAATCGAAAGGGCACCCCGTTCTCCGAGGTGCCCCAACGACTTTTAGATCAGCAATTACAAGCAACAACGAAGCCAAGTTCGAATGGATACTCGACCCCACCAGCAGCCGATCCTTAGTACCTCGACACGGCCGGGCCGCCGAACTTATAGTTGATGCCAATCTTGGCGATCGAGAGCTTGTTCTTGAAAGCCACGTTGCCAGTAGCGGCACCTGCGCCGAGACCGCCAAGCGCCGACAGATCCAAGGCAGCGTTCTTCGTGTCGAACTCCATATAATCGTATTCGAGGAAAGCGCTCCAGTTCGGGCTGAAGGCATATTCCGCGCCCGCACCAATGAGCCAGCCAAAACTGGTGGTCTCAGTGCTGGACGTACCACCGACGCCGAGGCCACCAATGCCAACCGCAGGGATTGTGACGCTGTGCGTGGTATTCAACCAAGCCGCACCGCCCTTCGCGTAGACCAGCGTCTTGTCGGCTACGACGCCGCCGATGCGACCTGTCGCCGTCGCTAGCCAATCGCTCTTGGCCGTGCATGATAACACGGTGATACAGGGCGTCGTGCCCTTTACATCCAATCCTGCGATGTCGGCCTGAACACCGAAGACAGCCCAACCAGACTGATAGTTATAACCAATCTGTCCGCCGCCAAGAAACCCGCTCCGGTCGTTCTGTGCGATCGGAAGGTTGACTGCCGTAGCAGGGACGCCCAGGCCGGAAATCGAGGTCAGCGTTGATTCAGTCGTGCCCCAGCCTGCGCCAGCGTGCACGCCGACATAAAATCCCGTCCAGTCCCAAACCGGCGATGCCGCTGCATACGGCGCTTTAACCGCGAGATCGGCAGCGGAAGCCGAAGAAAGGCCCATAGCCAGCAGACCGGCAGTAGCGAGCAAGATTTTTTTCATATTAGCTCCTAACAATTCGAAATCCGATGGGGTTGTAGCTCGCATAACGCCCTAGCATTGGCTGTAGCTAAAAGAGCGCACTTGAGGAACATTGATCGCCTATGCGAAGTAATACAAAATTTAAGCAACGGCTCATGATCGCAACGCTTGTCACGCTCATCTCGTCACCGGCGTTCGCCGAGACCATCACCGGCCGGGCCAGCGTCATTGACGGTGACACACTCGAAATTCACGGGCAGCGCATTCGTCTGTCAGGAATCGACGCGCCCGAATCTTCCCAACTTTGTCGCGGCGATGACAGCTTGCAATATCGCTGCGGTGCCAAGGCGGCGAACGAACTTGACGAACATATAGCTAGCAGGCCCGTAAGCTGCGAAGGCGTCGGCCGAGATCAATAAGGGAGAGTTGTAGCGGTTTGTTCGATTGATGGCGAAGACGTTGCTCTGTGGCTTGTACGCAATGGCCTCGCGTTCGATTGGCCTCGATACTCAAAAGGCAAGTATGCTGGCGCTCAGAAAGAAGCGGAGCGCGCGGGCCGTGGCATATGGGCGGGCAGCTACGTTGTGCCGTGGAGCTATCGGACTTGCATTCGTAATGGCGGACGGCCGGGCGATTGCTCGGATGAGGCGTCCGTCGGTAGATAGCAGAAACAATGTCTCATATAATTTACAGAGCAATTCTTAGCTAAGCCGCCAAACTGTCTCATCAGGCGGGACCACCCCAATCACGGCATCATGTCGGCGCAGCCAAGCAACGGTTCGTTGCTTAATAAACCGCCAACAGATGGAATGTTAAACTGAGACTTCCAAGAGTTTCCTTACGCTAAAAGATTCCCTGATGAGTGATTTATTTCTTTCCTATTTGCGTGAGCAAGATATTTCAATATTCCAAGCCATCAATGGCTTTTGTGGCCAAAATCCCAGTTTTGACCGGCACATTATCAGAATCGATTTCAGTGCGCTGAAGGGCTTGGCTTTCATGGGCACTTTTGGAGCGTTGTGGTTTCAGCGCGCGAAAGATCAAGCGAGGCGACGCGAAGCTCTCATCATATGATCCTCGCGATACTTGTTTCGATTATCGCAGCCCGCGCCGCCGCCATCCTGCTCCCATTCCGCGTCCGCCCCATGTTTGTATCCGACATCGGATATCATCCGCCTCTTTTCTCGGTAGGAAACTTCGAGGACTGGAGTAGCTTCCCCAGCGACACGGCGACCTACTACTTCGTCATAACGACGGGCTTCTGGCTGTTGTCGCGGACGTGGGGATTTTTGTGGGCTTGTTTGAGCATCATAGTAATACTCGCGCGCGTTTATCTTGGCATTCATTACCCAAGTGACGTCCTTGCTGGCGCACTACTCGGTATCAGCATTACTTTGTTGATGAACCGTCAATTCGTGTACACGCGCATAGCCTCGCCTATTATGGCTATGGAACAGCGTGCACCGGGTATTTTTTACGGCCTCTTGTTTCCTATCCTTTTCGAAACAGCGACAATCTTCCATTTCACACGGGTTATGCGCCACTGGCTGTTCGGCCACTAAAATTATTGGGCAGGGAAAGGCGACGACGTCCGTCGCGGGCTTATCCTCATTCAGTGGCTATTTCGAATGAAAGCCGCGTGGCATCCTTCATTTTCAGTCCTTGGGACTCAACTAGGCCGTGAACCCATAATCTGCCGGGCGGATGCCTTGCATCCGCGACCAATTTTGCAGTGCGAATGACGCGAAGCGCCAATAGCGGAAGTTCCCGATGTCTCACGCAAACATGGCCGAGGTTCTCTCGATCAGCCAATAAGCGGCTACAGTCCCGATTGCATAGGTTGCAATTATATCGAAGGTGCCTACGGTCTTCTGGATAACAGCGGGCTCAAGGCGAAGTGCCATAGTTCGTCGAACCGCCCAGCCTGCTACTAGAGCCGCCGCCACGAACGATAGTTGTCCTGCCTCCACACCGAGATTGAAGAAGAGCAGAGCGACTGGAATGGCATGATGCGGCAGTCCGACTTCGGCCAACGCGCCAGCAAAGCCAAATCCGTGCAAAAGGCCGAAGCAGAATGCAATCAGCCAGGGCCAACGCGCGGCGAGCGAGGGCTGCCCGCGGCGGTCATTCACAATCTCGACGGCGACCAGTACAATGCTGAGCGCTATCGCAGCCTCGATTGGCGGCCCAGGCACGCTGACGAACCCGAGAGTCGCCGCTGCAAGCGTAATGCTGTGCGCGAGGGTGAAAGCCGTCACGGTCAAGACAACGCGGCGCCAATTGCGGACCAGAATTACGAGCGAGAGAACGAACAGCAGATGGTCGAAGCCGAACAAGGATATGTTCGACTCCCAGGCGAAAATAGCTGGCCGCGACCTCACCAGCGGCGGGCGTGGCCTCAACGACAAACGACGTCCTCGTGGGCGTCAACCGTTCAGTCTGCACAGCGCCACCCAGCGTTTCTATGCGCGCCAGTACGTCGGTTGACGTGGCCGAAAGCCCCTGAATGTCGATGGTAAGCCCGGTCAGCCCGCCAGCCCGGCGGATGCTGCGGCGTTCGACATAAGCCCCGTTGCCGAACGATGCTCGTGGAGGCGCCGTATCCTGGGCGCCGTCCGGTAACGCCAAATAAATTCCAAGCCTGAAGTCTTCACTCTGCGCAGGTATCTTGAATAGCAGATTGTAGGTGTCGGACGCGGTCTGACGGATTTCGAGGTAGCCGGGCCGAAGCTCATCGGCACATGCTGGTCCCACCAGCAATCCACCCAACACCCAGAGCCACACCAAAAACCGAATCATGGACGCGCGGCCGTAGTCTTGGGCGGCACTTCGTCGATGGTGATCTCATACCGGTCTCGCAGCGATCGGAACAGTTTCTGTTCCGCCTCGCTCCGGCGTGCATTGGTCCATTCACGGACGACCGCTGCCCTGACCGCATCCAGTGGCGGCACGCTGCCATGGCTGCGATCTGTTGACGAAGACGAAATGCTGTCCGAACGTCGAAGCGATGGGCCCATGCCATCGCCCCAGTTCGACGGAAAAAACCCGTCGAGCAAAGCCGTCGCCGAATGTGCTGGCTACGTCTCGCGGTGAAACGGCATTGAACTCCGCACCGAGCAGGAACGGATCGCCAAGCTCAGCGGCAGCTCGACGGAGTGGCGGCGTCGGAAATTGTGGCGCCGACCTGCTTCAAATCCCGATCGATCGTATCGGCGCGGCGCGATGGGCTAAGAAACACGTGGTTAAAGGATAGGCGGTCTTCTGTCCGGAAACGGTCCGGATTGGTAGCAAGAAAGCTCCCAAGTTCGCTTTCGGAAGGTTCGGGGACCGAAATTTCCTCGGCCAGAAATTCCATCTTCTGCCGCACACGGCGTCGGATGACGACATCATCGCGATCAAGTCCGGCTGCCCTTCCCGCGCGGTAGAAGACTTCGTCCCGGATATAATTTTCGATCAGGTTTTCCAATTCCTCCTTGCTCGGAGGGCGCCGCCACGTCCGGGAAAATCCATCGGCGAGGTTGGCGATCTGTGTAGTGGAAACGACAATCTTTTCCGGTGCCTCTGCGCCTCGTTTGTCCACGAGCGAGTAGATGGTGAACAGGACAGCGCCCAGCACCAAGAATTGAAGCAGCGGTTCTCTCAGCAGCCTAGAGATCAAGGCGTGTACCAGATCGGTGACGTATAGGCGCGCTCGGTCGTGGTCATTGGGGCTTCCGCAGGCATCTTGATGTTAAAGTACTTTGCGTCATAAGCGGTCCAGCGGGGCGTTGGAATTTCGATTACCCGCACATAGTAGAAGGCGCGCAACGCCGGATCGAACTCCGGATCCTTCCATACCGTAATCATTTCACCGGCACCGATCGTGTTGGTCCATGTCGCGTTGGCGACGTCAACCGTGCTGCCGACCGCGGTCCTGCTGCGGCCGTCGGGGTCGATCTTGCGGCCTCCCGAAACCGCGACGTCGTAGATGCGCTCCTGCGTCTGGCCGTCCTTGCCGAGCCAGCCCTTGATGATCTGGATGCGGTCCAGGTTGGCGCCGATGGGATCCTTCAACGCAGCCACGAAGAAGGTGGGCGACTTTCCGGCCGGAGCGTTGCTCAGGTCTCCGCCCATTGGCACGCCCTTGGTGTAACCAACCCGCGCCGGCGTGCGGTTATTGGCGTCGCCGGCCTCGAAATCCCAGCCGCCGAAAAAGCGAACGACCATACGTGGCCCAGTTGTGGCGTAGGTCTCGCGCCGTTTCATGGCGTCGAAGATCGCCTCACGGGTGTTTTCAGTCGCCCATACTGCCGCGTAGCCGGAGGCCGTCGTCTCCCAGCCCATGATGACGGCCTTGTCGGTCTTGACGAAAGGATGCGTTGCGCGGTCGGGGCTTGGCTCGGAGGAAGACGTCTTGCCGAAGAAGTTGTCCTCTTCGACAGCCGCCAGGCCCGTATGCGCATCGGTACTGCCGACCAGGCCGAACTTGTAGGGATTGACGCCGAGTTCGGCCTCCATCTTCAGGCCGTTCTTCAGCGCCGAGCGAGTGTACTCAAATTCCAGCATCTCCGGCTTCTTTACCTCGGTTAGATCGAGGTTGCCCTTATCCCAGCGCTCGAAATTCGCAAATTCGTCATTGGGCGAAAGGAACGGATGGGTCTCACCGTCACCCTTGATCTGCGTGGTTTCGTAAAGCGGTTCCCAGCGCATCCGGTTCTCGGCATACTCGCGGTCGATGCGCTTGCCGTTGAACGACTCGATGATCGGAAACATCCGGCCATTGCTCAGATTGCCGTTGTGCGCCAGCGCAAGGATTTCGGCGCCGGTTTTTTCCTCGCACATCGCCATCCACTTCCAGAGGTCGCGCGGATTGGTACTGCCGAGCGGCGGCAGCGTTGTGAAGGGTTCGACGAGGCTCGCCTTGGCGCCGCCATCGCGCCAGATGACGTTGCGATGGAGATTGTTGCCGCCAGCGTTCGAGGTCCATTCATAGCCGATGAAGGCGGTGAAGCGGCCGGGATCGTTGGCTTCTTCGGCGGCCTTGATGGTTTCGCGCCAGGCGCTGCGATAGGCAGCCGTGCCCGGTATCGGAAAGCCCTTCGGCATTTGGCCCCTTCCGAAGCTGGTGATGATATCGATCGCCGCGGCGGCGCCCTTACCGGAATTAATCTGGTCGTACCACTTCCTTCCCTGTGGCGTGGCGAGCAAGCCGGGATCGCCGCCGATCAGTTGGGGGAAAAAGCCCATCCCGTCCGAGTGATCGGTGACAACCAGGAAATCCAGCGGTCGCGAGAGCTTGGCGCGTTGCCCGCTGGAGGCGATGACCTCCTCACCCTTGGCAAAACGATAGGCTTCCTTTGGCCCGAGCCGCGCGCCGAATGCGCCCGCGTCCATCGAAAACGAGGTGTGCGTATGCGTATCGCCGAAATACGGTCGCGAGGGGAAATTGCGACCCGAATAGGGCGAGTATGGTGGCTTCGCGGGAAACACCTTGTCGGCAGCTGCTTTGTCGAGCGTCCCGATGTCGGTGGTTGCACTTTGCGCGATAGCGTTTGTCGCAAATAGGCTTGCAGCGAGTGCGCCGATCAGCGCAGTCCCGGAGATGGCGAACAAGCGGCTCATTGTTTGGCTCCTTTTGCTCAGACGCAGAGACGTTTTATCAATCGCAGCACCAAGGTTAATTCTTCCCAGATTGATGCAAAATCGCAAAATCGAAATAGAAATCAATCACGTGATCTTATGACGTTATTTTATTTTGTCACTAGCCGCATGGTTGCGCCACCGTTCGGGTTGGCGACGCCATCCGCCTTTTCCAGCGCGATCATTCTGGCGATGATCGCAGTTCAAGTCGCTTATGAAAGCGTAACTCGGTTGATGCATCCGGTGCCAATTGCCTATAACGAGGCCATTGCGGTCGCGGTACTCGGCCTTGTCGTCAATCTCGTCAGCGCGTGGTTGTTACGCGATGACCATGACCATCATCATGGTCACGGCCCCGCGCACAGACACCGCCATCAGGATAATAATCTTCGTGCAGCCTATATCCATGTACTCGCAGATGCTGCGACGTCCATTCTCGCCATCCTGGCGCTCGTTGTCGCGATGGTTTCGCAATGGGTCTGGGCCGATCCTGCGGTTGGCATTATCGGCAGCTTCGTGATCGCCAGTTGGGCATACGGCCTGATCCGCGCTTCCGGCGCGGTCCTGCTTGATGTCAACGCCGACGAAAACCTCGAACGCATCATCCGCGAACGGATCGAGACGAAGGGTGACCGCGTCACCGATCTTCATCTTTGGCAAGTAGGCCCCGGCCATCGAGCGGCGGTGATATCCGTCGTCTCCGACAATCCATTACCGCCTGCCACCTACAAACGGCGGCTCGGCGGCTTGCGCGGACTTAGTCACGTTACGATTGAGGTCGAGACCTGCTCCAAGGCCGCTTATGCCTGAGCCCGCTTGATAAAGCGGCCGTAACCGGCAGCTCGGTCAAGTTATATGCCGAGAGCGGTAATCACTACGTGACTGACAAATTCGCTGGCAACGACCAGCTGCTTGTGCGCCGCCTGCTCATTCACGTACGCGAACCAGCCAAACACCCAATGACCGACCAGCGCCCCGAGAAAAAGCCGCCGGGCACCCATACAAATCCATATCTGCGCAGATTGTCCCGTCTCCTTCAAAATTTGACGTGATAATGCTTTGTGTCTCGGTTGCTCGCCTGCGGTAGACCCGGTGTCCCGCGAATAGATAGTCCTCAGGGTCTCCATCAAGCCCGGTACGGCTGATGATGATGTCAATCGCCTCGCTGCGCTAGCCTTGCCGTGGTATTTGCCAGCGGTCATTACGTCATGTCCTGACCGTGGAAGATGGTGGCGGTGGTGAGGAGGTCCGCGAGCAGCGTCCGGTATTCGTCCGGCGACAAGTCCACGTGATGCTCGGGCCGGTATGCCGCGTAGCTTTCGCTACATCGGTCAATGGCCTCTTGCCTGCCAAGCTTACCATCTGGGAGCATCCCACCCCTGCCGCCGTTGCGCTGGATCAGATCGCGAAGGCGGTACGAGTGATGGTCCTCATCGAATATCGCGAGGCGACCCGGCTCAGCGTTGAGAATGATGCGTGCGACATCGAACCGCTTACCTGCTGCTGATGAGATTTCACCCCTCAGGGAATAATGGCCCTTGAGCCATTGGAAAGTTGCGGTCATGCTTGGCGTGTTTGCCGAGTTTGAGACCAACCTGAGGAAAGAACGTCAGCTTGAGGGCATCGCCAAGGCCAAGGCCAGCGGGGTCTACAAGGGCCGCAAGCCGAGCATTGATGTTGAGCAGGTGCGGGCCATGAAGGCGCAAGGGATTGGTCCGGCTGCCATCGCGAAGGCAAACGGCATGTTGGCGTTCTTGTTCAGCATGTGATCCTCCGTCGGAACATCCCGCAAGTGCTGCAATCTTTCGGCCGGCGCTCGACACCAGCACTCCGCTTCTTGCTCTTAAATCAAAAATGCGTGGGCCGCCGACGCGGCGCAGGTTTCGATATCGCGGCAAGAAGCGGAGTTTGTGTGTCGTTCACTTGGATTACCCATGCTGCAAGTCACTGAGGTCGGTGACTTGTCGCACAATAGAGAAGGTATATCCGAATGACCAAACAGGAAGACAACAAGGCCACCGTTGGCCGCTGGTTCACCGACTTCTGGGGTAAAACCTGCAAGCTCGGTATTGTCGACGAACTCGCCGCGCCCGAAATGCTTCTGCAGTATTCGTTGCACGAACCCCGTCGCGGCCGCGACGACATCAAAGCGTTCATGACCGATTTCCGCGCCGCCTTCCCGGATCTCAACTTCTGGGGTACCGCGGATCTGATCGCCGAGGGCGACTATGTCGTCGGCCGTTGGGAGGGTGGCGGTACGCACACTGGGCCTGCCTTCAGCGACTTCCTGATCGGCTCGCTTCCTGCAGCTACCGGCCGCAAGATGCGCTTCACCGGCACGACGGTGCTGCGTCTCCAGAACGGCAACATCGTCGAGGAAATCGGCCTCGACGACGGCGTCACCGCGCTCACTCAACTCGGTCTGCTCAAGGCCGCCTGATAGGGGTAATCGGTAGGTTCAACGGACGAAACTCTGGGCTCGCGTCGTCATTGGCGCGGGCCTCTGGCTTATGGAGACCAGTCGAAAGCTGCCGCCCACGGAAAACGGGTGGCTTCGCGAGCAATTTCGTCCGATTTGAAGCAAAAGCCGGAGTGCATCAGATGGACGGCATCGGCATATTGGCAGCATCAACGAACGCCGAAGTAGGTGATGACAATGACGATACAGAAAAATTTAAAGACAGCCCGCCCGCTTGTGGCCATTGATCTCCGTTGGGCGCGAGTTGTTGCGCGCGACCGTTCGGCTGACGGCCAGTTCTGGTATTCAGTGGCGACGACAGGAATCTATTGCCGTCCGTCCTGTCCATCGCGCGCCGCCAATCCGAAGAACGTACAACTGCATGATACGCTCGAAGATGCGAAGGCAACGGGCTTGCGGCCCTGCAAGCGCTGCAATCCCGACGGCCTCTCGGTCGATACTGAAAACGCGGCTCTCGTCGCCAAAGCGTGTCGCCTCATCGAGAACAGTGAGGATGAGCCGGCGCTCAACGATCTCGCGTCCGCGGTCGAACGCAGCCCAAGTCACTTTCATCGCCTGTTCAAGGCAACGACAGGTCTCACACCTAAAGACTACGCGGCTGCACACCGCGCAACACGTGTCCGGGAGGGTCTAATGACAAGCAATAGCGTAACCGAAGCAATCTATGACGCGGGCTACAACTCCAGCGGACGCTTCTACGAGAAATCCACCGACATGCTCGGCATGACGCCGACCCAATACCGGTCGGGTGGCGTCAATGAAGAAATCCGCTTCGCGGTTGGCGAGTGTTCACTCGGAACACTCCTAGTCGCGTCGAGCAAAAAGGGCATCGCCGCAATCCTGCTCGGCAGCGATCCCGACAAACTTGTTCGCGAGCTGCAGGATCGCTTCCCCAAGGCAAAGTTGATCGGGGCAGATAAGAGTACGAAGCGCTGGTCGCTCGTGTCGTCGGCTTCATCGAACCCCCGGGCCAGGGCCTCGACCTTCCGCTCGATATTCGCGGCACCGCCTTTCAGCAGCGCGTCTGGCGCGCCTTGCAGGACATCCCGGTGGGACGCACCGTTTCATATACTGAACTCGCACAGCGGATCGGTTCGCCCAAAGTGGTTCGCGCGGTGGCGGGTGCTTGCGCGGCCAACAACATCGCAGTGGTGATCCCGTGCCATCGGGTGGTCCGCAACGATGGCGCGCTCTCCGGCTACGCCTGGGGCGTGGAACGCAAGCGCGCGCTGATCGCGAATGAGGCGCGGCCATGAATTTCGCCGGCGTCCTCCAAATGTCGGCCGCAACCCGAACCCTGGAGACGCGTGTCTTCCAATATGACTGGAACACGCTGTCGGAAGAGATCAACGATTATGGCTACGCCGTGATCGAAAAACTACTGTCGCCCGAAGAGTGTCGGCAGATGGCGGGACTCTATCCGGAGGAAGACCATTTCCGCAGCCACATTCATATGCCGGCACGGCTTCGGCAGAGGCGAGTATCGCTATTTTAGATATCCGTTGTTCGATCTGATCGACGGCCTCCGCACCGCGCTGTATCCCCATCTGGCGAACATCGCCAACGGTTGGAATGAGCGCATGGGGATCGATCAGCGCTATCCGGAACGGCATGCCGAATTTCTAGAGCGGTGCCACGTCCAAGGTCAGACGCGGCCAACGCCGTTGCTGTTGCAATACGTGGCGGGCGACTTCAACTGCCTGCATCAGGATCTTTACGGCGACCTCGCATTCCCGCTGCAGGTTGCGATCTTGCTCTCTGAACCCGAAAGTGATTTCACAGGCGGCGAGTTTGTCCTGACCGAGCAGCGGCCACGCATGCAGAGCCGGGCCGAGGTGGTGCCGTTACGGTATGGTGATGCGGTGATCTTCGCCGTGCACAACCGGCCGGTCAAGGGCACGAAAGGCAACTATCGCGTCAATCTCCGGCATGGCGTCAGCCGCATCCGCAGCGGTCTGCGTCACACCGTAGGCATCATCTTCCACGACGCTAAGTAGTCTGTCGGCATAGGCGGATGTTCGTTTGTGGCACTAAGCGAACATCCCGAACGTGTCTAGGATTGTCAGCTCTCGGGGGCAATGCGGAAATCGACCGGGCCTGCATGGTTACCAACATTTCATCTTTGCATCGCGCTGGCGACGCAATTGTCTAGGACTTTTTGCGTCACGCCGTCCGCACCCGGACTGGGTCATTCGAACCACGCGCCGGGTTGTTGGCCTGGCAGCTAGGTCCGACGTTTGTGCAGCACGCAATCAAGGATGGGTGAGATGGATGAAGCCACCAAGGCAACGCTAAGCAAGGTGCACGAAGTCACCTTAAGCTTTTGGATCATCAAGATTGCTGCAACAACGCTGGGTGAAACGGGGGCGACTCCGTCACCATGACGCTGAATTGGGGTAACCTTGCAGGCACAGCAGTCTTCCTTGCGGCACTGATAGCATTTGTCGCGTGGCAAATAGCTGTGAATTTTGTACTGGGCCACAATAATTGCCTCAACAACGTTTGGCACGACGATGGCCAATTTCGCCGACCGTTCCTTAGGCGTAGGATATACGGGCGGTGCCACGCTTCTGTTTTTATGTTTGATGAGCGTACTTGGATTTTGGTACTGGTCCCAAGGCACCATCTCGGTGAACGCGGTGAGTACTCCCAAGGTCGAGGCTTTCTACTGGGCGGCGATCACCTTCTCACAAACGCTTGGCACCGCGCTGGGTGACTGGTTGGCCGACAATGGTCTCGGATACGAGGGTGGCGCACTGGCGTTTGGCGTCGGATTGGCGATCCTTGCCGCCGCGTATTATTGGACGACTATCTCGCGGGTCACTCTATTTTGGGCAGCGTTCATCCTCACCCCACCGCGCGGTGCCACAGTGGGCGACTTCCTCGACAAGCCGGTGAGCCATGGTGGTCTCAACTTAAGCCGCCCCCTTGAAATCAGCCGTATTAGCAATTTTCATTGTTGCATGTGTGTTTTTGCTGCCCCAACGGGCGGGCAGACATCCGGCCGAAATCAATCAGACCGCTTAGTAGGTGCGGCGGCTGCACGGCTGCTCTTCTCCTATGCTCGGTAAGCAACGAGTACGGCACCGCAAGCTATCAGGATGACGCCGAGCCAATTTGGCAGCGCAAGCCGTCCGCCCAAGAAGAGGACTGCAGAAACTGCCACGAAGACGACGCTGAGTTTGTCCAACGGAGCAACGCGCCCGGCATCTCCGAGCTTCAAAGCGCGGAAATAGCAAACCCAAGAAGCGCCTGTCGCGGCACCCGATAGGACGAGGAACAACCAGGTCTTCGCGGACACAGTGGACGACTCTTGCCAATTCCCGGAGGCATAAACAATCAATCCAGCGACCAACAAAATAACCACTGTGCGAATAAATGTCGCAAAGTCCGAATTGACGTTTTCGATGCCAGTCTTTGCGAAGATGGCTGTCAGGGCCGCAAAACCTGCGAAGAGCAGCGCCCAAATTACCCAGGAAAGCATCAGGCTTTTCATAATGCCAACCGAACAAATCGTAGTGCCGCGATCGCGCACCAACGGAAAGCGCGACCGACGCTATCATGTAAGCGGATGATGCCAATGTCTGAACATCAAGATTTCGGACATTGAGACGCACGGCAGCTGATATCCAGTGTATTGGCGAAAGCGGACGCTTTCTCGCGCGAATAGTGCGCAACGGAATGAGAACGGGGTTCAGATCATCCGGCACGCACAATAACTAATTGTACAATCGCGCGTGGTTAAAGAGCGCTCAAATCGCTCGGCACATCGCCAAACGACCGCAACACAACAGCATCCCCAAATTCACCGCTGCCCGGATCGCCTGTACGACTGAAAGCCACAGCGCCGATATTTCCCTCAGTTCGCGCTAGGCGTTCGGCGCGCATGATGGCAGCGCTTGCGCTTGTGCATTCAACCGCCTCGCGCGACTCAGGTCCGTCGTCGCCAGCACCCAACGGCAACGCGACGTAGTACGTTACATCGGGCATGACGCGGTCACCTAAAATGACCGGCCGCGATGCAGGCAAACACGATCACTAGCGCCGCAACCCAACCGGCCCGTTGAATGATCTTTCGCTCGCGCCACGGCAAGCGATTGAAGTCGCGTTCGTTCGTCAGTTTCTCTTGCGAGCGCCAGCCCATTAGTCATCCCGAATAAATTTCAAGACGTCCGTGAAATTCGGCTTTAGATGCTTATATCGCTTTCGATAGCAGCCCGTCTGTTTGGGTGGCCTATCTTGGAACGCGCCTGCATTGGCCGTTCGCAAGGAGAGAAAGAGCGAATCATGAAACGCATGGGTGTCGGGCAGCTAGTTCTTTTGGCCGTTCTAGTCTTTATATGTATAGCCGCCATTGTTTGGGCCGTCTCGGTTTGGAACGTCACAAGCAACATCGAAATGAGCATACATGGCTGGATCGCGCTTGGTCTTGGCACGTTCTTTTCACTTCTGATCGGATGCGGGCTAATGGCCCTGATGTTTTACAGCAGTCGCAGCGGCTACGACGAGCGGGCCAACTCTTTTAGGAAACGAAAACCACCCGCGAAGTAAGGAGCGGTGTTCCTTAAAAATCAAATTTGATGCGTCTGTCATCCCGAATAGTTGCTGCATCTTCCGTGCTGCACGCCGCGCCGGTAACCGTGCGAGATTTGCGCCTCTAGAACGCGGGCTCGTCTGCTAGAATCTCCTCATCGCAGTGCCCGAATTCATATGCAGCGAAAAGACTTTCAACAACGCGGGAGCGGACAATATCGGTGGCGAAGCGCGCGGCCTTATCATGTCGCGCCCGAAGAGTCACTACCCGACGATCGACCACCACCACGCCGCGAGAAATTCGTCGTTGGCTTGTGCACAACGCGCGATCTGCTAAACCGCGCGTTCACGATCGAAGGAGTGAAGATTTGCCCAAAAAGAAAACAGCTGTTCGCCGCGAGTGGTCGAAGGACGACGTTCGCACTCTCAAGGCGCTCGCGAAGCAAAAGGCTGGTGTCGCGAAGATTGCAAAGACGTTGAAGCGAACACCGGGCGCAACGGCAGCCAAGGCGCATATCATCGGTGTTTCTCTCAGTATGCAGTAGTGGCCGCCATCGCGCCACTTCATCCGGTCGGTGATTGATCTCTTGCGATGAGTTCCAGGATTAACCCGGAACGCCGATATAAAGCTTAATTCCAATCCGACGTTGCATGCATCAAACAAGGCGCTACGCTTTTCTCACCGGACATTGCCCCACGTCCGGAAGGGCCCAGCGAAGCCGCAGGTACGCCCCAATAAACCTGCGGCTTCGTCTTATGCGGATTTAGCTCAGCGGTAGAGCGGCGTGGTTCGCGACGCAGGTCCATGTTCGAACTCATGGAATCCGCACCATTCGTCGGTTGTAAAATCGATATTTCTGGGCACATTACCAATGTTGGAAATTCTGGCTTTATCGATAGCCGGGTTGGCGGTCTTGGTTGTTGCCATCTACTGATGCTATCGAAGGCAGGACGTTCTGTATCGGGTACGGCGAAGCGCGAAGGTGCGCTAGACATCGCTTTGCGCCTGAGCCATCCACTTCGCGGCAAATCGGCCGGAAGGCTTGCCGGAGCTTCGTGAGCCGCCTGATATGTATCGGTTTGTAAGGCGACCGGCTGGAAGGTAGTCCCCCGGACTGAAGCCACATGAACCACGACCTTACGAGAGCCCGCTCTCGGTAATTTCTTTGCGATCTTTGTTTTCAGCTTCTGTTTTGATTACTACTGACGAACAACGTCGCCGCGAGGGAGGAAATCGAGCAAACCAGTATAGCTATCGCGTCTCTGCAAGCCCGCTTTGGGACTCGCGGGCGACGCCAAGATCGCGACCGGTGACGCTTACCACGGCATCACCATTCTCTGAAAATCGAAAGGGCACCCCGTTCTCCGAGGTGCCCCAACGACTTTTAGATCAGCAATTACAAGCAACAACGAAGCCAAGTTCGAATGGATACTCGACCCCACCAGCAGCCGATCCTTAGTACCTCGACACGGCCGGGTCGCCGAACTTATAGTTGATGCCAATCTTGGTGATCGAGAGCTTGTTCTTGAAAGCCACGTTGCCAGTAGCGGCACCTGCGCCGAGACCGCCAAGCGCCGACAGATCCAAGGCAGCGTTCTTCGTGTCGAACTCCATATAATCGTATTCGAGGAAAGCGCTCCAGTTCGGGCTGAAGGCATATTCCGCGCCCGCACCAATGAGCCAGCCAAAACTGGTGGTCTCAGTGCTGGACGTACCACCGACGCCGAGGCCACCAATGCCAACCGCAGGGATTGTGACGCTGTGCGTGGTATTCAACCAAGCCGCACCGCCCTTCGCGGATGCTGCCAACCAACCCAAATCTTAATTCGTTGAACCAGCCAAGTTTTCGGCCCGTTACCTTGATGCAACAGCCGCAGCGTCCTGCATGCTCGTATCCGGTTTTACGCGCGGGAAAATGCGTCAGTTGGAATTTTTCTCGCGCCCCGGTAGCTAAACTCCCAATCTGGTTTTGTTGTAGAGAAGAATAATCCCCGCGCATGCCGCAAGCAACACAATGACTACGGGCATGATGTCATCTGCGTAGGGACTCCGCGTAATTGTCAGCACGGGCGCCAGCAGGAGAAGAGCGATAATAACAATTATGAACGGTAGCGCGATTCGATTTTGAACAATCGTGGTCTTCTTAGAGGGCTGTTCTGGATCAGTCATCAGGTGCCTTTTTCAACGAGTGATGAAAGGGCCGCCTCAGTTAGCGGCCCACTTAAACGCCGACGTTTCCGTTCAATAATCGCGTGTACTAAGTCAAGTATATTACGGCTCTATGCGAGACGCGCGGGGGTGCCCCGACGCTAGCGCTAGGAGTAAATGGAGCGATGTATAGTAATGTATATGTCCCCCCTGACGTAAGAAAGGTCGCCTCCGGAAGCCTGCGTCGCGGATCTCCTTTCGGCGGACTACCCCGTCCGGATGGTTGATCCGCAGGATGGGGGACTTGAACGCGAGATGAAAATTAAAATTTTTCTGGGAGCAATTCTTACCATCGCAACATTGATTAGCTTCAACGCGCTGATTCTAACCATTGCAACATTGATTAGCATCGACGCTCTGATGTCGGCTGTTCACAAGGCAGATCATGGGGTCAGACCGGCAGCAGTAAATGGTGCCAGCATCGGGAACTGAAGCGGTGCGAGGCGGCGGAGACGGTTACTGGAATATATCAGGGCCCGTCGCTGACGATCCTGGCTACCCCTATCCACGCCGTTTAACTTTGCTCATTCGTGAAACATCGACGCGATCGGCACTTTCAAAACGCGGCAAATCTCAAACAGCCTGGCGGCAGTCACCCGGTTTTTCCCGTTCTCATATTTCTGGACCTGCTGAAAAGCGATGCCGATCGCTTCCCCCAGCGCGACCTGGCCGAGGCCGGCAAACTCACGCGCTGCGCGAATGCGCCGTCCGATGACGCGATCCATCGCTGTCGGACCCTTGCTGGCAGGACGCCGGGCTTTCTTCATGTTTCTACTGTGCCTTTGCGAACCATTTCCTGAGCCGGTCGATGATTTGCACTTCGATGGACTCCCGGATGCGACCCGAATTGTTACGTATCGGACGTCGCAAGTGTAGTATCGCGATGTCGAATACCCCCATCTCTGGAGAACACGATGGCCAATGAAAAAGGCCCGAACATAAAGAAAAAACAGACATGCAAAAACTGCGAAGGCAAGGGCTTGCTCAAGAAAGGCGACAAGGTTGTGAAGTGCCAACGCTGCAAGGGGACGGGGGTGCGGTAAGCAACGGGTCTGTTGCGATAGCGTTGCGGCGGTCATCGAGCATGTGGGGCGCGCAGAATCTAACTGCCCCATCCTTCACAGCGCGCAAGCCGCTGTCTATTCGCCAATCCAAGGGCAATGGGGGGTCAAATAAGTACCCTAGGTTTGGGGCTTTTCCGACCTGCTGAGAAACGTCAGGCCGGCGACAGTCGTCGTCCTCACCATCGGCGACCAGACCCTCAAGGTATGTCTCCAGGTCGGGAAGCCTTTGCTCGAAATCATACCCGACCAGATCGCAGGCCTCACGGATGCGCTCTATCGGCTTGTCCAGGACGGCGCTCTTCATGTCCATGCAACCCGAAAATAAGATGTTGGTTCCGGACAGGCTTGAGGAGCGCGCGCCGCATACGCGCCCTGGCGTTCTAGCCCTTCGCCACCATGGCCATATCATTGTGAAGGATCTTTTGCTGCTCTCGGTTGTCCCATTTGATGGTGACACAGGCCCAATCTCTGTCGATGACAGTACCGGCGTCCTTAGTGTCCGCGTTCCAGATCACTCGGGCGCCAACGACTAGTGATCTCGAATCGCGACCTGTCATTTCTTCGTCTTCAGCCCGGCCATTTTTTTCTTCGGCGGCGGGAGTGGCTCGATAGCCTCACGAGCCAGCCGCTCCGCCCCGAGACGCTCGCGATTTTTGTCGAATGCCTTTGCTGTGTTGGCGTGCTCAGTCATTGCAGATTTTGCATCGCCTTCGCGAAGCGCTTTGCGCGCTTCACGCGCCTCTTTTGAGAGGGGCTTACGTGGTTCGAACTCCCCGGGCGTCTTACTCATTTGCTTTTCCGATCTAATCAACGGACTAGCTACCAACAGCTGTTCGCAGCGCCAAGGTTACAATCCACGCCAGCAATCCTGAAATCAGAGCTATCAGAAAATCTGGGCGTCCGGTCGGCACCGCGTGCCGTCGCACCCATTTCCATATGCGGCTCATTTGCGCTTCAGCCTGATCTCCACCAAGCGTCGGATCGCTTCTGGCCGGGATGGCTTTGGCTCAGGTCTTTTCTGACGCACAAGCCGTGTTGGAGGAGAGCGAGCGGGCCGCGTAGGGCATCCCGCGACCTCCAGCCCGCCGGTCCGCCGGCCGGCTTCGCTTGTCGCTAATCTCTACCAGCGGCGATGACCGCGGTGGTATCCGTAACCTCTGTGAACGTGACCATAGCGGCGGACACCGTAGCCACGATAGCCGTAGCCGTATCGTCGGTAGACGGGCGCCGTGCGAACACAACCATTCGGGCCGCAGACCACGGCAACGTTCTCGACATTTGGAGCAGTAGAAGGTGGGGCGAGCGGCATTGCCGATGCGCTTCCTGCCGCAGCAAGGCTGCAGAGTGCCGCCAGTCCGACAAATGCAAATTTAAGCTTCATGGTCTCCTCCTGTGGCAATTCGGATTGTCGCACAAGGTAGGAAGTTCAATGTGAACACGGGATGAGCAAGCCGGCCTCACTTAAACCAAAGTGGGGCTGCTGAGCCGGAGAAGGCCGGCTGAAGGCTAGGAGCGGGGGCGCTACTACCCCGGGCGAGACGATTCCCACAGTGATATTCAGCAGAATGGATTCGGCATGAGCGCGCTACGAGGCAAATCACACGGACAGAGGATGACTGTCAGCCCACCGGCCTAAACCAGCGGATCCTCTGTTTTGTCTGCGAGGATTGTCTTTGGTATCTCCAGGCCCCTGCCTTGCAACCACGCAAGGCAGTAGACCTGCTCGTCCGCCCACCACGGGCATGAATATCGCCGGCCCACTCGCGCGCGACGATAAGCCGCCTTCCAGGTTGAGGTTTGACGCCATCCCAACCAATCATCTGCCATCGGCAGCCTCAACGAAGGTGCGAGGTTAGTTATTGATTGATAATCTCGCCGGATATGCGCCGGCGGGCTCAATCGAAGGTGACGCCCACTCGTTTTTCCTTGCGCCATACGATGTAGCCGTGCCTCCGCAGCTGCCTGGTCGGCACGTTCAGGGTGATCTCGTGGGGAATACCAACCGGGCTGGGGACCTCCAAAGAGGACCCAGTTGCGGACATGTTGCGCACGGTGCAATCGATGCCGGCACCGTCGAACTCGATCGTCGCGGCTTTGAAGGTGCGCAGTCGTGGTTCTGAACGACGATCATCCATCCTACTGTATTTACCTCAAATCTCTTTGAGATGGATAAACGCGAGTTTCTAGATTTCGCGACCGCGAGAAACTGATCGCTAACCGAAGTGTTGCGACGGCGGGTTTTTCCTTGCGCGGCAAAGGCTTCACCAGTCTACTCGCCGGATTCATCAAGGAGGCCGTCGTATCATGTCGGCGGACGAATTTCGTCGGAATCTATTTTAACGCTTGTCCGCTATCTCTCGTGTGCGCTGCGGATTTTTGTGCCGACGATACGGGAATCAGGAAATGCAGAGGTTCGAAACGACTCAGTTCATTGAAGCAAGACGTTGTCGCTATGCTCAATTCGGCGGAAGGCAGGCAAGAGTGACGCTCGGCGGCGTCACCGTCACCGGAATTGTCCATTCCGTCATGGAAGATGCTTCGAGCAAGCCCAAAAAATGGATCATCAAGATCGTCTCGAAATAGGCAGCCGTTCGTCGTCCCTTGCTTCGATAGGTGCGTGTAGGAGCCGCGGCCGCCGGTGCGGCGGCGGGTTTCCATCAGGAAAGGGAAACTGATGTCGCTATCATCAGCAAAGAACTACGCACTTCGTGCCGCAAAATCACAGGATCAGAAGGAGGCGTCCGAGTTGTTATCGAAGGCAATTCTGGAACTTGCCGCTTCGATCGAAGCCACCGACGCGAAGATCAAGAAGCTGAACAAATCAGGTTGACGCCGTTTTCTGAGCAATCTGCGCATACTGTTAAACGGACCCGACACACGACGGGGACGGCTTTCGTAGGCTTTCTACCCTTCGGTCTATCTTGATGTTTTTTGACGCCCTGACATCGGAATTGTCGAAGGACATGGATTCGCCGGTTTCGTTGCCGATGCCCCACGAAGTAAACGTTTTCAGGGAGTGCAGGTCGGATCGGCATTGCTCCGCAGTCCCCACGGCCCCCCATTGAAGATGACGTTCTCCAGAACGATGTCACCACCCCAATCGTCGGCCGTGAAGTAGCCTGCCGTGGCAGCCTCGGTGTGCGCCACTATGTCCATCCGCCGCTTCACGTCGATGTATTGCTGCACAGCGACCCGGTTCGGGACGGCCCAATCCGGCAGCACGTTCAGCGGTAGCAGCGCCAGCGCCTTTTCCTTTGCCATTGCCTTTGTGATCCGCTCGAGCTCGTCGGCCGCAGATCGCATGTGATCTTGCGCTGCACTGAGATTACTTTCGGCGCGCCTGTACAGGTCAAGCGCATTGTCGGCCGCGTCGATCAGTTTGACGATGGGATCAGGCGCCGCACGCTTTGCGGGTGTGGTATTCTTTCGGGTAGCCGTCGGCATGGGTCTAATCCTTGCTGGTGGTTAGAGCCGGGGCGGAAGTTTGCGCTTCCCTTCGGCTTGTTATTTTGGTAAACCTTATTGATGGCAAAGTCAATTGAGGTAAACCAGAAAAAACGACGCGGCCGGCCGGCGACAGGACGGGATCCGGTCAGTGCCGTTCGCTTACCAGAAGAACTGACCGCAGCGGTCGACAAGTGGGCTGAAGACAACGAGGCCAATCGCTCCGAAGCCATCCGCCGCCTTGTCGAGCTCGGGCTGAAGGCGAAAACAAAATGAGTAAGACGTCCTGATATGTACGGGCGATCTATCCCTCTAGTCGTTCATCAGGTGTTTTAGCATCGCATCGCAGGCGACTTCGGCCTCGTCCAAAGACTTAAATGGGGAGCCGATGATCTTGATTGCGCCACCGCCTCCGTAAAGCGGACGCCATGACGCCACATAGCCTGGCCTACAGTGAAATCCCGGACCGGCAAAGCTTTCGAAGAAGCTGATTGTGAAGGAATAGCCGTCGCTATCCGCGCTCCATATTTCCATCTCATCGAGGACACGATGGAATTGGAGCGCCGCCATCCAATAGGGCGGGTCTCTCAAGGTACTGGGCATCGCGATACTCCACATGCGATGCAGAAAATGTAATGCTGGCGCCGGCGATTGGGAGTCCAGCGTGAGCGTGATCGATTGGTTCAGGCGGCGCCGAACTGAGTCCGCAAATGCAGTGGCGGATTGCCGCCAGGCGCTGGCCTGTTTCGACCCTCAGTGGCCTGATTTGAAAATCACACTGGCTATTTGAGGTCGCCTAAACAAACCAGTACTTGGATGGTCCGCACCGCGACCGCGTGATCTGACCGTTCGCATTAAATCCTAGCGTCGCACAGACAAACCCATCTCCGGCGGAATATGAGATGGTCGCCCCTTCAATCGACGACTGAAGGTCATTCAAGTCAGATGCGGGGTAGTTCTTGAGGCGCTGCACCCAATAAGCGCGGATTGCGTCCTTGCCGGCGATTGTTTTTAGGCCGCCACAAGCACATTCAATCGTGGCATCGTCCGCGTACATTTTCAGAACAGATTCAAGGTCGCTTGCGCGATAGGCGTCCAGCCAGTCAATCGCAGCGGCCATAGGGTCAAAGGACATATTCCTCACCTACCTGCCTTGTGCACGCAGATACTTAGAACGCTTCTAAGTCGATTGCCAGTATTTCCCGCAGTTGAACTCAGCGAAAGGCCGCCTCAGCAGGCGGTTGTCTGCCGCCGATCCCGGTGGCGGGTTTTGTTTTTCGCGACATGAACCTTCTCGATCTGCGGACGACATATCGGTAACCGGCGCGACATTTTTCGCTCCAAGTGATATTCCCAAAACCGGAAGGGCCGCCCATTTTGGCGGCCCGTTTATTCCCGACCGAATTGGCCCGTCTCGACGAGATCGCCAAAATGTTGGGCTAATAGGCGGCCGACACCAAGCCGTAGCGGACCTCAGGCGTGCCGCGGCATGGACCCGGCGACCTACCAGATGGTGTCCTTCGGGATAGTACCGATGATGTCGTGATTTGCCCGGAACCACACGGCGCAGTATGGGATGTGATGTTCAAAAAACCCCGGAATCTTTACGAAGTCGCATTGATCTCGACGGCGGGAGCGCTTTTCCTTGTCCTGTTGCTGAGAGCGGCGTTCGCATTTGGGTTCGGCTGAGCTTTCCTGCTATTTGGGCAGACGGTCACAAGTCCCCGCGGTCGATGGTCCACCCGCACGCACGTCTACGATGCGCATATGGATGTAGGCCGGGAATGCGCTTGCGCCGCCGCTTCGACGAACCGATCAAGACGCCGGACGGGAAAACGCCTGCGCACCCTGAAAGACGCCGCAGCATATGTGCTGTCTCTACCGCCGAATATACAGAAAGAGCCGGCTTGGCAGGCTGCCGCGGAATGCCTTAAGAACGGCGCCGAGCTCGAGATCGCCTGGATGTGGTTCGCGCGGTCGGCGATGATGCGAGCGATGCACGGCTCCAATGATCCGCCCATCGGCAATCCGGAAGGAAAGAAGGGGCACAGCTGGCGAAACAGCAGCAAGCTCGCGCGCGATCGCTGAGGGGAAAAGGCCATGCCACCATCCTGCGGCGCGGCTCTTCACGCAAAATCGATCGGCATAATGTGCGGTAACGAACCGACGTTTCTGGAAACACTCTCTTGAATTGAAAGGCGCCATTTCTCTTTGACAGGAGCGCGCGCCATGAAAAACATCAGACCAGGCAGCGTTCACTCACAGACGATCTAAGAGGAAACAGCTCGACGCGCGGCCTAGCTATGATTCAGAGAGCTTCGACACGCGAACCCTTGCGAACATGAAGATCGCGCTCGATCGAGCCTGTGCGAACGTTTTGGGAGGAGAAAAGCATAGGGTACGGCGACACGTCGCGGCTCGCATTGCCCGATGTGCGAAGATGGGTCGTCGGACGCTTGCCGCTCTTTCGCAAGCCGGACAAATCGCCGCCTCGGAGCTTCGCCAACGCGAGCCGGTAACATGACCATGTCGACAGATCAGGCCAGAACCGCCTTTCTCGTTGTTTTACTCGCCAAAATCGCTGACCAACGGCAGAAACTCTCCCTTGAAATGGCGGCCATCAGAGGGATGACGCGCGAACTAGCCGTGAAGGCAACGTCGCAGGTCCAAACAGCGGCGGCGGATCGTCGTATAGACCAACGCCTTGGCAGAAATTCGAAGAAACCACTTTGCTTGTCTGACGAAATTCAGCCGAAACACTTTGCCCATATCATCCCAACGGCTAATGGCGGAATTATCCTACCTCTTGCAGCATCGAATGTGGCATTCGCTTTGCTCCGGACAGAACGTCCCGTAAAATCACAACGCAAAGTGCCTAGTTATGAGTCAAACACTGTCACCCAAGACGCACCGCGCCGATCCTTCGCAAAAATGGTACAGTAGGTATCAGGGAATAGGCGTCGCGAAGGAGCTAATTCTCCGGCGAAAAGGAGGCTGGCTTCTGATGGCCGTGATCGTCGTCGATAGCGTGCTCGCGGCCGGGGCCTGGTTCGCTGTCGGCTACATCGTCCAATGATAGATTGAATGCGCGAGACCTCAGCTTAAACAAGCTGAACAAGGATGTAGGCAGCCTGGTTCAGGCCCAGACACGCGATAATGATGACAATGCCACTCCCGGGTCCGAAACCATTCATATGGAGAACGGCAGCCGAGACGAGAGCAATCAACAACGCGATGGGCACAAGGGCGAAGACTTTCAAACGCAAGCCTGCGGCTGCGCCGATCAGCGCGCTGGCAGCCAGCAAAACAAGAGTGCTACCCATGCTTGAGCCCAACGGCGATCGTTCACCTCGTCTGGCAAGAAGGATGGCCGATAGCTGGCACCGGCAACATCGCATTGCCAGGTAATCCCCAGACAAATGCTATAATGCCGCGCAGCGGAATATGCTCGCTGGCGGCGCTGGCCTAAATGACTGGGCCTGCCCAGCAAACGTCTGTCGCGAATGACACCAGAAGGTTCAATTGATGGTTCGTCTAGCGACTATATGACAGGTCAATCGGCGCTCCGTAGCCGCTTCATCGGGAACTCAATCTCGCCGCCGGGTAGCTCGCTCCCAAGGTCTCAACCTTCGACATGTACGCCGCCGACGGCCCCACAGGTCACGCCGCCATCCGCTGCGCCCGCTGATCGGCCTGGCGTCGCCGCTTGCCGGCGTTGTGCGCCTCGCGGGCTGCGCGAACGTCCGGCCCACCGATCTTTGCACCAGCCAAGATCTGACGCTCGATCGCTTCGCGCGCGGCCGCTGGGAGGGCTGGCGACGCCAGGTGCACCAGCGCGTTCCAGGACAACAACGAATAGATTTCAGGCCGAGCGCCATACACCAGGGCGACCTTCATGACCTCGCAAGCGTGCCAGCCATCGATATCGAATTGCCGGCGGACAGCGCGGCCAAAAGCATAGTTCGATTTGATGGTGGAGCGCAGCGCCAGCAGTCTGAGTCCGAGATCGATATTCCAATGCCAGGAACGCGGGTCAGCGAGGCCGGCGTTTTAGGTTCGCGCTTGACCCTCGGCATCTTCGCCGGTTTCGGCAGCTTGCTCGGCCCGAGGAGGCGCTCGAGCTCGGTACACAGCAGCACCATGACAGCACTGTGGAGCGGTGCCGCGCCAGTGGCTTTCGCCGCCAGTCTAATCGAGGCCAGATTGATCTTATCGAATGCTTCTAGCCAAGCGAGCCCCAGATTTGCCCAGCGCGGATGGACGCGGATGACGTCCGAAATCGCTTCGATGATGTCTGCGACAAGAGCGCGTTGGTTGCCGTCAGACTCGACCACCGTTCGTAGGGTCTGGCAGCGTGCGAGCGAGCCTGCGTACATGCGCGCGACGGCGGTCAAAGAACATCGCACGCGAAGAGCGGGATTCGCGACCGCCAACAGAATTCCGATTGATCGCCCCTTCCCTTCTAGGCAGGGGGGGAGGACTGGGGGAGAGGGTGTCTACAGAGGATTGGGTATCGTTTTCTGCACCCCAAGAATTCATCACCCGTCCCTATGTCTGGTTTGCTGATGGTCCCCAGCGATAGAGCGCGTTGCGTCCTTTCATGGGTGGCGCGATCATTTCGAGCCAGCCGAGTTCTTGGGCGCGCCGGCGTGTTTCGCGCAACTGAGGTATTGACCATCCGAGGTGAGCGGCAGCCATGCCGTTGGCGACCCAAAATTCAGCGTTTGGGCCGTTTTCAGCCTGCAGCCATCCAATGAGGGCGAAGAGGTATGGATCTCGCGCCAGCGCCTGCGCTTGGGGCTTTCTGAACCATGCACCGTGTTCGCCGGTCCGTAGTTGGCCGGTCTCGATGTATTTGAAGACTGACCCGGCGGTGGCGATCACGCGGGAGTTCTAATTCCACAGCGCTGCTCGATGCCGGCATCCCTGTGCATACCGTGGCGCAGCGGATCGGCGACGATCCAGCCACCCTCCTCCGAAATTACACCAAGCGGAAAAGGTCGAAGACGGCCGACGCAAAGCTATCTGATGCGATCGCGGGATTGGCGGGCGGCTTTTTGGGGTCGTAAACCGGCCTTGGGTCCAACTTGGGTCCGCGTTCCCAATGCGTTCGACAAGACAAACGGCTAAGTGTTTGAATTATTTGGCAGGAGTGGCAGGGCTCGAACCTGCGACCCCCGGTTTTGGAGACCGGTGCTCTACCAATTGAGCTACACTCCTGTGGGGACTTGCGTCGCCGCTGGCCCGCGCCGTTTCAAGCATGACGGATGCCCTGATTGCAAGGGCGAAGCAATCCCCTTACCGGTGAGTTCCACGCAAAGGCTCGCCGGCTCGGCTGCCAGGCACTAGCGATGATGCGGGCCTACCGCACCTCCGGTTCAAGCGCGAAAATGAACGATATCAACTGATCGGTGCGCCGCCGCGCAATTGAAACGAGCAACCGTCGGGCTAGCCTCTTCAGCCATCCTTGCGATTGTTCAAGAGCAACGCGCAGCGTCGTCCCGGTCGCGACGAGCACGCAATGACGGTTCTTCTGCTGCTCAGGCCAGCTTGGTTGCGCTGGCGATTTCGGGGCCCGCCGGCTGATGCATCGCGTCGTGCGACGCGTCGGCGATCCACGGCTGCTGATTGACCATCGGAATTCGCCAGCCGCTGTGGCCATTGCTGCCGAGATGATCGAGCCGCGTGATGGAACAGTTGTCGATGGTGAAGGCGAGGCCCCGCTCCGGCTGATTGTCGAGTGCGAGGCCGATCGCCGCCTTGATGGTGCCGCCGTGTGCGACCGCAATGATGTCCCGGCCTGCGTGCTGCGCATTGATCCGTTCGATGGCGGCCTTGGTGCGATTATAGAGATCCATGAAGCTTTCGCCATTGGGCGACGGCTCGTCAATCGGCGCGAACCAATAGCTCCCGACTGCAATCGGGCGGCTGGCGAAGAACGCGGCGCGGTTGAGCCCTTGCCAGTCGCCGAGGTTCTGCTCGTTGAGATCTGCTACGTGCGGCATCGCGTCGGGCTGCGGAAAACCTGCCGCCCAGATTGCGGCCGCGGTTTGATGCGTCCGCTTCAGCTTGCTCGCCACCCACACCGCACTATGCGGCAGCACTTTTCCAACAGCATTGAAGACAACCCGATCGCTGCAGTCGCAATCCATGTCCTTCTGGCCATAGATATTGCCGCCGTCGTTGCGCACCGGCGCGTGCCGCACCCACCACCATCGCGTCGCAACCACCCCGGTGGGGACGGAATACTGCGCCGCAAACGGCTTGTCGGAATTGGACATCGCAGAGCCCTTTGATCACGTTTCAGGCGGCTGTTACGTGAGATATCGGGCGATCGCAAGTTGGGGGCCCGCGCTCTGCAACCGTTCGGACATCAGGTCGCGGAGCGCCGACAACTCCCAATCGAGTCCATTGAATGCTCCTCACCTTCAAGCCGGAATTCCCTGACGGCAAAGTCTGCCCGCAGCTCCGCATCCGCAAGAGCTTCGGCGTCACAGACGGCAGACAACCGACGATCCGCCTCGATGCATCCTGAATTGACGTTCCCGCCTTCAAACGATGGAGCGAATGTGATTGGAGCGGGTGAAGGGAATCGAACCCTCGTATTCAGCTTGGAAGGCTAGCGACTGCAACCGGATTCGCTAGCCTTTTCAATTGTTGATGGCATTTCATGTGCCAATTTGTGCCGCCGACACGAAGAGCCAGCCAAGCAACCTCAATGGTGCCTACCCCGATGAAACCAAGTTAGACGGCAATTCCTCTAGTGCAAAAGACTTCGATATGCCACGCCAACGACCCGGATTGATTGCGTCCAGAAACGAGCCCGCGCCCCGGCCCGCCTCCTTACCGAATAGGTACACGCCGTGCGTTTGCTGCGAAGCGCGCTGGATCACAGTACCTGTAGCAAGAAGAACACCCGATTTCGGTTCGAGAAGGAGCGCTCCGACGGGAATATTAAGTCGATCTAAAACAAACGGCTCAGGGTCGATCGCCACGAATTTGACGAGCGCGGATATATCGAGCGCGCTGGGATCTTTCATCGATTCCAACGATAGAATTTTCCCGTGGTTTGCTCCGCCGACGAGTAGCATCGCCTCGAAGCCGCCTGCGGTCGAACTGAAGACGGTACGGACACCTACAAATGTGCTGCCTTCGTAACGACCCTGCAGAATCGAACCTTGAGGCGCGGCAGAGCAATATTCTAAGTGCCGAATCTGCTCGATCCATAGCCGATCTATTTTGAACATTTGCGTCCCTTCCTGCTCAAAAACATAGTGATCTTCGGTTTCACTCACCAGTTACGACTAGACTATTTGTTCTCTTTATGTTCTACTTTCCGCCATGAGCAACTGTTCGGCTTATTGGCGAATGCCATCCCCCAAGCAGATGGAAAAACTAGCGCGCGAAGCGCCGCAGCGCCCGGCCGAAAGCACCGATGACGGCTGGTGGGATTCGGTCCTGAACGATCCTCGCGCGGCCGGCACCCCTCGCCTTCCAATCCACCAAATGCGCCTAAACGAAATTCCGCGGCACTTGCTCCGCGTTGAATGCATGAGGTGCGCAAGGATTGTGGAAATCCAGAAGGTCGACGCGGTTAAGTTGTACGGGCCGCACGCGGTGTGGAAGGATGTCGGCCAGAAACTACTCGACGACGGCTGCCAGCGTCGCACCGGACGTCACGAAGAGGACGGCTGCTGGCCGGATTGGGGACGTGAACCCGAAATGTACAATTCGCTGCTGATTCCTTTTATCGCTGCGGTCGCTGCTGGCATTGCGTTTCTTCAATGGCGAACCGCCCATCAAAAAGTATTGTTGGACCTTTTCGAGCGGCGTTTGAAAATTCACGAAGACGTAAATACTTCGATTTTGGATTTTCTTGGTGCTGACGGCAATTTAGTTCCATCTAAAATCCGCGTCCGCTTGCATCAAGCCAGGCTTAGTTCTTGTTTTCTTTTTGGAAAAGAAGTTGGCGAGCGCATTGATGCTTTTTCAGAAGAAGTACGTGTGATCGGCGAACTTCGACGTAAGGTCAACAACCCCCATACGAGTTGCGATGACCAAGAGGATATTTCTCGACTGCTCATCGATCGGGAAAACGAGTTGGAGAAGTGGCGAGACGGTTGGACTGCTATTTGCTCTCCATATTTGCGAATGGATCAAAAGTCGGTTCGTACTCCTTTGGAGTGGTTACGCTACAAAAACGTCATTCGTTAGCAACATTCACTTCCCAAACAGCCGATGAACAATCGCGGCGTCACTGTCTCCGAACTGACGCTGGGTCCGTCAGGCTCTATTCAACCCGAGTCTACATCCACAGCACGTTCCCGACCGTCCCGTGGACGACCTGTCGTGTACCGAACTGGCGCTCCGATATGCGGAACCCAAGACTGATCTGCTAGGCCGAAGCGGTGGAAAAAGACGTCAGGGCTACCGTCGTCGGGATCAATGAACCCGAACCCTCGATCCTCGACCCAATGTACGACCCGACCTGTAATCACTACGCCGCCCTCGCCTTCGCAATCGCTCGCGCCAAGAAATCAATTCGCACCACTTCCTTGCATCGGCACTGCGGATCCGTATCGTGCGGCGCGTGCATCGATGGCCCGTCCGGCGTCTGGAATGGCTCGTCCCAAGCGCGGCCGTCCTTGTTCATTCCGGGAATCAACCGATGCGTTGGTCGCACCCGCTCGTCGCCGGCTGTTTGCCAAAAACGTCGGATGAGCGACTTGTCCAGATGGCCTTTATCGATCGCCTGCTGATATGCGTCGATTTGCGCGGCGCCCAATGCTCGTAACGTTTCCGTCCTAGCGATATTGTCTGCGCGCCACTTCAACGCCTTGTTGACATATGCGGCGTGCATCTTGACCTGAATATCCGCGGGCAGGCCCTTGCCCTCCGCAACAGCCTTCCGCACGGCCGCATCGAAGCGCCTGTCCCGCAATCCACGATCGAGCAACGAACGCAACGCTGCTGCATCGGTGCTGCCGAGATCGCTGGCGTAGCTTGCCAGCCACTGCTCTTGCGTCGAATGCAGACCGATAATTCCGCCCGTGCGCGTGCGGGACGCGGCTGAAGTTCGGCCGATTAGATCAAGCGCGACTGTTCGGGGGTTTGTTCCAGCCGCGAGACCACGTTTCAAGAAGCTCCGCACTGTGTCACGTTGATCATCGACGATTTCGGTGATGAGTTTTGATGACCGCTGGCTAACCCACGATTCGGCGGATGGGTTTCGCACATTGAAAAGAACGCGGATCGAATGCCCGGCCGGCTGTGCGATCGGCGGAATGGTCTTGGCAGCCGCGGCGCCGCCATCGTTGAAAGCTTGCTGATGTACGAGCGCGAACTGGCTGAAATCAGCCGGATCAATGTTGAGCGCACGAAACGCAGCATCCAGATCGCCATGCTCAAGAAGCCGGGTTATCACCGACAGGTTCGCACGATCGGTGATGCTCCGGATCGCTGCCAGGAACGCATCGCGAAGTTTGGGCTCCCATGCGCTGGAAAGCTTTTCGAGATCAAGCGCCATGCATCACTTCCGAACCTGCAACTCGTAATAAACGACCGCACCAGAAGGCGCGATAGGTGCGACATTGATAATTGTCATCGGCGAACCGCCGACCACAAGCTGGTTAGTCGTCTCCGGAGATATCGTCATGCCTTGCGTGGAAAGATAGATTTGCTGATCGGTCTGCCGAATCAAGGTCCCGTCGATATCGCGCTTGGCGTAATCGAGAACCGCAAAGGTGCAGGCGTAGTCGACCGGCGTCAGCGTAGGATTGAAAGGATCGTTATCGCTCACCATTCGGCGCAATGCGCCACTCTGGCCAAAACGGTCGATCAAAGTCTGTGCCGTCTTTGTCAGACCGGAATAATCAAATCGCGCCATGCGCTCAGAACACCAGTGCCACGCTATTCGCGCTTTCAGATGCTGCAAAATAGGGCCGAAGGATCGCAGCAACCACGTCAGGCAAGATGCGAAACGGTGCGCGGCCGTCGTAAACTGTTTCGGTCACTATCGAACCGACTTGCTGGCGCGAACTACGCACCCCGCGTAGGTCATCGTTCGCAGTCAGATAATTCCGAATGAACGCTAGGGCCAATTCGCACTGAGCGTCGACTACGGCCTGTGGTACTATCGCACTATCGACACAAGCGATTCCGACTCGCGGCCACGCGAGTAACTGGCTGGCGCTGGTTCGCTCACCAGCGAATTGCTGCTGGTCGATGACGCGGCGTGCCATGATCAGGGCTTTTTCTGTGTCCCCGGCGTTTCCGCTTGCCCAATCGTCCGCATATAGATCGCCCGACGAAATAGGTGCCCGCATCATCTGCGGATACATACGAATTAACTCCGACCGTGATTGTCATGGGGTACCTTTAAGAAAGGACGGCGCGGCTACATACATCTAGCAACCGCGCCGCTTAAGTTTACACCGCGGGAGCGAGATAGGCGCCGTAGGTGATGCTCTTGGTTCCGCCCGCAAGCGTCGCCTTTACGCGGATCGCGGCGGCATCGGAATCGCGCTGCTCAACAGCCGCACCCGAAAGCGGGATTTCGTAAACGCCCTTGCCGGTGACGGTGACGCGACCGACTTCCACCGGATTATCGCTGAATGCCGACACGCTGTCCGTTTCAACAGTCAGCAGGTAGGTATTCGCGGGCGAGCCGCCGAGCGTCACGTCACTGACGTAAACGATCGCCTTGAAGTCGCCTGCCATCAGCACGGGGAATGTCACGCCGGCTTCCGACGCCGTTGCAGTTTCCGCGCCATCGGTAACGTTGCGGAGTTCGAGCTGTTTATCAAAAGGTCCGTACATCGCGCCCTCCTTAAGCGTTGTTGATGTGAGCGAGACGGGAGACCGCCTTGGGATGCTTGATTACCTCGCCGGCGTACACTCAATTCGAGTGCGATAGGCCGGTTTGGAATTGAGTTCACCCAGATCGCGAACGCTCATCGGCTCAGTCTGGATGCCGTGCAGCGCGTCGAGGCCGAAACGGACAGCGTAGATCGACGTCGTGTCGTCATTGCCAGAGCCGTCATCCTCATCGAAATCGAGGATGGCGTTGCCGCCAGCATCGTCACCGACGACACCGATCGGAATGCCGCCGTAGGACATGATCTGGCGACCGAAGGCATCGGACACGACTTCGGTTGCCTGCCCTGCCGCCCGAATGAGCTTATTGACCTTCCGGCGCATCACCTTGTTCATGAGCAGAAGATCCGGTGTGCCCTGGACGGCGTCGATTGCCTCATCCAGCATGTCCAACGTCAAGGTGGCACCACCGGTGGCCGCGTTGATTTCCTGAGTCGTGCCACCAAGGCGGACGTTCAGGCCATCGAATTCGCGCGGCTCGTCTTCCGAATTTCCATCGAAGAACGTCTTGAGCCAGGTGAGCGTGAGCGCCTTCGCCTTCATGGCGTCGTGCGCGGCACGCAGATTGTTCGAACCTGCACCCATCTTGACGAGCGCAAGCCGGATGATGCCACTGATGACCCGCCGATCATTTTCGATTCGGAGCGGGGTTCCGTCGCGGCCCGATGGGGCGCGGGCGTTGAGGATGTCGGCGCGGGAGCGCCAATCACCGGCGTGCGGGGCGGGAGTGTCTGTGGTTGTGTTGCGACCAGATTTTTTGCCGACGTGGCACCTAAGTATCTGAACCAATCTGGCTCCACATCGACGCATGCATCTAGGAAGGCGCATGCGCACCGCCGCAAGCCTTTAAAAAAGCGGCTCTTTCCGGATTTCGCGCAGCATGTCGACGATGTTCGACCTGACCGAAGCAGCATCGCTCGAAGTTGTGATATGTCAGTGGACTTCGGATCAGCACTGGCAGCTTCGGATGCGAGAGGCCTTCGATTGAGCGGATTTCTTAGGTTGATCGCGTTGTCGTTGCGTTTCGGCTTCGCTAAGCAGGCTCGCCGAAACGGGCGACCCGTGGCTTGCCGCGCCGCGGCCGGGGTATACGGTAGGCATGAAGAACGGCTCAAGCCGAGCGAACTGATCGCATTCCTTCGTTAACGCCAAAAGTAATCGGAATTATGAGGGGCGCCTCAGGCTGTCGGGAACACCGTGAAATGCGCACAAAGTTCAGGCGCAGAAGGAATTGCTTTATGGGTCCCGACCCTAGTCCGTCGGCCCTGTCCGCATAATGCGCGGCTGTGAACACCCCGCGAACATCCGACCGAAATCATGTGCCGTCCATGGCCCACGGAGCATTTGGGAACGGTTGGTAGCGGTTGCCGGAATGTTTGGAAATGCCCGTCAAATAAGGGTTTTTTGAATCTCGCCACGGAAATGCATTGTGGCACATGATAAAAACCGGCAGACCGTTCTAAGCTTTTGATAGCGCGAAGCAATTTTGGAGCGGGTGAAGGGAATCGAACCCTCGTATTCAGCTTGGAAGGCTGCTGCTCTACCATTGAGCTACACCCGCGCTTGCCGATCACCTATCACGCCACGCCACGCCCCTCAACAGGCCAGCGGCGCGGCGGAAGGTCGTCCTGGAAACCTCCGAGCCAACCCTTAACATGCTCGGATTCCGTGCTTATAGTTGTGTTTCCACCAACAACGAAAGGAGGTGATCCAGTGTCTTATACCAAGCGCTGTCACCTCGCTGGGATCGCCCGCTAGGCTTTTTCGAGCCTGGCAACGGGCGTCTCAGCGCCTGGACCAGCGAGACAACATCGGGGGCGCGGCGGGGGCAACCTCGCCGCGCCTTTTCGCTGCGCCGGCGGACGAATGCGGCGCGCTTTGCCGATCAACAATTCGCGCTGAACGACCCATCAGCGAGGATATGTCCGAATGCGGTGAGGGATCGCGCGGGAATGAAGGGCGGGATGGTGGGGGAAGAAGGACTCGAACCTTCGAAGTCACAAGACGGCTGATTTACAGTCAGCGAAAATTGATATTCACGTCCGGACAATCAGTCACACATCGACCCTGATAATATCGAATGCAGATTGATATATGAGCATTTGTCGCGTAATGACGTGGTCACCGGGTAACACTTGCAGACACGGGGTAACTGTTACCCTTGTGTTACCCCACGGACAACTGATCTTTGGCAAAGGCTCTCACAACGAAGCGGATCGAGAAGATTGAGGGCGAACCCAGGCCCACTTCCCGGCTCGAAATCCCAGACGGTCTGCTCACCGGGCTTTATCTGGTCCGGCAGACATCGGGCGCTTTGTCTTGGGCTGTGCGGTACCGCCATGAAGGGCAGGCTCGAAAGCTGACCTTGGGCAGCTATCCTGCGGTGGGGCTAGGCGCAGCCCGTGACCTGGGCGCACAGGCGCTGCGGGCTGCGGCTGAGGGGCGAGACCCGGCGGGTGAAAAGAAGGCCGCGAAGGTTGCGGTCAAACATCGCGCGGCGGAGGAAATCCATGACGCTCGCGACCTTTTCGAGAATGTCGCTAGAGAGTTTATTGAGCGGCACGCGATGAAGAAAACCCGCCCGTCAAGCTGGGGCGAGACGGCCCGGATTCTTGGTCTCGAACTCGAGCAAAACCCCGAGGGGGCCGCCGAGTTGGTCGAAACCGACACCGGTGTCATTGCCGCGTGGAAGGGCCGCAAGATTTCAGGACATCGCAAAGCGCGATGTGAACGCCTTGCTCGATAGGATTGCAGATCGGGGCGCGCCGATCATGGCTAACCGAACTCTGTCGGCAGTCAGGAAGCTCTGTAACTGGGCCGTCTCGCGCGACATTATCACCGCATCACCTTGCTCTGGCGTCGAGCCCCCTGCCCCACCGCGAAGCCGCGCCCGTGTTCTGGATGATATTGAACTCCGCTTGGTGTGGCAGGCAGCCGATGGCGAAGGCTGGCCGTTTGGCCCGATTGTCAAGCTCATGATTCTGACCGGCCAGCGCGAAGGCGAGATCGCTGGCGCGCGCTGGACTGAAATCGACCTCAACAAAAAACTTTGGACGATCCCAGCTGGGCGCGCCAAGAACCATGAACAGCACACAGTCCCGCTCTCGGATGCTGCGGTCGAGATCATCAAGAGCCTGCGGCGTGTAAAATCGGATGATGGTCTTGTCTTTGTCGGACGCAACGGGAGGCAGCCGACAACATTCTCGCGCGCCAAGGTGCGGCTCGACGAGGCGATAACGGAAGCCAACCAAGACGAACCAATCATCGCGTGGGTTTTCCATGACCTTCGCAGAACCATGGCGAACGGCATGGAGCAATTAGGGATCGCGCCGCCCGTGATCGAAAAATGCCTCAACCACAAGAGCGGGACATTTCGCGGCGTGACCGGCGTTTATCTCAGATTCACATACGACGACGAGAAGCGCGCAGCTCTCGTCGCTTGGGCGCAGCACGTAGTCGAATTGCAGAAGGTCCAGAGCGTCAATGGCTAAACTTCCCGGCCCCATCGAACTGGAAATCAGTGAACTCGCGGGCATCTGGCGCGAGCACGGCAATCCCGCCGCCGCGTGGCGCTGTTTCGTTCTTGCGCGCGAGCATGGCTTTCCCGTGCCAGAGGTCATTGACGCCGAGATCATGCGTTTCGCTCAGGCCGTCACCGCACCACTTGCGGACAAGAAGGACACGATCACGCAGAAGTCTGTAGCGGCAGCGTGGGGCATTGCCGCAGGCCGTAAGCCTGCGCCGGAATTGCGAAACACACGGCGCGACACCGAGATGTATTTTGAATATTGGGACCTGCGACGCACGGTGGGTCGCAAGACGCCAACCGGCGAGGTGATTATTGTTGAGGGGCTATCGCGCACCGATGCAATCTTAGCTCTTGCGGCCAAGCATAACATGCCACCGAAGACGGTCGAGGCATTCTTGACGACTTTGTCAAGGAATACGGGCCGGGCGACCCGCTCAAAAACCCCTCATTTCGCGACCCCTGACAATGCCCGCGACATCATTGGGTATCTTTGTTGATCGGCGTGTCGCTATCTGTCGCTCATCGACGCAAAAGAGGATGATATGACGGACAATAACGCCACCGACAGACTGATCAGTGCCCGCGCGGTGCTCGAACAATTCAGCCCGTCCCCGACTGTGCGAACGCTTGATCGCTGGTTAGCTGATCCACGCATCGGATTCCCGCGTCCAATCAGAATCGCGTCGCGGAGATATTTCAGCGAACGAGAGGTCGCTGATTTCATCGCTCGCAAGGCGCGCGAGCGGATCACGTTTAAGGCTTAACCGAAGAGAGGAAACTACAATGGATGAACTTACATCAACCGTCGTCGCGTATTACGCCATCGAACTCGCTGATCAGATTGCCGAGAACGAGGGAATCATCCTTGGTCCGACAGACGGCTCTCTTTGTGATCGAGCGCTGCGGTATTATGCAAAGTCGCTCCTTGAGCCACCCGCACAGGCCAAAGCCGCCTAAGCCTACCAAAAAGCCCGCCTCCGGGCGGGGCCGCTCCCCTTCCCCCGACAATTCAAGCCTACCGACATGCGGCCCCGCCGCATGATCGGCGGAGCTTTGTCAAACGGGAAACGTTCAAGAGGAATTTCAAATGGGCTCCTAGGCTCACCCCGCCGTTCATCATCGCGCAACGTCATATCAACGCCGTCTCAAAGTCTTTCGAAAAGATGCAAAACAAGGGCCGCAACCTAACGATGGGCGTCACCGCGCCTGTCGGGTTCGGTGCTGTCAGCATGATCCGCACGGCTCTAGAGCGCGACAAGGCAGGTAACTTCACCGAGGCGCTGGGCGGTGTCAGCCATTCCGATCGCCTCGATATCGAAAAATACGCCGACACCATCGCCGCAAAGTACGGGAATACCACCGGCATCATAAAATCGTTCAACGAGATGCTGAAAGCTGGCTTCAATGTGAAGTCCGCGAAGGGATCGATTGCGTCAGTCCTTGAAGGCTCAATCGTTGGCGACATGCCCGCTGCGGACGTCGCTGGCGCTGTCAGCAAAATCGTGACTCAATATTCCCTCGGAATGAAGACCGTCGAGGAAGCGAACGCAAGCAGCCGCCGCATCGTTGACAACCTGTCCTATGGCGCGAACTCAACCAGCGCGTCGATGAAGGACATGGTCGAGGCCTATAAATTTGTAGGATCGGCCGCATCCGCCGCAGGCAAGTCCATCGAGTCCACCAACGCGCTGATTATTGCGCTGAATAAATCCGGTCAGAGCGGTAGCGAAGCCGGTGTGGCGCTTCGATCGGCCTATGTCCGCTTGTTGAAACCGTCAAAAGATGGTCGCGCGTCGATGGCGCGCCTCGGCCTCGACTACGGCGATCATGTTTCCGGCGGCAAGCGCACCGGTGCAGGCGTGGCGTCTGGTCTTGGTGCTTTTGGTTACGATGTGCCTGCGAAGGATATCGACGGGGCACTCAACGCCAACAACGGCAGTAACGAGAAGCAGCGCAAGGCGATCTATGACACCGTGGTCTCGCGGCTCGGCGCTGACCAGGCGATGGACCGCGATGCTATTATGAAGGCCGTGGACGGTGCGCTCACGCTGGCCGGGAGCAAGATCAACCTCACCAGGCTCATGGTCGATCTGAAAAGGCACGGCGCAACGCAAGGCGATTTGGCGCGCATCTTCGAAGGTCGCCAGTCGGTTCGAATGCTGTCGCTGCTCAAGTCCGATCTTGAAGGCATCCTGAAGGACATCAACGAAGGCGTGCCGGGCTATGGCAAGAAAACGTTCGACATCAAGAATGGGCTAGAGAAGATCGTTCGCGAGCTTGATGCGGCATGGTCGTCATTCAGCAATACCTTGGTCAGGGCTGTGCTGCCCGAGATCACTGCCGTTTTTTCGAGCATCGCTGGATGGCTGAAGTCTCTCTCTCAATCGAGCCCCGCCACGCTCAAGCTCGGCATTGGTCTCACCGCCGCAGCAGGTGCTGCACGTCTCAGCGCCATGCTGATCGGATTCCGCATGCTGACCGCGCTCGGTGCCGGCGCAACCCTGTCGGCGCTCGGCGGCAGCTTGCTCGCGCTCGGGCGCTCGATCCTTCTTTTCCCCATCGCCGCATTGCGGGGCATCGGCCTCGCGATGTGGGCGCTGGTAGCCAACCCGGTCGGGCTGATCATCACGGGTCTGGTCGCCGCGCTCGTTGTGTTGGGCGTGTGGGTCGCGAACAATTGGGCGGGTATCAAGGAGTTTTTCAGCGCGTTCGGTTCGAGCTTCATGGCCGGGATCGGCGGTGCCAATGGTCCGCTCGGCACGATGGTCGGGCACCTATCGACCGCTTACAATTGGCTGACGCAGTTGCTTGGCCCGCTCGATGAGACCGGAACGAAGTGGCGTTCGTGGGGCGAGGCTGTCGGCGGCGCTGCGGCGTCTGGGGTCAACGCTATCGTGGACGCTATCCAAAGGCTGATCGGCTTCTTCGAGTCCGCCTACAACGGCGCGGTGAGGCTCGGTGGCGCGGTCAAGAACATGCCGGGCTTTGGTAGCGCTGCCCCCGTGGCCGGTGGTGCCGCTCCCGCTGTACCACTGGCCGGCGCTCGCCGCGCTCGGCGGTCCTGTGAGCTATGGCAAGCCGTATCTTTTTGGCGAGCGCGGTCCCGAGCTTTTCACGCCCGGCATGTCCGGCCGTATCGAGACCAATGACACCCTGCGCAGGTTGACGGCAGATGGCGCTACGGCGGTGGGTGCGACCGAAAGCCGGACCGTAACGAATGGCGGGCCAGTAACGTTCTCCCCGACGTTCAACATCACGGGTGGAGACCCCCGAGAAGTCGCCGGGCAGATTCGGAGTGAGATGCGCTGGTTTCTGGCAGACCTTGAGTCGGAGCAACGTGGATTGCTGAGCGACTAGGCTCAGGACCCATTAATTTTCTTGCGGAGAGGCGTTTGGACTGATTCATTGGCGTTGTTGGGAGACGCCGCAATGTCCGATTTGTTTCTGCTGACCGAGGCGCAGATGCGCCGGATCGAACCGTATTTTCCTTTGTCGCACGGAGTTGCGAGGGTTGATGACCAGCGGGTGATCAGCGGCATCATTTTCGTCATCAGGAACGGTCTGCGCTGGCGCGATGCGCCGCGTGAGTATGGTCCGCACAAGACCGTCTACAATCGGTTCGTGCGCTGGAGCCGTCTTGGTGTGTTCAACAAGATATTTGCCGAACTGGCCCGTAAGGGCGGCACCCCGAAGCGGTTAATGATCGACGCCACCCATCTGAAGGCGCATCGCACCGCCGCAAGCCTTTTAAAAAAGGGCCTGTTCCCCGACGTATCGGGCGCACGAAGGGCGGCCTGAACTCGAAGCTGCACGCCGTATGTGATGGTCAGGGACGTCCGGTCATCATGCTGCTTAGCGAAGGCCAGATGAGCGATTACAAGGGGGCCGCGTTGATGGTCGATGCGCTGCCGCCCGCGAAGCAGTTGCTCGGCGACAAGGGCTACGACGCCGACTGGTTCCGCCAGGCGCTCGCGGTCCGGGGTATCACGGCCTGCATCCCATCGAAGTCCAACCGCGCAAAGCCGATCGAACATGACCGCATTCTCTATCGCGAACGGCACAAGATCGAAAATACGTTCGGCAGGCTCAAGGACTGGCGGCGCATCCACACCCGTTACGATAGATGCGCACATACCTTCATGTCTGCCATCTGCATCGCAGCAGCCGTCATCTTCTGGCTCTGATCAATGAGTCCTGACCCTAGGTCGTGGACTCATATCGTGGGCCTCACCGGTCGTCCGGTATCGACGCAGGCATTCGGGGTTCGCGGCAGAATCTATTTTCTTGAAATTCCGCGGCTTCGGCCGGATAATTGATCAAGGTCCTTGGCTATTAGCAATCCGAGGAGGACGATCATGGCAATCCAGATCGTGATGGACCACACCGGCGACAGCCGGCACTCTTTCGACCCGAATGACGCACAGGAGCTGGCTAAGGCGGAGCAGCGGTTTTACGAGCTGACGAAGGTCGGCTTCACCGCCGCGGTCCGGACCGGTGCGGGTCAGGTCTCGCAAATCCGATCGTTCGACCCGAACGCGGAAGAAAGCGTGTTCTTCCCCAGGCTGGTCGGCGGGTAAAACGGTCAGCACTATGTCGCGCCTTACGCCCCTTCTGGCAGGCGAACGCTCGCGTATGAAAGCCGTAAAGGCGCTTTTCCTCAAACTCGGGGCCGAGCGAACTCCGGAAGGCCGATCTTTGCGGCTTCTGCGGGAGTGGCTATCGCCGGTGCAACGGACCCAGTTCGCGAAAAAGGGATATTTCGAAGTCGTCGGTGGCGACACTGGCAAGCAGTACAGGATCTTTCCGGGCACCATGTCGAACGTCTGCGAGATCGACGAAAAAGGCCGCCCGAGGTTCGGCCTGTGTTTCCGGACGATAGGCGAGCTGCCGATCGGAGACGTGATGCTCGCCCAGAAGATCGCACTGGAAAACTGCGAGAGCAGCGTTCTGGCGGTGGCCAGACGCTTCGTCCCCGACGTTTTCATGTTCCGGCGAGGCAGGCTTCTCGGCTGAGAGCAGTCTGATTCAAACGTTCGCGCCTCCGCAGACCTGCGGCGGGCGGGTAGCTCTATTGGCGCGTCAGCCAGACAGACAAGGTCAAGACCACGATCATTGTACAATCGTGCGCGCTTAAAGAGCGCTCAAATCGCTCGGCACTTCGCCGAACGACCTCAACACAACAGCATCCCCAAACTCACCGCTGCCCGGATCGCCTGTACGACTGAAAGCCACAGCGCCTATATTTCCCTCAGTCCGCGCCAGTCGTTCGGCGCCCATGATGGCAGCGCTTGCGCTCGTACATTCAGCCGCTTCGCGTGGCTCCGGGCCGTCGTCGCCAGCGCCGAACGGGAGCGCGACGTAATAGGTTAAATCTGCCATCCATAAGTCAGGGCATAGATCTATGCTCGCCTCTTTGTATGTTCAAAATGGATCATCTCGTTTTGAACGAGCCTCCTTTTTGTTGAGCTTTTTATTTTCATCTCGTGTGATCCAAGCCACGTCGGCTTTTGCGATAATCGCCTTCACCAACTCAAGGGACGGAGTCTCTAAATCGATGAGAGCTTTAACCATCGATGAGACGGTAACAACATGTTCAAAATAAAAGATGCTGTCTCTACCTCCCATCGCCTTTCTTGTTCGATCAGAATATAATTCATACTCCAAAAATTCATTCGCCATGACCTGAGCCCCTGACCTTCCTCCAAAAATGGGTAGAATCCGTCACCTTGAGGGAGACGGAGATGAAGCAGTCGAGGTTCACGGAAGAGCGGATCATTGCGGTCCTGCGGGAGCACGAGGCCGGATCGAAGACCGGGGATGTTTGCCGCAAGCACGGGATCAGCAGCGCGACGTTCTACAAATGGAAGGCCAAGTACGGCGGGCTCGAAGTGTCCGAAGCTCGCCGGTTGAAGGTTTTGACCGATGAGAATGCCAAGCTGAAGAAGCTGCTGGCCGAGGCGATGCTCGACAACGCCATGTTGAAGGACCTCAATTCAAAAAAATGGTGACGCCCGTCGCGAAGCGACAAGCGGTGGCTCACCTTTGTTCAAGTTTTGAGGTCAGTCAGCGGCGGGCGTGTGAAGTGATTGGGGCTGATCGGTCCTCGATGCGTTATCTCAGCCTTCGACCCGACGACGCAGCCATTCGCCTCAGGCTGCGTGAGTTGGCGTCGGTACGCCTGCGCTTTGGCTATCGCCGTCTGCTTCTCATGATCCGCAGCGAAGGCGTGCTGATCAACCACAAGAAGCTGAGGCGGCTGTATGCGGAAGAGCGGCTGCAGGTTCGCCGGCGAGGTGGACGTAAAAGAGCTCTGGGAACAAGGGCTCCGATGGCGTTGCCGCAGGGACCGAACCAGCGCTGGTCACTGGATTTCGTCAGCGACACGCTGACCGATAGTCGACGCTTCCGTATCTTGGCCGTCGTGGATGACTTCACCCGGGAATGCATCGCACTGGTCGCCGACACGTCATTGTCGGGGGCCCGGGTGGGTCGTGAGCTCGATGCCGTGATCGCTCGACGAGGTCGCCCAATGATGATCGTCAGCGACAACGGAACCGAGCTCACCAGCATGGCCATTCTGCGCTGGTCGCAGCTCACCCGGATCGAGTGGCACTACATCGCACCGGGCAAGCCGCAGCAGGATGCCTTCGTGGAAAGCTTCAATGGAAGACTGCGCGATGAGTTGTTGAACGAGACCTTGTTCTCGTCACTAGACCACGTTCGCGAACTGCTTGCGGAATGGCAGGATGACTACAACACCGTTCGCCCGCACAGCGGGATCGGCAACCAACCGCCATCCACCTATGCCAGGCTAACAGCGTCCGCAATGCAACAGGACGGGACGCTGCGCTGTGTCGAGGGCTCCGCGCCCCATCCTGTTGCATCACCGAGCCGCACAGGCTCAAATGAGAAAAGGATTCCGCCCATCGCTGGATGAACTTCGGGGCTCAGGTCACCCCCGTGGGAGCGAGCAGCTTTTCATTACCCAAACCCCGCTAGGTCTATTTATGTTCACAGACGCTACAAATCGTGCAAGGAACACGCTGCGATAAGGAGAACGAGATGAGAGCCGATATCACTTATGCGACGGATGATACGAAATCAAATTTTGTCGCTGAAACGCCCGCCGGAGAGGCATTCCTTGGCGGACCCGAGCTGACTATTCCAAACGATCAAGCTGACGATTGTCTGGCGAAGGCAATCGCAGCTGGACTGTCGGTGCTTCCGTTCCCTTAAAAAAAACGAACTGAGCGCCTACGATTTATGAGCACAGAGACAAGCTACCGCGACGAGCCTCAAATAATTTCACTGCACCTTTATGGTCCATCACTCCAGTTGGGCTAATGAAAGCTGGCTTTAGCTTCACGCTCCGATAGCCGTTTATGATGAAGAAAACAGAGCCACCTCCTAGGGCTGGCTTTTTGTTGTCTGACTAACTGCAGTTCATGCAAGATGCACCTCGCAGATACAAGGAGCGACAATGCCAGAACTCAAAGCAGACATCGACTATACGTCAGACGGCACCAATACAACATTTTCCGCGAACACGCCCGCTGGCGAGGAATATCTAGGCGGCCCCGAAATCACACTTCCATCTACTGACGTAGCGCAGTTTGTTGCCGACGGGCGAGCACGAGGTCTCATTATTCAGTCGTTCTTCTAACGGATTGTGCCGAGTTGAACGGCGATTGCCCTGCCAAGTCACCAGACTATCGGATTTGCGTGTCGTCCCCCGAAAGTTGTTCCATCCTAGCTTGACGGCCGTTCCCACTGTTCACGGCAGCATCAGCTTGTCGACTTCTTCAGCCTCGTACGGCTCGCCCTCGTATTTGATCAAGTACAATCGCTTTTGCGGCGGTCGAAAAGAACGCCAATGCCGAGTATTCTTGACAGAGTATTAGACCGGATAAACTTGCCGCCTGGATTGGTGTATAGCTCCGCCCTCTTCTCCTGCGTCATTCCAGCCTCCCCCAAGGTTGTTTGACTGAAAGTCGTGACGGAGTTTCGCGCTCGATCCCCAACCCAAAAGACACACGGAACTGAAAACGCCGCTGCTCAAAACCCCAGCCCTCGTTGTGGACTTCTTTCGTGCCGGTTGGAGTGTCGTCTGGGTGATCTCCAAGATCTTTTCGCGGCAGCCTGTCTCGTTTTTCGACGTTTGGTGCGGTCCAAGGCGCTCAAGGGAATGCGGTAGCGTTCGCCGCGATAAGCTGCCAAATCCTCCACAACCGCCGCCGTCGCCAACGCGTTCGAACCTGTAAGCCGCTTCCGTTGATTTTGCGTTGGCAGCGAATTTCATTCGACAGGCTCCGGAGCGAGCGCATGTTCGACTTTTCCGATGCGGACAGGCAATTCACCACCGTTGCCATCCCGCAGCCCAATTTGCTTCACCAGCGTAAAAATCGCCGGGATGACGACCAGAGTCAGCACCGTCGACGAGATCATGCCGCCGATCATCGGCACCGCGATACGCTGCATGATTTCCGAGCCGGCGCCGGTGCTCCACATGATCGGCAGCAGGCCGGCCATGATGGCGACGACCGTCATCATCTTCGGGCGCACGCGTTCGACTGCACCCTCCATGACGGCGTCATAGAGGTCGGACCGGGTCAGCTTGCGACCTTCAATCATGCGTTGGGTCTGAACTTCCGCCAAGGCCTGATTGAGATAGATGAGCATTACGACGCCGGTCTCGGCGGCGACGCCGGCCAGCGCGATAAAGCCGACCACGACGGCGACCGAGAGATTGAAGCCGAGCCACCACATCAGCCAAAAGCCGCCGACCAAAGCGAACGGTAGCGACAGCATCACGATCATCGTCTCCGTGATCGAGCGGAAGTTCAGGATACAGCAGCAGGAAGATGATCAGCAGCGTCACCGGCACGACGATCTTGAGCCGCGCGGTGGCACGCTCGAGATATTCGTACTGGCCGCTCCACATCACGTAGTAGCCCGGCGGGAACTGGATGCTGGCCTGCACGGCGCGCTGCGCGTCGGCGACGTAACCGCCGAGGTCGCGGTCGCGGATGTCGACGTAGATGTAGGTCGCCAATTGCCCATTCTCGGTCCGGATCGACGTCGGCCCGCGCGCCGGCGCGATCTTGGCCACCTCGCCCAGCGGCACGGCGCCGCCTGCCGGCATCGGCACCAGGACGTCGGACGCGATCTTGCGGGGATTGTCTCGGAGATCACGGGGATACCGCATGTTGACCGTAAAGCGCTGACGACCCTCGACGGTGGTGGTCACCGTCTGTCCACCGAGCGCAGTGGCGATGGTGTCCTGCACGTCCTGGATCATGATGCCGTAACGCGCGAGCGCCATCCGATCAGGGGTGATGTCCAGATAGTAACCGCCGATGCCGCGCTCGGCATAGGCCGACGACGTTCCGGGCACGGCGTTCAGAACCCGCTCGACTTGCTTGGCGAGCTTGTCAATCTCCACCAGATCGGGACCGATCACCTTGACGCCGACCGGGGTGCGGATTCCGGTCGACAGCATGTCGATGCGGGCCTTGATCGGCATGGTCCAGGCATTGGAGACGCCGGGGAATTGCAGCGCCTTGTCCATTTCAGCAGTCAGGCTGTCGATGGTCACCCCCGCCCGCCATTGCTCCTTTGGCTTGAGATTGATGATGGTCTCAAACATCTCCGATGGCGCCGGATCGGTCGCCGTCGTGGCACGCCCGGCTTTGCCGAACACCGATGCCACTTCCGGAAAAGACCGGATAATCCTATCCTGGGTTTGCAGCAGTTCTCCGGCCTTGGTGACGGAAATGCCGGGCAACGTCGTCGGCATGTAGAGCAGCGTGCCCTCGTTCAGGTTGGGCATGAACTCGGTCCCGAGCTGACGCGCAGGCCACACGGTGACGGCGAGAATTGCGAGGGCTAGAACGATGACCAGTATCTTCGCCCGCATCACGCCCTTGATCACCGGTCGGTATATCCAGATCAGAAAGCGATTGATCGGATTTTTGTGCTCCGGAACGATCCGTCCGCGCACGAAGATCACCATCAACGCAGGTACCAGCGTAACCGACAGAAGGGCGGCTGCGGCCATCGCGAAGGTCTTGGTGAAGGCCAGCGGGCTGAACAAACGTCCCTCCTGTGATTCCAGCGTGAAGATCGGCATGAACGACACGGTGATGATCAACAGGCTGAAGAAGAGCGCGGGGCCGACCTCGGATGCGGCGTCTATCAGGATTTGAAGACGCGACTGACCCGGCGTGGCACGTTCCAGGCGTTTGTGCGCGTTTTCGATCATCACGATCGCCGCATCCACCATGGCACCGATCGCGATCGCGATGCCGCCGAGGCTCATGATGTTGGAGCCGATCCCGAGCAATTTCATCGCGCTGAACGCCATCAGCACGCTAATGGGCAGCATCAGAATGGCGACCAGCGCGCTCCTGACATGCAGCAGGAAGGTGATGCAGACCAGCCCAACGATGATGCTCTCCTCGATCAGCGTATGTTTGAGCGTGTCGATCGCGGCATTGATCAGAGTCGACCGGTCGTAGACCGGAACGATCTCGACCGACTTCGGCAGGCTGCTCGCGATCTCTTTGAACCGTTCCTTGACGTTGTTGATGACGTCGAGCGCGTTGACGCCGAAGCGCTGTAGGATGATGCCGCTCGTGACCTCGCCTTCACCGTTCAATTCCGTGATGCCGCGCCGTTCGTCCGGGCCAAGTTCGACGCGGGCGACGTCGCGGAGCAACACCGGCGTGCCGTTGTCGGTCTTGAGCACGATGTGGCCGAGGTCGTTGATGTCCCTGATGTATCCCTTGCCCCGGATGACGTATTCGAACTCGGACAGTTCGACGGTCCTACCGCCGACGTCGGCATTGCTGGCGCGGATTGCGTCCCGCATCTTCTGCATCGTGATGCCGCGGTCGCGCATGCGCTGCGGATCGAGAACAACATTGTATTGACGCACGAACCCGCCTGCGCTGGCGACCTCGGCAACGCCCCCAGCCTTCGCCAGGGCGAATTTCAGATTCCAATCCTGAATGGCCCGCGTGTCCGATAGATTGAGTTCCTTGGAGACCACGGCGTACTGATAGACCCAGCCGACCCCGGTGGCGTCCGGGCCGATGGTCGGCGTTACGCCCGATGGCAATCGCGAGGATGCGCCATTGAGAAATTCAAGCACGCGGGAACGCGCCCAGTAGATGTCCGTTCCATCCTCGAAGATCACGTAGACAAAGGAGACGCCGAAGAACGAGAACCCGCGCACGACCTTCGATTTCGGTACCGTCAGCATCGCCGTCGCCAGCGGATAGGTCACCTGATCCTCGACCACCTGCGGCGCCTGGCCGGGGTACTCGGTGTAAACGATGACCTGTGTGTCCGAGAGGTCAGGAATCGCGTCAAGCGGTAGGTGCACCAATGCATAGATGCCTGCGGCGGCCACGAAACCCGCGCCGAACAACACCAGCAGCAGGTTGCGCGCCGACCAGGCGATCAGGCGGGCGATCATGGCTGGCCTCCCGCTTCCGAGAAGCCCTTCAGCGCAGCCTTCAGATTGCTTTCGGCATCGATCAAGAAGTTCGCCGACACCACCACGGGCTCGCCGTCGTTGAGGCCGTCCCTCACCTCGACGTAACCGTTGCCACGCTGGCCGAGCTTCACTTCCCGCGGCTCAAAGCGGCCCTGCTCCTTTGTCCACCAGCACCGACTGCCGCGTGCCGGTATCGAGCACGGCGCTTTCCGGAATCGCCAGCACCGGTGCCGGATTGCCCGTGTCGATCTCGGCATCGACGTACATGTCGGGCAGCAGGACAGGCCATCGGGATTCGCCAGCTCGACCCGGACGCGCGCGGTTCGCGTCTCGCGGTTCAATTGCGGATAGATCACGCTCGACCTTTCCGTGAAACTACGCGTCCGGGAAAGCTGCGCGCTCTGCACGTGACCGGTTGCCCGATGGCGATCGCGCCGAGATCGCGCTCGGCAACATCGACCAGCGCCCATACCACGCGAGTGATCGGCGATCCGGAACAGGACGTCGCCCGGCTGCGCCCGCATGCCCTCGATCGCCGTTGCGCTCCAGGACGATGCCGTCGCGCGGCGCGAGCCACTCGCATCGAAAGTCGGACGATTTCGCGCGTCCTTTCGATGGCGACAATCGCGCCATCCGGCACGTCGAGGTTCATCAGCCGTTGCCGCGATCCTGACGGCCTGCGTCCCAGTGAAGCCGTTCAGGGCGTGATCGTCGAGACGTACTCGGCGGCGGCGCGACGAAACCGTCGGACTGTAGATCTCCATCAGCGGCTGCCCCTTGACGACGTGCATCCCGGTGGTGACGTCTGCGACCTTCTGCGACGAAGCTTTCGGACCGCATCGACGATGATCGAAACCCGACGCTCGTCGAGCTGGATGGTGCCGGGCGCCCGCACCGAGGGTCTGGATGACGCGTCGCGCGGCGGGTTCGGACTTGCACGCCGGTGCGCTGGATCTTGCCCGGAGACAACCTGACCGACCCGTCGTCGGAATCGTCGCCGTCATAGACCGGGATGTAGTCCATCCCCATCGAATCCTTCTTCGGTTTGGGCGACGTGTCGGGGAGCCCCATCGGATTGCGGTAGTATTTGATCCGTCGCTCGTTGGAGCCGTCGACCGACGCCGTGGGCGTCGGCTCCGGAGCGTCTTGTCGAAACTGACGTCGGCGCTCGCCGGGACGGCGCGATAGTCGCGGCCGTCAGGAGTCTTCCTCGGCGTCAGCGAGTACGAAGGTTTGCCGTCGGGATCCTGATAGTAGATCGGCGCGGGAGCGCCCTCCGCCGCAGCGGGAGCGACCACGCCGGTGGATGCCTGTCACGGGCCATTGAACACGTCCCGCGACGAACCCGCCCCCCGCCACCGCGATCAACGCGGCGATGGTGGCGCTGGTGAAGACGACCCGGTTCACTTCTGCGCCGTGATGACGAACTTGTTCTCGACGGTGCCGGTCTCGCCCTGGACCTTGGCGCCGAGCGAAAGCTGCCAGCGGCCGGCCATGCCGAAGCTGGCCTTAAATTTGTAGGTCGCCAGGCTCGCCGCCCGGCATCGGCGCAATCTTGGTCACCATCTCCTGCATGCCGTCCGGAGCCATATCGAGCCGCATCGCGAAGATCACCGCGTCGGGTACCAACTTTCCGGTCTTCGTATTCGTGAGCCGAACGGTGATGACCTTGTCGGGACCTGTCTGGATCGGTCTGGTCGACGAATTCGAACTTGTAGTCCTTGATGTCGGCCATGACGGCCGTGCTTGTGCCGCCGATGGCGGCAGCGATCAGCGCCGCCTGAACGGCGCGCGTCAGAGTGAACGTCTTCATTTCTCTAAAATCCTCGATTGGCCTGGATCCGCCGGTAAGGCGGCATGCACTCGTCCACGCGCCAGAGGCGCGCGGCAGGGACCGGCCGGTTAGGCGCCGGTCAGGCCAGGTTTCGAGGGGGATGGTCGGGCGGAGGACGATCGAGCCCGTCGCTCATAAGGTCATCATGGACCGCAAGCTGGTAATGCTTGGCTGGCCGCATAAGGATGGCATCGGCAATAGAATGGGCCGCCAAATTCTTCAGCGCGCAAATCGCAAGTAGCGGGCAATCCTTGCAATCATTCTTCTTTTGCGTATCCGGGCAACATGGCATCTCGTCTGTCATCGACGCCATGTCGGACATCACGACATTGGACGACCGCATCGCGGCCACGGGTGAAACCAGTGGCGCCGCAATCAGCCCGACGATCACGAAGACCGCCAGCAGATGACCAATGAAGCGAATAAAACAACGGGAAGGCATACCCCTGTTTGTCACGAAGCGAGGAACCGGGAAAGCAGAAACTCCTTCACATATTCGGCACAACTGCATTAATCAGCAGACCTCAGCCGCTTCATCGTGAACTCGATCTCGCCCCGCCGCGCAGTTCCCCGCTAAGCCTCGACCTTCGACATGTATGCCGCGGCCGGCCATCGATCGAGAAACGTCCTCACCGTTGGGCGCGCCTGCTCACGCGGCAGACTATAGATCTGGGGCGCGGAAATGAGTTGGTCCCGCCGCTCAACGCACCGATCAAGACGCCGGACGGGAAGACGCTCTGAACTCTTCAGGACGCCGCCGAGCGCCGAGTACGTTCTGGCCCTGCCACCCAAGGTGCAGATGGAACCGGCTTGGCAAGCCGCCGCGGAATGCCTCACCAAGGCCGCGGAGCGCGAAATCGCCTAGATGTGGTTTTCGCGGCCGGCCATGATGCGGGCGCTGCATGGGCCCGACGACCAGCCGCGGCAATCCGGATGGGAAGAAGGGCCATCGCTGGGGTAAGCGAAAGTTGGCGAGAGACAAATAAAAAAAGGGGGGCCCGACGCTACAAGACCGTACCGGTTGTCCTTATATGTTCAGTCGTAGGGGCGACAAAAACAAAAGGAGATCCCTATGTCCAATCAGAACCAGAAAAATCCGGACCAGCAGCAGAACCAAAGTCAAAAGCCGGTCCAGCCGACCGACGAGGACGAAATCAGGATGGCCGAAATCAGGAAGGCCGTCCACCAAGATGAGATCGACCCGAACCATCCTCAGGGCAATCAAAATACCGGTTATAGCGGTGGGGGCTGATAGGGCCGAGCATCGCCGGGTAACTGGCGATTGGAGACGACCTGCATGAGGCCGAATTGGTGGCGCGGGATTATTTGCGCTCGCGCGCTCTCTCTCGGCGCGGTCATGACGGCGACGCACTTTCGCTCCACCTTCAGGGTGAGAAGACGAGTAGCCGTCCGCATTTCATTTCCGCTGCTGGCTACCATCGAAACGCACAACGCCGCGCAGCGGAGTATGTTCGCTGCCGGCGCTGGCCAAAAAGGCTGGGCCTGAAACTCCCCCAGCAATGATATGGCATCGGTGCCCGGTCAAAGGTTCAACCGACTTTCGTCTAACGGCATATGACGCAGGACACCTGTCCGTGGCCGCTTGGTCAACTCGTAGGACCACCATGCAGTCGCTTCGTTCGCCGCACCAGTGAACGCGGAGTTCGCAGGATCGATGGCTCTAACGGATTCGATGCGCAATGTATCTTCGATCGCAGCTTCCATCTCGCTTACGAAATCAACTGCGAAGAGCTTCGATCAGCGCTCGCCCGTCCGCTTTATGTCCATCAACAACGTCTCTGTATCGATATTCAGTTCCAACAAACACCAAGCGGATACTTTCGGCTACGTCCAACGTGTGCTCTATCAATGTCCAAAGCTCTTGCAGTATAGCGCGGTTTTCTTTCGCAAACCCCACCGTGACATGTCCAAGTTTTTTATTTCGCAGATGACGAACTCTCCGCATAGAGTCGCCCTCGCCCTGTAATCGATTCCAGCGCTCTATTAGTGTGCAGATATTCAACGAGGCGTCCGGGTGAGTTGATGACCGAGAAAGTGTCGCACGACGCCATCGGCGATCTTTTTCAATCAACCGGTCCTTTAGCTCCTGATTATCGAGCGCTTTCATTAGAGCCGCCATGGAAGCATCGTCTGGACGCATCCCATGGTCACACAGCGCGCAAAGTCGAATCACCAAGACGTGGATTAAATCGTATTGGATCACTCCGACGGCATGGGAGGGTTTGCGCGATACAATCCTCTCCTCACCGAGGGCGTCGTTCATGCCGTGAAAGATTCCGCACGTGGTAGCGAGATTCAAAACCGCCAGATGAACTTCATCGACCTTCCTCGAAAAAGCTTCCGCCTCTAGCGTCTCCGCTTCGTCCCGCACAATCACTGCCCCCACCGTGCCCGAATCTCGCCAACCTCCGGCTCGGGCTGCCCCGCATAGAAGCGCCAGCGCACGCCGTCTGAGGGGCAATAAGCCTCAGCGTAGAGCCCGCCCATGACTCTCTCAGTCGGTCCATTAGGGGAAAGCTCTGAGACCAACGAGTCGGCGTCGAGCCCCTGAAGTGAAACCTGATCCAGCCCGAACAATCTGTGCTCGGATCGTGCACCAGGACGGTAAAGCTTCGCAAACGCATCTCGAATCTCCCGTGCTTATTACTCAGCAACGAGTGGACCCGAGATGGTTGCCGCCACCACTGAGATGCTGACGAATGGCGCGCTAAAGCAGCGTCACCGCTAGACCGTCCAATAGTGCGGATGCGGATAGGATCGCGCGCGATCACCCCAGTCGAAGGTCTCGTCGTCGAACTCAGACGGGCCTGCGCGCAGTTCATTCATCGTCAGATCGGTTTCATAGACCTGGCGCTTTGGATCGTATCTGAGTGCATTCCACAAGACCGGATAATGATGGTGGCTGCCAAGCAGTCCGCCGGTTTTGATCACCGCGTAAGCAACCGTTCCGCTCACCTTATCGAGCATTAAGCGTTCGATCATGCCGAGCCTTTCGCCATTGCGACTGTGAACGGCAACGTGCTCCACGCGATCACTGGGAACCATGGTGTGATGCATGGCTTCCTCCCTGTACTCTTGTGTTTTAGGGATTATAGCGCGAACGAACCCGGCGCGCCCATCGCATTAACGCCAACCCACCCACCGATTTGCCGGACCCCAGCCCGCACCCTAGAGGCGCGAAGAAATCTTCGACGGGGACGGTGATTCGCGACTGGCCGCCCACCCCTGCCCGGGCCGCGCAAAGCAGCGCTGATCGCTCAAGATGCGGCTTGAGACCCACTCGGCAAAAACCCAGCGTTCCGGTTACCCAGTTTGTTACCCTTGAAGAAAAGGAAGAAGGATAGGCACCCGGATCGCGATGGATAAAATCAGGTTTATGCAATAAAATCAAAATGGTGGGGGAAGAAGGACTCGAACCTTCGAAGTCATAAGACGGCTGATTTACAGTCAGCTCCCTTTGCCACTCGGGACACTCCCCCGCTCAACACCATCGGGCTGCCTTCCACCGAAAATGGCGGCTGAACGGCCATGGATGACGTTAAAATCATGGACCCGCGAACGGGTCCATGGTCGGGCGCGTTTATGGGGGAAGCACCATGGCAAAGTCAACCAATAGCGCTGGAATATCGGTTTCCGGCTTTTTGTGGCGAGAAATTGCCATTATTCGGAACCCGTGAGACAAGCCGGCCATGAGCGAGCGTGATCGTAAGCCGCGATTTCAGCGCGGTCCCCAAAAGAGCGGAGACAGAAATCGTGGCCGCCCGCCCCGGCGAGACCGTGAGGGCGGGACGGACGGCCCGGCTATCCTCTACGGCTGGCATACGGTAACGGCCGCGCTCGCCAATCCCGCGCGCAAAATCCAGAAACTGCTGCTCACCGAGAACGCGGCGCGGCGGCTTGCGGATGAAAAAATCGAGCCCCCGATCACGCCCGAGATCGTGCGTCCGAGTGTAATCGACCAGCGTCTCGGCCCCGACGCTGTGCATCAGGGATTGCTCGCGGAGGCCGATCCCCTGCCCTCGCCGGACATCGACACGCTGGCGCAGGAAGGCATCGTGCTGGTGCTCGATCAGATCACCGATCCGCACAATGTTGGCGCGATCATGCGATCGGCCGCGGCCTTCGCGGTGAAGGCGATCGTCACCACCGCGCGTCACAGCCCCGAGGCCACCGGCGTGCTGGCAAAGTCCGCTTCCGGCGCGCTGGAGCTTGTGCCGCTGGTGCTTGTGCAGAATCTGGCGCGGGCATTGACTGAACTGAACGACCGCGGCTTCATGACCGTCGGCCTGGACAGCGAAGGCAGCGAGGATCTCGCTGACATTCAACTGCGGCAACCGCTGGCGCTGGTGCTCGGCGCCGAAGGCAAGGGCCTGCGGCAGTTAACGCGGGAAACATGCAGCGCGGTCGCCCGCCTCGACATGCCCGGCGACATCAAGAGCCTCAACGTCTCGAACGCCGCGGTGCTGGCGCTTTATATTGGCGCCAGTCGCCTCGGCCTGATGCACTGACGGCGCGCGAAAACGCCCGCTCGCATTGGAGTTGCGAACGGGCGCTTTTTTTCGGACGAGCGTCAGATCAGTAGTGGCGGCGCACGTGATGGCGGTGACCGTGGTGGTGATGGCCGGCATGGTATCCGTGATGCCGCGATCCATAAAACGCGGAGCGATGGCCATAATAGCGATGCGCGCCGTAGTGCGAACGTGAGTGATTCCAGCGATAGCTGTAAATGGCGGCACCGGTTACGGGCGCGCCATCATAGTAGTGATGCATGGCATTGGCGTAGCGGCCGCCGTCGTAGGGATAGTAATAGGGACGGTTGTAGGCATTCCATCCGGAGACGGCGCTTTCCTGATAGGTCGGCACCGGTGCGAAGTTGCCCGGCCCCGTAAAGGTCGGTCCCTGGTTGACGTAGTAATACTGCGTCGGTGACGGCAGACGCTCGTAGCCTGCGCCATACCCGTAGCCGTAGCCTGCACCATAACCGTAGCCGGCCCCGTAATAGCCCTGCCCGCAGGGACTGTAAGCCTGGCATGGCGAACATCCGCCACTCGTGAACAGCCCGCCGCATGCCATCGCGGGCGCAGCGCTCGCGGCCACTAGGGCCGCAGCCGCGAGCAATCCTGAAATCATCTGACGCATCTACTCTCTCCTGCTTGTCTGTTTTTTCTTAAGGTTAGATTCTACGGTTTATGCCTCCGGGACGGCCGCGGAGTTCGCTGCTGAAAGTCTTGCGGCAAACCCGGGGTACCGATTTCGGGCGCGAGGATCACCGCTGGAGGCGACTGCGGGATGTCGGATTGCGCGGGCGTCGGATCGGAATGGGCCGACCACGACTGATGAAAGCTCTCGGCGCGCGGCGGCAGCTTACGATGGGCCGGCGGCTCAATTTCCAGGCGCCCGTAACCCGGCGCGTGGCCGAGGCTCGGATAATAATGACCGACGTGAGGCTCGGGATCGACGTAGCGTCCGCCGTACACCGTGGGCTGCACATGGGTGCCGCGGGCAAAACCCCAGTCGCCCTCGACCACCGCGTAGGAGGCATCGACACCGTTAATGATGATGGGAACGCCGGGACGGCCGGGAATCACAAGGACGGGCCCGCTGTCGGCTGAAGCCGTCAACGTCATTCCGACCAATAAAGCCAGCGACAGTCCGGTACGCATCACAGAATTCCGGTTTCATACCGACCCTAATCGAACCGCCATCGGCAAGGGTTAAAGCCGCCGCCAAAACTGCCGGTAAGCCTAACGTGCAAGGATGCGCCGGCGTTCAATTGCGACCGATCCCGCTATCCAAATGTTAACGGGAGACCGATCAGGCCTCTACAGCCACAAGCTGAGCAGCGCCAGGTTCACTGAGCAGGCCGCGAATAACGCGACGGACAGCGCCAGTTGCACGCCGTCGGCCGCCGGTTTCGGCATCGTTTCCATGACCGGACCATCCGGCAATTCCAACCCTTGAGTCCCGGCCTATATTTTCCAAGCCCAGCGGCGCGGATTCAGGAGTCGTTTACGACTCAAGGATCAGCCGAATCGGCAACATCCCTCATGGTCCGCGCAGGGCCGCGACAGAATGCAGCAGACGCTCGCGATCATTTCCGCTTCAGGCCCAGTCGGCCGAGAGCAGCGAGCATTTCGCCCGGTTGGCGTTGATGCTGACAAAGCCGACCATCATGTGCCGGAACGTCCTGCGGCTGTTCGGCTTCACGACGCTATCGATCACGTGCCGGCGGTGCGTCACGTAGCGTCCGTCCAGACTTCCGAAGGAACAGAGAAGCTCGATATCCTTCACGGGATAGTCGTTGCTGTTGCGGATCGTCAGCGTCATCAGCGCCTTCGAGCCCAGCCCGCCGCGCCGAAGCGACTGCCGCAGCAGTGTTACGCCGTCGACCGACGCCACGGCGCGCACGGCCGGATTGGCCGTGACCTGTCCGTCACTCGGCGCCTCCGTTGGCGCAATGTTGCTTTCCTGAACACCAACGCCGTGACGGCGTGCTTCGGTGCCGTTCGAAGGGTCGTTACCTGCCGCAGCGCTCAGTTCATCCTTTGTCAACAACGCCGGAACGGCGATCGTGTGGTACGCGGGAGGATCGGTTGGAGGATTGGCTTCGGCCCTGGCAAGGATCCAGCCGATGAATCCCGCCACCGCGATTGCAAGCATAAGCCCAAACGCAATCCCGGATGAACGGGGCGGATGGCCATGGCGCGAAGCCATCCTCCGCATCGTCCTGCGGCGATTCCGACCCCGGTCTGACAGCCTGATGTCCATTGCAATGCATCGCTGCTGGCAACGTGCGCAAATCGGGACCTACTGTCACGGGCGGACCCACCTTGCACACCACGGCATTGCGAATAATTGCCGTGGCGAAATATGGTTCCGCTGGAGCATCCGGCTCCGCAGCAATGGCGATGCCGACGCAGCAAAGCCCCGGCCGATCAGGCCGAGGCTCTCAAGACTTTCGGGTCGGCATTCTTATTTCGGCGTCCACTTCGCATACGGCAGGGTCGGACCACCGCCGGTGCTGATGTAGCCGATGACAATCGTGCCCTTGTCCATCGAGATCTTGATGACGGTACCCTGTCCTACAACCTCTCCGCCGCTGACCGCATCCAACTCGTTCATCGTCAATTCACGCATGTCGCTATGTGTCATTGTAAATCTCCTGTTGGAACCATGACGAAGGTCATTCCTCCGTCTGTTGAAACTGACGGTTGTGCGGGCTTCTACTTGATTGGAATCCATTCGGCGGACGGAAGGGCTGGTCCTCCGTCGATGCTGACGGTCCCGATCGCCAGAATTCCCTTCCCGTTCACGTCGATCAATGTGGTTTTTCGCACTTCAGTATGGACCTTGCCGCCGCTGACCGAATCCAGTTCATCGATCGTGAGGTCACGCATTCCGCTTGTCATTGCTGATCTCCGTTTTGTTGTTTCGGAAGAACCATTCCCTCCGTAGGCATATGTGTAGGTCAGCAACCCGCGGCCGCGCTGTGACCTAGGTCACGCAGGCGTCACGCAGCGGAAACTCGGGATCAGCGATTTACGAGGCGGCGCGAAACTAAAAGGCCAACAAGAAGTCGAAGCGCTAATAGCCCCCTCCCGTTCAAAAAGGTCTCCTCTAGAAGCGCCTGAGCCAAACAGGAAGAAAGCCCCATCTGGCAAATCCAGAGGGGCTTTCTTCGTGTGGAATCTCGTTCTATATGACCGCTTTAGAGGTTGAACTCACGAAGACTGTAAGTAAATTTAAGCCGCAAAAATCGAAAAGCCGAACTCTGGCGGCGGGGTGTACACCTCGCATGACTTCAGTCCATAGAAGCCGTGGTTCGCTTTTCTTTTTGTAGACCTGGAACTAGATGTGCAAGATACACGCTGAGATAAGGAGCTTGAGATGGCCGATATCAGTTATGCAACCGATGGGGAGCAATCGAACTTCGTTGCTGAATCGCGCGCTGGAGAGGAATTTCTTGGCGGACCCGAATTGACCGTCCCCATCAATGAAGCTGACACCTATCTGGTGCGGGCTTGTGCGGCGGGCTTGACGATACTGCCATATCCTTGACAGCAGCTCGAGGCAGCGGATTCTTGGGCCACTGCGGTTACTAACGGCTTGCGAGAGTTGAATAGCCCCTCTTCCTAGAGGGGCCTTCTTTTGATAGACCCCCGCCGAGCCCGCTTAGTTTTGGTTGGTTTTGCTCGGTAGAGCAGTAAATCGGCACCGGAAATCGGCTGTCGAAGGGCCGGTTTAGCTCAGCGGTAGAGCAGCGGTTTTGTAAACAGTATTTGGCACCCAGACGCCGTGCCACATCCCTCCCCTAAAACGCGTTAAACGCCCTTGTGACAGGGGTTTCTGCGCGATACGGTGCATCCCTCCACCCCGCCCCACCACGGGCCTTAGGGATGCCTATAGGATGCCTAGCGAGCCGCTATCCGATGCCTTGCTACGGTCTTTAAAGCCCCCGGAGAAAGGTCAACGCGACGTCTGGGATAGCACGCTGCCCGGCTTCGGGATCCGGATCAGCCAGGGCGGCAGCAAGACGTTCGTCGTCAATGTCGACAAGAGCCGCCGCACCATCGGCCGCTATCCTATCGTCAAGCTCGCGGAGGCACGCACGGAGGCGAAGCGCATGTTCGCGGAGCGCACGCTCGGCAAGGTGCGGCCTCAGTCGATCACATACCCGCAGGCTCTCGCGCTCTTCCTCGAGGAGAAGGGCGAACGGCGCCGCGCGCGCACGGTGCAAGATCATAAGCGCCACCTGAATCTGCTCGGCTTCAAGTGCCAGATGGCCGACGTGTCGCACGCGGACTTGGAGCGCAAGCTAAAGCGCCTTCCTCCGTCCGAGTACAATCACCGCCTCTCCTGCGCTAAGACCTTCTTCGCCTGGGCGCAGAGGAAGCGCTACCGCGAGGACAATCCCACCGTCGGACTGTCACCTCACACCTGTGCCACGCGGGATCGCGTGCTTTCCAATACCGAGCTACAATGTATCTGGCGAGCTTGCGGGCAGCGCATCGCCTTCGACGACCAGGTATGCGGAGGCTTCCAAACCACGATGCCGGACATCGTAAAGCTGCCTCGGGCATTCGCGACCATCGTCAAACTTCTCGTACTGACCGGCCAGCGTCGCGGCGAGATAGCCGCGCTACGAGCCGAATACATCGCCCCCTTAGCTCATGGAGAGCAGCGCGTCCGCGAGGATGCGACGGCAGTAGGTTCAATTCCTACAGGGGGATCATGCACAATCACATTTCAGGCGACCCTCACCAAGAACAAGAGGGAGCACACGTTCCCGATTGGGACCGCTGCATCATCTATTTTGAGCACGCCGTTAACGGTATCGTCCAACGGATTACTCTTCCCCGCACGCGGACAACCGAGCAAGCCCTTCAACGGCTGGTCGAAAAGTAAAGCCGCTCTCGATGAACTCAGCGGCGTAACGGCTGGACACTACACGACCTGCGGCGGACCTTCGCCACGCGCCTCGCTGAAATGGCGGTAGCGCCGCATGTCATCGAGCGCTTGCTCAACCACATCACTGGCACAGTTTCCGGCGTATCCGCCGTTTACAATCGCGCTTCTTACATGGCGGAGATGCGCGCCGCTATCGAGCAATGGGAAACGTACATCGAAGAGAAAATTCTATGCTGCACCGCATGAGTGCGCTTTGCGCCATTGCCACGCCGGTGCACCGCCGCTACGTTCGCAACTGAGGGCGTATCTGCGAACGCCCTTGCATTTCCGGAACTGCTCTGAGCAATCAGGGAGTACCGAAAATGGAAGATCGACTAGTGACACGCAACGAGTGCCGAGCATTGGGACTTAATGTCTGTAATACCCAGTTCCAGCGTTACGAAAAGCAGGGCCTTCTCACCCCCCATAAGGCGGGTGGCGTTCGCTCTGCTCGAGTGCGCTACTGGCTTTCGGAAGTTATGAACTTAATCGGCCCCAGGCCTCCTACGAAGCCACAAGCGGCCCTGCGAGCTTAGGGTTCTTTGCCCCCAGCCTTAAAAAGCTGGGGGTTTTTCATTTCGGCCAGCGAACCGTAATGAACGAATTTCCGCCGCTTAACGGCGTCTCCGTTTTTTGAGTGGTTGCGGACGGCGACGAGTTATCGCTGGGGCTGCCACTGTCGGATGGCCCATCCGGTGATCCTACAGGCGGGCCGTACGTTCGGCAGGCTCAAGGACTGGCGGCGCATCCACACCCGTAGAAGTGCGCGAATAATAATAATAATAAATTTTATAGATGAAAGATTACTGCCCTTGTGTGGGGATATCCAGGTCAGCCACCAAGGTCTACTGTCGGCGGTGCTTGAACCAGAGCCAAATTATCTTCAATGAGAAGCGTCGTCGCAAGGTCATCGAAGCATACGGCGGAAAATGTCGATGCTGCGGGGAAAGTACCTACGAGTTCTTAGCCATCGATCATCTCGACAATGACGGGGCAAAGGATCGTAAAGTAAACGGCCGGGGCGCCAAACTTATTGGCCGTATCATTCGTGCCGGCTTCCCACCGAGATATCAAGTTCTCTGCCACAACTGCAATCTTGCTAAGGCATTTCACAGCCGCTGTCCCCATGAAGGTCCTTCGAACTCGATAAGTTGCTCGCCGAGCCTATGACTGTCCGTGCCAGTGACTATCTCCGCGTCGACCCGACGCTATGACCATGCCCACCACCCTCTTCCAACCCTGCAACGAAGCGAATATCGGCGTCGGTAAAGCGCCGAAATCCGAACTGTCCAAACTGCCTGGGCTTCGGCTTCTATTACTTCATGGGCTGGGCGCAGACCTGCCACTGTAAGCGATATTCGCCAAACATCTGACAGCCGACTTTTAGGGGAAATCTACTAGTGCTTTCTTGGTTGATGCGGCGGTGGTAGTTCGTCTCGTGTAAGGACATTTACGAAGGCGGCGACAGCAAGCGCGCGAGACTGACCGAAGTCACGCGGCTCGACCTTGCTCCCGACATGCACCACGCGCCCTCGCTTCTCATATTGATCACGGATGGTGTTATAAGCCTGATCCCGGTCCGCCTGGGAGTGCGCTACGAAATCAGCCAGCGCAGAGGCGATTTCTTTGGTCTTGCGCTGCGTAGCGCTTTTGTCGAATAGGATTTCCATGGAAGTCCAAACGAGCGTCATCGCCAACTCCAACCTCGGACCTCGGACTCCAAGAAGCGTCGTCAAAAATTGAGAACGCCCTCATGAAGCGGTCGTGGTGGTAAAACATGGCGGCTCTCGGAAGCACCATTTTTACCCATAGAAGCTCCTCCATAGTCGCTTCCACTAAGACATCACGAAACCATCCCGCTTGGTGCTGGCCACCTTCGAAGGAAGTTGCATCGGCTCCGCGTATTTCTCCTAACTCCCTAAGAGGCATATTAGCGACAGCTGGTATCCGCACTGGTGCCGCTATCCGAAGCCTAAACAGCGCCGCTATAAGCCACGCCACGATAGAGGACGGCAGTGGATTGAACGTCTCTAACACCTCAATGCGAACCTCAACGCGGCTTGAGAATGAGGACATGCTGCCGGTGACAGACATCCAAGGTGCAGGATGATGCCGAGCAGGCGCGACCGGTGCTCCAAAAGCCATCATAGGGGCATAAACACATCGAAGTAACCGCGCTTCAAAGTGACACCAGCTGCCAGTTCAAAGCTCTCTTCGGGAAGTGTGAAGCCCGTGATGCATCCGTAGAGAGGATACGCATCGGTATCGTGAGGTATGACCACAATTCGCTCAGTGTCTCGAGGACGGCCGAAGAAAGAAAAAGCGAGACTACTGCCGGTTCCTAGCCACTACGATTTGAATCGTATTAGACGGGTCGCTGTCATCGAGCTCGCACGTCAAGATCGCCCAATTAGGCGGCCTTACTCTTGACTCGGCTAGAAGGCACCGCAGCCGTGAAGTGCCCGTTGACTACCGCATCCAGTTTTGCTTCGAGCGTTTTAAGCTCGGCGTTGTTGCGGATGAGACTGGCCGGGTCCATCGGTCCGATCGAAAGCCCGCGGTTGAGGGCAATCTCTCGGCGTATATCATCGCATTTGCTGCACATAGCTCGTTCCATATTAGGCGGGAGCGCGCGCTGCTCTCAGTCATCGGTGGTGCCGCGGAATGAAGGGGACGATGATGGCTGCAGTCCTACCAGTTATATCCGGTTCCCGTCATTACGATTTAAAGAAATTAAGGCCGCTTGTTCCGCAACGGAAGGGAAAAATCGGTATTTCCGATTTTCCTCCTCTCACAGTTCCTGCTCGGCTTGATGATAGAACTATTCGGGGTAAGGCCGGATAGTGCTGACAGGGACCAGCAACGTTTTAACTACATCTCCTACAATATCGAACGTCTAGTAGATGAATTTGTAAACTGTGCGATAATACGCGCAGACAGTTCGATTCTTCGGTTTTGGAATGTGCGGCTCGGTAGCAGAGGTGAATAATGATTCCACCTTCCTTGCTTAAACGATAATCGGGCCTCGCCGCACGCCTCCGTAACCGAGGAGCGTAAGCCATGTGGCTACTGAAACCCAAGCCCCCACGAGCAAGACGGGTCTGCAAGTTCTGCGCTGGGCCGTTCGGATTGGTACGGCCCCACGCACCGTTCTGCAGCGCCTACTGCGAAGCTTGGTACAAGCAACCGCCCGACCAGCTTGAGGCGGTCCTGCCCAAGCCTCCCGATACCATGCCATCAAACTAAACACTCGCTGGACGCAAGAACCTTGTCGGCTTTCCCCTCGTCCCGACAAGACCCTTGGCCCCTCTTCCTAGAGGGGTCTTCTTTTGATAGACCCCCGCCGAGCCCGCTTAGCTCAGTTGGTAGAGCAGTGGTTTTGTAAACCTCAGGTCGGCGGTTCGAGTCCGTCAGCGGGCACCACCCTTTAGATGCCTAAGGGATGCCTAAAACTCCAGCTTCCCGTTTAAAATCAAAGCATTAGACGTTTATAAACTCGGTTTTGTAAACCGAAGGTCGGGAGTTCAATCCTCTCAACCGGCACCAGTAAAGCTCAAACTACGATGTCGGACGGTGTATTTGGCTGGCCAGTAATTTTGCTGAGACAGCCGCTATACGCTTGCGCAAAATCGTGTTGTCCAAAAACGATCGGCTCAGGTTTTTTCCAAGTCGCGCTCGACAGTTCGGTCTACTGACCGCGTCGGAGCACCCAACATTTTCTCGTAGTGCAGTTTGACCGTTTCGTAACACTCGCACGCACTGTCCTTAAGTCCTTCCGGATTCAGGATTTTGATTTTGCCGCGCGAATAGCGGATCAAACCTGCTTCCTGCAACGTATGCGCCACGATAGTCACGCTAGAGCGTCGAACGCCGAGCATTTCGCCGAGATATTCCTGGGTGAAGTTAAGCTCTTCGCTCGCCGACAGGTCTCTCGCTCGAAGCAACCAGCGGCTCAGTCTTGCCTGGACAGTATGCGTTGCGAAGCACGCGGCGGATTGTTGTGCCTGAGCATAGACCGTCTGCTCATGGCGAATAAGCAGAGAAAGCAATTTTTGGCTTCGCAGTGCGATCGCACTTTAAAGCGTCAATGTCGCAAACGATCATGTCGCCGGCCAGTTGGACGATGCCGCGACTGAGCGAGACACGACCATCGAGGGCTGCAGATGCGCCGACAACCCCGTCCGCGCCAACCATGGCGGCCTCGATCATCTCCCCGGTGGAAAGAGACACCACGAGCGATACGACCCCGCCGATTGGAAAGTAAACATGTCGGATTTGCTGGTCTGCCTGAAACAGCACCGTATGCTGTTTGAAGGCAGTTGTCTTCAAATGAGGCTCGAGCTGCTTCAGGTCTGCTGCAGGGAGCTGGCCAAGCAAAAGGTTCTTCATCACTGTGCTCCCTGAGACAGGCGGGAGCACAAAACACTCTCAGCTATCGGTGCCGTGTCGCATATCCGATAATGGAACCACGGTATGCCTTCTACCGAACATAGCGAGTCTTTATTCGCGCCATATTCTTCGCCGGCGGCTCTATGTGCGATACCGAACAGAAGCCTTATTTCTTTCCGCATTTTCTGAGGGGCTTATTGCGCAGCACCTCACGCAAAATCGCACCTCGCAAAGTGCGGTAACGAACAGACATGGTCCGGAAATGCTCGCTTAGTTAAGACGCGCTATTCTATTGGAAACAGGGAGCGCGCCATGAAAAACATGAGATCCAAACAGCGTTCATTCCAAGACCATCTCGAAGGAAACGGCTCCACGCGCAGTCCAATTATGATCGCGGACAGCTTCAACTCGCGCACCCTTGCGAATATGGAGATCGCTCTCGATCGAGCCTGTGCCAACATTTCGGGAGGCGAAAAGCACAAAGCACGCCGATACGTCGCGGATCGCATTGCCCGATATGCGAGGATGGGTCATCGGACGCTTGCCGCTCTTTCGCAAGCCGGGCAAATCGCAGCGGCAGAGCTTCGCCAACGCGAGCACGTTTGAAACGAGCGTTCACCGACGCCGCTGGTGTGCGGCGCCTATTGAGAACCTTTCGATGACCGAAGACATGCCGCCGTTGGGTCGACCGAACCCGGAATTGGACCGGATTGCCGGCCCTCAAAAGGTAATGCTCGCACTGACCGCTCTCGGCACCGCGGTCTTTATGGCTGCTATGTTCTATTTACTGATCGTGATGAAGTAGAGCCGTGGTCGAGGTCAAGCGTGCCAGTGTCTGGTCTCTCTGAGAGGCGCTGGTGGACAGCACACGCAGCCCGAGCACTTCGCCTGATGATGGCCTGTGCGGAGATGTGCCGCACCTCGGCGCATTCCGAGGCGGAATAACCGATAAGTCGTGGTTGCTCAGTGCGTCGTGATATCGCGCGCGAGCCACGACGACAGCGTCGCCGGGACAAAGCCGACCAGGCCATAGAGGACGAACTGCAGAACGCCACTGTCCGGGCCGCGCGAGCCATAGAGAAATTCCGTCGCGGCAAAGCCGATCGCACCGATGATCGCCATCCGTGCAACTCCGTTGATGCGATCGACGTGAGCCAGAATGTCGTCGATCGCTGCCAGCGCGAGGCATGGCAGCAGCCCGAACAGGTAGCTGAACTGCAACGTCGTAAACAGCACGACAAAGAATTTCCCGACCTGCGCGAGATTGGTCTCGGTCCAGTAACCCGACAGGTATGTAGTTGCCGCGAGCAGAATCAGACCGCCGACCGCAGGCCCGATCAGGACGAAAATCACGTACCGCTTCATGCTCCCCTTTCCTGTCTCTTCGCCGCGTGCATGGAAAGCGTGATGTCGTGAACAGGCAAGCCTCCTGCGTTATAGTTGATTCGGCAGGCAATCCAGTTCCCCGCAGGAACCCGCCGAGAATACGCCTTCGCAGGAAAAACAGGGGTGCCGATTTACGCTTGCTTCACGGGAGCGGATCTAGATTCTCCCGTCACCGGCGCCCAGCGGATTCCGCTCGGCATTGTTTGAACTTCGGCCGTTGCAATATTGAGAGCTAACGATGGTAGTCGTAACGTTCATTATGGCGTTGGCAACGGCAGCATTCTACGGCGCCGGTAACTATGGCATCGGTGCCGATCAACTGTGCTATTACGGCGCGACATTCTGTGTCCATCCGCACTGGCTCGGGATTGCGACCCTGCTGCTGGTGATCTGGACACTGTTTCTGAGGGTCGACCGCATTTGATGTGAATGCGGGACTACGGGCGCGCAGCTTGCACACACCGCAAACAAAAAGGCCGGCGCAAAGCCGGCCTTTGTCGTTCGGTCTGATGTCCGTCTGGTCTGACAACGATCTCAGTAATGCGGTGCCGATGCTCCGCCCCAGCCGAAGCGATAGTTCAGCCCGGCCTTGACGGTATGCTCGTCGTTGCGGAAGCTTGTGCCGACGATATCAGGCGGCGAACCCGCAGCGAATGTCGTTTTGCCGAAATCGTAGTATTGATATTCCACTTTGGCGGACCAGTTCGGCGCGAACATGTATTCGAGACCCGCGCCGACGGTGTAACCATTGTCATGATTTCCGGTGGTTGCAAAAGCCAGCGGCGCGCCCGTGGCGTCGGTGACGCCGAGCCTGCTGTCGCGGAACGCATAGCCGCCCTTGGCATACAGAAGTGTCGGCCCCCAGGTGTAGCCGAGACGACCAGTCACTGAACCGAGGCCGCGGTCGTTGCCTGTCACGACGCTACCGCCGCCCGGAAAGACGACGCCGCCATTATTATTGGTGAGCCAGCTGTACTGAGCTTCCGCACCGATCACCCAGTTGTTCGCGAACTGGTAGTCGGCGCCGCCCTGCACGCCGCCGAGGAAACGGCCGTCGCTTCCACCCAGGCCGCTGTCACCGCCGAACGCGCCGCCGAGATGACCGCCAATGTAGAAGCCGGTCCAATTATAAACGGCCTGCGGCGGCGTGTAGGGCGGCGGCGCCTTGGTATAGGGCCGGGCCGGAAGATCAGCCGCCAGCGCTGGTGCGGCAAAGGCTGCAACCGCCGCGGCGGTGAGCAAAAATTTCTTCATGATGGTTCCCCTTCTCAGTGGCTGCGACCATCGTCAAACAACGTGGCACGAATTTGGTTGCCTGAAGGCAGCAACGCTGCGGTGATCGTTTGCAACTGTGATGCCTGGGCAACATTCACGGTTCCGCTGGGATTCACACGCGGCAAACCATTGCCACGAGCAAGTCCCGTTGTTGCATTTGTCGTCCGTCAGAAGCGCAAGGTTCCAGCCTCGCTTAAAAGTGATCAATTGTGTGCGGCCGGTTGAACTCGCAGACCCACTCGGCCGGTGCTCAGCGCGTCAGCTTCTCGAACTCGGGAAACGACACATAGACGGCGCCGGCACAGACTTCGTCGGCTTTCTCGATCATGCGATCGAGCCGGGCGTCGACATAAACCACCGCGCGCTGCACCACGCCACGATAGCTGCCGTCGATCTCGCGGGCATTGTAGCGCAGGCAACTTACATAACGCAGCCGGCCGCCGATGGTGCGCTGGACCGGGTCGGCCATCGCCGCATCGCGAACGCCGGCCGGATTATTCAGATAGGTCCTGAGAAACGCCAGAAGTTGAGCACGATAGTCCGCCGGAAACGGCTGGTTGGCCACCCCGCGATCGTCGGTATAGACAACGCCGCCCTGATCGCTGTCGGTCATGCAGGCCGCGAGCGATCCCGCCAGCAGCACAATCGTCAGAAATTTCGCAGATGCCCCCAACTACCGGCCCGTCTTCAGGTTCATGGATTCCCCGGGAAAGGTCTAGACCGTCCGGAGCCGGAATGAAATTCGCAAATTCTGTCGGATATATAGAAAAGCCCTCACGGTGGCGCCGGTCTTGTTGCGTCCGCTAACCATGCACCGATCCGGGCCTCGACACGCAACCGCAAAGCACGGTTTAAGTGTCGCCTCGACAACCGCGTGCAGGATCGGATAGACGACCGCCACACCAGCATCCCTCGGCCGGCAGCCGCCGCAGAAGCCTGACGATTATCATGACCTCATCCCAATCGCATGTCCGGATCGCCTTTGTCGCGAGCACGAGCCCCGAAGCTCAGCGGGCGCTTGCGGAACTGGTCGAAACTTATGGCAATCACGATCCCTTGGATGCCGATGTGGTGGTTGCGCTCGGCGGTGACGGGTTGATGCTGCAAACGCTTCATCAGAACATGCGGTCGGGAAAACCGATCTACGGCATGCATCGCGGCACTGTCGGGTTTCTGATGAACGAATATAGCCGGCACGATCTGCACGCCCGCCTCGCCGCGGCGACCGACACCGTAATGCACCCGCTCTTGATGCGCGCGACCGATATTCACGGTGCGATTCACGTTCATCATGCCATCAATGAAGTGTCGCTGTTTCGTCAGACCCATCAGGCCGCGCGGCTGCGCATCCTGATCGACGAGCGCGAACGCATGGCCGAACTCGTCGCCGACGGTGTGATGGTCGCGACGCCGGCCGGCTCGACTGCCTACAATCTGTCGGCGCAGGGACCGATCCTGCCGATCAACGCGGCGCTGCTGGCGCTGACGCCGATCAGCCCCTTCCGTCCACGGCGCTGGCATGGCGCGCTGTTGCCGAACACAGCCGTGGTGGTGATCGAGGTGCTTGAAAACGAAAAGCGCCCCGTGGCTGCCGTCGCCGACCACGATGAAGCCCGCAACGTCCGCCGTGTCGAGGTTCTGTCCGACACGACGATTTCGATGCGGATGCTGTTCGACCCCGGTCACAGCCTGGAGGAGCGAATCCTGAGCGAGCAGTTCGGATACTGAGTCCTCCTCCCCTCACGGGATAGAAAACCGCAACCATTCGTTAACGACGCCATCTTATAGTTAACGCCGGGTATACCGGGTCCGCCTCCAGCCATGTACGGCATCGACTTCAACAAGCTGCGATTTCTCGTCTGCGACGACAACGCACACATGCGCCGCATTCTGCGCACCCTGCTGCATTCGTTTGGCGCGCGCGAGGTCTACGAGGCCGAGGACGGCGCCACCGCGCTCGAAATGTACAGTCATTACGTTCCCGACGTCGTCATCACCGACTGGGCGATGCCGATCTTCGACGGCATCGAGCTTGCGCAGATGATCCGGCAGCCGGATTCCAAGGGCAATCCGTTTGCCCCGATCATCATGCTGACCGGCCACTCGGAGAAGCGCCGCGTCACCATCGCGCGCGATGCCGGCGTCACCGAGTTTCTGGCGAAGCCGATCTCGGCCAAGGGACTCTATCAGCGAATTCTGAATGTCGTGGTGTCACCGCGGCCCTTCATCAAGACCAAGAGCTATTTCGGTCCGGACCGCCGGCGCAACACCACCAACACCTATATCGGTCCGGAACGCCGCGGCGGCAAGGAGTCCGACGTCATTCAGCAGCCATCGCTGCTGGATAAGGCCCGGGCCCCCGGATAACGAGACGCAGCCACATGCCAAAGGAAAAACCGCCCGCGCTGAAGGTCGAGGCATTCGCCGACCATCACGTCATCACGCCGCCAAATCCTCTATGCAAGGTGATGCGGCTTGTCGACGAGAAGAATTTCGAGGATCCGGTCGCGCGCGCCGAGAAAGCGCTCGCCGGACTCTCCGACGAATTCACCAAATGGATGACGATCGAGTGCGACCGGCTTGCCGCAGCCCACGCGGCTATTCTCAAAGACGGACTCACGGCAGTCGCACGCGACGAACTGTTTCGCGCCGCGCACGACATCAAGGGTGATGCCGCAACCTTCGGCTATCCCTTCGCTGGTGCCGGCGCCGAAAGCCTCTGCCGCATCATCGAACATGCGCCGGATCTCGACCGCGTGCCTGCGGAGCTGATCGCCTATCACATCAACGCGATTCAGGCGATCGTGCGCGAGCATACGAGCCTTGGCACCGAGGTCATGGCGAAAGAGCTCAATCGCAAACTGCGTCTCGTTGCCGACGAATATCTCGCCGCCGTCAACCATGACCGTCCCGAGCATCTCGAAGCCATCCTGGCGCCAGGCATCGCGCCGGTGGCATAAAAGACGACTTCATTCCCATCCATCGACACAACAAGATTGCCAGGCAAGCCGTTCAAAGAACGCCGTCGCTTCGCTCGCCTTGATCCGGTAATCCATCTTTCTGCGATGCCCGGAACATATCCGAGCATGAGGATTGCGGGTGTTACGCTGCCACAAGCAGTTCGCTGAGCAGCGGCTCGCGGCGCCTTGGGTCGTAAGGCGCAGGTTCGTCGAACCTCGGTTCGCGGTGCTCGGATTCGCAGAGACTCGATTGCGTAAGGCTCGATCGCGTGAGACTCGACTTCGTGATGATCGAATTCGTAAGGCTCGGGCTCGTAGGGCTCGAGTTCGTAAGACTCGACCTCGTAAGGCTCGGGTTCGTAAGGCTCGGGTTCGTAAGGCTCAGGTTCGGCGAGTTGAGGTTCGAATGCGTGACGCTCGCTGAACCGGGGCGCGCAAACCGGAGCTTCCTCCAGCGCCGGCTCCGCGGCCGCTTCGGCCACCAGTTCGTCACAGAACACACGCGCTTCCTCGCGCGCCAATTCCGTCGCGAAGCGCCGCAGCAGGATCAGCAAAGGCTCCGAAACCTCAGTGGGCGCCGTTTCGCACACCGTCAGGACGCGTTCGACCATGCGGCGGCGCAGCCGCGTCGCACCGCCGACCGTTCCCACAAAGCCGATCTCGTCGCGCGCTTCCAGCGCGGCCCGAAAAGCCGGGAATGTGGATTCCGGCAAGCCCGCCCGCGTCAGCAGCGCTGACAGGCTCGCGCCGCCGCGATCATGCACCAACGCGGTGACGCGACTCAGGGGCAGGCCCGACAATTCCACCAGTGCATGATCGAACAAATCGAGATTGCCTGACAGCAGCGCGCGCAAGATCAATCCGGCCGTGAGTTGCCCGGTCGCGCGCAGGTGCCCGATCAGGCCGCGCATGTCATCACCGCGCGAACGGGCCGCAACGTTGACGATGGAGCGATCACGGGCGTCACTGACCGCGCGGCCGGCGCGATCCGCACTGAGCCAATTCCGCGCGGCGACAAACTGCGCCAGCGTGTCGGACAGCTTTCCGACCAGTGCAATCCGCGTGGCGGCGGGCAGATCGTCGAGCGCCAACATCAATTCCCGGATCGCCGCGAGATGACCGTGACGCTCGACGATGCGGTCCCAGGACAACGGCGCGAGATCGGCGCCCGGATTTTCGATGAGTTCAAGAGCTGCCGCCGCCGAGCCGACCTCGGCGATGGCTGCGCAGATCGAGACCGGCACACTGGCACGGCGCGCGACGGCGCACTGCACGTCGGAGGTACCAGTCGCGACGATGTCGACGAGGTCCGCGTCGATCAGGAGCGGCGAATGTTCGAGAACCGGAATTGCGACAGAGGGCTGATCGACCGACAACGCCTGGACGATAGCCGCGGGCGCGGTCGCGCTGCGCCCGAAAACCTCCGCCATCGCCTGACGAACCAGCGGTGACGGGTCATCGAGTTGCATTAGCAGGCCGCCCTCGGCGGCCGCCCGATCGTCATCGGACAGATCGGAGATGAGCCAGGCGCGGGCCAGTGCTCGCGTCGCTTCCGCCCGCTCGCCTGCGGAAGCGGTCCGTACCCAACTGATGAACTGCCGAACGATCATGGTCTTTCCGGCTTACACAACTTGAGACGACACCGTGATGCGATGCCACTGTCATAGAAAATAAACCACGACGCTTAACAAAGCGTTCACCATAACCATTTGCCTTCGTTGACGTTTCGTTAATACAACGCGGCTTGCGATGAAGAGGAATGTAGATAGTTCGTCATTGCGAGGAGCTCGAGGGCGACGCGTAGCGTCGTCCCGGAAGTGACGAAGCAATCCAGGTGGTTGCGCTAACCGCTGTAGGCGCCGCTGCGGTCGCTGAACAGGTCGAACGGCTGCAATCCGCCGGTCGGTGCTTGCGTGACTGAAGATGTACTCGATGCGCTGGCCGCTGGTGCCGGATGCGCCCACAACTCCTGAACCGCCGGCGACACCGGCTGCGGCCGATCGCCGACCTGAAACAGTGAACGGAACACCGGCTGGCCTGGCGTGGCGGCGGACGATGCTGTCACCGGCGTGACGCCGCGTACGTCAGGCAGACGCGACAGATAGGCCGCGTTATCAGGCGGCGACGAAAATTGCGTCGCAGACGCCACCGCGACCGGCGCGCTCACGCCGAGCGAAGCCATCGCGCTACGCGTTGCCGGTGAGTTGGCAGCGACGGCATAGCGCTGGTCCAGTTCAGCGTAGACTTCCGACACGCTGCGCGCACGGCCGTCGTGATCATAGAAGATCGGACGGTTGGCGGCGGCTGCATTCGGAAACAGCCGTGCGCCGGACGCCTGCGGGTTGTCCTGCGCATTCGCGATCAGCTTTGCCGCGCCGCCGACGCCCATGAAATGCGCCATATAGAGTTCGCTGTCGCTCGGACGACGGCCGATCATGCCGGTCAGCTTGAAGCTGTTGGATTGCGTGAGCACCCCGGCCATGGCCGAGGCCACCGTCGGATCGTCGCGCAGCTTGAGGATGGCGGCGCGGGTCGCGGGGTCGTCGACGGAATAGCTGCCTGATGGAGATTTCGTGATCGCGTCAGCGTAGCCGTTGTAGCCGAGCGCGGGGCCTGCCTCCTTCACAGTGCCGAGCCAGGTCTGATCGATGAACTGGTAAAGGCCTTTCGCGGATGACGTACCTGCAGACGCTTGTGGATTGAAATTGGATTCCATTTTGGCGGTGGCAAGCAGGTATTCGAAGCTCGCGCCCGTGGCACTGGCTGCTTGCCGGATGGCGCTCGCTATTCCGCTGAATATACCGGTCAGTCCGGCGCGCGAGGGATCGGCCCCGGAGGCGGCATTGGCGGCATCAACAGTCATGTTGGTCTCCCGCTCCCCGCGAAACGACCGCATTTTCCAGTGCGATAGACAAATCCGCCGTCCACACCGACTCCCACCAGTCCGGACGGTTATTCACTCCGATGCAACGTGGAAGATTATGGTTAACGGGGCCCTAACGCGGACCCGGCGACCCCGCCGCCGTTAGGACTTCTTGTGATAGACGTCGGCAGGATCGAAAAGCCGGTCGGCATCGACAAACGCCACGTGCGCTTCGGCGCCCTCGCCTTTGGTCACCGCTCGGTAGAAACAGGAGCGACGTCCGGTGTGGCAGGCGGCACCTCGCTGCTCGACCTTGATCCAGACCGCGTCCTGGTCGCAGTCGGTCCGCATCTCGACCACCCGCTGGACCTGACCCGAACTCTCGCCTTTGCGCCATAACACCTTGCGCGACCGGCTGTAATACCAGGCGTCCCCGGTTTCAACGGTCCTGCGCAGCGCTTCCTCGTTCATGTGCGCGACCATGAGCACGTCGCCAGTTTTGGCATCAGTGGCGACGCAGGTGACGAGTCCCGACGCATCGAAGCGAGGCCGGAATAGCAGCTCTTCCTCACGTTCGGCTTCAGATGAGGATATCGGTTGAGACACAGGAAATCCCTAAAGAATGTCGCGGGAGGGATTAACGCTGCGTCCCTCGCGCCATGGACAGGAAGCGCGCCTGATCCGCCGGGTTGTCGCGGAACACGCCGGTGAAACGGCTGGTGAATGTCATCGCCCCATGCTTGGCGACGCCGCGCACCGACATGCAGGTATGCTCCGCCTCGATCATCACCGCAACGCCGCGGGGTTTGAGCACTTCGTCGACGGCCGCTGCGATCTGGGCCGTCATGTGCTCCTGGGTCTGGAGACGCCGCGCGAAGATGTCGGTCAGGCGCGCCAGTTTAGACAGCCCGACCACCCGCTCGACCGGCGTATAGGCGATATGCGCTCTGCCATAGAATGGCATCATGTGGTGTTCGCACTGCGAGGTGAACGCGATGTCGCGGACCAGCACAAAATCGTCATAGCCCGCGGTCTCGCCAAAGGTCCAATTCAGCACCTCGGCCGGGCACTGATGGTAGCCCTGATAGATCTCGTCATAGGCCTCGACCACCCGGCGCGGGGTATCGAGCAGCCCTTCGCGGTCGGGATTTTCGCCGATATAGGATAACAGGATCCTGACCGCGTATTCGGCCTCGTGCCGCGACGGACGCCGCTGGTCGGGCTGAACGGCTGCAGCCAAAAACTCCGACGGGTCCAGTTCGGCGGGATGGAATTCCGAAGCTCTGCTGTCGTTGGATTTGATTTCCGTGGGTTTGCCGCCACGAAGCGGCTTGATCAATGCGTCCATCTTTACTCCGTTCGACCGGCCTCACTTGAGACCGGAGTGTCACCGGGCAGACGGGGCAGCACCGAAGCCACCGGACGCCTAAGTCCCTTGATATTAACACCGCAACCGTCGAAACTTCAATTTGGGTGCGGCGGGAAATCGCCGGATTGTTTTTCTCGGCATTGGATACATATATAGGCTTGGAGGTTCCCGCCGCCAAGTGCGTCAATCGGCCTCTTTCAGCGAATTCAACGCCTTGGAATCCTATGCTGAACGACGTTTACAACAAGCGCATCATCGAACTGGCCGGTAACATTCCCCGCCTGGGCCGCCTTCAGGCCCCGGACGCCAGCGCCACGGCTCATTCGAAACTGTGCGGGTCCACCGTCAAGATCGACATCAAGATGGACGGTCCGGTCGTCACTGACTTCGCCCACGACGTAAAAGCCTGCGCGCTTGGCCAGGCTTCCTCCTCGATCATGGCGCGTCATGTGGTCGGTTCGACCGCGACCGAACTGCGCGAACTGCGCGAGGCGGTTCGCAAGATGCTGAAGGAAAACGGTGCACCGCCGGAAGGCAAGTGGGCCGACATCGCGCTGCTCGAGCCGGTGCGCGACTACAAGGCGCGGCACGCATCGACCCTACTGACGTTCGATGCCGTGGTCGATGCCATCGGCCAGATCGAGGCCAAATCGGACACGCTCGCGGTCCGATTCTAACATTTGCATCCCGTTGCGGCAGGGGTTCTTGCAAATCTAGCGTCGGCGCAAAGCTGAGATAACTCGGCCCATTCCGCCTGATCGCTCTTATTGATGCTGAGCCGGAGGTGCGGCGGCCACACCACCAGTCGGAATCGCTTCGGCGGTCTTGGTCGGCTTGCTGATGGCGGGCCCCGCCGCGGCCGCATTCGGGCCGCTCTCCGGAAAGCGATCCTGCACAGGCTTCGTCATCAGGCCAGCAACGGGAATATCCGCAGCTCCTTCACCCGGCAACACATCCGCGACAAGGTCCGTCGTCACCAGATTGGTCGATCGCAATTCCGCCGGCGAAAGCTCATGGAGATCCTCCCACGGAGGAACGCTGAGCGCGAGCGACAGCAGATCGCCGGCGCCGCCCATATCGAAGGTGTATTTGGCGAGCCGGCCGATGTCGCGTTCCACGATCATCAAATCCTGGGCGGAATAGTTCGCCGCCTTGGCATCTTCGGCGCGATCGCCCATCCAGATCTGATGCACGCGAACATGCGCGTGCTCAGGCACATAGCGGGCTTTACCCGATAACAACATGAACACGCACATAGACTCGCAATAGGCCTCGGGCAGCACGGCGGCGTGATCGCCGGTCATGGTTTTAATGACGACGCTGGACCCCACCGTCGTCCGCAAGCCGAGTTCGCGCCATCGCCGCCCCAGCGCGATGGCGTCGTTGACCGAGCCGCCGCTGAAGTCCAGTACGACCGTCACGCCGGCAAGGTCGCGCCCCGTTGCGAAATCGTCGAAGGCTTTCGGGGTCTCGCCGGTGACGATGCCAACTGCGCTGATCCAGCTTCGGCAGTTCGGCTCGCAGGCGGTCCAGGTGAACCGCATCGGCTGCTTTCGTGCTTCGAGAGATGCGTTGGCTGAAACGGAATTATCGAGCGCGGCCGTGATGGCGGGCAAGGCGAAGCAAAAAGCCGCGGCGCGCAATAGCGTCCTTCCGCGGGATCCAGATGGTCTCCCAAATCTCAAGTCAGTTCCTTCCCGCCCCTAACTCTTCTCCCGTACCTGATCTTCCCGATCCAATGCACTCGGACATTATGTCCGAGGTTCAACGTGGTGATTCTGTCATCAGAACGTAATGAGAAAACTAGCCGCGGGATTCGTCAGCGTCCATACAACCTTTGCTGCAGTTGAGCTCAGAAGTATGCGTATCCTGGCACCTGTGACGAAATTGCCAGAGGTCGACAGTTCCCTGCCGGGGAACCCCACGAACGCGGCGTCCCAAATAGAGCGTCCAAGTAAGTGCACTTGAAAAGGAGTGCTCCGGAATTCCATGAAGCCAAACCAACAAAATTCCGTGCACCGTCCGGATTGCGCACGAGCCGCCCTGCGGCTCCCCCGCAATACCGGACGGGCGCTGATCTGGATCTATCGCCACACTCTGTCGCCGCTGGTGGGTTTCAACTGCCGGCACCTGCCGACCTGCTCGGTCTATGGCGATGAGGCGATCGAGCGCTTCGGACTATGGGGTGGCGGCTGGATGACGCTGGCGCGGCTGTTGCGCTGCCAGCCCTGGGGGACCTCCGGCATCGATAACGTTCCCGCGGTAAAACCGTCGGGCGCGACCTGGTATCGGCCGTGGCGTTACGGCCGCTGGCGCGGCGTGAACGCTTCCCATCTTGAAACCTAGATCGGGTCGCTTCATCTTCGACTGGTCCTGATCCAGAGGAGCCGGCATGGCGAGGGGCGGATCGCAGAACAGCGAATTTCCGTCCCAACTGATCGACGCGAAGATCAAGGATCTTGGCGACTGGCGAGGCGAGACGCCTCGCAAGGGTCCGAACTCTTATCAAGCAGGCCTGTCCCGATGTGGTCGAGGAGTGGAAATGGAGAGGCGTTCCGGTGTGGGAGCACGCCGGCATCATCTGCACCGGCGAAACCTACAAGGCCGCCGTGAAACTGACCTTTGCCAAGGGCGCCTCGCTGGATGACCCCTCTGCGTCTTTTCAACTCCAGCCTCGAAGGCAACACCCGGCGCGCCATCGATATCCACGAGGGTGAGAAGATCAACGAGAAGGCGTTGAAAGATCTTGTTCGTGCCGCCGTGACGCTGAACACCTCCAAACGCAAGCGCTGAACCGGACACGTAAGGGGCGCGCCTGCCGCTTCACCTTACGACGGCTCGGCTCGCTAGGCTGCCTTTGGAGCCGAAATCCGGCCCGTGACCAGCACCACGCCCAATGCCAGCGTCACAAATCCGGCGGCAACGTAACCTACGGTGATGAGTTGCCCGCTGGCAAACAATGTCGCGCCGATCGCCGAACCGATCGCCTGCCCCACATAAAGCACCGACGTGTTCAGCGACACCGACGCGCCGGCGAATGCAGGTGCAACTGCGACTAGCCTCACCTGCTGCATTGAATTGGTCGAGGCGAAGCCAAGGCCCCAGATCGCGACGGACGTCGCCATCAATGCGAATGATCCGCCGGTGACGGCCCACCCGCTAACGCCGGCAAGCAGCGCCACCGTAAACAGCAGCGAGGTCTTGTAGGGACCCCATCCATCGACGATGCGCGTCGCGATAACGACCCCTATGAAGCCGAAGATGCCGTAGAGTGAGAAGACAAGACCGATCCCGTCCGGTCCCGCTCCGGTCAGTTGCGTCAGCAACGGACCCATGAAGGTGAAGACCAAGAACTGGCCCGCCATCTGTAAGGTCGTGATGCAGCAGCAGCAGCAGCAGCAGCAGCAGCAGCAGCAGCAGCAGCAGCAGCACGATCATCCGATTGTTTGCAAGCCCGGCCCAGGTCTTGAGAACGACGGGCGTTCCCATCAGCCCGCGCGGCAGCCCCGAGACCAGCAGCGCGAAACTCAGGCAGGCGAGCGCACCGACCCCGCCATAGGCTGCGCGCCAGCCGTAACGGCTGGCAATAAATGTGATCAGCGGCAGACCGACCGCGATCGCGAGCGACCATCCGAGAAAAATGTAGGCGATGGTACTGCCGCGCTTCTCGACCGGCACGATCAGGCCGGCGGTGCCCGCGGCCTGAGGCGTATAGAGCGCACCGATCCCCAGCATGATCAATCGCAGCACGAGCAGGCTGGTATAGTCCGGCGCGAAGGCGGATGCGATATTGGTGAGGGCAAACACTGCGAGCGTTGCCATTAACAAGGTTCTGCGATCGAGCCGGCTTGTCAGCCACGCGGTCAACGGAGAGCCGATGCACAGCACGATCGCGCCGAAGGTGATCAGCAGTCCGGCATCGCGGATCGAGACGCCGAGACCGGCCGAGAGTTCGGGCAGCATTCCCGCCGGAGCCAGAACCGAGCATCCGGTGACGAAGTTGCCAAGCATCAGCGCGGTGGGAGCGAAACGGCTGGACATCGGCAACCTCGGCCACATTATGGATGCAGTTGCATGTAGATAGAAGGCAGGCTCCGGCAAGAGCGGAAAAAATCTATTTCCTCTCGCCACGGCGGAATTTTTCACCCGTTGCAACACGGCGATCGGCTGCTATACCGCAGCATCCCGCTTACCTGCGCTCGTTCGCAGGAGTGAGCCACAGGAGAGATCGATGTCTGACAAGCGCGAATCCGCATCGGGATTCCAGTATGGCCTCGCCAACTTGAAGCCCGTTTCATCCACCGAAAACGTCACCCTCACCTTCCCCGACGGCGCACAGCGTCAATTCCCGAAAAACACCACCGGCCTCGATATCGCAAAGGGCATCTCGCCGTCGCTGGCGAAGCGCACGGTGGCGATGGCGCTCGACGGCGTGGTCAGCGATCTCTCCGATCCGATCGAGCACGATACGAAAATCGAATTCGTCAACCGCGACGATCCCCGCGCCCTGGAATTGATCCGGCATGACGCCGCGCATGTGCTGGCCGAAGCCGTGCAGTCGCTGTGGCCGGGCACGCAGGTCACCATCGGCCCCGTGATCGAGAACGGCTTCTACTACGACTTCTTCCGCAATGAGCCGTTCACGCCGGAGGACTTCGTCGCGATCGAAAAGAAGATGCGCGAGATCATCGCGCGCGACAAACCCTTCACCAAGGACGTCTGGGACCGCGAGAAGACCAAGCAGGTGTTCCGCGACAAGGGCGAGGCCTTCAAGGTCGAACTGGTCGACGCCATTCCCGGCGACGAGCCGATCAAGATCTATTATCAGGGCGACTGGTTCGATCTCTGCCGCGGCCCGCACATGACGTCGACCGGCAAGATCGGCAACGCCTTCAAACTGATGAAGGTGGCCGGTGCCTACTGGCGCGGCGACAGCAACAACCCGATGCTGACGCGCATCTACGGCACGGCGTTTGCCAAACAGGAAGACCTCGACGCGTACATCAAGCAGATCGAGGAAGCCGAAAAGCGCGACCACCGCAAGCTCGGACGCGAACTCGATCTTTTCCACTTCCAGGAAGAGGGTCCTGGCGTGGTGTTCTGGCACGCCAAGGGCTGGACCATTTTCCAGGCCGTCATCGCCTACATGCGCCGCCGCCTCACTGGCGATTACGACGAGGTCAACGCGCCGCAGATGCTCGACAAGTCGCTGTGGGAAATTTCGGGCCACTGGGAATGGTATCGCGAGAACATGTTCGCGGCGCAGTCGGCCGGCGACGAGGCCGAGGACAAGCGCTGGTTCGCGATCAAGCCGATGAACTGTCCCGGCCATGTGCAGATTTTCAAACACGGACTGAAGAGCTACCGTGACCTGCCCTTGCGGCTCGCAGAATTCGGCGTGGTGCATCGCTATGAACCATCGGGCGCGATGCACGGGCTGATGCGCGTTCGCGGCTTCACGCAAGATGACGCGCATATCTTCTGCACCGAGGACCAGCTCGCCGAGGAATGCCTCAAGATCAACGAGCTGATCCTGTCAACCTATGCCGACTTCGGATTCGATGGCGAGTTGACGGTGAAGCTCTCGACACGTCCCGAGAAGCGCGTCGGCTCGGATGCGGCGTGGGATCATGCCGAGCAGATCATGGGTGAGGTGCTGAAGCGGATCGAGACGCAGGGCCATAACGGCCGAATCAGGACGGAGATCAATCCTGGCGAAGGCGCATTCTACGGACCGAAATTCGAATACGTGCTGCGCGATGCCATCGGCCGCGACTGGCAATGCGGCACAACGCAAGTGGACTTCAATCTGCCGGAGCGCTTTGGCGCGTTCTACATCGACGCCGACGGCGGCAAGAAGGCCCCGGTCATGGTGCATCGCGCGATCTGCGGTTCAATGGAGCGGTTCATCGGCATTTTGATCGAGCACTTTGCCGGCAATTTTCCGCTTTGGCTCGCGCCGCTGCAGGTCGTCGTGACCACCATCACCTCGGACGGCGATGAGTACGCCAAGGTCGTGGCGGCCGCAGCGCGGCGCGCGGGCCTTCGCGTCGAGATCGACCTGCGCAACGAGAAGATCAACTACAAGGTGCGCGAACACTCGCTGGCGAAAATCCCTGCGCTTCTCGTTGTTGGCAAGAAGGAGGCCGAAAGTCATTCGGTGTCGATCCGCCGCCTCGGCAGCGATGGTCAGACCGTGATGCCGACCGACGAAGCCATCGCTGCGCTGGTGGAAGAAGCCACCCCGCCGGATATCCGGCGAAGCAAAGTATCGCAGTAGCGGGTCGTATTCCGAAGCGAGACACAATCGTGGTCGCCCATTGGACGTACTGGCCCGGCGGCAGCAACTTCAACGAGAGCATTTATGTCGGACATCATCGACTTCCTGCGCACCCGCCGCTCGGTCAAGCCGCGCGAAATGAGCGGGCCCGGTCCCTCGCCTGCCGAGATCGAGACCATTCTCACCATCGGTGCGCGCGTGCCCGATCATGGCAAACTCGTGCCGTGGCGATTTATTTTGTTCGAAGGCGATGGGCGCGTCCGCGCCGGCGACGCCATCGCGCGCATCTATGCGCGCAAGAATCCCTCGGCTCCGCAGGAGGAGGTCGAGATCGAGAAGCTCCAGCTGATGGAGGCGCCGCTGGTGGTCGCCGTGGTGAGCTTTATCAAACCGCATCCCAAGATACCGCCGTGGGAGCAGCAATTGTCTGCCGGCGCCAGTGCCATGAATATCGTCAACGCCGCCACCGCGCTCGGCTACGGCGCGAACTGGCTGACTGGCTGGTTTGCCTACGATCGCGACGTGCTCGACGCCCTTGGATTGAAGCCAGAGGAAAAATTCGCGGGCTTTATCCATATCGGCACGCCAACAAAGCCGAATAAAGACCGCCCTCGCCCGACGTTGTCGGACATCATTACGCGTTTCTAGCCTGTCCTCAGGAAGTCACTCGGAACAAACGCTCCCTGAGCGCGTCATTATGCGACGACGTTGAAGCTGCGTCCAAGCGTTCGCTCATCCACCGATTCCAACTTCCGTCAGGCAGCGCGCGATGCCTTCTCGCTGAACCTTGCAAACAGCTCCCCGAGTTCGGCCGACGGTTTTGCCGGGCTGAACAGAAAGCCCTGGACTTCATTGCAGCCCTCTGCGCGCAATGAATCAAGCTGCTCGTTGGTCTCAACGCCCTCCGCGGTTGTCGTAATGTCGAGGCTGCGGCCAAGGCCGGAAATGGCCCGCACGATTGCAAGACAATCCGGCCGCTCGGAGAGATCTCGCACGAACGACCGATCGATCTTGATCTTGTCGAAAGGAAAGCTTCGGAGATAGCTGAGGCTGGAATATCCGGTGCCGAAATCGTCCATCGAAATGCGCACGCCAAGTTCACGCAGCTGATGCAGGATGGCCAGATTGGCTTCCGTTTCAGCCAGGAAGACCGACTCGGTGATTTCCAGCTCCAGCCGCAACGGTGACAAACCGGAATGCGCCAGCGCGGTGACGACAGCCTGCACCAGATTGCGGCTTCGGAACTGTACCGGCGAGAGGTTGACCGCGACTTTGATGTTGTTTGGCCATTTTGCCGCTTCCGCGCAAGCCTCGCGCAAAACCCATTCGCCAATGCCAACGATCAACCCGATGTCCTCTGCGATGGGGATGAAGTCCGCCGGCGAAATCATGCTCTTCGCAGGATGCCGCCATCGCAACAGTGCTTCAAACCCCGTGATCCGGTCATTACACAGCCCAATCAGCGGCTGATAGTGCAGTTCGAATTCTCCGTTGGTGAATGCGCGGCGCAGGTCGAGCTCCATGTCACGGCGCCGCTGGGCCTGCCGGTCCATCTCTTTTTCGAAGAAACGATGAACGCCGCCGTCATCCGATTTTGCCCGATACAACGCCATATCGGCATTGCGCAACAACGCCTCTCCGCCCTCGCCATCACCTGGCGACAGGGCGATTCCGACGCTGGCGCCGATCACGACATCGATGCCGCCGATGTCGTACGGCACACTTAGGATCTCGATCAGCCGCGACGCGTAATCACTGGCTTCGTTGGGAGACGACACGCTGGCGAGCATCACCGCGAATTCATCACCGCCGAGCCGGGCCGCGAGGCTGCTGCCGCTGACCTGCGACGCCAGCCGACCAGCGACCAGCTTGAGCAGCCGGTCGCCGGTCGGATGGCCGAATGAATCGTTGACGTTCTTGAACAGGTCGAGGTCGATGCAGAGGACGGCCACTCCAGTGCTCCCGCGCCGGCTTTGCTCCAGCGCCAGTTGGAGTCGTTCCTGGTAGGCGGCACGATTCTGTCAGACTGTCGTGATGCGCCATGTGGGCGATTCTGGCTTCGGCCTTGCGGCGCTCCGTGATATCGACGATTGCCACCAGAAAGCCCTGGCGATCGCCGAATTCGACGCGGCGTCCATACGTCAGCACCTCGATTTCGCTGCCGTCCGCCTTGATGTGGCGCCAGTTGCGGCTGGAGTGATAGACGTCGTTGAGCCCCTTGAGCGCCTCGGTATGCGCGACCCTTTCATCCTGCGGCCAAATATCTTGCAACGTCATCGTCGCAAATCGCGCACGGTCGTAGCCGTAGTGACGAACCGCCGCATCGTTGACGCTGAGAAATTTCGTCGTTTCGCAGTCGAACACCCACATCGGCATCGGATTGTTGTCGAACAGCAGCCGAAATGAGTTTTCACGCTTCTTCAACGCGGTCACATCCGACATCGTCACCGAAATCATGTCGCCAACTGCAGTCACGCCGAGTTTGAAATTCCGGTCGCCGCAGCCGATTTCAATCTGGGCGCCGGCACCGCTCGTGATCACGCCCCGCATTGGTTCGATCAACTCCGGGCGGCAGAGCAGATGCCCACCCGCGCTGAGACGGCGCCATTGCAAATCCGAGGGCGTCGATCCGAGCAGCCGCGCCGCGGCTTCATTGAGATGGGCGATCTGAAAATCGGCCGGCCGGCCATGGGCGTCCCGTATCGTGGCGAGGGAGATAATTCCCTCGTCTGTCGAGGCAAACACGGAAGCCAGCAGATTGTAACGGTGGCCCCGTTCGTTGACATAGGCGCCGACCAGCGTGCCGCCCCACCGCGACCGCGTCGGCAGCGCGAGAACGTCGTAGGTGTGGACCAGACCTTCGCGTACGCAATGTGCGACACCAAGATAGGGCTGACCATTTTGCAGCGCGCAGGCGGCGGCTTCATTCAGCGCAGTGGCGCGATCGAGCGGCAGACTGCTGAACGGCGCATCCCAGGCGTCCGCCTCCAGCCAGGACTGGACGTAACGGCCGATCCGCGAAATTTCGAGCGACGGGCCATCGCCCCTGAGCAGCAGAATATTGTCCGCGAGCCGGCCGAGACTTCCGAGCATTACCTCTTCGTAGCGCGGCAGCGATTGCCCCGGCCGAACCGCGGCGCGCCATTTGCGTTGTAGGACGGGTATGTCGCCGAACAGTTCTGGGTTCAATGCTTTTGGCAGCTTCGTTGCAGCACTCACGGGATACCCCCTTCAGACGTAACGTTTCTCGTTCGTCGTCGGCCGGCATCCAAAATCGCGGCAACTTAAAGTGGCGTAAACGTATCGGCGCAGCAACCACCAGCCATCGACTATAACGACATTAATCCACGCGATGGTTAGTACGCGTTAGCAACCATGACACTATCGTGACGCCATCTGACGTTCTAGCAAGCGCGGCTCGTTGCCGGATTTGGGCACGAGGCCAGCATGCGCTAGCGCGCGACAACCTCGATCTCGCCGTCGACGCCGTTGACGACGTTGAAGCCACGCTCGAAGACTTTGCCTTCGTTCTTGGCGATGACGCGATACTCGCCCTCGGCCAGGATCACGCGCGGAAATGCACCGATCGATTCCTTGATGACGTCGCCGCCGGGCGTCAGCACCGACCATGCGGTGTTGGCCAGCGCCTCGCCGCCCTTGTCGCTAACCAACTTCAAGGTGATGACCGCGGCGCGATGCGAGATCGTCACATCGGTCAGCTTTGCCGCCTGCACGCGGATGTCCGAACGTACAACTGAATTCGCGTCGCCATAGTTGGAAACAATGTAATAGGTGCCCTCCGGCAGCAGCAGCACGTCGCCCGCGCTGACGCTCGGCACCAGCGGCGCGCGCTCGGCGCCTTCGAACTGGCTGCCCTTGTAGATACTGAAGGAAATCTGGTTCGGCGGAATCATCGACGTGCCGACGCGGCCCTCGATCCGCAGGCCGCCCGCCGGCAACACGAACGACTCGCGCTCGGTATCCGGTTTCAATGTCACGGGACGCAAGACGCTGACCAACCCCAGCGATACGTGGACCACGTAGCTGCCCGGAGGCAGCACGACGTTGGGGGTCGCGCCGTGGTCCTCGCGCATCAGCTTGAAGGCGCCGGTCTCGTCCGGGCGGTCGGAATAAATCCGCCAGATCAGGCCGCTGTTGATGACAGGCAGATCCTTGCCGTAACGAGCGGTCAACGACAGAACCCCCTGCGCGGGAGCCGCGATACTGGGCGGCGGCGCCGTTAGCGGCACCGCGGCGACCGGCGCCTGGGTCAATGGTGCCGGCAGATTTGGCATGGAAGCCGGGCCCGAGGGCGGCGCGAGGCTGATCGCAGGCCCCGACGGTGCTTCCGGAACGGAGGCGGGCGGGACCGGCGGCGGGCGTTCGCCGAACAACTGCGCCGAAGCCGTGTATGGAAATGTGACAAGGAGCGCGACCGGCGCGAGCAGAGACCACCTCCGCCAGCCCGATGTGAATCGATGGTTGCCCCCGAAAATCATGACGCCGGTTTTTCCCTGAAAACGCGGCAAATTCAAGCCTCCCGCTCCCCTCATGACGGCATACCGCGCCGGCATGATCAAAAGCGCGACCTGCCGGTTGCAACGTCGCCATCCGATGATAATTTCTGCTTAAGGGGAGCATTATCCGGCACAAGTCATGCCTTTCATGCGTTTACCGTGTATGCCGGAAGCACGGGGCTCGATGTCGCCAGTCGGAGAATTCTATCGTGCTTGAGAGTTTAAGGGGCCGCAGCCAGAACGGCTCGAATAGCCAGAAGGTGGGGCTGGGCAGCGTCAGGCGACCGGTGGTCGGGCTGGCTCTGGGCGGCGGCGCCGCGCGCGGCTTCGCTCATATCGGGATTCTCCGATCCCTGATCGCGCACGGCATCCTTCCCGACGTCGTGGTCGGCACCTCGATCGGAGCTGTGGTCGGCGGCGCCTATGCCGCTGGGCGCCTCGACACGCTGGAGGAATGGGCGCGCGGCCTGCAGCCTCGGAATATCTTCAGTTATCTCGATATCCGGTTGAACGGCTCCGGACTGATCGGCGGCGCCAAGCTCACGGCCCAGCTCGAGGGATCGCTCGGCCAGGTACAGATCGAGGATTTGCCCCTCAAGTTTGCAAGTGTCGCCACCGAAGTTCGCACCGGCCATGAAATCTGGCTTACGCACGGCCGGCTGGTCGATGCGATGCGGGCATCCTATGCGCTGCCCGGAATCTTTGCGCCGATGCTGGTGGGAGACCGCTGGCTGGTCGATGGCGCGCTGGTCAACCCGGTACCCGTCTCAACAGCCCGCGCGTTAGGTGCCGAAATCGTGATCGCAGCCAACCTCTCCAATGACGTCTTCGGTCATAGCACCACCATTTTCTCTCATGGCACGCAAAGTGACCCGCCGGAGGAGGTCGTGGAAGCTGCACCGCCAAGGCGACGCTTTGGCAAATTCTTTTCCGCCGAGCGAACCGTCAAGCGCGAGTTTTTCGGCGGCGGCGGACGCCCTGGAATTTCGACGGTCATGGTCGACGCGTTCAACATCATGCAGGACCGCATCACCCGCGCGCGGCTCGCCGGCGATCCGCCGGATCTTTTGATCTCACCGCGGGTTGGCCAGATCGGCTGGTTCGATTTTCACCGCGCCAGCGATCTGATCGCGCACGGCGAGCGCGCTGCCGATCGCGCGATCGAAGCGATTGTCGAGGCGATCGAGAATTCTCGCGCCGCCATCACGAGCGGACACCGCGAGCGTGAACCCTGCGACCGAGACCAATCCCTGAAACTCAGGCGGTCTTGATGTAGTCGCGCAGCGCTTCCTGCTCCGCCTCGTATTCCTGAACGCGCAGCTTGACGACGTCACCGATCGAAACCAGGCCAACCAGCCTGTCGTTCTCCACCACCGGGAGATGCCTGATTTTTTCCGACGTCATGACTTCCATCAGAACCGCGACCGAATCCGACGGACGGCAACTGATGATCTTGCGGGTCATGACGGCGCTGACCGGCTCGTCGAGCACGCCCGCGCCACGCTCGCAGAGCACGCAGACGATGTCGCGCTCCGACAAAATACCTTCGATGCGCGTGCCGTTCATGACGAGAACGGAGCCGATCCGTTGTTCCGACATAATCTTCACCGCAGCCGACAGCTTCGCGTCGGGCTCGACGCTCACGACCTGGTGACCCTTGGAGCTGAGAATAGCACGTACTGTCATTGTCGCCTCCTAAAGAAGGAGCGCGCGGATCACTCTGCGCGATCCTTGTTCTTTAGCGTTCAGGCAACAGTCGAACGTTCAATTTGGTGACGCGAGAAATGGCGAAACACATTTTTTCACGCGAACCGGATTCCACCTCGCCTGAATAAGACGCAATGATGGATGAAATCGGTCCCGACCGCAAGTAATCGTTAGCTGCAACCCGTTGTCACTGGACCCGATCCGCGTCACCGGATGACGGGCGCGCAGCATCGCGCGGCGCGCGAGGCACCGGATCGAACAGCGAAAATAACACAAGGCCGGCCACAAAACCCCCGATATGGGCCTGCCAGGCGATGCTGCCCGGCTCTGCGCCGATCGCGACCGATCCCATTCCGAAGATGATGTTGACGCCGAACCAGATCCCAAGAAACGCGAGCACGCGCGGATTGCGCAGCGCGCGCATCAGCGACAGCGCCGGCACCTGCGCCGCGGCGTCGGCATCATCGCTGCGGAACGACAGGAAGCTTCCGCGCACGAAGGCAAAGCGGATCGCCGCTGCCATCGCGCCCGACACCGACGCCGACGCGCCGATCATCGGCGCCATGCCGTGCTCGTGAGTCACAAGATGTGCGATCGCGCCGGCGACGGCGGTAACCGCCATGAAAAGGAAAAATCTGAAGGCGCCAAAGCGGCGCGCCACGGCACTCCCGAACGGCAGCAACCAAAGCACGTTGAAGCCGATGTGGGTGAGATTGGCGTGCAGCAGCGAATAGGTCACGAAGGTCCACGCCTTGGCGCCGCTTCCTCCCGGAAACGCCGTCGCCAGCAGGGTCGGATCGTACCGCTTCGGGATGAAGCCGAACAACTCGATGGTCCAGTATTCCAGATCGGGCGGAAGTGCCATGTGGACGAGGTGGATGATCGCAATCAGGCCGATATAGGCGGTCAACGCCCCCGGTAGGGTCAGGATCGGTTCACGCGGGAGTTCCGGCGGAAGATCTGACGGTCGGTCTGGCGGAGAGTCCAAGGGTTGCGACCTGACGAGCCGGCTCAAGCGGGCGATGGGCCCCAATAGGCGGCTTGGGCGGGGTGTGCAAGCAAAGGATTTGTTCCGGTTGCTGAAAAATGCCGCCCAAACGGTAGAACAAGAAAAGGAATTGGGAATCCTTCCCGTTCTCACCCAGTGCCGCCGCTATCTGATCCGGCAGTGAACCCGGAATGCGCGGCTAGGTGGGTCGCGATGTCGATTTACGTCGTGTGGTTTGGGTTCAGGGATCGCTTCAATACGCTTTCAGTCAGACGAACGGAACCACCACACTCGAATCACTTGCTAGCTTCCTTATTGTCGTCGTCCGACTTGCCACGATTTTTCCACCGTTTCAGTCCCTTATAAAGGAGTATCATCGCAGCCAATAAAGCACCGCCTTCCAGGAACAAAAGTCCCATTTCCCGCAAATTCCGGGGGTTGTGATCTCTATCCCTTAAGGGTGCGCTCGCAGGCTCAGGTTTGCTCGCCGGCTCATCCGCGGCCGGATTTGATACGGCGGTCTCCGCGACAGCGAGGACGACTTGGGATCTGTCTCCTTCAACAAGCGAATTGGGACGCTCGAAACGATCGGAATGAGCCGCGCTGCAGGTCGATTGAAAGCCGATCACGAGACCAAACACAGAAATCCAAAAGCATAAGACCTTGCCGCCCTGTCTCATCAGCGTTTGCCTCTATCATTATCACGTGCGGTATAATCGCCGAACTGTGCTGTATCCGCTTTCATGCCGACCCCACCATCTTGGCCGGCAGCTTATGCCGGATCGTCCCAACTAATATCTCAATCCTGCCGTTACTGTCGATCTTGTCGCGAGATAGCGAGTCTGCATAAACCCCTCATCGTCGTCGCAGCGTCCGATCGCCCGTATCTCCCGCTTTTGCGCTCCTCGCACAACGATGCTCCAACATTCAAGAAAATTGTGGGTCGATTGAAGAGATCGCTCAAATGCGATCACGGCCAGTCGCTCTGACAGAGTGCCCTTGGTCTTCTCTTCAATGAATGATGTGAGCGGGATCGACAAAAAGGGAGGGTCTGAGAAACCCTCCCTTGATGTGTGCCGGTCTTTTGCGGGGTGGATTTCGATAAAGTCGAAATCCGATATCCGTCCCCGATGACCACATCTGTTCGACGCCAGCCTGTTGCGTCGTACCGCCGAACCTGGAGAAAACGGCGCGACGACGAGTGGCGGGATAATACCCATTTTCCGGCGAATCCTACCCGATAGTTAATTTAACGTTAACGGCACAAAGGCGGCCCCTGAGGACGGCAAAGCCGCCTGCGGCATGGACGCTGCAATATCCCTCCTGCACAACAGGAAAGGGGCCGCAGTGCCCTGAAGCAGGACAGATGTGTCCGCTTCGCGCCGCGGTCAAAACGGTTTAAGCATGAAGCATCCATCGAACCGCGCGTTTTTTGCCTATTGGGACGAGAAGCGCGACGGCGAGCGCGCTCCAGACCGACGCGCGATCGAACCCGGCGCAGTCCGCGAGCTTCTCGGAGACATCTTCGTGCTCTCCTACGATCCAGAGCGCGGTTATCCGGTCCGTGTCGCGGGCACCCGAGTCTGCGCCTTGCTCGACCGAGATCTCAAGGGTCAGAACTTTGCCACCCTGTTTGCGGCTGCAAGCCGCGCCGAGATCACCGATATTCTCGGCGTCGTATCCGAAGAACTTCTCGCCGCCGTGGTCGGCGTGACCGCGACCGCACGGGACGGATCGCTCGCGCACCTCGAACTGCTTCTGCTGCCCTTCAACAGTCGCTCGCACACACCGATCAGCCTGACAGGGCTGCTGGCGCCGATCGAGCACAGCGGTCACCCGCTCGGCGACTTCAGCCTCACCTCGTGGCGCTACATGAACCACCCGCCGCAGCGCTTCGTGCCGCGCGTGCTGAAGAAGCTCGCGATCGCGCGCGGCTTCATGGTCTACGAAGGATTGCGCTGACCGGCCGGCCGTCGATGCGGGGGTCACGCCCTGCAACCACAGGTGACCCGGCGGCTTTATGCCCGCGTTAGGGAATTCCCGAGTAGAGTGAGGCACTCTAATACCTCGCTCGTAACCTTGAGGCCGCGCGGCTGCTATCGACAGAGCCAGAACAGCGTCATGCTCGTCAATTTTGTCACTGACGAACCTGGGAAGATTCCCGCGATCCGCGCGATGCTGGAGCCGCGATTCCGCGTCGTGCCGCAAGTGCTGCAAAACGACGCCCCTCAAATCGGCGCCAGCGGCATGCTGATGGTCGATGCCGACCTGCGCAAGATGGACTGCGTCGAACGGATCAAGCGCGTCCTGCAGGTCAAGCGATCGAACCCAGAAAGAATGTTCGTCGTACCTAGCCATCTTCACGCCATGGTCGCACAAGCCTACGCGCTTGGCGCAACCGCTGTGGTATCCCGCCCGCGCGAAATCATCTCAACGCTGACTCAGTTCGCGAACGAGGAGAAGGCGGAGGACGACACCGATACCGCCGTGCGCTAGCACGACGAGCAGCGTAGCCGCCTTCGCGTCGATGTTCTCAGCGGCGCGTGAAGGCAAGCCGGTCAACCTGGCGGATGCCGAACATGCCACGTCGCAAATCATCACGGACATCGCGCGAAACGGCTTGAACGAGTGGCTTGACGAAGTCCGAAGGCATCACGAAGGGACGTTTCAGCATTGTCTGTTGGTGACAGGCGTCGCGGTCGGCTTCGCACTCGATATCGGATTTAGTGAGGCTGACGTGAAGCGGCTTGGAATGTCGGCAACCCTTCATGACATCGGCAAGGCTCACATTCCTCTCTCCATTCTCGACAAGCGAGGACCGCTGGATCCAGCCGAAGAAGAGATCATGCGGGCGTCATCCGGTGATCGGATACGACCTGCTGAAAGACATGCGGGGCATCAGCGCAGAAGTTCTCGACGGCGTCAGGCATCACCACGAATATCTCGATGGCTCCGGCTATCCGGACGGACTGACGGGCACCCGACATCTGCGACCTCGTGCGGTTGCTGACGATCTCGGATATCTTTGCGGCGTTGATCGAATTCCGCTCCTATCGGACGGCGATGTCCCGGCCGGATGCCTACAAGATTCTCTGCGACATGAACGCTGGAGCGCTCACTGGTCAAGGCCCTGCGCTCGACGGCACGAAGCCATCGTTTCCGTCATGATATCGCGCGCGGCCGCAGCCTGCATCTTCCACGAGCTCCGGCCACGGCACATGGTGAATTTCACCGTCTTTATCTCCATCGCCATCGTATCCTGCCGCGAATGCGTGATGCGCGATTGCAATTGAGGCTCGCGCCCGGCTCCCGGGGCCGCGACGTCCGGCCCGCTAACGTTGCGTTAACCCTGAGAGCCGTAGGGTTTACCAATACCGATTACCGGTCGACCGGTGCAGCAATCATGGCGTTGGCGCAGAAAATCTCACACCTTCCGGTTGCCGCGAGCGCCGGCGGTTTCAGCGCGTGAAGATTCACCTGCTGGGCCGCTACATGCTGCCGGACCGGCGCGAATTCCCTTGCCAGATCGTCAACATGTCCCCAGGGTGGGCTGGCCATGCTGGCGCCTGGCATCGGCAACGTCGGTGACCGGGTCATCGCCTATCTCGACCACATCGGCCGGGTCGAAGGCAAAATCACCCGGATTATCGACAACGGTTTCGCCATGAGCGTGGGGGCGACCCCCCGCAAACGCGACAAGCTGGCGGCGCAGCTCACCTGGCTCGCCAACCGCGATATCCTCAATCTTCCCGAAGACCGCCGCCACGACCGCATCGTGCCACGCAACCCGATCGCGATCCTCACGCTCGAGGACGGCGCCAAGATGACCTGCCGGATTATCGACTTGTCGCTGTCAGGAGCCGCCATCTCGGCCGAGAAAGCGACCACCGGTGCAGTCCCGGGTCGCGCTCGGCAAGGTCCTCGCCCGCGTCGTCCGCCACCTGGAAGATGGCTTCGCGCTCGAGTTCGTTCACGAACAGCATCCGGATACTCTCGAAGATAACGTCACCGCCAGGTAAACGGCGATCCCCGCAAATTCCTGCCGTCAAGGTCCTCGCCGGCGGCCTCCACCGCGATTGGAGGCAGCTATTGCGCCGCAATTTTCCGGTTAACACCTGAGCGCGTTCCCATGCAGGAACCCCAATTCCAGCGGGCTGCATTTGCTAATATCGTAAAATTTGAATCAAGTTGCGAATTGTTTAAAATTTTAGTCGAATTCGATTTAAGTATAGATCGAATTCGCGGCAAGTTTTTACTTGTATTCATCTAAATTATACTTGCGTCACTTAGCGGCGGCGCAAATCCTTTGTGCGAAGTGTGGTCCCAACAAGAAACGGGGGCCACAATGCTCAACAGGGGACAGGGAGTGGGACTGGCGATCGCGGCCGCCGTCCTGTGGGGGCTGGCGACGCCAGCGAGTGCCGGAGAAGCGCGACAGCTTTACGCAAGTCTCGGCGACATCACGCGGGCGCCGATCGGTTGGGTCGAATTCTGCGCCGACAATCCGAAGGAATGCCGCGGCGAGCGCAGCGCAGCCGCGAGATATCGTGATGACCCCTAACGCCTGGCGCGATCTTTTGACAGGTCAACCGCTGGGTCAATGAAACCATCAAGCCGATGACGGACATGGAGCATTGGGGTGTCGTCGAAAAGTGGTCATTGCCGACCGACGGCTACGGCGATTGCGAGGACTATGTCCTGTTGAAACGCAAGATGCTGATCGACGCCGGCTGGCCGCGCGAAGCACTGCTGATCACGGTTGTGCGCGACAAGCAGGGCGACGGTCACGCGGTCCTGACCGTCAAAACGGACAAGGGCGAGTTCATTCTCGATAACCAGAATGAGGACGTCGTAGCCTGGACCAAGACCGGCTACCGCTTCATGAAACGGCAATCGCAAAACGACCCCGATGTCTGGGTGGCGCTCGGCGACAACCATCCGGCGGTCGCGACGGCCAGCTCTCGATAAACAGAGAACACAAGACCCGCGACCCGGTCATATCCCTCCCCGTCCCAGACCGGATCGCGCGCGGCCAGCCTCCCCCAAGGGCTGGCCGCAACCTTTTTCAGAACAGCTCTTTTCACGCAGAGCAGTTCAAGAAGAGTCATTTCCCAAGAGCAGTCACGCTCTTCGGAATGCGAAGTGTCGGAGTCCGAAAAACGGCAGCCTCCTTGCAGCGGCGACTCAGCCCTTCAAGCCGAGCAATTCGACTTCGAAGATAAGCGTTGCATTGGGCGGAATGGCACCGCCGGCCCCGCGCGCGCCGTAACCGAGTTCCGGCGGAATGATGAGCGTGCGCTTGCCGCCGACGTTCATGGTCGCGATGCCTTCGTCCCAGCCCGCGATCACCCGACGCTTGCCGATCGGAAACTCGAACGGTTCGTTGCGATCCATCGAACTGTCGAACCTGTCGCCCTTCTGCCCGTTCTCATAGAGCCAGCCGGTGTAATGCATGATGCAGATCTGTCCGGGCTTCGGGGTCGGGCCGTCGCCAACCTTGGTGTCCGTGATCTGCAAACCCGATGCTGTGGTCATAGATTTTCTCCGCGGTCTGGGCCGCTGCTGTGGCCGGAGCATCGATCAGAACGATGCCACCCGACGCAATCGCAAGAGCAAACGTCAAAACGCCCGCACATCGAAACGCCCGCATCGTCGCATTCTCCGGCCTGTGATCGGCACACATATCTAGCCCAAGGATCGGAGACGGCCACGGCTTTCTGCGGAGTTTGCAGGACGGAGCGGCGCACGACCCGCGCATGCCGCCATCAGATCGTGAGACATCCGCGATCAGCCGCAGACTTCGACCTGGCGCCAGCGCCAGCCATGGCGCGTGTGGACCCGGCGGCGTTCCAGGTAGCAACCGCCGTCATCGTAGCCGCTGTAGGCGTAGGGATAACCATGCCATAATAGCCATAAGGATAGCCCCAGCCGTAAGCGTAGGGCGCCGCGAGACCAAGCCCGAGGCCTATGCCGAAACCGCGACCATAGAAACCATGGTGACGAAACCCGCCGCCGTGAAATCCGCCGCCATGAAATCCGCCGCCGTGAAATCCGCCACCATGAAATCCGCCATGGCCACCGCGCGCCGACGCAACCGTCGGCGAGACCAGTCCCACCGTTGCGGCGGCCAGCAATGCGATCATTGTTTTGCGCAACATCATCAAACTCCGTCCAATGTCTCTGTCGCCCCACCGATGACATACACCGGCTGGACCCGATTGTTTCCATCGGCGATTTTTATTCGTTCAAAATTCCGCTCAATTTTCCGCGACCGGCGCGACACCCGCCAGAAGCTCAGCCGATCTGCTTCAGACCCTTTTTGAAACGCGGTCCGTTCGCGACGTAGAATTTCGCGCCGCTTCCCATCGCTTCGACCTGTGCAGGCTCCAAGCGTGCGGATCACGCGCGCCGGCGCGCCGATGATCATGGAATATTCCGGGAATTGCTTGCCTTCGGTGATCACGGCGCCGGCGCCGACGATGCTGCCACGGCCGATCCGCGCGCCGTTCATGACGATCGAGCCCATGCCGATCAGCGCCCCATCTTCGATGGTGCAACCATGCAGAACAACGTTATGGCCGATCGTACAGTTGGTTCCGATCGTCAACGGAAAGCCCTCGTCGGTATGACAGGTGCTGCCGTCCTGGACGTTGGAACCTCGCGCCGACTTCGATCCACTCATTGTCGCCACGCAGCACGGCTCCGAACCAGACGCTCGCGTTCTCGAGCAGGCGAACCCTGCCGATCACCGCAGCGGTGTCGGCGATGAAATAATTTCCGCTTTTCGGAAGGTCGGGCGCCTGCCCGTCGAGTGCGTAAATCGCCATGGTCGTCTCCTGCGGGACAGACCATGCCACGGTGCTACTTAGGCGAGCAACCCGACGGCCTTCAGCGTCATGACCACACAGGTGCCCGACATCAGGCTCCAGAACCCGGCGATCACGGTCGCCATCATGACGAATTCAAAACGTCGGCGTTCGATGCGTTGTCCGCGAAGCGTGTTGCGCATGATGATGAAAGGTGCGGCGAAGACAAGAAACGGAACCGCGGCGAAAGCCTTTGCCACGACGCCCTGCTGTAGCAATCCGAAACCGGCGGGACATTTGACGAACGCCTGATAGCCGCTGGCCAGCGCGCCCGCGATAGCGAATCCGATGCACAGGGAGAAGAAGGAATTCAACGCATCCGGCGACATCGAAAGGACATCCGTTACACGACCACGACGTCCTTTGCTTCGCAAAATACCGCTCTCCCCGCCAGCTTATCCTTAAGGAAAGGTTAATAACGCAAGCCCAGCCGTATGCGGCGATCGTGGCGTTCATCGCTGCATGGCGAGATGAGAAAATTCCACAAGGCGTGGCATAGTCACGGCTGATTTGCCCTCTCGAAAAGTTGCCGCGCTTCCGCATGACCTTGCTGTCGTCCGCCCCGCACCGTTCACGCGGATCAGGTAAACACCTCGTCCCACTTATCGCGTCCGTGCTGATCGCGGTGCTTGCGGTAACGGCAGTCGCCTATCTGTTGTGGCCGACCTGGGCGGCCAAAGCGCTTGACAACAACGAGCGGCTGCCGGTCAGCATCGGCGAGACGTTGTTCAACGTGCCGGCCCCCGCCTTCCGGATCAAAGTCCAGAGATATTCGGGACCGCAGGAACGCGTCGATCTGAATTTCGTCTACCCCTCGCTGGCGCCCCCGGAAGCGCCCAAGACACGTCACCGCCGAGACCGTCGCGGATATGCCGCAGCGGATCGACCGCATCTTCCTGTCGATCGCGGCACATCACGATTCGCTGGCGCCAGAGTTGCGCCTTCGCACGATCTATCCGCGCTATCTCGATACGGTTCACGCGCAGGCGCGGGACGGCCTGTCGACGCAAGCGTTCCGCGACGGCACGCCGTATGCTGGGGAAGACCTGGTTGTCGCGGACGCGCCCGCGATGGTGGCGCGATGCACCCGCGATGCAGCGACGCCGGGTATGTGCCTGAGCGAGCGCCGCATCGGCGGCGCCGACCTGACGTTCCGCTTTCCGCGGCAATGGCTGACAGAGTGGCGCGACGTGACCGGTGCGATGGAGCGGTTGATGCAGCAATTGCACGGGCCGCAAAACTAGCGGTCCGATTCAAACGTTCGCATCCCGTTTCAGCGAGCCCCTTGCAGCAAATATAGGTTGCTGGTGGAGTTTTGAATTTGACATTCACGTCCGGGGTGCGCGGCTGGGTGGGTCGCGAATGTCAAATTCACTCCATTAGCAGGGTGATTTAGCCCGCATCTGCCAGATCCTCCTCGAGGATCGCCATCTGGAACTGGAACGAGCGGTCGTCATCCTCGTCGTCGACGAACAGCACGCCAATGAACTCCTCGCCGATATACACCTCGGCCGAGTCATCCTTCTTCGGCCGCGGCACCACGCGAATCTTGGGGTTGCCGAACACGCGCTTGAGATAGGCGTCGAGCTTCCTGACTTCATGAACGTCCACGGCGGTCTCCACTATGATCGGGGGTTCGCAGAGTTCTAAAGCGAGACGGCTTGCACCGCTACCGGTTTATTCGGAACTCAGGTCGAAGAGATTTTTCCCGTCAAAGCCCATCCACAGCATCTGGTTCATCGTGCGCGACGGCTCCGAACAGCCTGCCTTGGCGACGATCTTGGCTGGAACGCCCGCGACGGTGACGTTGTTCGGCACCGGTTTCACGACAACCGATCCGGCCGCGATGCGCGCGCAATGTCCGACTTCGATATTGCCGAGAATCTTCGCGCCTGCGCCGATCAGCACGCCATGGCGGATCTTCGGATGACGATCTTCATTTTCCTTGCCGGTGCCACCGAGCGTCACGCCATGCAGGATCGAGACGTCATCTTCGATGACGGCGGTTTCGCCGACGACGAATCCGGTGGCGTGATCGAGGAAAATCCCGCGGCCAATTTTGGCGGCTGGATTGATGTCGGTCTGGAACACCGCCGAGGAGCGGCTCTGCAGGTAATAGGCAAAATCCTTGCGGCCCTTCTGATAGAGCCAGTGCGCAAGGCGGTGGTTCTGGATGGCGTGAAAGCCCTTGAAGTAGAGCAGCGGATCGATGAAGCGTGACGTCGCGGGGTCGCGGTCGAATACCGCCACCAGATCGGCACGGAACGCATTTCCGATATCGGGGTCGTCGCGCAGCGCCTCATCGAAAGTCTGGCGGATCAGGTCGCCCGACAACGCCGAATGATCGAGCCGCTCGGCAACGCGATGCACCACCGCCGCTTCAAGGCGATCGTGATGCAGGACCGTCGAATAAATGAATGACGCCAGTTCGGGTTCGCGCCGAACGATGTCCTCGGCCTCGCTACGGATGCGATCCCAGATCGGATCGAGCGCCGCGAGCTTCGAATTCTGCGGATTGACGTGATGCATCGCCATGGTCGTCTCGCAATCTCAAAATTCCGTCCTGCAGCATAGCATGACGCACGGTCATTGTCCTTCGTCGTTCAGCGGATATTCAGCCGGCGCCCATAGGGTTAACTGACGATCTAAGCGATTGAAAGAACCACACTATATCGGCCGGCCGGCGGCATCCGCGATTAACAAGGCCTCCTGTGAGGTGGCTCGGAATCTTCGCAATTCAAGCCACCGCCGGACCAATTTACGTCAAACTAATTATGCATTTGCACCGAACACTCGATTTGCGCAATGGTGCGCCGCCCACCGGAGAAGCCGCCATTTCCACCCAAGTTCTACCCACGCGCGGAGCAGAAATATCGTGGGCCTGGGTCGCGGCCATCGTTATTCCTGTTCTTCTGCTCGTGCCCGCGATCTGGAACGGCTATCCGCTGCTCGAATACGATACCGGCGGCTATCTGGCGCGATGGTATGAGGGCTATCTCGTGCCGAGCCGTTCGACCGTGTACGGCATCTACCTTCATTTGGGACAAGGCTCGTATTTCTGGATCAATCTGGGATTTCAGGCGCTGCTGACGCTGTGGATCCTGCAACTGACCTTGCGCGTGCTCGGCTTGGCGCAACCATTGCGGCTACTCGCTATTGCCGTGATTCTGATCCTGACCACGGCGCTGCCGTGGCTCGCCAGCATGCTGTTGACCGACATTTTTGCGGGACTGGCAGTACTCGCGCTTTTCATTCTCGTCGTACACAACGGCAAGCTCTCGACCTTCGAGAAGATCACGCTGTTTCTGTATACATCTTTCGCGGCCGCGACGCACAGCGCCACATTCGGCGTTCTGTTCGGCCTGTGCTGTCTCGGCTGGCTGATGAAGCCCTGGCTACGGCGCAGACTGCCCCTGAGCGGTCTGCTCCAGGGCAGCGTGACACTTGTTGTCGGCGCGCTCATGTTGCTGGCCGCGAATTTCGCCCTGTCAGGCCAGCTTGCCTGGACGCCGGGTGGCGCTGGCGTGTCATTCGGCCGGATGATGCAGGACGGCATCGTCGCGCGCTACCTCAACGACCACTGCGACAAGATCAAGCTGAAGCTTTGTCCCTATCGTAATCAACTGCCGGCGACGGCGGACGAATTTCTGTGGGCCCGCGACAGCATCTTCAACGAGCTCGGCCGTTTCGAAGGCATGAACGGCGAGATGGAATTCATCGCGACGCAGGCACTGGCCGCGTACCCGCTTTGGCAGACCGAAGCGGCCGCCGAGGCGACGGCAGAGCAACTGGTGCATGTCGGCACCGGCGAAGGCACCAACGGCTGGATTCCGCACACCTACGGCATTATCGAGCGCTATCTGCCGAGACAGGTGAGAGCCATGCGCGCCGCGCACCAGCAGCACTGGGATATCAACTTCGCAGCGATCAACTGGATACACGTCCCGGTCGCGCTCGCTTCGATGCTGTTGCTTGCCGTGATCGCCCTAGTGGCGCTGGGACGACGGCGCGTTGATGACATCGAATTGCTCGCGGCGACGGTTTGCGTCGCGTTGCTCGGCAACGCCTTTATCTGCGGCGTGATATCCGGGCCCCATGACCGCTACGGTGCGCGCATGGTCTGGATCGCGACGTTCGTGGTGTTGGTCGCGGCGGCGCGATATCTCACCCATCGCGGCAGGGCGGCCTCACGGCCGGCGTAACAGAAAACTCAGCACGCCCTCTTTGTAGACCTTGTCGCCGACCGCGCGCATGTGGTCGCGGTTCGGAATATCCAGCACTTCCGCGCCGGGGATGATGTTCGCCAGCGCCTGCGCCGATCCTGCGATCTCGTCGTTCGTGCCGACCGCGATCAGCGTCGGCACGTTGATACTGGCGACCTCCGCTTCCGTCATCAGCCGCCGCGATCCGCGCAAACACGTCGCCAGCGCACGACGATCGGAGCGCGTCTGATCGGCGAATGCGCGGAACGTCCGACCGACCGGATCGGTCACGTCATCCGGCGACGGCGCTTCCAGCGCCTTGGCGACGTTTTCGCCGGGGCCACCGCCCTTGATCAGGCCGATACCCAGACCGCCGAAGATCCCGGAACGCACCCGTTCCGGCCGTGTCTGCGCCAGAATTCCCATCATCCGTGCGCCGAGCGAATAGCCCATGATGTCAGCGCGCGCGATGGCAAGGTGATCCATCAGCGCCGTGATGTCGCTCGCCATCGTGCCGATGTGATAGTCTTCCGGATCGTAGAGCTTGCTGGAATCGCCGTGGCCGCGATTGTCGAACGCGATCACCCGGAACCGGTTCTTGCGCAACTCCGACACCCAGGTCGGATACACCCAGTTCACGTTCTTGCTCGATGCAAAGCCGTGCACGAGAACGACGGGATCGCCCTCGCCCTCATCAAGGTAAGCAATTTCAACATCGCCGTGATGAAAACTCGGCATCAGCAATTCCGTGTTGGGATGAAAACAAGATGGTCGACGGACGACCCGTGAGGACGTTACGCTGGCGCGTACCGCCAGCAGGATTTGACTAAGCGGCGAACTGCCGCCGCAACCGCTTGGCTTTTGAACGTTGCAGCCATGACAGTGTCAGGCGCTCGGTCGCGGCCTTGATCGATGACAGAAAACCGAACAGCGCGAATACCGCGCCGAATATCCACAGCGCGAAATTGAACGCACCCGCCGTGAGCAGAAGCGCTCCGCGCCCGAGAATCTTGATGATGGCACGGGTCTGGCCGCCTTTGGCTTCGGCAAGCCGTGCGGCGCGCGCGATATCCTTTGGCCCTTCGGCGATCCGCAGCGTGTCGAGCGCGCCCCGTGTCCCCGCCTTCTCGCCGATGCGGCCGACGTCCTTGGCGAGACGCACCAATCCGCCGGCCTTTTCGGCTCGGATCGCGGCCTTAATGGCGCCGGCTGTCTGACCTGGTCTTGCCAGCGACCCCGTCGCGACAGCATTTTGCAGTTTGGGCACGTCGACCATCTCGCTCGCGGAACGGCCCGCCCAACGGGTCAGACCTTCACCGAGCCGACCCACCTTGCGGGCATCCTTGACCAGCGTGAGGCCGGCGCGGACCGGAGTTGCACCACCGATGGACACGAAGGTGGCCGCCGTCACAGCAAGACCTGCTGCCGCGAGCCCCAGCACCAGCCGGTCGGTATCCTCACCCATCGCAAGGTGCTTGCCCTCGCGCATGATGTCCCGGACATCACCGAACACGCACAGATCGCCCGCGACCGTACCGGACAGACTCGCGCCGTCATCGGCATTGCCGGTGACCAACCCGGCCAGGAATCCCTTGGCCATGTGCTCGGTAGAATTTTCTTCTCCAACGGCCTCGGCAACGCGTTGCGACAGATCGCCAGGTACCGATATTCCCCTGGCCGCCGCGACCTCCGCAAAGCTGTTCGCCAAGCCAGGATCTTGCGCCGCAAGCGCGGCCTCGACGTTTCGCGCGACCAGTCCCGGATCATTCCGAAGTATGGAATTGAGTTGAAGATCGGAGAGGCGCGCGGGGTCGTCCTGCGCAGTCAGCACGGCGCCGGCATTCTTGGCATGCGGCCACAGCAAGGCGAACGCCGTTGCGCACACCGCCGCCCCCGTTACCGCGCTTCCAATTCGCCATCGCATCGTCGAAATCCGTAGCCTTCGTTGTACGCCTAAAAGGTGGTATGCCGTTTTTTAGACACAACTTCCCCGACGAAAGAAGGGCTTCCCCAAACGACAGTATTGTGTCGAATTTGCATGGTTAATTAATCTACGAAATTTCCCAATTCTATTTCCGGCGAGCTAGGAATCCGAGGTTCCGGTCAGTATGGTGCGGCGCGATGTCGTTACTTATCCGGCGCGTCAATGTTTCGCGGCGACCCAAGGTGGAGAAGCATGTCCGATCACGTCGTCCCCCACTTCCATAACGATGCCGGCGTCGCCGTTATCGAGATCGGCTCGCGGGAATTCATGTGTGTCGGAGCCAATCCGCCGTTCGATCATCCGCACGTCTTTCTCGACCTCGGCAACGACAGCGAAATCATCTGCCCGTATTGCTCCACGCTGTACCGTTTCGCGACCGACCTCGGCGCCGGACAGGCCCGCCCCCCGAATGCGTGGTAAAGGACAAGGCAGCCTGATCGGCCTGTGGCCCGGTCGCGCACAGTCGTTGTCGCCGGTGCCGGAATCGGAGGTCTGACGGCATCGCTGGCGCTGGCGGCTAAGGGCTTTCGCGTCCTCATCATCGAGACAGCCGAACGCCTTGAAGAAGCTGGCGCGGGCCTGCAACTGTCGCCGAACGCAAGCCGCATCCTGATCGGTCTCGGCTTGCACGTGCGACTGTCCACACGCGCACTCGTGCCGGAGGCTGTCAGCATCATGAGTGCGCGGCACGGCGGCGAGATCTGCCGCCTGCCGCTTGGCGAGGCCGCGGCATCGCGCGAGGGCGCGCCCTATTGGGTGGTGCATCGCGCCGGCCTGCAGGCCGCACTGCTGGAACAGGTTCGCGAGAATCCCGACATCGAATTGCGCCTTGGTGCAGCGATTGAAGATGCGAGTTCGCAAGCCAATGGCGTCACGGTGAATTTCCGCGACGGCACGATACGCCGGCAAGAGACCGCATGGGCGCTGATCGGCGCTGACGGCGTTTGGTCGGCGCTGCGCAATCAGCTCTTCCCGGACGCGAAACCGCTGTTTTCCGGCCTGATCGCGTGGCGCGGGACCATCGAGGCGGCACAGTTGCCGCGCGAAATGACCGCGCGTCGCGTGCAGCTCTGGATGGGACCGGACGCGCACCTCGTCGCGTATCCGATATCGGGCGGGCGGCAGATCAACATGGTCGCGGTTGTGCCGGACGTCTGGAGCCAGCCCGGCTGGAGCGTCTCCGGCGACGCCGCGGACATCAAGCGCCGGTTCGCACAAGCACGATGGTCCGAACCGGCGCGCATGATGATTGGCGCCGTCGAAAGCTGGCGCAAGTGGGCGTTGTTTACGATTCCTCCCATGCCCGCCTGGCACCGAGACGCGACGGCTCTGCTCGGCGATGCTGCCCATGCGATGCTGCCGTTTGCCGCACAAGGCGCAGGCATGGCGATCGAGGATGCCGCGGTCCTGGCGCACTGTCTCGGCGAAGCCGCCGACGAAAGCGCCGATGACGCAGCAGCAGCGCTTGCGCGCTATACTGGGTTACGCCGTACACGCGTTGCCCGAATTCAAAAGCTCGCGCAACGGAACGGACGGATTTTCCATCTCAAGGGAGCCGCCGCTCTGGCCCGCGATCTCGCAATCAGGACAATGGGACCGCAGCGGATGCTGGCGCGCCAGAACTGGATCTACGACTGGCGGCCTCTGAATCGGAGCGGATTCAGACTGAAATACCCGTCATTGCGAGTTCGTCAGGGACTAATAAACAGCGCTGCTGGAGCGTCTCGGCGGTGGTGTACCACCACCCGGGCGGCTGGCCGGGGTCGTGGGCGAGGCCGGAGCCTCGTCACACTTGTCCCGCCGCCACACCTCTTCGGCGAGCTTGGCGGATGCGCGAACCGTAGTGTATTCGTTGCGATACGCCACCTCGGCGACCACGGAGCCGGCGACGCCGGTATGAGCCTTGTCGATCAGCCTCTGCAGCTCGGCAGTGCGCGCCGCCAGAGACTTGCGCTGCGCATCGAGTTGCTTGCAGTCGTAGAGATCGTACGCGGCGGGATCGACGAACGCGCCCGAGACGGGACCGTCACCGAGGTTGGCGCAACCACCAAGACCGCCACCTGCGATCAGCAACGCAATCGCGGCGGCTAGAGCGGGATGAGGAAAAGTGTGTAGCGGTTTTCCGCCCGCATCCCGCTCTAAAATATTGGAATCGATCACGTTCATGATTTTGGATCGACTCGATCCAAAATCATCGTGATCTATCAGCCGCAGACGGCGGTCGTTGACAATACGGTCCGACATGATCCCCATCAGGACGACTTCACTGAAGCTGCGTAAAGCACCGGCTCGTGACCGCATTGAGGCCGCCAGCGCGATCACAAGACACCGCTACGCCCACTCCCCCTTGCGAAAAACAGAAACGCGGCTGCCGTCGCTGCCGATGCCGTCGATATCGGTCTCGCCGGATCCGATCATCCAGTCGATGTGAATGAAGCTCTTGTTGCCGCCTTGCGCTGCGATTTGATCCGGCGTGAGTTTTCCTCCATCGACGAAGCACTTCGAATAGCACTGACCAAGCGCAATGTGGCAGGCTGCGTTCTCGTCGAACAGCGTGTTGTAGAACAACAGGCCGCTCTTCGAGATCGGCGAGGAATGCGGCACCAGCGCCACCTCCCCGAGCCGTCGCGCACCTTCGTCGGTCTCCAGCACCCTGTTCAGCACCTCTGTGCCGCGCGACGCGTTGGCCTCGACGATGCGACCCTGCTCGAAGCGCACGGCGATCTCCTCGATCAGCGTACCCTGATACGACAGCGGCTTTGTGCTGCGCACGTGGCCTTCGACCCGCAGCGCATGCGGCGTCGTGAAAACCTCCTCGGTCGGAATGTTCGGATTGCAGACGATGCCGTTTTTCGCGGCCGACGCGCCGCCCACCCATTCATGACCGTCGGCAAGGCCGACCGTCAGATCGGTGCCGGGCCCAGAGAAATGCAGGGCATGGAAGCGCTGGCCGTTCAGCCAGTCGGTGCGCTCACGCAAGGCGGCGTTGTGCGCTGTCCAGTTCGCGATCGGATTATCGTTGTCGACGCGCGACGCGGCGAAAATCGCGTCCGCAAGTTTCGCCACCGCGCCGTCCGCGCCGTCGTCCGGAAACATCAGTTGCGCCCAGGCCGTGCCCGGCCAAGCCACGATATTCCAGTTGACGTCGAAGCCGACGATTTTCTCGAGCGCCGGCTGGTAGGCCATGGAGTTGGCCTTGTTGGCGCGGGCGACTTTTTCGGAGCATCCTCACCCGACAGCAGCATCGGATTGTCGCCGACAATGGCGAGCCGCGCGGTGTTGGCCGCAAACGCCTTCGCCATGCCCTCAAAGAGCCAGCCGGCGGCGCGATCAAAACTCGCGTCCGGCCCAAATCTGTAGCGCGAGAGCGTGATGTCTTCATCAGAGAAGAACGGCGTCACCAGCCCCGCGCCAGCCTTGTAGGCATGCTCGGCGATCCGCCGCACCAGCGGCAGCGCCGCGGCGGGCGCGGTGATCAGGAGATCCTGCCCCGGCGCGAGTTGCAGGCCGACCTTGACCGCGACTTCGGCGAGACGATCCAGCTTCACGGGATCGATGGGCGTGGAGAAATTGCGTTGATGCTGCATCATACAAACTTATCCTGAAGCAAATGGTGCGGGCAGCCGGACTCGAACCGGCACAGCCCTTGCGAGCCGAGGGATTTTAAGTCCGTTTTTTAGGTGCAACGTCTTACCACGTCTCGCACCCTAAGTCTCGGTTTTCATTGTATTTCAGGCGATTTGTTGGTACACCTCGCCACACCCCACCCAGAGGGTTCGGCAGAGCTATGGCAAGTCTCACAGACGCTTTTATCCGCACCGTTCCGTCTCCCGAAAAGGGCCAAAAACTCTATCGGGATGGCACGCTCAAAGGCTTCGGCGTGGGCATCTCGCAGGGGGGGCACTAAATCCTTCGTGCTCGTGCAAGGCAAGGAGTGCCGGCTCACCACCATCGGCCGCTTTCCTGTCATCTCGCTTTCTCAGGCGAGGACCGAAGCGAAGCGACTGATCGCGGAGAAAACCCTCGGCAAAGTCCGGCCGCAGAGCATCCGCTACGATGTCGCCGTGACGCTCTTCCTCGAGGACAAGGCACGCAATCGCAGGCCGGCGACCGTCGCTGACTACAAGAAGCGGCTCAAGCGGCTCAACTTCAAAGGGCCGCTTGCGGACATCACGCATACCGACGCCTCCCAGAGGCTCGACCGCTACAAGAAGCCGTCCGAGCGCTCCCATATCCTCGTCGCGGCCAAAGTCTTCTTTACCTGGTCCATGAAGCGCCGCTACATCGAGCACAACCCGTTCTACGGCCTTTCCAAGCCCGACCTTGTTCCGCGCAAGCGCGTCCTATCCGACGAGGAGCTGCAGGGCGTGTGGAAGGCGACCGCCGCCCTCACCCTGCCCGACCAGCTCACGCGCCTCCGGCTCATTACGGGGCAGAGGGTCGGCGAGATTGAGCGCTGGCGCCCTGACTTTCTTTCGGGCGACCTCCTCCTCACCATCCCCGGCATCATCACGAAGAATAAGCTTGAACAGCTCTTACCGCTGGGGCCGCTGGCCCTACTGCACCTCTCACCATTCCCGACCCGCTACGTGAGCTGGGGCAAGTACAAGGCCGACTTGGATGCTCGCGCCGGCATTACCGAACCGTGGATGCTTCGGGATCTGCGGCGCACCTTCCGCTCCAATCTTTCGCGCTTGGGCGTCTTGCCGCATATCGCGGAGCGGCTGATGCACCACAAGACCGGCGCGGGCGACGCCGTACAGCTGACCTACGACAGGCACGCCTACCTCGAAGAGATGCGCGCGGCGATGCTCAAGTGGGAGCAATTCCTGCGAGAAAAAATATGTAACGCATGAGTGCGTTGCAGGGGGTTATTTCGGCAGTCGCACTTGGAAGATCGACCTATTGCCGATTGTCGAAGGCGCCGTGTTCTTTTGAGTGACTGCGGGCGGAGAATTGGCGGTAGGAACTCCTCCCTCTGAAGTATCATCCAGCGACCCTACACGAGGTGAGCTTGGCGCCGAGCCCGGCTCTACCGTGCGCCCGCTGCCTTCCGTGTGGACATCTCCTTGCAACAAGATATCGGGCCCGATCTGCTTGGCGGCAATCGTCAACGCGCCGCCGCCCCCGTAGAACCCGGCCGCTATTACAAATCCCAGCACTACCCCCAGAAGCAAACTCAGCACTCTCATTGCATCCTCCAAGCCGTTCGGGACAGTCTGTACCGATTCCACCGATGGGAGCTATGACTATCGGGTGTTGCGAGATGCGGCGGTTGACGACCGCTCCCACTTCTCCCTACACTTCGCACCAGTAGACGCCGACTTGTTCGCGTCTATCGGCCTGCCCCAGAAAGGCAGCCGATATGACAGACAGGTTAGTGACTTGAAGGCAAGTAAACGAGTTGTACGGTTTTTCGTACTGCGGAGAAAGTTACCGACGATGGGAACGTGATTGTCCGTCGTCAGATGATATGAGACTGATCAGGCATTTCGAGAAGGGAGGCTCTGGCTCATCAGGGGTTAGAGTTTAAGCGGCCTGCAGTCGATGCTGCAAGCGACGGTTTGCGATGGTGGCCAGCTTGATGCGTTTGCGTTCTGCGAGGATCGTCTCCGCTCGGCCAAAGTAGACGTCGGCCGGTGTGACGTTTTCGATGCTCTCATGATAGCGGACGTGATTGTAGTGCTCGACGAAGGCGTCGATCTGCCGTTCGAGATCTCCGGGCAGATAGTAGTTGTCGAGCAGAATGCGGTTCTTCAGGGTCTGGTGCCAGCGCTCGATCTTTCCCTGGGTCTGGGGATGATACGGGGCGCCGCGCACATGCTGCATGCCCTTGCCTTCGAGCCACTTGGCCAGATCGTCTGCCATGTAGCTCGACCCATTGTCGCTGAGAAGCCTCGGCCGGTGCGCAACGGTGATGTGGTCCAGACCCGAGGCCGTCAGCGCCTGGTCGAGCGTGGCCGTGACGTCGGAGGCACACATCGTGGGACCGAGCCTCCAGGTCACGATGTAGCGCGAGAAGTCGTCGAGCACGGTCGAGAGGTAGTACCAGCCCCAACCGGTGATCTTGAGGTAGGTGAAGTCGGTCTGCCAGAGCTGGTTGATGGCGGTGGTCTTGTCCTTGAACTCGTTCGCCGCCTTGATCACCACATAGGCCGGGCTGGTGATGAGATCGTGTGCCTTCAGCAGTCGATAAACCGAAGCCTCCGAGACAAAGTACTTTCTCTCGTCGGTGAACCGAACGGCCAGCTCTCGCGGCGACAGCTCGGGGAGCTCCAGCGCCAGGTTGATGATCTGGCCGCGGACGTCGTCCGGGATGCGATTCCAGACGCGGGGTCCGGTCGTGAGCGATGGTCCGCCAACGCCTCAAGTCCGCCTTCGCGGTAGCGGTCGTACCAGCGATAGAATGTGGCCCGCGGGACACCGAGTTTGTCCAGCGTGCGTTTGGCCGGCAGATGTGACTGCTCGACCAGCTCGATGATCCCGGCCTTCTCCGATGCAGGGTATCTCATGCCTCGTCCTCCCCATCTCTCACCCGACAGGGGAATGCGAAGCATTCACCGATAGGGCCCGCTCATACTTTTTTTGAGCAGACGGTTCTCCAGGGTGAGATCGGCCACGACCTCCTTCAAGGCAGAGGTCTCACGGCGAAGGTCTTTCACTTCGCCGGAGGTTGCGGCGCGTGCCGTATCGCCCGCCAATCGGCGTTTGCCGGCCTCCAGGAACTCCTTGGACCAGCCGTAATACATCGAGGCAGCGATGCCCTCGCGGCGGCAAAGCTCAGAGATGTTCTCTTCACCGCGCAGCCCTTCCAGTACGATGCGGATCTTCTCTTCCACTGAATACTGCCGGCGGGTCTGGCGCCGAATGTCCTTCAGCACTTGTTCTGCGGGCGCTTTGCCCGGCCCGGATTTCTGTTTCATCTTCGCTCCTTACGGCTACGATGAACCAGAAATCCTCCCTTCGGAAAGTCCCTCAATTTGTCTCAGGGGTGCTGACGGGAAACACCCCAAGCAGTAGCCCTCGGCAAATTGCGCTGGTGGAAAGACCGACGCAGAGAAGAAGGCGCACGGGACTAAGATGGCAAAGGCCCGCTGGGACAAATTAAAAACTAACAACCAATAATATGAAACTCAAAGTCACTCACGACATCTCTCCCGAGAACGAAATCATTGTCAATAGCGTGTGGTGCGACATCGGCGGCCACAAGGTGCATGAGGACGAGATGCGCTTTGGCCCGAGCGACGCCAGCGTATGCTATGAGTGCTACGACCATTTCACCGAATAATATGCACCGCCTCTTTTACTTCCACGGCCGCGCAGGAGACCTTCCCGCCGCCCTGCTCCGCTATGAGACCTCAGAGCTGAAGAAGGTGAACGTGGCACTGGGCCACAAGCTCGCCAAGCCGCTCCACACCATCAGCGAGCTTGTCCGCGCCGCGAAGATAGACGCAGACGGCCCGCGCCGCAGAGCTGCCCGCTCCCGCGCCATTAGAAACATAATTGAAGCTGGCAACTAGGTTCAGGACCCATTAATTTTCTTGCGGAGAGGCGTTTGGACTAATTCATTGGCGTTGTTGGGAGACGCCGCAATGTCCGATTTGTTTCTGCTGACCGAGGCGCAGATGCGCCGGATCGAACCGTATTTTCCTTTGTCGCACGGAGTTGCGAGGGTTGATGACCAGCGGGTGATCAGCGGCATCATTTTCGTCATCAGGAACGGTCTGCGCTGGCGCGATGCGCCGTGTGAGTATGGTCCGCACAAGACCGTCTACAATCGGTTCGTGCGCTGGAGCCGTCTTGGTGTGTTCAACAAGATATTTGCCGAACTGGCCCGTAAGGGCGGCACCCCGAAGCGGTTAATGATCGACGCCACCCATCTGAAGGCGCATCGCACCGCCGCAAGCCTTTTAAAAAAGGGCCTGTTCCCCGACGTATCGGGCGCACGAAGGGCGGCCTGAACTCGAAGCTGCACGCCGTATGTGATGGTCAGGGACGTCCGGTCATCATGCTGCTTAGCGAAGGCCAGATGAGCGATTACAAGGGGGCCGCGTTGATGGTCGATGCGCTGCCGCCCGCGAAGCAGTTGCTCGGCGACAAGGGCTACGACGCCGACTGGTTCCGCCAGGCGCTCGCGGTCCGGGGTATCACGGCCTGCATCCCATCGAAGTCCAACCGCGCAAAGCCGATCGAACATGACCGCATTCTCTATCGCGAACGGCACAAGATCGAAAATACGTTCGGCAGGCTCAAGGACTGGCGGCGCATCCACACCCGTTACGATAGATGCGCACATACCTTCATGTCTGCCATCTGCATCGCAGCAGCCGTCATCTTCTGGCTCTGATCAATGAGTCCTGACCCTAGATATAAAGTGACCAATATGGCGGTTAGAACCCAGCAAATTCCTGGCTGGACAAGTGTAGCAATCGCTTCCATATCGTTGAATGATTATCGCCCGGCACAACTGCCAGAGCTTAATTTTTAATTTGCCTACCGTGTCCTTGCGAACCTTCTTGAGCCGGACAGTCCCCCGCTTGATGCCGACCTTTGCTTTGAGAGGCGCGCGCCTTTTTAGAAAGCCGCCGCGTTTCATTTTTTGTCGGGGCCGAACTCCTCCAAGTGTTCGCGCATATCTCCGAGCACATGCTCGATATGCTCAATCATGCCGTCACTCACGCAATTCGATTGCGCCGTCCACTCGTCGCTGTCGTTATCGACCTTGTGCGAAACGAATACCGCGCACTGGCTGAAGCCATATTTCTTGACCAACTCGTACACTTCCTCGAAGAACTGGCTATCTGGCTTGTTCGGAAAGGGCGAGGGAATAGGTTTTGCCATCCCCTTATTTTACACCATCAAAAGAAAACAGGCCCAACGCGGGCCTGTAGGGATAGTTACGCCGCCTCCTCCTGTGCCCCAGAAAACGCCCGCAGATAATCGGCAGCCCGCTGCGCGGCCGACGCCGCCCGGAAGAACGCCGTATCGTCGTACTTTATCATCTTGAGGTAGTGCGAGAGGTAGGGAGCGTGCCGCATCTCAGCCTTCACCTCGTAGTGAGCGCATAGATACGCCGAGGTGAGTTCTGCGACCAGCTCCTCGAACGCATACTCGGCGCGCATGACAAGACCGGGAGGGAAGCGGTCGAGCCTGGTGCTTGCTCCCGTCCAGTGCCCGAGTTCGTGGAACGCGACGCAGTAGTACTGGTCGGGGCCAATGAACGTGCCCAGCTCGGGGAGCTGCACATGGTCGTGGGTCTGGTTGTAGTACGCGCGGTCGCCGCCGTGCCGTATCTCGGCGCCGGTGGCCTTGAGGAACGCCTCGACCCTCGCATTCCGTTCGTGCACGGGTAGGGGCTGTTTGTCCTGCTCGACGAGCGTGAGCCCTTCGATCTGGGAAATGTTAAAAACCCAGAAGAGCCTTAAGAGGCGTACCGTCTTGTCCTCCTCGGTCCTCTTGTCCTTGACCTGCAGAGGTTTCGTAAAGAGAACGGGCGTCCCCTTTTCTCCTTTGCGAACTTGGCCGCCTTGGGCGAGGGCTTGCTGGTAGGTGAGCCACGCATGCTCACTAAAGCCCCGCGCCTGCGCCATGAACCAGAGAAGCGGCACGTTAATGCCGGTGTAGCGCCTTTTGGTCACGGCGTTCTGCGGAAACCTGGCAATGGCGGTGCTTTTCCATGGACAAAGCCAGGGGACGCTGCCTGCCTCCATCTCCGCTACGATCTTTGCAGTCACTTCGGCATACAGGTCCTTTACGTTCATCGCGAACCTCCTGTGAAAAGGACAGGAATTTGTCCGCTAGCAATTCTACCGCGTTATTTTAGGAGCTCGGGGTTCTCGTAGATGTTGCCGATGACTTCCATGACGCGCAAATCTTTGAAGTGGCGGTATGTAGGCCATTCATGGCGGTCTATGACGCGGGCTTTCAAGTTACCCTCTTCCTCAACCCATTCGACCAAATGATTGACGCCAAAATAGTCACTCGCGACATCCCCCTCGTATATCTCCTTGCCGTTCTTGTCCTTGAGGCCGGTGAATTGCATGACTGTTAGGTTGCCGTTGCGAAGCGTCTTCTGTAGGTCAAAGTTCGCGTTATCAGCGCCCCAGTACCACATTCTTCCCGTGAAGCTCTTATCCCACGCCCTGAATTTGATTTCGCGCATAAATCTTCCGCTTGAACGTGGAGCCGTTAGCACAGCCCCACACTCAAACGCGCTAACTAGTACCTCTCCATTTTAGCATAAAAGAAAGGGCACCCCGTAGGGGCCCTGAGCTACCACCAGCGCAACCTGTTTTGCAGGTGCTCTAGCGAGCTTATGATGTGGTCGAGCGCGTCGATGAACACTCTTCGTACTGAATGCGCGGCTCTCCAGCGTTCTTCGTCTTCAAGCTGCCGCATGGCCTGCTCGAAGTCTTCGTCAGTTACTATGACGGGCTTCATGGGCGCTCCTATGGCAGCTTGAGCGCGAAGTAGACGTGCTGGACGAACCGGGCGCGCATTTCCCTGGTACACGTGAGCTTCTCCGCAAGATGCACAACTTCGTGCAATGTAGTCCTGCGTATCTGCTCGGGGTCGCTGCCGAACACGACGATGACCCCAGGGGGTCTGGTCGTCGCGGCAGAACACCCGCCTCGCGGTATGAGCTGGTGAACAGCTTCTTGATGTGGGGCGCGAGGAAATCGCCTATCAGGTTCTCGAAGTCCGCTTCATCGTACTGGGGCTGGATGATGAAGAGGCCGCACACGAAGGTATCAAGCGCAGTTCGATTTTGTGGGACATGGAACACAAAAAGGCCCCGGAGGGCCTGAGTTATTCCGCCGCTTGGAGTTGTGGCTGACACCGATGCCGTAGTTGAAGCCCTTCTTTCTCGGATTGTCATTCATTGTAGCTCTCCATGATCGGAGATCGGAGTGTTGAGCGAGATCCTGAAAGAGTCGACAGCCACGAACCGCCACATGTGGCGTGGTGTTGCGGTTTGCGCGTCTAGAATTTTTGAAAATATTTTTGTCTACTGCGTGGATGGCACATCTCATCAATCGTCGCGGCTATTGGAGCCTTGAGTTCATACCGCGATCCCGTGACCGGCAAGCCCCGCAAGCGCTATCTCCACTACATCGGCAAGAGGAGTTCTGACCCGCAAGCACGCATGGCGCAGATGCTCGATACCGCAGAGCGGAAGGCTGAGGAGATTGATGCCTATCAGCGCGCGGCGTTCGGAGAGACAGGAGCGGAGAGGGCGGAGAGGCTCAAGGAGGAGGCGCGGTTCTCGCCGCAAGCGTTCCTAGAGGAGACTAGAGGCCCAATACCTGAAGAGCCAACGCACGACACTCAGAGCAACCAGAGTATGCCGCAATCTCCTGAAGCTCCTGCTGAGTGTGGTATTTCCTCTGAGCCTGACGCTGAACCTTCGGAGAAGTAGGCTTCATGAGTTTAGATTTCCCAGCTCCATGCCCAGCTTGCTGCTGTAATGCCTATTACCATTGAGAGGGGCGCTAAGGGCGCGAACCACGGGGAAACCATTATAGCGGCGGCAACGCTTATTATTGTCCCTCCTATAGCGAGTAAAATGCCTGAAATATAAAGCGTGAACCCGACTGCATTTTTGAGATGTTTCATACACTAGAAAGTTAAGCTGACTGCGAGCGGAAACAGCACTCCCATGGCGGCAACGCTGATAGCGGCGGCGACTGCGATAGTTTTATAGGTCATACTCGGTGATTACGGCTTTTAATGTTGGAACTAAGCTGGCCGTTGCGAGTTCCGTGCTGATACAAACGTTACTAGGGGTCCGACATGGACACTACAACGCTCATCATCATCATTGTGATCGTGCTTCTCCTTGGCGGCGGCTTTTATGGCCGCGGACGCTGGTTCTGATCGGCGAAGCATTATCCGAGCAGTTGCGCTAAGTACGCCACGCACTCTTCGATCTGCTGGGCGAGGTCGTCTTTGTGAATACGCCACGCGAAGATTTCTTTGTCGGTGAGCGGTTTGAAGAACACAGCAAGGCGGCCTCCTAGCGAAACCTCATACTGTTTGTTGCCGAGCGCCAAAAGCACATCGGCGAGGCGGATGGGGCGCAGCTTGTCATGCTTTGTCGCCCCTCCCTTGCATGTGCGATTGTGCATGCCAAGTGAACTGAACTTCATTTGGCAGGTAGCGCAGAGATAGTAGCTCCTTTCTATTATCTCCGGGTTCGCCCTGATGCACGCAGCGCGTATGGCGGCTAATTGCTGGTCGCGGGTCATACGTTAGAAAAGAATATTTATAAGCGCGACTAAGAAGAGGAAGAACAGAAGGCCGGTTGCCAGTAGGCCGATGTAGATTTGTTTGATGGTCATCTTAGGTTCAGGACCCATTAATTTTCTTGCGGAGAGGCGTTTGGACTGATTTATTGGCGTTGTTGGGAGACGCCGCAATGTCCGATTTGTTTCTGCTGACCGAGGCGCAGATGCGCCGGATCGAACCGTATTTTCCTTTGTCGCACGGAGTTGCGAGGGTTGATGACCAGCGGGTGATCAGCGGCATCATTTTCGTCATCAGGAACGGTCTGCGCTGGCGCGATGCGCCGCGTGAGTATGGTCCGCACAAGACCGTCTACAATCGGTTCGTGCGCTGGAGCCGTCTTGGTGTGTTCAACAAGATATTTGCCGAACTGGCCCGTAAGGGCGGCACCCCGAAGCGGTTAATGATCGACGCCACCCATCTGAAGGCGCATCGCACCGCCGCAAGCCTTTTAAAAAAGGGCCTGTTCCCCGACGTATCGGGCGCACGAAGGGCGGCCTGAACTCGAAGCTGCACGCCGTATGTGATGGTCAGGGACGTCCGGTCATCATGCTGCTTAGCGAAGGCCAGATGAGCGATTACAAGGGGGCCGCGTTGATGGTCGATGCGCTGCCGCCCGCGAAGCAGTTGCTCGGCGACAAGGGCTACGACGCCGACTGGTTCCGCCAGGCGCTCGCGGTCCGGGGTATCACGGCCTGCATCCCATCGAAGTCCAACCGCGCAAAGCCGATCGAACATGACCGCATTCTCTATCGCGAACGGCACAAGATCGAAAATACGTTCGGCAGGCTCAAGGACTGGCGGCGCATCCACACCCGTTACGATAGATGCGCACATACCTTCATGTCTGCCATCTGCATCGCAGCAGCCGTCATCTTCTGGCTCTGATCAATGAGTTCTGACCCT
>CAVXSV010000032.1:0-139530 GCA_963764445.1 uncultured Alphaproteobacteria bacterium
TTCTCGCTGGCCGAACTGAACGGCGCGATCCGCGAGCTCGTGGTCGAGCTCAATGCCCGGCCGATGCGCCATCTCGGCACCAGCCGGCAGGCGCTGTTCGAACGCCTGGAGCGGTCCGCCCTGCTGGCGCTGCCGGCCGAACCCTACGCCTACGCCGAGTGGCGTCGCTGCCGCGCCGGGCTCGACTACCACGTCGAGGTGCAGGGGCACTTCTACTCCGTGCCCTATCGCCTGGCACGCGAGGTGATCGAGGTCCGCATCACCGAGCAGGCCATCGAGGTGTTCCATCGTGGCGGCCGGGTGGCCAGCCACCTGCGGAGTTCTCGGCGCCCGGGACAAACGACCACGCCCGAGCACATGCCAAGCGCGCACCGGCGCCACGCCGAGCGGACGCCCACCCGGTTGCTGCAGGAGGCGGCGGCGATCGGTCCCGCCACCGCCGGGTTGGTCGAGGTCCTGCTGACCGCCAAGCCGCATCCCGAGCAGGGTTTCCGCGCCGGCCTCGGCATCCTGCGCCTGGTGCGCAGCTACGGCGCCGGACGCGTCGAGGCGGCCTGCCAGCGTGGGCTCGACATCGGCGCCGCCTCCTGCGGCTCGGTGCAATCGATCCTGCGCCGCGGCCTCGACCGTCTGCCGCGCCCGGAACCGGCGCCTGACGAGCCGCCCGTCTGGCACGGGAACATCCGCGGCGGCGGCTACTACCACTGAGGAGACCCCGATGCTCACCCACCCCACCAGCGACCGGCTCCGCGAACTCGGCCTCATCGGCATGGCACGCGCCCTCGAAGAACAAAGGCGCCAGCCGGAGAGCGCCGAACTCGGGTTCGAGGACCGCCTCGCCCTGCTGGTCGACCGCGAGGCGCTGGAGCGCGATACCAAGCGTCTGGCGACCCGGCTGCGGTTCGCCGGCCTGCGCCAGCAGGCCACCCCCGAGGACGTCGATCATCACGCCGCCCGCGGCCTCGATCGGGCCCTGTTCCAACGCCTGACCGGTGGCGAGTGGATCGAGCGGCATCAGAACCTGCTGCTCACCGGCCCGACCGACCTGGCGACATGATGCACCCTTTCACCATCTCATTCATATTGCAGGGTTTTCTGCCGGCAGTCCTGTGAGACTGCACGGCCATTCTCGACGGCTCGGCGGACGGCTGGTCGCTCCAGATCCTCGCGGCGGATAACGTAAGGACTGCCCGGGCAGCATTGCTTGGCGGGCAGCAACTGATCCTTGATCAGGCGGATCACCGTCATCTTGCTCACACCGAGCAAGGTTGCCGCCTCGTGCAGGATGAGTTCTCCCCGTTCGGCGCGCTCGCCCTCACGGTAGATCGCAATGCTGCGTTCAGCTCGGAAGTTGCGGACCCGCAGCTGGGTCCAGGTGTGCCCCTTCGCGGACCGGATACCGAGCCGGTTCAGGACCGCGGCGATGCTGGCATCAGGCAACAATCTGGCGAGCTCCTGGATGAGCTGCTCCGTATCCTTGCTCGTCTTCCAGCGGTGCTCCCCCTGCCGGCTCTTCCGCACCTCGAGGGCGGTGTGATCGCCCCCCTTCCAGTGCAGCAGGAGGCGCAGGTGACCTGGCTCGACCCGAACCACGATCTCGACGAGAACCGCCCGGAGTATGCGTTTCCGCAGGTCGGCGGTGGCGGCCGGATGGTTCCAGGCGCGGGGCAGGTCATCGGCCAACGCCATCACCTCGGCGCGTTCGGCTGCGGACAGGCCGTTGTCGGGCTCGTGCTCCTGCGCGGCTCGGATTTCCGCCTCGAGGCGTGCGACCTCCTCCAGCCGGGCATTCCAGCGGCGCTCCAGCTCGGCGGCGACCGTTCGGTTCTCGGGCTCGACCGCGTTGTATTGCCGGCCAGCCCGTGCGGCCTCGTAGCGGGCCTGCTCCAGCGCGAGCTCGAGCTGGGCGACCCGTTCCGTACCGTGCCGTTGGCTGTCGGCCACCGCCGCGAGAGCAGCTTCCAGGCCCAACGGCGCGATTACCCGCAACACCTCGGCCGAGACCGCCGCATCGACCCGCATGTTGCCGAACGAGATGCATTTATTGCGTTCCGCGTGGTTGATCGACGCTTCGACGCACAGATAGCGCGCAACACCGCGTTGGCCGTTGTGCTGCACTCGTAGCTTCCGCCCACAATGGCCGCAGCGGAGCAGGCCGGCCAGGATGCCGCCTCCATTGCGCACGGAGCCGGGCACGGCGGTCCCTTTCATGTTCGCGTTGTCCCCGATGAGACGCTGGTTCCGCTCATACTGGTCCCACGTGATGTAGCCATCATGGTGGTCGCGGATCAGGACATCCCATTCCTCCGGGCGGCGGCGGACGGCTGCCGTCACCACCTTTCGACCAGCTTCGAGCCGGATCCGCGAGGTCGTCCGACCGAACACGTAGGCACCAGAGTAGATCGGGTTCGTCAGGATCCGGTGCACGGTGTTGTACCGAGGCAGCCGCCAGACGACGACCCGCCCCTGCAATCCATAGCTGACCACGGGCAGCAGGATGCGTTCCTGCCGCAGCCAAACGGCGACCTGGCGGACACTGCCGAACTCGCTGAACTTGCGGAACACCAGGTCCAGCGCGCTTCGGACACGTCGATCGGGGTCCATCTCCAGTCGGTCACCCGAGGACCGTACATAGCCGACGGCCACGCTGGTGTGCAGATCTCCGCGCTGCGCTTTGAGCCGCAAGGCTTCCTGTGAGCGCTGGCGCAGCATGGACAGCTCGAGTTCGCTGAAGGTGCCCTTCATACCAAGGAGCATCCGATCGTCCATCTGCCGCGGATCGTACACACCGGCTTCGTCGATCAGCAAACACCCGACGAGACCGCAAACCTCAAGCAGTGTATGCCAGTCGCGGCCGTTGCGTGCGAGGCGCGATGCCTCGATCGCCAGGACGGCACCGGCATTCCCGCTGCCGACTGCAAGCAGCAGCCGTTCAAATCCTTGACGGGCAACGCCACTGCCGGATCGGCCGAGGTCGTCATCCACGACCACGACGTTTTTCCACCCAAGGGCCTCCGCCCGCTGGCGCAGCGCGTACTGTCGGCGGCGGCTCTCGGGATTGTTGACGACTTGGTCATGCGTCGACTGCCTGACGTAGACATAGGCGTCTCGGGCGAGATGGCCGGGCGTGATCTTACTCATCGGTCGCCCTCGCCCGCGCTGCTTCTGCGGCACACGTCGTCAGAAGCACTTTCAGCAGGTCGATGACTGCGGCGCGTGCCTCGGGTGGCAGCTTTTCGCGCTCCGCCTCCGACACCACCCGCTGGAGCAGATCCGCTTGCCGCTCCGGCCTGCGTATCGACATCGCCCGCGCCCTCCCGCACCGCCTCTGAGGGCAAGGAGGCTACGAGGCTGGCATCGATGGTGGCGCGGAGAGCCTGCAGCGCGGCCAGCGTCAATGCCGGGGTGTCAACCAGCGCGAGATTTGCCGCGGCTGGTGCGGTCATCCATTCGGGCAGAAGGCCATGCGTTCCGTCCGGCATCTCGACCGCAAAATGCCGAGCGCCGGCATGATGGACCGTGCGCAGCACCAACATGCGTTCCCCAGCACGCGGGTGATGCGGGTAGTGGACGCAGACGTCGAACGACTGTTCCTGGGCAGTATGTCGTGGGCTCGACCGGCACGGGAAAAACCTGGCTGGCTTGCGCCCTCGGCCACCGGGCCTGCCGTGACAACCGCGCCGTGCTCTACCATCGCGTGCCGCGGTTGCTCGAGGCTCTGGGCCTGGCCCGCGGCGATGGACGCTACGCCCGCATGCTCAAGGGCCTGGCCCGGGTGCACCTCCTCATCCTGGACGACTGGGGCATCACCCCACTCACCGCCGAAGGGCGCCGCGACCTGATGGAAATCATCGACGATCGGCACGATCGTGCCGCCACCATCGTCACCAGCCAAGTGCCCGTCGAACTCTGGCACGAACACATCGGCCATCCGACCATCGCCGACGCCGTGCTGGACAGGCTGGTCCATGGCGCCCACCGCATCGAGCTCAAGGGGGAAAGCATGCGCAAGCTACGCGCCGCCAAGTCGCATCAGGCTTGACGGACGACCCGTCCGCCAAGCTCAATGAACCCGTCCGCGAACCCCACCGCCACCCCGGCTGGCATCATCGGAATGCCCGGCTGGTTTGCTTCGGAACAGGTGGCTGGCTTCGATCGGAATCGGTGGCTGGTTTCGTCGGAATACGCACATCCGACATTGGCTTGCCCAGGCTGCCCAGGGGCACTGTCACTGCGGCCCGCAGTACCTGGCCGTCGCATAAGGTTAGCACCGCGGTGCAGGCCTCGCGGTGCATGGCCGGGTCGATCGTGGCAGTCACCCGTTGACGCAGCGCCACCACCTCCGGCGCCGTCACGCGGGCATCGCCGAACTGCGCCTCTCCACCCGCCCCATCGAGCAGCGCTACAGCGGCCGAATGGTAGACGCTGAACTTGCCCTCAAGGCCCGAGGCCGGCTCCCGCTTGCCGGTCAGCTCCATGACAATGGGATGCACTGCCAGCGCCACGCTTTCTACCCTATCCACATCGCATCCCGGCATGGTGCGGAGCTGCAGGCAGGCATCGATGGCCGGGTGGATCACCAAGCCGCAGGCGAAGGGCTTGTAGGTGTTGCGCTGGATCTCCCAGCGCTGGCCCAAGGCTTCGGTCATCTGCGAAGGGTCGAAGCCGTCCGCCAGGATAGCCGCGAAGCCGCGCCGTCCCGCGATGGGCTCGTCGGCGGCATCGAACCTCTGTTCCGCCAGCAGCGCTGCCAGCAGCCCATTCTGCGCCGCCCGGCCGGGATGGAAGCTTTTCGTCATGCTGCCGAAGTGCTCGCGGATGCCGACGGGCTGGGTCGCGCTCAGGCCGATCGCCCAGACCATCTGCTCCGCGTCGAGCCCCAGCAGCTTGCCGCAGGCGACCGCTGCGCCGATGGCGCCGGCTGTCCCGGTGATGTGCCAGCCGATCTCGTAATGCGAGGGCAGTACGGCGTTGCCGATGCGGCAGGCGGCCTCCACCCCCAGCACGAAGGCCTCCAGCAGCGCCGCACCGGACAGCCCGCGGGTCTCGGCCAGGGCCAGGGCAGCGGGCAGGATCGGCGCGCTCGGGTGGATGAAGGCCGTGGCGTGGGTGTCGTCGAAGTCCAGCACATGGGAGGCAACGCCGTTTACCAACGCAGCCGTCATCATGTCGGACTCGGCGCCGCAGGCCGGCCAGCGTTGCCGTGGGCGCCGCCTCCAGCGGCCGCATCGCGCGTAAGGCTGCCTGGGTACCGGGGTGCATTGCGCCGCCCACGGCGCATCCGAGCCAGTTGACGAAGCTGCGTACCGCCTCGTGCCGGACTTCGGGCGGGATCTCCCGCCCGTGCGTCGCTATCAGCCAGTCGGCCAGGATGCGTGTGGGGCCTGCGGTCATCGTCTCACTCCACCTTGGCGCCGGAAAGCCGCACGGCCTCGGCCCAGCGCCGCTGCTCCGCCGCGATCATGCTCGCGAACTCGGCCGGCGATGAGCTGGCGACGATGGCGCCCTGTGCCTCCAGTCGCGTCCGCAACTCGGGCTGCTCGGTCGCTGCGGCGACGTCCGCCGCGATGTGCCGGATGATCGCTATTTGTCGCTGGTCGGTAATTGTCGGTAATTGTCGACTATTTGCCGACTAATTCAGCCCGAAGCGCGGCGCGCGCCTTCCGGCATGTATCGCGACTGGCGCCGAATTCCTTAGCCATCGCCTCTTCTTTCCAAGTATCCACCTCATCAACGCCAATTTTTCGCATCGCCACCTTTACCTGGTCGAGCATGCTGACTTTTGGCCCTCGTCTACCGGGCTGGCCCGGGTTGCCCGACGTGGTCGCGCCTACTTTAGCGGGAAGGGTCTTTGGAAGTTCGATCAATAGCGGCCCCTCATTATAGTACAGGGTGCGATTTCTGTAGTAGGAGCCAGCAGGCCCCTTCTCGCTCTTGAGGTAGCCCAAGGCACGGGTTGTGCGCCACACCTCGCGGTTTATCGGGTGAATTTTCCCCGTGTCGGTGTTCAAGGCGGCGGCTGTCGCTCGGCCCACTTCCAGTCGAATCAAAAACTCCTGTAGGGCCGCCTCATACCGAACGCGGGCTACCCGCTCCGCCTGGTAATCAGCACTGCTTGGATCTTCTGGAGTTCGGATTAATATGTTCCGGCCCGGGCCACTCCCACTCCCCGAGTGGACGGTGCTGGTCGTAATCTTGGCGAGTTCGTATTCTGAGATCGTCCAGAGCCCCGTGCGCGCCCGATACTCAAGCTCCCCGGTCCAGTCGGGCCCAAATAGCTCGCGGCCAATGATGTCGAACATCTCGCGGCAATTCATATAACCGGCTGGGCTCCTCATTGCGCCGCTCGCATTGAGACAACCTTGTAGCTGGTCGCGCGAGGCCGTTCGGAGACGCAATACTTGGCCCAGTCCTGCATCAGCCGGCGGCGTTTTTCGAACAGATCTCCGCGGCGGTAGGCGGCCTCGACCTTGTCGCCGACCGTATGGGCGAGCGCCATCTCGACTACGTGGTTAGGGAAGCTGGTTTGCTCGGCCGCCCAATCCCGGAATGAGGACCGGAAGCCGTGCACGGTGGCGCCCATCCCCTGCAAGCCGCGCATCATTCCCAGCATGGCCCTATTGTTGAGCGGCTTATCGGCCTTAGCGCCCAGGAACACGAACTTCCCTTCCCTGGGGAGCGTGGAGAAAATCTCAACCGCGCGATCCGATAAGGGAATCCGATGTTCCTTGCCGCCCTTTATTTTTGTCGGCGGTACGGTCCAGACCTTCCGGTCGACGTCGACTTCCGACCATTCGGCTCCGATCGTCTCGCCGGTTCGGGAAGCGCATAAAATCGTGACTTCAAGGGCACGCGCCGAAACACTGGCCTGTGATCTCAGCGCGGCCATGAAGTCCGGCACGTCCTTGTATGGGATTGCCGGATGATGCTCGACTTTTGCGACCTTGGAGGGCCTCGGCAAAACCTGATCTAGATGGCCGCGCCAGCGCGCCGGGTTGTCGCCCTGTCGGTACCCGTGAGCCGTTGCCCAGCTCAACACCAATTCAATGCGACCGCGAACCCTTGCGGCGGTCTCCGTCTTCTCTTTCCAGATCGGCCTCAAGATTTTCAGGATCAGTCCGGTATCGACATCGGCCACGGCCAAATCGCCGATCACCGGATGGGCATAGGTAGCCAAAGTGTTGGCCCACTGTTCGCGATGCTTGCGGTTTTTCCACTCCGCTTCATTGTCCTGAATGAACTCGGTCGAGCATTGCCGGAATGTGATCGTCTTGGCTTGCTCCAACCGGATTGCAGCCCGCTGCTGCCGCCGCTGTGCAAGGGGGTCCACACCGGCACTCAAGGCCTTGCGGGCGGCGAAGGCCTTATCGCGCGCCATACTGAGGGTAACAAGTCCATCTCGCTTGTTGAGGCTTACAGCGCCTAGGCCCATTTCGCGTGACGTAGTGCCGCCACGCATAAATCGAAACAACCAAGACTTGGTGACGCCGCCATCCTTCGAGGCCGAGACCTGCAAATACAAACCGCCGCCATCGGCGTACCGGCCCCGGTCCTTGGTGGTCTCTACGAACCGGCTACTAAGCTTGTTAAGTTGACGAACCATCCGCCCTCCAAGGGCCCACAAGGCTACCCACAAATAGTGGGTATAACGGTGCGCAAATGTCTGCAAGAGTCCGCAAGAACTAACCACCGATAAATACTCAATTCATGGGGGTAAGTTGCAAGCGTCTGCAATCGTACGCAGAGGTATCGTACGGAGACTTTATCCGCCGCGCCGGATTCATGATAGCAGCACCCGGCGCCGCCGACGAGTTCCACCTCATTGTGGCGCTGCTGCGTAATCTTGTCCTTGCACAAATTGCCCCAAAAATGTCGCTTGAAGGGGGAACGATAGCGGGGCGGAGGAATTGGGCAAGACGCCCAGTCGAACGGATCGCGTCGACCGATGCGCGTCCATCATCGCAAAGGAGACGAACATGCGAAACACTAAGCTGGCTATCGCCACACTTGTGGCGGCGTTCGGTGTACCGTTAGTCGCACACGCGCAAGGTGTCACTGTCGGCGTCGCGCCCTCGACCGATGTGGTTGTCACCACGCCGGTCGAGATCGATGCCGACGGCGGTATTGCTTACGAGCAGCGCCCGGCGTTTCGTGAATACGTCGTGCGCGAGCGCGTCCCCATCTATACCGTCCCGCGACACGTGATCGTTGGCGCGACGCTGTCCGACGAAGGCATCACCATTTACGACGTGCCGCAGCAATTCGGTGCGACGCCCTATCGCTATACGGTGGTGAATGGTCAGACCGTGCTGGTCGAGCCACGCACGCGGCGCGTTATGCAGGTACTCAGACTGATTCGCTGTGGAACCTTCTTCGCTTGAAAGCGCGTGACGCGTTTTGTTGCGAAGTAGACGCCGGTTCGGGTGACGCGCCGATCCGCCACGCGAACGGCCAGAGCCCCGTCCCTTACCTCGAGGGGCGGGGTTCTTGTTTCGGGTACAGGTTGCGTTGAATTGTCGGCAGGACAGCCTACGCCGCAATCAGTCCTGAATTTTCGAGAAGTCCGCGACCGCACGTGTAGCCGCGCGGATTTGGTTCAGCAGCTTAAGGCGATTCTCACGCACCTTCGGATCGTCGTCGTTGACCTTCACCTTGTCGAAGAACGCATCGACCGCCGGACGCAGCTTGGCCATCGCGGCCATCGCGGCGGCGAAGTCTTCCTTCGCCACAGCTGCGCTGGCTTCCGCTCCTCACCTGATCGATGGCCTTGGCGAGCATCTTCTCTTCCTCGGCAATGAACAATTTCTCATCCGGCGCGCCGTCGAACGTGCGCTTGTCCTTCTTTTCCTCGATGGCGAGGATGTTCGACGCGCGCTTGGTGCCGGCGAGCAGGTTCTTGCCGTCGTCAGTCTCGAGGAATTTTCCGAGCGCCTCGACGCGACGGACGACCATGAGAAGGTCATCCTGGCCTTCGAGCCCAAGACAGCGTCGACCAGATCATGCCGCGCGCCCTGCTCCCGGAGTTGAACTTTCAGACGGTCGACGAAGAAGGTTATGATTCCAGCAATAACCTCCCGGCCAAAAACGATCACTTTCCTTGCAAATTCACTTTTTTGTAAGCCACTGATCTCGACGTGTTCAGCGAGCATCTTTTCAAACGCGCAACGACTGTGTACTTCCCGGAAGGGCTACCTCTACCAGTTTCGGGCTTCCACGGACTTGCCGGCGATTAAATCTGACTCCTCCACTAACGGTTACGGCATATTGAAGGGCGAACAAATTCGACAACCGAAGTACGAAGCTCGATTTTCTAAAATGATCCGAATCACTCCCAGCGCTGCACGTCGCAGCGCATAGGGATCTTTCGAGCCCGTCGGCTTTTCATCGATCGCCCAGAAGCCGACCAGCGTGTCGATCTTGTCGGCCAGTGCGACAGCAATACTCACGGGATCTGACGGTACGCGATCGGTCGGGCCCTGCGGCTTGTAGTGGTCCTCGCTCGCCGCGGCGACGGAGGCGTCCTCGCCCTGGGCCAACGCGTAGTATTTCCCCATCAGGCCCTGCAGCTCGGGGAATTCGCCGACCACTTCGGTGAGCAGATCGGCTTTGCACAGACGCGCCGCACGCTTGGCCTTCTCGACATCGGCACCGACCAGCGGCGCGATCTCGGCGGCGAGTCGTTCGATGCGCGCGATGCGTTCGGCCTGCGTGCCGAGCTTCTGGTGGAAAGTAATCCCGTCGAATTTCTTCAGACGCTGATCGAGCGGGATGTCTTTCCAGTTTTTCAGATCGCTGTCGTAGAAGAACTTCGCGTCGCTTAACCGCGCGCGGATCACGCGCTCGTTGCCGGCGACGATCTCCTTGCCGCCGTCGGTTGCTTCGATATTGGCGACGAGGATGAACTTGTTGGCGAGTTGATCTCCCCTCCCCCCGCCTGCGGTGGGGAGGGGTCGGGGGTGGGGGGAGCCGACGTCAGATGGGGAAGAGCCCCCCACCCTTGATCCCTCCTCACCACTATCGTGGGGGAGGGAAAAGCGGGCGACGGCGATGTTTGCCGCACCACAAAACACTTCTGGTTGTTGCGGATGGTGGCGCGGATCACCTCGCCGGGGATCGACAGGAATTCCTGGTCGAACGACCCCATCAGCACCACCGGCCACTCGACCAGCCCCGAGACCTCGTCGAGCAGCACCTGATCCTCGACCAGTTCGAACCCTTGCGCGAACGCAAGCTCCTTGGCGTCGGCCAGGATGATGTCCTTGCGGCGCTGCGGATCGAGCACGACCTTCGCCGCGTACAATTTCGCCTCGTAATCCTCGAAGCGGCGCACGCTGATCTCGCCCGGCGCCATGAAGCGATGGCCGCGCGTGGTCTGCCCCGCCGTGATGCCGCTGACATCGAACCGCACCACGTCGGGTTCTTCGGTCTCGAGACCAAAGGTTGCGATGATCGAATGCAGCGGCCGCACCCAAGTCAGCGCGCCGGGCTTCGCCGAGCGCTCGCCCCAGCGCATCTGCTTCGGCCACGGGAAGGTCCTGACGATGACCGGCAGGATTTCCGCGATCACGTCGATCGCAGGCCGTCCCGGCTTCTCGATGAGCGCAATGTAGAAATCGCCCTTCTTCGGATCTCGCTGGATTTTGGCTTCATCCAGCGATTTCAGTCCGGTGGCTTTCAGAAACCCTTGCACGGCGGCGTCGGGCGCGCCGATCTTCGGCCCTTTGCGCTCCTCCTTAAGGTCGGGCTGGCGCGTGGGAATGCCGTGCACGGTGAGCGCGAGACGGCGCGGCGTCGCGAAGGCCTTCGCGCCGTCATAGACGAGACCCTCGGCGACCAGCTTGTCGGTGATCATCCTGCGCAGATCATCCGCCGCCTTCGCCTGCATGCGGGCGGGAATTTCCTCAGAGAACAGTTCGAACAGAAGATCGGGCATTCGTTACTCCGAGCGCAAGACGCCACCCTTCCCTTGAGGGGGAGGGTCGTCTGCCGAAGACAGGCGGGGTGGGGTGACATCAATCGCTCGATAAATCATATCCAGTACCGACTTCGTTTTGCTCATTACGTCGTTGTTCCAGAATCGAAGCACTCGATAGCCTTCCGCAGCCAGCGCGTCCGCGCCTCATCGTGTCGGATACCTTCGTCCGTCCCGTGCTGCGATCCGTCCACCTCGACGATTAGTCGTTCGGAGAGACAGGCAAAGTCGACAATGTAGGGACCGATGATGACCTGCCGTCTGAAATGACTCCCTTTCACATCAAGTTTGCGAAGGTGACGCCAGAGAACTGCTTCGGCATTCGTACTGTCTGACCGTAACCGCCTTGCAGACTGACGTTTGAAATCACCAACGGTCCTTTTGATCACGGAGTTCACCCCACCCCGGCTCATTCGGGCGCGCAAGTGCGCTGCCGAACTCGCCGACCCTCCCCCTCAAGGGGAGGGTGAAGGTAAAACGGCGGGCATTGAGACATCACCCCGCCCTGCCCGCTTCGGTATGGATCCAGGCCTCGCCGCAGGCTTTCGCCAGTTCGCGCACCCGCAGGATGTAGCTCTGCCGCTCGGTCACCGAGATCACGCCGCGCGCGTCGAGCAGGTTGAAGACGTGGCTCGCCTTGATGCACTGGTCGTAGGCCGGCAGCGCCATCAGGTGCGCCTCGCGCTTGCCGGGCTCCTTCTTGTTTTCCTGCCACCCGGCCTCGAGATATTTTTTGCAGGCCTCTTCTGCCATCGCGAATTGTTTGAACAGCATGTCGGCGTCGGAATGCTCGAAGTTGTGCCGCGAATATTCCTGCTCGGCCTGCAGGAAGACGTCGCCGTAGGTCACTTTCTCTGCGCCTTCGCGGCCGTTGAAGTTGAGATCGTAGACCCGGTCGACGCCCTGCACGTACATCGCCAGACGCTCGAGCCCGTAGGTGAGTTCGCCCGCCACCGGCGCGCATTCGACGCCCGCCACCTGCTGGAAATAAGTGAACTGGCTGACTTCCATGCCGTCGCACCAGCACTCCCAGCCGAGGCCCCACGCGCCGAGCGTCGGGCTTTCCCAGTCGTCCTCGACGAAGCGGATGTCATGCAGCGCGCTGTCGACGCCGATGGCGGCCAGCGATTTCAGGTAGAGATCCTGGATGTCCGACGGCGAAGGTTTGAGGATCACCTGGAACTGATAATAGTGCTGCAGGCGGTTGGGGTTCTCGCCGTAGCGGCCGTCCTTGGGCCGGCGCGAAGGCTGCACATAGGCCGCGTTCCAGCGCTTCGGGCCGAGCGCACGAAGTGTGGTGGCGGGATGAAAGGTGCCCGCTCCCACCTCCATGTCATAGGGCTGCAGGATCACGCAGCCATAATCCGCCCAGTAACGCTGCAGGGTCAGGATCAGACCCTGGAACGAGCGCTCCGGGCGCATGTGCGGGGGCAAGGAGTCCATTGATCTTTTCGGGGATTCGCGGGGTTTCGTGAACGCGGGACCGTATCGGCGCGGGAAACCCAAATCAAGGCGATGCCGCAGAGAAGCGTTGCCGAATCCGGTGCATCCGAGAGAATTGCGGACCGCCGCCAGCTAGCCCATATCAGCCCGGCCGATAGGCACCGGTGCGCGGATCGGGACGGAGTGTCGGGATCTCCTTTGTCGCCGGCGCCTCGGCGACCCGAGCCATCCGTGCTTCCTCGAGTTCATGATTGATCCGCTTGGCGGTGCGGTAGACCCAGCGGACCGCCGCCAGTCCACCCAAGGTGCCTGCAAGTGCAATCAGCGGGGGCATCGATCGATCCTCGTTCTTCATCACCGGATTCCCATTGATATATTCTCGCCCAACCCGATTGTTTCCGCAATCGCTAGCGCCGAGACCAAATGGCGCGGGAAATCGGTAGAGGTCGGGTCTAAAAGCCGAATTTAGCCCAAATCGCCCGGGTCTCAAGCGCGGAGATCAGGCCATCCGGCAACCCCGCGATACCGTCGAACGACGTCAGCGTTCCAGCTCCCGATTTGCGGCCCAGCAGCCCCGACAGCAGACCGGTCGAGGGCGCAATCACAGGCGTGCTGACCTTTTCGCCGAACCGCGCCCGCAGCGTTGACCTGAGATCGCCGATCGCGTCGGCAAGGCCGAGCGCAACCGAACGCTCGCCAGCCCAATATTCGCCGGTGAACAACAGATCGTCCGTCCCCTTCAGACGCGCGGCGCGACTTTGCTTGACCAGCGCGATGAAGGTGGCGTGGATCTCGCGCTGAATGGCTTTCAGCCGCGCCACATCGTCAGGGTTTTCCGGCAAGAACGGATCGAGCGTCGCCTTGTGTTCGCCCGATGTATACAGCCTGCGCTCGACGCCGATTTTCCTGATCAGTTCAGTGAAGCCAAAACTGCCGCCGACCACGCCGATCGAACCCAGAATCGATGACGGGTCGCAGAAGATCTCGTCGCCTGCGCAGGCGATCATGTAACCGCCGGAGGCGGCGACATCCTCGACGAACACCAGCACCGGAAGCTTTTTCTCCTGCGCGAGTTGCCGGATGCGCAGATAAATCTGGCGCGACTGCACCGGCGAGCCACCCGGCGAATTGATCACCAGCGCCACTGCCTTGGCGTTCTTTACCGCGAACGCCCGCTCCAGCGTTTTGGCTACGCCCCCGAGCGTCATGCCCGGCCTGAGCGGCGTGACGGCGCCGATTACGCCGGACAATCGCACCACGGGCACTACAGTCGTCCCGCGCCGCCATCGCTCGGGTATCAGTTTCATCAGCGCACTCATCCTTCGTTCACGCTATTTTCCTTGAACCTCGGCAATTCTTCATCACCCGTCTGCTCGGACATGAAGATCTATCTGCTGGTGACGTTTATCGGTAGCCTTCTCGTGGCAATTCACTTCACATTTGCTCCAACGCAGTCCGAACATCCTTCCGCAATGGACCGGCGACCTCCACAGCGCGAGGTCACCGGACATCTCCTGTCAGGCAAGACCTTGCACGCCCGTCAAGGCATCCTGAGTCTCTTTATTGGGCAGGCCCGATACATCGTTAAGCATCAGACCCGGGCAAAGTTCGAGCGGCGCCCGGTTCCCTTTGACTGCGCGAACCAGGATGCGGATCGCCGGTTTGCCCGCGTCGGGATGCACGGGCCGAATCGCGACGCCGCCGAAGCCGCGGCCAAGCGCGGTCAGCACCTCGGCAAGACCGTCGCTGCGCCAGATCAGACTGAGCAAGCCGCCGGATTTCAGCACGCGCCGCGCCGCATGAATCCATGCCTCAAGCGCGGCGGGTTCTGCCATATGCGCCGCGCGCCTGATGTCGTCGGGCGACGAGCGATGCCGCGCCGGATCATTGAACGGAGGGTTCATCAGAACCACGTCGGCGCTGTCGGGGCCGAGACCAACGCTTGCGAAGACCTCAGCGCCACCCGCGACATCAAGGATGCAGACTTGCGCCGCGATGCCGTTGAGCTCCGCGTTACGGCTGGCCAGGCCAGCGAGGGTTTCGTCGCGCTCGACCAGCACGATCTGAATTCCGCCGACCCGCATCGCCACCGCAAGGCCGGCGGCGCCGACACCAGCTCCAAAATCAACGACGCGGTCGCCGGACCGGGCCGGTGTCGCCGCAGCGAGCAGCATCGCATCGTGACCGGCGCGGTGGCCGGACCTCGGCTGGCGCAACCGCAGCCGTCCGCCGAGAAATGCGTCCTCACTGGTTTCGACGGGCGGAGCAGTCATCATCCGGCGTCATCGGGCCGCAATTCATGGGCCAGCCCGGCCTCGGTGAGAAGCTGCCGTGCCTCGCGATTGTCGTCGTCGTTGACGAGAATGCGGCGGGCCAAAATGCCGAGCGATCCCTCGATCACACTCATGTTCTGGTCCAGCACCAGGTGATGGATGTTGGCGCCGTCCAGCAGCGCACCGATCGCTGACACCAGCACCACATCGTTGGTTCGAACCAATTCCCGCAACGTCACATTCTCCCGGACGCCCCGCAGCTTTACAGCCCTGTGGCCCATGTCAACTGGTCCATGTCAACATCTACCTGCGCTTGCCGCGCCAACCGGCACTTTCTATGGTGTAATAGCCTGAAACGGCGTGAACTACGCAAAACCGGAGATTTTGCTTGGCGGTCATTGTCCCATTCGAAAGCCACTCGACAGGCTCCATCGACCAGCTTGTCGCGCTTGTCGCCGCCGACATGGAACGTGTCAACGCCACCATTCTGTCGCGGACCGGGTCGGAAGTCGCGATGATCCCGGAGGTCGCCAACCACCTGATTTCGTCCGGCGGCAAGCGGCTGCGGCCCATGCTGACGCTGGCGATGGCCCACCTCGCCGGCTATGGCGGAGAGGGTCACATCAAGCTCGCAGCTTCCGTGGAGTTCATGCACACCGCGACGCTGCTGCACGACGACGTGGTCGACGAGAGCGAACTGCGCCGCGGCAAGCTGTCAGCACGCATGTTGTGGGGCAATGAGGCCAGCGTTCTGGTCGGCGATTTCCTGCTCGGACAGGCGTTCCGGATGATGGTCGAGGTCGGCTCGCTACGCGCGCTCGACATCCTGTCGGCGGCGGCGGCTACCATCGCCGAGGGCGAGGTCATGCAGCTTGCGGCGGCGAAGAACACCGCCACCACCGAGGACGAATACCTTGCGGTGATCCGCGGCAAGACCGCTGAGTTGTTCGCCGCCGCCTGCGAGGTCGGTCCGGTGATCGGCAATCGCCCGAAGGCCGAGGAAACCGCGGCAGCCAGCTTCGGCATGAATCTCGGGATCGCCTTCCAGCTCGTCGACGACGTGCTCGACTACGGCGGCAAGTCGGCAAAGCTCGGCAAGAACGTCGGCGACGATTTCCGCGAGGGCAAGATCACGCTGCCGGTGGTGCTGGCGTTCCGCCGCGGCAACGATATCGAACGCGAATTCTGGATCCGCGCGCTCGAGGAAGGCCAGATCGGCGACAACGACCTCGATCACGCCGTCGGGCTGATGACCAAGCATCGCGCGCTGGACGATACCCTCAACCGAGCCCAGCACTACGGCGCGATGGCGGTCGACGCGCTGGCGCTGTTTCCGCCGTCGCCGATGAAAAACGCGCTGGAGCAGGTCGTGGCATTCTGCCTGGCGCGGTCGTATTAGAGTCCAGTGAACTCTCAGCCTCGTCTTCCGGGGCGCGATGAAAGCGCGAACCCGGAATCAACCACTGTCTCGCTATCTCAATTGACACTGAGATTATGGATTCGCGGATCGCCGCTTGCGCGGCGTCCGGAATGACAACAGAGTTTTCCGACGGGTTAGCTCAACGCCCCCGCATGCACCCACCACTGCGGATGATCGAGCCGGATCGCCCGCGCGGCGTTGCGCGCATCGGCCTCATTGCCGAAGATCGCAAAGCATGTCGCGCCAGAGCCCGACATCCGCGACAGCCTTGCGCCGGTGGCGCGCAGTGCAGCAAGCACTTCACCAATCACCGGCTGAATGCGGATCGCAGGCGCCTCGAGATCGTTGGTGCCGTCCGCCAGCATGGCAAGCCAGTCGTTCATTGGCGCGCCGGCGTCGGGCCACACGACCGCTTCGATCACATCGGACACACCGGCGTGCAACTCGCCGTTACGCAGGCCGAGCGCGGCGAAGACATCTTTCGTGGCCACGGGAACGCGCGGATTGACCAGCACGGCTGGCATGGCCGGCAGACTTAGCCACTCAAGGGATTCGCCGACGCCCGTCATCACGCAGGCCTTGGAGCGAACGCAGACCGGAACATCGGCGCCGGTCTGCCGTGCCGCCTCGATCAATCGCGGGTCGTCAATCGCAACGCCGTTGGCCTGTGCCAGCAGCCGCAGCGCCGCGGCGGCGTCCGCCGAACCGCCCCCGATCCCGGCCGCGACCGGCAAATGCTTGTCCAGCGCGAAATCGCCCGTCTTCAGATTCGCGACCCGCTCTCCGAGCAGGCGCGCCGCCTTGAGAACGAGATTGTCGGTGGTCTCGCCGCACTCCTGCGCGCGCGGACCACTTGCGACAAGCGACAGCTTGGTGCCCGGCGTCAGGGTCAGGCGATCGGCACAATCGGCAAATGCGACCACGCTTTCAAGATCGTGAAAACCATCGGCGCGCCGGCCAATGACCCGCAGAGTCAGGTTGACCTTGGCTCGCGCGGTCTCGCTCAGCGCCAGTGCGGCCGATGTCACGTTCGTGGTGCCGGTAACGATCATCGCGGATGTCAAATCCAAAACCGCGCGCAAATCAAATGATTTTTGCGATTGGGTTCGGCTCCGGGGCCCGGAAGGCAGCCGGGGGCAGCGAGCATCATGACCGGAACGAAGGCTCCGGCCGGTTCGCCACGCGCTCAGCCGCCCTTGCCGTCTTCCTTCTTCTTGTCCGCCGAGGCTGCCGATGGGGTCTCGTCTGGCGGCAAGCCGTTCTCGATCTTCGCCTCGATCTTCGGTAGCTCTTCCGCCTCCGGCTTGAGATCGCGCGCGTGCGCCCACTGGAATTTTGCCTCCAGCGTCCGGCCGACGCGCCAGTAGGCGTCGCCCAAGTGATCGTTCACCGTCGGGTCTTCGGGTTTCAGGCTGATGGCGCGCTCGAGCGTCTTCACCGCTTCCTCGTAGCTGCCGATCCGGTAATAGGCCCAGCCGAGGCTGTCGACGATATAGCCGTCATCGGGTCGCTGATCGACGGCGCGCTTGATCATCTTCATGGCTTCGTCGAGGTTGGTGCCGCGGTCGATCCACGAGTAGCCGAGATAGTTCAGAACATGCGGCTGCTCGGGCTGAATTTCGAGCGCCTTCTTCATGTCGACTTCCGCCTTGGCCCAATTCTTCGACCGCTCTTCGCAGATACCGCGGAAATAGTAATAGACCCAGTTCGGTTTGTTCTCCGTGCTGGCAGCGATCACGTCGACGCCCTTGGTATAAGTCTGTGCGCAATCGGCGAACTTCTTGCGGCCGCGCTCGACGTTGCCCAGTGCCATGATGGCTTCCAGATCCTTCGGATCCTGCTCGGTGACGCCCTTGAGAATCTTGATCGCCTCATCGCTACGGTCCGCGGCGTCGAGGTCGGTCGCGAGCTGAATCTGCGCATTGCGCTTCAGAGGCGAACTGGCAGGCACGCGCTCATAGACGCCGATCGCCATCTGCGGCTTCTTGACCGATTCATAGAGATCGGCGAGCGACAACAGCGCCATCGGGTGATTGGGCGCGAGATAAAGCGCGAGTTGCAGATAGACCAGCGCCAGATCCTCGCCGCCGCGCCGGGTCAGCGACGCGCCGATGCCATAAAGGGCTTCGGCTGCGCCGGCCTGCGGTGAGTCGACGAGCTGTGGCAGTTTCTTGCCGGCCTTGGTTTCCTTGATGCCGTCCTGAATCAGCGGATGACGCGCCAGCTTCTTGTCGAACGCCTCGTAGATGGCCTGCGCCGCCGCATCGTCCTTGTTACGCGACAGCCACCGCGCGTAGGCATCGGCCACACGAAGCGCGGAATCGTCGAGCTTGTAGGCGCGCTCCAAACGAACTCCGGCGTCCTTTTCCTTACCTGCGAGATCGAGCAGCATTCCCGAATGCAGGTCCTTGAAGATCGGATACCATTCCGGGCCGGTCAGCTTGTCGATATTAGCGACAGCCTGCTTGGTGTCTCCAGCACCATAGTCGGCCCAGCCCGACAGCAGCGTCGCCACCAGATCGGTGATCGGTCCGCGTACGGACTGGTTGATGTTTTTCTGAGCTGCGGCGTATTTCTTCATCTTGAGATAGTGCACACCGACGACCAGCCTCGCGACGCGATTGGATTTGTCGACGGTCAGGATGCGGTCGGCGAGTTTCACGGAGGCGGCGATGTCACCCTCGGCCAGCGACGAGATGAACGCACGATCCAGAAGCTCGTTGTTTTTTGGATCGGTGCGCAGCGCAGAACGATAGAAGGCCGCCGCGGACTGGGCATCGCGCTCGATGCTGGCATGACGCGCGGCGAGATAACTGCCGGCTGTCGTCATGGTGCGCAAATCATGCGCACTCGGGAACTGGGCGGTCTCGGTCGGATGGTCGGGCGTCTGTGCCGCCAGCGGGCCCGACAGTACGAATGAGGTTGCAGCGGCAATGGCCATCGCAAAGCGATTGAAACGAATGGACAACATCAGGATTCGCCTAGCTCCAGGTTTCACGGCACGAACTTTAGGGCAGTCTCGGATGCGCAAACCGACCGGCAGCATCAAGCTTTCGGACAATGCCGCGTTTGGCGTTCGACCGCAAGGATCGGCCGCGGATCCGGGCCGGCAGACGATCACGTTAATTTCGAATTTCGCAAAAATTTTCGCCGTTCATGCGACTTGCCTGAAAGCGCCTGCACTGTGGCGGTATCGTGGCCAAGAGAAACGTGATTATCCCGTGGCGTTCACGCGAACGGTCACATCGCCTCATAGTTGGGGCCGCCTCCGCCCTCGGGCGGAACCCAGGTGATGTTGCCGTTCGGGTCCTTCACATCACAGGTTTTGCAATGGACGCAGTTCTGCGCGTTGATCTGGAAGCGCGGTCCGGCCAATTCCTCAACCCATTCATAAACGCCCGCCGGGCAGTAGCGGTTCGAAGGCCCGGCGTAGACATCGTGCTCCGAAGTCTTCTGCAGGACCATGTCGGCGACCTTCAGATGAACAGGCTGGTCCTCTTCGTGATTGGTGTTCGAGAGAAAAACCGACGACAGCTTGTCGAAACGTCAGCTTTCCGTCCGCCTTCGGATAGGCGATGCGCGCGTGGGCTCTGGCCGGGTCAAGCGTCTTGCGGTCCGGCTTGGCGTGCGACTGGGTGCCGAACAGCGAGAACCCGAACAGGGTGTTGGTCCACATGTCGAGGCCGCCCAGCGCTACGCCGATGACGGTGCCGAACTTCGACCATAACGGCTTGACGTTGCGCACCTTGAACAGGTCCTTGCCGATAGCGGAATTGCGCCAGGCATTCTCGTAGCCGGCGATCTCGTCATTGGCGCGGCCGGCGCCGATCGCGGCAGCGACATGCTCTGCGGCCAGCATGGCGCTGCCCATGGCATTGTGAACACCCTTGATGCGGGGCACGTTGACGAAACCGGCGGCGCAGCCGATCAGCGCGCCGCCCGGAAACGTCAGGCGCGGCACCGATTGATAGCCGCCCTCGGTGATGGCGCGCGCGCCGTAGGCCAGCCGCTTGCCGCCCTCGAAAACCCCGCGAATCGACGGATGGGTCTTGAAGCGCTGGAATTCATCGAACGGGGACAGATAAGGGTCGTCATAGTTGAGATGCACGACGAAGCCGACCGCGACACGATCGTCGTCATAGTGATAGAGGAACGAGCCGCCCCCGGTGGAATTGTTCAGCGGCCAGCCGAACGAATGCTGGATCAATCCTTTCTGATATTTTGACGGATCGACCTGCCAAACCTCCTTCAGTCCGATGCCGAATTTCGGCGGCTCGCTCTTCGCATCCAGCCCGAACCTGGCGATCAACTTCTTGGACAGGCTGCCGCGGGCGCCTTCGGCGAACAGCGTGTACTTGCCGAGCAGTTCCATGCCGCGCGCGTAGGAACTCTTGTGCGAGCCATCGCGCGCGACGCCCATGTCGCCGGTCGCGATGCCACGCACCGCGCCGTTGTCGTCATAGAGCACGTCCGTTGCCGCGAAGCCCGGATAGATTTCAACGCTGAGCGCTTCCGCCTTCGGCGCAAGCCAACGGCAGACGTTGCCGAGCGAGCCGATGTAGCAGTGATGATTGTTCATCAGCGGCGGCATCAGGAAGTTCGGCAGCCGGATCGCGCCCCCCGGCGTCATCCAGTAGAACCGGTCGTCCTTGACTTGGGTCTTCAGCGGGCAGTCGGCGTCGTCACGCCAGTCCGGCACCAACCTGTCGAGTCCGGCCGGATCAATCACCGCGCCGGACAGAATATGCGCGCCGACTTCGGACCCCTTTTCGACGACGACGATGCTGAGATCGGCATTAAGCTGCTTGAGCCGGATCGCCGCAGACAGGCCCGAAGGTCCCGCGCCGACGATGACGACGTCGAATTCCATGGATTCACGGGGCGGCAACTCTTCGGTGCTCATGACCTGTTTCCGGCAGCCCGCAACTTTACGTCAGGAATGCTTCCAAGGGTTGTTGTTTCCGATTTTTTGCCCGAGAACAACCTTGGAAAATGCCCATCCCGGGCATTCCGCGCAGAGTCCTGTCCAGGCTAATCTTCGGCGAACCCTTATATGCCAGCATGACCTCCGATCACGCACCCACCGTCCGGGACCTCATGGCCTTTTATCTCGAGGCCGGGGTGGACTGTGCGCTTGGAGATGAACCGATCGATCGCCTGTCCGCACCGGATCAGCCGGTCGCAGTGCTTGCGCCGGCCGGAACTGCGCCAGCGCGCCCGGCAGCTGCCAAACCTGCCGCGCCAGCGCCGCGTGCCGCGGTCGCGCCGCCGCCGGATATTGCCATCGAATCCGCGCGCGAGGCCGCGCGCACCGCACCCTCGCTCGAAGCGCTGCGGACATTGCTCGACAACTTCGACGGCTGCGCGCTGAAGTTCACTGCGTCGCGGCTGGTGTTTGCCGACGGCAATCCACAGGCGCGCCTGATGTTCGTCGGCGAGGCGCCGGGACGCGACGAGGATATCGAGGGCCTGCCGTTCGTGGGCCGTTCAGGCCAGCTTCTCAACCGGATGATCGCGGCGATCGGCCTCAAACGCAGCGACGTCTACATCGCCAACGTCATTCCGTGGCGGCCGCCCGGCAACCGGACGCCGACGCCGCAGGAGACTCAGATTTGCCTGCCGTTCATCCAACGCCAGATCGAACTGGTGAACCCGGATGTTCTGGTCACGCTCGGCAATCCATCGACACAGACGCTGCTGCCGACCCGCGAGGGCATCATGAAGACTCGCGGCCGATGGTTCGACTACGATACCGGCACCCGGAAAATCCGCGCGATGGCGACGTTCCATCCAGCCTATCTGCTGCGCTCGCCGTCCTACAAGCGGATGGCGTGGCTCGACTTGCGCGCCATCGCCAAGGCGCTGGAAGAAACCCGCTAAACCAAATGACCGAGGCTGGACTTTAACTCGTGCGACGATGGGTTTCTAAGGCGCTTTCGGCCGGACGATGCCCCAACCGACCCGCAATGAGGACAGCCGGCCGGCGACGAGGCGTTCGAACACGCGCGGAATTTCCGGAACGAGACCTGGAAACCGTTTTGCGATGTCGTCGGGAGGCGTGCCAGATGTGTCGGACGCCCGCCAGACCACGACGCCGCCGAGTTCTTCGAATTTCTCCGACGTCATCCACGGTGTGCGTTCGGGAGTTGCATCGAGCAGGAGGTGCGGCCGCGACGGACCGAGCGCGACGAGGGCCGCGAGTTGCGGATCGCCGGCGACCGCATGCAGCGGGCCGTTGGTGCGGCGCTGGAAATTCTCGCCGAAGAAACGACCGATCGCCGATGCGGGAATCGATGTCGCAACCTCGGTGCTTTCGAACCACGGTTGAACGACGATCGTCGCGATCACCGCAAGCGCCGGAGCCACAACGGCGGCGAGCCACGCCATGCGCAGCACACGCAGATGGCGCAGATGAATCAGATCGCCGGTGAACAGGACGATCGCGAGACCCGACATCAACAGCGCGATGGCCGCGCCTCCGATGACGTGATCGATCCCGAACAGCGCCGCGACAAGACTTCCGGCCAGCGCCGGTGCGACGGCGAAGACGTAGACGAATTTCTCGGCCAGCGGATCGGCCGGCGACCGGAAGATCACCGGCGCGTCTTCAGGCTTCCGATTAACGAGACTGGAATTGAGGATGACGAGCAGCACGATGCCAGTCATCGCGAGCAGCAGACCGCCGAGCAGTTCACCCCAATGCAACAGCCGCTCATCCAGTTCGGCAAAGGCGGGCCAAGGCGGCGTACCGAGCGTGTCGGCGCGCACAAGCCAGATCAGGTAAGGCAGCGCGAGCACCGCGATCACCAGCAGCGCGAACAGCGGATCGATCGAGTCCAGCCTGCGGCGGCCCCGCTCCGTCGCCAAGGCGAACACGGCCAGCAGCAGCAACAACCCGATCGCCGCCGGCGTGGTCAAGCAGCAACAGACCGGCTTCGATCGACAGCGCGAACCAGGCATTACGGCGACCCTGCCCGATGATCTGCCACGCATGCAGCAGCAGCAGCGCCCACAGCGGAAAGGCGAGCACCAGCGGGCCGAATGTCACGCCGGGCGCCCCGAACGCCGTGACTGTCATGGTCAGCAGAATGGCAAGAATAGCCTGCTGGTCGCCGACGATAGTCCGGGCCAGTTCGTACAGCGCCCGGAATGCAGCGATGAAACAGAGCTGCGACAGCACGTAGACGCCGAACATGTGACCACCGGCGGCGCGATAGGCGATGTCGGCAAGCCAGAACGCCAGCGGCGGTCCAAGGTCAGTTCCGACCTGATGTTCCCGGCCGAACGCCAGCACGGTCGCGAGATCTCCGGGCGGACCTTGATAGAGCAGCAGCGGCAGCAGTAGCCAGATCGTCGCCTGAAACAGCACCACGATCCAGAACACCAGCCGCGGCCGGGCGCGGATCAGTTCGACAACCAGCGAGGTGAAACGCATGAAGGGCCTGATGGCGGCGGGTCTTGCGAGGTGCCCGTGAGTGATAAGGCGCGTGAGCCGGCGAGGCAACCGGCCCGACAAGTCAGATCGCCGCCTCGACCGACATCTCGACCGATGTTTCGCTCTCAGAGGCGTGGTCGCCAACCGGCACCGTCCCGTGACGTTCGCGTGCCGCAACGACCGGCGCAAAGAACCGGCGATGATGCGGGCTGGGCCCGAGACGGCCGAGCGCCTCGAGATGTGCCGGCACGGCATAACCCATGTGCCGTTCGAATCCATAGCCGGGGCAGTCTTGCGCCAGCTTGCACATCAGCCGGTCACGCGTGACCTTGGCGACGATCGAGGCGGCCGCGATCGACAGCACGAGGCCGTCGCCGCCGATCACTGCCTCGCAATCGCAAGGAGTCTCGATCCGGTCGCGGCCGTCGACGAACACATGCCGCGGCATATCCGGCAGCGCATGGACCGCGCGCGCCAGGGCCCAGAGCGACGCGCGCAGGATATTGTCGCGATCGATCCGCGCCGGCGACGCATAGACCACCGCAAAAGACGCGGTTGCGGTGATCTCCTCGAACAGTTCTTCGCGCCGCGCCGCCGTGAGGCGCTTGGAATCGTCGATGCCCTTCGGGATCCGTTTCGGGTCGAGCACGACCGCGGCGGCAACCACCGGTCCCGCCAGCGGCCCGCGCCCGGCCTCGTCGCAGCCCGCGACCGGCCAGACGCCGCGCTTCATGAGCGCGCGCTCGCGCCGGAAGCTTGGCGGAGCGAGCGCGATGATGCTCTCGTTCGGCTTGGCTGCGCCGTTCAGTGATTTTCCCCGAATTGTATCTGGGGATGGTGCGAAAACCGACCCTTCGGTGCAACAAGGAACCGAGCGCTGTGCCCGCTATTCCGGCACGTCGTTACCGGGCACAGCGTTCAAAAAACGGCGTCGCTTTCGCTTGCCTATGCCGGCGATCCATCCGTCTTTTGGGAGATGGATGCCCGGATCGAGTTCCGGGCATGACGATGATGATTCGGCCGGGCGCGAGAGAACTCTAAAACAGGTTCAACTGCTGTCCGCTGCGCTGCGGCTTTGCAAAATGGTCCGTTGTCAGTTTCGAGCGCCGCTTGTTGAGGCCGAGCTTCTCGCATGCGATCTCGAAGCGGCGGCCGATCATCCAGGCCATCGGCCCGACACCCTTCATCCGCGTGCCCCATTGCGAATCGTAGTCGCGGCCGTTGCGCATGTCCCGGATCAGCGTGAAGACATGACGGTAACGGTCGGGGTAGTTCGCCATCAGCCATTCGCGGAACAGATCACGCACCTCGAGCGGCAGCCGCAGCAGCACATAGCTCGCTTCCCTGACGCCGGCATGGGCGGCGGCATCGAGAATCCGCTCGATCTCGGAGTTGTTCAGCGCCGGGATCACGGGCGCGACCATCACTGTGGTCGGAATGCCAGCCTCCGACAGTTGTCGCAGCGCCTCCAGCCGTTTTGGCGGCGTCGATGCCCGCGGTTCCATGGTCCGCGCGAGCCTAGGATCGAGCGAGGTTACCGAAAGCGCCACCTTGGCGAGGTTGCGCTTCGCCATCCGCGACAGGATGTCGATGTCGCGTGTCACCAGCGCCGATTTCGTGACGATGCCGACGGGGTGGCCGGCGCGCTCCAGCACCTCGAGGATGCCGCGCATGATCCTGCTGTCGCGCTCGATCGGCTGATAGGGATCGGTGTTGGTCCCGATCGCGATCATCTTCGGCTCGTAGTCCTTCGCAGCCAGTTCCTTTTCCAGCAATGCCGGGGCCTCCGGCTTCGCGAACAGCTTCGATTCGAAGTCCAGTCCCGGCGACAGGCCGAGATAGGCGTGGGTCGGCCGCGCGAAACAATAGACGCAGCCGTGCTCGCAGCCGCGATAGGGATTGATCGACCGGTCGAAGCCGATATCGGGCGAGTCGTTGCGGGTAATGACTTTTCGCGCGGTATCGACGGCAACCGTGGTCTTGAACGGCGGCAGTTCGTCGAGGCTCTGCCAGCCGTCGTCGAAGGCCGTCCGGGCTTCGGCTTCGTATCGGCCGCTGACATTGGATTGCGCGCCGCGGCCCTTCCTCCGCTGACGATCGATCGCGACCTGAAGCTCGGGAAAGGGAGACGTGGCACCCGCCGGTTCGGAGGGCGCCGGGGCCGACGGGTGCCTGAGGGCAAGATAGGATGCTCTGCTCATGGCCAGAACATAACACTCAACCAGAACAAATCAAGAACATGATTTAGCGTTTCACAATACAATTATGTGCCGGTCCAGCGGCTGCGCTGCTGCAAGCTGCGGCGGCGGGCTGATTTGACGACGCAAAGGGTGATAACAGTGCAGCAGCGGCGTTGCCTCCCGATCGTCGCCCAAGGGCACCCATGCTGAGCGTCATCATTCCCACCGAAGGGGCCGAACAACCGGCCGTCGCGACACTCGCAGCGCTTGTGCCGGGAGCGGCGGCTGGCGTGATCCGCGAGGTGCTGCTGGTGGATCGTGCCGGGGATGGCGTGATCGAGCGCGTCGCCGACGTCGCGGGCTGCCATTACCTTACCTTCGAGGGATCGCGCGCGGCGGCGATGGCGGTTGGCGCCCGGCATGCCCGATCGGCGTGGCTGATGTTCCTACACGCCGGAGCGGTGCTCGATGCCGGATGGATCGACGAAACCGCGCAATTTGTGCAAAACGTCTCGCTCAGCGGCCGCCCGCGCGCCGGCATCTTCCGCTATGCGCGCTCGCCCTATGCCGAAACCGGCCTGCGCGATGTGCTCAAATCGCTCGGCCGGTTGATATCCGGCCCGTCGATCGATCAGGGGCTATTGATCGCCAAGGACCACTATGAGCGTCTGGGCGGTTACACATCCGATGCGCGGCGCCCGGAGGTGCGGTTTCTCCGCCAACTCGGACGCTCGTCGCGGACCATGCTGCGCAGCCGTATCATGGTGGCCTGAAGCCACGCTACCGCTTATGCCGACGCGCCCTTAGCCTTCGGTCGGCGCAGATGTTCATCGAGCCGCGGCATGATCTCGACGAAATTGCACGGACGCGTACGATAATCGAGCTGGTGCGCGAGAATACCGTCCCAGCCGTCACGGCAGGCGCCCGGCGATCCCGGCAGACAGAAGATAAAGGTCGAACCGGCGGTGCCGGCGGTGGCGCGGCTCTGGATCGCCGAGGTGCCGATCTTGGCGTGGCTCAGCATGTGGAAGGCGATCGAGAAGCCGTCCATCCGCTTTTCGAACAGCGGCTCGACGGCCTCGGGCGTCACGTCGCGCCCGGTGAAGCCGGTACCGCCGGTGGTGATGACGACATCGATGCTCGCATCAGTGATCCACTTTTTCACGATCGCGCGGATCGCCTCGACGTCGTCGGTGACGATCTCGCGCGCGCCGAGTGTGTGACCGGCGGCGGTGAGCCGCTCTGCCAGCGTCGTGCCCGACTTGTCGTCGGCGAGCGACGCGCGTGTCGGAAATCGTCAGCACCGCAATGTTGAGCGGGATGAAGGATTTTGATTCGTCGATGGACGGCATTGCACTCTATTCCCCGTGTCCCGGAATTCCCGTGTCCCGGACGCGTTGCAGCGTCTCTTCGACGGTGCATCGCAGAGCCGGGACCATTATGGATCCGGTCGCTGTTACGGCCCCGGCTCTGCGCCGCAGTACTTCGTATTGCGTCGCATCCGGGGCACCAACGTCAATTACAGCGTGCCCGCCCCGAAGGTGTTGCAGGCCTGCACGGAACCCTGCTGGTAGCCGGTCATGAACCAGCGCTTGCGCTGCGCCGCCGAACCATGCGTGAACGAGTCCGGCACGACACGGCCGGTCGCTTGCCGCTGCAGCGTATCGTCGCCGATCGCCGACGCCGTGGTGAGCGCCGCATCGATATCGCCCGCCTCGAGGAAGCCGGGACGCTTCTTCTCCTCACGGTTGACCCAGACGCCGGAAAGGCAATCCGCCTGCAGTTCGATCTTGACCTGCAGCGCGTTCGCCTCGGCCTTGCTGTCGGCCTGCTGCTGCAAGCGATTCACGCGCGGAAGGATGCCGAGCAGGTTCTGCACGTGATGCCCGGCCTCATGCGCAATGATGTAGGCCGCCGTGAACTTGCAGGCGTTGCCCGAGCAGCCATGGAAACGTGTCTCCACCTGCCGGAAGAAATTGGTGTCGAGGAAAATCTGCTTGTCCGGCGGGCAATAGAACGGACCCATCGCCGACTGCGCCATGCCGCAGCGCCCGCCGTTGGTGGCGTTGCGAAACAGCACGATGCGGGGTCCCGAATAATTCTGCCCGCTGGCCTGGAAGATTTCGGTCCACCGGTCGTCAATCTCGCCGAGCACACCGGAGATCATGCTGCCCATCTCATCGGACGGGGCACCGGCCTTGCCGGGCGGCGAGCGGCTGTCGGTCTGATGGCTCGGGGCCTGACCGCCGGTCAGAATCTCCGCTCCGCCGATCAGGATGCGCGGATCGATCCCGAACGCATAGCCGACAAGGCCGAGCACGATAATGGTGCCGATGCCGAGACCGCCGCCTCTCATCGGACCGAAATCCACCGCCCCCACCGCCCAGTCCACCGCCATCGTCATCGCGGCGGTCATCAACGTTGTCGCTGCGGCGGAAATCGTCATAACGCATGGCGTTCGTCCTTCGGTCCGATCGATCGTGACATCGCCGCAACCTGGCAACACCAACGTAAAATTTCCATCTCGTTAATCAATAGCCTGCCCGGCAAAAATTGCCTAGTGCGGGACCGCGCTGGACGCGCAGATTCGCCGCGGCGAGCGCATCCTCATCAAATCCGAAGAACGCTGCGAACGACACGATGCCATCGGCGCCGATGAAGCGCCGCTGCGCGAATGGTGCTTGCGGGAAAAAAGATTCCGGCAGCCGCACAGCGTTACGAAACGTATTTGCAATTAAGTCGATTTTTACTTTGGCCGGTCACTGTGGCGTCAGTCGGTTGTTTTAGTCCCGCGTCGCCGACAGCGTCGCCTGAGTCAAGAGTATTTGAGTCATGGTAGTGTCGCGTCGCGGGGCGTCTGCAAGGGCGCCCCGCACTAAATTTGAGTCCCCGAGCTCGCGCATCATCGTTGGCGACTGCGTCGCGGAGATGTCGAAACTTCCATCCGGCTCGGTTGATCTCGTCTTCGCAGATCCGCCGTACAATCTTCAGCTCAAGGGCGACCTCAAGCGCCCCGACGAATCCCACGTTGACGCCGTCAACAACGACTGGGACAAGTTCTCGTCATTCGCTGCCTATGATGATTTCACCCGCGCGTGGCTGCTGGCATGTCGCCGCATCATGAAACCATCCGCGACATTGTGGGTGATCGGCTCGTACCACAACATTTTCCGCGTCGGTGCGATCATGCAGGACCTCGGCTTCTGGGTTCTCAACGACATCGTCTGGCGCAAGACCAATCCGATGCCGAACTTCCGCGGCCGCCGCTTCACCAACGCCCACGAGACCATGATCTGGGCGGCACGCGACGAGAACGCCAAGGGTTACACCTTCAATTATGAAGCGTTGAAAGCCGCCAACGAGGACGTGCAGGCGCGCTCGGACTGGCTTATCCCGCTGTGCACCGGCGACGAACGGCTGAAGGGCAAGGACGGCAAGAAGGTTCATCCGACACAAAAGCCGGAAGGCCTGCTCGCGCGCGTGCTGCTGTCGTCGTCAAGGCCGGGCGATCTCGTCATTGATCCATTCAACGGCACTGGCACCACCGGCGCGGTCGCCAAGCGTCTTGGCCGAGCCTACATCGGCTTCGAGCGCGACCAGACCTACGCCGCGGCCGCCGAGAAACGCATCGCGTCAATCGAACCGCTGCCGGAAGCCACCCTAGCCCCATTCATGACCGCGCGCGATGCGCCGCGTGTGGCGTTTTCTGAACTGATCGAGCGCGGCATGATTTCGCCAGGCGCAAAACTCGTCGATTCCAAGAAGCGACATGGCGCGCTGGTACGCGCTGACGGCGCCATCATGCTCGGCGACAAGGTGGGATCAATCCACCGCATCGGCGCGGTTGCGCAGGGCTCTGGCGCCTGCAACGGCTGGACCTTCTGGCACGTCGAGACCAAGAAGGGTCTCAGGCTGATCGACGAATTTCGTGCCGAAATCCGCAGCGAGATGGCGGCCGGCTGAGACCTTCCGTCGCATTCCAGGCTGGCGCCAAACGGCCGTGCGAAAAACACCAACTCGCCGGTTGCATCGGTCGAAAAATCCACGCATGGAATGGCCGTCCGCGGACAGCCGCCCGCGTCCCAAATCATGACCAAACAGGGAACTTCTAATGCTCAAGTTCTATTTCAATGCTGCTCCGAACCCGAACAAGGTTGCGCTGTTTCTGGAAGAAGCCGGCCTGCCATGCGAACTCATTCCGGTCGACACCCGCAAGGGCGACCAGTTCAAGCCGGAATTCCTGAAAGTGAATCCGAACGGCAAGGTGCCGGCAATCGACGACGATGGCGTATTCGTGTTCGACAGCAATGCGATCCTGCTCTACCTCGGCGAAAAGACCGGCAAGTTCATGCCGCCGAACACGCCCGCCAGTCGCGCGCAAATGCTGTCGTGGCTGATGTTCATCGCCACCGGCCTCGGGCCCTATTCCGGCCAGGCCGTACATTTCAAGGATTACGCGCCGAAAGGCCTGGACTATGCGCACAACCGTTATCAGTACGAAGCGCATCGTCACTACAAGGTCCTCGACGATCACCTCGCCGGCAGCCGCTACATGGTCGGCGACACCTACACGATCGTCGATGTGGCGTTCTGGGGCTGGGCGCGCATGGCGCCCCGCGTGATCGGCGATGATGCGCTGGCCAAATATCCCAACATGAAGCGGCTGCTCGACGAAGTTTCGGCCCGACCGGCCGCGGCCAAAGCGATCGCGCTGAAGGATAAGTTCACTTTCAAAACCGAGAACGATGACGAAGCCAAGGGCTTCCTGTACCGCCATATGACCACCAAGGTGGCCTGATCGTCTTTCATCATCTGCAACGAGGCCCTTCGGCTCCCGCCGGAGGGCCTTTTGCTTGCGCGGTCGGATGAGGCAGCGACGACGTCAGATCTTCTCGCCTGTTTTTGATTGAGCATGATCTTGTCCGAAAACCGGTTTCCACTTTTCGGGATCATGCTCTAACCCATGCGCGATGACCTTGTGCATCAGATTGGGCAACGCTTCGTCCTTCAGCGTTGCGATCGGTACCCAGCGCATTCCTCTGGGCGCGCGGGTACGCGCCGGAACGGTCGCGGTGTAGACCGCAAGCTCCAGCGGAAAATGCGTGAAGACATGCGTGACCGTGCCGATCTTGCGCCGCCAGCGCGAGGCGCTCCTGAGCAACGGCGCCTGCTTCAGGGCGATCGAATTGTCCTGCGCCGCGCGCCACTCCGATGTCGGCACTTCCGTCATGCCGCCGAGCAGGCCTTTCTCGGCACGGGTGCGGACCAGCAGTTCATCGCCGCGCGTCACCACAAAGGCCGCGCCGCGCCGCAGCTCGCCCGCCTTCTTCTTCGTCTTGCGCGGAAATGTCTCCTGATCGCCGCGCAAACGCGCAGCACAATCGTCACTGATCGGACATAGTGAACACGCCGGTTTCTTCGGCGTGCAGATGGTGGCACCAAGATCCATCAGCGCCTGCGCGGAATCACCGGCGCGACTGTTACCAAGCAGCGTCGCCGCAAGCGCCTGAATGCGCGGCTTCGCCTTCGGCAGCGACTCCTCCACCGCGAACAGCCGCGACATCACGCGCTCGATATTGCCGTCCACCGGCATGGTGCGGCGGTCGAACGCGATCGCGGCAATCGCCGCCGCGGTATAAGGCCCAATGCCCGGCAGCGCGCGCAAGCCTTCTTCCGTATCGGGAAACAGGCCGCCGTGATCGCGCCGCACCGCCACCGCGCAGGCATGGAGATTGCGGGCGCGCGAATAGTAACCGAGTCCGGCCCACATGCGTAAGACTTCGTCAAGCGACGCACGCGCCATCGCGTCGACGCTCGGCCAGCGTGCCAGGAACTTTTCGAAATAGGGACCGACCGCCTTCACGGTAGTCTGCTGCAACATGATCTCGGACAGCCAGACCCGATAGGGATCGGCGGGCTCGCCGGGCAGCGCGCGCCATGGCAGGCGGCGGCGATGCCGGTCGTACCAGGCGAGCAGGAGTCCGGGCCTATCCTGCGAACGTGGAGCGGCAGCGGCAGCCGCTGGTTTCTTTCGCTTGTTGGCGGCACCTGCTAGGGTCATGCCCTTATCTATTGCAAAGCGTCAGCATATGTCCAAGCCCGGCCCGATCTCGGCAAAGCCGCTCTCTACCCTGCTCGGAGATGTCTTTTCCGACGCCTATGCGCGGCAGGGATTTGCGTCGCGCGAGCTGGTGACGCGCTGGAGCGAGATCGCAGGCCCCGAGGTGGCCGCGTATTCCGAACCGATGAAGATTCAGTGGCCTCGCCCCGTCGAAGGGCAGCCGCAGGAACCGGCGACGCTGGTGCTGCGGGTCGAGGGGCCGGTGGCGCTGGAAATCCAGCACGCCTCCGATATCATCCTGCAGCGGGTCAACCGCTTTTTCGGTTGGAACGCGGTCGGTCGGCTGGCATTGCGGCAAGCGCCCTTGTCGCGCAAGACCGTGCGAAAAGCCAATCGGCCGCCGGACGAGGCGGATGTCGCCAGGCTCGCCAGAACGCTGTCATCGATCGAGGACGACGACCTGCGCACTGCGCTGGCGCGGCTCGGCGCGTCGATCAAGCGAAATTGACGCTGCCGTGAAGTCACGTGCCGACGGCGCGCCATTGCCACAATTCTCGTTTCAAGCTAGCGACAGACATCTTTCATTGAAAGGCGCGCTTGCGCCGTTTTGGGAGCAGACCTTTGATCATCACGCGCCGCGCCTTTAACGCCGCCCTTTCATTGACCGGGCTCGTCGCCTTTGCCGGTCTTTCGCCCTGGCGCATGATCGACGCGGCCATGGCCCAGAGCGCCACCGCGGCCGACGTTGCCAAACCGGTCTCGCTGCCGGACATGGCGCTCGGCCCCAAGGACGCCGCCGTCACCATCACCGAATACGCCTCGATGACCTGCCCGCACTGCGCACGCTTCGCGGAAGACGTGTTTCCGAAAATCAAAGCGGCCTATATCGACACCAACAAGGTCCGCTACGTGTTCCGCGAATTCCCGCTCGACATCAAGGCGGCCGCCGGCGCGATGCTGGCCCGCTGCATCGCCAAGGATGACGCAGGAAAATATTTCGTCCTCATCAATACGCTGTTCAAGTCGCAGGAAGAGTGGGCCGGGCCGAAGACCACGGAATTGCTGAAGTTGATCGGCAAGCAGGCTGGCCTCAGTGGGCAGGCGGTTGAAACCTGCCTGAAGGACCAGGCCCTGCTCGACAAGATCGCAGCCGATCAGAAGTATGCCAACGAGGTTTTGAAGGTGAATTCGACGCCGACGTTTTTCATCAATGGCGATATGGTGAAGGGCGAGACCTCGTTCGAGGAATTCGAGAAGAAGATCCAGCCGCTGTTGAAAAGCTGAGGCTCAATTTTCAAACCACTCGGCGGGTTCCAACCTAACTCCCGCAAAAGCCTCTGGAAAAGCCTCTTCTCGCGGTTGCCCTCCGCGCCTTGCCTCGCCATTGTCCCGATTCGGGAGATGGCGACTTGGGGCTGCCGGCAATACTACATATGGTATTGTAACGGCGGGCTGATTCGCGTCTGGCCAGCAGAGCAGAGTGCCCATGAAACTCACGCGCCTTCGCCTTCACGGTTTCAAGTCGTTCGTCGAACCCACCGATTTCGTGATCGAGCCGGGTCTCACCGGCGTGGTCGGACCGAACGGTTGCGGCAAGTCCAACCTGGTCGAAGCGCTGCGCTGGGCGATGGGCGAGACGTCCCATAAATCTCTCCGCGCGGCCGACATGGATGCGGTGATCTTCGCTGGCTCCGGCAATCGTCCAGCGCGCAACCACGCCGAAGTGGTGATGTCGATCGACAATTCCGATCGCTCCGCGCCGTCGGCCGTCAACGATTCCGAGACGCTGGAAATCTCGCGCCGGATCGAGCGCGAGTCCGGCTCCGTTTATCGCATCAACGGCCGTGACGTTCGTGCGCGAGACGTGCAGATCCTGTTCGCCGACGCCGCTACCGGCGCACGCTCTCCGGCGCTGGTTCACCAGGGCAAGATCGGCGAGATCATTCAAGCCAAGCCTGAACAGCGCCGCCGCGTTCTGGAAGATGCCGCCGGCGTCGCCGGCCTGCATGCGCGCCGTCATGAAGCCGAACTGCGCCTCAAGGCCGCCGAAACCAACCTCACCCGCGTCGAGGATGTGGTCGGCCAACTCGCGGGCCAAATGGAAGGCCTCAAGAAGCAGGCGCGGCAGGCGATCCGTTATCGCGACGTCGCGGCCAAGGTGCGCAAGGCCGAGGCCATGCTGTTCCACCTGCGCTGGCTTGAAGCCCATGCCGACGTGGCGGAAGCCGCCAGGACCCATGACCTCAATGTCCGCGAACTGGCCGAACGCACTCGCGAGCAGGCGGAAGCCGCCCGCCTCCAAGCAGTGCGCGCGTCCGAATTGCCGGCGCTACGCGAGGCGGAAGCCCGCGCCGCCGCCGGCCTGCAGCGCCTCACCAACGCGCGGGAAACGCTGGACCGCGAAGAGGAGCGCGCCAGGGAGCGCGCCGCCGAGCTCGATCGCCGGCTGACGCAGTTTGCATCAGACGTCGATCGCGAGCAGCGGCAGTCCTCCGATGCCGACGTCGCACTGCAACGGCTCGACATAGAAGATACGGAGCTGAAGGACGAAATCAGGTCGCGCGTCGAGACGCGCAGCGGTGTCGATGAACGCGGCGCGCAGGCTGAAGCGACGCTGGCCGCGGCCGAGGCCACCTTCGCCGAACTGACCCGCGTGCTGGCCGACCTCGTTGCCAAACGCAATCAGCTCGAAGCCAACGTGCGGACCCATCGCGATCGTCTCGCGCGCATCGATCAGGAGATCGCGAGCGTCCAGCGCGAGACCGAAGCATTGGCGCAGCAGACCAGCGGTTTCGGCGACCTCGATGCGCTGGCCGCGGCGATCGAGGGCGCGCAGCAGGCGCTCGCGCAATCCGAAGCGGTCAGCCGCGGGCGCGAGGCAGATCACGCCGCCGCCCGCAGCCAGCTCGACATGGCGCGCGCCGGCGTCGAATCCACGCGCGGACCGTTGCAGGACGCCGACAAGCGCGCCCAGCGGCTCGAGACCGAAGCCAAGACCATCGCCAAGATTCTCAACGGCGAAAGCAAGAACCTGTGGCCACCGATCATCGACGGCATCAGCGTCGACAAGGGCTACGAGAAGGCGATCGGTGCGGTGCTCGGAGACGACCTCGACGCGCCAGTGGATCCGTCCGCGCCGATGCGCTGGACCGGGGCCACCGTTACCGGCGACGATCCGGCGCTGCCCGACGGAATCGAATCGCTTGCGGCGCATGTGCAGGCGCCGCCGGAACTGGCGCGGCGTCTCGCCCAGACCGGCGTTGTCGCCAGAGAGCGCGGCGCGGAGTTGGTGGCGCACCTGAAAACCGGCCAGCGGCTGGTGTCGCTCGAAGGCGACGTCTGGCGCTGGGACGGCTTTGTGACCGCGGCGCATGCGCCGACCGGCGCGGCGCGCCGTCTCGCCGAACGCGCCCGGCTGGCCGATATCGAGAGCGAGATCGAGCGCGCGCGTACCGAGGTCGTCGAGCGCCGGCAGGCACTGGAAGCGGCCCAGCAGACTGTCGCCACCGCCGATCAGGCGGTCAAAGCCGCCGCGTCAGCCGAGAGCGATGCACGCAATGCGTGGCGCGCGGCGCAGCGCGAGGTCGATGCCGCGCGCGAGCGTCATGCGAGCGCCGAGCGCGAGATCAACCGCCACGCGGCGCGCCGCTCGGCGCTGACCGAAGCGCACAGCCGCCTGACCAACGATCGCACCGAAGCCGCCGCCGCCCACGAAGCCGCGACGGCTGGCTCTTGGCGAGTTGCCGCCGAGCCTCGACACCGAGACGAAGCTTGGCGAGACACGGACCGAGATCGACGGCCATCGACGGCTCGCGGCGCAGGTGCGCGCCGAAGCCCAGGCGTTGGCGCGCGAAGCCGAACTCGCGGATCGCCGCCTGCAAGCGATATCGGCCGAACGCAACGAATGGCAGATCCGCAAGCAGAGCGCAGCTTCGCAGATCGCGACCATCGAGGCGCGCGTCACCGAGGTGAAGGCCGAGCGCGCCGACCTCGATAACGCGCCGGCGCTGTTCGCCGAAAAGCGCAGCGCACTCATCAGCGAGATCGAGCACGCCGAGAAGGATCGCCGCGACGCGGCGGACGCGCTTGCCGCCGCCGAAGCCGTGATGGCGGAAACCGATCGCGCCGCGAAAATCTCGCTGGAGGCACTGTCGAGCGCGCGCGAAGCCACCGCCCGCGCCGAGGAGCGCATGGAGGCGACCCGCCGCCGTATCGAGGACACCGAACGGGAAATCCGCGACATGCTCGAGGTCGAGCCCGACGCGGTGGCCTCGCTGGCCGAGATTCAGCCCGGCGTCGAACTGCCGCCGCTGCCGGAGATCGAGGCGGATCTCGAAAAGCTGCGCCGCGACCGCGAGCGGCTTGGCGCCGTCAATCTGCGTGCCGAGGAAGAGCTGCGCGAGGTCGAGACCCAGCACACCTCGCTCACCACCGAGCGCGACGACCTCGTCGAAGCCATCAAGAAGCTCCGCACCGGCATCCAGAGCCTCAACCGCGAGGCACGTGAGCGGCTTTTGACCTCGTTCGAGACCGTCAACGCCCACTTCAAGCGGCTGTTCGCTGAACTGTTTGGCGGCGGCGAAGCGGCGCTGCACCTGATCGAGAGCGACGATCCGCTCGAAGCCGGCCTTGAGATCATCGCAAAACCGCCGGGCAAGAAGCCGCAGACGCTGTCGCTGCTCTCGGGCGGCGAGCAGGCGCTGACCGCGCTGGCGCTGATCTTCGCGGTGTTCCTCACCAACCCGTCGCCGATCTGCGTGCTGGACGAAGTCGACGCGCCGCTCGACGATCACAACGTCGAACGGTTCTGCAACCTCTTGCACGAGATGACGTCGTCCACGGAGACGCGCTTCATCATCATCACGCACAATCCGATCACCATGGCGAGGATGAACCGGCTGTTCGGCGTCACCATGGCCGAGCGCGGCGTCTCGCAACTGGTATCGGTTGATCTCGAGGACGCAGTGAAGATTCTCGATCAGAACGTGGCGTAGGCGTTACCCTCCCCTGGGAGGGTGGAACAATGATCGCTCCCGATCTCCCCGCCGAATTGAGAGCCGCATTGCAGCGGAAGGCGGACGGCCTGTCCCGCAGCGATGCCGCGGATCGCGCCGACGGCGATCTCGCAAACCTATCGCGGCGGCGGCGGCTCGGGTGCGATCCTGGGCGAACCCGACGCACTGGCCTATGCGCTGACACGGATGCCCGCGACCTATGCGGCCGTCGTCGCCAGCCTCAATGCGCTCCGCGAGATACGTCCGGAGTTTGCGCCGGAAAGCCTGCTCGACGTCGGCGCAGGGCCCGTGCACCGCGACATGGGCGGCGGCGCAGGCGTTCGATTCCCTCGACCAATTCACCGCGATCGACGCCAATCCGGTGCTGCGGACCCTGGCGCTCGACCTCGCGACCGATCAGGCGCGGCTCACGGCCATCGGCTACACCCAAAACGAAGCATCGGCCGGGCTTCGCGACGCAGCGAGCGCCGATCTTGTCATCGCGAGCTATGTCATCGGCGAAATGAATGCCGATCGGCAGACCACGCTCGCCGAGCTGATGTGGAGCGGCCACCCGCGACACGCTGCTGGTCGTCGAACCCGGCACGCCCGCCGGCTACCGGCGCATCATCGACCTGCGTCGGCGGCTGATCGCGCAAGGCGCGCATGTCATCGCACCCTGCCCGACCACGAGGCCTGTCCGCTGGCCACGCCGGACTGGTGCCACTTCGTGCAGCGGCTACCGCGGTCGCGCGCGCACAAGCACCTGAAGGGCGCAGAGCTTCCTTTCGAGGATGAGAAATTCAGCTACGTCGCGCTGGCTCGAACGCCCGCCCCGCAACATCCGGCGCGTGTGCTGGCGCAGCCGCTGGTCACCAAGGTCGAGATGCGCGTGAAACTATGTCGACCGGACGGGCTCGCCGACATCGCGACATTCCCCCGTCGTGACAAGGTCGCCTATGCCCGCGTGCGTCGGCTCGGCTGGGGCGACAGCGTCAACCTGACGAGACGTAATTCCGCCATTCCCGACGGCTATAGCGTTTTCGAGCGAAGTGAGTATCGGTTCGCGTAAAGAAAACGCGCTCACAACAAAATCATAGCGCCTCGCTTCTGAGAAGCGGAATAGGCTCTATGACGGCCGCGTAAAGACATAGATCAGCCCGATCAGCATCGGCAGCACCGCCGCCACCGTGAGCCACGGCCCCGGATGACCGCCAAACCAGAACAGCACGAAACCGAGCGTCACGCCGCCCAGCGCCATCAGCTTGGCCTTTACGGGAATTGCGCCGCGCTCGCGCCAGCCGCGCAGCAGCGGGCCAAAGCGCGGATGCTGCAAAAGCCAGTTTTCCAGCCGGGGCGAGGAACGCGCGAAACAGGCGGCGGCAAGGATCAGGAATGGCGTCGTTGGCAGCACCGGCAGGAACGCACCGATAAAGCCGAGCACGACGAACCCGATACCCAGCACCAGAAAGACGCCGCGCATCAACCGGCGTGGCGGTGCGCGCGTCCACCGCATTGGCCGACCCCGCACCAAAAGACCGTTCGTCCGCAATCAAGCGCTCGCCGTTCTGATCCACCACATCCAGATCCTGCACGCTCATGCTTCACACAGATCAAAATGCCGGACAACTTGAACTTTTCTAAGGGTTCTCCAGACCAAGAGGCGCCGCTTCCCGGCGCCCCCTGTCGTTTGCGCGTAAGTATCAGGTCTACGGCAGCCGCTTTCGCGTCGTCTCATCAGGAGCCTTTCCCATGTCGACCGGCTGGATCGTTCTCGGCGTCATCGTCGCCCTCGTTGTGTTCGCGTTTGCCGCCTATAACCGCCTGGTCGCACTCAGCCAGCGTGTCAGCCAGGCCTTCGCCGACATCGACGTGCAACTCAAGCAGCGTCACGACCTGATCCCGAACCTTGTCGAAACCGTGAAAGGCTATGCCGCGCACGAGCGCGGAACGCTAGACGATGTCATCAAGGCGCGCAACGCCGCGATGTCGGCGCAGGGGCCGGCGCAGGTCGGCGTCGCCGAGAACCAGTTGAGCGGCGCGCTTGGCCGCCTGATCGCACTGTCGGAGGCCTATCCGGACCTCAAGGCCAACACCAACTTCCAGCAGCTCGCCAGCGAACTGTCCGATCTCGAGAACAAGATCGCCGCCAGCCGCCGCTTCTTCAACAACGCGGTCCAGGAATACAACACCGGCATCCGGCAGATGCCGGCGGCGCTGTTCGCCGGCGCCTTCGGCTTCACCCGCAAGGAGTTCTTCGACCTCGGTGCCAGCCGCACCGAGGTGGAGCAGACGCCGCAGGTGAAGTTCTGAAGCGGTTGCGAAGAGGTCGGTTCCTCGTCTTCGAGGAACGACAGCGACGAAGCAAACCAGCCTTCCTGACAGCTTCTGGATTGCTTCGCTCAGCGCAAAAATTAGCAAGAGCCAGTTTTGTCGCGAGCTCGCAATGACGCTTTCTCGTGCAGTCCAAATCCCAGCACTCCGATGGCAGCCTACGGTCTCTACACCCACATCGCATCGAACAAGATCCGTTCGATGTTTTTGCTCGCCGGGCTGTTCGTCCTCATCTACGTGATGGTGTTCGCCGGCGCGCTGATCGCCGAAGTCTTTGTGCGCGGCACCAGTCGCACCGCGGCGTTCTATCTCAACCGCGCATGGCACGATCTGATCGTCGCACTTCCCATATGCCACCGCGGCTTCGATGCTGTGGATCGTCATCGCCTATTTCTTCCATCAGTCGATCATCGACGCGGTCACGGGCGGCCATGATGTGAGCCGCAAGGAACAGGCGCGGCTCTACAACCTGCTGGAAAACCTCTGCATCTCGCGCGGCATCCCGATGCCGAAGCTGAAGGTGATGGACACCGACGCGCTCAACGCCTTCGCCACCGGCCTGAACCGCCGCCAATACGCCGTCACGTCACCACCGGCCTGATGAAGGAACTCAACGACCGGGAGATGGAAGCGGTGCTCGGCCACGAGCTGACCCACATCCGCAACGGCGACGTGCAGTTGATGGTGGTCGCCGTCATCATCGCCGGCGTGGTCGGCTTCGTCGCCGAACTGTTCTTCCGCATCTTCTTCGACAGCGGCACGCGGATCCGCGGCGGAAGCTGGCGCTCGTCCCGCTCGTCCTCGTCCAGCAGCCCCAGCGGAAGCAGCGACAGCAAGGGCGGCGGCGCCGTTGTCGCCCTGATTCTCGCGGTGGCCCTGATCGCGCTGGCCTGGTTTCTGTCGCAGGTGGTGCGGTGGCGCTGTCGCGCTCGCGCGAACTGATGGCCGATGCCGGCTCGGTGGAACTGACCAAGGATCCGGACGCCATGATCTCGGCGCTGCGCAAGATCGAGAACCGCGGCGAACTGCCGGGCGCGACCTCGGCCGTGATGGAAATGTGCATCGACAACCCGCGCGAAGGCTTCGCCGACCTGTTCGCCACCGATCCGTCGGTCGATGCGCGGGTGCGCGCGCTGGTGACATATGCCGGCGGTCACGATCCAGGCCCGATGCGACCGCACGACCAAATGAGCGCGACGCGACCGCCGCCGCAGGCGCAGGATCTTCCGCCAGGACCGTGGAGCGAGCCCACGCCGCCGGCCACAGTGGCGCCGCCGGCGGCCGGTCCGTGGGACAATCACTCCTGATCTCCGCCCTTTCGGAGCCGATTCCTGCTGCGCAACCCGCGAGCGGCCGCAATTGCCCAACCGCCTCAGAGCGTTAATAAATTTTGCCAGATTTACCACATCGGCGGTGTAAGGAATTGAATTCTCCCTCGTTTCTGCCATGGTCGCGGCCCAAGCAGACATGGGGACGATCGCGCGGCGACACGCGCGCGATTCTCGAAAAATCCAGCTTTGCGTTAAGGGGTCTCATGGCGAAGCCAGCAGTGATTGTGGTCGGCGCGGACAAGGGCGGGGTCGGCAAGACCACGGTCTCGCGCACCGTGCTCGACTATTTCAGCGCCAACAACGTCCCGACCCGGGCGTTCGACACCGAATCGCCGCGCGGCACGCTGAGGCGCTTTCACCCGGACATCACCGAGATCGTCGACATGACGACGACCGCGGATCAGATGAAGATCTTCGATACGCTGAACAACGACGAAGCCCTCGGTCACCGTGATCGACGTCCGCGCCGGACTGCTGTCCCCGTCGCTGGCCTCGCTCCGCGACATCGGATTCCTCGATGCGGCGAAGGCAGGGCAGATCACCTTCGCGGTGTTCCATATCCTCGGCCCCTCGATCGCCTCGCTGGACGAGATCGCGGAGACCGCGAACTTCATGTCCGGTGCGAAATATTTCCTGGTGAAGAACTTCATCAACAACACGAGCTTCTTCGAGTGGGATCAGGCGACCTACAACTCGTACTTCCACAAGATCAAGGACGCGACCGAGATCACCATCCCGAAGCTCAACGAGATGGCCTACGAGCAGGTCGAGGTATCCTCGGTGCCGTTCCTCAAGTTCGTGGCCAACAAGGGGCCGAAGGACGAGGCCGCGAACTACTCGTTCGTGCTGCGCGGCTATGTTCGCCACTGGCTCGCCAATGTCTGGAGCGAATTCGATCGCATCAAGCTCACGGACATCGTCAGTTCGAAGGAGAAGGGCAGCTCCCGCACCTCGGGCAGCGAAAAGTAGCTGAAATTCGTCATTCCGGACGCGCCATTGTCGTCATCACTGGCCTTGTTCCGGTGATCCACGCCTTTCGTGCCAGACGGCGACGAAGACGTGGATGGCCGGCCGAGCCCGGCCATGACGGGGTTCAAGTGATCAGAATTCCGGATCGCTTGCGCTGCAAGCCGTCCGGAATGATGATGACGGTGGAGAGTTTTTCGACATCCTGCTAGATCAGGATCGTCTCTCCGATATGTCTGTCATGCCCCGCACGCCCGTCTACATCATCTGTTCGCCACGCCCGCAGGTCGGCAAGACGCTGGTGGCACGGCTGCTCAGCGAGTTCCTGCGTCTGCAGCGCGGCGATGTGGTTGCCTTCGACGTCAACCTGAAGGAACCGTCGCTGCTCGACTACCTGCCACGCCTCACCGAGACCGCGGAGATCGACGACACCTTCGGCAAGATGGCGCTGATGGATCGGCTGATCGTCAATGACGGCGTCGCCAAGGTGATCGACCTCGGTTACCACGCCTTCGATGAATTCTTCGGAATGGCTGCGGAAATCGGCTTCGTCAAGGAAGCCGCCCGGCGTGGCGTGGCGCCGGTCGCCCTGTTCATGGCCGACAGTGACCGCGTTTCCGCACGCGGCTATGAAACCTTGCGGGAAACGCTGCCGCCCCGCGCGGTCGTCACGGTCGACAACGAATTCGTCCTGCGGGGAGAACTGCCGGAGGCCTTCGTGCACGGTCGGGTGATGCGCATCGCAGCGCTTCCGGTGTTCCTCAAAACCTACATCGACCGGCTGACCTTCTCCTTCACCGACTATCTGCGAACCGAGAAGGATACATCCACCGAGCTGCACCAGTGGATTCGCAACAACTACTTCAGTTTCCGCGAGATCGAACTGGAACAGGCGCAGCAGCGGGGGTGAAACTCAATGTCCCGTCGAACGCCATCAGCGTCCGTACCGGCACATCCATCGCGCGCAGCTTGGCGGCGCCGCCGAGGTCCGGCAGGTCGATGATGAAGCAGGCCGCGACCACATTGGCGCCGATCTGGCGCAGCAGTTTTACCGCGCCTTCCGCCGTGCCGCCGGTGGCGATCAGGTCGTCGACCAGAATGACACGCTCGCCAGGGTGAATGGCGTCGACGTGCATTTCCATTTCGTCGGTGCCGTATTCGAGCGCATAGGCCATCCGCACGGTCTGATGCGGCAGCTTGCCCTTCTTGCGGATCGGCACGAAGCCGGCGGAGAGCTGATGCGCCACCGCGCCGCCGAGGATAAAGCCGCGCGCCTCGATGCCCGCGACCTTGTCGATCTTCGAGCCGGCCCAGGGATGCACAAGCTGATCGACCGCGCGGCGGAACGCGCGCGCATCACCGAGCAGCGTGGTGATGTCGCGGAACGTGATCCCCGGCTTCGGATAATCCGGAATGGTGCGGACGGAGGCCTGCAGATCGTCTTCGAAGGTCATATGACTTTTTCCCAATCGGAAGGTGACCATTGCGCCCTGTCGTCATTGCGAGCGAAGCGAAGCAAACCAGTAGCAGGTGGAGCGAAACTTGGATTGCTTCGTCGCTACGCTTCTCGCAATGACGGGCTGGAATTAGGGTGTCCCCTCTCCCAATCGAAACGCATTCTCCACAATCCGCAGGCCGACCTCGCCGCCGAGCGACATCAGCGACTCCGGATGAAACTGCACGCCGCCGATCGGCAGCGTCTTGTGCTCGATCGCCATCGGCACGCCGTCGTCGGTGGTCGCCGTCACCTCCAGTACATCGGGCATGCCGTCGCGCTCGACATAGAGCGAATGATAGCGGCCGATCACGATCTCATTTGGCAGGTTCTGCATCAGCCGCCCGCCGCGATTCTGCACGCGCGACGGCCGGCCATGCGCCGGCTGCGCAAGCTGACCCAGACGGCCGCCAAAATATTCGCCGATCGCCTGCACGCCGAGGCAGACGCCGAACACTGGCAGTTTCTTCTCCAACGCGGTGGCGATGGTTTTGGCCATGCCAAAATCCTCGGGCCGGCCCGGACCGGGCGACAGCACCAGCAGGTCGTAGCTCTGCTTGTTGAGCATGTCCTGCGCGTGGATGTAGCGCACCACTGTGACGCTGGCGCCGACCTGGCGAAAATAATCCGCCAGCATATGCACAAAACTGTCGTCGTGATCGATCAGCAGCACACGTTTGCCGGAGCCGGTCGCATCCGGCGCCACCGACGAGAGCGGTTTCGGCGGATCGCCGCGCAACGCCTGGAACAGCGCCGCCGCCTTGGTCTGGCACTCGCGGTCTTCAAGCTCCGGCTTGCTGTCGAACAGGCAGGTGGCGCCGACGCGCACCTCCGCTAGGCCGTCCTTCATACGGATGGTGCGGATGGTCAGGCCGGTGTTGATCGAGCCGTCGAAGCCGACGACGCCGAACGCGCCGGCGTACCAGCGCCGCGACGAGCGTTCGTTGTCCTCGACGAACTGCATTGCCCACTTCTTCGGCGCGCCGGTCATCGTCACCGACCAGGCGTGGGTGAGAAACGCATCGAGCGCGTCGAAGCCGGGCCGCAATATGCCCTCGACGTGATCGACGGTGTGAAACAGCTTCGAATAGGTCTCGATCTGACGGCGGGCCAGCACTTTGATCGTTCCGGGCACGCAGATGCGCGCCTTGTCGTTGCGATCGACGTCGGTACACATGTTGAGTTCGAACTCGTCCTTCTCGGAGTTGAGCAGCTCGCGGATCTGTTCGGCATCGCCGATGGCATCGGCACCGCGCGCGATGGTGCCGGAGATCGGGCAGGTTTCGACCCGGCGGCCATCGCTGCGCACGAACATTTCCGGCGAGGCCGCGACCAGAAACTCGCCGTCGCCGAGATTGACCAGTCCGCCATAGGGCGACGGATTGATCCGGCACAGCCGCTGGAACACTTCGGCGGGCGAGCGCTCGCAGGGCTCGGCGAACAGCTGCCCCGGCACTGCCTCGAACAGGTCGCCGCGCGCGAACGCTGCGCGCGCCGTTTCCACCGTGGCCTGATACTCGCCGGGAGCGTGATCGGAAAAACCCTGACGCGGGTCTTTGCGTAGACGCTGCTCGGCGTGTCGTGCGGCAGGCCCTTGGTCGAGCGACCCTTCCATTCGAAATCGTACGACAGCACCACGCCACGGCCGGTGGCGCGGTCATAGGCCAGCAGGCAGTCGGGCACAAAGAGCACGATATCGCGTTGGTCGGCCTCGCGCGTCCGTTTCTGCTTAAGATCTTCCATCTGGAACACGAGGTCGTAGGCGAAGGCACCGTAGAGGCCGAGCATGGGATCAGCCGCCGACGCGAACGTCGCCACCAACGCGCGCACCAGCGACATCACGCTGGCGCGCCGGGTGCGCTGGTCCTCCTCGACCGGCGCGTCGCCGCGCACGATGTGACCGGCGATCCGGCGTGCGGTCTTTTCGGTGACGACTGCACAGGGTTCGCTCAAAGTGTCGCCGAGGAAGGCGACCAGCACTTCGCCGCGGACATTCGTCGCCTCGATTGAAAAATTCAGGCCCGTGGTTTCAATCCTGAGCGGCGGGTCGGCAAAGCCGAGGTCGAAACTTTCATAGCGTCCCGGCACCGTGGTCCCGGACGACAGCACCAGGCCACGGCGTCGGTCGAGCAGGTCGATCAGATTATCGAGCCGGCTGCCGCCATTGAAATGCTCGATCGAGCGGGTCACGGCGAGACCGCCTGCGGTCATGTAGTCGCTCTGCGCGGGAAGCGAAAAGACGGTCCTGTTCATGTGTTCCTCTTACGAGACTTGCGAAGGGAGCGCCACACAGGACAAACGAAAAAGGCCGTCGCTCTGCATGACGGCCTGACGATCAAAATTGAAGTAAATCGCACCGGCCACCTTTAGAAGGTGGGCCACCAGAGACGGGACGGGCGGACAACGGTGTTCATGGCCCGCGAAATCATCACCCTGATAGCACGATGTCAAGAGCGTTCGCGGCCGGGCGCGAGCCGCCTTTGTGGCTACATCGAAATCCACTGCAAATAGCGCGGTTGCGCGTCGGGAATCCGCGCTAGTGTGGTGGTTCAGAAGTTCGCTTCATTGCCCCGGCGAGTCCGTCAAGCGAATTTCTGAACCCAAACCACACTAGAATCATAGGGTTGCTAGTGTCCCTTGATTCCGAAATTCGCATCAAAGGTTGCTGCAAGGACATGCGAACTTCGGAACCGGGACACTGGATTATTCCCGTGACTTAACACCCGGGAGAACATCATGGCGTTCAAGGTTGTGAGCGACAGCTTCAAGGACGGCGACTATCTTGGCAAGGATCATATCCTGTCGGCGGATTTCGGTTTCGGCTGCGCGGGCGGCAACCGGTCGCCGCACCTGCGCTGGAGCGGCGCGCCGGAGGGCACGAAAAGCTTCGCCGTGACCTGCTACGATCCGGACGCACCGACCGGCAGCGGCTTCTGGCATTGGGTCGTGATCAATATTCCGGCCTCAGTGACGGAGCTCGTGCTCGACGCCGGCAATCCCAAGAGCGACAAGCTGCCGAAGGGTGCGCTGCAGACCCGCACCGATTATGGCGCCGCCGGCTATGGCGGCCCCTGCCCGCCCGAAGGCGATCACCCGCATCGTTATTTCTTCACCGTGCACGCTGTCGGTGGCGACATCAACGCCGACGCCGACACCTCGGCGGCGGTGATCGGATTCCAGCTCCACTTCAACACGCTGGCAAAATCGGCGGTGATGGGCCTGTTCAAGCGGTGAGCGAATTTGCTCGGCCGGGTTCGTGTCCCGGGCGCGATGCGGCGTGCGACGCCGCTTCGCAGAATCGGGATCACAGCATCAAATACCGCCTTCGCGACGATCCCGGCTCAGCAATGCACCGCTTCGCGCTGCGTTGCAGCCGGGAAACAGCCTCAACGAAAAAGGCTCCCTCACGGGAGCCTTTTTGACTTAGTGACGAGCGCGCCGTGCACAGTGCGCGGCGGCCCAGACCCTCTTCTTGGTGAAATAGAGCAGACCGGCGAAAATGGTCATGAAAATCATGACCTGAAAACCGATCCGCTTGCGCTCCTCGAGCTTCGGCTCGGCGGCCCACATCAGGAACGCAGCCACGTCCGTCGCATATTGATCAACCTTCTGTGGCGTCCCGTCGTCATAAGTCACCTGGTCGTCCGATAGCGGATTCGGCATCTTGATGGCATGGCCGGGGAAGTACTTGTTATAGGACGAGCCGTCGGGCAGCGCGAACCCGTGGGGCGGCTTTTCCTCGAAGCCGGTCAGCATGGCATGAATGTAGTTCGGACCTTTTTCCTGAAATTGGGTAAAGGCATCGAAGATGAACTGCGGGAAGCCCCGCTCGTAACCTCGCGCCTTGGCCATCAGGGACAGGTCGGGCGGAGCCGCACCACCATTGGCCGCGCGGGCGGCGTTCTCGTTTGGAAACGGAGCCGGAAACTTGTCGGCGATACGGCCGGGCCGCTCGAACATCTCGCCGGCGTCGTTCGGGCCGTCCTGCACCTTGATCTCAGAAGCCAGCGTCGTGGCCTGCGCCGCCGTGAAACCGGGGCCGCCCGGATCGGCGAGGTTGCGATAGTGCAGGTGGTTCATCGAATGGCAGGCTGCACAGACCTCCTTGTAGACCTTGTAGCCGCGCTGGAGTTGACCCTGATCGAATTTCCCGAACGGACCGGCGAACGACCAACTCAGCGAGGGTGGGGTCGACGTGCCGTGCCCCTCAGCCCTCGCCTTCGAGCTGCCGTCCAACACCAGCAGCAGTCCGGCGGTCGCGAATGCCACGGCAACCGACGCCACACGCCGGCCTTTCGCCAGCACGTCATCGGCGATCGAATTGGGCACGGCGCGCGGTTTTTCGATACGGCTCAGGATCGGTAGCACGATCAGGAAATAGGCGAAGTAGCACGCCGTCAGGATGCGCCCGGCGATCACATAGATGCCTTCCGGCGGCTGCGCGCCGAGAAAACCGAGGCCCAGACAAACCGCGACGAATATCCAGAAGCACTGCTTGGCGAGCGGACGATAGCGCACTGAGCGGGTCTTGGCCGAATCGAGCCAGGGCAGGAAGGCAAGGATCAGGATGGCGCCGAACATCGCCACCACGCCCGCGAGCTTGTTCGGGATCGAGCGCAGGATCGCGTAGAACGGCAGGTAGTACCATTCCGGCACAATATGCGCGGGTGTCACGCCGGGGTTGGCCGGGATGTAGTTGTCGGGATCGCCGAGATAGTTCGGGATGTAGAAGATGAACCAGCAATAGAACAGAATGAAGCAGGACAGACCGAACGCATCCTTGACGGTCGCGTAAGGCGTGAACGGCACCGTGTCCTTCCCGGTCTTCGGCTCGACGCCCGTCGGATTGTTCTGGCCCGCGACATGCAGCGCCCAGACGTGCAGCACGACCACGCCCGCGATCACGAACGGCAGCAAGTAGTGCAGCGAGAAGAAGCGGTTCAGCGTCGGGTTGCCGACCGAATAGCCGCCCCACAGCAGGGTCACGATGCTCTCGCCGAAATAGGGAATGGCGGAGAACAGGTTGGTGATGACGGTCGCGCCCCAGAAGCTCATCTGGCCCCACGGCAGCACGTAACCCATGAAGCCGGTCGCCATCATCAAGAGGTAGATGATGACGCCGAGGATCCAGAGGATCTCACGCGGTTCCTTGTAGGAGCCGTAATACAGGCCGCGAAGCATATGGATGTAGACGGCGATGAAGAACATCGAGGCGCCGTTCGAGTGCAGGTAGCGCAGCAGCCAGCCGTAGTTGACGTCGCGAACGATGCCTTCCACCGAATTGAAGGCCATAGTCGCTTCCGGCGTGTAATGCATCGCCAGGATCACGCCGGTCACGATCTGCACCGCGAGCATGAACGAGAGGATGCCGCCGAACGTCCACCAGTAATTCAGGTTGCGCGGCGTCGGATAGGCGACGAACGAGGAATGGACGAGGCCGAAGATCGGCAGACGCCGCTCGATCCATTTGATGACGGGATTCTGCGGCTGAAAGTTGGATGGTCCGCTCATGATGCGATCCTGAGGAATGAAGCCACGCGCTCGGTTCAGGTCTTTTCGGCCTTATCCGATCTTGATCTTGCTGTCGGAGAGGAAGGCGTAGGGCGGGATGGGAAGATTGAGCGGCGCCGGCCCCTGGCGAATACGACCCGAGGAGTCGTATTGCGAGCCGTGGCACGGGCAGAAGAAGCCGTCGTAGTTGCCTTCGTGCGCAATCGGAATGCAGCCGAGATGGGTGCAGATGCCGATCACGACGAGCCACTGGTCGTGGCCTTCCTTGACGCGCGCCGAATCCGGCTGCGGATCGGGCAGGCTGGACAGGCTGACCGACTGCGCTTCCTTAACCTGCTTGGCTGTCCGATGCATGATGTAGATCGGCTTACCGCGCCAGAACACCTTGATGTCCTGCCCTTCGGCGATCGGGGCCAGATCGACGTCGATGGGAGCGCCGGCGGCAATGGTGGAGGCGTCCGGGTTCATCTGGGACACCAGCGGCCAGACGGTGGCGGCTGCGCCGACGGCGGCGGCTGCGCCGGTCGCCACGAAAAGGAAATCACGGCGGCTTTGTCCTGGAGAAGACGATGTCGTCACGATTCCCAATCCTTTCTTATCCGCTACCGGTCTTGTCTGCTATTGGTGTAACCACTCCGGCGATGCATCTTGCGAGCGGCCGTTCTATTGGCACCGTCGCCGATTAAGCGCAAGCCCGCCACCCCTTTCGTGCGATGCACAACGTCTACCGGCGGCCGCGAATTTTCCGGCCAAATTTTACGGGATCGGGAGGGCCATGAGCGAATGCGGATTGCGCTTTTTCAGCCCGACATTCCGCAGAACACGGGGACAATTCTCCGCCTGTGTGCCTGCCTCGATGTGGAGGCGCACATCATCGAGCCGGCCGGATTTCCGGTCTCCGATCGCCATTTCCGCCGAGCGGGCATGGATTACCTCGATCAGGTCACGATCGTGCGCCACAACTCCTGGCCGAAATTCCAGCAATGGCGCGCCGGGGATAGCGGCCGGCTGGTGCTGTTTACGACCAAGGGAACGCAGCCCTATCTGGAGCATCACTATGCCGATACCGATATCCTGTTGTTCGGGCGTGAAAGCGCCGGAGTTCCGGACGCCATCGCCGCTGCCGCGGATGCCCGTCTGGTGATACCTGTTAGGGCAGGCTTACGCTCGCTGAACGTCGCCATGGCGGCCGCGATGGCATTGGGCGAGGCTTTGCGGCAGGCAGGGCCGGCCACCCAGGAAAGAATTTCGTGAGCTACGCGGTCAAAGAGATTTTTCTGACCCTGCAGGGCGAAGGCGCCCATGTCGGCCGGGCTGCGGTATTCTGTCGCTTCGCAGGCTGCAATCTGTGGAGCGGCCGCGAGGAAGACCGCGCCTCCGCCATCTGCCGGTTCTGCGACACGGACTTTGTGGGCATGGATGGGACGCTGGGCGGCCGCTACGCCACCGCGGATGCACTGGCCGACAGCATCGCCGCGCAATGGACGGGACCGACCAATCGTTACGTGGTGCTGACCGGAGGAGAGCCGCTGTTGCAAGTGGACAAGGCATTTGTCGACGCCCTGCATGCCCGCGGCTTCGAGATCGGCATCGAGACCAATGGCACCATCGCGCCGCCGGACGGTATCGACTGGCTCTGCGTCAGCCCGAAGGCCGGCGCCGATCTGCGCGTCACCAAAGGTCACGAACTCAAGCTGGTCTATCCGCAAGCGGATGCCCGGCCCGAGGATTTCACAGGGCTCGCCTTCGAGCGGTTCTCGCTGCAGCCGATGGACGGACCGGACGCGGCTGAGAACACCGCGCGCGCCATCGACTATTGCCTGCAGCATCCGCAGTGGCGGCTCAGCCTGCAGACGCACAAGACGCTCGGGATCAGGTAGGAATGGAATGGCGAACTCGCGACAATATGACGCTGGCCAATTTGCGTGGGGCGAAGCATCCAGAGGCCGCAAGGAATGACGGCATCGAAAGACAGGCAGGTTTGACGAATGTGGGAGTTGACGAAATCGTTCCTCTTTGAGGCTGCGCATTCGCTGCCGGGAACGACATTTGGGGACGCGACCATGGAAATCCACGGCCATTCGTTCCGCGCCGAAGTGAGCGTCCGCGGTACGCCCGATCCCGCGACCGGCATGGTGCTCGATCTCGGGCTGCTCGAGCGCAGCATGGTCAAGGTCCGGAAGAAGCTCGATCATAAACTTCTCAACGACGTCGAAGAACTCGGCCCGCCGACGCTGGAGAATCTGGCGCGTTTCATCTGGGACCACGTCCAGCGCGCAGGGCAAGTGACGCGCGTCAGCGTGCATCGCGACAGTTGCGGCGAGAGCTGCACCTATTTCGGCCCACAGGGATGATGCTTCGCCGCCGTTCAAAACGCTCGCTTGGATGCCATCCTGCGCTAAGGAAGCCCGGCGGACATTGAGAGCCGGCTGGATAACGGATATGGGTTGCCCGCTCGACAAATTCGTCCGCACCCACAGGCCGCTCCATGGATATGTCCGTTAACGAAAACCACAAAATCCGCGCCCGCGCATGGTTCGAGAGCCTGCGCGACCAGATTTGCACGGCCTTCGAGACAGCTTGAGGATGATGCGCCCGCCTCGCTTTACCCCGGCAGCGCGGGGCGCTTCGTCCGCACGCCATGGGAGCGCACCGATCATACCGGCCAGCCGGGTGGCGGCGGCGTGATGTCGATGATGTACGGGCGACTGTTCGAGAAGGTCGGCGTGCATTGCTCGACCGTGCATGGCGAATTCGCGCCGGAATTTCGCGCGCAAATTCCCGGGGCCGCGGACGATCCAAAATTCTGGGCGTCAGGCATCTCGCTGATCGCTCACATGCACAATCCGCATATTCCCGCCGTCCACATGAACACGCGCTTCGTGGTAACGACGAAAGCGTGGTTCGGCGGCGGTGCCGACCTGACGCCTGTGCTCGAGCGGCGGCGCACGCAGGAGGATGCCGACAGCCTCGCGTTTCACGCGGCGATGAAGTCCGCCTGCGATGCCCACTCCACCATCGCGGCTTACGACAAATACAAGACCTGGTGCGACGAGTATTTCTATCTGCCGCATCGCAAGGAAGCGCGCGGCATCGGCGGCATCTTCTATGACTGGCATGACAGCGGCGACTGGGACGCCGACCTCGCCTTCACGCAGGAGGTCGGACGAGCGCTTCTCAAGGCCTATCCCGAACTCGTGCGCCGCAACTTCAAGACGCCATGGACCGCGGCGGATCGCGAGGAGCAACTGATCCGGCGCGGACGCTACGTCGAATTCAATCTGCTCTATGACCGCGGCACCATCTTCGGGCTGAAGACCGGCGGCAACGTCAACTCGATCCTGTCCTCGATGCCGCCCGAGGTGAAGTGGCCATGACGGCGCGTCGCAATGTTTGGCAAGTCCTCGTGTCGAGATTCCGAAGCGCCACTTCGCAGCGTTCGGGACGACCCGTACAGCTTAAAACTTCCGACGCTCGCGACCGCGCTTACAACCGGTGATCGCGCCTGAAGCGTGCGACGGTCTGGTCGGCAATCGCCGCAAGCTGCGCGGAATCGAGCGGGAAATCCGCTGCAAGCCAGGCATCTTCCGCGATCGTCAGAACGTGTCCGAGTGCCAGACCTTCTGCAATTCCACGAGCGACGAAATCCGCCGCCTTCAAGGGGAACGCCGGCGGCTGCCACCGCTGCGGCAGAGTCGACGAGGCTTTGCCACAAGGCCGGATCGGCATCGCGCCCAGCCCGCGCCCAGCCCTGCATCAGGCGGTCGCGGTAGCGCGGCGCGCCAAGCCGATACAGCCGGCGCCGCGCGGTCGCCTCGTCCATGCCGCCGAGCCGCCACCAGCGATGGCCCATCGAATCCAGTTGTTTGGCCTCGGCATTGGATAGCCGCAGCCGCTGCGCTATCCGGCGTGCGTCTTCAGTGACCGATACCGCGAGCGCTGCGAGCCGGCGGATCGGATCCGGCGTGAGTCCCAGCGTGTGCTCGGCGGCGATCATCGCCGCGAGCGGCCCGCTAAAGGTGACGCCGCCGAGAATGGCCAGCAGCAGGCCGCCATCCCCCATCACGACAAGAGCCTCTACGGCGCCATCCGCGACCAGCAGCTTCAGCATCTCCGCCCGCAAGCGCTCGGCCGACAGCGTCGCAAGTCCGGCGCGGCCCCGGATGCAGGCGAGATAGCCGGCCTGGTCGGGGTCGCCTGCGCCGTAGGCGGCGTGAATGCGGAAGAAACGGAGAATACGCAGGTAATCCTCCGCGATGCGCCGATCGGGATCGCCGATGAAGCGCACGCGCCTTGCCGCAATGTCGTCTAGTCCGCCGACATGGTCGTACACCGTGCCATCGCCGCTGACTGACAGGCCGTTGATGGTGAAATCGCGGCGCTCGGCATCGCGCGTCCAGTCGCGGCCGAATGCGACCTTGGCCTTGCGGCCGAACGTTTCAACGTCTTCGCGCAGCGTCGTGATCTCGAATGGCCGGCCATCGACGACCAGCGTGACGGTGCCATGCTCGATGCCGGTCGGAATGCTCTTGATGCGGGCGGCGGCGGCGCGCCGGATCACCTCGTCGGGCAGCGCCGTGGTTGCGATGTCGATCTCACCGACGGGCAGGTCCATCAAGGCGTTGCGCACGGCGCCGCCGACAACACGTGCCTCCTCGCCGTTTCCATCGAGCAGCGCGAGGGTGCGCGCCGCGCCGCCCGTCGTGAGCCACGACGCGCCGCGCAGCGAGCAAACCTCGCTCATTTCTCGGCCCCGGGCACGAACCTGCCGTTCTCGATATGCGCCGGAATGTAGGTCGAATCCGGCGGCGCGCCCGAGAAATTCGCCAGCAGGATGAAACTGACGACAACCAGCAACAGGGCTCCAAGCGTGAGCCTTGCGACGACGTGCACCGGCCACAAGGCCGTGGACAGAAAGCCCGAACGGGTCGCGACCAGATAACGCCGCGTAAATCGCGAAGGGGATCAGGAAAATTCCGATTTCGTACAGCACCGGACGGATCATTTAAGATAGATCCGCTCGTACAGCACGCGCAGGATCCCGGCCGTTGCACCCCAGATATGGCGCTCCGCGAACGGCATCTCGTAGAACGAGCGCTGCCTGCCGCGGAATTCCTTCTGGCCGAGTTTGTGGTTGAGCGGGTTCATCAGAAACGACAGCGGCACCTCGAACGCATCCTCCACTTCACCCGCATCGATGCGGAGATCGAACCCCGGCCTCACCCGCGCCACCGTCGGCAGAATGCGGAAGCCGAAGCTCGTGCCGTAGAGATCGAGATAGCCGATCGGTTCGACGAAGTCACGCGGCAACCCGACCTCTTCCCACGCCTCGCGCAGCGCGGCGTCAACCGGCGAGGCGTCGGTCGCTTCGATCTTGCCGCCAGGAAATGCGATCTGGCCGGCGTGTTCGTTGAGATGGGCGGACCGCTGCGTCAGCAAGACGGTCGGTTCGTCGCGCGCCACGACCGGAATCAGCACCGCCGCCGGCCGGACCGGCTTTTCCTGCGCGATCGCCTGCAACATGAAATCGTTGTCCCGGTCGCCGGTCAGCGGAACGACACTGGCGTCGGTGAGCCCAGGCGGAATGTCGAACCGCAGCCGCGCCCGGGCACGGTCGAAGAATTCCGTCGTGCCTACGTCGACCGTCGCGGCGCCGGTCTTCATCATCGGCTCGTTCAACCTGCGACCCTCACCTGCTCCGCATCCGCCATCGCGAAGAAGGCGCCGCCCGATTCGATCCCGAACATCATGCGGCCATCGATCATTCGCTGCTCGCCCATCTCAACAAGATCGTAATACAGCGCACGGGTCACCTTGGCCCAGAGATCAGCCCGAACGTGCAGATAGGGCTTCAGCCCGCCATACTCGGCCGTCTCGAAACGCAGCCGATGCGCGGAATCGCACGGCACCCAATCATCGACATTGGTGCGGAACCGGAGCAGCCGGCCGTGCTCGTCCTTGTCCCCGACCATCTCGACGGCGAGGAAGGGCGCGTCATCGACGCGAATGCCGACCTTCTCCACGGGAGTCACCAGAAAGTGCTTGCCGTCCTCGCGTTTCAGGATGGTGGAGAACAGCCGCACCAGCGCCGGCCGGCCAATCGGTGTCCCCATGTAAAACCACGTGCCGTCGGTGGCGATTCGCATGTCCAGATCGCCGCAAAACGGCGGGTTCCACAGATGCACCGGCGGGAGACCCTTGCCGGGAGCAGTCGCGGCATCACGCGCGGCGGTCGTCAGCCCGTCCAGCGTCCGGTGCGCGGTCTGCCCTTGCTTCGCCATGGTTTACCCCGAGGTTGGTCGGCTGTTACGTCACAAAGGGTGTAAGCCCAATGAGTGCACGTCGGGCGCCGAAGTCGGAACGTCAACTCGCCACATCGTGATGCCGTTCATAGCTCGAAACCCCGATAATGTGGGGATAGTTTCATTCAACGAATACATGGCCTTCGCACAAGTTTAGCATGAAGTTCATGGCATGACGACGCAAATGGCGCGGCTTCGCGCAAGGAGTGACGGATGGCTGTCGCAGACTCTGCAACGGACAAAGGCGTCGAGAAACTGGAAGACGTGATCGTCCGTTCGGCCGAGCAGGTCGCTGGTCAAATTCGCGCGGCCAGAGAGGCGATTTCCACCGTCATCTTCGGCCAGGACCGCGTCATCGAAAACACACTGGTGACGATCCTCTCCGGCGGCCATGCGCTCCTGATCGGCGTTCCCGGTCTCGCCAAGACCAAGCTGGTGGAAACGCTGGGCGTCACGCTCGGACTCGACGCCAAGCGCGTCCAGTTCACGCCGGACCTGATGCCGTCGGACATCCTCGGCGCCGAGGTGCTGGACGAGAGCGGCGCCGGCAAGCGCTCGTTCCGCTTCATCGCCGGACCGGTGTTCGCCCAACTCCTGATGGCCGACGAAATCAACCGCGCCAGCCCGCGCACGCAATCGGCGCTGCTGCAGGCGATGCAGGAGCAGCACATCACGGTGGCCGGCGCGCGTCACGACCTGCCGAAACCGTTTCACGTGCTGGCAACGCAGAATCCGCTGGAGCAGGAAGGCACCTATCCGCTGCCGGAAGCGCAGCTCGACCGCTTCCTGATGGAGATCGATGTCGACTACCCGGATCGCGACGCGGAACGCCGCATCCTGTTCGAGACCACCGGCGCCGAGGAAACGCTGGCGAAGGCCGCGATGGACGCCGATGTCCTGCTCGCGGCGCAGCGGCTGGTGCGGCGGCTGCCGGTCGGCGACAGCGTGGTCGAAGCCATCCTTTCACTCGTCAGGTCCGCACGTCCGGGCCCGGAGGGCGGCGAAGCCGGAAAGCTGATCGCATGGGGACCGGGTCCCCGCGCCAGCCAGTCGTTGATGCTTGCAGTGCGCGCCCGCGCGCTGTTGGATGGACGGCTTGCGCCATCGATCGACGACGTGCTCGATCTCGCCGAGCCTGTGCTCAAGCATCGCATGGCGCTGACCTTCTCCGCCCGCGCCGAGGGCCGGACAATTCCGGATGTGATCAGACAACTGAAGACGCGGATCGGTTGATGGTCGCGGCGGCCGAGCATGTCAGGCAGGAAATCGAAGCAGTCAGACGTGCCGATGGTGAAAGCCGCACGTTGGCGGCGTCGCTGCCGCGTCTCGTGCTGGAAGCCCGCCGCATCGCCGCCAATGTGATTCACGGCCTGCACGGACGCCGCCGCGCCGGCGCCGGCGAAAGTTTCTGGCAGTATCGCCGGTTCGTGTCCGGCGAGCCCTCGCAGAATGTCGACTGGCGCCGCTCCGCGCGCGACGATCATCTGTACGTCCGCGAGCATGAGTGGGAAGCCGCGCATACGGTCTGGGTGTGGCCGGACCGCTCGGCGTCGATGGCCTTCGCGTCCCGACAGGCGCGCGACAGCAAGCTCGAGCGCGCCCTGATCGTGACCTTCGCACTCGCGGAGTTGCTGGTGGCAGGCGGCGAACGCGTCGGCGTTCCCGGGTTGATGAACCCGACCGCGAGTCGCAACGTCATCGACAAGATGGCGCAGGCGATCCTGCACGATGATCTCACGCGAACCAGCTTGCCGCCATCGTTCGTGCCGTCGGCGCGGTCGGAGATCGTGGTGCTGTCGGACTTCTGGTCGCCGATCGCCGAGATCCGGACTATGCTCGCCGGGCTGTCGACTTCCGGCGCGCACGGTACGCTGCTGCAGGTGGTCGATCCCGCCGAGGAAACGTTTCCCTATTCGGGACGCGTCGAGTTCGTTGAGCCCGAGGACGGCAGCGTCATCACCGCGGGCCGCGCCGAACGATGGGCCCGCGACTACGTCGCGCGTGTCGCACTACATCGCGACCAGATCCGCGCGGAGACCAAGACGCTCGACTGGCTGTTCTCGACCCACACCACCGACCGCTCCGCAGCCGAACTGCTGCTATTCCTCCACGGCGGCATGATGGCGAGCAAGGGCGCCGGAGCCAGCCCGATCAAAGCGGGACGCCCGGCATGATGTCGGCGCTCCCGCTGTCATTTCTTCAACCGCTGATGCTGCTCGGCCTGCTCAGCCTGCCGCTACTTTGGTGGCTGTTGCGGGTGATGCCGCCGCGCCCACGGCGGATCGATTTTCCGCCGACGCGACTGCTGTTCGACATCGCGCCGAAGGAAGAAACGCCATCGCGCACTCCATGGTGGCTGACGGCACTGCGGCTGCTGGCCGCGGCGCTGGTCATCTTCGCCGCCGCCGGACCAGTCTGGAATCCCAAAGCCGGCGCGGCTCGCAGTACCGCGCCATTGACGATCCTGCTCGACGATGGCTGGAGCGCCGCATCGAGCTGGGAGACGCGGATCACGGCCGCGGACGAACTGATCGCCGATGCCGACAACGACCGGCGCGGCGTCGCCATCGTTCCTCTTTCGGAGCCATCGCGCGACATCACGCTGATGCCGGCGGGAACCGCGCGCGTGGCGTTGCGACAGCTTGCACCGAAACCCCACGCGGTCGAGCGCGTCGAGACGCTGCCGGCGCTCGAACGCTTCCTGAAGGCGGCCGGCGACAGCGACATCGTGTGGCTGTCCGATGGCATCGACAGCGGACGTGGGGCGGAATTCGTCGACGGCCTTCGCAAGTTGATCGGCGACCGTTCCCTGACCATCTTCGAAGGCGGCGCGCCGCCGGCGCATGCGCTGGTCGCGGCCGAAAATGCCGCGGCTAGAATGACTGTGAAGGTGCTGCGCGCCACCGCCAACGGCCCGCCGGCCGGCGTCGTCCGGGCCCTCGACCAGAAGGGGTCGCCGATCGGCGAGACGCACTATGCGTTTCCGCCGCAGGACCGCGAAACCGAAGCCGCGTTCGACCTGCCGCTGGAGTTGCGCAATGATATCGCCCGGCTGGAAATCGCGGGCGAACGATCCGCGGGCGCGGTGCAGTTGCTCGACAAGCGCTGGCGCCGCCGCGCCATCGGCGTGGTCAGCGGATCGAGCACGGACACCGCGCAGCCGTTGCTTGCCTCGACGTTTTATCTGACGCGCGCGCTGGCGCCGTTCGCCGATGTGCGGCCCGCCGACAAGGGCGCCCCGCAGCAGGTCGTCACCCAGTTTCTGGATCAGAAGCTGCCGATGATCGTGATGGCCGACGTCGGCGCGCTGTCGCCTGAACTGCGCCAACGCATCGACACGTGGCTCGACCATGGCGGCGTGCTCGTGCGGTTCGCGGGGCCGCGTCTGGCGCAGGCCGACGACGACCTGGTGCCGGTGAAATTGCGGCACGGCGGCCGCAGTCTCGGCGGCAGCCTGACATGGGAGAAGCCGCAGCATCTCGCTGCCTTCGCGGCGGATGGGCCGTTCGCGGGCCTTGCGGTGCCGAAGGACGTCACCGTCAGCCGGCAGGTGCTGGCTGAACCGGATGCGGCGCTGGCGGCAAAGAGCTGGGCGTCCCTTATCGACGGAACGCCGCTGGTGACTGGCGAGCATCGCGGCAAAGGCCTTCTGGTGCTGTTCCACATCAGCGCCGACATGCGCTGGTCCGATTTGCCGATGTCCGGCACCTTCGTCGAGATGCTGCGACGGATCGTCGATGCCTCCGGGTATACCGCGAATACCGGCAAGACGGCCAACACGGATACCAAGGCGGAAACTGTCGCGCCGCTGCGAACGCTCGACGGTTTCGGCGCCTTCGGACCTCCGCCCCCGACAGCGAAGCCTCTGCCCGTCGATTACCGCGGCCGCGGCACCGTCGAGCACCCGCCCGGATTTTACGGGCCGGCCGACGGGCCGATTTCCGTCAACACGCTTGCGGCGACAGACCGGATCGCTCCGCTCGACACGTCGACACTGCAGGCGCGGCGCGCGAGCTTCACCAATGCCGAGCCGCGCGATCTCAGGGGCATCCTGCTGTCATCGTCGCTTGCGCTGTTTCTGATCGATGCGATCATCGTGGCGCTGCTTGGCGGCGGCTTTGCCGCGCTACTACGGCGCCGCACCGCCCACGCTGCGCTGGCTTTTGCGCTTGCGTTGCCGATGATCGCGATGGCGCCATCACCCTCGCGCGCCGACAGCGCGAGCGACGAGTTTGCGATGAAGGCCACCTCACAAACGCGGCTGGCCTACGTCGTGACCGGCAACGCCGACGTCGACAACATCGTCAAGGCTGGACTGAGCGGATTGACGCTGTTCCTCGCGCAGCGCACAGCGCTGGAAGCCGGCGAGCCGGTCGGTATTGACCCGGCGCGTGATGAACTGGCGTTCTTCCCGCTGATCTACTGGCCGGTCGTGCCCGGCGTGCCGAAGCCGCCGCAAAGCGCCCTCAACAAAATCGACGCCTACATGAAACAAGGCGGCACCGTTCTGTTCGATACCCGTGATGCGATCGATACGCCGCCAGGACCAGGCGGCGAATCCCGAACGCCGGGGATGCAGGAACTGCGCAACATCCTTTCATCGCTCGATGTCCCCGAACTTGAGCCGGTGCCGCGCGAGCACGTGCTGACCAAGACGTTCTATCTGCTGCGCGATTTTCCGGGCCGCTTTACCACCGGCCAGACCTGGGTCGAAGCGCTGCCGCGCGACGAGAACGACGAAGCGGCGTCGCGGCCGGCGCGTGGCGGCGACGGCGTCTCGCCGATCATCATCACCTCGAACGATCTTGCCGGCGCATGGGCGATGCGGCCCGACGGCCAGCCGATGCTGCCGCTCTCGCCGGGCGAACCGCGTCAGCGCGAATTCGCGTTCCGCGCCGGAGTCAACATCGTGATGTACACGCTGACCGGCAACTACAAGGCCGATCAGGTCCACGCGCCGGCGCTGATCGAACGGCTGGGGCAATAGGGTCACAGCATGCAGTACGGCATCGCCTTTACGCCCCTCGTTCCCATGGCCGTGCTGTGGACCGCGCTCGCTGCGATCGCCACGATCGCGGTGCTGCTGCGTGATCGGCCGCGCGCGTGGCGCGGCGGTGCGCGTGGCGGCGCTGGCACTGATTCTGCTCGCGCTCGCCAATCCGTCGTTCACCCGCGAGGAGCGCGACCCGCTGTCGTCGGTGGCCGCCGTGATCGTCGACAAGAGCCCGAGTCAGGATTTCGGTGACCGGACCGACCAGACCACTAAGGCCCGCGAGGCACTGGTCGACCGCCTCAAGCAGATCAAGGGACTTGAAGTCCGCGTCGTCGATGCGGGCCAGGCAGACGGCGAGACCGACGGCACGAAGCTGTTCTCGGCGCTCGCCTCCACGTTGTCCGACGTTCCGACCGACCGCGTCGCAGGCGCGTTCCTGATCACCGACGGACGCGTTCACGATATTCCGGACAACGTCGCCGCCCTCGGATTCAAGGCTCCGGTGCATGCCCTGATCACCGGCCACAACGACGAACGCGACCGCCGCATCGCGATCATCGCGGCGCCGCGTTTCGGTATCGTCGGCCAGACCCAGACCATCACCTACCGGCTCGACGACCAGGGCGTCAGCAACGAGCGAGCGAAAGTGGCCGTGCGCCGCGACGGCGAGGTTATCAGCGAGCGCACCGTTCTGAGCGGCCAGACCATCAACGTCGATGTCGCCATCAAGCACGCGGGGCAGAACATCGTCGAGATCGAGGCCTCGCCGCTTGAGAACGAACTGACGCCGGTCAACAATCGCGCCGTGGTGCCGATCGACGGCGTCCGCGACAAGCTGCGCGTGCTGCTGGTATCGGGCGAGCCGCATTCGGGCGAGCGCACCTGGCGCAATTTGCTGAAATCGGACCCCAGCGTCGATCTGGTTCACTTTACGATCCTGCGTCCGCCCGAGAAGCAGGACGGCACGCCGATCAACGAACTGTCGCTGATCGCATTTCCGACGCGCGAACTGTTCCAGCAGAAGATCAACGAATTCCAGTTGATCATCTTCGACCGCTACGCGCGTCAGGGCGTGCTGCCGATCGCCTATTTCGACAACATCGCGCGTTACGTGCGCGCAGGCGGCGCGATGTTGGTCTCGGCCGGCCCTGATTACGCCTCGACCACCAGCATCTGGCGAACGCCGCTGGATACGGTGCTGCCCGCCGAGCCCGTCGGCGTCACCGACAAGCCGTTCCACGCGCGCCTGAGTCGATACGGGCAAACGTCATCCGGTCACGCGCGGGCTCGAAGGGTCCGCGAGCGACCCGCCGCACTGGAGCCGGTTTTTCCGCGAGGTCGACACCCGCAACACGTCGGTGCCGCCAGTCATGACCGGCGCCGACGGCAAACCGCTGCTGTTGCTGTCGCGCTATGGCGAAGGCCGCGTCGCACTGCTGTTGTCGGATCACATCTGGCTGTGGGCGCGCGGCTATGAGGGCGGCGGCCCGCATCTCGATCTGCTGCGGCGAATGTCGCACTGGTTGATGAAGCAGCCCGAACTCGATGAAGAAGCATTGCGTCTTGCAGGTCCAGCGGCAAGGATCTGGTCGTGCAGCGCCAGACCATGGCCGACAGCGTCGCGCCGGTCGTTGTGACGTCGCCCTCCGGCAAGACACGCGAACTGACGCTCAGCGCCGCCGAACCCGGCCTCTGGAAAGCGACATTGACGGCCGACGAACTCGGATTGTGGCAGGCGACCGACGGCACGCTGAAGGCGCTGGTCAATGTCGGCCCGGTCAATCCGAAGGAATTCTCCGAGGTGACCTCGACCGTCGACGAGCTCACGCCGCTCGCGCAAGCCAGCGGCGGCGATGCCCGGCGAATCGCGGATGGCTCGGGCGTCGACGTTCCACGCATCGTTCCGGTTCATGCCTCGAGCGTGTTTCGGGGCGACGGCTGGATGGGCGTGCGGATGCGCGACGCCAGCGTGGTCCGCGGCGTCGGCGTGCTGCCGGTGTTCGCCGGGCTGATCGGCCTGTTGCTGCTGCTCGGCGCCTTCGCCGCGACATGGCTGCGCGAGGGGCGCTGACATATCCCCGTTGACAGCGACGGCGATCCCTGCGATGTTATATTATTACATCGCGAGTTTTCGGGAATACCCGACCTCTGCGATGCGGGGCATGCGTGGCGATGAAGTGGTTCCGATCTAACATCAAACATGGATCGCGGCTCGCGCTGCTCGCGCTTGCGATCCAGTTCGTGCTGTCATTCGGCCATCATCACGGCGCTGCGGCGCTCGCGGCTCTTGCGCCCGTGCAGGCAAGCGATGTCGGGGCGGCAGTCCAACATCTCGCCGGCAAAAAGCTGTCTGCACAAGACGCAGCCGCCGCGGATTCCGCCAAACCGTTGGCCACAAATCCGGTCAAGCCCGCGCGGCCACGATCAGGACAGCGATCACTGCGCGATCTGCGCGGTCATGGCGCTGGCGGGCACGGTGCTGTTCACCGAACCTCCGGTGCTGCTGCTGCCCGAGGCGTATCATTTCCTCTATCTGACCACCGACGCCGAATTCAATCACCTCGAATCCAGGCGGGTCGTATTTCCAGCCCCGCGCGCCTCCCGCCTCCTGACGTCGATCACTCGGCAAAGCCGTGCGCTGCGCAGCTGTTGCCGACGAGCTTCGCAAACTTGTCTATCGACTTCGACGGCTGCCCAATCGCTACGGGTGGAATGTCGGCCAGGGCAGGACCAGCTAGATGTCAGTTCCCTCCAATCGCTTTCTCGCCATCGCGGGCCTGTGCGCTGTCGCGCTTCCGGCCCTTGGCGTCATGACGATCCCCGCTGAAACCTCGGCTCAGACCGCCCTGCCCGGGATTGTGGTCAACGCGCCCAGTCCCATCGTGCGCCGCGCACGGCCTTCCAGAGCGAAGCCTACGCACACGGCCCGTCGCGGCACGACCACACGTCCATCCACCGCACCGCGGCCCGAGGTTGCCAGCGCGCCGACGCCGCCGTCGCCCCCCGCCAACTTGCCCGGCACGTTACCCATCGTGACCGATCAATTCGCGACCGTGACCGTGGTCCCCAACGAAGAAATTCGGCGTAACGGGGCAGCGACGCTGGGCGATCTGCTCAACAACAAGCCGGGCATCACCGGCTCCTCGTTCGCGCCGGGCGCATCGAGCCGGCCCATCATTCGCGGGCTCGACGTCAATCGTGTCGGCATCGTGGAGAACGGCATCGGGAGCAATGGCGCGTCCGATCTCGGCGAGGACCATTTCGTGCCAATCGATCCGCTTTCGACCAATCAGGTCGAGGTGATCCGCGGCCCGGCCACGCTGCGCTACGGCTCGACGGCGATCGGCGGCGTCGTCAACGCCAGCAACAATCGCATTCCCGAAACCTCGCCGTGCGCGCCGCCGCTGACAACGCAGACCTACGGCTACGCCGTCAAGGCGCCGCAACTGTCGACGCCCCCTGGCTGCGTGAGCTTGGAGACCCGGGGAGCGGTGTCGAGCGTGGACAATGGCCGCGAGGGCGGGGTTCTGCTCGATGCCGGCGGCGGCGGTTTTGCCATCCATGCCGACGCTTTCGCTCGGCGGACCGAGGACTATGCGATCCCGGGCGGTGTGCAGAAAAATACCGCGGCCGACTCGAACGGAGGTTCGGTCGGCGGTTCGTACCTGTTCGACGGCGGGTTCGTCGGCGCGGCGGTGACACAGAACAACAGCCTGTACCACATTCCGGGCCGAGAGGGCGAAGAGCTCGGCACCCGGATCGACGCGCGTCAGACCAAGTTCACGGCAAAGGGCGAATATCGCCCCGATGCGGCCGCGGTCGACGCCATCCGATTCTGGGTCGGTGCCACCGACTACAAGCACAATGAACTCGGCCTTGCCAACGCGGCCGATCCCGCCAGCGACGGCGTTCGCCAGACCTTCACCAACAAGGAGCAGGACGGCCGGCTGGAAGTCCAGTTCGCCCCGTTCAACCTGCGCTTCGCTGCCCTGACGACCGCGGTGGGCGTCCAGGCGGCGCATCAGGAACTGACCGCTTCGAGCCCGGACGATCCATTCAGCCCGCTGAACGGCCTGTGGGATCCGAACCGGAACGGCCGGCTCGCCGGCTATATGTTCAACGAGTTCAAGTTCAGCGATACGACCAAGGCACAAGTCGCTGGCCGGATCGAACACGTGAACCTCAACGGTTCGACTCCGAGCGCCATCCCTGAACAGTTCGACCTCACCACCGATCCGGGCGCGATCGGCGCAGCAACGTCACGGGCCCTGAACTTTACGCCGGCAAGTGCCAGCGTCGGCCTGATTCAGAACCTGCCCTGGAATCTCGTAGCCAGCCTGACCGGACAATACGTCGAACGCGCGCCAAAGCCGGCCGAATTGTTCTCGCGCGGTGCGCATGATGCGACGGAAACCTTCGACATCGGAAATCCGAACCTTGGCATTGAAACCGCAAAGTCGATCGAGGCAGGATTGCGCCGTGCGACCGGGCCGCTACGGTTCGAATTGACCGGCTACTACACGCGATTCAACGGCTTCATCTACCGGCGTCTGACCGGCAACACCTGCGACGAAACGGAATGCGCTGCCGGGCCAGGTCTGGAATTGAACCAGGCCATCTACTCTCAAACCGATGCCATTTTCCGCGGCGGCGAATTCCAGTTTCAATATGACGTCTTGCCTGTCTGGAGCGGCCTGTTCGGTATCGAGGGACAGTACGACATCGTTCGCGCGACCTTCACGGATGGGACCAACGTGCCGCGAATTCCGCCGCAGCGCGTAGGGGGAGGCGTCTACTACCATGACGCCAACTGGCTGGCTCGCGTCAACCTACTCCATGCTTTCGCGCAGAACGACGTGAGCGGCGTAGAGACGCCAACTCCCGGCTATAACCGGCTGCGGGTCGAGGTCAGCTACACGACCACTCTTCTCAAGAATGATTGGTGGGGAGCGCAGAAGGTTACGGTAGGTCTCGTCGGCGACAATCTGCTGAACGAGGAGATTCGCAACGCCGTTTCCTACAACAAGGACGAGGTGCTGCTGCCCGGACTGGGCGTGCGGCTGTTTGCGAACGTGAAGTATTGAGCGGGTCATCGTCATGGCCGGATTTATTCCAGCCATCCACGACTTTGTCTTTTTCTGCTAAACGCCGTTAAAGTCGTGGATGCGCGTGGCAAGCACGGGCATGACGGAAGTAACAAACGCAAGATCGCCGACGGCAAAGGGCGCCGGTCTCAGCTTCCCGCCGCGGCCCCCCGCGCCAGGCTCCAGTCGGGCCGGATCATGCCGGATACGCCCTCGAACGCGCCGGGCACCAGTTCGCAGACCAATAGACGCGCCCGATCGACCGGGCCTGGCATGTCGACCTGCCCTTTCGGAATCGTCTGAAAGCCGACGCGACTGTAATAAGCCTCGTCGCCGACCAGGATCACGAGACGATGTCCCTTCGCCCGCGCTTCGCCGAGCGCGCGATCAAGCAGCGCGCGGCCGATCCCGCGGCCGCGGAACGGCGGCTCGACCGTCAGCGGCCCGAGCAGCAGCGCCGACGTGTCGCCGATACAGACCGGTAATTGCCTGACCGAGCCCACCAGCAGCGTGCCGATGCGGGCGGTAAGGGACAGCTCGAGCAGATGATCGACGTGCTCACGCAGCCGGTATGCGCTCAGCACGAAACGGCCGGGACCGAAGGTGCGTTCGTGCAGACGCTCGATGGCCTGCGCGTCATTGGCGGTCTCGGTCAGGACGGTAAGGGACAGATCGGACATGGGAGACGCGGGATAGCATTTGCGGCTGGCGTGGTCCATCGCCCGCCGCCAATATGGCGATCGATCCGGTCAGCGGCGCCAGGTGAGTATCGGCGGTGCATGATCGAGAACCTCTGCAATCCTGAGCCGCGTGCCGGCCGTGGTCTCTGGCGGCAGGGCGTCGGCGGCGAAGAAGCCGCAATCGATGATCTCGCGATTGGGTTCGGGCTTGCGACCCTGCCGGAAATTCCTGATGACATAGACCGCGACGTGATCGCGTGGCGAGACATGGCTGTTGAGGAAAATGCCGTGCAGCACCGGTTCACCTGAAATCTCGATTCGTCCCTCCTCCATCAATTCCCGCTGCAAGGCCGTCCAGAATGTCTCGCCGACCTCGACACCGCCGCCGGGCAGATGCCAGCCCGCTACATAACTGTGCTTGACCAGAAACACGCGATTGTCGCCGTCGAGCACCAGACCCCGCACGCCCAGCGTCATGCCGCGGGCGACCCGCCAGTACAGGTGAAGCAACCGGCGCAGCGCGGGCTCGAAACCGCGGCGCAAACGCTGGAAATTCATGACGCGCGAGCCCCCACCAACAGCGATTTCGCAATTCGTCCTCGCATGATCCTTGCATCATAGCGGCCCTCTTGCCAAAACTTGAAAACATTCCGGGGCACGAGGCAGCAGTGAAGCAATTTGCGGATTTGACCGAACGGGAGATTCTGGCGCTTGCCATTTCGAACGAGGAAGAAGACAGCCGCATCTACCACGGATTCGGCGAAGGACTGGCCGACCCGTTTCCGGCTTCCGCCGCCGTCCTCTCCGGCATGGCGGAGGAAGAGATCCGCCACCGCGGCAAGCTGTTCGATCTCTATCGCGAAAAATTCGGCGACTACCTGCCGCTGATCCGCCGTCACGACGTCAAGGGCTTCATCAAACGCAAGCCGCTGTGGCTGACGCGGCCGCTGCACCTCGACGATGTCCGCAAATACGTCCTCGGCATGGAGAAGGAGGCGGCGCGGTTCTACCGCAAGGCCGCCGAAACCACACGCGATGCATCGATCCGCGAATTGTTGATCGGCCTTGCCGAGGACGAAGACAGACACGATTCGCTGGCCGAGCAACTCACCGCGAAACATCTGACGGACAGAGGTCAAAGCCGACGAAGCCGACAGCGAGCGCCGCGCCTTCGTGCTGCAATACGTGCAGCCTGGACTGGTCGGGCTGATGGACGGCTCGGTCTCGACACTGGCGCCGCTGTTCGCCGCCGCGTTCGCGACCCACAAACCGTTCGAGACGTTTCTGGTGGGCCTCGCGGCTTCCGTCGGCGCCGGCATCTCCATGGGATTTGCCGAAGCGCTGTCGGACGACGGCACATTGAGCGGCCGCGGCTCGCCGTGGATCCGCGGCGGCGTGTGCGGCCTGATGACGGCGATCGGCGGCCTCGGCCACACCCTGCCCTATCTTGATCCCGGATTTTTATGTGGCCACCGTGCTGGCGGTCGCCGTCGTGATCGTCGAACTCGGCGTCATCTCCTGGGTGCGTCACCGCTTCATGGATACGCCATGGTTGCAGGCGACGTTCCAGATCGCGGTCGGCGGCGCGCTGGTGTTTATCGCCGGAATCCTGATAGGCAACGCCTGATGGCCGCATTCACGCTTGCACATCTCTCCGATCCGCATCTGGCGCCGCTCCCGGCGCCACGGCTGCGTCAACTCGCGGGCAAGCGCGCGCTCGGCTATCTGAACTGGAAGCGCAGCAGGCAGGCCATCCATCGGCGCGATGTGCTGGACGCTGTGGTTGCCGATGTCAGGGCGCAGGCGCCCGACCACATCGCGATCACCGGCGACCTCGTCAATCTCGCGCTGCCCGACGAATTCACGCAGGCGCGTGCGTGGCTTGCCAGTGTCGGCCCGCCGAACGACGTCACCGTCGTGCCGGGCAATCACGATGCCTATGTTCGCCCGACGAAAAAACAGATGTCCGAATGGGAAGAATATATGCGCGGCGACGGCGCCAGCGCAGAAGCGCCGCTTGCGTTTCCGTTTCTGCGCCGCAGAGGACCGCTGACGCTGATCGGCGTGTCGTCGTCGGTGCCGACCGCTCCGTTCATGGCCACCGGTTGGCTGGGACGCAACCAGCTCGATGTGCTGGACCGCGGTTTCTCACAGCTGGCGGACGATCCGAACTTTCGCGTGCTGCTGATCCATCATCCGCTGTCTTCAAAATCGCAATACAAGCGGCTGACCGACGCGGACGCGCTCCTGGCGCTCGTCAAGCGGCATCGCGTCGATCTGATCCTGCACGGGCACGATCACATCCATTCCACCATGTGGTTTGAGGGACCGCACGGCCGCGTTCCCGCCGTCGGCGTGCCGTCGGCGTCCGCGGTGGCGCACCGGCATTATCCCGCCGCGGCCTACAACCTGTTTTCGATCACTCGCGATGGCGATGCCTGGCGCTGCGAGCAACGGGTGCGCGGATTTGGCGATGGATCGAGGATCGAGGAATTGCAGCGGATTCAATTGATCTAAGCCTGCTCCGCGACGCGAGAGGCGATTCAGGGGCGATCCGGGATTTGTTGAAAGTGCCTCACGACCACTTATGAAAAATGAAGAACGCGCCGAGTGCGACGAACGCAAAGCCCAGGCCGTGATTCCAGCCCAGCGGCTGCTTCAGATACAGCACGGAGAAGCCGGCGAAGACAATGAGCGTAATCACTTCCTGAATGGTCTTGAGCTGGGCCGCCGAATAAACCGCGCTGCCCCAGCGGTTGGCCGGCACCGCGAACCAGTATTCGAAGAACGCGATGCCCCAACTGATCGCGATGACCAGAGAAAGCGGACTCTCTTTGAATTTCAGATGCCCGTACCAGGCGAAGGTCATGAAAACGTTCGAACAGAACAGCATGAGGATCGGCAAGATCGACGGTGGAATCGTGAAGGGCATGGTTGAACTTTCGGGAATAACCGGAGGACAGCGGCGGCTGGATCTCAGACTGTCGTTGTTGGCTTATTCACCGCCGCACACTTCGAAACACGCAAGCAGACAAGGCTTAATCCCTGATCCGGAAGTACGGCTCGACCGTGCCGCTGACCTTGATGGTCACCGGATTGCCGTGACGATCCTTGGCCACGCCGGCAGCGACGCGAACCCAGCCCTCGCTGACGCAATACTCCTCGACGTTGTTCTTCTCGACCCCCTTGAAGCGGATGCCGATGTCGCGCGCGAGAACCTCGGCGTTGTAATAGGGACTGCGCGGGTCTGTCGACAGACGGTCGGGCAACTGGTCGTTGGTCATTTCATTCTCGTCAGTCATAGCAGGGCCTCGATTTCCTTGGTCAGAGCTTTCGGTTTTGTCGTCGGCGCATGACGGGCAACGACGTTGCCCCGCCGATCGACCAGAAACTTCGTGAAATTCCATTTGATCGAGGCGCCGAGCAGTCCGGACTTCTCGCTCTTCAGGTACTTGTAAAGCGGGTGAGCATTATCGCCGTTGACGTCGATCTTCGCGAACATCGGAAACGTCACATCGTACTTGCTGGCGCAGAATTGCTGGATATCCAGCAGGTGATCCCGGCTCCTGCTTGCCGAATTGATTGCAGGGAAAGCCAAGCACGGAAAATCCACGCGGCTTCATGGCGCGATGGAGTTCCTCGAGATCCTTGTATTGCGGCGTGAAACCGCAGGCACTTGCGGTATTCACGATCAGAAGGACCTGTCCCTCGAACAGCTTCAATGCGCAGGGTTCGCCGGCCAGCGTATCCGCGGAGAAATCAAAGACACCAGACATGACAAACCTCTCGATCAGGCGACGACGGGATCAACCATTCTGAGCAATCAGTGCCGCGTCGAGGACCGCTTGGCGGGATCGAGGATGGCTTCGGTAAACGGAAATTCGAGGACGATCTCACCGGCATCGTCGGTGACTTCCAGAACGGCATTAAGGATACTGCGCTGTTCGCCGTCCGTCTTGAGAATTTCCCGGATCGTCGTTCGGGCGGCCTGCCAGGCCTGATCGGGATCGCGCAGCACCTCGCCCTCCGGATCGAGGATCAATTCGCTACCGATACGGGTGTTGAAAAAATATCGAGGCATGGAACGAACCTTAACGGCTGAGCGTGAAATCTTTGAGCCGGCCGTTCTCACAAGTTCTTTATCGGAGGGCAAGCCCTACGTCGCCGTACGCTTTGGCTCGTGGCAAATTGGGTCCGCTCATTCCTAACCTATTGATAGTGTTAGATCTTCATGGCGGGGATAAATTCCCATTTCACGTCGCGATGCGCGGTTGGAGCTTGAAATATTTAACTGGCGAACTTTTCGAACCGCAGTACTTTAATCTTCGGCTGAACGTCGGCCCATCTTGAGGGAGTTCTGGAATGGCATGGAAAGCACCGAAGATTGCCGAAGTGCCGGTCGGCATGGAAATCAACATGTATGCCTGCGCTGCGCGCAAGTAAGCGTTGCTCCGCATCGTCGTTCTGGGATCCGCGGCCGGTGGCGGCGTTCCACAATGGAATTGTGGATGTCCGGTGTGCAATTCAGCGCGGGAACATCCGCGATTGCAGAGTACCCAAACCTCGATCGCGATCAGCGCCGATGATGAGCATTGGTTCCTGATCAACGCATCGCCCGACCTTCGCCAGCAGTTGACTGCAACGCCGCGATTGCATCCCAAGCCAGGCCGCCTGCGTCACAGTCCGATTGCCGGCGTGATCCTGACCAACGGCGAGGTCGATGCCGTCGCCGGACTGTTGTCGATGCGGGAAGGATCGCCATTCACGATCTACGCGCATCCGCGGGTGCTCAGCGTCCTGAAGAGCAACAGCATCTTTAATGTGCTGAGCGACAACAACGTGAAACGCGAAGCGATCGGGATCGACGAGACCTTCGAACTGAAATTGCCGGACGGCTCGCCCAGCGGCATTGAGGTCCTGCCCTTTGCAGTGGCGGGCAAGGGAGCGTGGTATCTCGAGGGAACGGCCGAAGGCGGCGATGCCGAAGGCGACACGCTCGGACTGCGCATCGGCGACGAGAGCCAGCGGAAAGTATTTCTACTTCTTGGCCGCCTGTGCGCGCGTGACGCCGGACCTCGGTCAACGAATCGCGGGCGCGCCGCTGGTGTTCTTCGACGGCACGGTCTGGCGCGACGACGAACTGATCGCAGCCGGCCTCGGCACCAAGACCGGCCAGCGCATGGGGCACATGTCGATGTCGGGAGACAAAGGCGCAATCGCCGCGCTCGCCGGCCTCGGCATCGCGCGAAAGATTTTTCTGCACGTCAACAATTCAAACCAGGCCCTGCTTCCCGATTCGGCGGAGCGAAAGGCTATTGAAGAAGCCGGCTGGCAGATTCCGGCCGACGGGACCGAGGTGATCCTGTGAGGGTGACGTCAATCTCTCCGGTTGAAAAACGACCGCCGCTTCAGAACGCGGAAGAGCTGGAAGCGCGCCTGCGCCATATCGGCGCGACACGCTATCACAGCCTGCATCCGTTCCATCATCTGCTGCACGGCGGCAAGCTCAACAAGGGACAGGTGCAGGCATGGGCGCTGAACCGCTACTATTACCAGAGCACGATCCCGATCAAGGACGCGGTGATCATCTCCCGGTTTCGCGATCGTGCCACGCGTCTCGAATGGCGGCATCGCATCGAGGACCACGACGGCGATGGCAGCACGGAAGGCGGCATCGAGCGCTGGCTCAAGCTGACGGACGGGCTCGGGCTCGACACGGCTTACGTGGAATCGACCGAGGGCATTCTTCCGGCGACGCGCTTCGCGGTCGAAGCCTATGTGCATTTCGTTCGTGACAGGACGCCGCTCGAAGCCATCGCCTCCTCGCTGACCGAACTATTCGCGCCGAACCTGCACGAGGAGCGGATTTCCGGAATGCTGAAGCATTACGACTTCGTCAATCCCGAGATCATGCGCTATTTCAGCACGCGTCTGAAACAGGCGCCGCGCGACGCCGACTTCGCGCTAACCTACGTCAAGGAGCACGCCACCACCCCGGAACAGCGCGAGGCCGTCTGCAATGCGCTGATCTTCAAGACCAATGTGCTTTGGGTTCAGCTTGACGCGCTGTATCATGCCTACGTCAACGGCCACATTCCGCCGGGCGCTTTCGTCCCCGAAGCCAGTTAAGGAAACCGAGTCAAAACCTTATGGTAGCGCGACCGCGCAACATCAGCGTCACCGAAACCAGCCGCCCGATTCTGCCGCGGCACGCAAAACTGCGCTTCGACGATACGCGCCAGCGTTGGGTCATTCTGGTGCCGGAACGCGTGCTGGCACCGGACGAGATCGCGGTCGAAGTGCTTCAGCTTTGCGACGGCACGCGGCGCGTCGATGATGTGGTCGATCTGCTGGCGGCGAAATATGTCGCGGATCGCGCGGCGATCAGCGCTGACGTAATCGCAATGTTGCAGAACCTCGCAGACAAGGGCTTTCTGGTCGAAGCGCGGGAGGCCGAGCGTATGAGTCCGACATTCACCGATGCGGCGCCTTTGCCTTATGATTCCGCCGACGGATTGTCGATACTTGAATCTGCCGAAGTCCGCCGCGGAGACCTTCGGCATTCCCCTCGCCGTGCTGGCCGAACTGACGCATCGCTGCTCGCTGCAATGCCCGTACTGCTCCAACCCGGTCGAACTGGAGCGCGGCGGCAGCGAACTGACCACGGCCGAATGGAAAAAGGTGCTGACCGAGCTCGCTGAGATCGGCGTGCTGCAGATTCATTTTTCAGGCGGCGAGCCGACCGCGCGCAAGGATCTGGTCGAGCTTGTGCGGCACGCGAGCGACGTCGGCCTCTACTCGAACCTCATCACCTCCGCGGTGTTGTTGACCCGCGATAAACTGAAGGCGCTGGCCGACGCCGGCCTTTGTCATGTGCAGATCAGCTTTCAGGGCAACGAGCCCGTCGTTGCCGACCGCATCGCTGGGCCTGAAGGATGCCCACCGCAAGAAACTCGAAGCTGCGCGCTGGACCCGCGAGTTCGATCTGCCGCTGACCGTCAACGCCGTGATGCACCGGCAGAACCTGTATCAGCTCTCCGATATCATCCAGATGGCGGTCGATCTCGATGCAGATCGGCTCGAAGTCGCCAACGTGCAGTATTACGGCTGGGCGCTGAAGAACCGGGCCGCGCTGATGCCGACGCTCGCGCAGATCGAGGACACCAGCCGGATCGTCGAGGAGGCGCAGGCGCGGCTGAAAGGCATCATGACCATCGACTACGTGGCGCCGGATTATTACGCGCTGCGCCCGAAGAAATGCATGGGCGGCTGGGGCCGCCAGTTCTTCAACATCTCGCCGTCGGGCAAAATCCTACCCTGCCACGCCGCCGAGACCATCACCGGTCTCGACTTCCTGTCGGTGCGCTCGAACCATTCCATCGCCTGGATCTGGCAGCACTCCGATGCCTTCAACCGCTATCGCGGCACTGAATGGATGCCCGAGCCGTGCCGGAGCTGCGAATTCAAGGAAGTGGATTTCGGCGGCTGCCGCTGTCAGGCTTTCGCACTGACGGGCGACGCCGGCAACACCGACCCGGCCTGCACGCTGTCGCCGATGCACGAGCAGATTTTCAGAACCGCGGAAGCCGAAGCAAGCGGCGGCAACGACCGCCTCATCTATCGCAACTTCGCCGGCGGCGCGCTTGAGACGGGCGGCGAATATGGCCCTTGACGCCGCAAGTACATCGTCTGCGACCCGCACCGATCCTTTCGCGCCCCTGACGACACGGCATCTCGCGGTTGGCGACGGCCATGAGATTTACGTGGAGACGGTCGGCCGTGACGGCGGTATCCCCGCGGTCTATCTGCACGGCGGTCCCGGCAGCGGTTGCCAGCCGGATCATCGACGCCTGTTCGACCCTGAGCGTTTTCACGCAGTTCTGTTCGACCAGCGCGGCGCGGGGCGCAGCCGCCCGAAAGGCGAGCGTGACGCCAATACGCTGCAGCATCTGATCGAGGACATGGAGACAATCCGCAACACGCTCGGTTTCTCGCACTGGATGGTCGTCGGCGGCTCCTGGGGTGCGACGCTGGCGCTGGCCTATGCGCAGGCGCATCCGCATCGCGTCAGCGGCATCATGCTGCGCGCCACGTTTCTTGGTACCCGTGCCGAACTCGAGACGGCGTTCCTTAGCACCCTGCCTCGCATCTATCCGGGCCTTTATGACGACTTTCTCAGCGTGCTATCGGAAGAAGAGACGGCGCAACCGCTCGACGCTTACTGGCGCCGAATCCTTGATCCAGACATCAGCGTTCATGGCCCGGCGGCTCGCGCCTGGTATGAGACCGAGCGCATTTTGTCGGAGCACGCGCCCAATCGCACGCGACTCAATCGCGAAGCGATCGACAACAGCCTTCGACCCCTACCCTCGACCCCGTTCTTGGAGGCGCACTACTTTCGGAACAATTGCTTCATGCAACCGGACCAGCTTCTTGCCAATGCCGGAAAACTTCAAAGCATTCCCGGCCTCATCGTGCAGGGCCGCTACGATTTTCTGTGCCCGGCATCGACCGCGCACGCCCTCGCCGCGGCGTGGCCCGACGCCGACACGCGTATCGTCGAAGGCGCAGGCCATTCGCTCTACGATCCCGGCGTCAAGGACGCCGTCATGCTTGCCATCGAAAACCTCGCCTCGAAGGTCGCGACCTAGAGAAAGATGAGATTTGACTGAATCTTGCAGGATATCTGCTGAGATTATGAATCCTCAGAGTCAATCCTGCGGTCGCCAGGCGGGATCAATATCCCGCCAAAGACGTTATGTGGTGGCACGCCCACCCTTGATGAGGCCATCTTTTCGCGGTCTTGTTGACAACCTTACCGACGGACCAGACCAATTTTTCGAAACGTCTCGGCGTCAGAACACAGAAGAACATCATGAATCCTGTCAAAGAACTCCAGAACCACGGTCAGGCCGTCTGGCTCGATTTTCTCGCACGCGGCTTCATCGCCAAGGGCGATTTGAAACATCTCGTCGAAAGCGACGGGGTGCGCGGGGTCACCTCCAATCCCTCGATTTTCGAAAAGGCGATCGGGAGTTCCGACGAATATGATAGCGCTATCTCTCAGATCCTAAAAAATGGCGACCGATCAGTCACCGATCTCTACGAACAGCTGGCGATCGAGGACATCCAGCACGCCGCCGACGTACTGCGGCCGGTCTACGATCAGCTCCATGGTGCGGACGGCTTCGTTAGCCTCGAGGTCTCGCCGTATCTCGCCAATGACACCAAGGCGACTATCGCGGAGGCGGAGCGTCTCTGGAAATCCGTCGATCGCAAGAACCTGATGATCAAGGTGCCGGCGACGCCGGAGGGACTTCCCGCGATCCGCCATCTGATTTCCGAGGGAATCAGCGTCAACATCACGCTACTGTTCTCGCAGAAGGTCTATGTCGAGGTTGCCGAGGCCTTTTTGTCGGGCCTTCAGCAGTATGTGCGAAATGGCGGCGATCCGTCTCACGTCGCGAGCGTCGCCAGCTTCTTCGTCAGCCGCATCGATACCGCGGTTGATAAACAGCTCGACGAGAAGATCGCGCAGGCCAACGATCCGGCGGAGAAAGCGCGTCTTGCGGCGCTCAAGGGCAAGATCGCGATTGCCAATGCCAAGCTCGCCTATCAGGATTACAAGCGGCTGTTTTCCGGCGAAGACTGGAAAACAATGGAGGCCAAGGGCGCCAGGCCGCAGCGGCTGCTGTGGGCTTCGACCGGCACCAAGAACAAGGACTACAGCGACGTTCTCTATGTGGAGGAACTGATCGGCGGGGATACGGTCAACACCGTCCCTCCGGCAACTCTCGATGCCTTCCGCGATCACGGCCAACTGCGCGACAGCCTCGAGGAAAACCTCGATGAGGCACGGCAGGTGCTCGCAGCGCTCGCGGGCTCGGGAATTTCGCTCGATACGATTACCCGGGATCTCGTGAAGGAAGGCGTGCAGCTGTTTGACGATGCGGCCGACAAGCTGCTCGGCGCCGTCGCTCACAAGCGTGCGAAAATTCTTGGTTCTGCCATCGGGCAACAGACATTGTCGCTCAATTCCGCCATGGCGAAATCCGTCGCGGCAAAGGCGGACGAATGGCGGGCCGCCGGCACGATCCGCAAGCTGTGGCAGCACGACATATCGGTCTGGACTGGGGCCGACGAAAACAAATGGCTGGGCTGGCTCACAAGTCCCGCCGCAGAGTTCGATCGAGCTGCCGACTACGAGGACTACGCGCGGCGGGTTAAAGGACAGACATTCAGCGATGCGGTGGTTCTCGGCATGGGAGGCTCAAGCCTCGGCCCCGAGGTGCTGGCGAAATCGTTTGCGAGAACCGCAGGTTTTCCGAAGCTTCACGTGCTTGATTCAACTGACCCCGCTCAGATTCGCGCGCTGGAATCTGTGATCGACATTGCCCGTGCAGTGTTCATCGTGTCCAGCAAGTCCGGCAGCACCACTGAACCGAATGCGCTGAAAGACTATTTTCATGCGCGCGTCACGAAGGCCATTGGCGCCGACAAGGCCGGCCATCGCTTCATCGCGGTCACCGACCCCGGCTCTTCGCTCGACAAAGAAGCGGCAAGGCTCGGCTATGCGCGTACCTTCCACGGCGATCCCGCGATCGGCGGCCGCTACTCCGTGCTATCGCCGTTCGGCCTCGTCCCGGCGGCGACAGCGGGGATCGATGTGGCGGGGTTGCTCGAGAACACTCTCGCCATGGTGCGATCGTGCGGCGCTGACGTGCCACCGCATGACAATCCCGGCGTCCAGCTCGGTCTTGCCATGGGTCTCGCCGGACTTGAAGGCCGCAACAAGGTCACGATCCTGTCGTCGAGGAAAATCGCCGATTTCGGTGCTTGGGCCGAGCAACTGATCGCGGAGTCGACCGGCAAGGAAGGCAAGGGACTGATACCGATCGAAGGCGAATCGCTCGGCGAGTGTCAGCCGTTACGGCAAAGATCGGTTCTTCATCGATATCCGCACCGCGGGCGAAGACGATACCGCTCACGATGAAAAACTGCGCGCGCTGGAGAATGCCGGACATCCGGTTGTCCGAATCGTGATGAATTCGACCGATCATATCGGTCAGGAATTTTTCCGCCTCGAGATGGCGACCGCTGTCGCCGGCGCGATCCTCGGCATCAATCCGTTCGATCAGCCCGACGTTGAAGCTGCCAAGATCAAAACTCGCGAGCTGACAGCCACGTTCGAAAAGACCGGCAAACTTCCGGACGAAGAGCCGGTGGTCTCGACGGCGGAAGCCGACATCTATACCGACGCGGCCAATGCCGATGCCCTGCGCAAGGCGAGCGCGGATGGCGATCTTTCGTCGTGGCTCAAGGCGCACTTCTCGCGCACCGAAGCCCGGAGACTACGTCGCGCTGCTCGCCTATCTCGCGCGCGACGACGCGCATATCGACAGTCTTCAAGAGGCACGCGATTGCCGTTCGGGACCGGAAACGGGTCGCCACCTGCGCCGAGTTCGGCCCGCGCTTCCTGCATTCAACCGGGCAGGCCTACAAAGGCGGCCCCGACAGCGGCGATCTTCCTGCAGATCACCGCAGATGACGCCACGGATCTGAAAATCCCCGGCCAGAAAACGAGTTTCAGTGTCATCAAGGCTGCGCAGGCGCGCGGCGATTTCGACGTGCTCACCGGGCGCGGACGACGGGCCCTGCACGTGCATCTCAAGGGCGATCTGGAGTCCGGTCTCGGCAGGCTCGGTCGATGCGATCACACGCGCCTTGAACTGATCCCTATCCCATCGTCTTCATGTGCCGATGACCGTAGACCAGACCTACTCACGCAAACGCGATAGCGTGCCGGGAACGAATGTTCCTTTGGTGCGTATGCCCGATACCTTGTCCCGTCGACATCTCATTCGACGACCACCGTCCCCAACGGTGCCCGAAATCTTCCTGAAAATATCCCGAGGCGGTGTTGCGCCACACCCTGAAACACAAGCATCATGAACCCTCAGACAGCGCTTGGAATTCTATACCGCGCCGGCGCCTGGATGAAGGATCGGACTAATGCAGATAGGCATGATCGGCTTGGGACGAATGGGCGCGAATATTGTCCGCCGTCTGATAAAAAATGGAGGTCATCACGCCGTCGTTTACGACAAGGACAACAAAGCAGTTGCCGCAGTTGCCGGAGAGGGAGCAACGGGCGCGAGCGATCTCGAAGACTTCGTCCGGAAGCTCGAAAAACCCCGCGCCATCTGGATCATGCTGCCTGCCGGCCAGATAACGGAATCCACCATCGATACGATCGCCAAAGCTGCTTGACCGCGATGACGTCATCATCGATGGCGGCAACACCTTCTGGCAGGACGATATCCGGCGGGCCAAAACGCTGCGCGCGAAAGGCATCCATTATGTCGATGTCGGGACCAGCGGCGGAGTCTGGGGGCTCGAACGCGGCTATTGCATGATGATCGGTGGCGACAAGGCTGTCGTCGATCGGCTCAATCCGATTTTCGCGGCGATGGCACCCGGCCGCGGCGACATTCCGAGAACGCCGAGCCGGGACGGTCGCGATCCTCGCGTCGAACAGGGCTATCTTCATGCCGGTCCTGTCGGCGCTGGTCATTTCGTCAAGATGGTGCACAACGGCATCGAATACGGCCTGATGCAGGCCTATGCCGAAGGCTTCGATATTCTCAAGAACGCCAACATCGATGCATTGCCGGAAGATCATCGTTTCAAGCTGGACCTCGCCGACATCGCGGAGGTCTGGCGCCGCGGCAGCGTCATTCCCTCCTGGCTGCTCGATCTCACGGCCTCTGCGCTGGCCCGCAGCGAGACGCTCGAAGCCTATTCGGGGTTCGTCACGGATTCCGGCGAGGGACGCTGGACCATCAACGCCGCGATCGACGAAGCGGTCCCTGCCGAAGTTCTGACGGCGGCGCTGTTCGCGCGATTCCGCTCGCGCCAGCAACATACGTTCGCGGAAAAAATCCTGTCCGCGATGCGCGAGGGATTCGGTGGCCACAAGGAGCCCGGGGAAGCCAATTCATCCGCAGCTAAAGGCACGGCGGGCGCAAAGCGGAAGGCCGTGAGCTGATGGCGGACGCAAGCAACAAGCCGCACAAGCCGGAGCCCTGCTGCTTCGTCATCTTTGGCGTGACCGGCGATCTCACACATCGCCTTGTCATTCCCGCACTCTACAATCTTGCCGAATCCGATCTGCTGCCGGAGCAATTCTGCATCGTCGGCATCGTCCGCAAGGAGATGTCGGAAGACGACCTCCGGCAAAGCCTGCTGGAGGGATTGAACAAGCATGCGACGCGGCCCGTCAAAAAAGAAGTCGCCCAAAAGTTGCTTCGCTGTCTGACGTGTCTCGAAGCCGACCCATCCGATGCGGCTTCGTTCGATAACTTGAGCAAGGCTTTTGAAAAGCTCGAGACGGACAAGGGGACGTGCGGCAATCGCCTGTTCTATCTCGCCGTGCCGCCGAACGCCTTTGCGCCGATCACCGAACAACTCGGCCGCGTCGGTCTGCTGCGCGAACAGCACGGCGCGTGGCGCAGGCTGGTAGTGGAAAAGCCGTTCGGCACCGATCTTGCGTCGGCCAAATCGCTCAACAGCAAGCTGCTCAAGATCGCCGACGAGCATCAGATCTACCGGATCGATCACTATCTCGGCAAGGAAACCGTCCAGAACATTCTCGTCCTTCGCTTCGCCAACGGGATGTTCGAGCCGATCTGGAATCGCAACCACATCGATCATATCCAGATCACCGTCGACGAAAAGCTGGCGGTCGGTCATCGCGGCAGTTTTTACGACGCGACAGGAGCGCTGCGGGACATGGTGCCAAACCATTTGTTCCAGTTGTTGTCGCTGGTGACGATGGAGCCACCCGCACGGTTCGATGCCCGTGCGGTGCGCTCCGAAAAGGCGGAGGTTCTCGCCGCCATCCAGACCCAAAGTCCCGAGGAAGCCTTGAAGAATTCGGTGCGCGGCCAATACCGGGCCGGCAGAGCCGGCGACGAAGCGATCGGCGATTATCGCAAGACCCCCGATGTGAAACCAGACAGCACCACGGAAACCTATGCGGCGCTCAAGCTGACGATCGACAACTGGCGATGGGCCGGTGTCCCCTTTTTCCTTCGGACCGGCAAGGGACTCGGCCTCAAGCGCACTGAGGTCGCGATCAAGTTCAAGCAGGCGCCGTTCGCGATGTTTCGCGACACACCGGTGGACCGGCTTTCGCAAAACTACCTCGTCATCAGCATCGAGCCGACCGAAGGCATCACGCTGCAATTCAACACCAAGGTGCCCGGCCCCACTATTTCGATCGATGGCGTCGAGATGAAATTCCGCTACAAGGACTACTTCAATGCCGCGCCTAGCACGGGCTATGAAACGCTGATCTACGATTGCATGATCGGTGACAACATCCTGTTTCAGCGGGCTGACGGTGTGGAAGCCGGTTGGAAAGCCGTGCAGCCATTCCTCGACGCTTGGAAGAACGGCCGGCGCTGCCGGGCTTGTCGGTTACGAGGCAGGCAGCGAGGGGCCCACGGAGGCCAACGAGTTGCTGGCGCGTGATGGCCGCCGTTGGCGTAAGCTGACATGACATCCACTGATGCGGCAGATCACAGGTTTCAGGTGCTGCCGGATGCGCAGGCCGTCGCCACTGAGGCCGCGGCGCATCTGATCGCCCGGATCGCCGAGAATCAAATTCGGCCTGCGATATGCCTGACCGGCGGCTCCGGTCCGAAAGCGCTCTACGAGCTGCTGGGAAGTTCGGACTTTCGTTCGCACATTGCCTGGGATCGGGTTCACTGGTTCATCGGGGATGAGCGTTTCGTGAGCGAACACGATCAACGCAACAACATGGCGACGGCCAAAGACATTTTCCTCGACCGTTGTGCCCCGCCGGACAATGTCCATCCTATCCCGACCGATACAGCCGATCCGGATACGGCGGCCCGGCGTTACGAGCACGAACTTCAAATCTTTTACGGCGCGCGCGATCTGGATGCGGCCAGACCGCTTTTCGATCTTGTCCTGATGGGGCTCGGACCTGACGGCCACACCGCCTCGCTGTTTCCCGGAGATGAAGCGCTGGCCGAAACCGGACGGTGGGTCGTCGGGGTGGATCAGGCACGCGTTGAGCCCTTCGTCCCCCGTGTCACCTTGACCCTTCCAGTACTGGCTTCCTCGCGCGAGATGCTGTTTCTTGTCAGCGGCGAAGCCAAACGCGATATCCTGTCCAAAGTCATGGCAGGCGCCGACCTGCCTGCCACGCGCGCGCATTCCAACGACGAGACGACGTGGCTGACCGATGAGGTGGCTGCGGGGCGAACGACGTGAGCGCGGACCAGGACACGGCCTTTTGTGCACTGATTGTGATGGGCGTGTCTGGATCTGGCAAAAGCACCATCGCGAATGCGCTGGGACAACGGCTGGGATGGATCGTGGAGGATCCCGATCGGTTTCATCCCGAGAGTAATGTCACGAAAATGAGCGCTGGCATTCCGCTGACCGACGACGACCGGTGGCCATGGCTGCGTGCCATTTCTGCCGAGATCGGACGCAAGCGTGCGGCGGATACGAGCGTTATTATCGCGTGCTCTGCACTCAAGCGCGCCTATCGGGATATTCTCGTGCGGGGTCACCGCGATACCAGGATCGTCTATCTGCGCGGTCACAAAGACCTGATCGCAGATCGCCTCAGGGCCCGAAAAGATCATTTCATGCCGCCGGGATTACTCGAAAGCCAGCTCAAAACACTGGAAGAGCCGACGGCAGGACGAGCATCCCCTCGTCGTCGACATTGACGCGACGGTGGATCAAATCGTTGGACGCATCGTTGCGCGGATCGGTCGGAATCGAAGAGCCTCATGAGCCGTATTTCTCTCGTCATTTCCGATGTCGACGGCAGTCTTGTCACGCATGACAAGCGCTTGACGGAGGCCGCGATCGAGGCGGTGAAGGTTCTCCACAAGAAGAACATCGGCTTTACGATCACCAGCAGCCGCCCTGCATTCGGAATGCGGATGCTGATCGAACCGCTCGGTCTCCAGCCTGCCGTTCGGCGCTTTCAACGGCAGCCTGATCGTCGATCCCACCCTCAAGGTGCTTCAAAAAGCTGTCATTCCTGCGTCCGCCGCGCGGAATTCCATCGACGCGCTGAAGGAATCCGGTATCGACGTCTGGTTGTTCACAGCCAATCGCTGGCTGATCATGCACGACGACGGACGCTACGTCCCACACGAGCGGGCCACGATCCTGACCGACGCCGTTGTCGTTTCAAGCTTCGATGATTTCGTGAACGATGCCTGCAAGATCGTCGGCGTCAGCGCTGATCCGGAGAAGCTGGCGCGTTGCGAAACCGACATGCAGACGGCGCTCGCCGGCCAAGCGTCGGCTATCCGTTCGCAAAGCTACTATCTCGACATCACACCCGCCGGAACAGGATAAGGGGACTTTTGTGGAAACCATGGCGAAGCGTCTCGATATTTCGCCGCGCAACATCGCCACCATCGGAGACATGCAAAACGATCTGGCCATGTTCGGCAAGAGCGGCCTGTCATTTGCCATGGGCAATGCCACCGAGGACGTGAAAGCGCAAGCCACCTACGTCACCGACACTAATGATAACGACGGTTTCGCCAAGGCGATCGAGCGGATTATCGCTCTCGGATGAGGCTTATGCCTTCGCTCGCTGTACCGCAGGTTTTCGTGCGGCGTTGAGGTTATGGATCGTGTTGACGAGCGCAATATGCGTCAGCGCCTGCGGAAAATTGCCGGTGAGGCGGCGGGCCACCGTATCGTATTCTTCCGACAGCAACCCGAGATCGTTCGCCACCGCGGCAACGCGCTTCAGCAGCACCTCGGCGCGGTCGATGTCTCCACACAGCACATAGGCATCGGCGAGCCAGAGCGTGCAAGCCAGGAAGGCTCCTTCGATCGGCGGCTGTTCGTCCGAAACTGCGCGCGGATCGTGCCGGAGTACGAAGCCGTCCGCCATCAGATGTTTCTCGACAGCCGCCAGCGTCCCGGCAACACGCGGATCGGACGCTGGGAGGAAGCCAACCGACGGAATCAGAAGCGTGCTGGCGTCGAGCACCTTCGAACCGTAGGATTCGACGAAGGTGTTCTGGTCGCGATCAAAGCCCTTCTCGCAGACGTCGCGATGGATGGTATCGCGCAGTTCGCGCCAGTGCTCGACCGGCGCCTTGAACCCGAAACGTTCGGCACTCTTGATACCGCGATCGAATGCCACCCAGACCAGCACCATTCGACGAAACGTAATGCTGGCCCGGACCTCTTCGCTCCCAGATGCCGGCATCGGGCTCATTCCATATTTTGGCAAGATGCTCGAGCAGGTTGCACTCCAGCGCCCAGGTCGCCTCGCCCAGCTTGAGCTTCGCCTCCCGCGATTGATGAAACACGTCCATCAGTTCGCCGTAGACATCCAGCTGCAACTGGGCATGCGCCGCGTTTCCGATCCTGACCGGACGCGCGCCTTCGTAACCGGGCAGCCAGTCGGCCTCCCATTCCGTCAGCCGCCGCTGCCCGAGAATGCCGTACATGATCTGCATGTCGGCGGGCGAACCCGCAACAGATCGCAACAGCCAATCGTGCCAATCCGAGGCTTCGTCGTAATAACCACTGTTCATCAAAGCGAGCAGCGTGAACGTCGCATCGCGCAGCCAACAGAACCGGTAATCCCAGTTTCGCGCACCGCCAAGCTTTTCCGGAAGCGAAGTTGTCGGGGCCGCGACGATGCCGCCCGAGGGCGCGTAAATCATGGCCTTCAGGGTGACCAGCGAACGCATCGCGATATGGCGATACGGACCGTCATATTCGAACTTTCCGCACCACTCCTGCCAGAATGCGTCCGTCTCCCTCAGGGCTTCGGCCACATCGATCGGCCCCGGAATGTCGAAATGAGATGGACCGTAGGTCATGACGAACGGAATCGTTTGCCCGGCGCTGATCTCGAAATCAGCGACGGTCGTCATCTCCTTGCCGCGGGTCTCGACCGGCGTGCGCAACACCAGCATGTCCGGCCCGCAGATGGCGAGCAGCGCCTTGTCTTCGGTGCGGCGAACCCACGGCGCGTTCTTCCCGAAGCCGAACCGGATCACCAGATCCATGTGCATCTTCACGCGCCCGCTCTCACAACAAACAAGACGGACAACATCCGATGCCTTGCCGCGCGGCGGCATAAAATCAACCAGAACGACAACGCCTTCGGCGGTCTCGAACTTGGTTTCGAGGATGAGGCCGTCTCCGCGATAGCTGCGAGTCGAGCGCACAACCTTGTCCGTGGGAGCGATCCGCCAACGACCGTGACGCTCATCACCCAGGAGTGCGGCGAAACATGCGTCCGAAATCGAAACATGGCCAGCAGAGCCAATCCAGCGAACCCGAGCGATCGATGAGCGCTACAGTCTCGCCGTCACCGATGATTCCATAATCTTCAATGTTGCTGGGCAAATGATGAGCTCGGCGGGACAACGTGGAGGGACGACCAATATGTATCCATTGGCCGGCTGTTGGCCATCCCGATCAGCGAGATTTATTGCAGGAACAATTTTGTGTGTGAAAATACGCCAGTTGGCAATCCCGACGGCGCGCATGTCGATCCGGGCCGGACAGCGACAATGAGCTTTCGTCCGCTAACGGCCATAGCCGTTGGCGCGGGAATAAGCCGGACGGTTTTCCTGCACAGGCCGGCTGGCTGCACTCGCCCGGTTGTCGCTTACCGCCCGGCTGCCCGGATGTAGTTCTTCGAGGAAGACGGGTTCGGAGAAATAGAAGCCCTGCGCGTATTTGATCCGGGTCGCGGCTTGCAAATAAGCGAGCTCCTCGAACGTCTCGACGCCTTCCGCGATGACGGTCATTCCCAAGGCCTCGCTCGAGAGACTCGATCGCCTTCAGGATGCCCTGGCTGCGTGGACGCTTGTGAATATCAACGATGAACGATCGGTCGATCTTGATTTCATCGGCCGTGATGTCCGCGAGAGCCGACAGGGACGAATATCCAATTCCGAAGTCGTCGATCGAGATTCCGACGCCGAGCCTTCGCAGGATAGGCAGGATTTCGGTCTGGAAATGGGTTCTCGCGACGAACGCGTCTTCCGTGACCTCGACGATAAACCGCGTCGGGCAGCCGGTATTCTCAAGCGCCTGTGCGAACGACGTCATGAATACCAGATTGCCAGCCTGCTTGGCGGCAACATTGATGCTGATGCTGACGCCGGTGCCGAAAGTATCATCGATGAGATCGATGGACCTCATGATCTCGGCCAGCACCAGATGGGTCAGTTCGTCGATCAGCCCGAGCTCGACCGCGAGATCGATGAACGTCCCCGGCGCCTGAATAATACCTTCGTCATTGCGCAGCCGGACCAGCGCCTCGATACCCCTTATTTGCTGGGTTCTGATGTCGACCTTGGGCTGGAAGGCACAACAGAAACGTTTGTCGAGAATCGCGAACCGCAGCGACTGTTCGACTTCCATTCGGGCCAGCGCTTCGCGCTGCATTCCGGAATCGAAAACAGCGGCCCCGCCCTTAGTTTCGTTCTTGATACGATACATCGCAATGTCGGCGTTTTGGCGCAGCACCTCATAATTGTTGCCGTGATCCGGATAGATACTCACGCCAATCGATGCGGATGCGAACAGCTCCGATCCGTCGATAAAGAACGGCGCCTTGAGCCGATGCAACAGGAATTCGATGTATTCGGCGACCTCCGCGTCACTCTCGACTGGGTTAAGCAGAAGCAGAAACTCGTCGCCGCTGATCCTGGACAGCATATCGGTGTCACGAAGGCCGAGACCCAGGCGCCTGGCAACTTCGACGAGGAGCGCATCACCCGACGCGTGACCATAGTAGTCGTTGATGTGCTTGAAATTGTCGATATCGAGAAATGCCACCGCAAATCTGGCCGGCGATCCTTCCTCTCGAATGAGACTATTGGCGCGCTGCTCGATGACCCGCCGGGTCGGCAAACCCGTCAGTTCATCATAGTATGCGCAGCGGAAAAGCTCTTCCTCAATGGCCTTTTGTTGGCTGATATTGACCGAGCTCGACAGCAATAGCCTTCTGTTCGAAATCTGAACGGGCTCATGCGTGGTGAGATAGACCTTTTCCGCATGATCCGTCCGGATGAGTTCTTCGGAAACCCTGGTCCGGCCGGATTGCAGAACCCCGCAAGCGAGATTCCTGCGATCGTTCAATTCTCTCGAGCGGAACGCCGCGCTTGACGCCGTTCCGACGATGTCCCGCGCCGGCATATTGAACTGCGTCGCCGCGGCGGCATTCACGAGAATGAAGTTTCCCTGCTCGTCCTGAACCGTCACGCCGGCAGGAAGCAATCTGACAACTTCACTCAGGAAACTCAACCGGGAGGAAATGCTGTCGTCGAAACCGAAGGTATTCCGATCAGGTTGCGAACCATCCGGCGGTACCGGCCCACTCTCACTGGCGACAACAGAAAATTCGTTTCGCTCAGGCGCACCGGACATGGACTTCCCAACCTTCACCACGTGCTGAAAGGCGGAATTCCCGGACTTTCAGGTTCTTACGTGCAGGAAAGGGTTGGTCGCGATGACAAACCGCGTCGCCCCTGCCTTCCGCAGAGGACAATAGTTCCACCACTTTGTAGGTTTGGTTAAATTGGCCGCGTAAACATGGCCGCACTATCCACACCAGGCGCAGTACCTTTGCTTCGACCCCGGGTTATTATTACCAATGCATAAACGCGACGCTGGATATACCTACCGCCCGCCATTCTGATGGCAGGCCTTCTCCACCAGCAATTAATCTTTGCTAGTGGTCCTTCGATTCTAGCATTCGCAGGAAAGGCTCGCTGAAAACGGGATGCAATTGTTAGAATCGGAATCGCTAGTGCGCCCCGCCTGCATCGAGATGGGCGGGCTTTCTGAGCATAAACGACGCGGCAAGCGCGACAATCAGCGCCGCGCCAAGCAGAAAGAAGGTGTCACTGAACGACATCACATAAGCCTGCTTCTGCACGACGTGTCCGATAGCGACCACGGCCCGATGCGAAGCGACTGCCGGATCGGCAACACCATGGGTCGTGAAGTAGTTGGTCAACTGCTCGATCCGAGTGCGGGTCGCCTGTTCCAGAATTGAGACAGACTGCATCAAAACGTTGGAATGAAACTGCTCACGCTTGGTAAGACAGGTCTGCAGCATAGCGATGCCGACCGCCCCGCCAAGATTACGTATCATGTTGAACAGGCCCGACGCCGAGCCGGCGTTTTCCGCCTCGATGCCAGCGGTGGCAACTACCGACAGTGGCGTCAGGATCAGCGCCTGCCCGACCGCGCGAACCACGTTGGGCCACAGCAGTTGATCGGAGGCATAGTCCGCCGTCATGTAGATGTTCATGAAGTTGCTCACCGCGAACAGTGAGAATCCGACACCGATCACGAGACGGGGATCGAAGCGCTTCATCAATCGCGGCAGCAGCGGGATGAGAAGCAATTGCGGCAGGCCGGTCCAGGCCAGCACCATCCCGATCTGCTCGGCATTGTAACCCTGGATGCGGGACAGATAAACCGGCAGGATGAAGACCGATCCGTAGAGCGCAACGCCCAGAAGAAAATTGGCGAGAATGCCAAAGCCGAAGTTGCGGCGGAACAGCAGGCGAAGATTCAATAGCGGCTTGTCGCCCGTCAGTTCGATCCACAGGAACAGCGACAACGAAATCGCAGCAATCACCGACAGCCAGACGATGAAAGGCGAACCGAACCAGTCCTCCTTGTTGCCTTCTTCAAGCACCGTTTGCAGTGCGCCAAGGCCGATAGCCATGGTCGCGATGCCGGCCCAATCACCCTGACGCAGCAACGATAGTTGCATCGGCTTGCTGTCCAGCGAGAACCAGAGCATGCCCAGCATCAACAGGCCGGGAACGAGGTTGACATAGAAAATGAACTGCCAGCCCCAGTTCTCGGTCAGATAGCCCGCCGATGGTCGGGCCGATCGCCGGCGCAAAGGTCGCCGATAGCGCGAAAAGCGCGAGCCCGATCGGCTGCTTCGCCTTCGGCAGCAGCGTGATGATCAGCGTGAAGGCCATCGGGATCAACACGCCGCCGGTGAATCCCTGGATCGCGCGCAGCACGATCATCTGCGGCAGGGTTTGCGCGAAGGCGCATGCCACGGATAGCACCAGGAACAGGATGGCATTGGTCAGCAGGTAGACGCGGACGGAAAAGACCCGCGCCAGCCAGCCACTCAGCGGAATGACGACGATCTCCGCGATCAGATAAGAGGTCGAGATCCAGCCTCCGTCGTCGATGCCGGCACCGATCGCGCCCTGAATGTCGGCGAGCGAGGCGTTGACGATCTGGATGTTCAGCACCGCCATGAAGGCCCCGAGCGTCGCGCCGAACACCGCTATCCAGGTCTTGGCGGAAGTGGCAGGAGCAGCCTCGTCCGAGTCGGGCGCAGGTTGCGGGATAGCATTGGAGGAGCTCAGGGTGTTCGCGGTAACTGCGGTCATAAAGTCTCTCCTGCTGACGGCAGCAGAATGCATTGGGATGAGAAGATCGATAATCCGGGGAAATGCGAAAGGATTGTCCAGCAAGGCTGGATAAAGCCCCGCCGGACGGGAGCACCGGGGGCTCAGGACCCCGGCTGCTCCGAATTGGCGGCCAGGTGTCCGGTCACGCGGTCCAGATCGCGCGCCGCGACAGCCGCTGACTTGGTGTCCACTGTGGGCTCCGCCGACATGCCCGGGCGCAGTAACCCCGCGAGGTGATGGTCATCGAGCACGATTTTCACCGGCACGCGCTGCACGATCTTGGTGAAATTGCCGGTCGCGTTATCGGGCGGCAGCAGGGCAAATTCGAGACCGCTGGCCGGTGACAGGCTGTCGACATGTCCCCTCAGGCGGACACCATGGAAGCTGTCGATGCGCACGTCGACCGGCTGGCCCGCGCGGACATGCGTCAGTTGCGTCTCCTTGAAATTGGCGACGACGTAGACCGCATCGAGCGGTACCACTGCCATGAGCTGCGTACCGGCTGTCACATATTGTCCGACTCGCAGAGTGCGCGCACCCACCGTGCCGCCGACCGGCGCGGTGATAGTCGTATAGGATAGGTTGAGCGCCATCTGCCGCTCGACCGCATGAGCGCGATCGACCTGCGCCACTGCCCTGCTGCGTTCGGTCGTGAGCACATCGACTTTTTTCTGCGCCGCCAGCAAGGAGGATTGACCATGTTGCAATTCGGCGGTCTTTTCGCGAAGCGCCGCATCGGTCTGCTGGGCGCGTTGAATGGTACCCGAGCCGGTTTTCATCAGCCCGTCATAGCGGGCCTGCTCTTGCCTGGCGAAGCTCAAACCTGCTTCCGCCGCGGCGACACCGGCCGTCTCTTGCGCAATCACCGGCTGCTGAAGTGCGATCTGGGCATCAAGGTTGCTGACGGCCGCCTCCGCCGCTACGACGTCGGCCTGGGCCTGGTCTAGCGCAATCCTGAAATCGCGATCGTCGATCCGGGCCAGAACCTGGCCGGCCTTCACCGTCTGATTGTCGCTGACAAGCACCTTGGCGATGTAGCCCGACACCTTGGGTGAGATGAGTGTCGAAGTCGGCCTTGACGTAGGCGTCGTCAGTGGATTCGAGATAGCGCCCGACGGTCCAGTAATCGTGCCCGAAATGAACAGCACTGACGACCGCAACGGCGGCCATGACGGCCAAAGCGGCTCGCTTGATCGCCTGCCGGGATGGGCGGACGGTGCTTTTTGCCTGTAAATCAGCAACATACGCTGTATCGGTCATTGGTCATCTCCTGAACCTTGCCGATGGCCGTTCGACACCGCCATCGCAATAACCCGGGGAAGATGCCCCTCAGTTGCGCCTTGGATAATCCGCCAAGAAAGGAAATGATTGTCCACCAAGACGGGATAATCGGAGGTTCTGGTGGACCGGCTGACCGGACTGACCGCATTCGCACGCGTGGTGGAAAGCGGGGGTTTTTCGGCCGCTGGACGGCGGCTGAACATGTCGACGACCATGGTCAGCAACCACATTCAGGCGCTCGAGGACCGTCTCGGCGTGCGACTTTCAACCGCACCACGCGCAAGGTCAGCCTGACCGAAGTCGGAAAAGCCTATTACGAGCGCTGTGTGCAGATTCTCGCCGACATCGAACAGGCGGACGACATCGCAGGCGCTTTGCAGACAATGCCGAGGGGCACGCTCCGTATTCATTGCGCCACCCATATCGTGCAATTCGTCGCGCCAGTCCTTGCGGACTATTTGAAGTCGTATCCGGATGTGACGGCCAATCTGACGATCGCCGAACACGTCATCGACGTCATTGCTGAAGGTTTCGACCTGTCAATCCGCCTGACCCCGCTGCCGGATTCCAGCCTGATCGTGCGCAGCCTCGCGACCTGGCGGCACGTGCTTTGCTGCTCGCCGGGCTATCTGGAGCAGCACGGACCGTTACGGCAACTCTCCGATCTGGCCGGGCACAATTGCGTTCGCCATGTCCTCTACCCGTATGAAAACGACTGGCGTTTCACCGACACAGCCGGCAAGACGGTCTCCGTCCGGGTGTCCGGAAACCTCATTTCGAACAGCGGGGAAACGCTTCGCACCGCGGCCCTGCGCGGCATCGGCGTGTTTCTGGCGGCGGGATTCCTGGTCGCGGACGATCTCGCCTCAGGACGGCTGGTGCCGCTGCTACCGGACCACAAGCCCGTCGAATTCGACATGAACGTGGTTTATCCGCATCGCCATTACCTGTCTGCGAAAGTGCGAATGTTCATCGATCTGCTGGCGCAACACAGCGCCGATCATCAGCGGTTGATGAATCCGAGCGCTTGACTGCAGCATGAACTAAGCCGGCTTTTTGCCAGGAAGGCGAGCGGGTCGGCCGAAACATCATCCCGAACGTCCCATGACACGGCATTGGACGCATGAAACCGCTCGACGCCGATCAAAATAAGGAGATTTCAACCGCATGGATGACCGCGACGTCTTGCTGAAGAATAGCATGTGTGGCAAATTCCAGTATCGATTTCACCGTTGTGGCCGTTGATGCACAAATCCGCCAACAAGTCGTTGCCAGCGCTCAGCCTGCGCATCGATATCGACGATGATGAGCGGATCGGTCCTGGAAAAATCCAGTTGCTGGAACAGATTCGTGAGTCCGGCTCGATCTCGGCGGCCGGGCGCGCCATGGACATGTCCTACAAGCGGGCCTGGGATCTGGTCGATGAGGTCAATCGTATCTGCCGGCAGCCGGCCGTCGATCGACAGACCGGCGGCAAGAATGGTGGCGGCGCTGCGTTGACACCGTTCGGAGAGTCGCTGGTCGCGCATTACCGCAAGATCGAACGGGACGCAGCCACCGCCGTCCGCAAGGAATTGGCGGCCTTGCGCAGCGAAATCGCCAAGCCGAAGAAGACGGGGCGTTAAAAAGAGCGACCGCACCGACCGCCTTTCGTGGACTGCGATGGGCACTCTCAGGTCATGTCGATCGAGGCGGCCTGATATTGAGACGCTCCTCGACGTGCTCATTCGCGCCGTAGCCGCTCGGCTCGTAGTCCCGAACCGCACAGCCAGATTCCATCGCCTTGATAACAGTTGATCCAGAGGCTGCGCTGGACTCGGGCGCTTGTGGGCTTGCTGACATCGCGGGTTACATGCCGCCCCCAGACAAATGGTCCTGATCTCGCCGTTCGCACCCCCTCGCCCCGAATCCTGCCTTCAGAAGGTCAGCGACCGGGTATCGATGCCGATCAAATAGACTCCGTCTTCGTTCTACGCTATATTCTTAAATATATATCGTTGTAAACCGATCCACGGAAAATGGCAGCCGGCGATCTCCAGATGCCGGTCCTGAGGAGGCAGCCCAATGTTTGACGCCCAATGCGACGTCGCCGCCCTGGTTTACGAAACTGATGACGATCCCGACGCCCTCCTTCGCGACTTTGCGGCAGACCTGAATGCAGACGGCATACGCGCCATCGGCATGATTCAGGCCGGCCAATGTGCCGATTTCAGCTTGTCCGCCGTGCTGATCCACAATGGAGAAACGCTTCTGCTCGCACAGGATCCGGAGCCCAATGGCAACGGCTGCCGACTTGACCTCGCGCGGCTTTCAAAAGCGGGAGAGCGGGTCGCGGCCGTGCTCGATCACGGGGCGGATCTGCTCATCGTCAATCGCTTCGGCAAGCGCGAGGCCAACGGCAGGGGCTTGGCGTACCTGATCGATCGCGCCCTTGAGGCCGATGCACCCGTGATCATCGCGGTGTCGAGCGAGCATTTCGCCGACTGGCTCAAATTTTCAGGCGGCATGAGCGTCAAAATCAGATGTGACCGTCAAGCACTTGAAACATGGTGGAAAACAGTTTCCCGGAATCAACGAAGGTTCGTTTCGCAGAAGCGCGAAACGATGTGTGCTGTGTTCAAGTAAACAGCGCAGCCGGGCTTTAAGAGATATCAGTCGGAAGCTTCCACTCCGACCGCGGCACAAAATCTTCCGCCACCTGCTTCACATGAAGACCACGCGGCAAGACTTGGCCGCCCTGTTCGTCCGCGACCGGAATATCCGTAATCATGCCCGAACGCGAGCGCTCGCCGCCAGGCCTCAAGCTCGGTGGGTGCGGCTGCACCGATGCATTGATCGTGATAGAATAGAGCGTAAGCCATTCGTTTCTCTCTCAATCGGGCTGTCAACGTTCCGGATGGGGAATCGTTTCGTCTGCATCGTCGCCCACTCGTTCACTTTCGGATGAAAAGGCTTGCCTCCGGCGGGGTCGGCTCCGCTTTAGGGGATGGCCAACGCACCCCGCCTTGTCCTCGGGTTGTTCCTCCGATTTTTCATCATTAACGATTTCGTGATCTGAGTTCTGCTCAGCATTTCCACTCACAAGGGCGTCCACCTGTTGTTGGCCCTCGCTCAAGAGTTGCTCGTCGCCGATCATTTGACCAATGATCTGCTTTGTGTGGCCCTCGGCCTTTTCAACTCATGTCGAGCCTCCGTCAAAACTCTCGGTGTCAACTACTCCCGACGGACAATGTTTCCGGGTATGTATGGAACGCATCAGGCGACTTCGCCGTGCCGAATGTAAATTCGTGGAATCGCCACCCACCGCCAGATAGCTTTGCCGACGTCAGGCTGTTCCGGGCGCCTTGATTTCTTGCCGACTTTTATTTGGGAGCGGGGTCGCTTAGCCCTTCCGCAGGATTATCGAGACGACCGGCGCGCGCGAGTTTAACGGCAGCGCCCAACGCGCGAGCCGCATTGCGCACCCGTTCTTGAAAGGCTGTGTCGCTGTCGAAGTCTTCGTGCGAAGTCGCGTAGGGCTTCATGTAGCCGACATAACCGTCGCACTCGGCCATGCTGCCGGCGGATATCAGACTCATGTCCGTTAACCAGTCCGAGAGCGAGCGGCGAAGCGTTTCCGCGCCAGCACTGTCGCCATGCACGATCAAACCAAAATGCCGTCCTGCAAGATGGCGCGGATAAGGCCAGCCTTGCAGTTCGAGCTCTTTCGCTTCGCTGATCGTCTTCCCGTGGGTTGAGGATGGATCGGGATTGCCTCCGTCGGCGCAGACTAACCGGTCGATCATCGCCTTCAATGCTGTCGGTGCCTGATACCAGTTGACCGGCGTGACGATCAGGATGCCGTGGGCGGCAACCCAGAGCGGATAAATCTCGTTCATCCAGTCGTCGGTCTGGCCCAGCGAATAGTTGGGATAACAACTGCACGGCCAGTGGCAGAGCGCCATCGAGGTCGATACGCAGGACTTGCACGGATGAATCTGCTTTCCAAATTCCGATGCCAGTCTCGATAGATCGAGCACATCAACGTCAAATCCCATTTCGCCGAAGCATGATTTTGCGATCTCGACCATGCGCCAGGTCTTGGACATTTCGCCCGGGCAGGTGTGTTCGCTGCGCGACGATCCGTTAATCAGAAGAATGCGCAGATTCAGAGCAGCGTCGTCATGACGTTGCTGCGCCTGATGAATCGCGTCGCGTGCATCAAACCAGTCGACGGCGATGTCATAATCCGGATCGGCAAAGCCGGAGCCAGCCTTGCGGGTTACCGGCGCCTTGCGCGAATGGCTGTAGGCGTCCCATGCCGCTGCAAGATCGCGTCAAGCTCACGGCCAAGTGACGAAAACGCAGGATCGCGAAAGCGATCACGATAACGCCGTTCGAATTCGTCGCGACCCAGTCTGACCGGAGGCATTCCCTTCCGGACCAGCGGCTCAGCCATGAATACCTTCTTTGAACATCGACGCTTGCAATGGCTTCGCGCCGCGCGAAATCCCCCGGAAGGTGTTGATCCCCAAGGCTAGAACATGAGGTTCATCGCGCTTTCCTGAACGCGCCAACTCCGGCCCGCAGTCAAGGTTCCTTGATCTCTGCGGAATTGAGTTGCGCGTGACCTCCAATACAACGGAGCAAGGCCCCGGGACAAAATCCCGGAGCCTTTCTTGTTGAGTCGCCGGATTTGAGAGAGACGAAGCGAGCTTATAGGCAAGGCTTCCAGTGACACGGCGCCGGTCGCCGTAGAAGCATGACGTCACAAAGCCACAGCTTGCGACATATGGGGTGTCGGCGATGTTGACAACGTTAATCGCCGCGCGCCAATTGTTCGCCCATTCGTAGTGAACGGCAAGGTCGCCGAGCACCACTGACGGCACCGTCAGCAGGTTGGCTGTGTCGGCGAAAGACGAGCCGATGTACCGCACGCCGCCGCCGAAGCCGAAGCCGTCCAGCCAGCTATCCCGGAACGTGTAATCCATCCAAAACGAAGCGGCCTGGCGCGGCTTGGCGGTGGGAACCGTACCGATCAATGTCGGATCGAGATCCCTTGCTGACAAACAAGTCGTAGTTGGTGTAGCTCGCAACCACCTTGAAGTCGCGGGTGATATTGAGGTCGAGACCGATGAGCGTGGTATGCTGGAACGGCCCCGTGGCGAAGCGATACTCAAACTGATTATCCAGATTGAGCTGAGTCGCTTTCGAAGCCGCAAGGAAGTTACCCCGCATGATGTCGGCTGCGGCCGGAGTGGTCGCGTAGCCCTGCCCGAACAAGCCCGTGTACTTCACCTCGACATGCGCAGCGCGCCCATTCTGCCGGAACGTCGCATTGTCCGAAAGATGCTTTTCGAATTGATAACTGACCATTTCTTGCGTGCGCCCGTAACGGTCAGCAGAGGGGTCGCCGGTGAACAGGTCGGTCGGTATCCGGCCGAAAGGAGCGGCGGTCACGGTGCCGACATAGGGCAAGAAATTCGGTGCCCTGGTCTGGTTGTGGGACGCCATCGCGAAGACTGTCAATCGCGTGTCCACATCGGGCAGCCAGGTCACAGACGGCGCAATGAAATAATTGTCGTTGTTGACATAGTCGGTCTGCGTGCCGCCACCCTGGACCTGGCCAACGATCCTGTAGAGCATCGTGCCGTTGCCCGGCTGCGTCGCGACAGGACCTCCAAAGTCGAACTGGGTATAAGCGTTACCGAAATTGTTGACGCCCGCCTCGAGATAGCGAATGGGCGCCGCGGGAGGCAGCTTGCTCACAGCGTTGACCAGTCCGCCCGGCGACGATCCGCCGTACATAACTGCCGACGGGCCGCGCAGCACCTCGACGCGTTCAGGCTGCAGTTTAAAGCCGGCGAAAGCAAAGTAGGTAAGAGACATGCCGTCAAGAAAAAGCGAGTCTTGCTGCGCGTCAAATCCGCGGATCAGGAACCAGTCATCGCGAAAATCCGTCCCGAAAGTCGCTGCAATGACTTCCGGCGTATAACGCAGGGTATCATCGAATTTTGAAACCAGCTTCTGGTCGCGGATTCTGCTCCGCACCTATCACCGATAGCGACTGCGGAATTTCAATGATCGGCGTAGCGGTTTTGGTACCGGTAATGCTCTCGTTTGCGACATAACCCTGAATAGGACCCGCGCCGCGCTGGACGCCCGCGCCGGCGGGAAGGCTTGGCTGTACCGGCTGCTGCTGGGGAGATGGCGAGGCGACGCGGCGGGTCGTCGCGCGTGGGCGCGAAGCTGTTCTTCGCGGAGTCGAGCGGCCTGTAGCCTGGCGCTGCTGCGGCGCTTCGATCGTGACCGGCGCCAGGTTCGCCTGCGCGAAAGCCGTTTCGATGCCGCCCGCTTCAAGTGCGATAAATCCCGCAAACCCGAAACCCACGGTTCGTAGCAACCAATTCTTGCGCGCAATGCCCATGACAATCCCACATTTTAAAAACCGACTTCTTTCGGCCATCGGGATTGCATAGAGAACAAGATAGGCGCGCACATCCTGTGCGCGCTAGAAGCTATCTAAAACATGCACTCTGCGTTACTGTGTGGCGCGAAAATAACTACTTCTCGGTCAAGCACACCGTATCGGAATCGCCTGGCCGCTCAGCGTGCGACAAATTGACCGCAAACCGATGCTGATTGACGCGTCTTGCTGCCACGCTGATTCGCGAACGACCGCCCGCGAGTTTTTCATTACGGAGCGCGACTTGCGTCGTCCTTGATTTTCGAGCGCCTAACGAGATTAAGACTCCGCATTTGCTTGGCAGCGCACCGACATAAGAAATGCTTCTGACCAGTCCAAGATTAATAAATTGCGGAAATCGTCAAATTCGGATTTTGATGCGCGTTCGCGTCCTTGGTCGGCTACAGCCATGGCGGTGATTCGATGTTTATTGGCTATTCTACCTTCTGCAAATCAGCTTATCGGTGAATGAAAAATGAGCGAGATGTCCGCGAACGTGCCGCTGGATCGCGTAAGGACCCTGATCGTTCAGGCGCGCGCCCTGATCTTTGATGTCGATGGAACGCTCGCCGAAACAGAAGAGGCCCATCGTCAGGCGTTCAACACCGCTTTCGCCGGAGCCGGCCTTGATTGGCGATGGGAACGGCCCGTTTACAAGGATTTGCTCCGGGTGGCAGGAGGAAAGGAGCGTATCCGCGCATTCGACAGCTCGCGAGATACGAAGCCACCGCTGTTGTCGGACACTGAAGTCGCCGAATTACACCGAATCAAGTCCAAGCTCTACGCTGAGCTGATAACCAATGGCGGCTGTCCGCTTCGGCCAGGCATTCGCGCTCTGCTGGACGCCGCGCGGAAGCGCGGTCAGCCTCTGGCCATTGCAACGACAACCTCGCGCGACAACATCAATGTGTTGCTTGCGGCCTCGTTGGGCGAGGATTGGACGCAGTGGTTTACAGCCATTGTCGCCGGCGATGAGGTGCCAAGGAAGAAGCCTGCGCCGGACGTCTATCTGAAGGTCCTCTCTCAACTGGATCTGCCCGCGTCGCAATGCCTCGCTATTGAAGATTCCGGCCTCGGTCTGGCTGCGGCATCCGGCGCTGGAATTCCCGTCCTGATCTCACGCAGCGCCTATTTTTCTGACGATAATTTCACAGGTGCGGCTTTTGCGATCGACGACTTCTCCGAAGTAGCAGGCATTCCTGAAAATGGTTCAGAACACTGATTGGAGAGATTCCTAACTCTTCTTGATCTGAAAACATGGTCTCCACTTTTTCTGAACCATGCCGGGATACGCGCCGCTCGAATTACGACGGACCGGATCCACCCTCGTCTGACACTTCCGTTTCGATCGAGGCGCACGACTTCCGGGGCGAGCGCCTGATGACTTTAGGCCGTTCCGATGCCAGACGCCCCGCCCAAACGTTTCGGCGGGCTGACGTAGGGGACGCCTTCAGATCGAGAAGTTGACGCATTCGCGGCACGCAGATCCGCTCTGCGTCATAGTGCTCAATGACGAAACGACGAGCGGCTTCTCTCATTGCCTTAAACTTTTCCGGTTTCTGAAGCGCTTCGATGACCCGTCCGGCAAGCTCGTCGATTGCAAAAAAGGGAACCAGTACACCGTTGTCTCCGGAACTGATGACCTCGCGCACCGGCGCCGTGTCAGACCCTATCACCAGACAACCGGCACTCATCGCTTCCAGCGCTGACCAGGACAGCACAAAGGGATAAGTCAGATAGACATGCGCCGATGATACCTGAAGCGCTGTAATAAATGTGTGGTATGGAACACCGCCCATGAAATGAACGCGCGACATATCCAGTTGATCGCGCATTTCCTCCAGGAAGATTGACTTCCAGGTGCTGCCCGCCGGCGGCGGAAGGCCATATGACAATCCGTCCCTTCCGATGATGACAATCTGTGCGTTGGGCCGCCGCCTCAGTATATCAGGAAGCGCACGCATGAAGATGTGGTAGCCCCTGAGCGGTTCCAGATTGCGCACGACAAACGTCACGATTTCATCCGAAGGGCCGACCTGCCGGCCGTTGGGAAGCATCAGGCACGCCTGCGGATTCGGTCGCACGCGTGACGTGTCGATTCCTTCATGAATCACTTCGATCTTGCTGTGATAGTGCGAGGGGAAAGTGGATTGCTGCCAATTTGTAGGGGAAACTCCGACGTCGCAATCAGAGAGTGCAAGCAACGTCGTCGCATTCTTGAGCTGCAGGCCGATATGACCATCTAATCCGGACATCGGAAACTCCGGATCGAATCCGATGTCGCGCCCATCGGCGCCATAAAAAAACTCGCAATAGACCACCCGCCTCGCCTCGGGGAACATGGTACGCAACGGCAGTGTTTCGCCCCATCCCGGATGTGCAAGGATCACATCCGGCGCAAAACCGGAGGCCGCCAATGTAGAAAGACTATAAAGCACCTGCTCGGCGCGACGACACTCGAGGTCGAAACGTCTCGCAAATGGGTGGGTTCCGGAAACGTTTGCGTCGGGAAGGGCATATTTAATCAACCTGACCGAAGGCATCGGCTGCGCATTCGATGCACCAATGGCAACGAGCTCAAAGCCAGGCTCTTTAGCCAATGCCGCCGCCAGATTGCGGTACTGCGCCGGGAAATTATTGTGAACGAATAAAATCTTCATCGACATCTGAGAGCCATGATTGAACCGAACGGTCAACTGAGAATGCGTTGAAACTTTGCGCATCTTTTTTTAGTAAAAATCTTTCGAGAGTGAGGTATTCATGGCAACTCCATCCAACAATTCACGCGTTGACAAGTTCCATGAGACTTGGGACTCTGTCATGTAGCTTTCGCTTCCTTCTGACATCTTCCTGCCCCAAAAGTCGTCGATTAGTTGTGACTACGTGCATTCGAATTCCGATGCCATTGTATCCTTTAAAATACAACGGCAAGCGCGGGGACATTCGCGATGATTCTCAAATCCACACAACGTTCGTACAACTACCAACCTCAAATCCAGCATCGGGATTTGAGGTGCGCTGAAAATATCGGAGACTTTGCTGAGAATATCGCAGACTCCATCGCTACTGTTGCGAAATGAAAACGACAGGCTCCGCAAGATGGCTGCATCTCTGAGCATGGAAGCTGAAAACATCCGGCGATTCTCTTGACGACGAAATCGACGCCTTGTCGGCCTGATTGTCTCCAGTCAGGGAGCATGTGCCTCACCATGACAGCCGATCAAAATCGTACATCATTCACGTTAGTTGGAGAGAGTCTTGGTTGGAAAGAATCCTTGGTCCCGTCTGCCACGTTCTTTCCGCAGGAACGTTAGATTTGGGGCCAGCGATTTAGAGATGAGAAGACGGGAAACACCTGCCATGGCTGCGTAACGGATTCATTATTGATCCGGGCTTCATGATGGTGGGCTTTTTTGAGACAAAGCTGCAGCTCAGATGCGCGAGTACGCGTCGAAGGAGATACAAGTGGAATTGTTCCGGGGGACGATCAACGACGCCGAGCAGCAGAAAGTGCTGAAGCTTGACCGCGGACTGTTTTTCATAAATTACAAGAGCGCCGATGACTCCCTCTCGCCGCCTCACGTGATAGTCGTCCCGACCGAAGGGCATGAGCGACGCATGGAGATCATCCTGCATCCCGACGCAACCGAACCAACTCTCTGGAAACCCAATTCCGGCCTTGTGGTGCGGGTCAACACGCCCGGTACTTTGCAGGTTCAGGTCCAGCCGACGAGACCTGGAGGATCGCGGGCCGCCATCGTGCGTGTCGAGCAAATCCAGGCGGGCCGAACGTCCGCTCCAGCCGATCAAAGCAACGACACGGGGTTGCACACGCATGTTGCGATAGAAGGCCTGAAGCTACTCGGCCACGTAGCAGGTCGCGGCGATGTCGTTGCCGGTCCAAATGCATGGATCGCGGGTCCGGCCGCGCCGTCCCGCGTGGAAGGCCTGGCTCTGGAGTGGCCGGACAAGCCCGCGGGTGTCGATATCCGTTATGCAGTCCAATTCGCCAACGGTCAGGCGGGTAGCGGCAAGATGGTATCACTCGGTACCTATGCCGGCACGCGTGGGAGAGCCCTGCCCCTTACGGCCGTGGTTCTCGAGATGAGCGGCACCGATGAACTGAAGTTTGTCGCCGAGGCAGGATTCTTGAATGCGCCGACGCTCCGCGCAGTCGGCAAGCGTGTGGTATTGGCGGGTCCGACCAATCGCGAACCATTGGTCGGTATTCGCATTGGAATTGAGCGTATCGCAACCGCAGAACAGGTTGTGACACCTGCAAAGCCACGCAAGGCTGCCGGTTCGGCACGGGTACGGGTCTTCCGCAGCCAGCAGCGTCAGGCGGGCGCCGCTCGATAGATCATCGTCGAACTGGACGACATCGGATCATAAGCGCATCTCCTTTGTTTGAGCATGATGTTTTCCACTTTTCCGGATCATGCTCCAAGGCCAGCCGCGAATGACCCTTCGAAGTGCTAACAAGGCGCCAACCGGTCAGGACACCGCCAGATGGTTCCAGGGCCCGCTAGTGACACCTCGGCACCTGTCGGATCCCGTTCACATATCATGCTCGAGCGCATGGCCGCACAAGCGCTAAGGGCTCAGGACTTTCTTACGGCGTTCAAATACGCGGATAGACGTTGCCGTGTCGGGCCACCATCTGCTGCACACTGCTTCGTTCTCCGCGCGGAGGCGAACTGGAAACTCGAACGCAAAGAGGCGGCGCTGGCAGACCTTGCTGAAGCGCTCCTTGTCGACCCGTCTGATCTCGCCGCCAACCGTCGAATGCTAACCTGGGCTACGGGCGATCGACGGCGAACCGCGGCTGCCAGTCTGATCGGCCGTGACAGCAATCCAGCGATCCTCCGAGTTGCCATCTCCGAACTCCAGCGGGCTGGGGCTCGGCACTGGGCCGCCTGTTCGGTATTTGACAATCACGTGACGGGCTGGGTTGCCTGGACCACGGCGAACACGATTGAAGTCAGCCTTGCAATTGAAAACGGCACTCTCACTAGCCTGCTCGAGCCCAATTCGTTTCATCCCCTGGCCAGCATCGGCATTCAGGCAACGGCCTTCCTGGTTCGGCGTCCACCATCCATAACGCCTCAGACGCTGACGCTGAGATGCGACGGCGAGATTTTCCAGGTTCGACGGCTGGCTCCCAACCTATCCTCTCCGCCGGACATCTGGACCGATGCGCGCCAATCCGCCGCGCCACGATCCAATACCACCGCGGTCACCGTCATCGTTCCGGTGTATCGCGACGTACAGGCAACGCTCGACTGCTTTGACAGCCTTATCAAGGCGCGCACGTCGAATGAATCAGGAAAAAACACTTTCCGAATTCTGGCGGTCGATGATGCCACCCCCGAACCGGAGTTGCGACGCTATCTGAGCGAGTTCGCTGCCGCCGGGACGATCGATCTTCTCGTGAACGAGACCAATCTCGGCTTCGTCGGCACAATCAATCGCGCGTTGGAAAGAGTATCGACAGGCGACGTCGTGCTACTCAACTCTGACACCATTGTGCCGCCAGGCTTCGTTGAGCGATTGGCGACCATGGCGCGTTCTGCACCGAACATCGGGACGGTCACGCCGCTGTCAAACAATGGTGACATTTTTTCGTTTCCAACTCCGAACGATCTCAATCCGATGCAAAGCTATGAGCAGATCCGCGGCATCGATCGGGCCGCGAGCACTGCCAATGCTGGTGACGCAATCGACGTGCCGAGCGGCATCGGCTTCTGTCTTTATGTTACACGCGACTGTCTTTCCGCCGTGGGCGGGCTCTCGGAAAATTTTGAACGAGGCTATCTCGAAGACGTTGATCTCTGCTTGCGCGCACGCGCAAAGGGCTTTCGTAACGTCTGCGCGTCGTCGGTCTATGTCGGGCATCACGGCTCGAAATCCTTTCAGCACGAGAAGCGAAGCCTGGTGCTTCGCAATCTGGACATTCTGGATCAGAGATTCCCGGACTACCGGCGGGAATGTCGTGCGTTCGAGATCGCCGATCCACTTCGACCGGCGCGCGCCCGGCTCGATCGGGCTCTGACCTGGCCCTCTGATCCCTCCGTGCTAATTCTCGGGAATCAACGGAGCTTCGCCGTCGCCGAGGAGCGCGCACGCCATCTCCGCATGCGTGGCGAGCGTGCAATTCTCCTGTTGCGAGAGCGCGGCGTCGTTCATCTCAAGGTGGCCGACGGAACCAGCCCACAAGCCGTCCAGTTGGGTTTCGGCACCCGGACAGCCGTCGCCGAGGCTGCCGACATCATTGCACGGCTGCACCCCGACCGTGTCGAGATCGTTGATCCGGATCCATTGCCGCGGCTGATCGAGTTGGTAGAGAAACTTGGCCTTCCTATCAATCCATGGCTAACATCTGGCCGCCTTGGCGAAGCGGTTACCTCGCTTCCTGGCGAAACGCCGCTTCTGGTTCCCAGCAAGACAGCCAAGGCGTTTGCGGAAACTCGCTGGCCCAATCGCAAAGTCGTCCTCGGGGGTTGGCCCACCCACCACCTTACCCTGGCGCCGATCTCCGGCGCGGCCAAATCGCTTGGCGTCGTGCCGTCTGCGGCTTCGCCCGCATCCTTCCGCTTGATGCGAAGGTTGGCAGATCGTCTGCGCGGGCAGGAACCATCCCATATCATCATCGCCGGTGCAACCTGCGACGACGATCGTCTGATGTCGTACGCGAATGTCTTCATAACGGGTGCGGTTGCAGCCGACGAGATCGGCGACGTGCTCGCGCCGCATAATCCAGGTTGGCTGCTTGCCGATTTCGAGGAGCCGGCATTCGGACATCCCCTCATTGAGACCGCAAGACAAGCCTCGATACCCGTCGCATATCGCGACTGGTCCGCCGGATCGGCAAAAGCGCGCAAGGGTGATCTTGCCATCCGTGCTGATGTGGACGAGCCGGAATTTGTTGATGCCGTTATCGAGTGGGTTGGACGGTCCTGAGCATGGCGCGCGTCATCCGGGCCCGCACGAAACCAACTGCCAAGTCGGAACTGGTCAGCCGGCTTGCGCTCGGCCAGGAAGGTACGGTTTCCGGCTTCGTATTCGATCCAGAGGCGCCGGAACGCCGCTTTACGGTCGACATCCTGCTCGACGGCCTCGTGCTGAGGACGATCTATGCCGATGTCTTCGTCCCGGAACTCTCTGAGCAAGACCAGAACAGTGCTTGCGGCTTCGCGGTGACCATTGAACCCGATCTGCTCCGCGCCGCAACCCTTCTCGCGGCGCGCCTCGCCAATGTCGGAACGCCCGTCGGTCACCCCATCGATCTCGAGAACGACAACGCAACCTCGGTCGATCTGCGACCAACCTGCAAGCTGCGTTGGCTGGGCGGTCTGCGCTTCCAGGGCTGGATCGACAGCGAAGTCGTTGTCACCCTGGAAGCAATCGTCGATGGAGAATCCGTCGCGCAGGTCCGCGCCACAGCCTGGACGCATATCGGTGGCGATGCCGACGGGGAGGCATCACGCAACGCGCGTGCCTTTGATTTCCACGTCCCGCAACGCTTTGCCGACGGACGCGTCCATCGAATCGTCCTGCGAAAAGAGGACGGCGAGCAAGTTCCGGCAACAGGCGTCTTCGTTGCATTTCCCGATGGCCTCGCTGGTATGATCGACGCCGTGGGCGGCTACGCCGCCGAGCGGCTGCGTGGCAAATTGTACGATCAGCTTATTCCTGCTTCGCTGCCTCTCCACGACTACGCCGATTGGCGTGATCGCTTCCCGCTGCCGGAGCCGCCGCCAAGCCCGCTTCAGCTGGCAGTTGTGATCGCCGGCAGTGCCGGAGCCCAACAGACGCTCTCCACCCTGGAGACGCAGAGCCACGAAAACTGGACCGCTGGTGTGATCGACGGTCAGCCGCTCGTGGTCGACAGCGATGCCTTGCTGGGGTTTCTCGAGGACGCCGCATCCGATGCGCACCATGTTGTTGTGACCATGGCAAGCGTATCTTTCGAACAAAACGCTCTGGCCCGCATCGCCGCTGCATTCGACGCCTATCCCGAGGCTGTCGCAATGTACGGCGATCTCGACTTTCTCGCTGATGACGGCCACCTCTGGCCGCTTGCCTTTCCGGCGTTCGATTACGAAAGAATGCTCGAGCAAGGTTATTGCGCGCACCTTTTCGCAGTCAAACGCGACGTCCTGATTGCGGCCATGGAGGCGCGTCCGGACAACCTCTACCGCCTTTTCAACTGCCTGCTGGACCAGGCCGGTCCGCTGCAACCAAAGATCCTTCACTTGCCTGGAACGTTGGCGACCGTCCCCAAGCTCAACAGGGCAAAAGCTAGCTCTCTGCTCTCCACCGCGAGCCATATGCACCTTCGGGCGCGCGGCATCGAAGCGGAGGTGACCGAACAGCAAGGCAATTTCTTTCCCGCGGTTCGAATCAAGCGGCTATTTTCGCAGAAGCGGGTGACCGTGATCATCCCGACACGCGATCGCGTTTCTCTCCTGCGCACCTGCCTTGACAGCATTGCACCCGCGGTCAAACGCAGTGGCGCCGATGTCCTTGTCGTCGACAACGACAGTGCCCATCCAGAGACGATCGGCTTTCTTTCCGATCTGCCGCGGCGCGGTATCCGGACTTTGCGGATCGATGGACCGTTCAACTTCGCAAGGCTCAACAATCAAGCCGCTACAACGCTCGACAGCGACATCCTGTGTCTTCTCAACAACGATATCGAGGCAAGCTCCGATGACTGGCTCGAGGAGATGCTTACACGTCTGACCGAACCGGACGTCGGCGCGGTCGGTGCGCTGTTAACTTGGCCTGGCGGAGTCGTTCAGCACGGCGGCGTTGTGTTGGGCATGAACTTTTCGGTCGCGCATGCCTTTACCGATCGATTCAGTGATGACCCCGGTTTTCTCGATCAGCTCCTTGTGGCGCACGAATGCAGCGCGGTGACCGCGGCCTGCTTTGCGACCCGGCGAAGCGATTATCTTGCTGTCGGCGGAATGGACGAAGCGCGATTTGCCGTGGCATTCAACGATGTCGACTATTGCCTGCGCCTGCGCGAGGCCGGCAAGCGCGTTATCTTTACCCCGCACGCGAAGCTGGTCCACGCCGAATCCGCAAGCCGGGGTAGCGACAATCGCGCTGATCGGCGAGACCGGTTTGAACATGAGCTTAATTTGCTCCGCGCACGCTGGGGCGAGATGCTCAACGACGACCCGACTTACAATCCGCAACTGTCGCGCGATAATGTTCCCTATGGCGGCCTGGCCTGGCCTCCGGGACGACGAACCCCTCGGTACAATCGTCCGCCGACCGCGCGCGATCTGCCATTGGGATTTTGACGAGGCGCCAGAGCGTTTTCGAACGAAGCATGTCCTCGAGCTTGACCTGGGGATGGAACCGGTTCGCGCGAGAAAACGCGTCAAATCAAGATCACAGAAGCGGCTTCTGATTCCATCAGACGCGGAAAGCTCTCTAATGGCTCAGCGGTCGGCCTGCTCACGTTGCAGGGCGACGAAGTCGTCGAGCTCCGGCAGCAACGCTTCCTGCCAGGTGGGCGTGGTCAGTCCAAACCGATCTTTCAGGCGCGACAGATCGAGCCTGGAATTGGCTGGCCGTTTGGCCCTGGTCGGGAAATCGGCTGTCGCAATCGGAATAATCGTTTCCACGGCGAGTTGCACACCGCGCGACTTCAGTCCAGCGACGATGGCGCCTGCGAAGCCATGCCAACTGGTTTCGCCGGTGCAGGCAAGATTGACAACGCCGCCGTTGCGCACGAACAACTCATGCAGGTTCGACGCGTGAGACAGCACGACGCGGGCAACGGTATCGGCGATCGTACTTGCCGTAGTGGGGGCGCCTATCTGGTCGGCGACTATGCGCAATTCCTTTCGCTCGCCGGCCAGTCGCGCGATGGTACGCAGGAAATTGGCTCCGTTCGCTGCATAGACCCACGAGGTGCGCGCGATCAGGTGCGGCCCGCCCGCCGCCTGGATGGCCAGGTCGCCGGCAAGCTTGCTTGCGCCATAGACCGAGAGCGGACCCGTGGGACTGTCCTCGCATCGCGGCTTGTCATCTGAGCCATCGAAGACATAGTCGGTTGAGAAATGGATCAGGGGCACGCGATGCCGTGCCGACCACTTCGCGATCGTCTCAGGCCCCTCGGCGTTGACAAGGAAGGCAAGCTCGCGCTCGTCCTCGGCCCGGTCCACCGCGGTATAGGCCGCTGGATTGATAATGAGATCGGGTTTGAAGCCGTCGAGCGCTCCGGCAAGCATCTCGGGCTTCGACAGGTCAAATTCGGTACGTGACGGAGCGATAACCGTGCCATGCTTTGCCAACAGCGGCTGCAGCGCTCCGCCGACCTGACCTTTGCTACCTGTCAACACTATCCGCATCAGACCTGCCCATAGACTGGAAGGTTCTTTACGTCGGCAAGCAGCGGCGCGCCAGCATCCTTGACCGACAAAGACGGTGTCTCGATGCCCCAGTTGATACCGATCGCGGGATCGTTCCAGCGAATTGAGAGTTCGTCCTTCGGACTATAGAGATCGTCACATTTGTAAAAGAAATCGGTGGTCTCGGAGAGAACGACAAAGCCGTGCGCGAAGCCACGGGGAATCCAGAGTTGTCGTCTGTTCTCTTCGCTCAACTCGACGGCAACGTGACGCCCAAAATTCGGGCTCCCGACGCGTACGTCTACGGCAACATCCAGCACCTTGCCGCGGAGTGCGGTCACCAGCTTTCCCTGTGTGACAGGATTTTGCAGGTGCAGCCCGCGAAGTACGCCCTGAGCGGAGCGAGACATATTGTCCTGGATGAACGGGCGACTGAGGCCGTGCTCGGCGTAGCGGGCGAATTGATAGGTTTCGAGAAAAAAGCCGCGCTGATCGCCGAACAGCTTGGGCTCGATGATGATGACGTCCGGGAATCTCGGTCCGGATGACATTCATTTTACGACATTTCGAGGTTGTTATTTCACGATGTTATCGCATTGATAACAAACTTGCAGACTTAACACTATATGTTATGTTCGCCGCGATCGAGTGTGAGGGGCCATGAAGGGGATTATTCTTGCCGGCGGGACCGGGTCGCGCCTTTACCCGGTGACGACGGTCGTCTCCAAACAGCTCCTGCCCGTCTTCGACAAGCCAATGATCTACTATCCGCTCTCGACGCTGATGTTAGGCGGTATCCGCGATATTCTGATTATTTCGACGCCGCAGGACAAGCCTCTGTTTCATCGGCTGCTGGGCGACGGCAGTGAGATCGGCATGCGCTTTGCTTATGCCACACAGGAGACACCACGCGGGCTGGCGGACGCCTTCATCGTTGGTCGCGACTTTATCGGCTCGGACTCTGTCGCGCTTGTGTTAGGAGATAACATTTTCCACGGCCACGGCTTACCCGGCATGTTATCAGCTGCGTGCACCCGCAAGAAGGGTGCAACGGTGTTCGGTTATGTCGTCAATACCCCCGATCAATATGGGGTCGTTGAACTCGACGACACCGGACGCGCGCTCTCCATCGAAGAGAAACCCAAAAAGCCGAAGTCCAACGTAGCCGTCACCGGGCTGTATTTTTATGACAACGACGTCGTCGAGATCGCAGCTCGCATCAAGCCATCCGCACGTGGCGAAATCGAGATTACCGACGTCAACAACACCTATCTCGAGCGCGGCAACCTTTATGTCGAAGTGCTCGGCCGCGGTTTTGCCTGGCTCGACACCGGCACACATGCCTCGCTGGTCGAGGCAAGCCACTTCGTCCAGATCCTGGAGCAACGCCAAGGCTTGCGCATCGCCTGCGTCGAGGAAATAGCGCTGCGGCAAGGCTACATCTCGCTTCAAGCCTTCGAGAAGGCGGCCGAGAAGAACGCAAAAAGCGGCTACGGCGAATATCTGAAGTCAGTTGCCCATTCATTTAGAAGTTGATTCCAGTGCACGGAGACAACCGATCATGCGCTTCAAAGCTTCGACCATCTTTGTCACCGGCGGTGCCGGGTTCATCGGCTCGGCTGTGGTTCGTCACCTCCTGCGCAACACCCACGCCCGCGTGATCAACATTGACAAGTTTACCTACGCCGCGAACCTTGATTCATTGCCGGGCACGAACGAAAACTTGAATTACGCCTTTGAGAAGCAGTGCATTTGCGATAGCCCAGGCCTGCGTCATCTTTTCGAGAGATACCGGCCAGACGCGGTGATGAACCTCGCCGCCGAAAGCCATGTCGATCGATCGATCGACGGGCCAGGCGAATTCATCCAAACCAACATCGTCGGTACCTTCACCCTTTTGCAGGAAACGTTGCGCTACTGGCGCGCGCTATCGCCCGAGAAGCGAAAGAAATTCCGTTTCCTTCACGTCTCCACCGATGAGGTGTTCGGTTCGCTCGGCGATGGCGGCCTGTTCACCGAAACCACGGCGTATGCGCCGAACTCGCCATATTCAGCGAGCAAGGCTTCTTCCGACCACCTGGTGCGCGCCTGGCGCGAAACCTATGAACTTCCGACGCTGGTCACCAATTGCTCGAACAATTACGGCCCCTATCACTTCCCGGAAAAGCTGATCCCTCACATGATCATCAAGGGTCTGGCCGGGGAGCCGCTGCCCGTTTATGGCGACGGCAAGAACATCCGCGACTGGCTCTATGTCGAGGATCATGCGAAGGCGCTCACGCTAGTGCTTGAGCATGGTCTGGTCGGCGAGACTTACAACGTCGGCGGCCGCAACGAGCGCACCAACCTGCATGTGGTCGAGAGCATCTGCGATCTCCTCGACGATGTTGCACCGGGCGCAAAGCGTGCGCGCCGCGACCTGATCACCTTTGTCGCCGACCGCCCCGGCCATGATCGCCGCTACGCCATCGACGCGTCAAAACTCGAGCGCGAACTCGGCTGGCAGGCGGAGGAGAATTTCGAGAGCGGCATCGAGAAGACGGTGCGTTGGTATGTCGACGAGCAACCTTGGTGGCGGACGATCCTGGAGCGGGGCTATGCGGCAAAGCGCGTGGGACTCAACCAATGAGTCAACCCATGTCCGTCGGGACTGGCGAGGCTTTTTCCTTCCCTGTGATCGGCAGCTTGGGTCCGTAATACGATGCATATTGCGATGATTGGCGCCGGCTATGTCGGCCTGGTGTCCGGGGCCTGCTTTGCCGATTTCGGCCATGATGTTACCTGCATCGACAAGGATTCCGACAAGATCGCAGCCCTGAAACAGTGCAGGATTCCGATCTTCGAGCCCGACCTCGACAAGCTCGTCGAGACCGGCATCAATTCAGGCCGGCTGAGGTTCGGGATCGATCTCTCCAGTATCGGCGACGCAGAAGCCGTGTTTATCGCGGTCGGAACGCCATCCCGACGCGGCGACGGACACGCGGACATAAGCTATGTGCACGCCGCAGCGCGCGAGATCGCGACACGCCTGAAGGGTTTTACCGTCATTGTCACCAAATCGACGGTGCCGGTCGGAACAGGCGACGATGTGGAGCGGATCATCCGGGAGACCAATCCGGCCGCCGACTTTGCGGTGGTCTCGAACCCCGAATTCCTGCGCGAGGGCGCCGCGATCCGCGACTTCCAACATCCTGACCGTATCGTTGTCGGGATCGAAGACGATAGGGCCAAGAAGGTGATGAGCCAAATCTACCGCCCGCTTTATCTCAACCAGGCGCCGATCCTCTATACCAGCCGGCGCACAGCGGAACTGATCAAATACGCTGCCAACGCCTTTCTCGCGACCAAGATCACCTTCATCAATGAGATCGCGGATCTCGCGGAACAGGTCGGCGCTAACGTGCAGGACATCGCGCGCGGCATGGGGCTCGACAACCGCATCGGTACCAAATTCCTGCATGCCGGCCCCGGCTATGGCGGCTCATGCTTTCCGAAAGACACCCGTGCGCTGTCGAAGACCGCGCTCGATTATGGCGTGCAGCTTCGCGTTGTCGAGGCAACCCTGACCGTCAACGAAACCCGCAAGCGCACGATGTCGCGAAAGGTCGCCGGCGCACTCGGCAACGACATTCGCGGCAAAACCATCGCCGTGCTGGGCTTGACCTTCAAGCCCGACACGGACGACATGCGTGAAGCTCCCTCGATCGCACTGATCGCTGGTCTTCTGGATTTCGGCGCCAGGGTAAAAGCTCATGATCCCGTCGGCATGGAGCAAGCGAAGAAGGAGCTTCCCGACATCGAATATTACGACGACCCCTACTCCTGCGCCGGCGGCGCGGACGCGCTGGTGATCGTGACGGAGTGGCGACAGTTCCGCGCGCTGGACCTTGAGCGGATCAGGACGAGCATGGCTACGCCGGTGATCGTGGATTTGCGGAATATCTATCGGCCGGAGGACGTGCGATCGGCCGGATTCAAGTATGAGAGTATCGGACGACAATAGAGCGAGAGCTCGAGTTAGCGATAAATTGTCAGTCTCGCCAAGCATGGTCGCAATTGGGAGGAAGCATCAATTGTTACCAAGAATGTCAAATGAGGAAGCGGCTCTGTTCCTAGCCTTCGTAAGAAACAGCCGCAATTATGTAGAATTCGGAACCGGCGGAAGCACGGTCGTCGCGTCAAGGCACGTCCAGAGCTCGATACTTTCCGTCGACTCCTCTCAGGACTGGCTAGATCAGGTGAGTACCGCGTGCGCCTCTAGTCAAACAAAGCCTGAGCTGATTTTTATCGACATCGGCCCGACTGGCGAATGGGGTTATCCAATCGACGCTTCCATGAAATCGCGCTGGCCCGACTATCATTCCGCAATCTGGAAAATGCCCCATAGCGCCAGGGCGGATCTCTATTTCGTCGATGGCCGCTTCAGGGTTGCATGCTTCGCGCAGATCGTGTTGCACGGCAATCCGAATGCAATTATCGGCATTCACGACTTCGGTTCACGTCCCAGGTATCATTGCGTCAGGGAAATCGCTCGCGAGGTTGCGACAGCCGGAGATATCTCGTTCTTCCGTCCGCTTGCCGAGAAAAGAAAGACGCGGCAGAAGCCATACTGCGGTCATTTCAAACTGAGCCGTCTTAGCCAGCGCTTCGCCTGCATCCGCGTCACGCTCCCGCAGGGATATGACTCGGTCGAGAGCGCATACATTGACCGCATCCTGCACAATCCCGACATTGTAGAGGTCAGGTGTGAATCAGCCTCTTGAGCTCAGGCAGAAATTTCTGGATCGTCGAATTCTCGATATCGTTCCGGTCTCGAAGCGTAAAGAATTCCATCGCGCGAATTCGCGCCGGATCGCCTTCCCCCAAAGGTCTTCCTCGCTCCCGTTTTTTCAAAAGCTGCTGCCGGGACTTTGTATAGTAATGATTGATGGCCAGCCTCCGGCGTTTTGGAACTGAACATCGTCCGCCAATTGGAAAAATCGGGGTACCATCCTCCTGAACGTAACATCCCAAAACAAGGGATTGATGGGGATGAAGATATGCCACGATCGCGTCAGGCCGCACGATTGATTTCATCACATAGTGGTCCGGAAAATCATCAGGCGCCCTTCGCGTAAAAGACTCGATGCAAAGGCCTTGCGGCCTTTCCTTATGACCGTTGGATCCGAAATTCAGCCAATAAACCGCAACGGCCGGCGCTGATGAAACATCTTTCAAAACATCTTTGATGCTGTCCCCTTCGATAGGATAAAGAAATTCGTCGGCATCAATAAAAGCGCACCACTCGGAGCTATTTCGGTAGCTATCGATAGCGTGATGAAATGCGCGTATTTGACCAAAGTCACCCTCCACGTAGTGGTACGTGATCATGTCCGGCCAAGGAAAGGATTCGATAACAGTCCGCGTCTCATCGGTGCTTTCATTGTCGTACAAATAGAAGTGATCGACACCGGCCAGTCTGTGAAAATGCAACCACTCAAGCAGATCCTCCGCCTCGTTCTTGACTGCACACACAACAGACAATCCGTGCTTCTTACGGCTTACCCCCGCATGCAGCTTTCTCGCTTCCATGACTCGCAAAAGACCGGCGAATTCCCGGCGAAGATTCTCGCTCTGCGGAGCCACAGCCAGCGCAGCAAGATAGGTGTCTTGCGCCTCTGGGGCGGAACCCATGTTCAAATGCGTTATGGCAAGTCGATGCAGAATACGAGAATCAGAAGGCGTTTGCCTGGCGAGGCGAACCAGGATTTCCCGGGCTTGTGCAAAATCGCAGGCTTGCACAAGAACGGCGGCTTTCGCGAATTGATATTCGCTGAAATCGCCAAACTGCTCTTCCAACTCTTTGACCGAATAAATCAGCTCTTCCGGATTCGGATTAGCAATCCGAGCAGAAAAGAATTCTTTCAGCCTTCGCTCGACCTCGTTCGTCGAGAGCGCGTTGAGATCCAGGTCCAAGCCGAAACCTGACAGTGTCAAAGTTTCTGTTTCCACCCTACAGCGCTCCAGGCTTGATAAAAGAACATAACATCAGCTCACTCCGAAATTTCCGCTGGAGCACCTTGATCCCTCAGAAATGCGGTATAATCTTAACAGATCGACGCGACGATCCAATTTATGTGTGAATGCATTCTTTGTTTGTTGTACGGTTATTTCGAGGAAAATCAATTAGATGGTTAGTACATCTTTTGCAGTGTTACGTTTGCACCGCGAGAGACCGGGAAATCTGAATGACCGGAATGAAATAGAATGCGACCTTACATGTTTACCCGAAGAACACTCGTGGCCTCTCTGGCGGCAGGTCTGGTTCCACCGGCCCTGAGTGCTCTAAGCCTCAAGGGTTTTGCCGCACCGGCGGCAAAGCCCCGCCCTCTGGTGGGAGCAATTCGCTGGGATGCATGGTATGCGCCAGGCTCGATGCCGACCAAAGCAGTTGAGAACTCACTATCACCCGAGAAATATCGCTGGAGAACTCCATTCTTCGCCAAAGGCGATAACCGTGACTTAAGCGCTGTCTCTTTTCCCGCCGTCACGCAGGAGGAAATGGACAAGGAGATAGGTCAAGCCGTCTTTGCCGGACTCGACTACTGGGCATTCGCCGCCTACGGGTCAAACCATCCCATGTCGAAAGCGCTCGATCAGTTCAGGGCCAGTTCAAAGACGAACAGTCTCAGATACTGTTTGTTCACAGAGCTCGGCCGTTGGGGTTCACGCACCAAACTGACGACTCTGCCTGAAGAACACATCGGTCTCATGGCAGACAAGAATTATTTGCGGGTACTTGGAGACAGACCTCTGTATTTTCTAGGCTTCATCGCTCCGGCAGCCGTAGAGCAAAACTGGCAGGGGGTCGCAGGTCTGAGAGAGCAACTCGATAGGTTTAGGGATAACGCAACCAAAGCGGGGGGGGCGAATCCCTACGTGGTTCTAGCCGGAGACCAGAAATTCCTGATACGGGAAGCCAAGAACATCGGCGGCGACGCGATCGGATCATACGCGCTCACCGTAGGCAACGGTCGGGGAACTTTTGCCGAGCTTACCAAAGTCGCCGAACGCGGCTGGAATCAGCTCAAGAATAGTCATCTACCTGTTGTGCCGACCGTGATGACCGGATGGGACAGACGCCCTCGTATTGAACATCCAGTGCCCTGGGAAACAAAGCAACGTCCTGGAGAGGGCATAGAAAACTTCTTCGCCGCACCCACAAAGAAAGATCTCGTCGATCATTTGGCGCGCTCACTAGAGTGGATTTCCGCTCAAGCGCCGAATGAGCAGGCTCCTGCTGTGCTGATCTACGCCTGGAACGAGAACGACGAGGGCGGCTGGCTCATGCCGACATGGCCTTGTCAGACGGACCGTCTCGACGCGCTACATCAGGTCCTGAAGAAGACCCCGATCCCAAGCCGCAAGCCAGAGCTCTGCTAAGGCATAACATGCCAGCGTCTCCCGGTCTGAACTGGATGGGCCGAATTATCGCCAGTTGAGCGGCATCGTCCATTCATTCGAATTCACCGTCCGATGATCGGGCTGATAAGGAGCGTACAATTGCTTCACCCAATAATTGAAATTTGGATGGAGCTTGATAAATTTGTAGAATGCATCTCCAAAGTTTATCGGGCTCAGGCAAGCTCTGTTGATTGGCCGTTGGGCTATCGCGTTTATGCAATACGATGCCATGCAAGCCCTTGTCTCGCTTTCAGCCACGTTGCTTAGGCTTCGAAAGCTGTTCGTCGAATGGAGCCGATACATATAGCGATCCGCTTCCACGTATCTCGGCTCGACTACAGTTACGGCCCGTAGAGCGAACTCCCAGTCGTGGCAGTATTTCAGATCGGACAGCAATCCAATCCGCCGGAGCAACTCGCGGCTCAACACGAAATTGCCAGTCGACGTAGCAATCTGCGAATCCAGGAATGTCCAGGACAAGGGAGAGCCAGTTATTCGAGCCCGATCGATGGCGTATCGAAGGCTCGTTGGAAATTGATGGGTCGTTATCGGCCTGCCACGTTCGTCGATTGGCTCGACCGCCGAAAATCCAAAAAACAGCTTCTCGGTGTTATATCGGCTCGCGAATATCCGAACTCGATCTTTTGAAAAGGCATCATCCGAATTCAGGAAGAAGATCATTTCTCCCTTTGCAAGGGACAACGCTCTGTTCCAGGTGCAGTGCGCTCCGAGGTTGATAGGATTCCTCAAAAGTGTGCAAGATGCGAACCGCTTGCTAAACGATTTCTTCTTGAGGAGCCGCTGCGCGACTTCAAAGCTCTTATCAGGCGAATGATCATCGACGACGATGAGCTCGATATTAGGGAAAGTCTGTCGATAAACAGTCTCGAGACACTCTTCAATGTACGCTTCATGCGTATAGCAAGCGATTACAACGCTGGCCAACATCTGGATCCCTCGGCTCAATGTCGGACGATTATCGACTGATTCGACCTGATGAGCGCACGGCTTCCCTCGCCCACCTCTAGAACCGCGATCTGGTACTCGCCATCAGGAATATCGCGCACGAAAAACGAGAGCTGAAAGCCAAAATAGCAATCTATGCTTTCCGCCTTCATATATTCCTTGACATCAAAGCGCTCGTGCCAGTCCACAATCAAGCAATAACCATTCTGATCCTGCTTTTCAGGATCTGCGGAGAGGAGGATCAGGAAGGCTGTCCTGTGCTTGCTCGCCTCAAAGGTCCCACCTGGACAGACCCATCCTCGCACGAGAATAGTCGATCGCGGCTCGACCACCACTCGTTCGCCTGTCTGAGAATTTACGCTCTCAATAACCAGCAATGACCGCGGCGGGTTCTCAGACGCGCCTTGAGCCTCTACAGGAATCCCGTTTCGCGTATGCTGCAAGCCCGAATAGGCCATCTCCGATCGATGAAGGGTCGCGAGCAGTTGAACGTGTGTGGCTGCTTCCTTCACTGCTTGTTCGAGCTCCTTCCGGCTCAGGCAATCTAGCAAATCCGGATTTGAGCGGACCTGTATCGAGATCGGTTCCGACGAAGCTACCCTCCTCACCGCCTCCAGGAATGCTCGTCCGTACCGCGAGTCCGGCTCCAAATGAGCTCCCTCAGCCCATTCATTCCAGGAATTGATAAAGACGATCGGCTCCGCAAATGTGCTTTTTTTCGCGCGGCTGGTCGCATCCCGCAGCCATACTTCGAACGCCTCCGGACTCGACCTGGTGAAGACGTGTCCCCGTGAGCCCTTGCGAGGGGTGTTATCCCAGCGCGGCATAACGGTCGGAAAATAGGGAAAATCATAGGTCTTGCCCAACGACGAGCGCATGGCATCAATGTAATCGTAAATCTTTCCGGTGAAGCTCGCTGGAGCCTCCAGGTCCGAGAGCGGAAGTTCTTTCGTCGAGACCGTGTGCGGGGGAAACTCAACTGCTGCATCGCAGTTCACGTCGCGCGGATCAAACTCTCCGAACGTCATGGCGTTGCAGATCATAATCTCTCCAATCCCCAATTCTTTTGCTCTTGCGCGCCAGATCTCGAACAAGCGCTGCCTGTCCGGCAATAACGATGGCCGATAGATAAGTATAATCTTGCGGCCATCTACCGCGATATATCGCTCGTCAAGCAAAAGCTCCGCCATATCGTCGATGAAGCGAACGTCGTCATCCAGCGAGTGATTTTGTCCGAGCAGGAGTTCAGCGTCCGAGCCATCCCAGCGACGTGACCAGTTCTCGTTCGCCCAGCAAATGCAGAAGGGCAGATTCGGTTCTCCATCCTGCAGTAGAAGTTCCAACGGTCTTTCGAGAAGCCTGCGTCCCTGGAACCAGTACACGTAGTAGCAGAAGCCGTGGATGCCGTAGCGGCGAGCCAAGTCTGCCTGTTGCCGACGAGTCTCCGTCAACCTCACATCATAAAAGCCAAGATCTGCCGGAAACCAGGGAGATTGATGCGCCGGAAATTGTGGACGCATCCGCGAAATGTTGGTCCACTCGGTGAAACCAGGTCCCCACCACCTGTCGTTCTCCGCGAACGCATGAAATTGAGGAAGATAAAAACAAACATGGCGCACCTGCTTCCCGGCCGGGTCCGGGGCAGCCGTGATGACTCTGTTGTTATTCGGGATAAGCAGGTCGCTGTAGTCGTCGCTGGAGAATCCCAACGCGATGACCAGTTCGTCGGGCGCGATGTTGTCAAAGAGCGGGATCTCGAAAAATTCACCGTCGTCCAGGCTGACGCGAAGATGGATTTGTGACTGATCCGGGTCCACCGACGTGTTTCTGAGAGCTCGCGCCAAGCGTCGACGGGCTCCCTGGGTCGCCAGATCGATACGAAATCCAGGACGACCAACTGTTTACGCGAGCCAATCCCGGCGGGAGCCAAGCGGTCCGTCCTGGTCTCTTCGATCGCGTGAGAACCAACAAAGAGAGAAAGAGAAACGGATGCCGTAAGCGACCGGGCATCGACGATCCAACCGGAGATTCCCGCCCGGAATACTCAAATATCGCGCCACGCAGGCGCGCGCCCAACTCCAGATCGCTTAAATCCAGGATCCAGAAATGAACTTTGAAGATTTTCCTCTTGTGGAGCGGGATCAGCAATGGGTTGCATGTCCTTCGCATTCTTGACGCTGCGTTCCGCAATCTTATTCATCGCATCCTCATCTCCCGCCAGCGCCGAGCGAGAAGTTTTGTCTCAAGAGTAAGTCCGGTTCCGCACCAAATCTTCAATGATCGAACCGCTTGCGAACAACGCTCAACCATCGACCAATGTCACATCGATCGCGCCAGACGGCGCTCGGCACCTTCATGGTTTTGCCGCGCTGCCTGCTGATACCAGTGCACCGCTGCGTCCGTGATCTTGCGTAACGCCGGTGCCCGACATCAACGCGTCTCCGAGCGCAACCTGCGCTTCCGCCATACCTTGCTCCGCTGCTTTCTCGAACCATTCGACCGCCTTCATGGGATCGGCCTCGCATCCCTGCCCTTTTCCAAGCATCACTGCGAGGTTGAACTGTGCAACCTTATGTCCCTGTTGCGCGGCGACTCTCGTACCAGTTCACGCCCTGAGCGAGATCCTGGGCTACGCCCGCGCCGGTGCAATACATCACGGCAAGCTGAAACTGCGCACTCGCATGGCCTGCGCATGCGCGCGCTGGTCATCCAGGACGCCGCTTCCTTCGCATCACTCATGGGCTGTTCGCATCGAGATACAGAAGTGCCAAGGTGTATTGGGCTTCGGCATGACCGGCATTGGCGGCACGTGAGAACCATGGGACAGCCGCTTCGACATCCTCAGTCCCGCCGAACCTGCCCATTTGCAACACACCAAGCTGAAATGCAGCCGGCGCGTGACCGGCTTCGGCCGCATCGCTCAATAGCGATCGCACCTGCTCAAGCCGCTCCGTCGAGTCGTCCTGGTGAAGAAGGAAAAGCGCATACGCCGTCTTGGCGTCCGGGTCTCCGCCAACAGCGGCCTTGCTTAGCCATTCTCCCGCCAGCTTGGGATCGCGCGGAACCCCGTTGCCTGCTGAATAAAGTCTCCCGAGTTGCAATTGCGCGGCACGGATGCCGCCTTCGGATGCGCGTTCGAACCATTCGATTGCGGTTTTCACATTGCGTTCGACGCCGGAGCCGTTGAGATAGAAGATGGCGATATTGAACGCGGCGGTCGCATGGCCATTTTCGGCCGCGCGCTCAAACCATTTTGCGGCCTGACGGAGATTCGGACCGACACCGGTGCCGGTCGCATAGAAGCGGCCCATGAAAAACTGCGCCTGCACATCGTCCCGCTCGGCGGCCTTCTCGTACCAGACTGCCGCCTCTCGCAGATCGGGCTCGGAGCCTGCGCCGTGCGAATAAAAATCCGCCAGCGCCTGGATTGCCGGAAAGTAGTCCTTGCGCGCTGCCTTGCGCAGCGCGGTTTCGGCCTGGTCGACATCTTTCGCGATGCCATGGCCGTTCAAGCGCAACAGGCCGATGTTGTAGAGCGCGATCGCATCGTCATGCCTGGCGGCACCCTGGAACAGACGCGCGGCTTCTGCGGGAGCCTCCGGCATACCCGTTCCCTTCAAATTCATGAACGCAAGCGCAACCTGCGCCCTGACATGATCCTTGTTCGGCCGCCTTGCGGTACCAGACCGCCGCCTGTTCGAAATCGACGGGAACGCCTTTGCCTTGATAGTAGACGTCGCCAAGCGCGAATTCGAGCTGCGAGCGCAGTTCTGTTCGGCCGCGGCCACGATACCATGCGAACGCCGTCTGAGAATCCTTCTCGCAGCCGAGCCCCTCGCTGTACATGCTGCCAAGGACCGTCTGCGCCTCGGCTTTGCCTCTTTCCGCCGCGGCCGATATCCAGCGGAAGGCGGCGTCGACATCCCGCTCGACGCTTGTTCCGTGCGGAAATACGAGCTGGTGAATATTCGACGCTTTGTCGCCGAGCCGAACGGCCGAGGATTGGCGCCATGTTTCGTGACGATAGGGGCCCAGCAGCGGCTTTTCCCCGTGAAGAAAGATCAGGCCGAGTTGGAACTGCGCTTCGACGTTGCCGAGCCGGGCCGCCCACTCGTACCAGACGACGGCATCGGGGACGCTCCTGACGACCCCCTCGCCTCTCACATAAAGCATTCCTATTCGATAGCCCGCTTCGGCCTCGCCTGTCTGCTGACGCGAGCTTCCAGAGCTTGATCGCCTCCAGATACTGACCGCGCTCGTATGCGGTCATTCCACGCTCGAAAGGGCCAGCTCGGGAGAATGCAAAAGCTGGTCTAAACCACTCGAAAAGTGATCGCGATGAAAGCATCATGGCTCACGCATGGCCTCCTGGAAACCCTTCAGCATTCCGCCGAGCAGATACATCGCGACCGAGCGGGTTCCGACATTGACGTCCCCTGACAGGGTCATGCCGGGAATCAGACGAAAATTGCTCGGCACATCCTTGAAATTGGATGCGTCCACCGAGCATCGCGCCTTGTAGTAGGTATACTCGAGCGGCTTGCCATCATCGTCCGTCGTGAACGCGCCCTCGCTGATCCAACGCACCTTCCCGCTCGCCGTGCCGTGCTCCGCTGCATTGAAGGCATCGACCTTCATGGTGCAGGGATCGCCAGCCCGGATGAACCCGACGTCGCGCGAAGCGATCCTGATTTCCGCTTCAAGCTTGGTGTCGATCGGCATCAGCGTGATGAAGGGGTCGCCCGGCTTGAGCACCGAACCGACCGAGAGCTTTGCCATCGTCAGCACCACCGAGGGTTCGGCAGCCGTCCAGCGCACGAGATCCTGGTGCTTGAGCGCCTTTTCATAGGTTGCTCTCGCTTCGTCCAGCTTGTTGCGCGTCGTCACCAGATCCTGGCTCAGTTGCGCAAACCACTGCTCTTTGAATGCGTCGCGATCGGCGGTTATCGATCCCAGCGTATTTTGCGCCTCAATCAGGCTATTGTGCGTATTTTCCAGTGTCCGCAACAATTCCAGCCGCGTATCCTGGGAGATGTACATGTTAAGCTGCGAGCCGGTGCCGCGCTCGGCGAGCGTCGTGCGCATATTCTCGATCTTCTGCCAAGATCTCGTCGCGCTGCCGATATCGCGCATCGTCGTCGCGAAGCTTTTCGATCGTCGCCTTGGTCTCCCTGATCTTTGATTCGAAGCTGTTGAGCTGGGCGTGATATTGCGCCACACGCTGATTGTAGAGCGCCTTCTGCAGAGCCGCGTATTTCTGGAAGTCGGGATCCTGACTTATCCGGAAATACCAGCGGCTGCTGCTTCAGCTCCGCCTCATCGCGCGCCACCTGCGTCTCGAGGCTCGCGATCTGCAACTTCGCCTGCGTCAAGTCGGCGGACGTAAAGGTTGCATCGAGCGTCGCGAGCAATTGGCCAGGCTGTCACCTGGTCGCCCTCGCGCACGTCGATCGTCTTGATGATCGATGGATCCAGCGCCTGCAAAACATTGACCTGACCGACCGGCACGATCTTGCCGCTAACGCTGGTGATGACGCGATCGACCCGCGTCAGGCACATGATTGCGACAATCGAAACCAAAAACGCGGAAAGCACGAACAGCGTGGCACGCGCGACCAGGGGCTCGGCCGCCTCCCGGATCGCGTCGGTTTCCGACTGAAATTGGCGAACGGTCGCAAGCGAAGCCTGGCTAGGAGACAAGGGTCGGGCTCCGAAGTTCGGCTTGTCGCGGTGGACCGCTGGCGCAAGATGCGTGTTCTGCTGGTACCAAAGCGAACTGTAGATGTCGTTCCGTTCCAGCAACTCCTCGTGCCGGCCGATATCGTCGACCACCCCGCGATCAAGCACAAGGATGGCATCCGCTCTCGTTAGCGATGACAGCCGGTGCGAGATAATGATCAGCGTCCGGCCATTCGCGATCCGCGCGATGTTGCCGTTCACGATGGCCTCGCTATCGGCGTCGAGCGCGCTCGTCGCCTCGTCAAGGATGAGGATCGGCGGATCGACGATCAGCGCACGCGCAATCGCAAGCCGCTGCCGCTGTCCTCCGGAGAGGTTGGGCGATCCTTCGTAGACGTGGGTTTCGTAGCCGCGCGGCAGCTTGTCGATGAATTCCTCTGCGCCGGCCAGTCCGCGCCGCCTTGACGACATCGTCAAAGGTCGCATCCGGCACGGCCGCGCAGATGTTTTCACGAATCGTTCCGCTGAAGAGAAAATTTTCCTGCAGCACGATGCCGACGTTCCTGCGCAGATGATCGACATCGTATTCGCGAACATCGATTCCGTCGATCTTGATCAGCCCGTCATAGTCCGAATGCAATCGCTGCAAGAGCCGCGTGATCGTCGTCTTGCCCGAACCGCTCTTGCCCATGACGCCGAGCGTGGTTCCCCTGGGATACTTCAAACGAAACGCCGTTCAGCGCTGGCGAGACCGCGCCCTTGTACCTGAAGGTGACATTGGAAAACTCGACTTTGCCCTCGATCGGCGAGCGAACGCCGTGCCCGGAACGCCCCTCTTCGGCCGGCTGGTTGACCAGGTTGCCGACCGTGGCGACCGCAGTACGCGCTTCGTCGTATTGATTGATCAACTGCGCCATCTGCATCAACGGACCCGACACCCGCTGCGACAGCATCAGGAAGGCAAACAGCGCGCCGATATAGACCGGATCATTGGTTGAAAGCGCGAGATAAACGCCGAGCGCATATGAACCGCTCACCGCCAGCCGCTCCAGCGGACGCACCACCGCCTGAATCGCGTTTCCGGTCATCCCTTCCGCGAACCGGGCCTTGGCGACACGCGCAACCAGCACGTCCCACATATGGCGCTGCCGCGCATCGAGCGCCAGCGATTTCACGGTCCGAATGCCGTTGAGCGTTTGAACCAGGAACGCGCCCTGCTGCGCCTTCCGCAACCAGGACCGCGTTCGACGCCTTGCGGTAAGTCGGCAGCATCAGAATAAGCCACCCGACGATCAATCGCCGACAGCGCCAGGACCACCAATGTCATGATCGGGGCTGAAGAAAAACATGACCGGCAGGAAGAAGATCAGCGTCGTTGAATCCAGCAGCGTACCGAACAACTGACCCATCAGGAACGATCCGAATGCGAAACACTTCACGGATGTCGCGCGCAACGAGGCCGACGGCGGTCTGCTCGAAATAGTCGATCGGAAGATTGAGGACCTTTTCGAAAACGTACGTGGACAGCTTGACGTCGAGTCTCGTCGTCAGGCGATGAACAAGCAACTTGCCTCAGGAACGAGAACGTCGCCTCGAAGGCGATGATGACAAGCATCGCCAGGCACAGCACGTAGAAGGTGTTGTACGCTTGATAGAAGATCACCTTGTCCGACAGCAGGCGCCAGAACATGATGGGCGCCAAGCCGAGAAATCCGAGAACCAGCGCGGCGACTGCGACGTCCCGAACAATGCGGCGCTCGCGGAACATCAATGCGGCCACGAGACCGAAACTGAACGGCTGCGATTCGTCCGAGATGTCGTAGTTGCGCTTGACGAGAATGACATCTCCGGACCAGATGTCTTCGAAGCGCGGCTGATCGATCACGAGCAGCGCGTCTTCCGCCGCGTTCGGATCCCTGCAGCGTGATGCGGGTGTTGTTGGCGTCTCCTTCGACGCGCAGCAACACCATGTAGCTTCCGTTGCGCAGAGCGAACGATGGTCGGGAGCGCCTTTTTCAGATGAGAAAGCCCGTCCCAATCGAGTTTAACGGGCTTCGACCGCATGCCGGCCTTCTCGGCGCAGCGGACGAGCTGACCGGGAGTCACTTCCTGGTCGGTAAGAAGATTATCCTTGATTAGCTGCGTCGAGGTGAGATGCAGCCCGTGTTGTCGAGCGACGATGACCAGGCATTCGAGCCCGGACGGAAGCATCGGATCGATATCGGCATTCTCGGCGACGGCTTGCGCGATCATGAAATCTCGGTCTGTCTGTTGAATTTTCGACGAGCCATCATCTCACAAATGATGACTCACTCCTGTCGAGAACATTCGTATACAACAAAAGTGACGGAAACGGAAGATCCCAGCGATTCTGGTCGCCGGACATCGACGATCCGTGGCCGACATCCGGCGACGTAGCAAACGCTGGCCAGCGGGGCGAGTTACGAATTTGAAAGGAGCAACAGTTACGCGCCGGGAGCGGTCGATTTCCGAACGGTGTCGTTTAGCTGGGCGGACCCGAACACTCGTGACGCTAGCATAGGCTCTAGTTCGTTTGGGTCGCTCGCTTTAGAGCTTGCAGAGAAGTAAGCGAACTTCTAACCACCACACTAGGTGCAACGATGTAAAATTCCTCTAGGCCGGTACTTCCTGAAAATTGAACCCGGTTTCTAACAAAGTCTTCTTGATGGCCACACCATCGGCCTCAGGCATCAGCGCCAGTGCACAAACCTCGAAGTTCTCCGTGGTGACGGACACGGTCTGAAAACCCGCCATCAACAGCAGATTGCCAAGCCGCTCGGCCGTAAATCCGGTGCGATGGGCCATATGGATGTGCCCGTCCTCGATCGCACGGGAATGGCCGTAGAGCATATCGAGCGGTCTGATAGGGCCTGCCGGAGAATTGTAGGCGACGGCCGCGACGCCTTGCTCGACAATGAAATGAGCTACGGCTTCGAGATCCGGGCTCATGATCAAGGCGAATCCGTCGGATTTCAAGACCCGATGGAACTGGCACAACGTCGGAAAAATCTCGTGAGCATAGAGGTGTTCAAGCACATGCGACGACCATATCACATCGAATGACTGCGGTTCGAAGGAACGCTCGATGTCGAGGATCGAGCCCACAACGTCAGGTTTGACCCGGGATCGATGTCAAAGCGGACCTCCTTCCAGCCTTGCTCATCTACCATTCGAGCAATTCGGCGGGCCGTATCGGGTCCGGAGCCCGCGTTGAGCAAGTGTTTGATATCGGGGGGCAAGATCGGCTCCTGACGTCCCAACCGAATTATCGGAAACGAGTTAAGACAATACGACTCTGGGAGCCGACTATCATCACTCTATCGTTGTGGCCTCACAAAGGCATAAACTGCCTCTGACGCGATCTTCACATCACAAAAGCAAAAGCCCCACGGAAGTGGGGCTTTCACAAATGCAGTGTTCAGCGGCCGAATTAAAGTTTCGGCAGATTGACGACCTGATCGGTAAAGTGAAGATCCTCGACCCCGCTGACCGCAACCGTCTGGTTGTCGCTGAAGTGCAGGGTATAAGTCGACGTGCTCGAATCGACGTCAATCTTGCTCACATCAAAGAACGAGCGATCCGCGAAGCTGGCGGTGTCATTGCCACTGCCGCCGATGATCGTATCATTACCGTGATGCGTCTGAACGTGGAAGTTGTCATTGCCATTTCCGCCCTGCAGCGTAGAGCCGGCATCCCCAGCACCACCCTTGAGCCAGAACTGGTCATTGCCCGCGCCGCCCTGCATAACGTCGCCCTGCACGCCAACCAATGTGTCATTGCCGGCGCCGCCGACAAGCGTGCTGTGACCCTCCGTATTGCCGCCAGGACCGCCGCCGCCTCCGTGACCGGGATCGCCTCCGTGACCGACCGAACCGCCCCCATGACCATGATCGTCCCCATCATCGTGACCGCCCATGGGGGAGTGCTTGTCCGCACTGGCAACGCGCGCGTTACCGTCTCCGCCCGATGCCAGCGCGCCCAGACTCCAGGTAGTCGTTGCCAGAGCCGCCATCGAGCGTGTCGTTGCCGGTCCCGCCGAAGATGCTGTCATTGCCGGCGCCACCGAACAGCGAGCTGTCACCGTGACCTCCGCGGATCACGTCGTTACCGCTACCGCCGTAGACCGTGTCATCACCACTGTCGCGGAGGTTGATGGTGTCGGAGCCCTTACCCGCGGCAACAAACACATCATTGTCACCGCCGGTCACGTTCAACCTGGCGCTGTGGTCATCCAGGATGATCGCCTTCAGATTCGGATTTGTCTCGACGGTCGTCGAGTGAGACACGTCCAACATCTGGATGACCGGAGGGACCGCCCCGCCGTGAAACGGCCCCGACTCGAGCCATCCCCTTGTGCTATTGTCAGAATCGCTGAACACACCGCTTTGCTCAAGCGAGTCGATCAGTGCTGATCTCACACCCGCTTCGATGTTTCCGTTATGCTGGAGAAAGTGACCTAGCTCAGTTTTCGTCAAGTAGCTAACGGCCATGGCACCCCCTGACTGGATTTCCAATATTGATGGCAGATATCCGGTCGACGCCAATCGACACCAAATATGCTGCAGCTCAAATGTGCTATAGCTTGAACGGACGCGACGAGGTCAGGTCGACCCGAGCCACCGCCACATATGTTACGATATCACATCTTATGTTAAGATATGTTAGTCGTGCGGGGCGGCCTAAGTCAAGAACCAAATTCACGCGCCGTTGACTCACATTTGACTGATATCTGCAAAAATGCGCGAGACAGACAATCGACCCCTCTCCCCGACCTTGTTTTAAGGTCTATTTTAGGGCAATTCGAGCCATCCGCCGCGCCTCATTCGAAATTCGCTGACGAGGTATGCGTGACGATCAGACATCTTCGGGTCAATTTCCTCGCCAATTGTCAATTGTGCATACCGGTTTAGCAATGGTAGCATTGACAGATGATTTTACTCAGAAATGTGAAAATTTGTTAGCGTGGCGCCCGCATGAATTCTCCCGGCCTGATGCGGAGGACGATCACAGTTACCCAGCGCAAAGGCGGGGTTGGAAAAACCACGATTGCGATCTGTATCGCGGCCGAACTCGCCCGCCGCGGGCACGACGTCGCACTGGTCGATAGCGATCTTCAGCGTTCCGCTTCGCAATGGGCGGAGCCAGGCAATCTCGAATTCCCGGTTTACGAGATGGCTCTGGAGCAAGTCTCGGTGTCCGCATGGGCCCAAGAAGTGCGCAGTATTCAAGCTGGCCTCGTTGTCATCGATACCGCTCCCAATGCGCGTGAAATGGGAGCCTCGATCGCCCTGGCTGACCTGATCCTAGTACCCTGCACCCCGTCCGGACTTGATCTCGACGCAACATTGCAAACGCTTGCGATTATCGACGCAGCGCGCGAACGCCGGCGGGATCGGATCAAGGTGATTTTGGTGCCTAACAGACTCGACCGCCGTACGCTTGAGGGACGCCAACTGATCGATGAGTTGAGTGAGTTCGGCGAGATCGTTGCTCCGCCGATCGCTAGTCGAGCGGCCTTTGTCCGCTGCTTCGCCAAGGGTCAATCGGTCGCCAGTTTCATGCCGGGAGATGCCGCGGATCAGGAAATCCAGCAACTCGCAGATGCTGTAGAATGGGTTGATCGAGAGGAATAGCGCGTCGTCCGCCGGGCGTCCCAACGCGCGGTCCCGTTGCCAAACACTGCGAGATCAGTCTATCTCATCATAGCGGCAGTGCCGTGAGGCACGCGGCGCTGGTTGTCACCTGCGATTTGCGGCTAGACAATCGATCTGGCTACCTGGAGTTGGCGGGACCAAGCAAAGCCTGGATCACACCTTGCTTGCCTGATTGACGGGACGAGGCGGCAACCGCCGCTTCCTCCAGTCTCATTTTCTCAAGCAGGAGATCCGTGACAATCTTGCGAAGCCGCTGGTTCTCGAGCTTGAGTTCTTCCAGTATATGGCGCGTCTCGTCCACCGTCGGCGGGTTGATCAGCTCTTGGCTGTCGCCAGCGCGACTATGGGAAACAACGACCTCAGGCTTGCGCAGGGGCAGTTTGCGCCAACGGTGAAGGGTCATGACACTCACCCCGAGCGCCTTGCAAACGTCGACTTGGGAATTTCCTGCGCGAGCAAGTTCATCTGCCCGGCTCAGTTTTAATAGAATTTCCTCGTTCGAATGCTTCTTCATTTTCCCGCCCAAATGCGGTTCAGGTCGTCCTACCGGCGAAGAATCGCCCAATCCGACACCAGAACCAATGTAAATACGTAAATACTCACAGTTATAAACAAAAGCGGCAGCAGAAATATCGGTAACCCCACCCAACAGCTTGAGGGTCAACTATCGTCCGCGCAAGCTAGCAATTGGTGTTAGTTGCGGTGCAGCGTAAGCTTACCTGCGGTTAACCGCGCATCAGTCGCTGCGGTCCGAAATCTCGCTTGTTCGGGCAGCCGTCAGAACATCCGTCATCACTATGATACGGCGGTACGTCGCGAGAGTTTCGCCTTTTAACATTATATCATTTCTTCAAAAGCTAATCTGTCTCACCTACGCGAAATAGGAACTTGCGCTGGAACTTTCGCGCCGAGGTACAAAACCGCTTGCCGCACTGCTCGTTGTCGCCACAGAGCCAGAGCCCCGGCCCTACAACGTTTTCTGTCATCGATTCAGGCGCTGCCATGCGATGGCACTGGAACTCCGGTGCTTGCCGAAGATTATTCGGAAACATCCAACCCGGAGTTTTCTCATGAGCAAGACCAAAACGCTTCAGGATCTCTTTCACGATACCCTCAAAGACATCTATTTTGCCGAGAAGAAGATCATGGGTGCCTTACCCAAGATGGCAAAGGCCGCACAGAACGACGAGCTGCGCGCGGCATTCGAGAAGCACCTCGAAGAAACCGAAGGCCAGGTCGAGCGCCTTGAAGCGGTGTTCGATGAAATCGACGCCCGTCCGCAAGGCAAAACCTGCGACGCCATCATGGGCATTCTCGACGAGGGCAAGGAAATCATGTCCGAGTACAAGGGCGCACCGGCGCTCGATGCCGGCCTGTCTGGCGGCGGCGCAAGCCGTCGAGCACTACGAAATCTCGCGTTACGGCACTCTGATTACATGGGCCGACGAACTGGGCCTCACCAATGCCGCCAAGCTGCTGAAGCAGACCTTGGCCGAGGAAAAGAAGACCGACGAGACCCTGACCGATATTGCGAAAAGCTGTCGTGAACATGGAAGCGGAAGCGGCATAGGCGGCTTGGACGTGCTCTTTGGGAGTGCGTCCGACAACCGCTCGCTCGACATTCAGCCGAGCTATTCAAGACCATCCACCGCTCCGGGAGAAAACCCATGGCCGAAGAAGGCAAAGAAAAAGACGAAGAAGGCGAAGAAGCGCCGTTATTCGAAGAGTTCGGGTCGAACGGTAGAAAAGGAAATGCGCCGTTACAAAAAGGGCACTGCAAAAAGCGGTCCCGGCGGCAAGGGTGGCAAGGTCAAAAGCAAAAAACAGGCTATCGCGATCGGCCTCTCCAAGGCGCGTAAGAAGGGCAAAAAGGTTCCGAAAAAGAAATCGCGCCGCTGATGGTTTTGATTTTCACAGGAGACTCCCGTGAGTTCGTCCCCGTCCTCCATCACGACCAAAGACTTCTGAACAAGGTCTCGCTATTCAGCAGGAGGTGGACAGCAAGGAAGCCAAGAAGCCCTCGTCTCCTCCCAGGCACTCCGCCATGCAGGCAGGCATCCGGGATTACCCGACCGAGTTTGTCGCCCAGCATCATGCCAAGCCCGGGGAAGAGCGGCAAATACGGCCAGCGCCCATGTACGATGCGCCGGGATACAAGGGATCAGACAAGCTCCTCGACAAGGTCGCGCTTATCACGGGTGGCGATAGCGGAATCGGCCGCGCCGTGGCAGTGCTTTATGCCCGAGAAGGCGCGGATGTCGCTATTGTGTATTTGAACGAAGACAACGATGCCGAGGATACCAAGCGTGCCGTCGAAAAAGAGGGCCGTCGATGTATTCTGATTTCAGGAGACGTATCCGACCCCTCGTTCTGCCGCGAGGCGGTGAGCGAAACGCTGCAAGCGTTCGGTCACCTTGACATTCTCGTCAATAACGCCGCCTTCCAGGAACATACGGCCGACATCGAAGACCTCACCGATGAGCATTTCGACCGGACGCTCAAAACCAATCTCTACGGCTACTTTTACATGGCGCGCGAAGCCGCCAAGCACATCCCTTACGGCGGCGCGATCGTCAATACCGGCTCGGTCACGGGCATTGAAGGCAGCAAGGCTCTTCTCGATTACTCGATGACCAAGGGCGGCATTCACGCTTTTACTCGTTCGCTCGCCGGTAGCCTCATGGAGCGAGGTATCCGCGTCAATGCGATTGCACCCGGGCCGGTCTGGACGCCTCTCAATCCCTCGGACCAAAAGGCAGACAAGGTGAAGACCTTTGGTCAACAATCCAAAATAAAGCGCGCCGCGCAACCCGAGGAACTCGCGCCGGCATATGACTTCATGGCCGCGCCGTCCTGCTCCAGTTACATTACGGGTGAGATCCTGCCGATTATTGGAGGCTATTGATTTCTGCTTCTATGCCGATAGATGGCGATCGCGTCATCGACGGGCGCCCATCGCCGGAAAATACAGATAGAATTTGCAACCAACGTTCGGTTTGGCGGTTCTTGTCTTGCAGCGCCTGGACCCGCCGGGATGCACACGGGAGAGTCTTGCGTGGGCAACATGAGCAAAAACGACAACATCGACCGCGTCTGGGAGATCGTCGAAAAGGTAGGCGTTTGTATGCTGACGACGCAATTCGGCGATGGGCTGCGTGCGCGTCCTCTGGAAGCGAGGCCTGACCGCGATGCTGGCCTGATTTTTTTCGTGACTGATATTCTTAGCGGCAAGGAGGAAGAGATCGAGGCCACGCCCGATGTCGGCCTTGTCTTTATCGATTCGAACGATAAAGCGTACCTGTCGATCACCGGCCGCGCATGCATCATCCGCGATGCGGATAAGACAGAGATGGCATGGCGAAAAACTGATGAAGTGTGGTGGCCAGGCGGGCCAACCGACCCCAATGTGTGCTTGTTGCGGGTCGAGCCTTTGACTGCGGAATTATGGGATGGACCGGCAAGCGCCTTGGTTACCGCTTACGAGTTCGCCAAAGCGCGGTTGACCGGAAAGGAGCCGAACCTCGGTGAGAACCGTAAAGTGACAGTCAAGATGTAGGCGTGCCGAGAGATCTCCACCGCTGCCTCACGCGGCCGTTCGCTTCCGACCGCGGTGACGAGATGTACGCTTCCTGCTTTTTGCTGACGACGCCGCGGTGTTCTTGCGACCCAAGCTCTGCTTGAGAGCATCCATCAAATCGATCACATTGCTTTTCTCTTCTTTTTCCTCGGGCGCTTCGATCGTCTTGCCTGCGGCCTTGCGTTTGACGAGGGCCTTCAATGCCGTTTCGTATTTGCCCTTAAATTTATGCGGATCGAATTTCGATGCTTTGGTATCAAGTATGTGAGCAGCGAGATCGATCATATCCTTGGACATCCTTGGACGTGGGATATCGTCGAAATAGTCATCCTCATCCCTCAGTTCGTAGGGGTAGCGTAGCGTCGTGCCCAGCAATCCTTTTCCCAACGGCTTTAACGCAATAACGTGCTCCCTGTTTGAAAGCACGACGCGCGCGAGAGCCACCTTGTCTTTCCGCTTCATGGCATCGCGGATCACAACGAACGCATCGGCGCCTGCCTTGCCGATAGGGACGATATAGTACGGCTTGTCGAGGTATCGTTCGTCGACCTCTTCACTGGCTACGAAATCGTCGATTTCGATGGTGTGGGTGCTCGCGAGCTTCACGGCATCAAGGTCTTCCTCTTCGATCTCCACGAAGCGCCCCTTGGACAGTTCGTATTCCCTGCCCTTGTGCTCCTTGTCGACGACACGGCCGGTCTTCTCGTCGACCATTTGCTGCTTTAGCCGATGGCCTGTTTTGGTATTTATCTGGTGAAAATGGGTTTTCTCGGCTTGGGTCGACGCCGGATAGAGCGCGATTGGGCAAGTCACGAGCGAAAGCTTCAAAGATCCCTTCCAATAGGCACGCGGCGCCATCTCGATCCTCCATTGTGGATGGACGCTAACCCCCGCTGGAACTTTCAGTTCCTGATCAGCCAGGGTCAGGACTCATTGATCAGAGCCAGAAGATGACGGCTGCTGCGATGCAGATGGCAGACATGAAGGTATGTGCGCATCTATCGTAACGGGTGTGGATGCGCCGCCAGTCCTTGAGCCTGCCGAACGTATTTTCGATCTTGTGCCGTTCGCGATAGAGAATGCGGTCATGTTCGATCGGCTTTGCGCGGTTGGACTTCGATGGGATGCAGGCCGTGATACCCCGGACCGCGAGCGCCTGGCGGAACCAGTCGGCGTCGTAGCCCTTGTCGCCGAGCAACTGCTTCGCGGGCGGCAGCGCATCGACCATCAACGCGGCCCCCTTGTAATCGCTCATCTGGCCTTCGCTAAGCAGCATGATGACCGGACGTCCCTGACCATCACATACGGCGTGCAGCTTCGAGTTCAGGCCGCCCTTCGTGCGCCCGATACGTCGGGGAACAGGCCCTTTTTTAAAAGGCTTGCGGCGGTGCGATGCGCCTTCAGATGGGTGGCGTCGATCATTAACCGCTTCGGGGTGCCGCCCTTACGGGCCAGTTCGGCAAATATCTTGTTGAACACACCAAGACGGCTCCAGCGCACGAACCGATTGTAGACGGTCTTGTGCGGACCATACTCACGCGGCGCATCGCGCCAGCGCAGACCGTTCCTGATGACGAAAATGATGCCGCTGATCACCCGCTGGTCATCAACCCTCGCAACTCCGTGCGACAAAGGAAAATACGGTTCGATCCGGCGCATCTGCGCCTCGGTCAGCAGAAACAAATCGGACATTGCGGCGTCTCCCAACAACGCCAATGAATCAGTCCAAACGCCTCTCCGCAAGAAAATTAATGGGTCCTGAGCCTAGGTGAGACCAATCGCTCGCCGGCTATGGGCCTGCACATGAAAAAGGCCCCGGTTAAGGGGCCTTTCCATTCTCAGTACTTCAATTCATGCATCGTTTTGAGCTGGTCTTTTGTTGCGTTGACCGTTCCACGATCGGGGTACCACTGCTTGTCTCCCGAACTCGTCGAACCCGTCGTCGTGGTTCCAGCCTTGTTCGCGAACTTGATCTGATCCATGCGCATCATAACGTTGTGCTCACCCATGCCAAGGAAGCCGCCGACGCTGATAACAACGCCGTCCACCTTACCCGAGGGATCAACGATGACGTCGTCGATAGCACCAATCTTCTCGTTCTGCTCATTGTAAATGTTTACGCCGACGAGCTTTGACGCGCGCCACTGACCTGCAGCGGCAATGGGGGCCGCGGCCGCGGATGGCGACGTAGCGGTGCTTTGGGCCATCGCCAAGGGGGAGGCTAGCGTGCAGGCAAGGATCACGGCAGGAAATCAGGCGCATGTTATGCTCCGTTGTTGATAGGCTCATTCAACCGGGGAGACGTACGATGGTTCCAACACCTCACACCATTCATTCAAGTTCACGACGCACGCTGACCACCGAGATATCAGGCTGACCGCGGACATAGCGAGCGGCGTGACAAGATCACTGCTTGTTTAAAAATAGATGGAATAGACCACTGCGAAGGCTACCACCACCAGCCCGGTGCCCCAAATCAGCACGTTACGCACCGTAGGCCCGCGCTCTGCCCCTCGCGCTTCCATTGCCGTTTCAACAATATGTCCGCCTTCTTGCTTTGCCATTGTATTCTCCTGAGGGTGTCGAGGTCAGAAAAATTCTCACCAACGTAGGCCCTCAGTTAAATCCGACGGATGGGGTTTCGTTCCGACTGGAACCTGAGCGACGACGGCGCGGTTCCATTGCTCGAATGGCCTCACAACGCCGCACCCCTCGCGGCGCCGGCAGTTAACCTACAAATATCAAGCGGCGGGACAAAGCTGGCTTAATGGCTGGCGTGTGATTTTACATAGTTAGAAATGCGTAAACAATTTAGCCAGGCATTCTCAGCGGGGTGGTAACGATGAGTACGGTTTCCATCGCCTTGGTCGACGATCATCCGCTCATGGTCGAGGCGGTTTTTTCGCTGTTATCCCGAACCCAAGGTTTCGAAGTGGTCGCGACCGGAACGACCGCAAAGGACGTCGTCGATCTTTGCGAACTTCACCAGCCCAAGGTCGCCATTGTCGATCTCAGCATGATCGGCGACGATTACGCTGCCATAGCCACGGCCATCAAATTAGCACCCACCACCAAAATAATTGCTTCACCGCCGCTACCGGCGTTGAACCAGCCAAAAGAGCGCTTGATGCAGGTGCCAGCGGATACGTCTTGAAGGGGAGCAGTTCGAGAGAACTCATCCAGGCTATTGCATCCGTGCAGGACGGCGAGACGTACATTACGCAAAATTTTGCAAGCCGGGTTATCGCTGCGCTCCGGGATCCTATGCTGCGGCGGAAGGCTGCAGAAGCGGTCAAGCTCAGTATTCGCGAGGAGCAGATTGTGCGGCTGCTGCTGCGCGCAAAAACCAATAAGGAAATTGCGATCGTCCTGAAGATCAGCTCGTGACCTCTGTGACCATCTTCCCCGCCGAAGCGATGTCGAGCAAGGAGGACTCCGACGAACCCGAGCCGGGCCGGTTCGAGACCCGTCGGAAGTCGACCGCCCGGTCTGTTGCCCGACGGCGACGGCCGGGTTACGATCCGTCGATCCTTCCATCTCCAGAGGCGGAGGCATCGCTGGGCAATCGCGCGGGTTCGGCTCCCCACATCAGGTCATGGGTCGCGGCATCCCGCTCTTGATCGTCGGAACGGCCTCGGCCCTCGCGGCCGAGCCTCCTCCCCTGGCGGGCGTTCGCCGCGTCGTCTTCCTGGGCGACAGCATCACTTACGCCGGCGGCTACATCGAATACCTCGAAGCGTCCTGCGACTCGACGATCCGAAGCTGCGCTGCGAATTCCTCGACCTGGGCCTTCCCAGCGAGACGGTTTCCGGACTCTCCGAGCCGGGCCATGCCGGCGGCCAGTTCCCCCGGCCCGACCTCCACGAGCGGCTCGACCGCGTGCTGGAGCAGACGAAGCCCGACCTGATCGTCGCGTGCTACGGGATGAACGACGGCATCTATCACCCGTTCAGCGAGGCGCGGTTCGGGAAATACAAGGACGGGATCATGCAATTGCGTCAAAAGGCCGCGAAGGCGGGCGCGCGTGCTCGCACCTGACGCCGCCGGTCTTCGACCCGGTGCCGATCAAGGCCAGGACCCTGCCGGCCGGCCTCGCCGAGTATCGCCAGCCCTACGAAGGTTACGACGATGTGCTCGAGCGGTACGCGAAGTGGCTGCTGGACCGGCGGAAAGAGGGCTGGGATGTCGTCGATATTCACGGGCCCATGAAGCGATACCTCGCCGCGAGCGTCGCCGCGATCCCGCGTTTCGGCTCGCGGACGACGGTGTTCACATCAACGAGGTCGGGCATCACATCATCGCCCGGCAGATCCTCGCGCATCGGGTGTCCACGCGCGAGGTCGCCGACTCCGGATGCCGACCAGGTCTTGTCCTCGCGCCCCCACGGCCTGGAGGTGTTCGAACTCGTCCAGCAACGGCAACGTCTTCAAGGATGCCTGGCTGACCGCGACGGGGCACGATCGGCCCGGCATGGCGGCCGGCACGCCCCTGGGCAAAGCGACCCGGCAGGCGGTCGAGATCGGCGAGCAACTCCACGCCTTGCTCTCGCCAGAGCCTTGATCGACGATGTCATGAGAGGCGACCACCGGCCAGAGCGCGGCCCTTTGACGGAGTGTCCCCTCGATCTCCTCTCGGAGATCAGCCCAGACCCGCAGCACTTCTTATACTTCTTGCCGCTGCCGCAGGGGCAGGGATCGTTGCGGCCGACCTTCTGACCGCACCAGATGAGGTCGGCGCCGCGGGCGGCAGGTGGAAGCGACGGCCTCGGGCTGCTTCGGCCTTGCGGGCTTCGCGAAGGGGTCGAGCCCCTTCGCAGGCATTTCTCGATATCGTTTGTCTTCTTGTTCCATCTCGGCGAGCCGCGCCGCGAGCCGCCGCTCCTCCTTCGTGCGCTCGGCCTTCCAGCGATCCGCCTCCGGGTGCTCGATCTTCAACGCCGCGAGGACCGGCAGCAGGTGATCCTCCAGGCGGGCGAAGGAAGTGTCATAGCCGGACTCGATCTCCGACGTCACCACCGGGATGCCGCGTTCGGAGAAGAGGTCACATAGTTCCACACAGAGGATCGTGCGAAAGGTCGCGTCTTCTTCCGATCGGAGCAGGTCGAGGATGGCCTCTTCCGACTCCTCGTGCTTGATCGAGCCGAAGACGCTCGACGAAAAAATCTTGAACGTGTCGGTTGCCGGGAGGTAGGCCGCGCAGGACCAGGCGGGATGCCTCGGGGTCGCCGATCCTGGCAAGAGGAAGTCATGCACCGCTCCAACATGAAGTCGGTGTCGACGTGAAGCTGTCCACCAGCGCGGGGCACCGCCTCAGCGGGGGCCCCGCCCCCGGCGAAGTAGATAGGGGGATATCCAGCCACGTATTGTCGACCTCGGGTGACCGGAGCATCCGGCAGATGGCCCCGGCATCGGGAATATCATCGCGCGAGAGGGCCTCGACCAGGTCGTCCGAATACTCCACGTCGATCGAGTCGAGATCCGGCACGTCGTCGGAGCGTCAGGGAGAATTCCTGGAGCTCCTTCCAGAGCCGCTCCCCCGACCAGCCGGCCAGGTCGTGCCGGCGCTCGAGGCGTGGGACCTGATCGCGATCGAAGTGGGGGGTGTCCAGGATCGCCGATCTCCTGGCGACGAACAGCTCGACGGGGACTTTCGCGATCGCCCCGTTGAGGCGCCGGATCGTCGAATCTTCCTCCGCCACGGCGAGGAGCTCGAGGATTCCGTCGAGGGCCTGCTCCGTCAGCGGGAGTCGGTCCAGGGCGGCGATCCCCCTGGAGTGCCGCGTATGGCCACGCTGCCGGACGGCTTCGAGGATCATGGGGGCGACTTGGGATCCGTCGACCAGCTGTCGGCGAAGTAGTCGGCGGCGGCATCGCGGACGTAGGGTACCTCGTCTTGCAGGAGCGGCTTGACTCGGTCCGGGCTCAGCACGTCGTCCCCTCCCCCTCCGGCGGCGGTCCGGCCCCCATGACGAAGGTTCCGCGCCCCGTCGTCGGCCTGTCCCGGTTCGACGTGATTCTACCACGAGGATGCGAGGGAGGACTGGGGTCGGCGTGGCATGGCTTCTCGAACCAGTCCGCCGGGACCTCGAGCGACCAGACCTCGCTGCTGAGCGGCTGGGCGTGTCCGCCCGCCACCCAGATCTTGTCCTGGAAGACGTAGGCGGAGTGCTCGTGGCGCTCCTTCCAGATCGACGTTCGACCGGAGCTGCGTCCCAGCTCTTGCCGTCCCGGGAGTACCAGACGTCGCCCCAGTTCTTCGAGGGGTTGTTCGACCAGCCGCCCAGGACCCAGATGCGGTCGCGGTAGACGACCGCGGAGAACCAGATCCGCGGGGTCCACGGGGCGTGCTCGGTGACCGCGCTCCCAGTGTCACGCCGTCGGACGAGCTCCAGACGTCGTTCAGGGCCTGGTACTGCGGGACGTAGTTGCCGCCGCCGAGCACCCAGATCTTGCCGTCGTGGACGACGGCCGCGTGGTAGGCCCGCGGCGACCAGGGGGCGCTGCGCGATCTCCCGCCTCCAGTCCTTGCCGTCGGCGGACGACCAGACGTCGTTCTTCAGGCTCGTGTCGTCGCCGAAGTAATAGTCTTCCGTGCCGCCGAGGATCCACATGCGTCCCTTGAAGACCACCGCGCCGGCGGCGAGCCGCGGGCTCCAGCCGGCCTGCTCCGTCGCCTGTTCCCAGTTCACGCCGTCGGTCGACGACCAGACCTCGTTGCTGGCGCCATGGCCCGGGAGCCGGCCGTTGTACCAGCCGCCCATGAGCCACATCCGGTCGTTGAAGACGACCGTCATCGGCAGGTCGCTGTGCTTCCAGGGGGCCTCGCGCGGTGACGAGGTTCCAGGCCTTGCCGTCGGGCGAGCTCCAGACGTCGCGCGGCGGGGCGGCGAAGGAGTCGAACCAGCCGCCGAGGAGCCAGAGCCGGTCCTTGTAGACCACCTCGCCGCTGGAGTCGCGCCTGCCAGCCGGCCTTGTCGGTGACCTTCACCCAGTCGAGGACCCGGTCCTCGGCCGAGGAGCTCGCGGGGACCATCGAAGGCGGCAGACAGGACGACGAGGCAGACCATCTCATGGCGAGACTCCCGCTCCGGTCGAGTCGATACCCCGCGGACCAGACATCCAACCCGGAGGGTGATTTGCCCGCGGCTCGGGCCTCGTTATACTCGCCCTTGATGCGGCATGGCCATGAAAAAGCCAACCGGAGCGGACCTTGACTTGACTACCTTCTCCCCCCGGGAGAAGGTGCCCGAAGGGGCGGATGAGGGGGCTTCGGCGTTGCGATCGACCTCCCGCCTGAGGACGAGGCTCCTGTGAGGCCGGATCCCCTCATCCGGCCGTACCGGCCACCTTCTCCCGGGGGGAGAAGGTAAGAGCGCACCGCCCTCGTTCGATGGCGGTAGGCCATTCGACGTCGACATGGATAACACTGTGATGACACCTCGATTCGGGACCTTCGCCCTGCTCGCCTCGCTGCTCGTCGCGGCCCCGCTCCACGCGGCGTCTCGGCCGCCGAACGTCGTCCTCATCTTCGCCGACGACCTGGGCTACGCCGACGTCGGCTGCTATCGGCGCCAAGGGCTATCGCGACGCCGAACCTCGACCGGCTCGGCGACGCGAGGGCGTCCGCTTCACCGACTTCTACGTCGCCCAGGCCGTCTGCTCCGCGTCGCGGGCGGCCCTGCTGACCGGCTGCTACCCCAACCGCGTCGGCATCCTCGGGCGCTCGGCCCCGGCTCCCAGGATCGGCATCGCCGACGGCGAGACGACGATCGCCGAGGTGCTCAAGCAGACGCGGCTACGCGACCGGCGATCTTCGGCAAGTGGCACCTCGGCCACCACCCGCAGTTCCTGCCGACGCAGGCACGGCTTCGACGAGTACTTCGGCCTGCCCTACTCGAACGACATGTGGCCGAACCACCCGAGGCGAAGCACGGCGCCGTACCCGCCGCTCCCGCTGATCGACGGCGAGAAGATGATCGACGCCGACGTCCAACCCGGACCAGGCGCAGCTCACGACGTGGTACACCGAGCGGGCGGTCGAGCTTCATCGAGCGAGAACAAGGACCGGCCGTTCTTCCTCTACGTGCCGCACAGCATGCCGCACGTGCCGCTGCTCGTCTCGCGACAAGTTCAAGGGCAAGTCGCAAGCGGGGCCTGTACGGCGACGTGATCGAGGAGATCGACTGGTCGGTCGGGCCAGATCCTCGGCGCGCTGAAGCAACACGGCCTGGACGAGAGACACGCTGGTGCATCTTCACGCTCGGACAACGGCCCGTGGCTGTCAGCTACGGCGACCACGCCGGCTCGGCGGGGCCGCTGCGCGAGGGCAAGGGGACGACCTGTGGGAGGGCGGCGCGCGGAGTTCCCCTGCCGTGATCGCCCTGGCCGGGCGGCGATCCCCGCCGGCACCGTCTGCCGCGAGGCCGGCGTGACCATCGACGTGCTGCCGACGTTCGCCCACCTGGCCGGGGCCGAGCTGCCGGCGCACCGCGATCGACGGCCAGGACATCTGGCCGCTGCTGGCGGGGCCAGCCGGGGCGAAGAGTCCGCACGAGGCGTACTACTTCTACTACGGGACGAACGAACTCCAGGCCGTGGCGACTGGCGATGGGCTCTGGAAGATGCAACTGCCCCACATCTATAACACCCTCGCCGGCCGCCCAGGTGGTCGGGGCGGGACCCCGTCGAAGTACGAGAAGCGGACGCTCGAACAACATGCACTCTACCTGCCGCACGACATGGGCGAGACCAACAATGTCACCAGGCAGCAACCCGATAATGTCGATAAGCTCCTCGGCCTCGCCGCGCAAGCCGGCAAGCCTCGGCGATTCCCTCACGTACCGCGTGGGCCCGGGGCCACGACGCGGGCAGCCTGGACGGGGCCACCGGACACGCCCAGGCAAGGTCGATGGACGGGGGCTCCTTACCATGGACCAGCGACCGCGCGGACGGTCCGCACGTGGAAGGTGGCGGCGGCCCTACTGGGCTTCGCGGCCGTGCTCGGAGGCCTGATCTTCGGAGCCCTCCCCGGCGCCGGCGGTCAGGGAGACCGGCGGCCTGCGGCCGATCGCGACGACCCGAAGGCGCACCAATTGCGCATGGTCGCCGAGCAGGTCGAGGCGCAGAGGGATCGCCGACCCGGCGGTGCTGGCCGCCATGCAGGCCGTCCCGAGGCACCGGTTCGTGCCCGCCGACATGCGCGCGCACGCCTACGACGATTCGCCCCTGCCCATCGGCTCCGGCCAGACCATCTCCCAGCCCTACATCGTGGCGCTGATGACGGCCCGGATCGGGCCGAGGCGCAACATGCGCGTCCTGGAGGTCGGGACGGGCTCGGGCTACCAGGCGGCCGTGCTGGCCGAGTGCGTCAAGGAGGTCGATTCGATCGAGATCGTCCCCGAGCTGGGCAAGCGGGCCGAGGGCGTCCTGCGCGAGCTGGGCCACCGCAACGTGCGCGTGCGGGTCGGCGACGGCTATGCGGGCTGGCCGAAACGCGCCCCCCTACGATGCGGTCCTGCTGACGGCCGCCCCGCCGCGAGTCCCCCAGCCGCTGCTCGAACAGCTCCGCGTGGGGGGCCGGCTCGTCGCCCCGGTGGGGCGAGGTGTGCAGGACCTGGTGGTCATCACGAAGACCGAGCGGGGCATGGAACGCGAGGTGATCGAGGCCGTGCGGTTCGTGCCCATGACGGGGAAGGCCCAGGCCCAGCCCTGAGTGACGTGGGCCACGTCATTCCGAGGGCTTCCCCCCTCCCCGCTCTTCGGCCCCGCGAACTTCGCGTACAGCTCGGAGGAGGCCGCCTTCAGTGCCTCTTCAGCCTTCGGGCCGCCGATGTTCGTGAAGAGGACCATCGCGAAGTCGGCCTTCGGCTCGATCCAGATATAGGCAAGGTTGTGACCGTTCGAGCCGCCGTGGAAGAGGAGCGGCTCCGGGGCCCAGGGGACGGACAACTGCCCCAGCCGAGGCGCGTATCCGCCACTGGGAGGGGTGCCGGGCGCGGCCTTCTCGATGGTCATGGAGATGACGATCGTGTGCAGCTTCCGGAGGGTCTCCGGCCGGACCAGATTCGGCCCGCGCTCCCCTCGCCGGCCTGCCATCCGGCCCAGCGGGCGAAGTCGAGCACCGAC
>CAVXSV010000033.1:0-62313 GCA_963764445.1 uncultured Alphaproteobacteria bacterium
CGGCGGCCAAACTCCCGAACTTGATCTCCTCGTATTTCAGGTTGTTGGCCTTGAAGTAATCGGCGAGGTTGAGTCTCGTGGTCGTGCCGTCCTGCACGCAGATTTTTGTATCACCAAGGTCGAGTGCCGATTCGGCCTTGCGCGAGGTGCGCACGATGAAGCCCTCGCCGTCGTAATAGGCGACGGCCGGGAAATAGAGTTCATAGTTGGTCTCGCGCGACATGCTCCAGGTTGAGTTGCGCGCGAGGATGTCGATCTTGCGGCTCTGCAATTCCTTGAAACGTTCGTTGTTGTCGAGCGGGATGAACTTCACCTTTGTCGGATCGTCGAAGATCGCGGCGGCAACCGCGCGGCAGAAATCCACGTCGAAGCCCGACCAGTTGCCCTTATCATCCGGAATCGAAAAGCCGGGCAGGCCAGTGTTGACGCCGCACAGCACGGCGTCGCGCCGGACCGTGCGTTTCAGTGTTTTGGTGTCGTAGCGCTCGTAGGTGATCGCGGCCGCCGCGACGGCGGCAGCGATGGCAACGCCAATCAGGAGACCGCTTCGAAATGAACGCATGGATAGCCTCTCTCGCAATATCGGGAAAATATCGATTTGATGTAACGACGCCCAGCAGAGCTAAAGCTGGGGTTTTTGCCGTACGACCACCTTGGTGCCGACAGGAACGCGACCATAGAGATCGGCTACGTCGGCGTTGACCAACCGGAAGCAGCCGGACGAGATGGCCGTGCCGATGGTATCCGGGCGGTTGGTGCCGTGAATGCGATACACGGTGGTGCCGAGATACATGGCGCGGGCGCCGAGCGGATTGCCCGGGCCTCCGGCCATGAAGCGCGGCAGATATGGCTGGCGCGCGATCATCTCCGGGGGCGGGGTCCAGTCGGGCCACTCCGCCTTGCGTGTAATGCTCAGCAAGCCCTGCCACTGGAAGCCGTCACGGCCGACGCCGATGCCGTAGCGGATGGCGCGGCCATTGCCCTGGATAAGGTAAAGATGGCGCTCGGAGGTTTGGATGATGATGGTGCCCGGCGGCTCAGTTGTGCGGTAGAGAACGATCTGCTTCCTGAATTCAGGATCGAGTTGGACGCTGTCATCGGCAATCAGGCCTGGCTCATCGCCGGCGTCGGGCCGCTGTTGTTGTGCGAAGCTGCGTGTTGCCGAAAGCATCAGGCTGGCCACGGCGACCGCCGCCAGGATCAGGTGCCGAAACGCGATCATCGCTGGTCTCCTCGCTGGAATAGCGGCAGATGCTCGCCGCCAGCGTGCTCCCGTCTAACACGCACAGCATAAAATCCCACCGGCGGGGCGATGGCAAGTGACTACGGCATCGGCCAAGAAGCTTAAAGTTTTCAGGAAACGGCACCCGCAGGGGTGAGTAGAGCCACTTCCGTGCGATCCCAGAGCCGCAGTCCGGATGAGATCAGCGCCACGCGGCAAACTAATTCCTCCTTCCGCTGGCGGCTGTCGTGCCCGGAACGCAGGTCGGCCCGGAGGGGGGCATCCCGTCCGGGCCGCTGGAGGTTTGGCTTGAAGAGCCGGGGGCCGTGTGCCGATCAGGCTGCAAGCGTTGCGACGCCTGCGCCTTTCAGGAGTTCAGCGAGCTGCTTGCGAGCATAGAACATACGGGTCTTCACGGTGCTTTGCGGAATGCCGATGATCTCGCCGGCCTCTTCGACCGTTTTTTCGTGATAGTAGACGAGGTGGATGATTTCGCGATGCGCGGGGGACAGCTTGGCGATGCAGGCGCGCAGAATGGCGCTGACATTGCTCCGATCGAGTGACGTCTCCGGCGTATCGGCACCGTCGGCGATTTCGCGGACGTTCTCCTGGTCGATATCCTCGTGGCGGCGCTGACGCAGAGCGGTCAGCGCCTTGAAGCGGGCGATCGAGAGCAGCCAGGTCGACACCTGCGACCGGCCTTCGAACTGGTCGGCGGTACGCCAGACGTCGAGAAATACCTGGCTGACGATGTCTTCCGCGGCCGTCGCGTCGCGCAGACTGCGCAGCACGAAACGATAGACCCGCACGTTGTGGCGCGAATACAGAGTATGCATTGCCGTCCGGTCGCCGTCAGCAATCCGTTCAAGCAGCATCTCATCTGTGGTCGCCTGGGCGGCAATAATGCCCTGGCGGGCGGCTGCGTTGATCGCAATGATGTTTTGCATGACTGGCTCCCCGTTTTTCGTTGGGCAAATTGTTAGCCAGCCAAGGTTTCAGGGAGTCTGCACGAAATGCGGAAAATGGTTTCACCGAGGGGGAATTGTTTCGTCCGCTCACCGCGACGAAACAATCGGCGGCAAAATCCTCGCGCGTATTCCGCAAAAATGGATACCGGTTTTGCGATCAGAATACGCGCAAGCTATTGATTGAGAGCATTTTCTTCATATGAACCGAATTCCACTTAGCCGGAAAATGCTCTCGTCATTTGAACGTTGTTAGACTTTAGCCGTAGAGACCGGCTTTGAATCGTTCTAAAACGTCTGTTGGAAGTTTCCGGATGCAGCAGACTGACTGCCATTCCGCCGCGGCAGACGCACTCAGGCCTTGCTCTCCGAGGGCGAAAACAAATAGCCGCCGCCCCGGATGGTCCGGATGACTACCGGTTTCGTGGGGTCAGGCTCGATTTTGCGCCGAATCCGCATGATTCTTCAGATCGACCGCGCGATCGAAGGCTTCGCTGTCGCGGGCATTGGCCAATTCCAGCAGCCGCTCGCGCGACAGGACCCGCTTCGGGTTGGTGGCGAAGACTTTCAACAGGCTGAATTCCGAGGCCGTGAGCGGATGTTCATTGCCTTCATCGTCACGCAAGGCCTGGGCCTCGAGATCGAGCCATTTGGTGCCGAAGCGGACGAGTTGCCGGGCCGCAGGTTTGGCGGCGGCGGTGTCTGGCGGTGCGGCCTCCGCTTTCGGAGCACTCCGTCGCAGCACTGAACGGATACGCGCCATCAGTTCGCGCAGCTCGCAGGGTTTTGCGACATAGTCGTCGGCGCCGAGTTCGAGTCCGACCACGCGATCGATCGGACTGGCCGTCGCCGTCAGCATGATCACCGGTATGTTGATGCGGCTCTTGAGGTCGCGAATAATCGAAAGGCCGTCTTCCTCCGGCATGTTCAGATCGAGCACGACGAGATCGGGTGTTTCAGCGTCGATGGCCTCGCGCAAGCTGTTGCCGCCGTCGCACAGCGTGATGATAAAGCCGTGCATCTTGAGATAGTCGCCGACCATTTCGCGGGCGGGCGCCTCGTCGTCGACAATGACGATACGCGGGCTTCGGCTCATGTCAGAGCATCGCGGGCAGGATGATGGTGAAGGTCGATCCCTGTCCGGGGCCGCGGCTGTCGGCATTGATCTGGCCGTCATGCATGTCGACGATCCGCTTCACGATCGATAGTCCGAGGCCGGTGGAGCTTTCTCCAGCGGTGGGTTTTGCGGACAGTCGCTGGAAACGGCCGAACAACCGCCCGAGGTCTTCAGGCGACAGCCCTGCGCCCTCGTCGGTGACGCGGATGATGGTGTTGTCCGCGTCGTGGTCGACCAGCAGCGTGATCTTGCCGCCGATCGGGCTGTACTTGATGGCGTTGCTGACGAGATTGTCGATTGCCTCGCGCATCCGGTCCTGGTCGCACATCGTGATGCGACCAGTGGGCGCCGAGACCGCGAGGGTCTGCTGCTTGTTGACTGCGGACGGCTGGTTGGCTTCGGAGACCTCGGCGACCAGTGCCGCGACATCGACTGGCTCGCGCCGGATCGTGATGTCGAAAGCATCGGCCATGGCGTCGGAAATCAGATGGTCAACCATCGTGGTCAGACGCCTAGTGGCGTCGCGAATATGATCGACCTGCGAGGTGATGGTGTCGCTGGGCGAGCCGGTGCTGATCAGCTCGGACAGCATTTCGGTGCGGCCCAGGATGACGCCGAGGGGGTTTTTCAAATCGTGCGCGACGGTGCCGAGAATCTCGTTCTTGAATCCGTTGGCGCGCTGCAGCCGCAGCCATTGTGCGGAAAGCCTGCGATTGGCTTGCATCAACGCGCGGGTGCGCTGCGCGACGCGATCTTCGAGCTGCGTGTTGGCATCCTGCAATTGCTGGTAGAGGATCACGTTGTCGAACGCGATCGATAGGCGGCTGCCGAAGATCTCAACCAGCGACCGGTCGGTATCCGACAGATCACGCTCGGACTGCAGCAGCACTACGACCTCACGGCCGCTGCCGGTGCGGATATAAAGCACGGAACGATGGTCGGCGAATTCATGTTTGCGCCGCTTGAAGGCAGCATCGACCATTTGCTTTAAATCGGAGTCGAGCGATTTCTGCCCCATGGCTCCGATGAAGCGGCTGTAGCAGCCGGATCCCGCCAGCACCGAAAAATCGTCGCTGATCTTGCCGCCGTCGCGCAGCACTAGAATACCCGCACAGTCGACATTCAAGAGCGAGGCGATCTGCGTCAGGACGCCCTCGGCGAGACGCTGCATCGACTTGAAATCGTAGAGTGTTGACGCAGCATCGATGATGATCTCGAGACCGCGGCGGGTCTGCATCATACGCTCAAGCTGCTGATAGCTGCGTAGCGCCGCGGTCAGGGAGGTGAACAACTTGTCGGCGGTGAGTTCGGTTTTCGCCTTGTAGTCGTTGATGTCGTAGTCGACGATGACGCGGCGCTCTGGCGCCTGTCCGGGCTGCCCGGTGCGCAGGATGATGCGCACGGTTTCGTTCTTGAGGTCGTTGCGGATGAACTCGACGAGGTCGAGGCCGGCGGCGTCGGTCTCCATGATGACGTCGAGCAGCACCGCAGCAATGTCGGGATGCGCGCGCATCAGGTCACGCCCCTCGGCGGCGGAATAGGCCGACAGGATGTCCAGGGTCTGGCCGTTGAGGCTGTAGTCGCTCAGCGCGAAGCGCGTGCCCTCATGCACGGCCCGATCGTCGTCGATCACGGCAATCTTCCATTTGCGCGCCGTCGAGGCTTCCGGGCAATCGGCTCCGGAATCGTCGATCAGGTGGAGGACATCATCCTGGTCGGCCATCGTGAGGTCTCGCTGTCTATTTCATCCTTGCCCGTGCCACCGGCGGCAGCTCGCGGCATGATAATGCGAAAGGTTGTGCCTTGTCCCAGCCTTGACTCCAGCATTATCCGGCCGCCGAGTTGCTGGGTGACGAGATTGTAGACAATATGAAGCCCAAGGCCGGTGCCACCCTCGTTGCGGCGTGTGGTGAAAAAGGGGTCGAAGGCCTGCCGCTGGACGTCCGGCGCCATGCCGGCGCCATTGTCCGAAAAAATGATTTCGATGTCATTATCGGCGCGCAGGCTCGCCGCGATGGAAATCGCCCCGGACCGTCCGTCCGGAAACGCGTGGTTGGCGGCGTTGAGAAAGAGGTTAGTCAAAATCTGCCCGTATGAGCCGGGATAGCCGTCGATGATCAGATCTTCCGGCACATCGACAGCCAGGCTGATCGGAGCTCGTTTGAGGATCGGACGCAGGCTTGAGACGATCTGGTCGGTCGCCTCGCTGAGGCCGAACTGACGGCGCTCGGCCTGGGATCGGTCGACGGCGACCTGTTTGAAGGACTGGATCAAATCGCCGGCGCGGTGCAGGTTCGCCACAAGTTGCTGCGCGGCGTCGCGGCAGGTCCGCACGAACTCCTCGAGCTGCGACCGCTTCAGCGGCGTGGCGGACCGTAATTCAGTGTCGAACTTGTCGGCGCGCCGAGCGAAGCTCGATGCGACGGTCAGGCTGATCCCGATCGGATTGTTTACCTCGTGCGCCACACCAGCGACCAGGCCGCCGAGCGCGGCAAGCCGCTCGGCGTCAATCAGGTTCTGCTGCGCGGCGTTCAATTCCAGCAGGGCGCTTTCGGCCCGTTCCTTCGACGCCCGCAATTCGTCTTCGGCATCGCGTTTGGCGATGGCGTTCTTGCGGAAAACCTCGACAGCGCGGGCCATGGCCCCGATTTCATCGCGCGCGTCGGCACCAGCGACCGTGCGATCGTAGTCGCCCGACATAATCGCGCGCATCGAGGTCATGATCTGCCGCAACGGCAGGCGGATGCTGAGCGCGATGACGATGCCCGCGACGATGATGATCGCGAGGAAGATCGCGGCGATCGACAGCATCGTGCGGAAGATGTCCGCGAGCGTGTGGTCGAAAGTCATTTGCGCGCTCTGCTCGCGCTTCCTCATCTTGACCGACAGACCGTCGATCGCGGCGATGGTCTCCGCCTGGCTGGCGTCGATGGAATTGCGCAGCAGGTTCGTCCGCTTGGCGAGCAATTCGGAAAGGTTTCCAATGCCGTCGTGTAGTGCGGATGTCCGAATTTTGAGCCGCTGCAGCGCGTCGCGCTGGAGGTCGTTGTCCGAAAAGTCGATCATCACCGGGATGGTGCGCTCGATCGCATCGGTATTCTTGCGGACCTCGTCGGCGCTGGTCAATGCCGGCGCCAGATAGTAGGCGTTCGCGGCCACCAGCGTCGCGGTGAATGTCTCGCGGGATTTCTCAAGGGCCGGCCAGATTCGGGCCTCGCGGCGGCCAGTCGCTCCCTCGATGATCGAGTAGAGTCCAGCCATGTCCTTGGAAGGCGCCAGGATCTGGTCCTCGTAGGTTCTGGTAATCGTCGTCTGCAATGTGCGTAGTTCACCAAAGCCGCTGAGGAAGCGTTCGGTGGCGCGCTCCAGTTCGTCGACCGAGCCCGACAACATCGGATCGGTCGAGGCCCGTGTGCTCAAGGTGCCAAGTACGGCCTCGCGCAGCAGCAGGATTTCCGCGAACAGATCGGGACTGGGCTGGTTGATGTAGCGATGGATCAGGTTTTGCAGCCGACCGGTCTCGCTTTCGAGAACCGCAAGAATTCTGTCCGAGTTTCTCACCTGGCGGACGTCGTCCCGCGCGGACTCCAGGGTCTTGGCGCCGCTCCAGATCAGGAACGCCAGCGCCAGCACAACTGCGGAATTCAAAGCCGCGATCGAGAGAATGCGCCAGCGGATCGGAATCGCGCGAACCAGCCCGATGATGCCCGAACGGCCCTGCGCCGGCAGATCTTCTCGCTGCTTCGCAGCCGTGCCGTTCTGGGATACCATTGAAACCAAGTTACTTGACCTTGCGGATTCGTACGATGTGGCCAGTCGTCTGCAATCCGCGTTGTGCCTTCATAGAGCTGTGCCTTCATAGACTCCAGCGATAGCGACTTCAAACGGCTATCGCCTGGCGATCTTAGCGCCCGAAACCTTCCTCTGTCGATGCGAGCGAGGCCGCCCGGAATCCGCGACACGACGGCGGGGCGGGACACAGGCACTTGTTCCCTTTGAAGGAGTCATCGGTCCGGAGAAAAGGTTCAACGCGATGAAAGTATTAATGTCGCTGTGGCCGCTTGATGGCGGCCGTCTGCCGCGCCGATCATGATTTGCAGCCGTCGCCGGATGGTCTTATCAGGAGCTCATGGCGGCCGGGCAGTCCGGCTTCGCCTCGGGCGGAGGGCAAGGCAAGATGCGGGCACCTGCGTGGAAGCTGGCGCTGCTGTTCTGTGCGGTGCAATTCGTCGCTGCACTTCCGGCCCCGGCGCGCGCCGTTACCGAGATTATGTGGTGGCACGCGATGTCCGGCGCGCTCGGCCGGCAGCTCGAACGGCTCGCCACCGAATTCAATGCGTCCCAATCCGAGTATCGGATCGTGCCGGCTTACAAGGGCAACTATACCGAGACGGTGACCGCAGCCATCTTTGCGTTCCGCTCGCGGAGTCAGCCGGCGATCGTTCAGGTCAACGAGATCGCCACCGCCACCATGATGGCGGCCCAAGGGGCGATCTATCCGATGTTCGAGCTGATGCGCGATGAGAAGGAGGCGTTTTCTCCGGCGGCCTATCTTCCGGCCATTACCGGCTACTACGCCGATGTAGCGGGCAACCTGCTGTCCTTCCCGTTTAACGTCTCGACCCCGATTCTCTATTACAACAAGGATCTGTTCCGGGCCGCCGGTCTCGATCCCGAGAGGCCGCCGAAGACATGGCTGGAGCTCGGCGAGACCGCGAAGAAGCTCCGCGATGCCGGCGTGCCCTGCGGCTTCACCACCGCGTGGCCGTCGTGGATCAATGTCGAAAGCTTTCTCGCCTTGCACAATCTGCCGATAGCAACGCGCGCCAACGGGTTCGGCGGGCTCGACGCCGTTCTCATTTTCAACAACCCGCTGATGGTCCGTCACGTTGCTCAACTGGCCGAATGGCAGAAGACCAAAATTTTCGACTACAGCGGCCGGGCGACGGTCGCCGAGCCTCGTTTTCAGCATGGCGAATGCGGCATCTTCATGGGCTCGTCGGCGACGCGTGCGGATATCATCGCTAATAGCAAATTCGCCGTTGGCTACGGTATGCTGCCGTATTGGCCGGATGTCGAAGGCGCACCGCAGAATACCATCATCGGCGGCGCCACGTTGTGGGTGCTGCGCGATCGCCCGCGCGAGGAATACAAAGGCGCCGCAAAATTCTTTGCCTACCTGTCGAAGTCAGAAGTGCAGGCAGCCTGGCACCAGAACACCGGCTATCTGCCGATTACCCGCGCGGCATTCGATCTCACCCGCGCGCAGGGCTTTTACGATCGCAATCCGGGGTCGGCGATCGCGATCGAACAGATGACGCTGAAGCCGCCGACCGGGAATTCAAGGGGGTTGCGGCTCGGCTCGTTCGTTCTGATCCGCGCTGTCATCGAGGACGAACTCGAACAGGCCTTCAGCGGCAAGAAAAGCGCGCAGATCGCGATGGACTCGGCGGTTCAGCGCGGCAACAACCTGCTGCGCCAGTTCGAACGCACCAATCCGTGAGAGTACTCGCGCTTGTTCCGAACGCATCGCGTCGCACAGTGACGCGATGCAGAACCGGGACCGTAACGAAGGCGGTCGTTTGAAACGATCCAACTCTGCGATGCACCGCTTCGCTGCATCGCGTCCGGGACCCCCGCGACACAAGCGACGGTAGGCGAGGGCGCCGCGAGGCCTACTCCTTCTTCGGCTCTTTCGACATCCGTTCGAGCCGCTCCTGCATCTCTTTCATCTGACGGCGAAGATCGTCGATGTTGTCGCCGGCCTTGGAGGTGTCAGGTGTTTTCTCCGGTTCGGGCGTGGTGGTCCCACTGCGCGGCGGCACGAACGGCTTGAACATCGAGAAGGTGCGCTCGAACATCTCCATATTGCGGCGGACATGCTCTTCGAGCGGAGCGAACGGCGTGCCGCTGAAGGTGTTGGCCATCTGCTTGCGGAATTTCTCCTGCTCGCGGGTCAGCGTGTCGATCGACTGTTCGAGATATTTCGGCACCACCATCTGCATGCTGTCGCCGTAAAACCGGATCAACTGTCGCAGGAACGTGGTCGGCAGCAGGTTCTGTCCGGCCTTGTTCTCCTGCTCGAAAATGATCTGCGCCAGGACCGAGCGGGTGATGTCGTCGCCGGTCTTTGCATCGAAGACCAGGAAATCCTCGCCCTGCTTGACCATCGTCGCAAGATCTTCGAGCGTCACATAGGTGCTTGTGCCGGTATTATAGAGCCGCCGGTTTGCGTATTTCTTGATTGTCGTTGGTGTTTCTGATTTCGCCATAGGTCCCACATACGTGCATACCGAGGACAGGAATACCCCGCCGGCGTCCACGATGGGGTTATCAAGTAGCGCATTGCAACAAAGTAAGCACTTTCGGCAGGCTTCGGCTACCGTTTTGTATAGGACAGTTAATTCCAAAGCATAGATATCACTCAGGAATATGCTTGGCGCGGCTTTTAACCTTTGGTGATTGACACACCCTCGTGAGGTTAACAGGATAGAGCCCAGACACGGGGTCGCCAGCGCGGCGGCCATCGTCCAGATTTCAAGCCAATCAAGCTCTAGGAGGTATCCATGTCAGACGATGTCGTCATCGTCAGCGCCGCCCGTACCCCGGTGGGAAGTTTCAACGGTGCGTTCGCCACCACCACGGCCCACGATCTTGGTGCCATCGCCATCAAGGCGGCGCTGGAGCGGGCGAGTGTCGATCCGGGCCGCGTTTCCGAAGTCATCATGGGCCAGATTCTGACCGCGGCGCAGGGCCAGAACCCGGCGCGTCAGGCGTCGATCGCCGCCGGCATTCCGGTGGAAAGCCCGGCTTGGGGCGTCAACCAGCTCTGCGGCTCGGGTCTGCGCACGGTCGCGCTCGGCTATCAGGCCATCCTCAACGGCAACTCCGATGTCGTCGTCGCCGGCGGCCAGGAATCCATGAGCATGGCGCCGCATGCGCAGTATTTGCGTGGCGGCGTGAAGATGGGCGGCCTCGAACTTATCGATACCATGATCAGGGATGGCCTGTGGGACGCGTTCAACGGCTACCACATGGGCAACACCGCCGAGAACGTCGCCCGTCAGTATCAGATCACCCGCCAGCAGCAGGACGAATTCGCCGCCGGCTCGCAGAACAAGGCGGAAGCCGCGCAGAAGGCCGGCCGGTTCAAGGACGAGATCGTCCCGGTTACGATCAAAAGTCGCAAGGGCGATATCGTCGTGGACACCGACGAGTATCCGAAGGCGGGCGTAACTGTCGAATCCATCGCCAAACTGCGCCCTGCCTTCGAGAAAGACGGCACGGTCACCGCGGCCAACGCGTCGGGAATCAACGACGGCGCTGCCGCCGTGGTGCTGATGTCGGCCAGGCAAGCGGCAAAAGAGGGCAAGATCCCACTCGGCCGCATCGTCTCGTGGGCCCATGCCGGCGTCGATCCGAAGATCATGGGCACCGGCCCGATCCCGGCGTCGCGCGCCGCGCTGAAGAAGGCAGGCTGGAATATCGGCGACCTCGACCTGATCGAGGCCAACGAGGCCTTCGCCGCGCAGGCCTGCGCCGTCAACAAGGACCTCGGCTGGGATACCACGAAGGTTAACGTCAATGGCGGCGCCATCGCCATCGGGCACCCGGTCGGCGCCTCCGGTGCGCGCGTGCTGGTGACGCTGCTGCACGAGATGCAGAAGCGCGATGCCAGGAAAGGTCTCGCGACGTTATGCATCGGCGGCGGCATGGGCATTGCCATGTGCATCGAACGCGGCTGAGCGGATGAACGGAGCGAACGGCGTTGAATGGACATCAGGTCACCGCAGTTCATGCTGACAATGAAATGCCCTGTCTCGTGCCGGGCATTTTTGTCTCGTGGAGTGAACTTGACATTCGCGACCCGCCTGACCGCGCGTCTCGGACGCGAATGTTAGAATCGGACCACTAGAAAGCCGTTGTTTCAACGACCGGGATAATTCCGGCCTGCGACCAAGGAGGATGACGCGATGGCACGAGTGGCACTGGTGACGGGGGGAACGCGGGGCATCGGCGGCGCGATCAGCAAGGCGTTGAAAGAGGCCGGATACAAGGTCGCGGCGAGCTACGCAGGCAATGATGCCGCGGCGGAGAAATTCAAGGCGGAAACCGGCATCCCCGTCTACAAGTGGGACGTCGCCTCGTTCGAGGCCTGCGCGGCCGGCGTCAAGCAGGTCGAGGCGGAGTTGGGTCCGATCGATGTGCTCGTGAACAATGCCGGCATCACCAGGGACACCGCCTTCCACAAGATGACGCTCGACCAGTGGAATTCGGTGATCAACACCAATCTTGGCTCGCTGTTCAATATGACGCGCCCGGTGATCGAAGGCATGCGCACGCGCAAGTTCGGCCGCGTCATCAACATCTCCTCGATCAACGGCCAGAAAGGGCAGTTCGGCCAAGTGAACTATTCGGCGGCGAAAGCCGGCGACATCGGCTTCACCAAGGCGCTCGCACTGGAGAACGCCAAGGGCGGGATCACCGTGAACGCGATCTGCCCGGGTTACATCAACACCGAGATGGTGCAGGCGGTGCCGAAGGACGTCGTCGAGAAGAACATACTGCCGCAAATTCCGGCGAACCGTCTCGGCGAGCCCGAGGAGATCGCGCGCGCGGTGGTGTTCCTCGCCGCCGACGACGCCGGCTTCATCACGGGATCGACGCTGAGCATCAACGGCGGGCAGTATCAGGCGTGATTGCGCGTGCGGTTTGCGTCGGATTCAAACCTCTCCTCGACGGGAGAGGTCGCTCGCATAGCGGGTGAAAAACTCTTGAGGATCGTTGAACTGTTGACAAGCAAGCCGTCATGCCCGGCCTTGTACCGGGCATCCACGTCTTTCGAACATTTCAACGGAAAAGACGTGGATGGCCGGGGCGAGTCCGGCCATGACAGAGAATTTTTTCCATGACCTCCCGCGCCGCGACGCTTATCGGTCTCACCGCCATTATTATGTGGTCGCTGCTCGCGGTCATGACGGTCGCGACCGGGCGCATTCCCGCGTTTCAACTGGCGGCGATGACGTTCGCGATCGGGGGCCTTGCCGGCTGCGCAAGCTGGCTGTTTCGTCCCGAAGGCGCTCGCGCGTTGCGGCAACCACCTGTCGCATGGCTCGTCGGGGTCGGCGGGCTATTCGGCTATCACGCGCTGTATTTCATCGCGCTGCGGCACGCGCCGCCCGCTGAAGCCGGACTGCTGAATTATCTTTGGCCGCTGCTGATCGTGCTGTTCTCATCGTTGCTGCCGGGAGAATGGCTGGCGCCACATCACCTGATCGGCGCGCTCCTCGGGCTTGCCGGAACGGTGCTGCTGGTCGCAGGCAGTACCTCGATTCAGTTCGAAAGCACCCAGATGTCGGGCCTCGCAGCCGCGTTCGTCGCGGCGTTTGTCTGGGCAGCCTATTCGGTGCTGTCCCGGCGGCTGGCTTCGGTTCCGACCGACGCGGTCGCCGGCTTCTGCCTGGCGACGGCCGTGCTGGCGACCATTGCGCACATGCTGGTGGAACCCACCGTATGGCCGGACAGCGCAGCGCAGTGGCTCGCGATCGCCGCGCTCGGCATCGGTCCGGTCGGTCTCGCCTTCTATGTCTGGGATATCGGCATGAAGCGCGGCGACATTCGCGTGCTCGGCGCGGCCGCCTATGCGACGCCGCTGCTTTCGACCGCATTCCTGATATTGGCTGGCTTTGCGAAACCGACAGCGGCGCTTGCCGTAGCGGCGGTGCTGATTGCGGGCGGCGGATTGATCGCGGCGAAGGACATGATTTTGAGGTGAAAGCAGTCGAGCGAGACCTTCCGAGCTTCCCGCGCTATCTCCTGTCTTCGTTCACGTCTGCAGCGCGGCGAAGTGTCCGCGCCGCTGCAGCCAGGCCAGCAGGATCAGGCTTGGCACAGCGACGGCGACGCAGATCGCAAAGAACAGCGGCCATCCCGTCGCCTCGGCGACGAAACCGGCACTGGCGGACAGATAGGTTCGGCCGACTGCGGCCAACGCCGTGAGCAGGGCATATTGGGTGGCGGTGTGCAGCGGATTGCGGCAAAGCGCCGAGAGATAAGCGACGAAGATCACCGTGCCGATGGCGCTGGTGAAATTCTCCGCGGTGATCGCGAACGCCAGCGCCCATTGATTGACGCCGACCAGCGCCAGCCAGGAGAACGACAGGTTGGCCACCGCCTGCAAAACGCCGCCGATCCACAGGCTCGCCGCCAGCGAATAGCGCCGCGCCACGAACCCGCCCGCGAAACCGCCGATCAGTGTGGCGGCAAGACCGACGCCTTTGACGATGGCGGCGTAGTCATTGCGGGTGAAGCCGAGGTCGATAACGAACGGCGCGGTCATAGTGCCCGAGAACGCGTCGGTGAACTTGAACAGTACGATGAAGGCCAGCGCCGCGAGGGCGTCTTTCCTCCCGAGAAACTCGGAGAATGCACCGGTTGCGGCATTCATGACGCGCGCAAGACTGCTCTTGGTCCGCGTGGCTTCTTCGGCCCGTACCGATTGTTCGGGTTCGGTGGCCGCCAGCGCGGTGACGGTGCCGATCAGGACCATCACCGCCATGCTGACATAGCCCCACGCCCAGGCCGAGGTGCGGAGGAGGCCTGTCCCTTCGAACGCGCTGACAAGGAAGAGCGCGCCGGCGGTCGAGACCAGCATGCCGACGCGATAGGCGGCGACATACCCTGCCATGCCCGCGGCCTGTTCGGGTTCCGGCAGACTCTCGACGCGAAACGCATCGACCACGATGTCCTGCGTCGCCGACGTCGCCGCCACGAGTAGCGCGCCGAGCGCGACGAACCACGGCGCCTTCAGTGGGTCCGTCGATGCCAGCAACAGGATCGCCGCGATCAGCAGCAGTTGCGAAAACACGAGCCAGCCGCGGCGGCGGCCGAACCGTCGCGTCAGTAGCGGGATGTGCAAAGCATCGACCAGCGGCGCCCACAGGAACTTCAGCGTGTAGGGCGTGCCCACGAGCACGAACAGGCCGATGGTGCGCAGGTCGATGCCGGATTCCTTCATCCAGATTTGCAGCGTCGAACCCGACAGCGCCAGCGGCAGGCCGGACGAGAATCCGAGCAGCATCACGATGAGGACGCGCGGTTGCAGATAGACCGCGATGCTCTCGCGCCATGACGCGCGGGGCCGCGTGGCGGGGGCGTTCGGCGGAGAGGCAGCGTCCGGTGCGGTCATGCCGTAGTGCTAGCAGATTCGGCGCCTTTCCCCTCTCCCCTTGTGCCAGCCGAGACGAGCGATGCTCGCTTTTAGGCGGCAAGAGGCTACTCACCCGCCTGGATTTTGCGGGCAAGTTGTGGCGGAAACAACTCCGGCCCATCGGGTTTGACGATCCGCGGTGCCTCGGCTGGTGGTTCGTCCTTGCTGAAATCGAGTTCCTCGATCTTCGTCGCGCGCTTGCCGATCTTGCCGACTGAGATCAGGACCTGCCGGACGTCCTCGCTGACCTGATCGAAATGGCTCCCGAGCTTGCCGACCCGGTCACGCAAGCGATCGACATCACCCATCATGTTCATGACCTCGATCCGTACCTTGTCGGCGGCATCGCGCATCCGCGCGTCCTTGAGAAGCTGCTGCATCACCTGGATCGCCAGCATCAAGAGCGACGGCGACACGAGCACGATACGGGCGCGATACGCTTTCTGGATCACATCGTCGAAGGCGTCGTAGATCTCGGCATAGACCGACTCCGACGGCACGAACATCAGCGCGTTATCCTGGGTCTCGCCCGGGATCAGGTATTTGCCGGCGATGTCGGTGACGTGTTTCATGACGTCGGCGCGCAGCCGCTGACTTGCGAACTTCCTTTCTTCGTCGGTGCGGGCGTCGTGGAGCGCCGTCACTGCCTCCAGCGGAAATTTCGCGTCAATGCAGAGCGGGCGTTGGTCGGGAAGGAAGATCACACAGTCCGGCCGCTTGCCGTTCGACAGCGTGTACTGGAAGGCAAACGAGTTCTTCGGCATGCCATCCTGCACGATCGCTTCCATCCGCGCCTGTCCGAATGCCCCGCGCGACTGCTTGTTGGCGAGCACATCGCGCAGCGTCGTCACCTGCGTCGTCAATTCCGTCAGGTTCTGGTGTGCGTTGTCGATAATTCCGAGCCGTTCGTGCAGCACGCGCAGACTGTCCATGGTGTTGCGCGTGGTCTGCTCCATGGATTGGCCGACCCGATGGGTGACCGAATCAAGCCGCTCGCTGACCGCCCGCGCCATCTCTGCCTGGCGTCCTGCAAGCGCCTGACCCATGGCGTCGACGCGGCCGGTGGCCTCGGACTGCGCGCGCATCATATCGCTGAGACGATCCTCCAACTCGTCGGCGCGGATCGACTGCGCCATCGCCATTTCGGTTCCCCGGCGTCCCGACCGCGCGATCACAACGGCGATGATCAGCAGCAGCACAAGGGCCAGCGTGCCGAACGCGATCAGCACAGCGATGGTCCGCACGGGCACGTCGCCCAGCATGAAAAGGATGTCGTTCATCAAGTCCTTGTAGCCGATTCGGCGGACTTGGCGAACGAAGAGGGAACATTTATGGTTAAGCAAATCTCAATTTTTATGGTTAATGAACGGTAAACGACCGAAAATCACCACGGATTGACCCCGGCAGACCGGCGGATTACATCGCCCGCCATGGCTATTCGTGAAATAATTATTCTACCGGACAAGCAGTTGCGTCTCGTTTCCAGCCCGATCGAAAAGGTCACGCCGGAGATACGCAGGCTCGCCGACGACATGTTCGAGACCATGTACGACGCGCCGGGCATCGGGCTCGCCGGTATTCAGGTTGCGCAGCCTGTCCGCATCATCACCATGGACCTCGCCAAGCGCGACGAGGAGGGCGAGGTCAAGCCGCGGCCGCGCGTCTTCATCAACCCGGAAATCCTGTCGGCGTCCGAGGAACTCTCGACCTACGAAGAGGGCTGCCTGTCGATCCCTGAATATTACGAGGAGGTCGAACGGCCGGCGCGGGTGCGGGTTCGCTTCACCGATCTCGACGGCAAAGTTCATGAGGAGGATGCCGAGGGTCTTTACGCCACCTGCATCCAACACGAGATCGATCATCTCAATGGCGTGCTGTTTGTCGATCACCTCTCGAAGCTCAAGCGCGACCGCGTGCTGAAAAAGTTTACCAAGGCTGCGAAGTTCGCCGAGAAATAGTCTTCGCAACAGATCGGCTTTATCAATGCCGCTGCGTCTGATCTTCATGGGCACCCCGGATTTCGCGGTGCCGACCTTGCTGCAGCTTGTCGCCCACGGCCATGAGATCGCAGCGGTATACACCCGCGAGGCCAAGCCCGCAGGCCGCGGCATGAAATTGCAGCCGACGCCGGTGGGGCGGGAGGCGCAACGCCTCGGGATTCCCGTGTTGACGCCGAAGACCCTGAAGACCTCCGATGCACTCCAGCAACTTCAGGCTCATGGTGCCGATGCGGCGGTGGTCGTCGCCTACGGCATGATCCTGCCGCAGGCGATCCTTGATGCGGTGCCGCTTGGCTGCTTCAACCTGCACGGCTCGCTGCTGCCGCGCTGGCGCGGCGCCGCGCCGATCAACCGCGCCATCATGGCGGGTGACACCGAAAGCGGCGTCATGGTCATGAAGATGGATGCCGGCCTCGATACCGGCGACGTCGCCATGGCCGAGCGGATCGCCGTGACCGATGCGATGACAGCGTCCGATCTGCATGACGCGCTGGCGCCGCTGGGGGCCGACCTCATGGTGCGTGCGATGGGCGCATTGTCGCGCGGCGGCCTGCAACTGACGAAGCAGAGCGAGCAGGGCGTCACTTACGCCACAAAAATCGACAAGGCCGAGGCGCGCATCAACTGGAACAGGCCTGCGCGAGAGCTGCTGCGACACATCCACGGCCTGTCGCCGTTTCCCGGGGCCTGGTGCGAGATGCCCTTTGACGGCGAGCAGGTGCGCGTGAAGATCTTGCGCTGCGAGCTGGCGAAAGGTGCGGGCGAACCGGGCGATCTGCTCGACGATCGGCTGACGATTGCGTGCAAGGATGGCGCGATTCGCGTCCTTGAGCTGCAGCGCGCCGGAAAGCCGCCAATGAAGGCCGACGCCTTCCTGAACGGCACGCCGGTTCATCCGCCGATGCGGCTCGTCTGATGCCCCGCTACAAGCTGATCATCGAATATGACGGCGGCCCGTTCTGCGGCTGGCAGTATCAGGACAACGGTCCTTCGGTGCAGGGTGCCTTGGAAGCGGCGGTGAAGGCGATCTGCGGCGCCGACGTTCGCGTGCACGGCGCCGGCCGCACCGATGCCGGCGTTCATGCGCTGGCGCAGGTGGCGCATTGCGACATCTCCAAGCATTTCGCGTCGAACCGGCTGCGCGACGGGCTCAACGCGCATCTGCGGCCGCATCCGATCGGCGTGCTCACAGCCGAGATCGTACCCGACACCTTCGAGGCGCGCTTCTCGGCGCTCAAGCGGCATTACATTTATCGCATCGCCAACCGCCGCGCGAACCTCGCCATCGATGTCGGCCACATCTGGCGCGTGCCGCGCCCTCTCGATACGGAGGCGATGCATGCGGCCGCGCAACGGTTGATCGGCAAGCACGACTTTACGACGTTTCGCGACACTGAATGTCAGGCGAAATCACCGGAGAAGACGCTCGATCAGCTCGACGTGGTCAGGGACGGCGATAATGTCAACGTCGTCACCTCGGCGCGCTCGTTCCTGCACAGCCAGGTTCGCTCGATGGTGGGATCGCTGGTGTGGGTCGGGCATGGCCGCTGGAGCGCCGACGATCTTTCGAACGCGCTGACCGCGCGCCGCCGCGAAGCCTGCGGCCCGGTCGCGCCGCCTGACGGATTATATCTGGTGCGGGTGGATTATTAGAGTCTGTCTGCTTCTGACCGAATCAATGGTCGTCATGCGCGGACTTGATCCGCGCATCCATCTTTTTGACGAAGGATGGATTGCCGGGTCAAGCCCGGCAACGACGTTAAAGCACTTCTGTCAAAATACGACGCTCTTTAGGAACGAATCCGTTCCAGCGCATCCCAGAACAGGCTCTCGCCGTCGCGGACATTCGCGGTCCAGTCCTGATGCGCGAGGTCGTTGGCGTCATCGGTGATGAACTTGAACGCGCGCCACGGCAGGCTGTGACCCTGGCAGACCTGCGCGACTGCGAACAGCTCCATATCGACGATGTCGATCTCGTTCTCGATCAGCCACGGATCGGAGGTTGTGACGAAGCTGTCGCCGGTGCCGCAGACGACGCCGGCCTGCCCGGATGACAGCCGATCGAGCTCCGGCGAAAACGGCGTACGGCCGCGCGGCGCCAGCGGCATCGCCATCATGTCGCGCTGGATCACCTCGGATACTTCAAGCAGGCCGCTCAGCGATTCGTTGATCCGTCCTGCGGTGCCGTAGTTGATGACGAGTGCGGGTCGCAGCGCCATCAGCGCCAGCGTGGCTGCGCTGGCCGCGTTGATCTTGCCGACGCCGGTATAGATTACCTCGACGCCGTCGGGTGCGCGTGCCTTGTCGAGTTCGTCGTCGATGGCGGTGAGGACAAGGATTTTGCCGCTCATGCGAAGTAGCGATCCAGCACGCCGCGGTAGATTCGGGTCAGCTTTTCGAGATCGGCCACCGGCGTGCGCTCGTCGATCTGGTGCATGGTGTGGCCGACCAGGCCGAATTCGATCACGGGGCAGTAGTTCTTGATGAAGCGCGCGTCCGAGGTGCCACCGCCGGTGTTCAAGTCCGGTCTGCGGCCGGTGACCTCCTCGATCGCCGCGACCACGAGCTCGGTGAACGGGCCCGGTCTGGTCACGAACGCATCGGCGTTGGACGGTTCCCACACGATCCGCGCGCGGGTTCGATTGCCAGAGGCTTTTGCAAGGCGCACTTCGATCAGCGTGCGCAGCGATTCCTGATTGTGATGATCGTTGAAGCGGATGTTGAATTTCGCCCGCGCTTGCCCGGGGATCACGTTGCCCGCGGGATTGCCGACATCGACCGAGGTGAACTCCAGATTCGAGGGCTGGAATTGCGCGTTGCCCTGATCGAGCGGCTCGCTGACGAGCGCGGTGATGAGCGCCGCGATATCCGGGATCGGATTCGACGCGCGGTGCGGGTAAGCCACGTGGCCCTGCACGCCATCGACATACAGCGTGCCGGATAGCGAGCCACGGCGGCCGATCTTGATGGTGTCGCCCATTTCGGCAACGTTACTGGGTTCGCCGACGATGCAATGATCGAATTTTTCGCCGCGCCCGGCCGCCCATTGCATCAGCTTGACGGTGCCATTGACGGCGATGTCTTCCTCGTCGCCGGTGATCAGGAACGAGATTGAGCCTTTACCGTCTTGCCCCGGCTTGCCGCCGTGCGCCGCAAGATAGTCCAGCGTGGCCGCGACGCTGCAGGCAATCCCGCCCTTCATGTCCACAGTGCCGCGCCCGTAGAGGAAGCCGTCTTTTACCTCGCCGGAAAACGCGCCGTGGGTCCAAGCCGACTCGTCGCCGGGAGGCACCACGTCGGTATGGCCGGCGAACGCGATGTGAGGGCCGGTCGATCCGATGCGGGCATACAGATTGTCGATGTCGGCGGCGCCCGGTTCGCTGAAAGTGATGCGGTGCACCTCAAACCTGGCGGCCTTGAGCAGCGTCTCCAGCACGCCGAGTGCGCCGGCGTCCGCGGGCGTCACCGACGGGCAGCGGACCAGGTCGCGAGCGATGGAGAGAGCATCGGTGGCCATAAGTGACAGACCATCAATCCCGCAGCAGTTCGTTGATGCCGGTCTTGGAGCGGGTGCGTTCGTCGACGCGTTTGACGATGACCGCGCAGGCGGTGGACGGACCGGGCTGGCCGTTCTGCAACGGCTTGCCCGGCAGCGCGCCCGGCACCACCACGGCATATTCCGGCACTTCGCCCATGAAGATCTCGCCGGTAGCGCGGTCGACGATCTTGGTAGAAGCGCCGAGGAAAACGCCCATCGACAGCACCGCGCCCTTGCGTACGATCACGCCTTCCGCCACTTCCGAGCGCGCACCGATGAAGCAATCGTCCTCGATGATCACGGGCCCGGCCTGCAGCGGCTCCAGCACGCCGCCGATGCCCGCGCCGCCGGAGATATGCACGCGCTTGCCGATCTGGGCGCAGGAGCCGACCGTGCACCAGGTGTCGACCATTGTGCTTTCATCGACATAGGCGCCGAGATTGACGAACGACGGCATCAGCACCGCATTCTTGGCGATAAAGGCGGAGCGGCGGACGATCGCGCCCGGCACAGCACGAAAGCCGGCATCGCGGAAGCGGTTCTCGTCCCAGCCCTCGAATTTCGACGGCACCTTGTCCCACCAAACAGCCTTGCCCGGGCCGCCGGGTACGACGCTCATGTCGTTGAGGCGGAACGACAGCAGCACGGCCTTCTTCAGCCACTGGTTGACGGTCCAATTGCCGTTCGCCGCGCGCTCGGCGACGCGCACCTCGCCCTTGTCGAGCAAGTCGAGCGCCTGATCCACCGCTTCGCGGACCTCGCCTTTGGTCGTGGGACTGACGGTGTCGCGGGTCTCGAAGGCGCCGTTGATAGTGGTCTCGAGAGAGGCGAGAGACATTGGAATTCCTTATAAAACAGACCGCGAACCGGGTGGCAAACGGCGCTTTTGTCGGGATTCGGCGGCGGAGAGTCAAGCGGCCGCGTCTGTCAGCGCCGCCAAAAACCCGGGCAGATCGTCAGTGACGTGATCGACATGCGGCGCGCCGCGGCCCTCCAGCTCCCACTCCTCGCGCACCACCTCCTGCGTTCCGTCCGGCACCACCAGTACAGTGGTCATGCCAAGTTGATGCGGCACGACCAGATTGCGCGCCAGATCCTCGAACATCGCAGCCTTTGCCGCATCGACATGGTGCCGTTCGAGAAAGCGGAGATAGGTTTGCGGTGCCGGTTTTGGCTCCAGCTCGGCGGCGATGATGTCGAACACGGCCTCGAAGTGATGGCCGAAGCCGAGCCGCTCCAGCACCTTGCCGGCATGATCGGTCGAGCCGTTGGTGAGGATCAGCTTGCGGCCCGGCAGCCTTTCGATCGCCGCACCCATCGCAGGATTGGGCTCGAGCGGCGAATGGTCGATCTGATGGACATAGGCGAGATAGTCGTCGGCGGAGACGCCGTGTTCGGTCATCATGCCGCGCATGCTGGTGCCGAAGCGCTTGTAGTAATCCTTCTGGATTCGCCGGGCTTCGATGGGATCGACGTTGAGGAATTGTCCGATGTATTCGCCGATCCGGGCATCGACCTGCTGCCAGAGGTTGACGTGGTGCGGATAGAGCGTGTTGTCGAGATCGAACACCCAGGTGTCGACGCGGCTGAAGCCGCGTTGCGGCCTTTGTCGCGTGTTGCTCACTTGTGAATCAGCGTTCCCGTACCCTGGTCGGTGAAAAGCTCGAGCAACACCGCGTGTGGGGTCTTGCCGTCGATGATGACGACGCCGCTGACGCCTTGTTCGAGTGCGTAGATGCAGGTTTCGACTTTCGGGAATCATGCCGCCCGAAATGGTCCCGTCGGCGATCAGTTTGCGCGCATCCTTGATCGACAATTCCGGGATCAGTTTCTTCGACTTGTCGAGCACGCCGGGAACGTCGGTCAGCAGCAGCAGACGCTTGGCCTTCAGGGCGCCGGCCACCGCGCCGGCAAAAGTATCGGCATTGACGTTGAAGGTCTGGCCACCTTTTGAGGTGGCCAGCGGCGCCAGGACCGGGATCAGCTCGTGGCCGATCAACTGGTTCAGCAGTGTCAGATCGACCTTTTCGGGTTCGCCGACGAAGCCGAGATCGACGACCTTCTCGATGTTCGAGTCCGGATCGGCCATAGTGCGCGTCGCCTTCGAGGCGCTGACCATGTTGCCGTCCTTGCCGCAGAGTCCGACGGCCTTGCCGCCGGCTTCGTTGATGTAGCCGACCAGTTGCTTGTTGATCGAGCCGGCCAGCACCATCTCGACGATCTCGATGGTCGCGGCATCGGTAATGCGCAGACCGGCCGCGAACTCCGATTTGATGCCGAGCCGTTGCAGCATGGTGGCGATCTGCGGGCCGCCGCCATGCACCACCACCGGATTGATCGCAGTCTGTTCCAAAAGCACGATGTCGCGAGCGAACTGCCGGGCGACGTCCTCCGCGCCCATGGCATGACCGCCGTATTTGATGACGATAGTTTCCTCGTCATATTGCTGCATATGCGGCAGCGCCTCGGACAGGATACGGGCCTGATCGAGCGGGCTGATATCGGAGGCGTCGGACATGAAGCGGGTCTCTTGGCCAGCGGGATGGGGCGGGTTCTAACCGATCGGCGACGGGACCGCAAAGCCGCTATGGATCGGGACTTCGGCTGGTCAGGGACGGGTCGCGGCGCGAGGCCAGATGGCGGCGATCGCGAGCAAAAGCCAGCTCAGGATCATCAGCGTTCCGCCGGACGGAGCGGCCATCGGGAAAAGGCGATGTCCGAGGAATTGCAGCATCGTCAGGTCGCCACTGAACAGCGTCGCGCCTGCGACAAAGCTACAGCCGGCCGTGAGACCGAGGCGCGGATGAACGATCTGCCGGTCCGCCAGAAGGATCGCCAGCAGCGCGGCGGGGGCATGAAACAGCAGCATCGACGAGGCCGAGAGCAGCAGAGTGCCGCCCGTCTTGTGAGCTGCGACGGCCGCCAGACTGACGCCAGCAGCGCCCATCAGCCCCGCCGCAATAACGATGACCCGAAACCAACCGGACTGCTTCATCGCTGTCGCTCTCCGATCAGGCGGACCATGGCGGCGCGCAGCTCCGGCATGCCGGCGCCGCTGCGTGAGGATGTCGCCAGCACCTCTGGAAATGCCGCGGGATGTTTGGCGAGCAGCGCCTTGGTTGCATCAGTACGCGCTGCCATCTCGGCGGCCTTCACCTCGTCGGCCTTGGTCAGCACGATCTGGTAGCTCACCGCGGACCTGTCGAGGGTAGTCAGAATGTCCTGGTCGGTGTCCTTGATGCCGTGGCGCGAGTCGATCAGCACATAGACTCGCGCAAGGCTCGCCCGGCCGAGCAGGAATTTATGGATCAGCGATGTCCACGATGCGATTTTGGTTTTCGGCGCCGACGCAAAGCCATAGCCGGGCATGTCGACCAGCCGGACGTTGGCGTCCTTCGGGCCTTCGAAGAAGATCAGCTCCTGGGTGCGGCCGGGTGTATGGGACGTCCGCGCCAGCGCGTTGCGGCCGGTCAGCGCGTTGATCAGGCTCGACTTGCCGACGTTGGAGCGTCCGGCGAATGCGATCTCGATGCCCGACATCGGCGGCAGCGTCTCGATCGAGGGTGAGGCCCAGATGAATTGCCAGTCGCCGGCAAACAGCCTGCGGCCCTGTTCGATGAGCTCCGCATCGGCGCCGGTGGTCATGCGAAGGGGCTTTCCTGACGTCGTATGGCGAGGTCGCGCCAAGATTGGCTCTTGCCGTTTTTGCGCTGAACGACTCGATCCAGAAACGCTCTCGCTGGGCATTGGATTGCTTCGTCCGCAAATGCTCCTCGCAATGACGGCGAGGCGAATTGGTCTATGTCGTCTTCGCCGGTTTGTCGGATGGCTTGCGGCTGAACGTTGACTTCAGGTTGTCGAACAGTTCCACCTTCACGCCGTTGCGGCGCATGATGTAGCTCTGCTGGATCACCGACAGCGTGTTGTTCCAGGCCCAGTAGATCACGAGGCCGGCCGGGAAAGCCGCAAGCATGAAGGTGAAGATCAGCGGCATCCAGTCGAAGATGATCTTCTGGGTCGGGTCCGGTGGCGTCGGGTTCAGCTTCATCTGGAACCACATCGTGATGCCCATGATGATCGGCCACGCGCCGATCGCGAGATACGAGCCGATCACCGGCACCAGCGACGGATCGTAGGGCAGCAGCCCGAACAGGTTGAAGATGTGGGTCGGATCGGGCGCCGACAGGTCCTTGATCCACGCGAAGAACGGCGCGTGCCGCATTTCGATGGTCACGAACAGCACCTTGTAGAGCGAGAAGAACACCGGAATCTGCAAGGCGACCGGAAGACAGCCCGCGATCGGGTTGATCTTCTCCTTCTTGTAGATCGTCATCATCTCCTGCTGCTGCTTCGCCTTGTCGTCGGGGAAGCGCTCTTTCAGCGCAGCGACCTGCGGCTGGATCGCCTTCATCTTCGCCATCGAGGCGTAGGACTTGTTGGCGAGCGGGAAGAAGATCAGCTTCACCAGCACCGTCACCAACAGGATCGCGATGCCGAAATTGCCGAATACGTGGAAGAAGAAATCCAGCGCGAGGAACATCGGCTTGGTGATGAAGTGGAACCAGCCCCAGTCGATCAGCAGATCGAAGTGGTTGAGGCCGAGCGCCTTGTTGTAGCCGCCGAGGTCGACAAACGGAAAGTTGAGGCCGACAACGCTGGCTTCCTTGGCGCCGGCAAACAGGCGCGTGTTGGCCGAACCGGTGCCGCCGATCGGGATGGTCTGCGCATCCTCCAGATAGTCGGTCTGGTAGGTCTTGACCGAGCCGACCTCATTGGACGAGAAGCGCGCCTGCAATTGCGCGCTTCGTGTCGGGCAGCAGGGCCGAGGCCCAGTATTTGTCGGTAATGCCGAGCCAGCCGTTGGTCACCTTGAAGTTGACGGACTTCGCGTCGTCGATCTTCTTGTAGGAATATTCCTGCAGCTTCTGATCGCCGAGATAGCCGATGAGGCCTTCGTGCAGGATGTAGTAGCCGGAAACTGCCGGTGTGCCGTGGCGCGAGATCAGCGCGAACGGATACAGCGACACCGGCGCGCTGCCGACGTTGGTGACCTCATCCTTCATCGTGAACAGATAGTGGTCGTCCACCGCGATGGTGCGACGGAACGTCAGCCCTTCGCCGTTGTCGTATTTCAGAGTGACCGGGCTCGAAGGCGTCAGCGCGCCCGACCCTTCCTGTTGCCAGACCGTATTCTGGTCGGGGAGCCGCGCGGTCGATCCAGTGGCCGGAACCCACCCGAATTCGGCATAATAGGGAGCGGCCGTGCCGGAGGGCGAAAACAGTTCGATCGCGGGTGAGGCTGGATCGACCGTTTCGCGGAACTTGACCAGCGAGAGGTCGTCGATACGCGCGCCCTTCAGCGAGATGCTTCCGGTCAGGCGAGAGGTGTCGATCTTGACGCGCGGCGAGGCTGCAATGGCAATGTCGCGGGCGACCACCGTGGACGTCGTCGCGGAGTGATCGGGCACAGGCGAATTCGCCGCCGGCGCGGGCTTGGACTTTGCCGCCTCGCTTTGCGCTTGCTGCGCGGCGCGATCCTTTTCCATCTGCGGGATGTTGTAGAAATACTGCCAAGCGATCAGGACGAGGCCGGACAGAACGATGGCGAGGATGGTATTGCGATTGTTAGACATCGTTCAGGTCTCGTCATTCGGTTCGGGTTGCAGCTCGATGCGCCGTAAAGCCGCTGATGTTGACGCCGCGATCATCCTGGATGCTGGCGATCGAGGCGATGGACCGCCGAACGCAGATCATCGAGCATGACGGCGAAATCGCGGCTGAGCGCGGCCCGGCGGCCGATTAGCACATAATCGCTGTGCGGTCGCATGGATAAGGCGTCCACCCGCTTCACCAATTCGCGAAGCCTGCGGCGGATACGGTTTCGCTCGGTCGCGGTGCCGTTCTTTTTGGTCACCGTGAAGCCGATCCTGATCGGGCCGTCATCGTTACGGCTGCGATTCTGCACCACGAAAGCAGGGCTGTTCGCCCGCGCCCCGTTGGCAACGGCGAGGAAGTCCGCCCGCTGCCTTAACCGATCCATGATGAGTTCTCGGGGGAGATTGGTTCAGGCGCTCAAGCGCTTGCGACCGCGCGCGCGGCGCGCGGCAAGAACCTTCCGGCCGCCGGTGGTCGCGAGGCGGGCGCGAAAGCCGTGACGGCGCTTGCGCACCAATTTGCTGGGTTGATAAGTCCGCTTCACGGGTTGTTCTCCGCTGACCGGGCAAGTCGCCTGATAATTGAGGTTAAATCCGGTAATGCTGGCTCAAACCAGGCCGTTTTCGGCCCGAACGAGCCGCCCCGATCGAAATCGGGCCATTGCGGACAGTTGGCGCGGCTTATACGGGAGCGGCCTCTTTTCGTCAATCTTGCCATGTAGCGTTTCTTCGGCTCGGGCGAATTGGCTAAAATCCGGCGCCGGGCCTATATTATAAGCGTGTTCCAGCTATTTGCTCGCGGACGGCATCGGCGGCCGTTCCGGGCAAATGCGGATCACCGTCAGTTTGCCGCAGGTCTGCGGTTGAGAGGGCATGTCGTGTCACAGGCGATCGAACAGCTCCGGGTTCAGGCAGCGCGGTTGTCGTTGCGTGGCCGGCTCGGCCTGTCCGGCAAGCTCCTGCTGCTGACGATCCCGCTGGTCATGATCGCTGAAGTCCTGATCTACGTTCCCGCGATCGCCAACTTCCGCATGAACCGGCTCAACGACCGGCTTGCAGCCGCGAACACGGCCGCGCTGGTGCTCGATGCGGCGCCGTCGGGTACGGTGCCCAATTCGCTCGCGCGGCAAATTCTCGGCAGCATTGGCGCGCGGGCCGTCGCCATCAAGATGGGCCAGCAGCGCCGTCTGCTCGCCAGCGCGGATCTGCCGGCCGCGATCGATCATGACATCGATATGCGCACCATGACGCCGTGGTCGGCCATTGTCGGCTCGTTTGAAACCATGCTGGAGAGCGGCAACCAGGCGATCCGCATCATCGGGCCGGCGCCGCGCGGCGCGCAGTTTATCGAAGTCATCACCGACGAACTGCCACTGCGCCAGTCGATGTACCGTTTTTCGCGCAACCTGTTGCTGGTCTCGCTGGCGATTGCGGTTCTGACGGCGGGGCTGGTCTATCTGGCGCTGCACTACCTGTTCGTCCGGCCAATGCGTCGCCTGACCGCGAATCTCGTGGGCTTTCACCAAAATCCCGAAAGTTCGGCGCGGATCATCGCGCCGTCGCAGCGTGGCGACGAAATCGGCGTCGCCGAGCGAGAACTGTCGGATATGCAGCGCGATCTCGTGTCGATGCTGCATCAGAAGAGCCGGCTCGCGGCGCTCGGCCTTGCGGTGTCGAAGATCAATCACGATCTGCGCAATCTGCTGGCGTCCTCGCAATTGTTGTCCGATCAGTTGGCCAGCGTGCCCGATCCGCGGGTGCAGCGGTTCGCGCCGAAGCTGATGCGCTCGCTGGAGCGCGCCATCGCGTTCTGCCAATCGACATTGTCTTATGGCCGCGCGCAGGAGGCCGCACCCGACCGGCGGATGCTGGCGATCGAGCCTGTCGTCAACGAAGTGCGCGAGTTCGGCAGGGCTTGCGACGGACGGCTCGATCACCTGGATCAACGCGATCGAGCGCGGCCTTACGATCGATGCCGATCCGGATCAGCTATTCCGCATTCTGCTCAATCTCGTGCGCAACGCTGCGCAGGCTCTGGAGAATCAGCCGCAAGGCGATGCCTCGACCCGGCAGATCAGAGTCACGGGTCGCCGCGAAGGCGCAGTGGCGATCATCGAGGTATCCGATACCGGACCGGGCGTTCCGCAACAGGCGCGCAACCATCTGTTCGAGGCCTTCCAGGGGTCGGCCCGTCCGGGCGGCAGCGGCCTCGGTCTTGCGATTGCGGCGGAACTGGTGCTTGCGCACGGCGGCGACATACATCTGGTGGAAGGCACCATTGGCGCGACTTTCCGGATTGCGATTCCGGATCGCCCGGTGGAATTGCAGAGCATACGTAACGAACGCGCACGAGCGTAGGTCCTATCTGACGTTGGCGGCGGTACGTCCGTCATGATTTCCGCCTTTCCACCAGAAGGATAGTAAGCGCGCGTCATCGCCGGTCCCCAGGGCGATGCCTGCGATTTTCCGTCCATCTCGACGCCGTTGGTGCAGCCGCGCCGCTTGCAAAGCCGACCGGGAGCCGGTAGCTATGGCCCGCCTTCGGGACGCCGGTCTCCGAACGCAGTTGCTATTCGCTTACCCGCGATTTCCGCGACAAACGCGCCCGTAGCTCAGCTGGATAGAGCACCAGACTACGAATCTGGGGGTCAGGAGTTCGAATCTCTTCGGGCGCGCCAGCAAAATCGGCATTTACCGCGATAATTATCGCGTGGGGCACGTCGCCTTTCGATTGGGCGCGTGCGCTGGTGCGCGATCGACGTATTTGGCCCCAACAATTTGTGAAAGATCGGCCCGGATCGAATCGAGCGAACGTTTCATCCTGGTTTATCGAAAAAGCGACGATGCCCCGCCGCCAATTGAAGGGGAGGGGTGGTTCGCGAGGGATCAGGTCTAAGGGCGAATAGCGTAGAAATCGGCAAAATCGACCGCGCTTTGAGGAAATCGAAATAGCGACCCGGCGCCGATCGGGGCCTTCAATACCGCTTCAGTGCGACATGAAAACAGGGATCGTCATCGCCGACAGCATTCCGCGCGTCGCTCCACCAAACACGAATTCACGGAAGCGAGAATGTCCATAGCCACCCATCACGAGCAAGCTCGTCGAACCGTCAGCAACGTGCGACAGAATGGCCTTCGCCACATCGGTATCAGCAGCAAGGATCGTTCTCACTTCGACCTTAATATCGTGTCGAACGAGATGCCGTACGATTTCGGTTCCGCAAATTACATGCTCATTCGCAGTCTTTTCATTTTCAACAATAAGCAGTTCGACGGCACTGGCTTTCCTGAGTACCGGCAACGCATCATTGATGGCCCGCGCCGCTGTGCGGCTTCCATCCCAGCAGCACACGACGCGGTCGAGCTTCAACCCGCCCTGCTGGGTGCAAGGAACAACGATGAGCGGTCGACCAGAATCGAACAGCGCCGCTTCGATCAGAATGCTGTTATTGATGCCATTATCATAGTCCGATTGCATGATGACGCTTAGATCGAAACACCGCGCCATCGCCGAAAACGTCTTAGGCGTTCCAAAGATAAGCTGCTGTTCAGCCGGAACGTTGCCGCGTTTCATAGCCAACTCAAAGCGGTCAATTGCACCCCGCGCCTCTGCTTCGCTCTCGACAAATAAATCGCCGAGGGCATCTCCGGGAATGTTTGTCGCAAAGGTAAATACAACCCCCGTCAGATGCGCGGCGAAAGTTTCGGCTATCGAAGCAGCGAAATCGCGAACGGTGTCCTTGGAAGGGTCGCGTTCCAGATGAAGAATAATATCTTTAATCATACAATTTGTTCCCAATCTGAGCATCTCTGCAAGAGAAATGGTATCACATCAAAGCAGGCTGCGGCTTCTGAAGGTCGAATGGCGTCAGTGGTCCATGCGATCATAATGGGATTCCTGACGTGAGCGTCATCGTCTCGGTGCGGCAGTTGGTCTCAGCTTTCAGCAAAATCCAAAAATTGGCGTGAGCTGGCGGCTATCAGGTTGTGAAGATGTTCAACAATGAGCGGCGCGTTTGTCGCTGTCTTTTAGAAGGCTGCTTAAATCATGCTTCCTCCCCGAAAGCCCTACGGCGACCCAAGCCACGGTCAAACAGCCGAAGAAATCGAGCGTTACTATCGCAACGTCAAAATTGGCGATCTAGCAGCGATCAGAAGCGCCCAATATGGGCGCCTTGAAATCAAAATCACGACTGTAAGCGATATCAATCCACAGATTGGACGCATATATTTGAGTGACGCGGTCGTATGGGGCGGAGTTGCTTATTTTATGGAAAGCGGAAAGAGTTGCTATGCGCCCAGCGGCCAGTCATCGCTTGTCGTTCCAAATGAAAAGATTACGACTTGGGCTAAGGAAAATCTGCGCGGCACCTCGGATTGGGCTCCAGAGGATCCGAGCGCGTCGTCGTAGTTGCTGCCACAAGAGAAATAACACTAGCCGTGAGGGACGGTTGCCCACGCTCTCTTGGGTTTGATCGACCCCCGCGCAGGGCTAATCGTCCGACAGCTGACCATGCCAATTGGCGGCTGACATCCGCGGCGAGCTTGCTAAACAGGTCGGATGCGAGGCCAAGCGATTCGCCACTGCAACCAAATCATTGTCTACGCGCTATTGCTCGCGCCGCTGACCGCCGTTCCCGATTAGCGCGGCGCTCAGGCGGCAACGCGCGATGTGATGGCGCAGGCCGCGAACTCCGGCCGCGATCGCGGACTACCGCCGCAAGCTGAAGACATTTCAGGAGGCACGCGCAGCCTTTGAAGAAGACGCCGGCGTCTACTGGAATGCAATTGCCGACAAGCGGCGTGGCCGCAACGCCAAGCGGCGCGACCACCAGCCGGTCACGCTCGACGACTATGTGCTGACGCAGCCGCCGCTTTATGACGGACCGAAGCGGCCGGTCAATCCGGAGCCTGAAGAGGAGCGTCCGCCGCGTCAACGCAAAACCATTCCCGTCGTTGCGCGATCTGCTCAATGCCGCGGCGGAGCAGTTTCAATTCGCGCCGCAGCGACCGGCGAGCGAGATGGATTTCAAGCACGCCTATGCGCGTGTGGCGCGAGCCTACGGCTGACGAACGAGCAGGCGGTCCGGGTCTATGCGTTCGAGACCGGCGGCAACGGCAATCACGACATGCAGTCGGGCCTGAGCGCCTCGCGGCCGGGATCGCACGCGATCTCCACCGCGAGTCGGCTACAATCAGTTGCTCACGACTAACAGCGTCGAGCTTGTCGCGGAGCAGGGGCACGATATCCTGCGTGCGCTCGGCGAGAAAGCAGCGCGGTTGTCGGGACCGCAGCGCATGGCGATGGAGCGCAAGATCGCGGTCGTCTGCCGCATGGTGGCCTATGCGACGCTCGGTGCCCGACACCTGGAGCGCGCATGAGAAGCTAGCCGATACGCCGAAAGGCTGGGCGATCCATTCGCTGGTGCTGGATATCGACGTCGGTCCGCTGTTGCAGACCCACAAGCTCCTGACCTCGATCGTCTTCGCGCGCAACAAGAGCTATACGCGTCCGCTGACCGCCGCCGAACTGGAGATGATGAACCTCACCGGCGACGGCACCGGCCTCGACATGGTGACGATGCCGCAGGCGATGCGCGAGCAGGTGCCGTCCTCGAACTTTTTCCAGCGTCGTGGCTATGAGCGCAATCCGGTGGCGATCCGCCACAACACGGTGGCGAAACTGCTGACGGTCACGGATGCCCGGATGGACAGCAACAGCGCCAGGCCGGGCGCGCGGGAGCTGGCGGCAGCGTTCTGACTAGCCGCCCGTCTCGGCGCTGATGGTGTCACCGAAGAATACCCACCGTCCGTTCCTGAATTGCATCATCTGAAGCTGCTCGATCGGCGCGAAGTCGGTCGCGCTGGTGTTGATCTTGATTCCCGGCATCAGGGTTGCGGGCACGAAATCCTTCAGGCTCGCCGCCTGCTTCATGACGTTCTCGCGGGTCAGATTGTCGCCGCATTGCTTGAGCACCTGTTCCATGGTCTGCGACACGGCAAAACCGAAGACTAGGCTGGAGTCCGAGATATTAGCGCCCGACATATACTTGCCAGCGAATACCATGAACTTCTTCATGCCCTCGTCATTGGCCCACTGCGGGTCCGACGCATCCTTCAGATAGCCGGCCGACAGCACGCCTTCGGACGCCTCGAGACCGGCCGGCTTCATGACGGCGCCGATCGAGATCGCGACGTTGGTCAGAAGTTGCATCGGCTTCCACCCGATCTCGGCCACCTTCTTGATGGCCTGTGCTGCGAATTTCGGCGTCGCAGATGTTGACGAACACGTCGGCTCCCGAATCCTTCAGCTTGACGATGTGGGAGTCGATGGACGGCTCGCTGTTCTCGTAGCTCTCCTGGGCAATCACGATCTTCGGCCAGTTGTCGCCGAAGACATCCTTCAAGCCTGCCACGTAGTCCTTGCCGAAATCGTCGTTGGCGTAGAATACCGCGACCTTGGCATCCGGCTTGGTCTTGAGGACGTACTTCGCGATGATTCGTGCCTCGACGCGGTAGCTCGGCTGCCAGCCCATCGTCCACGGGAAGTCCTTCGGATCGTTCCACTTGCTGGCGCCAGTCGCGACAAAGAGCTGGGGGACCTTCTGGGTGTTCATGTATTTCTGCACGGCGGTCTGGGACGCCGTCCCCAGCCCGTTAAAGATGAAGAGCACCTCGTCGCTTTCGACCAGCTTCCGGGTCTGCTCGACCGTCTTCGGCGGGCTATAGGCATCGTCATAGCTGATGAAATTGATCTTACGGCCGTTGATACCGCCCTGGTCGTTGATCATCTCTGAAATAGGCCGCTTCGGTTTTGCCGATGGCGCCATACGCGGATGCAGGTCCGCTGTAGGGCATGGTGCTGCCGATCTTGATTTCGGTATCGGTGGCGCCGGTATCGTACGTCTTCTGGGCAAGGACGCTGCCGCTCATGGCGGCATAGGCGATGATCGCTGTCGAGAGCGCAGCGATTCTCAATCGTTGCTTAGCAGACATTCTTTACTTCCTCGGCTCTTTTTGAGTTTTCCGATCGATGTGCTGGCACACCAGCGCGACTTGCCTTGCGCCATGCGGCACAAGGAAAATGATAGCGAACAGCAGGACACCGAACACAGCGCCCGAAAGACCTTTCGAGATCGATTCGGCGACGTTCGGGATGAATACGATGAAGGCCGCGCCCACGATGGATCCTGGCAGCCAGCCGACGCCGCCGACGACCATGCCGAGGAACAGCGCGATCGCGAGCTGGATGGTGTAGCTGTCGGGCGCCACGAATTGCACGGCGATGGCGCCCAGTCGCGCCGGCGACACCGGTGATGCCGGCGCTGACGCCGAACGCCAGCGTCTTGTACAGCGAGACGTTGATGCCCATGGCCGAGGCTGCGATTTCGTTGTCGCGTATCGCCATCATGGCACGGCCGGAGCGCGAGTTCAAAAGGTTGAGCGACGCGACATAGATTGCGATCGAGATCGCCAGCGTGAAATAATACAGCCAGGTGTCCTGGGAGACCGGCAAGCCGAACGGCGCGTCGGGCTTGTCGACCACCAGCCCCTGAACGCCGCCGGTCCAAGGCTCGAGGACGCCGAGTTTCAGAAGCTGGGGCATCGCGACAGCGAGCGCGAACGTCGCCAGCGCCAGATAGACGCCGCTGAGACGCAATGCGGGCAGGCCGAACAGGAAACCAAAAACGAAGCAGATGATGCCGGAAATCGGCAGCGTGAGCGCGTAGTTCATATTGGCGTGTTCGATCAGGATCGCCGATGTATAGGCGCCGAGTGCATAGAAGGCGCTCTGTCCGAGCGAGAACTGGCCACTGCCGCCGGTCAGGATGTTCAGCGCCAGCACGGCGATGCTGTAGATCAGCACCGTTGTAAGCTGGAAGATGATGAAATTCTTCACAAACAGCGGAACGACAAGCAGCAGCAGCAGCATGACGATCGACGTTCCGGCGCCGAGCGTCATGGCCCGCCTCGGAACGGCGTCGATAGGCGGGTGCGCCGGTGACGGCGTCCTGGTTGGCGCCCATGATCAGACCCGCTTGATGACGGTATGGCCAAACAGGCCCGAGGGTTTGACGACCAGAACGATGACGATCAGCGCCAGCGCGATGGGCAGTTTCAATTCATTGCCGGCGCCGGGGATATAGGTTCCGACCAGGTTCTCGAAGATGCCGACAAGGAAGCCGCCGACGACGGCGCCGAGTGGACTCGAGAGGCCGCCGAGCACGGCGGCGGCAAAGCCGTAGATCAGCACGCCGCCCATCATGTTCGGCTCCAGAAATACCACCGGCGCGATCAGCATCCCGGCGACGGCGCCGATCGCGGCGGCCATGCCCCAGCCCAGCGCGATCATCCAGCTCGTATTGATGCCGACCAGCCGCGCGGATTCGGGCAGCGTCGCCGCGGCCCGCATCGCAAGGCCGATTCGTGTGAAGCGGAAGAAGAAGAACAGAATCGCCAGCACCAGCAGAATCACGCCGATCATGCCGGCCTGATGGGTGGAGATGAGCTGGCTGCCGAAAAACGGCGACGCTCCGAACGAGGAGGGGAACGGCTTGATGGTGAAGTCCCAGATCAGTCCGGCGACGCTGTTGATGATCGCAAACAACGCGAGGAAACCCGCGAGGTTGGTCAGGATCGGCGCCTTCGCCAGCGGCTTGAACAGCAGCCGCTCGATCACGATGCCGCCCGCGAACGACAGCATCAGCGTCAGCACGAACGCCGCCCAATAAGGCATCGCCCCAATAAATCATCTGCCAGGCCATGAACGTCGAGAACATTGCCATTTCGCCTTGGGCGAAGTTCAGTTGGTCGATCGCCTGATAGATCATCACCAAGGCCAGTGCCATGCAGGCATAGATCGCACCGGTGGCGATGCCTGCCAGGATTTGATTGATCAGCAGTTCCATGGCCGCCTCCTCAATATCCCAGATAGGATTTGCGGACGTCTTCGTTGGTCGCGATGTCCCTGGCGCTGCCGGACATGACGATGCGCCCGGTCTCGATGACGTAGGCGGTATCGGCGAGTTCCAGCGCGAGCTGCGCGTTCTGCTCGACCACAAGGATGGTGACCTTGTCCTCGCGGTTGATCTTACCGAGAATCTTGAACAGGTCTTGCACGATCAGCGGGGCGAGGCCGAACGACGGTTCATCGAGCAGAATCAGCCGCGGACGCAGCATCAACGCGCGGGCGACCGCGAGCATCTGCTGCTCGCCGCCCGACAGCGTTCCCGCCTGCTGCGCATGACGCTGCTTGAGGACGGGGAAGTGATCGTACATCCGCTCGATGTCGCTGACGATGCCGGCCTTGTCGGATCGCGAGATCGCGCCGAGCTGCAGATTCTCCCCGACCGTCATGGTGGTGAAGGTACCGCGTCCCTGTGGCACATGCGCGATGCCAAGGCGGACGATGCTTTCGGTCGACCTGCCGGTAAGCGGTTTGCCTTCGAAGGCGATCGTGCCCGTGGAGCGCACCATGTTACAGATCGCGCGCAGCGTCGTGGTCTTGCCGGCGCCGTTGGCGCCGAGCAGCGTCGTCATGCTGCCTTCGTTGAGATGGAATCCGAGACCGTGCAGCGCCTGCACCTGACCGTAGTAGGCCCGAAGATCCCTGATATCGAGCAACGCGGTCATCAGTCATTGCTTCCCAGGTAGGCCTTGATTACGTCCGGGTCGGACCGAACCTGCGACGGCGTGCCTTCCGCGAGCTTCCTGCCAAAATTGAGCGCGACCACATGGTCGGCGATCGACATCACGAGCCCCATATGATGTTCGACGAGAAGTACCGTCATATCGCGCTCGTCGCGGATGCGGCGGATCAGGTCGCCGAGCACATGGACCTCTTGGTGATTGAGGCCGCCGGCGGGTTCATCGAGCAGCAGAACCTTCGGGTCCGCGGCCAGTGCGCGTGCCAGTTCGACGCGCTTCTGGGTGCCGAACGGCAATCCCGCGACCACGGTATGCGCGACGTCGCGCAACTCCAGATAGCCGAGAATGTCCTCGGCCTTGCGGTTCAGAGCGGCCTCGCCGCGGCGCACCCAGCCGAGCTTCAGCGAGTTGCTGACGATATCGCTATTGGTGCGCGAATGCGTTCCGGCTCGGACGTTGTCGATCACGGAAAGATTGGGAAATAGCGCGACGTTCTGGAACGTGCGGCTGATGCCGATTTCCGCGATGCGGTGCGGCGGCCGGGTCAGGATGCTGACGCCTTCCATCAGGATGTCGCCCTTGCTCGGCTGATAGAGCCGGCTCAGGCAGTTGAACATTGTTGTCTTGCCGGCGCCGTTCGGGCCGATCAGACCGAGGATCTGTCCCTGCTTCATGTCGAAAGAGACGCCGTTCAGCGCGACGATGCCGCCGAACACGACGCTGACGTCGCGAACGGCCAGCAGGGGGTTACGTCCCTGTGTGCGCTGAGTCTGCGTCATCGGCGGCGATCCGCGCGACATGCAGTGCTCCGACGACGGACAGGCGTCTTTCGACACGGCCCGGAAATTCTACCTGATCTCCTCGGGCACACGCGTAACCCTCCCTCCTGCTCGCAACTTTTTATTTTTCTGTTGTGATTGTAGTGATGCACCACCCAGCGCGGCCTCGATGTTCCTTACCATTGCCACCAGGCGAGGTCCAATATCGGTGAGCAAACGATCTTCCGAGAAACGGAAAGCGGGCGCGCCGCAATTCAAGGCATAGGGACCTGTCCCGTCGCTCAGCTTCAGCGCCACGCCGGCCGCATGAATATCGTCGTGCCATTCGCCGGCCGATATCGCAAAGCCGTACTTCGCCACCGTTTCGCCGGAGCGTTCGAGTCCGTCGCGCAATTTCGGCCAGCGATGTCTGTAATGCTCGCGCATCTCGCGCAGCAGCTCATCGCGCTCGTCCGCGGGCAACGCCCAGAAATAAGCGCGTCCCATCGCCGTGGTCGCGATCGGCACGCGGGAGCCGACATCGAGCTGCACACCGACGGTGAATTCGCTGCGGCTCTGCCCGAAATAGATCATGCTGGTCCGGTCGCGGGCACCGATCGCGCAGGCCCCGCCGGTCTGCCGCATCAATTCATTGCGATAGGGTTCCGAAATGCGCCGGACGCCGAGATTGGCAAGCGCGACATATCCCAGCGCCATCGCTGATGGCGCGAGCTGATACTTCTCAAATTTCGGAACCGGCGCCAGATAACCGAGCTTGGTCAACGTATAGGTCAGCCGCGACACCGTCGGTTTCGGCAGCCCGGTGCGTGCGGCGATTTCCTGATTGCCAAGCAGTCCATCATTGGGATGAAATGCGCGCAGCACATCGAGGCCGCGGGAGAGCGCGACGACAAAGCTGCGGTCGGTCGCGGCTTTTCTGGCTGGGCGTTTCATTCCCTGCTGCGGTCATTGTGTTCTCGTTGACAAAGGACGTGCTTCTAAATAACCCTGCCTGTCAAGATGTGGAATTAAATTCCGCTGTGCGAAATTAGCTACGTCCGGGACATTTCAAGGAGAACGCCGTGAGCGACGCGGTTAAACTTGAGCGTCACGACGAAATCGCCATCGTCACGGTCGACAGACCTCCGGTCAACGCGCTGAGCGCGGCAGTTCGCCGCGGCATCCAGGACTGTGTGCAAAAGGCGATCGCTGATCCCGCGGTGAAGGCGATTGTGCTGACCTGCGCGGGCCGCACTTTTGTTGCGGGTGCCGATATCACCGAGTTCGGCAAGCCGCCGCAGCCGCCGACGCTGGCCGAGGTGATTGCCGAGATCGAGAATTCATCGAAGCCGACAGTTGCCGCGATCCACGGCACCGCGCTGGGCGGAGGTCTCGAGGTCGCGCTGGGGTGCCACTTCCGTGTCGCGGTCAAGGAGGCGAAGCTCGGTCTCCCCGAGGTGAAGCTCGGTCTGCTGCCGGGGGCCGGCGGCACTCAGCGCCTGCCGCGCGCTGTCGGTCCCGAACTCGCGGTCAAGATGATCGTCGGCGGCGATCCAATCGGCGCGGTGGACGCGCTGAAGCAGGGCCTGATCGAGGAGATCGTCGAGGGGCCGGCGGCCGGCGGCGAAGCCTTTGCGCGCAGGGTGCTGGCGGAGAAGCGTCCGCTGCGCAGGTTGCGCGACGACGATAGCAAGCTCAAGGCGGCGAAGGATGATCGTTCGATCTTCACCAACGCGGTCGCGGCGATGACCAAGCGCGCGCGGGGTCTCGAAGCGCCGTTTGCGGCGGCTGACGCGATCAGCAACGCCATCGACCTGCCGTTCGACGAAGGTCTCAAGAAGGAGCGCGAGGCTTTCCTCAAGCTGATGAATGGCGACCAGTCGAGGGCGCAGCGTTATGCGTTCTTCGCGGAGCGCGAGGCGGCCAAGGTCGCCGGCGTGCCAGAGGGCACCAAGTCGCGGAACGTCGCGCGCGTCGCGATCATCGGCGCCGGCACCATGGGTGGCGGTATCGCGATGTCCTTTGCCAACGGCGGCATCCCCGTCACGCTGATCGAGACCGGCGAGGAACAGCTCAATCGCGGCATGGGCATCATGCAGAAGAACTACGAAGCGACCGCGGCGCGCGGCGGCATTTCAGCCGATGCGCCCGCCAAGCGCATGGGCCTCATCACCGGCGCCGTTGGCCTCGAAAACGTTGGGGATGCCGACCTCATCATCGAAGCGGTGTTCGAGACTATGGCGGTCAAAAAGGAAGTCTTCACGAAGCTGGACCAGTTCGCCAAGCCCCGCGCCGTGCTGGCGTCCAACACGTCGTATCTCGACATCGACGAGATCGCGTCCGTCACCAAGCGTCCGCAGGACGTGCTGGGCATGCACTTCTTCTCGCCGGCCAACGTCATGAAGCTGTGCGAGATCGTGCGTGGTGCGAAGACCGCGCCGGACGTGCTGATGACCGCGGTCGTGATCGCCAAGAAGAGCGCCAAGGTGCCGGTTGTCGTCGGCGTTTGCGACGGCTTCGTCGGCAACCGCATGCTGGCAGCCCGCAGCAGGCAGTCGGAAAAATTCCTGTTCGAGGGCGCGCTGCCGCAGCAGGTCGATGCCGTCGTCACCAGGTTCGGCCTGCCGATGGGTCCGTTCGCGATGGGCGATCTCGCCGGCCTCGACATCGGCTGGCGCTCGCGCAAGGATCGCAGTGTCAAGTCGGAAATCGCCGACGCACTGTGCGAAGCGGGCCGGTTCGGCCAGAAGACCGGCAAGGGCTACTACAAGTATGAGGCCGGTTCGCGTGCGCCGCTGCCCGATCCCGATGTCGAGAAGCTGATTGTCGATACCTGCGCGCGGCTCGGCCTGAAACGGCGCGAGATCAGTAACGACGAGATTCTGGAGCGAATGGTCTATCCGATGATCAACGAGGGTGCGCGCATTCTGGAGGAGGGCATCGCGGCGCGTCCGGGCGATATCGACGTGGTCTGGCTCTACGGTTACGGCTGGCCGGTCTATCGCGGCGGTCCAATGTTCTATGCCGATCAGGTCGGGCTGAAGCACGTCGCCGATCGGCTGTCCCATTACGCCAAGGCTACCAACGATCCGTCGCTCGAGCCGGCGCCGCTGCTCAAGCGCCTCGCCGCCGACGGCAGGACTTTCGCGTCGCTGGCGACTGCTAAGAAGGCGGCGTGACGGACGGTTCAGCGACCCGTCCTTGCGAACGCGGAGACCCCGTACGCCGAAGATTTCTCGTTCGCGCGATGAAGCAGATGCTTGCAACAGGAGGTCGCTGATGACCGAAGCCGTGATTGTTTCCACTGCTCGCACCCCGATCGGCAAGGCCTATCGTGGCGCGCTCAACGCCACCGAAGGGGCGACCCTGTTCGGCCACGCGATTGGCGAGGCCGTTGCGCGCGCCGAGGTCGATCCGAAAGAGATCGAGGACGTGGTGATGGGCGCGGCCATGCAGCAGGGCCCGACCGGCGGGAACATCGCCCGCAAGGCGCTGCTTCGTGCCGGGCTTCCCGTGACCGTGGCCGGCACCACCATCGACCGCCAATGCGCCTCGGGCCTGCAGGCGATCGCGCTCGCCGCGCGATCGGTGCTGTTCGATGGCGTCGGGATCGCGGTCGGCGGCGGCGGTGAATCGATCAGCCTCGTGCAGAGCGAACACGCCAACACTTTCCATGCCCAGGATCCCGCACTGCTCAAGATCAAGGGCGAGGTTTACATGCCGATGATCGACACCGCGGAGGTGGTGGCGAAGCGTTACGGCATCTCGCGCGAGCGCCAGGACGAATATTCATTGGAGAGCCAGCGCCGCACAGCTGCCGCGCAGCAGGGCGGCAAGTTCAAGGACGAACTGGCGCCGATCTCCACAAGGATGGCAGTCGTCAACAAGGAGACCAAGGAAGTCTCGTTCAAGGACGTGACGCTGTCGCAGGATGAGGGTCCGCGTCCGGATACAACGGCGCAAGGTCTCGCCGGCCTCAAGCCGGTGCGCGGCGAGGGCTTCACCATCACCGCCGGCAATGCCAGCCAGTTATCGGACGGCGCCAGCGCGACCGTGATCATGAGCGACAAGGAAGCTGCCAGGCGCGGCCTCAAGCCGCTCGGCATTTTTCGCGGCTTCGTTGCCGCCGGCTGCGAGCCCGATGAAATGGGCATCGGTCCAGTGTTCGCGGTGCCACGCCTGCTCAAGCGTCACGGACTCGAGGTCGATGACATCGACCTCTGGGAGTTGAACGAGGCGTTCGCCGTGCAGGTGCTGTATTGCCGCGACAAGCTCGGCATCGATCCGGAAAAACTCAACGTCAACGGCGGTGCGATCGCGGTCGGCCATCCCTACGGCATGTCGGGCGCGCGTCTCGCCGGCCACGCGCTGATCGAAGGCCGACGCCGCAAGGCGAAGTACGCGGTCGTCACCATGTGCGTCGGCGGCGGCATGGGCGCGGCCGGTTTGTTTGAGGTGGTGCAGTAACTGGTGCGGGTCATTCCCCGATGCGCAACTGCGCATCTGAGGGCGCGCGAAGCGCGAACCCGGAATCCATGATCACGCAGGGAGTATGGATTCCGGATCGCCGCGTCGTCCGGAATGACCGTTGAACTAGTTTTGTTCGGCGCAAACTTCGTTTCAAGGAAGCCTCCGATGAATCTCAATTTCACCAGCGAAGAAATCGCGTTTCGCGACGAAGTCCGTCAGTTCTTCAGGGACAACGTGCCGCCGGAGACCCGCCGCAAGCTGCAGGAGGGCCGTCACCTCTCCAAGGACGAGATGGTCACGTGGTGGCGCATCCTCAACCGGAAGGGCTGGGGCGTGTCGCACTGGCCGAAGGAATATGGCGGCACCGGCTGGACCTCGGTGCAGGACTTTATTTTCAACGAGGAACTGCAGATGGCGCCGGCGCCCCCGCCCCTCGCTTTTGGTGTGAACATGGTTGGCCCCGTGATCTACACCTTCGGCAGCGAAGCGCAGAAGACGAGATATCTGTCGCGCATCGCCAATGTCGATGACTGGTGGTGTCAGGGCTTCTCCGAGTCGGGCTCGGGATCGGACCTCGCCTCGCTCAAGACCAGGGCCGAGCGCAAGGGCGACGAATGGATCGTCAACGGCCAGAAAGCCTGGACCACGCTGGCGCAATACGCCGACATGATTTTCTGCCTGTGCCGGACCAATCCGACGGCGAAAAAGCAGGAGGGCATCTCGTTCATCCTGATCGACATGACGTCGAAAGGCATTACGGTGGGCCCGATCCAGACCATCGACGGCAGCTATGAGGTCAACGAAGTGTTCTTCGACGACGTCGAGGTGCCCTTGCAGAATTTGGTCGGTGAGGAGAACAAGGGCTGGGACTATGCAAAATTCCTGCTCGGCAACGAGCGCACCAGCATTGCCCGCGTCGGTGTCTCCAAGGAGCGAATCCGCCGCATCAAGGAGCTGGCGGCGAAGGTCGAGTCCGGCGGCAAGCCGTTGCTGCAGGACCAGAAGTTCCGCGAGAAACTCGCCGCGGTGGAGATCGAGTTGAAGGCACTCGAACTGACGCAGCTCCGCGTCGTCGCCGATGAAGGCAAACACGGCACGCGCAAGCCCAATCCGGCGTCGTCGGTGCTCAAGATCAAGGGCTCGGAAATCCAGCAGGCGACTACCGAGTTGCTGATGGAAGTCATCGGCCCGTTCGCCGCTCCCTACGACATGCATGGCCACGACGGCAGCAACGACACCATGGACTGGACCGCACAGATCGCGCCGAGCTACTTCAACACACGCAAGGTATCGATCTACGGCGGCTCCAACGAAATTCAGCGCAACATCATCACCAAGGCGGTGCTGGGGCTTTGATTTTCCCGCCGTTCGCGGCGGGCCACCATCGGTCATTCCGGGGCGCGCGAAGCGCGAGCCCGAAATCCATAATCACCGCCGGGACTATGGATTCCGGGCCTGCGCTGCAAGAGCGCGCATCCCGGAATGACGACTTCGTTGAGGCAGGCGGCGTCATTCAGAATTGAGGACACGAAAATGGACTTCGATCTGAGTGAGGAGCAGCGCCTGCTCAAGGACAGCGTCGAAGGCCTGCTCACCGATTCCTATGATTTCGAAAGCCGCAAGAGATACGGCGAGGAAAAGGGCGGCTGGAGCAAGGCGGTCTGGAGCAGGCTCGCGGAGCAGGGCCTGCTCGGCCTGCCGTTCTCGGAAGAGGATGGCGGCTTCGGCGCTGGCGCCGTCGAGACCATGATCGTGATGGAGGCGCTCGGGCGCGCGCTGGTGCTCGAGCCTTATCTCGCCACGGTGGTGCTCTGCGGCGGATTCCTTCGCCGCGGCGGCTCGGCCGAACAGAAGGCCGCGCATATTCCCGGCATCATCGACGGCAGCAAGACCTTTGCGTTCGCGCAGCTTGAGAAGAACTCACGTTACGATCTCGCCGATGTCACGACCATCGCGAAGAAGGGCGACGGCTAGATCATCGACGGCGAGAAGTTCGTCGTGCTGAACGGCGAGAGCGCCGAGACCTTCGTCGTCACGGCGCGAACCGCGGCAGCCAACGCGAGCGCGCCGGCGTCGGCGTGTTCTTGGTGCCGTCCGACGCCAAGGGCGTGTCAAAAAAGGGCTATCCGACCCAGGACGGCCTGCACGCCGCCGACGTCACCTTCACCGCCGTCGAGGTTGACGCCGATGCGGCGATCGGCGATCCCGAGAACGGACTGCCGCTCATCGAGCAGGTGGTCGACGACGCGCGCATCGCGCTGTGCGCGGAAGCCGTTGGCGCGATGGACGAGTCGCTCAAGACCACGGTCGCATACATCAAGACCCGCAAGCAGTTCGGCGTGCCGATCGGCTCGTTCCAGGTGCTGCAGCACCGCGCCGCCGATATGTTCGTCGCGCTGGAGCAGGCGCGCAGCATGGCGATGTTCGCGACGATGGCGAGCGATTTCGACGACGCGAGCGAGCGCGCCAATGCGGTCGCGGCGGCCAAGGTGCAGATCGGCAAGTCGGCGAAGTTCGTCGGCCAGCAGGCGATCCAGTTGCACGGCGGCATCGGCATGACGATGGAAGCCAGGATCGGTCACTACTTCAAGCGGCTGACCATGATCGAGCACACCTTCGGCGACACCGACTATCATCTCGCGCGCGTCAGCGACGGGCCGGGACTCGTCTAGCCATCTGCACTGGACCGACTCACTCTCACCGCTTGCGGGAGCAAGGTAAAAGGCATGAGGCGGCGCTCTGGCGCTATTCCGTCTCGATCTTGGTGATTGTCTTGGGGTCGCCGCTGTCGCTGACCGAAAACTTCACCTTGTCGCCGGCATGCACCGTCTCCGATAATTTGTGATCGATCTTGAATTGATCGCTGGAGCGGCCGCCGTTGGCTTCTCCCGAGCCGCTTTGTATCGGTTCAATCGCGATAATGTTGCTCATCCGGTTGACGACCGTCACCAGACCCTGCTGCATCCCCGGAGGTGGCGGGGTTTCTCTGGTCGGTTGCGTGGCCTGGGCCAACGCGACTGAACTGATGACCGTGAGCATGGAGCCAGCCAGAACCATCTTTGCCAATCTCATCGAAGGCCTTTCGGTTGTTGGACAGTCAGGGACAAGCCGAAAACGGAGGATTTGTTCCCGCTGGACTGTGGTTGATGAAATCGTAATGCCGAGCATCTTACCCTCGCGGAAGGATTAAGGGTGAATCAAAACGGCGGCACTCAAACTTGACCAGTGCTGCGCAATCCGCTTGCCTTGGTGCAGCCGTTACGCAAGCCGACACTTCCGGGAAGAAACTTCATGGCCAGCCACATTCTCGCCATCGATCAGGGCACCACATCCTCGCGCGCGATTGTGTTTCGCGCCGATACCTCCATCGCCGCGATCGCGCAGCAGGAATTCCCACAGCATTTTCCGGCGTCGGGTTGGGTCGAGCATGAGCCGGAGGATATCTGGACCTCGACGATTGCGACCTGTCGCGAGGCGATGGAGAAGGCCGGCGTCACGGCAAAGGACATCGCTGCCATCGGCATCACCAACCAGCGCGAGACCACGGTCGTATGGGATCGCGCCACCGGGCAGGCGGTGCACCGCGCCATCGTCTGGCAGGATCGGCGCACCGCCGACATCTGCGTGCGGCTCAAGAGCGAGGGCCATGAGCCTGCGATCACGGCGAAGACCGGCCTGATCGTCGATCCTTATTTCTCGGGCACCAAGATCGCATGGATTCTCGATCATGTTCCCGGTGCGCGCGAGCGAGCGATGCGCGGCGACCTGATGTTCGGCACGGTGGACTGCTATCTGCTGTGGCGGCTGACCGGCGGCAAGGTTCACGCGACCGACGCCACCAATGCCTCGCGCACGCTGCTGTTCAATATCCATACCGGGGCATGGGACGACGATCTGCTAAAAATCCTGCGCGTGCCGCGCGTGATGCTGCCGGAGGTGAAGGATTCGTCGGCGCATTTCGGCGACAGCGTGGCCGAATTGTTCGGTGCGCCGATTTCGATCAGGGGTATTGCCGGCGATCAGCAGGCCGCGGTGGTAGGGCAGGCGTGCTTTGCACCCGGCATGATCAAGTCGACCTACGGCACCGGGTGTTTTGCGCTGCTCAACACCGGCGCAACGCCGGTCGCCTCGAAGAACCAGCTGCTCACAACTATTGCCTATCAGTTGAACGGCAAGCGCACCTATGCGCTGGAAGGCTCGATCTTCGTCGCGGGCAGCGCGGTGCAGTGGCTCCGCGACGGCCTCGGCCTGATCAAGCAGGCCTCCGAGACCGGACCGCTCGCCGACAAGTCCGAACTCCACGCAGTCGGTCTATCTGGTGCCGGCCTTCGTCGGCATGGGCGCGCCGTACTGGAATCCGGATGTGCGCGGCGCACTGTTCGGGCTGACGCGCAACACGGGTCCGGCGGAGCTTGCGCACGCCACGCTGGAGAGCGTCTGCTACCAGACTTTCGATCTGTGGGCGGCGATGCGCGCCGATTGGCCGGAAGCCGACGCCGCGCACACCGTGCTGCGGGTCGATGGCGGCATGGCAGCGTCGGACTGGACCATGCAGCGCCTCGCGGACCTGTTGAATGCGCCGGTCGATCGGCCGGTGATCCAGGAGACCACCGCGCTCGGCGCGGCGTATCTCGCAGGCCTCTCTGCCGGCGTCTATCCCGAGCCGTCGAAATTCGCCGACAACTGGCGGCTCGAGCGCCGCTTCAAGCCGGCCATCAGCGCAGCCACTCGCGCGCGCAAGCTCAAGGGCTGGGCGGCGGCGGTGCGCGGTGTGCTGGCGAGCGACGAGGGGTAAGGTAGGTCAAGCCCGCCCTCGATTGGCGTGGGTAGATGCAGGCAGGATCGCTCACGCCTCCGGGGCGGCGGCGGCCTTGCGGCGCAGTTCGCGGATTTCGTCGAAACGGGCGGTGACGTCGCGCATTACCGACACTAACCCGGTGATGCGGCCGGCGGCGTCCTTTACCGGAACGATGGTGAATTCAAGCGAAATGCGTCGGCCGTCCTTGTGAAGCGCGGGGACGGCGAGAATGTCGCCGCCGCTGTAGCGGCTCTGCCCGGTCCGCATCACCTCGCGGTATCCGGCCCAGTGCCGGCGCGCTGATTTCCGGAATGATCAGATCGAGCGAACGGCCGGTCGCCTCGCTGGCGGTATGGCCGAAGATCCTGACAGCGCCGAGATTCCAGAACGTGATCGCGCCGTCACGGTTGGTGACAATCACCGCGTCCGCGGACGAATGCAGCAGAGCATTGGCGATGTCTGACGAAACCATGGCTTAACTCGCTCGGGCAGTCTTCCTGCGAGATTGCAGGTGGAACGCGCAGGTGCATCCAGCCGGATGTGACGACACGTCGACCTCGGCATTGTCCGCCTTCGGCGGCGGGTTGGAGTTGGCCGACGGGATGTAGTTCAGTATCGGAGCCAGCCAACGCTCGACTTCCGTGAGAGATGTGTTCTTGCGCGCTGCGTAGTCTTCCATCTGATCGCGTTCGACCTTGCCGACGCCGAAATATTCGCTCTGCGGGTGGCTGTAGTAAATACCGGATACCGACGATCCCGGCCACATCGCAAGACTTTCGGTGAGGGTCACCCCGGCATTTTGTTCGGCGTCGAGCAGTTTGAAGATCGTCGTCTTTTCGGTGTGGTCGGGCTGGGCCGGATAGCCAGGCGCCGGGCGAATGCCCCGATACTTCTCCAGAATCAGGTCTTCGGGGGTGAGGTTCTCGTCCGGAGCATAACCCCAGAACTCCTTACGCACGCGTTCATGCATTCGCTCCGCAAACGCTTCGGCGAGACGGTCGGCCAGCGCCTTGACCAGAATCGACGAGTAGTCGTCGTTGGCCTTTTTGAATCTCATGGTGATGGTCTCTTCGCCGATCCCCGCCGTGACGACGAACGCGCCGATATAATCCGGCACGCCGCTGCCTTGAGGAGCGATGAAATCGGACAGCGCGAGGTTGTAGCGGCCCTCGCGCTTCTCGAGCTGCTGGCGCAGCGTATGGAGCGTCGCGATGGGAGTGGTGCGCAATTCATCGCCGTAGAGCGCGATGTCGTCGCCAACCGCGTTGGCCGGCCAGAAACCGACGGTAGCGTTGGCGGTGAACCAGTTCTCGGCGATGATCCTGTCGAGCATCTTGCGCGCGTCGTCATAGAGCGACTGCGCGACTTCGCCGACCTTCGGATCCTTCAGGATCGCGGGAAAACGTCCCGACAATTCCCAGGCCTGGAAGAACGGCGTCCAGTCGATGTATTCGGCGAGTTCGGCCAGCGAATAGTTGCTGAAATTGCGGGCGCCGAGAAAGGATGGTTTCTTCGGTGTCGTGGCGACCCAGTCGACCTTGAGAGCGTTGGCTCGTGCAGCTTCGAGCGACAGCCGTTTCTTGTTCTGCTGGGCTTTGAAATGGGCGTCGGAAATCTTGGTGTATTCCGCGCGGAGATCTCGGACGAAGCCGGCGCGCCTCTCAGTCGAGAGCAGCGACGAGGCGACGCCGACAGCGCGACTCGCGTCATTGACATGCACCACCGGGCCGCGCCGATAGCGCGGATCGATCTTGACTGCGGTATGGACGCGGCTGGTGGTGGCGCCACCGATCATCAGCGGAATGTCGAATTCCTGACGTTCCAGCTCGGAAGCGACGAACGCCATCTCGTCCAGCGACGGCGTGATCAGGCCGGACAGGCCGATGATGTCGGCGCCCTCGGTTCTGGCGGTCTCGATGATCTTCGCCGCCGGCACCATCACGCCGAGGTCGATCACCTCGTAGTTGTTGCACTGGAGCACGATGCCGACGATGTTCTTGCCGATGTCGTGCACGTCGCCCTTGACGGTCGCCATCACGATCTTGCCGGCCGACTGCCGTTCGCCGGTATTGATGCCCGCGGCCTTATTGCGCCTCTTTTCTTCCTCCATGAACGGCATCAGGTAAGCGACCGCCTGCTTCATGACGCGCGCGGATTTCACCACCTGCGGCAGGAACATCTTGCCGTCGCCAAAGAGATCGCCGACGATGTTCATGCCGGCCATCAGCGGGCCTTCGATCACGTTGAGCGGGCGCTCGACCGTCAGGCGCGCAGCTTCAGTGTCTTGCTCGATATATTCGGTGATGCCGTTGACCAGTGCATGCGATAGCCGCTTCTCCACCGGCCATTCGCGCCAGGCGAGATCCTTCTCTTTGACTTCCTTGTCCTGCGCCGCGGAATTTCTCGGCCAGTTGCAACAGCCGTTCCGATGCGCCGGGATCGCGGTTGAGAATCACGTCTTCGCAGGTCTGGCGCAGCTCGGGATCGATGTCGTCATAGACGATCATCTGTCCGGCATTGACGATGCCCATGTCCATGCCGGCCTTGATGGCGTGATACAGGAACACCGCGTGCATCGCCTCGCGCACCGGTTCGTTGCCGCGGAACGAGAACGACAGGTTGGAAACGCCGCCAGAGATATGCGCGTGCGGTAGGTTCTGGCGGATCCAGCGCGTCGCCTCGATGAAGTCGACGCCGTAGTTGTTGTGCTCCTCGAGACCGGTGGCGATCGCAAAGATGTTCGGATCGAAGATGATGTCTTCCGGCGGGAAGTCGAGACGGTCGACCAGGATGTCGTAGGCGCGCTTGCAGATTTCCGTCTTGCGCTCGAACGTATCGGCCTGCCCGACCTCGTCGAACGCCATCACCACCACGGCCGCGCCGTGACGCCGTGCGATGGTCGCCTCGTGGATGAACTTCTCCTCGCCCTCCTTCATGGAGATCGAATTCACCACCGGCTTGCCCTGAATGCATTTCAGACCGGCTTCGATCACGGTGAACTTCGAGGAGTCCACCATGACAGGGACGCGGGCGATGTCGGGTTCAGAGGCGACGAGGTGGAGGAACGTCACCATCGCCGCTTCCGAAGTCCAGCAGACCCTCGTCCATATTGACGTCGATGATCTGCGCGCCGTTCTCGACCTGATCGCGCGCGACCTGTAGCGCGGCGGTGTAATCGCCGGCCTTGATCAGCTTTGCGGAAGCGCGCGGAGCCCGTGACGTTGGTGCGCTCGCCGACGTTGACGAAGGGAATGTCGACCGAAAGCGTAAACGGTTCGAGGCCGGACAGCCGAAGCCGCGGTTCGATCGTCGGCACGACGCGCGGCTTGTGCGTGCGACCGCTGCGGCGATGGCGGCGATATGCTCCGGTGTGGTGCCGCAGCAGCCGCCGACGATGTTGACGAGACCACTGGCTGCGAATTCGCCAACCAGCCGCGCCATGTATTCGGGACTTTCGTCGTACTGACCGAATTCGTTCGGTAGGCCGGCGTTGGGATAGGCGCAGACTCAGCGTGTCGGCGACACGGCCGATATCGGCGATATGGGCGCGCAAGTCTTCGGCGCCGAGCGCGCAGTTGAAGCCGACGGTGATCGGTTTCGCATGCTGGATCGAATTCCAGAACGCTTCGGGCAATTGTCCCGACAACAGACGGCCGGATTTGTCGGTGATGGTGCCGGAGACCATTACGGACATGTCGATGCCGCGCGCTTCGCAGATTTCGGAAATGGCGTAGAGTGCGGCCTTGGCGTTCAGGGTGTCGAAGATGGTTTCCACCAGCAGCAGATCGGCGCCGCCGTCGAGCAGGCCGTTGATCTGTTCGCCGTACGCCTTGCGCAGATCGTCGAAGGTGACGGCGCGATAGCCGGGATTGGCGACGTCGGGCGAGATCGACGCGGTGCGGTTGGTCGGGCCGAGCGCGCCTGCCACGAAGCGCGGCTTGCCGTCCTCGGCACTGACGCGGGCGGCGGCGGCGCGCGCAAGCTTCGCGCCGTCGCGGTTGAGTTCGTAGGCGAGGTCCGACATCTCGTAATCGGCCTGTGCGATCGAGGTCGATGAAAAGGTGTTGGTGGCGACGATGTCGGCGCCGGCGCGCAAGTAAGCGGCGTGGATGTCCTCGATTGCCTTCGGCTGCGTCAGGATCAGCAGATCGTTGTTACCGCGCACATCGCGATGAAAATCCTTGAAGCGCTCGCCGCGAAACGCGGCCTCGTCGTATTCGAGCCCCTGGATCATGGTGCCCATGGCGCCGTCGAGCACCAGAATGCGCTCGCGCGCGAGGTCTCGGAATTTGTCGGCGATGGATTCGAAGTCATCTTTGGTCACGATAGTCACCTTATAGTTTGAGCGTCACGCATAGCCGTTCGAAAAACGGCGTCGCTTCGCTCGCCTATGCCCGCCATCCACGTCTTCAAATACATCTGCCGCCAGGACGTGGATGCCCGGCACAAGGCCGGCATGTCGGAAGAAAACTAAGCCGCCTTCTGCGCAGCGTTCGGACGGATGCCGAGCAGATGAGAGATGGCGAAGACGAGGTCGGCGCGGTTCATGGTGTAGAAGTGGAACGTATCGACGCCACGCTTGGCGAGTTTCTGCACCTGGCCCGCCGCCACGGTCGCCGCGACCAGCTTGCGCGTTTCCGGATCGTCGTCGAGGCCTTCGAACTTCTCAGCATAGCCACGGCGGTACGGTGGTGCCCGCCTTGGTCACGAAGTTCCGGGCCTGCCTGAAGTTGTGCATCGGCATGATGCCGGGCACGATGGGAATCTCGATGCCGCGCGCGCGGACGCGATCGAGATAACGAAGGTAGAGGTCGTTGTCGAAAAAGACCTGGGTGATGGCGCGGGTCGCGCCGGCATCGACCTTGGCCTTGAGGACATCGATGTCGGCATCGATGTCGCGACTTTCGGGGTGCTTCTCGGGATAGGCCGAGACTGAGACTTCGATATCGCCGTACTGCCGCTTGATGGCGGCGACGAGGTCGGCCGAACTGCGATAGCCGTCGGGATGGGTGCTGTAAGCCGTGCCGATGCCGCCTGGTGGGTCTCCGCGCAGCGCCACAATATGGCGGACGCCGATATCGCGATAGCGGCTGACGATCTCGTCGATTTCGCCGCGTGCCGCGCCGACGCAAGTGAGATGCGCGGCTGGCTGAAGCTCAGTCTCGGACAGGATGCGCGCGATGGTCGAATGGGTGCGTTCGCGAGTCGATCCGCCGGCGCCGTAGGTGACGGAGACAAAGTTGGGAGCCAGCGGCGCGAGTCGGGTGATGGTGTCCCACAGACTGCGCTCCATCTCCTCGGTTTTGGGCGGAAAGAATTCGAACGAGATCGCGGGGCGTATTTGCTCGGTATGGCCATTATGCGTCGGGGACGAAACGTCGGTCATAACTCATCAAACTCCACTACATCTGCTGCATCTGCTGTGAATGCGGCCTACCTCGTCCGGTGTCGCGCGATGGCTCGCCTGGAGTCTCGACGGCCGGAGCAGCACATAAAACGGCACTCCCTCCAAAATAGCCCATGATGGAGCACATTGTAGATGGGAAGTAGCCCAATATTCAAAATTTGCTGGAATATTTCTTTAATAAATTACATGAGTGGGCAAGCGAAGCTTACATTAAAGCATTGAATTTGCTGTATAAATGTTAGTTGATGCCTTTGGGCGGACGTACTGTATCGTAATAATAATCATGAAGTGCCAATATAGCTCGACGCCGCTTGACTGCGCCGCACACGACGGCGAAGGCCCTCCAGCGGGGAGGACGAGGAAGTCCGCTCCGAGCGTTCAGTCCGCCTTCTCGCTGAAGGTCGCGCGGAACGGATGGCCGGGATAGACGCCGACGATGCGCAACTCCTTGGAGAAGAACTTCAGCTCTTCAAGCGCGAAGGCGACGCCTAGGTCGTCCGGATGGCCTTCGACGTCGGCATAGAATTGCGTTGCGAAGAAATTGCCGTCGACCATGTAGCTTTCGAGCTTGGTCATGTTGACGCCGTTGGTGGCGAAGCCACCCATCGCCTTGTAGAGCGCGGCCGGCAGGTTGCGCACGCGGAAGACAAAACTGGTGACCAGCGGCCCGATCCCTGCTTGGCCCAGTTGGTCTCGCGCGCCAGCACCACGAAACGCGTGGTATTGTGAGCTTCGTCCTCGACGTCCTCGGCGAGTATATCGAGATTGTAGATTTGCGCGGCGAGGCGCGAGGCGATCGACGCGCAACTCTTGTCGCCGCGCTCGGAGACGATGCGGGCGGAGCCCGCGGTGTCGCCCGAGACGATCGGCCTGATGCCGAGCTTGCGGATGATGCGGCGGCATTGCCCGAGTGCATGAACGTGACTTTCGACGGTCTTGATATCGTCGAGCGTTGCGCCGCGCGGCGCCATCAGTTGATGGCGGATCGGCAGAAAGTATTCGCCGACGATGAACAGCCCGGATTGCGGTAGCAGGTGATGAATGTCGGCGACACGGCCGGCCACCGAATTCTCGATCGGGATCATGCCGAGATCGGCGTCGCCCGACGCGATCGCGGCCAGCGCGTCCTCGAAGGTGGCGCAGGGCAACGGCTCGGCATTGGGATAGGCGTCGGCGATCGCGATATGGGAATTCGCGCCGGGCTCGCCCTGGAATGCGATTTTCATGGTGCTTGGTCATCAGGTCTTCTATCAGCCGGTTGATTTTTGGCTAGCGAGTATGCGGCGCGCGGTTTCGAGATCGGCCGGCGGTATCGACGCCCCGCGGCACATTCTCCACAATCATGATGTCGATCCGCATTCCGGCTTCCAGCGCCCGTAACTGCTCGAGCTTTTCCTGGTGCTCAAGAGCCGAGGGCGGCAGTTCGACGAAGCGTTGCAGGGCTTTGCGGCGATAGGCGTAAAGCCCGATGTGATGGTAGCGCGGCCCGTCGCCGTGCGGGGCGGTGGCGCGGGTGAAGTAAAGCGCGCGCAGCCGGCGCGGGGCCACCGGCGATCCCACGGCCTTGACGACATTCGGATTGGTGGCCTCCTCGTCGGTGTGGATTTCGGCGGCCAGCGTCGCGATATCGACCGCGGGGTCGGCCAGGGGCTCGAGCACGTCACGGATACTGTCCGGGCGGATGGTCGGAAAGTCGCCCTGCAGGTTGATGATCGTCTCGATGCTGCCATCGGGATCGAGCCTGCCGAGCGCCTCGAACACGCGGTCGGATCCCGACGGATGGTCGGAACGCGTCATGATCGCTTCGCCGCCATGGGCCGTCACGGCGGCCGCGATGTCGGGGGAATCGGTGGCGACGGCGACTCGGCCGATTCCGGCGGCCTCGGCCCGCCGCAAAACATGGACGATCATCGGCAAGCCACCGATGTCCAGCAACGGTTTCCCGGGCAGGCGGGTCGCGGCCATGCGGGCTGGAATCAGCACCAGGGTGCGGGTATCGGTCATCGGTCGGGAGGTTCGCGGTCCGGGGACAGGGATCGGGAATTGGCGCGGTTTTTCAAAGGCTGCGGCGTTTATACGGGTTGCCAGAGCGCGGGCAAACCGTTATCTCGTCGCCGCCGCGTCCCGCGTTCCAGCAAGCGGTTTCGGCGGCATTCCGTGGTCGTTTCGGCCGGCCTGACAGTCGACTTTCAAGGATCTGGAGCCTGACCGAAAATGGACACCTTCGACTGTCAATAAATTTCTCGGTGCAATTCTGGGCGCTTGTCTCGTTCTACTGGTATGAATTTCGCCGCCCAGGCGATTTTCGCGCCGGTCCAGCCGGCGAAGCCGGGTTTCGAAGTTGCCGTCAAGGAAGAGGCGGCGGCGGCGGGCCACAAGGACAAGCGAAGCCAAGCCAGCGCCTGCGGCGGAGGCGCCGATCGGGAAACTGCTGCAGACTGCCTCGGCCGAGCAGGGCGCGATCGCAGCCAAGAAGTGCGCCGCCTGCCATACCTTCGAGAAGGGTGGACCGAACCGCGTCGGTCCGAATCTCTACGGGGTCGTCGGCGAGCCGCGCGGACAAGGCCGCGGATTCAACTTCTCGGCGGCCATGAAGGCCAAGGGCGGCACCTGGACCTTCGACGAACTGGACAAGTTCCTGACCAATCCGAAGGGCTATATTCCCGGCACCGCCATGGGATTCGCCGGCCTGCCGAAGGATAGCGAGCGTGCCGACGTCATTGCCTATCTGAACAAGAACTCCGACAAGCCGGAATCGCAGCCGAAGGCCTCGAAGTAACGCGGCATAGGTCTCTGAATGAGATCAGCGGCCAGGATTTTCCTGGCCGTTTTCATACCACCGGTCACTCGGCTGTTATCGGGAGGTTTCGCCGCACAAGTGCGGGAGGTGGGGTAGTATCATCCCGAAAAACCGACATAATCGGTCGAGACATTGCTTCGTGTTACGCCGTTAGATCCCAGTCCGACACTTCCGCAGGAACCTGATTTGGCCTTCACCCGACGACGTCTCCTACATGGCGGAGCCCTGATCGCAGCCGCGCCCGCAATCAAGGTCCTGACCGGCGCTTCGCCCATCGAAGCGGCCCGTGCACAGACCGGACCGACCGACCTCAAATGGCGGCACGGGCTCTCGCTGTTCGGCGAGGTGAAATATCCGGAAGGCTTCAAGCGTTTCGACTACGTCAATCCGGACGCGCCCAAGGGCGGCGCGGTGCGGCAGATCGCGGTCGGGACCTTCGACAATTTCAACCCGGTCGTGTCAGGCGTGAAGGGCTCGATCGCGGGAGCGGTCGGGCTGATCTATGAAGCGCTGACATTGCGTCGCTGGACGAGGTCTCGACGGAGTACGGGGCGTTGGCCGAGTTCGTCGCTTATCCCGACGATTTCTCGTTCGTGACCTATCGGTTGCGCGCCGAGGCAACGTGGCATGACGGAAAACCGGTGACGCCGGATGACGTGATTTTCTCGCTTAACTCTTTGAAGAAGCATCATCCGTTCTATTCGGCCTATTACCGCCACGTCACTGAGAGTGGAGAAGACCGGCGAGCGCGACGTGACCTTCACCTTCGATGCGCCGGGAAACCGCGAGCTGCCGCAGATTGTCGGACAACTGATGGTGCTTCCGAAGCACTGGTGGGAAGGCACCAACGATGCAGGCGTTAAGCGCGACATTTCCGCGACCACGCTAGAGCCGCCGCTCGGCAGCGCAGCTTATAAGATCAAGGGTTTCGATCCGGCGCGCTCGGTTACGCTGGAGCGGGTCAAGAATTACTGGGGCCGCGATCACAATTTTAATATCGGCCGCCATAACTTCGATGAGTTGCGCTACGAGTATTTTCGCGACGGCACTGTCGCGATCGAAGCCTTCAAGGGCGATCAGGTTGATTGGCGCACGGAAAACAGCGCCAAGAACTGGGCAACAGCTTACGATTTTCCGGCCGTGAAGGACGGCCGGGTTGTTCTGGAAGAATTTCCCAATCGCAGTTCGGGCGTGATGCAGGCGTTCGCGCTCAACATTCGCCGCGACAAGTTCAAGGATGCGCGGGTGCGGCGGGCGCTGAATTTCGCGTTCGATTTCGAGGAAATGAACAAGCAATTGTTCTATGGCCAGTATAAGCGCATCGCGAGCTATTTCGAGGGCACCGAACTGGCCTCGAGCGGTCTCCCTGAGGGCAGGGAGCTTGAAATTCTCGAGACTGTGCGCACCGAGGTGCCGGCCGAAGTGTTCACCACGCCCTACAGCAATCCCGTCGGAGGCAGTTCTGAAGCGGTTCGCAGCAATCTGCGCGAGGGCCTGAAACTGCTCAAGGAGGCGGGATACGAAGTGCGTGACCGCAAGCTGGTGGATAGCAAGACCGGCGCGCCGTTCGAACTGGAATTGCTGTCGGACGATCCAAGTTCTGAGCGCATCATGCTGTTCTTCAAGCCGTCGCTGGAGCGCATAGGTCTTACCGTCAGCGTCCGGACCATCGATCCGACTCAATATGAGAACCGGCTGCGGACCTGGGATTTCGATGTGGTCCTCGCAACCTGGCCGGAATCGCTGTCGCCCGGCAACGAGCAGCGCGAGTTCTGGGGCTCGCATGCCGCGGACATGCCGGGCTCGCGCAATATCGTCGGCATCAAGAATCCCGCCATCGACAAGCTGATCGAACGCGTGATCTTCACTAGGGACCGTGCCGACCTCGTCGCCGCCACCAAGGCGCTGGACCGGGTTCTGTTATGGAATAACTACGTGGTGCCGCAATTGACCTATCCGTTCCACCGCACCGCCCGTTGGAACCGCTTCGGCCGCCCAGCCGAAATGCCGAAATACGGCCTGTCGGCCTTCCCGGTCTCTGGTGGTACGATGCCGGCAAGGCGGCCAAGATCGGCAAACGATCTTGAGGCGTTTCGCGCGGATGACACTGCCCAGCCGCCGGCAGGTGATCGGTCTCGGGATCGGTGCGGCAAGCGCGGTCTGGTTCCGGCCGGCGATCGCGATCGGCGCGGAGACTGAATCCCATGGCATGTCGGCGTTCGGCGATCTGAAATATCCGGCCGATTTTCACCATTTCGACTACGTCAATGCCGGATGCGCCGAAGGGCGGATTGTTTTCGACCATTCCGTCGAGTCGTGCCTTCAACCAGTCGTTCCACACCTTCAATTCGCTCAATGCCTTCATCCTGAAGGGCGACGGCGCGCAGGGTATGGGCATGACGTTCACGTCGCTGATGGCGCGCGCCGGCGACGAGCCCGATGCGATGTATGGCCTGGCTGCGAAGACCGTGCGCATCTCGGCCGATGGACTGACATACCAGTTCAGGATGCGGCCGGAGGCCCGGTTTCATGACGGACAAAAACTGACGGCGCACGATGCCGCCTTTTCGCTGACGATTCTGAAGACCAAGGGGCATCCACTGATCACGCAGCAGATGCGCGACATGGTGACGGCGGAAGCGACCGACGCCGCCACGCTGATCGTGACCTTCGCCGCAAAGCGCGGCCGCGACGTGCCGCCGTTCGTCGCGAGCCTGCCGATCTTTTCGCAAGCCTATTATACGGCACATTCGTTCGAGGAATCGACGCTCGACATTCCGCTTGGCAGCGGGCCGTACAAGGTCGGCCGGTTCGAGTCGAATCGTTTTATCGAATTCGACCGGGTCAAGGACTGGTGGGGCGCCGACCTTCCAGTCTGCCGCGGTGCTTACAATTTCGATACGGTGCGATTCGATTTCTATCGCGACCGCGACGTGGCGTTCGAGGGTTTTACCGGCCGCAATTACCTGTACCGCGAAGAATTCACCTCCCGCATCTGGAATACGCGCTACGATTTCCCGGCGATGACCGAGGGCCGCGTCAAGCGCGAGCAGTTGCCGGACGAAACGCCGTCCGGCGCGCAAGGCTGGTTCATCAATATCCGCCGCGACAAGTTCAAGGACCCGCGCGTTCGCGAAGCGCTCGGTTGCGCCTTCGATTTCGAGTGGACCAACAAGACAATCATGTACGGCGCTTATGTGCGGACGGTGTCGCCGTTCCAGAATTCCGATCTGATGGCGACCGGCCTGCCGTCGCCGGAAGAGGTCGCGTTGCTTGAGCCGTTCCGCGGTAAGGTGCCGGACGAGGTGTTCGGCAAGCCGTTCGTGCCGCCGGTGTCCGACGGCTCGGGACAGGACCGTGCGTTGTTGCGCAAAGCTGTTCAGCTTTTGAATGACGCGGGTTTCCACATCAAGGATGGCAAGCGCGTGACGCCGCGGGGCGAAGTCTTCCGCGTCGAGTTTCTGCTCGACGAGCCGTCATTCCAGGCCCACCACATGCCCTATATCAAGAACCTCGGGACGCTCGGCATCGAAGCGACGCTGCGCCTGGTCGATTCCGTGCAGGCTCGGGCGAGGCGCGACGATTTCGATTTCGACATGGTGATCGAACGCTTCGGATTTTCGACCGTTCCGGGCGACTCGCTGCGACCGTTCTTTTCGTCGCGGGCCGCAGCGACCAAGGGATCGAACAACCTCGCGGGCATTTCGGACCCCGCGATCGATTCCCTTATGGAGCAGGTGATCGCCGCCGATACCCGCGTCAAACTCGTATCCGCCGCGCGCGCATTGGATCGCGTCATTCGCGCCGGCCGTTATTGGGTGCCGCAATGGTATTCGAACGTACACCGGCTTGCTTATTGGGATGAGTTCGGGCATCCGCCGAGCCTGCCGAAATATCTCGGCGTCATGGCGCCTGACATCTGGTGGTCGGCGTCCACCAAATCGGCCGCGTCGGGGCAGACGAAGTAGACATGAGCGCATACATCGCCCGTCGCATTCTGCTGATGGTTCCCACGTTGCTGGGCATCCTGTTCGTGTCGTTCATCGTGGTGCAGTTCGCGCCCGGCGGCCCGGTCGAGCGGGTAATCGCACAATTGAGCGGCGCGGACACTGGCGCCAGCTCGCGCATTTCCGGCTCGTCTGGCGGCGACTTCGGTGCGCGTGGGCAGGTCGGAGCTTCGGCCGATGCCGTCAATTCGAAGTACCGCGGCGCGCAGGGGCTCGATCCTGCCTTCATCAAGAGCCTTGAAAAACAGTTCGGCTTCGACAAACCCGCGCCGGAACGCTTTGTGCTGATGGTATGGAATTTCGCGCGTTTCGATTTCGGGAAAAGCTATTTCCGCGATACCACCGTGATCCAGCTCATCAAGGAAAAGCTGCCTGTCTCAATATCGCTCGGCATCTGGATGACGCTTTTGACCTACCTGATTTCGATTCCGCTCGGAATCCGCAAGGCGGTCAAGGACGGGTCGCGGTTCGATACGTGGACGTCGGCGGTGATTATCGTGGGATTTGCGATTCCCGGCTTTCTGTTCGCGATCCTCCTCATCATCCTGTTCGCCGGCGGATCATTCTTCAGCATCTTTCCGCTGCGCGGATTGACGTCGGATGGCTGGAGCCAGTTTCCCTGGTACTGGAAGATCCTCGACTATTTCTGGCACCTGACGTTACCCTTGATCTCGATGGCGCTCGGCGCATTCGCTACCATGACGCTGCTGACCAAGAACTCGTTCCTGGACGAAATCCGCAAGCAATATGTGATGACGGCGCGCGCCAAGGGCTGCAGCGAGCGCCAGGTGCTCTATAATCACGTGTTCCGCAATGCCATGCTGATCGTCATTGCCGGATTTCCCGGCGCCTTCGTTCACGCCTTCTTTTCCGGATCGCTGTTGATCGAAACCATTTTTTCGCTCGATGGGCTTGGCCTGCTCGGCTTTGAGAGCGTGCTCAACCGCGACTATCCGGTGGTGTTCGGAACTCTCTTCATCTTCTCGCTGGTCGGGCTCGTGGTGAACCTGATCTCCGACCTGACCTACATGTGGATCGATCCCCGGATCGACTTCGAGGCGCGGGAAGTCTGATGGTCCTGACGTCGCCAGAGCCCGTCGAGACCAGAGCGGTGTCGCCGCTCGGCGAAGTCGTGCCGCCAGCGCGCCATCCGTCTCGACTGTCGCCGCTCAATCGCCGCCGCTGGCAGAATTTCAAATCGAACCGACGCGGCTACTGGTCGCTCTGGATATTCCTGATCCTGTTCTTCATTTCGTTGTTCGCCGAATTGATCGCCAACGACAGGCCATTCCTGATCAAGTTCGATGGACATCTCTATTTTCCGGCATTCGTGACTTATCCGGAAACGGCGTTCGGCGGCGACTTCGAGACCGCTGCCGATTATCGCGACCCCTATTTGCAGAAGCTGATCGCGGCCAAGGGTGGCACTATCGTTTGGCCGCTCATCCGCTATTCCTACGATACCCACAATCTGGACTTGCCGACGCCCGCGCCGTCGAAGCCGACCTGGATGTTGAGCGAGGCGGAGTGTAAGGATGTTGTGCAGAGAAAGCATCTCACGAGTTGTCGCGATCTCGAGTACAACTGGCTCGGTACCGATGATCAGGGCCGCGATGTCGTCGCGCGTCTCATTTATGGATTCCGCATCTCGGTGCTGTTCGGACTTTGTTTGACGATTGTGTCGTCGATCATCGGGATCGCGGCCGGCGGCGTGCAGGGCTATTTCGGCGGCTGGATCGATCTCGGCTTCCAGCGGTTTATCGAGGTCTGGACCGCGATCCCTTCGCTCTATCTGCTCTTGATTCTGTCGTCAGTGCTGGTGCCCGGATTCTTCGTGCTGCTCGGAATTCTGCTGCTGTTCTCGTGGGTGTCGCTCGTCGGTCTCGTGCGCGCCGAATTCCTGCGTGGCCGCAACTTCGAATACATTACGGCGGCGCGGGCGCTCGGCGTATCGAATGCGACCATCATGCTCCGACATCTTTTGCCGAATGCCATGGTCGCGACCATGACGTTTCTGCCGTTCATCGTGTCGTCGTCGGTGATGACCCTGACCGCGCTGGATTTTCTCGGTTTCGGCTTGCCGCCGGGATCGCCGTCGCTCGGCGAGATGCTGTCGCAGGGCAAGGCCAACGTGCAGGCGCCGTGGCTCGGATTCACCGGATTTTTCGCGGTCGCGATCATGCTGTCGCTCTTGATCTTTATCGGCGAGGCCGTGCGTGACGCCTTCGACCCGCGCAAGACGTTCAGGTAGGCCGGGATGGATGTCATCAATCAACCGTTGCTCGATGTCCGCGATTTGTCGGTTGCGTTTCGTCACGGCGGCGGAACGTCGGTTGCCGTGGATCGCATTTCGTTCGAGATCAAACGTGGCGAGTGCGTGGCGCTGGTCGGCGAATCCGGGTCTGGAAAGTCAGTCAGCGCGCTGTCGGTCCTGAAGTTGTTGCCCTATCCGGCCGCGTCGCATCCCTCCGGCAATATCCGCTTCAAGGGTCAAGACCTGCTCGACATGTCCGAGCGCGAGATCAGGAGCATTCGCGGCAACGACATCTCGATCATCTTTCAGGAGCCGATGACGTCACTCAATCCGCTGCACACCATCGAATCGCAGATCAGCGAGATTTTGCTACTGCACGGCGGCGTTCGTGGCGCGGCGGCACGGCAACGAACGCTGGAATTGCTGACACAGGTCGGCATTCCGGATCCGGAAACCCGTCTCGCCAGCTATCCGCACCAGTTGTCGGGGGGCCAGCGTCAGCGCGTCATGATCGCGATGGCGTTGGCTAACGAACCCGATCTTCTGATCGCGGATGAGCCGACAACAGCGCTCGATGTGACCGTGCAGGCGCAAATCCTGACCCTGCTGGCGGACATCCGCGCCCGGCTCGGAATGAGTCTGTTGTTCATCACGCATGATCTCGGCATCGTCCGCCGTATCGCCGACGTGGTCTGCGTCATGAACAGCGGCAAGATCGTCGAGAAGGGCCCGGTCGAACAGGTCTTCACCGCGCCCAGACACCCGTATACGCGCGAGCTGCTGGCCGCGGAGCCGAAGCCGGATCCCGCGCCGCCACGCCCGGAGTGCGCCGATCGTAATCTCGACCGACAATCTCAAGGTCTGGTTTCCGGTTCGGCGCGGCCTGCTCCGCAAGACCGTCGGCCATATCAAGGCGGTGGATGGTGTGACGCTGAAGGTGCGCAAGGGCGAAACGCTCGGCGTCGTCGGCGAATCCGGCTCCGGCAAGACGACACTCGGGCTGGCGCTGCTGCGGCTGATTTCGTCGGATGGCCCGATCGTGTTTCTGAGCAAGAACATCCAGGGTTTGCGTTTCAAGGACATGCGCCCCTTCCGCCGCGACATGCAAATCGTGTTTCAGGATCCGTTCGGAGCATTGAGTCCGCGAATGTCTGTCGGCGATATCGTGGCCGAAGGTTTGAGTGTGCATCAGCCTTCGCTGTCGGAGGCCGAGCAGGAAGCTCGGGTCGTCAAGGCGTTGAAGGACGTCGGCCTCGATCCGACGACACGGTTTCGCTTTCCGCACGAATTCTCCGGCGGCCAGCGCCAGCGCATCAGCATCGCGCGCGCCGTGGTGCTGGAGCCGAATTTTGTCGTGCTGGACGAGCCGACAAGCGCGCTCGACATGCTGTTTCAGGCGCAGATGGTCGACCTACTGCGCGAGCTGCAGCGCAAGCGCGACCTGACCTACATGTTCATCTCCCACGATCTGCGTGTGGTCGCGTCTCTTGCCAGCCATCTCATCGTGATGCGACATGGCAAGGTCGTCGAGGAAGGTCCAGCGTCGGAGTTGTTCAAAACTCCGAAGTCGGAATATACGCGCGCGCTGTTTGCAGCGGCCTTCCGGCTCGAAACTACACCAGGCGCGTCGACGGCGCAGTAGATCAATCCAGCCGCTTCACGCTGGTCACGGTGCTGCCGGTGGCCTCGATGCGCGTGATCGCCTCGTGAATGGCTTCGATGGTTGTCGCCATGTGATGCGCGTTGGCGTGGACGATCGTGGTTGCGTCCCGAATGATCGCCACGTGACCTTTCCAGAACATCAGATCGCCGCGCCGTGGCTGTTGCGTCTCCGCCGGAGATAGGGTGCGGCCCACGGCTTGCTCCTGCATGTCGCTGTCGCGCGGGAACTCGATGCCGGATGCGTTGAGCGCGACCTGCACCAGGCCGGAACAGTCGATGCCGAGGCTGGTCTTGCCGCCCCATAGATAGGGCGTTCCGGCAAACATTTCGGCAACCGTGACGAAATCGCCGGCCGTGTGGTCGAGCGGCGCAATATGGACCGTCGGTATGTACAGCCCACCCGATGACGACGGCAAAGACGCCCTCATGGCACTGAACGGTCAGCTTTGCGCCGAGCGATAATGTCTCCACCGGCGGCAGCTTGATCGACGAGCCCGGAAACGCAAACGTGCGCAAGGCGGTGACCTTGTGCGTCGGCGATGCGCCCGGCTTCGCGAGTGCACGGTCGGGTAGCCAGCCGACATAGCCGTCGCCGTTCAATTGACCCCAGGCCCATCCTTCTGCGCTGCGGTCGTAGACCGTGACCCGTTCGCCGCGCAGCGCCTGGGTGTCGAGCATCGCGTCACGTGAAGGCTCGCGCCGCAATGGCGCAATCGCGTCAACGATTTCCCACTCTTCGCCATCGACGAAACGCGCGGCCGTGATTTTGCCCTCGAGGTATCGGGCGGCGACTTCCGGTCGGGC